>OY969691.1:655000-1839548 GCA_963701985.1 uncultured Coriobacteriia bacterium
GCCGATCTCGATGTCGGCCGCACGCACACCGAGTCGTACGCCTGGGCGACCGGATACAGGAACTCGTGCAGCGAGATCGGCTGCTGCTCGGCGTAGCGCGTTCGAGAAGTCGTCACGCTCGAGGATGCGCGCCACGGTGAACCGGCTCGTCAGCCGCGAGCAGATCGGCGAAGCCGACAACGCGCTCAGCCAGGTCGAGTTGCGCACGAGCTCCGTGCGGTCGGGGTCGAGGATGCGGAACGCCTGCGCGATGTAGGTCTGCGCGTTCTCATCGATCTGCTCCATCGAGAGCGCGCGGGCGCGTCGTGTTGCGGCCGGACGGGTCGCCGATGAAGCGCGGTGAAGTCGCCGATGATCAGGACGACCGATGTGGCCGAGGTCCTGGAACTGCCGCAGCTTGCGCTAAGAGGCACGGCATGGCCCAGGTGGAGGTCCGGAGCCGTCGGGTCCACGCCCAGCTTCACCCGGAGAGGCCGCCCCGAACGCAGCTTGTCGAGCAGCGCCTCGCGCGGCACGACGGACGACGTCCCGCTCTCGATCACGTGCATCTGCTCTTCGGGAGACGGCACCGCTCGTGTCCTTTGCCCGCGTCGGCGCGACTTCACGGCAATGTTGTCGGACGCCGCGGCGTCGTCGCAGGGCCGCCCGTCCGCAGGCCATACTAGCAAACGCGGTGCGCTCGCCCGAGCATGCGCCGCGGCCTCCGAACGGCGCGGGGGCGGGTCCTCCCGCCGGGAGCGACGACCGCCGCGACCGGACGACGAGCCGACGGAACTCGCCTACCTGAGCCCGCGATGGTAGTGGCCGGACGTCGACGGCGCCACGAGCGGTCGGTCGGGGGCCCGGCCGCCGGCGGCCACGGCGTCGAGCAGGCCGCGCCAGACTCGCGTGAGGGCGACCGCTTCGTCACGCCCCGACGAACGCAGATCGAGACGCAGTGCCGCGACTCCCGCGTCCAGCAACTCCCCGACCGCCCGAGAGAGATCCAGGGGCACCGAGTTGTAGATGTGCGCCCTGCCGGCCTCATCGGTGCGCACCGGGAACTCGTAGCCCTTGCGGTCGCGCAGCGCCCAGCCGCGATCGCGCCGCTCGCAGCCGGCGCACGCGTGCGAGCACGGCCCGGCCGCCTGCAGCACGCAGTGCTCGGCGACCATCAGCTCGATCCGCCCGCCGACGACCACGCCCACCGGAAGCGGAGAGTCCTGGCACAGCTGCGCGATCTCGTGTCCGGAGAGCTCGGGTGAGGCCCAGACGGCGCTCGCGCCGATCCCCCGCAGCGCCTCGGCGCTCCACGCGTTGACGACGTTGAGCCCCCAGTCCGCTTCGACATCCACGCCGTGGGCGGCCAGCTCCCGCAGCAGCCCGAGGTTGCCGCACACCGCCTTCGCTCCGGCCGCCGACACGAGCGCGTCCATCTCCGCCTCGTGAGCGACCCGCGGCAACAGCGCCTCGACGCCGCGAGGGAGGTGCTGCTCGCCGTATACCGCGCACACCACGCGGTCGGCACCGGCGTCGACGCAGGACCGGGCCGCCTCGGCGTCTTCCACCGCGACGACGAGGCTCGCGTGGCGCGGGAGCGCCTCCGTTCGGGCGATGGGGGGCGGCGCGGGGCGCGACGGAGCCGATCGGCCGGCCCACGGTTCGAGCCGGCGCGCGTTCAGCAGCGCGATCGCCTGCCGCCGGATCTCGTGGAGATCGGCGAAGGAGATACCGGCGGTGGCGTCGAGATCGATCGTCAGGTCGGGTTCACCGTATGGGGTCCCGCCGAGCCGGCCCAGATGCTCGGCGACCTCCGGCGCCGTCACGGCCTTGGTGCGAGCCGCCTCGACGACCGCTCCGCGCACCTCGGCCTCGGCACCGCCGGCCTCCGCCCACAGCGCCAGCGGCTCCCCGACGCGCAGGCGCGCACGCATCCGAAGCGGGACCGGCCGCCGCTCGGCGCTGCCCTGCCACGACCGTCTCGCCGCCCGCACCAAGGCGGCGTTCGTGACGCGGAAGACGCGGTCGCCGGCGCGCACCGCCCTGCCGGTCCGGATCCGGACGCGAGCGCCCTCGGGGGCCGCGGACCCGACGCCTCCTTCGCACTCGAGTGGGCCCGCCTTCTGCGCGAACCGGCCGCTCGCCGTCCAGAACTCGAGCGTGTCCTCGCTTTCCAGCGCGCAGTCGAGCGTGACGGTCGCGACGCCGCTCCGGTACTCGACGACGCGGCCGAGCGCGACTCCGCGGTTGTTCGGCCGCCCGTAGCTCATGAGCCGGTCGTCGCACACGTCCGCGAGGTATCCCTGGGTGAAGCCTCGATTGAACGCCTCGGCCAGCCGGTCCGTCTCCGCCGCCGTGACGGCGAACTCGTCGGGGGCCGCCAGCACGCGATCGAGCGCCGCCCGGTAGACGGAGACGACCTCCGCGACGTAGTCGGCGCTCTTCATCCTGCCTTCTATCTTGAGAGAGGAGACGCCGCTCTCCACCAGCTGCGGCAGCAGCTCGATCCCGGCAAGGTCCCTGGGACTGAGCAGGTACCGTCCGCTCGTCTCGGCCACCGATCCCGACGCGTCGACGAGCTCGTACGGCAGCCTGCACGGCTGCGCGCACAGTCCGCGGTTCGCGGAGCGGCCTCCGACCATCGACGACATGAGGCATTGGCCCGAATGGCAGAAGCACAGGGAACCGTGCACGAAGCACTCGATCTGCACCGGCGAGGCCTCGACGAGCGTGGCGATCTCGGACACCGAGAGCTCACGCGCCAGCGTCACGCGCTGCACGCCGAGCCCCGCGAGCGCCGCCACCGACGCGGCGTTGTGCGCGTCCAGCTGTGTCGACGCGTGCACGCGCACGTCCGGCAACGAGCGATGCAGCGCGAGGAGGAGCCCGAGGTCCTGCACGATGACGGCGTCGACGCCCGCCTCCCAGGAACGCGCGATGAGCTCGAGCGCGGCGGGCATCTCCGAGGCGAGCACCACCACGTTGGCGGTCAGGTAGACCCGCGCTCCCCGCAGATGCGCGAAGTCGCACGCCTCGGCGAGCGCCGGCAGCGAGAAGTTCTCCGCGCCGCGGCGCGCGTTCAGCGAGCCGGTGCCGAGGTAGACGGCGTCGGCACCGTTGCGGATGGCGGCCCGGAGCGCGCCGGCGCCGCCGGCCGGAGCCAGCAGCTCCGGCGCGGCGGGACGCGCACGCTCTCCAACGCGACCTTCCATCGGGTATCCTTCGCCGAGGGGATCGACACCGCGAGGCGCGAACAGGCTAAACGGCTTCGTAACGCCGGTGCCGCCATGTCCACGCGCGCGAACAAGTCGGGGTAGGCTCGGTCCGAACACCATGTGAGCCGAAGGGACTTGATGTCAAGCAGGCTCCGCCGCATGAAGCGCAAGAACCGCAACAAGAGTCTCGCGCTGCGTGTGACCCTCATCGGTCTGCTCTCCATCGTCGCCCTGTTGCTCGTGGGGGCCGGCGTGGCGTACGCCTACGTCGTGAACGCGCTCCAGGGTCTGCCGAACATCCATGATCCGGCGGCGTTCGAGGTCGCGCAGCCCACACGCGTCTATTCCTCCGACGGGAAGTTGCTCGCGCGGTTCTACATCGAGGACCGCACGGTGATCCCCATCTCGAAGATGAGCACCGACCTCGTCAACGGGATCGTCGCGGTCGAGGACGAACGGTACTACCAGCACGGCGGCTACGACTGGTACGGGATCATCAGAGCGGCGGTCACCGACCTCACGACCGGCCACGTGGCCCAGGGCGGATCGACGATCGCGCAGGAGTATATGCGCAACACGATCCTCTCGAAGGAGCGTTACCAGATCACGATCCAGCGCAAGATCCGCGAGATGTACCTCGCGGACCAGCTCGAGAAGCTCGAGTCGAAGCGGCAGATCCTCGAGAACTACCTGAACACCATCTACTTCGGCGACGGCGCCTACGGAGCGGAGGCGGCGGCGCAGGAGTACTTCGGCAGGCATGCCGACCAGTTGACGCTGGCACAGGCGGCCATGCTGGCGGGGCTGCCGCAGTCGCCGGGGAACCTCGACCCCTACTACAACATGGCGGCGGCCGTCACGCGGCAGCATTGGGTGCTCGGCCGCATGGTGGCGAACCACTACATCACCCAGGCGCAGGCCGACGCGGCCGAGCAGGAGAAGATCGTACTCAAGCGGACCGTCAATCCGAACCAGGGCATCTACAGCTGCCCGTACTTCGTCTCGTACGTGCGGAGCATCCTGCTCCAGCAGTACTCGGAGACGAAGGTGTTCGAGGGCGGGCTCAGCGTCTACACCACCATCGACACGCGCATGCAGAAGGCCGCAGAAGCCGCGGTCAAGAAGGTGCTGCCGTACAAGACCGACCCTGACGCGGCGCTGGTCTCCATCGACCCGCGCACCGGCTACATCAGGGCCATGTACGGCGGTCGCGACTACAACAAGAGCTCCTTCAACGCCGCCACGCAGGGGTATCGCCAGCCCGGCTCGTCGTTCAAGACGTTCGTGCTCGTGACGGCCCTCGAAGACGGCATCCCGCCGTACCGCATGATCGACTCCTCATCGCCCGCCGTGATCCCGAGCAATCCGCCATGGGTCGTGAACAACGACGAGGGCCAGGGCTCGGGGATGATGACCATCTCGGACGCCACGCGCAACTCGGTGAACTGCGTGTTCGCCCGGCTCATATGGGAGATCGGCCCGAGCAACGTGGCGCGGACCGCGGCTGACATGGGCATCACGACGCACATCCCGGACCTGCCGTCCATCGCACTCGGCTCCGCACCGGTGAGCCCGCTCGAGATGGCGTCGGCATACGGGACGCTGGCGGACAACGGCATCCACAACAAGCCGATCTCGATCGTCAAGATCGTCGACGCCAACGGCAAGACCATCTATCAGGCGCAGCCCGACGGCACCAAGGTGCTGTCGCCGAGCATCGCGTGGGCGACGACCCAGCAGCTCATGGGAGTCGTGAGCGGAGGCACGGGGACGGCGGCGCAGCTCTCCGGCCGGGAAGTCGCGGGCAAGACCGGAACCGCCACGAACTACCATGACGCCTGGTTCGTCGGCTACACCCCGCAGCTCGTCACAGCCGTGTGGATGGGCTACCTCAAGGGTGCGATCCCCATGACGGACGTCCACGGGCAGGCCGCCTTCGGCGGGACGTTCTGCGCGCCCATATGGCACGACTTCATGACCGCCGCCCTCGCTGGCGAGCCGATCATCGACTTCCAGCGGGCGCCCTCGCCGCCCTACACCTGGAAGTCGTCCTGGGTCCAGGCCTCGAGCACGACGACCACCACGACGACCAAGAAGTCGAAGCCCAAGAGCGGCGGCGGCACCCCGAGCGGCGGAACCACCGGCACGCCAGGTGGCGGTGGCGGCACGGGTGGCGGTGGCGGCACCCCCAGCGGCGGAACCACCGGCACAACCACCGGCACGCCAGGTGGCGGTGGCGGTGGCGGCGGCGGGTAACGACCCGAACCCCCCAGCCCCTGACCGATGACCTACCCCGCGCTCGCAGGCGCGCGACGGCGCTTCGAAGGCGCTCGTCGACCCGCGACCCCCTTCGACACGTACTCGTTGCCCTCGAGGTAGAACCTCAGCTCGAGATCGTGCCCGGCGCTGAGCCCGATCCTCCCCGACGTGCCGATGCTCTCCGGCGGCGCGGGAGCGTCGAGGACCGCGAGACCGTGCCTGCCGTCCAGCGGCACGCCGTTGAGTGAAAGGTCCACGCCCAGTGCAGCCGCGACGCGCCCCGGGCCGCTCGTGAGTTCGCGCGTGTCGAGCGGGCGCCGGGCGGTGCTCGTCTCGGCCCGGCGGGCTGCCATCACGCCGGTGCCCTCGATCGGCTCGATCGCCCGGATCAGGACTCCCCCCGCGGTCCCGCGCTCCTCGGCGATGAGATTCAGCATGTGGTGATTCCCGTATGTGAAGTACACGTACGCGTGCGCCCCCGGGCCGTACATGACGGCGTTGCGCGCCGTGATGCCCTTCGTGGATGCGTGGGAGCCGGGATCGTGGCTGCCGAGGTACGCCTCGGTCTCGACGATGCGTCCGGACACCCGATGCCCGCCCACGGTGCTGACCAGGACCTTCCCCAGCAGCTCGCGCGCGACGGCGACCGTGTCGCGTTCGAAGAACGTCGGCGGCAGCATGCGGACGCCGCTCCGCGGGCCGCTCACCTATCGCCTCGACCGCTTCAGCCACGTGCGCGCCACGCTCCACGGCTGCGCGTTGAGGAGCTCCTCGGGCGTGACCCAGCCGCGCCTCGCGATGGCCACCCCGTATCGCACGGTGCGCATGAGCGCGGTGTCGTGCGCGTCGCTCCCGATCGAGAACCGCACGCCGTAGCGCCTCGCGAGGCGGATGTGCTCGTCGGCGAGGTCGAGGCGTTCGGGGAACGAGTTGATCTCCATGATGGTGCCGGTCTCCCCCGCCTTCGCGAGCACGGCCTCGATGTCGAGCGCGATGGGATTGCGCCGCCCGAGCACGCGACCGGTCGGATGGCCGATGACGTCCACGAACGGATTCTCCATGGCTCGGACGACACGCGCCGTGGCCACCTCGATCGGCTGGCCCCATCCCGAGTGGAGTGAGGCCAGGCAGATGTCGAAACGGGCGAGCACGTCCTCGTCGTAGTCGACCGTGCCGTCGTCCGCGATGTTCAGCTCGATGCCCTTGAGCACGCGCACGCCGGGGCTCGCGTTCAGCTCGTCGATCTCCGCCCACTGCCGCTCCAGATCGCTCGGCGTGAGCCCGCCCACCATCTTGAGCGACATCCCGTGGTCGGCCGCGGTGACGTACTCGTAGCCGAGCTCCTCCGCGACCGCTCGGTTCTCCGCGAGCGTGGAGCGCCCGTCGGTGTAGGTCGAGTGCGTGTGGAAGTCGCCCCTGACGTCCTCGAGGGTCACGAGCCGAGGCAACGCGTGCGCCTGGGCGGCCTCGACCTCCCCCGAGTCGGTCCTGATCTCCGGCGGCGGCGTGTCCATGCCGAGCGCGGCGTAGATCTCATCCTCGGTGGCTCCGGCGACGCGCACGTCGTCCGCCAGGCGGAACATGCCGTATTCGTTCAGCTTGAAGCCGCGCGTGCGGGCCATCTCTCGGATGTGGACGTTGTGGTCCTTGGAGCCCGTGAAGTACTGGAGCGCGGCGCCGTAGGACTCCGGCGGCACGACCCGCACGTCGGCCTGCATGCCCGACGTGGTCATCACCGACGTCTTCGTCGCGCCGGACCCGATGACGCGCGTGACGATCGGCAGCTCGCGCACGCCGCGCATGACGGACGCGGGGTCGTCGGACGAGGTCACGACGTCGATGTCGCCGATGGTCGGCTGCATCCGGCGCAACGAGCCCGCGAACTGAGCGTCACGCACCTGCGGCAGCGCGAGAAGGTCCTCCACCAGGCGAGTCGCCAGTGGCAGCGCGTCGGCGAGCAGGAGCCTCTCGCTCATGCGGCGGAAGGCGTCGACGCCGGCCGCGATGGCCGACGCGCTCTTCTCGCCGAATCCGCGGAGCTTCGCGACCTCGCCGGCCTTCAGCTTCGCCTCGAGGGCGTCGATCGAGTCGACGGCGAGCGCTTCGAAGAGCTGCCGCGCTCGCTTCGGGCCGACGCCGCTCACACGCATCACGTCGGCCAGGCCGGCCGGGTAGCGCTGCTGCAGGGCGTCCAGGTCCGGGAACGAGCCGGACCGCACGAGCGACCCGACGTTGGCAGCGAGCTTGGCTCCGACGCCCGGGACGTCGGTGAGCGTGCCCGCGCGGGCCAGGGCGGTCAGCGGCTCCGGCCACGCGGCGATGCTCGACGCCGCTCGCCGGTACGAGAGGACGCGGAACTTGTCCACGCCGTCGATCTCGAGAAGGTCGGCCGTGGTCTCGAGCACGCGCGCGATCGCCTGGTTGTCGTATTCGGGCATGGCGCGATGATACCCGCATGCCGCGCGGACCGGAGGCCGGGCCGCCCCACCCGGCGGCTAGGGCCGCACCCTCCGCAACCATTCGCGCTCGTCCGCGACCGCGTCGCGCGCGAGCACGAGCTGCGCACGCACGGCGTCATGCCCGGTACCGCCTTCGGAGGCGCGGCGCGCGACCGCGCGCTCGACGTCGAGGGCGTCCGATGCGTCGTCCCCGAACGCCGGTGACGCCGCGCGCAGGTCCTCGAGGGTGAGGTCCGCCAGCGAACGTCCGGAGCGCTCGCACGCCAGCACGAGCCGCCCGACGATCTCATGCGCCTCGCGGAACGGGACGCCGCGAGCCGGCCAGATGGTCCGCGAGATCGGTCGCGGCCATGAACCCGCCGCTGCGCCGCGGCACGCATGCGGTCTTCGTTCACCTGCAGGGTGGCCACCATGCCGGTCGCACGGCACGCAGGCAGTCCGCGAGCGTGGCCACCGCGTCGAACACGCCCTCCTTGTCCTCCTGCATGTCCTTGTTGTAGGCGAGCGGCAGGCCCTTCATCACGGTCGAGCAGGCCGACGAGGTCGCCGTAGACGCGGCCGGTCTTCCCGCGCACGAGCTCGGCCACGTCCGGGTTCTTCTTCTGCGGCATGATCGATGAGCCGGTCGCGTAGCGCGTCGTCCATGCGTGACGAAACCGAACTCGTCGCTCGACCACAGCACGAGCTCCTCGCACAGCCGCGAGAGGTGCATCATCGCCACCGCGCACGCGTACGACGAGGTCGAGAAGGAAGTCCCGGTCGGACACGGCGTCCATCGAGTTCGGCGCGACCTCCGAGAAGCCGAGGTCTGCCGCCGACGGACGCGACGGTCGATCGGGAAGGTCGTGCCCGCGAGCGCGGCGGCGCCCAGCGGCGAGACGTCGGCGGCCTCGCACGCGTGACCGCAGCCGCGTGACGTCGCGCTCGAGCATCCACGACGTACGCGAGCAGGTGGTGGCTGAGCAGCACCGGCTGTGCCTTCTGCAGGTGCGTGTAGCCCGGCATCACGACACCGAAGTCGCTCGTCGGCACGGGCCGACCAGCGCCGATTGCAGCGTCGATCGCGCTCTCGACGAGCTCGCGCGCGAGCCGCCTTCGCGTGCAGGCGCGTGTCCGTCGCGACCTGGTCGTTGCGCGACCGCGCCGTGTGCAAGCGTGCCGCCGGCCGCACCGACGCGCTCGCGAAGCGCGCGCTCGACCGCCATGTGGATGTCCTCGTCGGCGTTGGAGAACGCGAACGTGCCGGCCGCGATCTCGTCGAGCACGGCGTTCAGGCCGGCCTCGATCGCCGCGGCGTCCTCCGCCGTGATGATGCCCTGCCGGCGCGAGCATGCGGGCGTGCGCGATCGAGCCGCGCATGTCGGCGGCCGCACATCGCGCGGTCGACCGGCAGCGAGGCGCCGAACTCGGTGACGAACTCGTCGAGCGAGCCCTCGAACCGGCCGCCCCACGCCTTCTTGTCCTCGGCCATGCTCACCATCCCGGTCCCGTCGGCGCCCCGTCCCGGCGCGCCTCCACGCTCTCCGCGGCCTCGGCCGCCCGCTAGACCTCGCCTTCCTTGCCGGTCTTGCGGCGCTGCCGCGCCCAGACCTGGTGGGCAGCCCCCACAGGTCGATGAAGCCCTTGGCGGCGCGGTGGTCGAACGTGTCCGCCGCGTCGTACGTCGCGAGGTTGTAGTCGTAGAGCGAGTACGGGCTGCGCCGGCCGACGACCACGCACGATGCCCTTGAAGAACCGCAGGCGGACGTCGCCGGTGACGAGCTTCTGGGTGGTCGTCCACGAAGCCGTCGAGCGCCTCCTTCAGCGGCGAGTACCACATGCCGTTGTAGACGAGCTCCGCCCACTTCTGCTCGATGCCGAGCTTGTAGTGCAGCAGGTCGCGCTCGAGGCACAGGTCCTCGAGCGCCTTGTGCGCCTGGATGAGCGTGAGCGCACCGGGCACCTCGTAGATCTCGCGGCTCTTCACGCCGACCAGCCGGTTCTCGATCATGTCGATCCGGCCGAAGCCATGGCGCCCGGCCAGCTCGTTCATCGCGAGGATGATCTCGTGGAACGCTCGTGAGCTCCCCGTCCAGCGCCACCGGCAGCCCCTGCTCGAACGAGATCTCGACGTACTCGGGCGTGTCGCAGGCGTCGGCGCGCGCGTCGTTGGTCATGCGTGTAGATGTCCGCGGGCGGCTCGACCCACGGGTCCTCCAGGACGCCGCACTCGATGGCGCGCCCCCAGAGGTTGTCGTCGATCGAGTACGGGCTCGCCTTCGTCGTCGGCACGGGGATGCCGCGCTCGGCGGCGTATTCCATCTCCTGCCTCGCGCGTGCACAGGTCCCACTCGCGCACGGGGGCCAGCACCGTGATGTCGGGGTCGAGCGCGGCGATGCCGACCTCGAAGCGCACCTGGTCGTTGCCCTTGCCGGTGCAGCCGTGCGCGATGTACGGCGCCCCGTGGCGGTGGGCCTCCTCGACGAGATGCTTGACGATGATCGGCCGCGACATAGCCGAGAGCAGCGGATACTTGTTCTCGTACAGCGCGTTGGCGCTACAGCGCCTTGCTGAGGAACTCGCTCGACGTACTCCTCGCGCACGTCCTTGACGATCGACTCGACCGCGCCGATCTCGAGCGCCTTCTGGCGCACGAACTCGAGGTCCTGCCGCTCCTGCCCGACGTCGACGCGAGCGCGATGACGTCGAGGTCGTGGTTGTCGCGCAGCCACTGGATGGCGACGGAGGTGTCGAGCCCTCCGGAGTATGCGAGTACGCACTTTCTCTTGGCCACTGACGTCCTTCCTTCGACTGCGCGTGCGTTCGACTGCTCGGACCGCCGGATCCCGCTACGGCGCGGCCGCGGTACTTGTCGATCGTGTCCACGACCGTGGCGCTGTCGTCCGCCGAGCGCGTGATGACGAGGATGGTGTCGTCACCCGCGATCGAGCCGAGGACCTCGTCGAGGCCCGGCCGCGTCGAGCGCGGCCGCGACGCCCGGCGCCGTTCCCGGCGAGGCCTTCACGAGCACGAGGTTGTCCGCGTGCGACGACGCTCGACGACCAGCTCCGAGATCATCCGCTGCAGGTGCAGATCCTCGGCGAGCACGTAGACGCCCTCGGGCAGCTTGCGCAGCCCCATCTCGGTGATGTCGCGGGACACCGTCGCCTGGGTGCACACGAAGCCGCTGGCTCTTGAGCCGCTCGACGAGGTCGCGCTGCGTGCGGATGCGCTCGCGCCGCACGATGCGACGGATCGCGTCCTGCCGTTCGAGTCCGCTTCCTCATCACGTCCTCATCTCGCGAGTGCTCCCGGGCCGTTCCCGGGCTAGCCGAGCACGAAGGTCAGCAGCGCCTTCTGCGCGTGCAGCCGGTTCTCGGCCTCGTCGAAGACGACCGAAGCCGGCGAGTCGATGACCTCGTCCGTGACCTCTTCGCCCCGATGGGCCGGAAGGCAGTGCATGAAGATCGCATCGGCGTCCGCCAGGGCCATGAGGCGCTCGTCGACCCGGTACGGGGCGAAGACCGCGACACGCGCGTCGTGCTCGGTCCTCCTGGCCCATCGAGGCCCACGTGTCGGTGATGACGACGTCCGCGTCGATCGCGGCTTCGGCGGGATCGCGGACGACGCTCAGACGCGAGCCGGTCTCCTCGGCGATCGCCGCGGCGCTGCTGCAGGGCTTCGGCAGCGGGTCGTGGCCCTCGGGGCATGCGAGCGTGAGGTGCATGCCCGCCAGAGCGGCGCCGATGAGCAGCGTGTTCGCCATGTTGTTGCCGTCGCCCAGGTACGCCGCCTGCAGGCCGCGCGAGACGGCCCTTCTTCTCCCGGATCGTGAGAAGGTCGGCGAGCACCTGGCAGGGATGGTAGTCGTCGGTGAGCGCGTTGATGACGGGGACGCGCGCATGGCGCGCGACCTCCTCGAGGTGCGACTGCGCGAACGTGCGCAGGACGATGCAGTCGACGTAGCGCTCGAGCACCTGACGGTGTCGTGCACGGTCTCACCGCGTGAGAACGCGCTGCCCTCGCCGAGCACCACCGGCGTGCGCGCCGAGGCGGCCGCGACGCGACCTCGAAGCTGACACGGGTGCGCAGCGACGGCTTCAGCATGATGATGGCGACCGAACGCCCGGCGAGCGTCGGCCTCATGCCGGAGGTCTTCGCGATGCGCTTCTGCGCCTCGGCGCGGTCGAGGACGGCGTTCAACACGTCGGGCGTGAACTCCCCGAGCGTGAGAACGTCTCGACCGTTCAGCACGTCCATCGTCGCGCGCCCCCATCGTCGGGACCGATCATGCGCTCAGCTCGTCGAGCGCAGCCACGAGTGTATCAATCTCGGCTTCGCCGCACACCAGCGGCGGCAGCACGCGCAGGATATGCGGGCCGATGTTGTTGAGCACGATGCCGCGCCGCAGGGCCGCAGCGGCGACATCCGCCGCGACGGGCCTCACGAACTCGAGCGCGTTCATCAGGCCCGCCCCGCGAACGTCGGCCACGACACCCGGCTTCGCTTCGGCGAGCGCGCGAAGGCCGTGCCCTCAGGTAGCTCGCCGACGCGCAGCGCGTTGTCGCCCAAGCGCTCGTCGTCCAGAGCCTTCAACGTCGCCCGCGCCGCGGCCGCGATCACCGGCCCGCCGCCGAACGTGGACCCGTGGTCGCCGGGCTTGAACGCGTCGGCGATCTCCTCGGACGCCACCAGCGCTCCCGCCGGCAGCCCGTTGGCCAGCGACTTGGCGAGGCACATGATGTCGGGGCGCGCCCCGTAGACCTGCCACGCGAAGGCGGGCGCCGCAGCGCAAGAGGCCAGTCTGCACCTCGTCGAGGACGAGCAGCACGCCGCGCTCGGTCGCACAGCGTGCGGACCGCGGCGAGGTAGCCCGGATCGCACGGGTGCACCCCGCCCTCCCCCTGCACCGGCTCGAGCATGACGGCGCACGTCTCGGCGCCGACCGCCGCCTCGAGCGCCGCGATGTCGTTCAGCGGGCACGTGGGTGAATCCGGCGCGGCAGCGGCTCGAACGCCTCCTGCTTGCACGGCTGGCCGGTCGCGGCGAGCGTGGCGAGCGTGCGCCCGTGGAACGAGCGCTCGGCGGTCACGATCCCGTGACACGCGGCTCCGTGCCGCTCGTGGCCCCAGCGGCGCGCGAGCTTGATGGCGCCCTCGTTCGCCTCGGCTCCGGAGTTGCAGAAGAAGACTTCGCGCTGGCCGCCGAACATGGTCACGAGGTCTCGGGCGAGCTCGTCGCGGTGCTCGACGTAGAAGAGATTGCTCACGTGCGTGAGCCGGCCGATCTGCTCGCGGACCGCCTCGACCACCGCGGGGTGGCGTGCCCGAGGTTGACCGCGCCGATGCCGCGCGACGAAGTCGAGGTACTCCCTGCCCTCGTCGTCGTAGAGCCGCATGCCCTCGCCGCGCACGAACATCACCGGCTTGCGCGCGTACGTCGCGCATGTGGAACGCCGCGTCGAGCGCCGACCGCGGCGCGAACTGCTCGCCCATGCCGTCACGCCCTCCCGGTGCGGCAGCCGTCGGCGTGATCATCGTGCCGACGCCTTCGTCCGTGTAGACCTCGAGCAGCAGCGCGTGCGGCACGCGTCCCGTTGAGGATGTGCGCGCGCTCCACCCCGCCGCGCAGCGCCTGCGCGCACGCCGCGACCTTCGGGATCATCCCGCCGCCAAGCTGTCGCTCGCGATGAGCTCCTCCGCCTCGCTGAAGGCGTGAGCGCGCTGATGAGCGAGGCTCGGTCGCGCGAGGTCGCGCGTACAGCCCGTCGACGTCGGTGAGGAAGATGACCTTGGCCGCGCCGAGCGCCGCCGCGAGCTCGCCCGCGACCAGGTCGGCGTTGACGTTGTAGCTCGCC
This sequence comes from uncultured Coriobacteriia bacterium, assembly GCA_963701985.1. GTDB lineage: Bacteria > Actinomycetota > Coriobacteriia > Anaerosomatales > PALSA-660 > PALSA-660. The sequence continues at coordinate 668,750 of OY969691.1, forward strand.
GCCGTCGTCGCCAGTGGCCGACCGTGGCGATCACCGGGATGAAGCCGTCGTCGATCAGGTCTGTCGACGACGGTCGTGTCGATGGCCGTCGACATCGCCCACGCGGCCGAGCTCGCTCGCGAGATCGGACGCGCTGAGAGGTTGCCGTCGTCGCCCGAGATGCCGACCGCGAGCCGGCCGTGACGGTTGATGGCCGAGACGAGCTCGGTGTTGACCTTGCCGACGAGCACCATCTTCACGACCTCCATCGCCTCGTCGTCGGTGACGCGCAGGCCGTCGTAGAACTCGACCTGCATGCCGAGGCGCTCCATGTAGCGAGGTGATCTCCGGACCGCCGCCGTGCACGATCACGGGGTTGATGCCGACGAGCTTCATCAGCACGAGGTCGCGACGCGACCGTCTCGCGCAGCTCCGGGTCGGTCATCGCCGCGCCGCCGTACTTGATGACGACCGTCCTGCCCCAGGTGCGCTTGATCCACGGCAGCGCCTCGGTCGAGATCTCGCGCCTTGGCCAGCAGGTCCTTCATCGCTTCCTCCGATGCCCGCGTCGACCGGGTCGCGCGGCCGCTCAGCTCCGGTATTCGCCGTTGATGCGCACGTAGTCGTAGGTCAGGTCGCAGGTCCACACCGTCGCCTCGGCGTCGCCGAGGTGCAGGTCGACGATCACGTCGACGTCGCGCTCGGCGAGCGCCGGCGGCCGCGGCGTCCTCGTCGAAGGCGACGGCGGTGCCCTGCCGAGCAGGTCGGGATGCCGGCGAACGTGATGTCGAAGCGCGCCGGCGTCGACCCGCGCGCCCGACTTGCCGATCGCCATCGCGACGCGGCCCCAGTTCGCGTCCCCGCCGAAGACCGCGGTCTTGACGAGCGGCGAGTTGGCGATCGCGAACGCGGCCGAGCTCGGCGTCGGCTCGCTGGTCGGCACCGCGGACGGTGACGTCGATGAACTTCGTCGCGCCTTCCCCGTCGCGGACGATCATGCGGGCGAGCTCGCCGCACACGTGCGTGCACCGCGCGCCGCGACCGGCCGCGAAGCGCGCGTCCGGTGGCGCCGATCGGCCGCGCCGCCCGCGGCGCCGGACGCCATGAGCAGGCACATGTCGTTCGTCGAGGTGTCGGAGTCGACCGTGATGCGGTTGAACGTGCGCCCGACCGCTGCGCGCAGCGCTGGCGTCGCAGGCGTCCGAGGTCAGCGGCGCGTCCGTCGTGACGAACGGCGAGCATCGTGGCCATGTTCGGGCTGGATCATGCCGCGAGCCCTTGGCCATGCCCCCGACGGTGGTACGTCCTTCCGCCGACTCGAACGCGACGGCGACACTCCTTCGCGAACGGTGTCGGTCGTCATGATCGCCTCGGCGCGGCTCGGACCCGCCGTCCGGATCGAGAGCGCCCGCCGGCTGCGGAGATGCCGGCGAGCACGCTGCGTCGAGCGGCAGCGGCACGCCGATGACGCCGGTCGACGCGACGACGACCTCGTCCGGCCGCGCAGCCGAGCAGCCGCGCCGGCGCGGCCGCCATCGCCTCGCGCGTCCGCGACTCCCGCGCGCGCCCGTGCACGCGTTCGCGTTGCCGGCGTTGACGACGGCCGCCCGCGCGGCGCCGCCGGCGACGTGCGCGCGAGACACGACCACGGGCGCCGCGGCGACCGCGTTCGTCGTGAAGACCGCCGGCCGCGGGCACGGCGGCGTCCGCCGCGACGAGGGCGACATCGAGGCGGCCGCCGGTCTTGAGCCCGGCCGCGACGCCGGCCGCGGAGAAGCCGGCGGGCGCGGTCACGCCGCCTTCGACGGGGTCGAGAGCGGCTGTCGACGTCTCGACATGCGCTCCGAGTCGCGCGCGCACCTCTAGACCACCGGCCCGGGTCGCGTCGAGCCCGGCGGTCTCGTCGAACCCGAGCGCGATGTTCGCGCACTGCACGGCCTGCCCGCCGGCGCCCTTCACCAGGTTGTCGATCGCGCACGCGACGACGAGCACGTTCGTCCGTCGCGTCGACCGCGACGCCGATGTGCGCGCGGTTGCTGCCGCGCGACCTCGGCGGTCGAGGGCATGCGCCCATCGGGATGCACCGTGCACGAACGGCTCGCCGGCGTAGCGCGCGCGTAGAGCGTCGACCGCATCGGCCGTCGTGAGGCCGTCGCGCGACGTCGAGGTAGACGGTCGCGAGCAGCCCGCGTGTCATCGGCACGAGATGCGGCGCGAAGCACGACCGGCACCGGCGCTCCGGCGACGTCGGCCAGCTCTGCGCGATCTCCGGCGTGTGCCGGTGCGTCCCGACGCCGTACGGCGTGACCGACTCGTTCGCGGCCACGTAGTGCGTCTCGGCCGACGGCGTGCGGCCCGCGCCCGAGACGCCCGACTTCGCGTCGATCGACCACGCGGCTGCCGGGCAGCGGCCAACCCGGCCTCGAGCGCCGGAGCGGCAGCGAGGACGACGCCGTCGGATAGCAGCCGGGGCACGCGACGAGCGCGCGCCGGCAGCCGCGCGCGAGTCAACTCCGGCAGGCCGTACACCGCCTCGCGAGCAATCCGGGCGACGTGTGCGGCGTCCCGTACCACGCCTCGTAGACCGCCGCGTCCTGCAGGCCGGAAGTCCGCGGAGAGGTCGATGACCGTGACGCCGCCTCCAGCAGAGCGGGCACGAGCCCCAGGGCGGCGGTGTGCGGGACCGCGAGGAAGGCGACCTCGGCGTCGTCGCACACCGAACGGACGTCAGGCTCCTCGAAGACGAGCTCCGTGCCGGCGCAGCGACGGGTACACGTCCTCGAGCGGACGGCCCGACCTCGGCCGACGACGTGATGCGACCAGCTCGAGGTCCGGATGACCGAGCACGAGGCGGACCGTCTCGATGCCGGCGTAGCCCGCCGCCCCGATGACCGTCGCGCGTATCACTGACGCCCTCCCGGTACGAGGACGGCCCGCCCATGTGCTCCGGCGGGTCGTCACCACTGCGTATCGTTCGGGTTCAGTATCGCATCAGCGCGTTCAGAGGTCAAGCCATCATGCAATATTGCTGCAACTACACGGAGGAATATCCATTACGCCGCGACTCCGCCACGACTACATACGCAACGAGCCGCCGACCGCGCCGGTGACCTTGCGCACGAGGCGCTCGTGGGCGGCCTCGACCTCCGCGTCCGTGAGCGTGCGGTCGGCCTCCCGGTACACGAGCGAGAACGCGAGAGACTTCTTGCCGTCGGGAATCCCTTCTCCCCGGTAGACGTCGAACAGGCGCACCTCGTCGAGCAGCCTGCCCGCCCGCGGAGCGATCGCCTGCTCCACGCGCTCCGCCGGTACGGATTCGTCCATGACGATGGCGAGGTCCATCTTCACCCCCGGATACCGCGGCAGCTCGCTGAAGCCGCGCTCCTCGCGAGCGGCGCGGACGAGAGGCTCCAGCGCGAGCTCGAAGACGGTGACCGGGCCGGCGCAGTCGTACGCAGACGTCACTCGCGGATGCGCCTCGCCGAGCCATCCGGCCACCTCGCCGGCGACCAGCACGTCGGCGCAACGGCCCGGCTGCAGCCACGGATGCTCCGCCTCGCGAAGCTTGAGACGCGCGATGCCGAGCGCCTCCGCGAGGCTCTCGAGCACGCCCTTCCCATCGAAGAAGTCGAGTGACGGTGGACGGTCGTTCCAGCCCGGACGGTTCCACGCGCCGACGAGCACCCCCGCGACCACGTGGGTCTCCCTCGGGTGCTTCCGCCCGGCCATCGCGCTCCACACGGCGCCGATCTCGTAGAGGTGGACGTCGGGCACGCCGCGACGCTGGTTGTTCGCGACCGCGCGCAGCATGCCCGGCAGCACCGAGAACCGCAGCACCGACTGTTCGGCGCACATCGGGTTCAGCAGCTCGACCGGCCGCTCGCCCGGCGCCGAACTCCCACGACACGCGCGAGACATCGGACGGGTCGGCGAACGCCTAGGTCATCGCTTCGTTCAGCCCCGCGGCGCGCAGGGCCGTGGCCGACGCGCTCGCGGCGACGCTGCTCCATGGTGAGCCCGCCCACGCGTCCGCGGCCCGCCGGGAGCGTCGAGGGGACGCGCCCATGCCGTCCACACGCACGACCTCCTCGATGAGATCCATCTCGCGCTCGAGGTCGGGACGGAACGTGGGCACCTCGACGGTCAACGCGGCGTCCTCGCCTTCCCCGGCCCTCACTGCGAGGCCGAGCCGCTCGAGCACCTCGGCGATGCGCGCCGTCGGGATCGCCGTTCCGAGCAGCGCGTTCAGGCGCGCCGGCCGGAGCGTCGATCGGGCCGGGGACACGGGCGACGGGTAGACGTCGACCGTTCCGGCCGCCACGCGGCCCCCCGCCACCTCCGTCAGCAGCTGCGCGGCACGGTCGGCCGCGGCGGCGCACCCGTTGGGATCGACGCCCCGCTCGAAACGCAGCGACGATTCGGAGATGAGGCCGAGCCGGCGGCTCGTGCGGCCGACGGACGCCGTTAGGAAGCACGCCGACTCGAGCAGCACGTCGACGGTGCCGTCGGTCGACCTCCGTGTGCGCCCCGCCCATCACGCCGGCGAGCGCGACCGGTCCCGCTCGGGTCGGCGATGACGAGCGTGTCGGTCGCGAGCGGCCGCTCGACGCCGTCGAGCGTCGTGAGGCGCTCACCGGGCTCCGCGAGCCGCACGTCGATGTCCGCGCGCCCACCGCCGTCGCGGCCGAGCAGTCGAGGCGTCGAACGCGTGCAGCGGCTGGCCCAGCTCGAACATCACGTAGTTCGTGACGTCGACGACGTTGTTGATGGGCCGCGCGCCAGCGGCGATGACCCGCTCGGCGAGCCACTCCGGCGACGGGCCGATCGTGACGCCGCGGATCGAGCCTCGCCACGTAGCGCGGGCACAGCGTCGGGTCGTCGATCGTGACGGAGACGGCGCTGGAGGCCGGGGCTCCCGCTTCCTCGGGCCGTGAGGCCGGGCACGCGTGCCGGCTTGCCGAGGACGGCGCCGACCTCACGCGCGACCCCGGCCACCGAAAGGCAGTCCGGGCGGTTCGGCGTGATCTCGAGCTCGAGCACGGTGTCCGCGAGCCCGCGGTACTCGGCGAACGCCATCCCGACCGGCGCGTCGGCCGGCAGTATGAGCAGCCCGGAGCCGTCCGTCCCCGAAGCCGAGCTCGGCGGCGGAGCAGTTCATGCCTTCGCTGACGACGCCGCGCAGCTTCGCCTTCTTGATGGTCGCGCCGTTCGGCAGCGTCGTGCCGACGAGGGCGACGGGGACCTTGTCGCCGGCCTCGAAGTTCTGGGCGCCGCACACGATGGTCAGCGGCTCGCCCGCGCCCACGTCGACCGTCGTGACCCACAGCTTCTCGGCGTCCGGATGGCGCTCCTTGGTGAGGATGCGCCCGACGACGACCCCCGACAGCGCCTCGCCGATGGTGTGCACCGCCTCGACCTCGGTGCCGGTCATGTCGAGGCGCTCGGTCAGCTCCTCGAGGGCGGAGGTCGACATCGACGAGTTCACGGAGCCACTTGAGAGAGACCCGCATCGCGTATCTCCGGTCCTTTCACGGTGAGGGCGGCGCCGGCTGCAGCCACCCCGCGGGACGTTCAGAACTGTCGCAGGAAGCGCATGTCGCTCTCGACCAGATAGCGCAGGTCGGGGACGTCGTACTTGAGCGCCGCGATGCGCTCGGCCCCCATACCGAACGCGAACCCGCGAGTAGCGCTCCGGGTCGATCCCGACGTAGCCGAACACGTTCGGATCGACCATGCCGCAGCCCAGCACTTCGAGCCATCCCGAGTGCCCTTGCAGAAGCGGCACCCAGCGCCCGCGCACACGTGGCAGCTGACGTCCACCTCCGCCGACGGCTCGGTGAACGGGAAGAAGTGCGGGCGAAGCGCGTACCGCACGGTCCCGGCCGAACATCTCGCGGCAGAAGTGCTCGAGCGTGCCCTTCAGGTCGCCGAACGTGATGCCCTCGTCGACCACGAGGCCTTCGATCTGCGTGAACTGCGGCAGGTGCGACGGGTCGGCGACGTCGCGCCGATAGACCCTTCCGGGCGCGAGCACGTAGATGGGCGGCTGCTGCGTCTCCATCACGCGCACCTGCACCGGCGACGTCTGCGTCCGCAGCAGCACGTCGGACTCGCCCGCGACGGACGCCACGTCGCCCGAGAGGTCCTCGACATAGAACGTGTCCGGAGGCGTTCCGCGCGGGATGGTCGGGCGGCGTGTTCAGCGCCGTGAAGTTGTAGTAGTCGAGCTCGACCTCGGGTCCCTCGGCGATGCGGTATCCGATGCCGATGAAGATGTCCGATGATCTCGCGCACCACGTGCTCGATGAGGTGTTCGTGGCCCGGAGCCCGACGTCTGCCGGGCAACGTGACGTCGACGCGCTCCCGATCCGAGCCTGCTCTCGAGCTCGCGCGCGGAGAGCTCGGCCGCACGCCGGGCCAGCGCGCCCTCGATCGCATCCCGGACCTCGTTGCCGGCCTTGCCCGCGGCCGGCCGCTCGGCGGGCCCGAGCGTCCCGAGACCGCGCAGAACGGCCGTGAGCGACCCCTTCTTGCCGAGCAGCCCCACGCGAGCAGCCTCGAGGGACGCAAGGTCCTCGGCGGCGGCGATCGACGCGAGCCCCGATGCCCTCAGCGCAGCCAGTTCGTCGGTCAGAGCCATGCGAGTCCTTCCTCGCTCGACGATCGGATCCCGCCCGGACGACAGAGGAGCCGACGTCCGCCCGGGCCATATCATGCCCGGGGACGGAAGTCGGCTTCCGCGGTACCACCCCGATTGGCCGCTACCTGACAACGGCCCTCTCCGCCGCGCGACCGACGTGCCGGTCGCGCGCGAACCCGGACCGCCGTCGCGACCCGGTCCTGCCCGTTAACGGTGGGCGCCGGCCCTTCCTACGCGAGGCCTTCGACCGCTGCCTCTCTCAGATGGGCGGCTGCTGGAGTGAACCGAGGCCGCTCCGCCGCGTGGGACCCTCTCAGCCGTCCAGGCCCCTCCCTGACCGCGACGTGGAACGCCACGCCGCGCCTCGCCTCTCCGTCATCGCCTCGATATGAGCGTTGTGACGCCTTATCGTACCATCCGCGCACGAGCGAACGCAGCGCGTCGATCGCCTTGCCGCAGGGCACGACCAGCAGCGCGACGCCACGGACCGCCACCGGGTCCACCGGATCGCGATCGGGCACGGGGTTGGCGTCACCGCGCAGCATCAGGCGGCCGTCCCATCCGACGGCGAGCACGCGATGCAGGATGCCGCCCGGCCACCCCGCGTGCGCGACCAGCACGATCGCGCCCTCGCCGATGCCGTCGCGGCCACGCCGGTACACCACGAGATCGCCGGGACACAGCGCAGGTCGCATCGAGCCACCGCGTACGTACACGCCTCCGACATGGTGTGCGGCCCAGACGACGGCGGACGCGGCGACCACCGCGACGGCCGCCTTCGCCGCGAGCGCTCGGAGGCGCATCAGTGAGTCTGTTCCGCGTCGAAGTAGAGCGTGAACTTCGCGTAGTCGCCCGCGAGATCGTTGCCGCTCGTGGCGGGCAGGCCGATCCCGAAGAGAAGTTGGGCACGCGCCCCGGGGTTCAGGGGCAGCGGAGCGGTGCGCAAGCCGGAGAGCGGACCGTCGTACAGCGGCGCACCGTCGGCCGTGACCTTGCAGGTCAACGCTTCCCAGAAGTCCGTGATGCCGGCCTTCTTGGCGGCGGTGACGACGATGCTCGAAGCGAGTCCCCCGTCGTTGAGAACGGTGAGCGGTTTCGTGACGACCGTTCCGGGTGCCAGCGCGTCGATCGAGAGGGCCGCGCAGGTCGGCTCGGTGGAGACGCTCACCGCCCCGGCCCTGACCAGGCTGTCGGGCACCTGGGACTGCCCCGTGAAGTAGGCCCCGGCGGCTCCGCATGTGAGCGCCGCCAGACACACGAGAACGACCGCGACGATGTGTTTCACTGCTGCATCACGCCTCTCGGTTGTGAGCATCTGTCTCCGAGGGGCGGAACTGCTCGTCTTGAGATCACCGCGCCGGCTGCGGCCGGCCCGCGGCGGCATCTTCCCGCATCGTGCCGACCGGGTCCTTACCGATACCCGTCCGAAGGCCCAGCGGGAGCGGGGCATCCGTCCCGGCCGGGACTGCTACGTGACACGCTTCCCGCGCCGGGCCGAGACCGCCTTGTACACCTCGAACCACGCCACCGAGAGCACACCGGCGAGCGCCGCGGCCGCCACTGCCGCCGGGCTGGAGATCGCGAAGCCGAACAGGCTCCGCGTCGCCGCGAACGACAGGAGTGCGGCAAGGCACGCGACCGTTCCGACGGTGACCCACCACAGGGCGACGTTGCGTGTCCGGACCCGCCGGAAGATCGTCTCGGTCCACGACCGGTTCACGAAGATGAGCCCCAGGTTGCCCGACCACGAGCACGGTGAACGCCAGCGCGCGCACGTCTTCCGCGCCGAGACCGGAGAGGACCGCCGTCAGGTAGACCGCCAACGTGACGAGCAACACCACGACCCCCTGGGCGACGCTCGTGAGCATCATGCGCCGGCTGAACAGCGGCTCGTCCGGCGCACGCGGACTGCGCTCCATGATGGCGGACTCCTCCGGCTCCGCCTCGAACACGACCGAGCAGGCCGGGTCGATGATGAGCTCGAGGAACGCGATGTGGACCGGCATGAGCACGAGGGGGAGCTCGTGCCCCGCGAGGCGAGGGATGAGCACGGGCAGGAGCGACATGGCCGCGATGGGCACGTGAACGGCGATGATGTACGCCATCGCCTTGCGCAGGTTGTCGTAGATGCGGCGTCCAGCCCTCACGGCGCCGACGATCGAAGGGAAGGCGTCGTCGGTGAGCACGAGCGCCGACGCCTCGCGCGCGACGTCCGTGCCGCGTTGCCCCATCGCGATGCCGATGTCGGCCGCCTTGAGAGCCGGAGCGTCGTTGACGCCGTCGCCCGTCATCGCGACGACGTCGCCCGCGCGCCTTCAGAGCACGCACGATGCGGAGCTTCTGCTCGGGCACGACGCGCGCGAAGACGTCCACCGATCCGACGCGCGCGGCGAGGACGTCGTCGGCCATCGCGTCGAGCTCCGGCCCGGTGAGCACCAGCGCGTCGTCGGCGAGGCCGGCCTGGCGCGCGATGGCCTGCGCCGTGGCCGGGTAGTCGCCGGTGATCATCACGACACGCATGCCGGCCTGGCGCGCCTGCGCGATCGCTCCGGGCACGCCGGGCCGCGGACGGGATCGTGCAGCCCCACCAGGCCCAGGAACCGAACACGAAGTCGTGCTGGTCCTCAGGCAGACCCGCTGCGGGCGCTGAAGGTCGCCCGCGCGACGCCGAGCACCCGCAGGCCGTCCTCGGCGAGATCCGCCACGTCGCGCGACACCGAGCGCGCGGCCACCTCGTCGCAGATGGCACAGGTCGGCGATCGCCTCGGGCGCGCCCTTGGCCGCGATGACGTAGTCGCCGCCGTCCGGGGAGCGCCAGACGTGTGAGAGCGCCAGCAGCTGCTCGGACAGCGGGTACTCGCGCACGAGGAGCCAGTCCGCGTGGAGATGCTCGGTCTGGGACAGGAACCGCTGACCCAGCTCCTTGAACGCGGTGTCCATCGGGATCGAACGGATCGACCGGGCGACGCGAGCACCGCGAACTCGACCAAGCGGATGGAACTCCTCCGGAACCTGCTGGGCGTCGATGAGGAACCGTCCGGCCTCGGGCGTGCGCAGCTCGCTGACGGTCATGCGGTTCTGCGTGATCGTCCCGGTCTTGTCGATGCACAGGACCGTCGCTGACCCCAGCGTCTCGATGGCCGGCATCCGTCGCGTGAGGACGCTGCTCTTCGACAAACGCCACGCGCCGAGCGCCAGGAAGACGGTGAGCACGACCGGGAACTCCTCGGGCAGCATCGCCATCGCGAGCGTGATGCCCGCCAACGACGCCCTCCAGCCGTCGCCGCGAGTGACCGAGTACACGACCCGACCATCGCAGCCAGAGCTCAGGCCGAGCAGCGCGACACTGCGCACGATCGCGTCGACATCGCGCTGCAGGCGCGTCCGTTCCGGCTCGACCGACTCCAGCGCCGTGCCGATCTTGCCGAGCTCGGTGAGGCCGCCGGTCGTGACGACCTCGGCGATCCCCTGCCCCGCGACGACGAGCGTGCCCGAGAACACCCACGGTGTCCCGTCGCCGCCGGGAGCGCCCATCTCGCGAGTCGCGCCCGTCCCGCAGGCCGCCTTGCGCACGGGGACGGACTCGCCGGTGAGGAGCGACTCGTCGACCGACAGGTTCACGCAATCGAGCAGCACGGCGTCGGCCGGGACCCGATCACCCTCCGCGAGCAGGAGGACGTCGCCGCGCACCACCTCGCGTCCGGGGATCCTGCAACGGCTCGCCGTCACGAACGACCAGCGCGCGCGGACTCGACAGGTCGCGCAGCGCGTCGAGGGCCCGCTCGGTCTTGCGCTCCTGGTAGAACGTGATGGCGATGACGACGATCACGAACCCGAACAGGAGCGCGGACTCTCCGACATGGCTCTCGGCGGGCTTCAGCGTGCTGATGACGAGGCCGATCACACCTGCCGCGACGAGCAGGAACAACATCGGCTCGCGGACGACCTCCCACGCGATGCGCGCGGCGCTGCGGGGCTTCTGCGACGCGATCTCGTTCGGGCCTTCGGCCGCGAGCCGGCGCTCGGCCTCGGCGCGCGACAGGCCGGATGAGGTTCGAACGTCACGGGACTCTGCGGACACGTCCACTCCTTGTGGCCATGCCGGCGGCCGCGGACCGTTCCCGCCGAACGCCGGACGCCGCCGCCCCCTGCGGCACGTTCGGACATCCTGCGACCGGGTGCACCGGTTAGTCCAGAGCACGGCGCGCCCTTAGCGGAGGGTAAGAGTCGAGCATCCCCACCGGGCGGCCCGGGACGCACGAGGGCCCCGCCGCGGGACTGGCGGGGCCCTTCGAGCGATGCTGGCGGCCGACGCGCGTTACGCGGCGCTGCGCGCCGACTTCACGAGCTCGCAGAGCTGGGCGAACGCGGCCGCGTCGTTGACGGCCATGTCGGACAGGATCTTGCGGTCCAGCTCGACGCCCACCTTCTTCAGGCCGTTCATGAACACCGAGTAGGACAGGCCGTTGAGGCGCGCGCCGGCGTTGATGCGCGCGATCCACAGCTTGCGGATCTCACGCTTCTTCGTTGCGGCGGTCGCGATAGGCGTACTGCAGCGAGTGCTGCACCTGCTCCTTCGCGGCGCGGTAGGAACGCGACTTGTTCCCGTAGTAGCCGTGCGCGCGCTCCAGGACGGTGCGGCGCTTCTTCTTCGCGGTGACTGCGCGCTTTACGCGAGGCATCGGTCGATCACTCCTTGATCGACGGGTTGTCGGGCGGGCGGCTACATGCCGAGGTTCTTGCGGATGACCGCGGCGTCGCTCTTGGCGACGAAGGACGGCTGCGGCGAAGCCACGCTTCCGCTTCGGGCTCTTCTTCTCGAGGATGTGGCTCTTGAACGCGTTGCCGCGCTTGATTCTTGCCGGAGCCGGTGAGCGCGAACCGCTTCGCGGTGCCCCTGTGCGACTTCATCTTCGGCATGGTGCTGCTGGATCCTCTCCTCGTGCGCTCGCGGCCCCACCGTGCTACTTGACTTCGGTGGGCTCCGCGGCTGCTCCGAGCTCTCCACGGAAGGCGCGGCTTCCTTCGTGGCCGGTGCCGCCACCGCGTCCTTCTTCGTCGGCGCCACCACGTCCTTCTTCGTCGGCGCCACCACGTCCTTCTTCGTCGGCGCGATCAGCATGAACATGTTGCGGCCCTCGAGCTTGGGCTGCGTTCTCGATGTGCGCGATGTCGCGGATCTCGTCCGCCAGCTTCTCGAGGATCTTGAGGCCCCGCTCCGCGTGCACCATCTCGCGGCCGCGGAACATGATCGTGACCTTGACCTTCGCGCCCGCGTCGATGAAGCGAACGACGTGCTTCTTCTTCGTCTCATAGTCGTGCATGTCGATCTTCGGCCGGAACTTGATCTCTTTGACCTGCGACCGTCGTCTGGTGCTTGCGGGCCTTCTTGGCCTTGATGGCCTCTTCGTACTTCCACTTGCCGAAGTCCATGATCCGCGCAACGGGCGGGTCGGCGTTGGGGCGCGACCTCGACGAGGTCGAGGCCCTGATCGTCCGCGATGCGCTGCGCGTCCACCGTCGTGAAGATGCCGAGCTGGCTCGCCGTCGACGCCGATGAGCCGGACTCGAGCCGCGCGGATGCGCTCGTTCACCCGGGTGGTGTCATTCGTGGCTATCGCATTCACCTCCGTGCTCGGCCTGAAGGAGATTCAGGCGCGTGCGGTCGTGCCCTGTGTATGCCCAAACAAAAAAGCCCGGCGGCATCGCGAGCCGTCCGGACAAAGAGAGGAGACCGGCCTTGGGAGACCGGGAATCCCGCTCGTTCGACCAGGCAGCTGCCTATCCGGCGCCGCGATGGTGGGGGTGGATGCCGCGAGGCGGCCGACCCCACTTGCAAGAACGCTATTCGATTAGCCGCGTAAGTATAGGTGGCCGGACCGACACTGGCAAGGAAGGGCCGGCCCTTCCCATCGGAGGCCGACGAGGGAGCCGAGTCTCACATCCTGGCGGTCGCGGCCTCCGGGCGATCTCCCTCGGCGACGATGACGACGTCGGTGTTCCGCGTCTCCCGCATGATGCGGTTGACGATCGACCCGCGCAGGATCTCGTCCATCCTGCCCCGGGCGGACTGTCCCATCACGATGTACGTGATCTGATGCGAGCGGGCGAACTCGATGATCTCGTTGGCCACGTCCTCACCGGCGACGTCGATGAAGTGCCCTTCCAGCTCCGCGGTCAGTTCCCGTATCTCGTCGATGCGCGCCTGCTCGTCGGCGCGAAGCAGCGTGGCCGCCGGCTTGACGTGCACGACCCACAGGTCGCCGTCGAGCCTGTGGGCGAGCTGGTAGCCACGCCTCACGAGCTTCGCGCTCCCCGGCCTCGCGGTCACCGCCACCAGAACGCGGTCGACCGCGCCCCACGTCTTGTCGACGTCGTGGGTCGAGATGAACTCCTCGAGGTCGTCGTCCACTTCCTCGGCCGTCTTGCGCAGCGCGAGCTCCCGCAGCGCGACGAGGTTCCCGCGACGGAAGAAGTTGGTCAGCGCCTGGTCGATCTTGTCGGGCTGGTACACGGCGCCGCGCTTCAGCCGGTTGAGCAGCGCCTCGGGAGTCACGTCGATGAGTACGACCTCGTCCGCCTCGTCGAGCACGCGGTCGGGGAGCGTCTCGCGGACACGGACGCCGGTGATCTGCTCCACGGTGTCGTTGAGCGACTCGAAGTGCTGCACGTTGACCGTGGAGATCACGTTGATGCCGGCGTCGAGCAGCTCCTCCACCGACTGCCAGCGCTTCTCATGTCTCGTTCCGGGCACATTGGTGTGGGCGAGTTCGTCGACGAGTACCCACTGTGGATGCCGCGCGAGCACGGCATCGGTGTCGAGCTCGGTGAACACCGAGCCGTGGTACTCGATCTCCTTGGGCGGGATCTTCTCCAGACCCTCTTCGAGCGCCATGGTCTCGGGGCGCAGATGCGGCTCGACGTACCCGATGACGATGTCCTCGCCGCGGGAGGCTCGGCGCTGAGCCTCTCCGAGCATGGTGAACGTCTTGCCCACGCCCGCGGCGTAGCCGAGGAAGATCTTGTGGCAGCCGCGCGCGCGCTTGGCGGTGCCGGCCTGCGCGTCCTCGGGTGTGATGTCGGACATCGCTTCTCTCAGCTACTTGAGCGCGTCGAGCGCGAGATTGAGATCGAGCACGTTGACCCGCGGCTCCCCGAGCACTCCCAGCGTACGGCCGACCACGTGAGAAGTCACGAGGTCGTGGACGCTGGTCGCGGACAGCCCCCGCGCCTTCGCGACCCTCGCCACCTGGAGATACGCGTCGTCCGGCGAGATGTCCGGGTCGAGCCCGCTGCCGGAGGCCGTCACCATGTCGACCGGGATCGATCCCAGCTTCGCCCCGGGATCGGTGGCGAGCACGTCCGTCACGCGCGAGTCGACCTCGGAGACGAGCGTCTTGCTGGTCGGGCCCAGGTTGGAGGCGCCCGAAGCCATCGCGTCGTAGCCGTTCCCGGCGGCCGACGGCCGCGGGTGGAAGTACTTGCGTCGGTGAAGAACTGCTGCCCGATCAGCGCCGAGCCGACGACCGTGCCGCTCGACGAGCGTGACCAGGCTGCCGTTCGCCTGCGTCGGGAAGAGCGACGGCGCCGAGACCGCCCACACGACGAAGCGGATAGACCACGCCGGTCAGCGACGATCGTCACGACCGCCATGCGAAGCGACACGAGGAATGCGCGTCTCATGGCCGGCTCCTAACCGAGGTGGAACGCGACGAGGACCATGTCGATGAGCTTGATGCCGATGAACGGCAGGATGATGCCGCCGAGACCGTAGATGAGCAGGTTGCGCCGCAGGAGCGCGGCGGCGCCCACGGGCCGGTACTTCACGCCTCGCAGCGCGAGCGGGATCGAGCGCCACGATGATGAGCGCGTTGAAGATGACGGCGCGACAGGATCGCGCTCTGCGGCGAGTGCAGACGCATGATGTTGAGCGCGGCCAGTCTGCGGGATACGCCGACCATGAACATCGCGGGGATGATGGCGAAGTACTTGGCGACGTCGTTGGCGATCGAGAACGTCGTGAGCGCGCCGCGGGTCATCAGCAGCTGCTTGCCGATCGCGACGATCTCGATGAGCTTGGTCGGGTCGCGAGTCGAGGTCGACCATGTTGCCGGCCTCTTTCGCGGCGGTCGTCCCGGTGTTCATCGCCACGCCGACGTCGGCCTGAGCGAGCGCCGGAGCGTCGTTCGTGCCGTCACCCGTCATGGCGACGAGCTTGCCCTCGCCCTGCTCCTTGCGGATGAGCTCCATCTTGGTCTCCGGCGTCGCCTGCGCGAGGAAGTCGTCGACGCCGGCCTCCTTGGCGATGACCGCGGCGGTGATCGGGTTGTCGCCGGTGATCATGACCGTGCGGATGCCCATCGCGCGCAGCTGCTCGAACCGCTCGCGGATGCCGCCCTTCACGATGTCCTTCAGGTGGATGACGCCGAGCGCGCTGCTTGTCGCGCGAGACGACCAGCGGGCGTGCCGCCCTGCTCGGAGACACCGCGAACGAGGCCGTCGAGATCGGCGGGACGGTTCCGCCGAGCGACTCGACCCACGCAGTCGACGGCGTCGCCCGCGCCCTTGCGGATCTGCTCGGCCCTCGATGTCGACGCCGCTCATGCGCGTCTGCGCCGTGAACGGGATGAACTGCGTCGTCGCTCTCGTCGAGATGGCGCTCGCGGATGCCGAACTGCTTGGCGAGCACGACGATCGAGCGGCCCTCGGGGGTCTCGTCGGAGAGCGACGCGAGCTGCGCCGCGTCGGCGAGATCCTGCTCCGTGACGCCCGCGACCGGCAGGAACTCCGACGGCCTGCCGGTTGCCGAACGTGATCGTGCCGGTCTTGTCGAGCAGCAGCGTGTCGACGTCGCCGGCCGCCTCGACCGCGCGGCCCGACATCGCGAGCACGTTGCGCTGCACGAGGCGGTCCATGCCCGCGATGCCGATGGCGGAGAGCAGTCCGCCGATCGTCGTCGGGATGAGGCAGACGAGCAGCGCGATCAGCACGCTCACCGAGACGTCGCCGCCGGAGTAGATGCGCGAACGTCTCCAGCGTCATCGACGACGAGCACGAAGATGATCGTGAGCACGATGAGCAGGATGTCGAGCGCGATCTCGTTCGGCGTCTTCTGGCGGCTGCGCGCCCTCCACGAGCGCGATCATGCGGTCGAGGAACGTCTCGCCGGGGTTCGGACGTGATGCGCACGACGATGCGGTCGGAGAGCACCTTCGTGCCGCCGGTGACGGCGCTGCGGTCGCCGCCGCTCTCGCGGATGACCGGCGCGGACTCGCCGGTGATCGCCGACTCGTCGACCGACGCGATGCCCTTCGATGACGTCGCCGTCGCCCGGGATGATCTCGCCGGCGGCCACGACGACGGTGTCGCCTTTGCGCAGCTCGTGAGGCCGGCACGACCTTGGTCGACGCCGTCGGCGTCGAGCAGGTTGGCCGTCGTGTCGGTCTTCATCGCTGCGCAGCGCGTCGGCCTGGGCCTTGCCGCGCCCTTCGGCCATCGCCTCGGCGAAGTTCGCGAACAGGACCGTGAACCACAGCCACAGCGCGATCGCGACGAAGAACGCGAGGTCCTTCGTGTCGTCCGGCCAGCCGCTCCGATCGCGTAGACGGTCGTGATGACGCTGCCGATCTCGACGACGAACATGACCGGGATTGCGGTACAGCGTGCGCGGATCGAGCTTGACGAGCGCGTCGACGATCGCCCTGCACGACGAGCGGCCGGGTCGAACGTGCCGCTTCTGCTGGGCTTGCCGGTCCTTGGTCTCGCGCGCGTTCGGTGAGGTTGGTCGTCTGACATCTACGGCCCCCTAGAAGAGCCGCCCGGCGTGCATGAAGCAACTGCTCGAGGATGGGACCGAGCGCGTAGGCCGGGAAGAACGTCAGCGCGCCGACGATGACGATCACGCCGACGAGCAGGCCGACGAACAGCGGCCGTGTCGGTCGGGAACGTGCCGGACGACGGCGGGGCCACCTTCTTGCTGCGCCATCGAGCCGGCGATACCGAGCACCGGGACGATGAAGAGGAAGCGCCCGACGAGCATCCCGATGCCCCGGCCGATCGTTCCAGAACAGCCGTGTTGCCGCTCAGGCCGGCGAAGGCGGAGCCGTTGTTGCCGACGGCCGACGTCGCGGCGTACAGGATCTCGGAGAGGCCGTGGGGGCCCGCGTTGAGGATCGACGCTCGCGGCCGAGGGGAGCGCGACGGCGATCCCCGGCGATCACAGGATGCCCGCCTCCAGCGCGAGGACGGCGAGCATCGCGAGCTTCATGTCCGTCGGGCCGATCTTCTTCCCGAGGTACTCGGGTGTTCGCCCGACCATCAGCCCGGCGATGAACACCGCGAGGATCGCGAAGATGAGCATGCCGTAGAGGCCGGAGCCCACGCCTCCGAAGACGATCTCGCCGAGCGCGATGTTGAGCATCGCCATCCCGCCGGCGAGCGGCGTGAGGCTGTCGTGGGCGGCGTTGACGGCACCGCACGACGCGGACGTGGTCGCGTTCACCCAGAACGCCGATCCGGCGATGCCGAAGCGGACCTCCTTGCCTTCCATGTTGCCGCCCGGACTGCCCGCGGTGGCCGCCTGTGTCACGCCCGCTCGAGTGAGGTTGGGGTTGCCCGCCTGCTCGAAGCCGGCGACCACGGTCAAACCGACGGCGAAGATGATCGTCATCGCCGCAAGGAGGACCCAGCCTTGCTTGGTGTCGCCGGCCATCTTGCCGACCATGTACGTCAGCCCGGCGGGGATGAGCAGCATGGCGAGCGATCTCGAGGCAGTTGGTCAGCGGCGTCGGGTTCTCGAACGGGTGCGCGGAGTTCGCGTTGAAGAAGCCGCCGCCGTTCGTGCCGAGCTCCTTGATCGCCTCCTGAGAGGCGACCGGGCCCATGGCGATCGTCTGCGTCGCGCCCTGGAGCGTCGTGACCTTGGCGGGCGCGTTGAAGTTCGTCGATGACGCCCTGCGAGACCAGCGCGACGCGAGGACGAGCGAGATCGGCAGCAGCACGTACAGGCAGGCGCGAGTGAGGTCGACCCAGAAGTTGCCGATCTCCTTGCGCCCGCTGCGCGTCAGCCCGCGGATGAACGCGAGCGCGATCGCGATGCCGGCCGCCCGCCGAGACGAAGTTCTGCCAGGTGAGGCCGACCATCTGCGTGAGGTAGCTCACGCCCGTCTCGCCCGCGTAGGCCTGCCAGTTCGTGTTCGTCACGAACGAGACGGCGGTGTTGAACGCGAGCATCGGGCGGCATGCCCGGCGCGTGAGCCGGGTTCAGCGGCAGGAACCCCTGCAGCCGCAGCAGCACGTAGAGCACCAGGATGCACACGCCGGTGAACACGAGCACGGCGCACCGCGTAGGCGACCCACGTCATCTCGCCTTCCGGGTCGACCCCGGCCAGACGATAGATGCCACGCTCGACGGGGCCGAGCACGGGCGGGAGGAACGTGCTTCTCGCCGGTGAAGACCTTGTACATGTACAGCCCCGATGGGCTTCGCCAGCGCGACGACGACCGCGACGAAGAAGCACCATCTGAACGAAGTCGATGATTGGCATCGGCGAGCCTCCTACAGGCGTCTCTGGGTTGATGAGCGCCCAGAACAGGTAGAGCAGCACGCCGACGGCGACGAGACCGACGATGATGTCCTGAGCGCTCATCGATGCGACACCATCCGATCGGCCAGCAGGGCGTACAGCCAGCAGAAGCCCATGAATGCCGCGAACCCCAGGATCGAGGCGGCGTCCCCGACGATCGCCATGACTCTCCTTCCCGCCCATCCACAGAGAGAACGCAGGTGCCCGGCACATCCACGCGCGAGCGACGCACTGGGACACCATGATGGCGGCGCGGCCCGGACCCGGCAGCCGGCGCCTGTTTCAGCCATGCCGCCGAGGTTACCACCGCGCGAGGAGAAGCAATAGATGGGACTTGGACTGTTTCGAGAACGGCGGCCCGCGGACGCCCGTCAGGACGTGGGGTCGTCCTCGTGGACGAGTGCGACCAGCTCGTCGAGCGTGCGTGAGCCGATGTCGCCCTCGGTCCGGTCCCGCACGCCGACGCTGCCCTCCGCGGCTTCGCGATCGCCCACGACGAGCATGAACGGCACCTTCTGCTGCTGCGCCTTGGCGATCTTGATGCGCATCGGCTCGTTCGTCGGCGTAGACCTCGACGCGAACGCCCGCGGCCTAGAGCTTCGCTCGCACCTCGTCGCGTAGTCGAGGTGGCGGTCGGAGATCGGGATGACGACCGCCTGCACCGGCGCGAGCCAGCACGGGAAGGCGCCGGCGTAGTGCTCGATGAGGATGCCGAAGAAGCGCTCCATGCTGCCGAGGATCGTGCGGTGCAGCATGAACGGCATGCGCCTCGGTGTTCTCGGCGGTGCGGTACGTGAGGCCGAAACGCGCCGGGAAGTTGAAGTCGACCTGGATGGTCGAGCACTGCCACGTGCGGCCGATCGCGTCCTTGAGCTTGATGTCGATCTTGGGGCCGTAGAACGCGCCGTCGCCCTCGTTGATCTCGTACGGCGATGCCGCGCTCCTCGAGCGTCTCGATGAGCGCGTCGGTCGCGAGCTCCCAGCATGTCGTCGTCGCCGATGGACTGTCTCCGGGCGCGTGGAGACCTCGGCCGAGTACTCGAAGCCGAAGACGCCCATCACGTAGTCGACGAGGTCGAGCATGCCGATGACCTCGTCGTGCACCTGCTCGGCGGTGCAGAAGATGTGCGCGTCGTCCTGCGTGAAGCCGCGGGCGCGCATGAGCCCGTGCACGACGCCCGACATCTCGTGGCGGTACACCGTGCCGAACTCCGAGATGCGCATCGGCAGGTCGCGGTAGCTGCGCACGTCGTTGTCGAAGATCATGACGTGCCCCGGGCAGTTCATCGGCTTGACGGCGTACTCGTTGACGCGCCCGTCGCCCTCGTCGATGTTGAAGAAGTACATGTTCTCGCCGTAGAAGTCGTAGTGCCCGAGATCTTCCAGACGTCGGTCTTGTAGATGTGCGGCGTGATCGACCTCGACGTAGCCGCGCTCGTAGAGCACGCCGCGCAGCCAGTCCTGCATGAGGCGCAGCACGCGCGCGCCCTTCGGGTGGTAGAGCGGCAGGCCCGCGCCGGCGATCTCGTGGAAGCTGAACAGGTCGAGCTCCTTGCCGAGCTTGCGGTGGTCGCGCTTCTCGGCCTCCTCGATCCGCGTGAGGTAGGCGTCGAGGTCCTTCTGTCGAGAACCACGCGGTGCCGTAGATGCGCTGCAGCATCGGCCGCGTGCGAGTCGCCGCGCCAGTAGGCGCCGGCGATCTTGGTGCAGCTTGAACGCGCCGATGCGGCCGGTGTCGGGCACGTGCGGGCCCGCGGCACAGGTCGGTGAAGTCGCCCTGCCGTGTAGATCGAGATCGTCTCGCCCTCGGGCAGGCCTGCGATGAGCTCCTGCTTGAGCGGCTGGCCCTCGAAGACGTCCAGCGCCTCGAGACGGTCGAGCTCCGCGCGCTCGAACGGCAGCGCCTCGGCGACGATCTCGCGCATGCGCTCCTCGATGGCGGCGAGGTCTTCGGGCGTGAAGGGCCGCTCGACGCCGAAGTCGTAGTAGAAGCCGTCCTCGATGGCCGGGCCGATCCCGAACTCGCCGTCGGGAAGAGCTCCTTGACCGCCTCGGCCATGACGTGAGCGGTCGAATGGCGCAGTATCTCGAGCGCCTCAGCGCTGCTCGTCCGTGACGATCTCGACGCGTCGCGCCGTCCGGGACCACGCGCGGTCAGATCGACCAGCATCGCCGTCGACCTGCCCGGCGATGGCCGCGCCGCGCCAGCCGCGGGCCGATCGACGCGGCGACATCCGAGCACGGTCGCACCCTTCGGCACGGACTTCGCGCTGCCGTCGGGCAGACTGCACGGTGATGTCGGGCACGACGCGCTCCTTCGGTGACGAGGTTACAGCGTCGGTGTCGCCGCAACGCGGACGACGGCTCTACGACTCGGGGATGACCTCCGAGGCGGGGTGACGCCTCTCGGGCGCTTCGAGTTCCACCGCCGGGTCGGCGAGCGTCTGCTTCGTCTTGCAGTACGGGCAGACCGACCAGTGCAGCTTGATCGGCCTGCCGCAGTTCGCGCAGGGCTTCTTGAGCTTCTTCATGCAGTACGGGCAGATGCAGGAAGTCCGGCTCGACCGGCTTGAAGCAGTTCGGGCAGACTGCGCACCGTGCGCTGGAGCTCGGCCTCGCGGGCGCGGATCTCGAGCTCGCGCTCGCTGCACGTCGTCGTCGTCTCGGGCGGACGTGAGCACCATGTAGACAGCCCAGCCCGCGACCGAGAAGACCAACCCGACGAGCGCCCAGAACCACGGCATGGCGCCGCGGCGCTCGGCGTCCCGCCACATCCAGAAGACGAGCGCGAGCCAGAACACGACGATGAAGATCAGATCCGAGCTTCGTGGCGAGCTGGAAGTAGGGGCTGCTCGTGATCGGCGTGAAGATACCTGACATCTCTCCCCTTTGTCCGAGCGGACACCGTGACGCATCCGGGCACGCGACGCCCGGATTCTAGCAGACACGGTACCCAACCTGCGGTCTCGGATACAGCCCGTGACCGCCCGTCACCGAGAACACGGCGGGTCCTCGACGGGCGTCAGCGCCCCACGAGGATCTCCCGCGCCTGCCCCGCGGTGTAGAGGCTCCCCGTGACGATCACGCCGCTGACGCCCCACGGACGCGGACGGCGTCGATGGCGTCGCGCAGCGACGGCGCCAGCTCCACCGCGATCCCGGTCCGTTCGCGGACGAGCGTCGCCAGATCCGGCCGCCGGCATCGCGCGCGGGGTGTCCGGCTGGGTCACGCGCGAAGCGGCCGACCACGCGCGCGAGCTCGTCCACGATGCCCGCGCGCGTCCTTGTCCGCAGGACGCCGAGCACGCACGTCGGGCGTCGCGCCGCGTCGGGCCACGCCTCGTCGATCGCGGCGGCGAGCACAGCGGCGGCCTGCGGGTTGTGCGCACCGTCCGAGCACGATCGGCGGATCGGCCCGCACCAGCTCGAAGCGCCCGGGGAACGGTCATGCCCGCGAGCGCGTCGCGCAGACCGGTCGGCGCGCAGCTCCGCGGCCGAGCGCGCACTCGGCCGCGGCCAGAGCCGTCGCGACGTTCGGCGCCTGGTAGCGACGGCGCGCACCACGCGAAGCCCGCGGTAGCGCCATGCAGGCCGCGCACGTCGAGAACGAGCGTGCCGCCGGGCGCGGACGGGCGCTCGACGATGTCGAAGCGCACCGTCAGGTCGTCGCTCACCGGAGACCGCCCGCTGCCGTGCGCGACGAACCGCGGATGCAGATCGAACCGCATGCGCGCGCTCCAGGAAGATCGCCGGCGGTCGCCATCGTCCCCGGACCGAGCACCGACGCTCGACCCCGGCTTGATGATCGCGCCTTGTCGGCCGCGATCTCCTCGACCGTGTCCCCGAGGCGTTCCGTGTGGTCGAGGCCGACGCCGGTGACGACCGCGACCGCCGGGTCCGCCACGCTCGTCGCATCCCATCGGCCGCCCATGCCGACCTCGAGCACCGCGACGTCGACACCGCGCTCGCGGAAGAGCCAGAGCGCGGCGGCGGTGAGCAGCTCGAACTCCGTGAAGCTCGCCGGGGCGCCGAGCGGTCCGCGGCGGCGGCGCCCCCGGCCGCGGTGCGCGCCGTCTCTGCGGCGCCGAGAGCGGCCCGCATGGCGAGCGCGAACTCCTCCTCGCTCACGGGCACGCCGCCGATCTCGATCCGCTCGGTGTACGACTCGAGGTGCGGCGAGCGTGTACGCGCCGGTCGTTCACGCCCTCGGCGCAGAGGATCGACTCGATCAGACGCGTCACGGACGACTTGCCGTTCGTGCCGGTCACCTGCACGACAGCGAAGGCGTCCTGCGGGCGGTCCGAGCGCTTCGGTGAGCAGCTCGGATGCCGTCCAGCGACGGGTTGAGGCCGAAGCGCAGCGCGCTTTCGAGCGCAGCTAGCGCGTCCGCGTAGCGCATGCCCCTGCCTCCTGCTCAGTCGGAAAGCTCGGCGAGCCTGCCCCTCGAGCGTCCGCACGGCGTCGGACAGCTCGGCCGCGCGCGCCCGGTCCTTCTCGACGATCTCGGGAGCGGCCTTCGCGAGGAAACCCTCGTTGGACGAGCTTCGTCGTCGAGCCGCTCGAGCTCGAGACGGGCCGCGCCGAGCTCCTTGTCGACGCCGGCTCGCGCTCGCGCTCGAAGTCGACGAGCCCCTCGAGCGGCACGAACAGCTCGCAGCCGCCCGCGACGGCGACGGCCGAGTGCGCGGGCTTCTCGGCGGTCGCGTCGACGACGAGAGCGTCCGATCCCGGCCAGGGAGCGGACGAGATGCCGGCCTCGGCCTCGATCAGGCCGCGCGAGCCGCGCGGCGGCCTTGACGACGACGTCGACCGCCGCGCGCGGTGCGACACTGGTAGCGCGCGCGCACGCCGCGCACGGCCGATCACGACCTCCTGCACCGCGCGATCGACCTGCTCTCCCGGCGCCCTCGTCGCCGTGGAATCGCGCGAGCGAGCCGGGCTCCGGCCACGCCGCGACCATGAGCGACGGCGCGGTCGTCGGCTTCGCGCGAGCGGCAGGCGGCGCCAGATCTCCTCGGTCACGAACGGCATCATCGGATGCAGCAGCCGCAGCGCCCGGTCGAGCACGAACACGAGGTTGCGCTGCACGGCGAGGCGCTGCCTCGCCGCCTTCCGCCAGCCGACCCTTGGCAAGCTCGATGTACCAGTCGCAGAACTCGCTCCAGAAGAAGTCGTACAGCGCGCGGGCGGTCTCGCCGAACTCGTAGGTGAGGATGCCCTCGTCGACGCGCGCGGCCAGATCGGCCAGGCGCGAGAGGATCCACGCGTCGGCCGACGGTGTCGGCGCTCGGCGTCGCCCGGCTCGTAGCCGTCGAGGTTCATGAGCACGAAGCGGCTCGCGTTCCAGATCTTGTTCGCGAAGTTGCGGCTGGAGAGCAGCTTCTCCTCGGCGAACTTGATGTCCTGGTTGCCGGTGACCTGCAGCATCAGGCCGAAGCGCATGCCGTCGGCGCCGTAGCTGCTCCATGAGGTCGAGCGGGTCGACGCCGGTGCCGAGCGACTTGCTCATCCGCCTGCCCTCGGCGTTGAAGACCGTGGGGTGGATGATGACGTCGCGGAACGGGACCTCGCCGCAGGAAGTGGATGCCGCTCATGATCATGCGCGCGACCCACAGGAAGAGGATGTCGCGCGCGGTGGAGAGCATCGTCGTCGGATAGAAGTACGTCGAGCTCCGGCGTCTGCTCCGGCCAGCCGAGCGTGGCGAACGGCCACAGCGCCGAGGAGAACCACGTGTCGAGCACGTCGGGGTCCTGGCGCACGCGCGCCGCCGCACTCGGGGCACGTCGTCAGGTCCTCCATCGCTCGACGTGCATCGTCGCCGCAGGCGTCGCAGTAGAAGACCGGGATCCGGTGCCCCCACCACAGCTGGCGCGACACGCACCAGTCGCGGATGTTCTCCATCCAGTGGAAGTACACGTTCTCCCAGCGCTTCGGGTAGAAGCGTGACGCTGCCCGTCGCGCACCGCCTCGATGGCCGGCGCGGCGAGCGGCTTCATGTCGACGAACCACTGGTCGGAGAGCCACGGCTCCACCACGGTGTGGCAGCGGTAGCAGTGCCCGACCGCGTGCGTCGTGCTCCTCGATCTTGACGAGCAGCGCCGGCCGCTTCCAGGTCGGCGACGCACGCGCTCGCGCGCCTCGTAGCGGTCGAGGCCGGCGTACGGGCCGCCCTCGGCCGTGATCGGTCGCGTCGGCGGTCGAGCACGTTGATCTTCGCGCAGCCGTGCCGCTCGCCGATCTCGAAGTCGTTCGGGTCGTGCGCCGGCGTGACCTTCACCGCGCCGGTGCCGAACGCCGGGTCGACGTACTCGTCGGCGACGACCGGGATCTCGCGGTCCGAGCAGCGGCAGCACGACGGTCGCGCCGACCAGCGCCGTGTAGCGCTCGTCGTCCGGGTTCACGGCGACGCACGTGTCGCCGAGCATCGTCTCGGGGCGCGTGGTGGCGACCACGACCTGAGTCGACGCCGCCGACCGGCTCCTTCAGCGGGTAGCGGAAGTACCACAGGTGGCTGTCGACGTCCTCGTGCTCGACCTCGATGTCGGAGAGCGCGGTCGAGCAGCGCGGGCACCAGTTGATGATGCGCTTGCCGCGGTAGATGAGGCCCTCGTCGAACCAGTCGACGAAGACGCGCTTGCGCACGGCCTTCGCTGGTAGCCGGGGTCCATCGTGAAGCGCTCGTCGTCGTAGTCGCAGGAGCAGCCCATCGCCTTGAGCTGGTTGATGATCGTGCCGCCGTACTCGCTGCGCCACTCCCAGCACAGCCTCGACGAACGCCTCGCGCCCGACGTCGTAGCGCGATAGCCCTTCCTTCGCGAGCTTCTGCTCGACCTTGTTCTGCGTGGCGATGCCGGCGTGGTCGGTGCCGACGCACCCACCGCGTCGGGCGGCCGGTCATGCGCGAGCGCCGGATGACGACGTCCTGGATCGTGTTGTTGAGCGCGTGCCCCATGTGGAGCGAGCCGGTGACGTTCGGCGGCGGGATGACGACCACGAACGGCTCGACCGACGCGTCCTCGGGCACGGCGCCCGAAGTAGCCGCCCTGCTGCCACGAGGTGAAGATCGGCCCTTCGACGGCCTTGGGGTCGTACGCCTTGGGCAGCTCGTTCGGTACGCTCGCACCTTATCGCTCGGAGGGCTGGCGTCGTGCAAGCGCATCGGACCAGCCTGATTCTACGAGCAGAACGGCACGATTCGGCCGCCTTCAGAGCGAGGTCGGCACGCCGATGTCGATGCGAACGGCCATCGCGGCGCCGGGCGACCGCGCGAGCCGCGTCACGCTCCGGCCGCCGCCTCGCCGCCCGCCTCGCGACACGAGCGTCGGCTCGGCGCCGTCGCGCACGGCCTGCTCGGTGATGACGACCTCGCTCGACGTCGGTGCGGCCGGGCAGGTCGTACATGAGGTCGAGCAGCAGCCGCTCCATGATCGACGCGCAGCCCGCGCGCGCCGGTGCCGTGCGTGATCGCCTGCTGCGCGATCGCGCGCAGCGCGCCGTCCGTGAACGTCGAGCTGCACGTCCTCGAGCGCGAAGAGGCGCTGGTACTGCTTGACGAGCGCGTTCTTCGGCTCGGTGAGGATGCGCACCAGGTCGTCCTCGGTGAGCTCCTCGACGTGCGCGACCACGGGCAGGCGCCCGACGAACTCCGGGATCATGCCGAACTTGTGCAGGTCCTCGGGCAGCACCTGCGCCGAGCAGGACGCCGGTCTCGTGCTTCGTTGCGTCGGTGAGGTCGGCGCCGAAGCCGACGCCCTTCTTGCCGACGCGGTCGGCGACGATCTTCTCGAGCCCGACGAACGCGCCGCCGAGGATGAACAGGATGTTCGTGGTGTCGATCTTGATGAGCTCCTGCTGCGGGTGCTTGCGCCCGCCCTGCGGCGGCACGTGCGCCTCGGTGCCCTCGAGGATCTTGAGCAGCGCCTGCTGCACGCCCTCGCCCGGACACGTCGCGCGTGATCGAGAGGTTCTCGGCCTTGCGGGCGACCTTGTCGATCTCGTCGATGTAGATGATGCCGACCTCGGCGCGCGTCACGTCGAAGTCGGCGGCCGTGATGATCTTGAGCAGGATGTTCTCGACGTCCTCGCCGACGTAGCCGGCCTCGGTGAGCGACGTGGCGTCGGCGATCGCGAACGGCACCTTCAGGATGCGCGCGAGCGTCTGCGCGAGCAGCGTCTTGCCGCAGCCCGTCGGGCCGAGCAGCAGGATGTTGCTCTTGGCGAGCTCGACCTCGTCGTCGGTCTCGCTCGGCGCTGCTCGCGGATGCGCTTGTAGTGGTTGTAGACCGCGACCGAGAGGACCTTCTTCGCGCTGGTCCTGGCCCACCACGTAGTCGTCGAGCGACGTCGTAGATCTCGCGCGGCGTGGGCAGCTCGCCGGAGCACAGGCTCGAGTCCGGCGCTCCTCCTCGAGCTCCTCGTCGACGATCTCGTTGCACAGCTCGATGCACTCGTCGCAGATGTAGACGCCCGGGCCCGCGATGAGCTTGCGGACCTGCCGCTGCGGCTTGCCGCAGAACGAGCAGGTGAGGTGCTCGGGCCCTTCCGGAGTGCCGGTCATTCAGGCTCGCTGCTCCGTCCCCTACGTCTTGTCGCGGTGCGCGAAGACCGCGTCCACGAGGCCGTACGCCTTGGCCTCCTCGGCGGTCATGATGTTGTCGCGCTCGGTGTCGGCGTGGATCTTCTCCACGGGCTGGCCGGTGTGCTTGGCGAGGATCGTCGTCGAGGCTCGTCGCGCATCCGGAGCATCTCCTTGGCCTGGATCTCGATGTCGGTGACCTGGCCCTGCGTGCCGCCCCACGGCTGGTGGATGAGGATCGCGGCTGTTGGGCAGCGCGAAGCGCTTGCCCGGAGCGCCGGCGGCGAGCAGCACGGCCGCCATGCTGGCGCACTGGCCGACGCAGCTCGTCGCGACGTCGCAGCGGATGTACTGCATCGTGTCGTAGACCGCGAGGCCCGGAGGTCACCGAGCCGCCCGGCGAGTTGATGTAGAGCTGGATGTCCTTCTCGGGGTCCTCCGACTCGAGGTGCAGCAGCTGCGCGATGACGAGGTTGGCGACTGGTCGTCGATCTCGTGCCCGAGGAAGACGATCCGCTCGTTGAGCAGGCGCGAGTAGATGTCGAAGCTGCGCTCGCCGCGGCTGGTCTGCTCGACGACGATCGGCACGAGAGCCTTCGCATCCGGGATCATCTTCGTCCTACCCCTCCTTCGCTCCGCCGGCCTTCTTGGTGGCAGGCTTCTTTGTGGAGGTACCCTTCTTCGTCGCCGCCCCGGCGGCCGGTGCCGCCTTCTTCGCGGCGGATGCCGGCTTCTTCGCGGCGGATGCCGGCTTCTTCCGCGTGGACGTCGCCGGTGTCGCAGCCGTCTCGGCCTCGGCGCCTGCCCCGTCCGGAGCGCGCTCGACGATCTCGACGTGCTCCATGAGCCACCGCAGCGCCGCCCGTTGCTGAAGGCGCTCGCGGAGCAACGCCATCACTCCGGACGAGACGAGACGGTCGCGCATCTGTTCCGGCGCCACCTTCTCTTCCGTCGCGAGCTTCACGATCTCCGCCTCGAGCTCGTCGTCGCGATACTCGAGCCCGACGGCACGGAACAACGCCTCCAGGGCGAGCTCGTCGCGGACGCGTGCCTCGGCCTCCCGCGCGATGTCGGCCTGGATCTGCTCCGTCGTCACGCCCGTGGCGTCGGTGTACTCCGGCATCGTGAGCCCGCGCTCCTTCAGCGAATCGAAGAAGTCGTCCGTCATGGACGCAGCCCGGCTCGACACGAGCTCGGCCGGGACCTCGCCCTCGAGACGCGTCACGAGGTCGGCCACCGCCTCGCGCTCGACGAGCCGATCGTGCGCGGCCGCCTTGTTCTCGTCGAGCTTCGTCCTGATGTCCTCGCGCAGTTCCGCGACCGTGTCGAATCCGCCCACGCTGGCCGCGAACTCGTCATCCGGCGTCGGCAGGAACTTCGCCTTGACCTCGTGAACGTCGATGTCGAACGAGGCGGTCTTGCCGACGTACGCGGGATTCGACGCGGAATCCGGCACCGTGAAGGACACGCTCACCTTCTCGCCGGGCTTCGCACCGATGAGTGCGGCGTCGAACTCGGGCGGCATGATGCCGCGGCCCATCTCGTACAGGTACTTGTCGACGCTGAGGTCGTCGGCCAGCTCCCCGTCCACCGTGCCCGTGAACGAGAGCAGGACGTAGTCCCCCTCCGCGACGCCCCGGTCCTCGACGACCCCGAGTGTCGCGAAGCGGTCCCGCAGGTACTCGATCTGCGCGTCGATCTCCTCGTCGGTGGTCCGTGACGGCGGCACGAGGGCCTTGAGCCCGTCCGTGGACGACAGCGTCAGCTCGGGACGGACGTCGACCTCCGCGTGGTAGGTGTAGTCCGAACCCTCCTCGAGGAGGTCGAGCTCTCCGGTGTCGGGCCGTGAGATCGGACGCAGACGCAGCTCGTCGAGCGCCCTCGGATACGTCGCCTCGATCAGCTGTTCGAGTGCGTCGGCGAGCACCGCGTCGCGGCCCACGTGCCGGTCGATGATCGGCCGCGGCGCCTTGCCGGGCCGGAATCCCGGGATCTTCAGTTTGCGAGCGGTGCGCGCGTACGCCTCCGCGACCGCCTCATCCGCTTCGGTGGCGGTGACAGACACCGTCAACCGCACGCGGTTGTCTTCGAGCTTGTCGACGCTGCTCTTCAACCTGGTTCCTCCCGGGATCATCGGCGTGACGCCGAAGACGCCCCGCGGGTGAAAGACCGGACGAGGCGTCCTGCTGCTTGATGAGTGGTGCGGGCGAGAGGGGTCGAACCTCCACGAGTCGCCTCACCGGGACCTAAACCCGGCGCGTCTGCCAGTTCCGCCACGCCCGCGCGCGGACACACACTATACCGCAAGGCCAGGGGCGTCGGCGCCCAGGCCATCACACCGCGGCCACGCGGAACGGCGTGCAGGGGCCCCGGAGCGGTCGCCCCGGGGCCCCTTTGGCACCCCCGTCCGCGACCGTCACCAGGCGATGAGCCCGGCAGCGCTGGCGGGAAGAGCGCCGAACGAGCCGATCGCGTGCAACGACCCACCGTGGCCCACGCGGAAGGCGGCCACGCTCCCGGATCCGGCCGACAGGACGTAGACGAACCTGCCGTCATGCGGAAGGTCGATGTCGAGCGGCGTCGCGACCGTCACCGCGGCCGGAGCGGACACGCTGACGCTCCCGTCGCGCCTGACGCGGTAGATCGAGACGTCGTTGCTGTGGGCGTCGGACACGTAGGCATAGCGTCCGTCGGGCGACACGCGCACCCAGCACGGCGCCGTGCCGGAGTCCGTCACCGACGGGCTGACCACCGTGAGTGTGCTCGTGGTCACCTTGTACGAGGTCACCGAGCCGCTGGCCGCCTCCGAGACGAGCAGCGCTCCCCGTCGCGCGAAGTCGAAACCGTACGGCCCGCCGCCGTTCGAGCCGACCACGGTCGGCGGACCCGCGACCCCGCCGGTCAGCGCGTACAGGTCGATCATGTCGGTGGACTGCTCGGTCACGACGGCCACGCGACCGCCCGGCTCGATGCCGATCTGCTGCGCCGTCGGGGCGGCCCCCGTGCCGGCGTTGCTCAACGGCTGGATCGAACCGCTGACGAACGTGAGCAGGCCTCGGCGGCTGAGATGGAAGCCGGCGATGTCGCCGCTGCCACCGTCGTTGAGCACGTAGACCCAGCGTCCCCATGTGGCCACACTGACGGGCTTCGTGCCTTCGGACGAGACCTGGTCGACGAGTCGCAGACCCCAGCGGCTGACGGCGAACACCGAGACGTCGTTGCTCCCGGCGTTGACGGCGAACAGCCAGCGGCCGTCCGCGCTGCGGGCGAGCGCCCCTTGTGAGCCCAGCCCGGCGCCCGTGCCGCTGCCACCCGTCGGGACCGTGGCGACCGACGACAACTGGCCTCTCGGCCAGCGCATGAACACCGCGATCGCGTTCGTCGTCTCGTTCGTCTCGACGTACACGCGGCCTATGGGCCTGTCGCGATCGCGTCCCCTCGCCAACGCCGATGACGGCGCGGCGAGCATGAGAGCCACCACGAGGACGACGACGCCGAGCGCTCCTCTTCTCCAACCTGTCATGCTCTTCACTCTCCTTCCGGTCGCCTCACAGGCACGCGGTACAGCGTGCCGACGCTTGCTGTACCCGCGCCGCACCCGACAGCCCGCGCCATCCGTCGGAAGACGAGCGGTCGGGCCGTCCACGCGCTCCGCCATCCTTCCAGCAGGTGCCGGCACGCCGGCGAGCTTCTCGGCCGCGGATTTGCTCTGTGTGGGCGGCACCGTCGGCCCACTCCACGCCCGGTCGCCGCCATGTTCGCCGCGCGGTGGTAAGGTTGAGACGTGGTCGCTCGTCCGCTCCCCTTGGAGGCCTGTCCCCATGAGCAAGATCCTGTGCGTGACGCCGCCCTACACGTGCTGGGGCGTGCAGACCATCGGCAACTGGCCGCCGCTGCAACTGACCTACATCGCGGGCGCGGCGCTCCAAGCCGGGCATGAGGCGAAGATCTTCGACGCCATGAACAAGAAGGGCTCGTTCGAGGACATCCGCCGCACGGTCGAGGAGTTCCGCCCCGACTTCGTGATGAGCCTCGACTACCTGCCCGTCACCGGGGCGATCAGCACCGCCACCGTGCCCGCCGCCCTCGAGGCGCTCACTGTCGCCAAGAAGGTCGACCCGAGCATCGTGACGATGATCGGCGGGCCGCATCCGACCTTCATGTACGACGAGATCCTGCGCGATACGAAGAGCACGGCGGACTACGTGGTCCGAGGCGAGCCGGAGATGACGGTCGTCGAACTCATGGACACACTCGCTGCCGGAGGCGCGGCCGACACCGTCAAGGGCGTCGCGTTCCTGCGCGGTGGAGAGGTCGTCGTCACGCCGCAGCGCCCCCATATCGGCGATCTCGACGTGCTGAAGCCCGCGTGGCATCTGCTCGACTGGGAGGACTACCACTACAACGTGGAACCGTGGGGCCGGATGGCCTCCGTGCTCACGTCGCGCGGGTGCATGATGGGCTGTTCGTTCTGCAGCCAGCGGCTCTTCTGGCGAGGGCAGTGGCGCGGGCGCGACCCGCGCTCGGTGGTCGACGAGATCCGCCATCTCGTCGAGACGTACGACGTCGAGTTCATCACGATGATCGACGCCTACCCCACGCGCGACCGCTCTCGCTGGGAGCGGATCCTCGACCTGCTCATCGAGGCCCAGCTGCCGGTGCGCTTCCTCATCGAGACCCGCGTCGAGGACATCATCCGCGACGAGGACATCCTCCCGAAGTACCACGAGGCGGGCATCATCCACGTGTACCTCGGCGCCGAGACGAGCACCGACGACCAGCTCAGCAGCCTCAACAAGGGCACGACCACGGACCAGAACAAGCAGGCCGTGGACCTGCTCAAGGCTCACGACATCATGATCGAGGCGTCGTTCATGATCGGCTTCCCCAACGAGACGTGGGACACGATCAAGGCGACGGCGGCCGAGGCGATGCGGCTCAACCCGGATATCGCGGTCTTCCCGGTCATCACCCCGATGCCGTTCACGCCCTTGTGGGAGGAGATGCACGACCGGATCCGCATCTTCGACTACTCCCAGTACAACCTGGTGACGCCGATCATCGAGCCGTACGCGATGAACCTCGACGAGGTCATGATCGCGCTCGGCCGCTGCTACATGACCTTCTACGCGAACAAGATGACCGAGATCCTATCGCTGCCCGACGGCTTCAAACGCCGGTACATGCTCTCTGCGATGAAGCAGATGATGAAGGACTACGGGGAGCACTTCGACTTCCTCGGCCTGGGCGTCTCGGCGATGTCGCAGATGCCGAAGAAGGTCGTCGACATGATGAAGGGCTCGAAGCAGGCGGGGTGAGGCACCGGTGCGCCGCCGGTGCTCGGAGCTACTGGGGCTCGGCCTCCGAGGCCCAACGCCGCACCCGCTTCCCCAGACGCACCCACAGGATCCCGCCGACGACGACCGCCGTCACGAGCAACACGTGCTTGAGGATGAGGTCGGGCACGATGTTCTTCTGCGCCGCCGGGATGAATTCGTACTGGTAGAAGAAGATCGTCCGCGGGATGCCGCCGAGGATGATCCACGCCAGCGCGCCCCACGCGAACCTCGTGAGCGTCCTGTACGCCCGCGCGAACGCGTGGCGGTCGCCGACGCTGCCCCGCCCCGCCTGCCTCGCCAGCACGAACAGGATGACGGCGCTCGACAGCAGCAGTCCGGTGGCGACGTCGTGCAGGTAGTTGTTGAGGATGATCAGGAAGCCGAGCATCGTCTACCTCCTCACCCGCTGCCGCCGATGTAGCCACCGTGGAGCGAGTGGAACACGATCGGGATGCCGAGCAGGCAGAACAGCGCGATCGGCATGGCGATGATGGCGTACCACGCGAGCCGCTGCCCCCGCCAGTGGAGCGTGAACCGGAGGTGCAGGTACACCGCGTACACGAGCCACACGACCAGGCT
Organism: uncultured Coriobacteriia bacterium; assembly: GCA_963701985.1. GTDB lineage: Bacteria > Actinomycetota > Coriobacteriia > Anaerosomatales > PALSA-660 > PALSA-660. The sequence continues at coordinate 701,447 of OY969691.1, forward strand.
CCACGTCTCGATGGGGTCCCAGCTCCAGTAGCGTCCCCAGGCCTGATTCGCCCAGATCGCGCCCGAGACGATCATGATGCCCCAGAAGAGGAAGCCGGCGAGTGCGAACCGCGACGTCAGGTTGTCGACGACGGACTGGGCGGGCAGCCGCTCGAGGCGCTTCGTCCACTTCCCGCGCGACCGCTCCCTGATGACATAGACGATCGCCAGCCCGAAGGACGCGGCGAAGGCCGCGAACGACAGGTTGGCGAAGGTCACGTGCACGAAGAGCCAGTAGCTCGCGAGCGTGCCCGTGAGTGGCAGGCCGCTCTTCGGCGCCAGCATGGCGCCCCCGAGGAGCAGGACCGCGACGGGCATGATGCCGATGCCCGCGGCGCTCAGCCGGCGATTGCGCCACGCGATCGCGACGAAGAAGACGACGACGAAGAGCGTCAGAGCGTTGGCCACCTCGTAGTAGCCGATGTACGGGCCGTGCCCGACCCGGGCCCACCGCACCGCTATCGCGGCGAGCTGCGGAACGAGGCCGATGGCCGAGGCCACGACCGCCGCGCGGGTCACCTTCTCCTTCGAGAAGATCACGCCGACGACGAACATCACCGTCGCGGCCACGAAGAACGTGAGCGCGGCCCACATGAGCACGATCTCGAAGGTCACGACTCGTCCTCTTCCTCTTCACATGGCGCGTCCATGCCGGCTCCTTCGCGCGTCTGGGCGGCGCCCACCGCCGCGCTCAACGCTCGGACGACCTCGTCGCGCGTCGTTACGGCGTTCCGCCACAGCCGAGCGTCGACGGCGAGGTCGCGACCTCCGTCACGTCCTCCGACCGCCGCGACCAGCAGCAGCTGCTGCCGTGCGAAGACGGTCAGCACGAGACCTGCCATCCCGACCGCGAGCACCACGTAGAGGAGCGGTATCGTCCCGTCGTCGACGACCGACAGCCTCGCGTACCAGGTGACGGCGGTCAACCGGAGCGCGCCGCCGACCGGCAACCGCACTTCCTCGCCGGGGCGGACGACCGTGTCGCTGACCGGCCGGCCGTCCAATGTGGTGACGGTGAGACGTGCCGTCGGCGTGGCGGGCAAGGACTCGGCGTACTGGCCCCCGGCGCGGCTCAACGGCACCGTCGTCGAGACCTTCAGCTCCGGGTGGCCGGACGCGTCCGAGATGACCAGATAGCCCGCGGAGGTCGTCCCTCCCGGCGAGGTCTGCGAGAAGTCGATGAGCTGCACGCCGGTACCCAGCTGAGCGCCGGACGTGGTCACCTGCGAGAGGACGGCCGCGAGGCCGAACGCGGACGTGTGTATGGTGAGCGATCCCAGCTGCAAGGGGTCGTTGGGGTACACGCGCTGCGTCTTGACGGCGCGACCCTGGGCGTCGAGCACCGACACGATCGGGGTGGGCCCGTAGTCGACGCCCCCGAGCCGGTAGTCCAACACGAAGGAGTCGACGCGGAAGCTCCGACGGATCGAGTTCCAGTCTCGCAGCGGCGCACCCTGCAACACGCCGTACGACGCCGGAGCGTCGGCTTTCGTCTGGCCGACGGCCACGCCCATGAGCCCGCTCGACCGTTGCAGGCCACCGAGCAGCACGACGAGCGCGAGCGCGACGAGCGCCCAGTGGAACAGAACGCTCCCCCAGACCGTCCACGGAGACGACACGGACGCGATGAGGTCGCCGCGCCGCTCCGTCCTGATCCCGAGCTCGTCGAGGGCCGCGGCGGCGGCGGACAGGACCTGCGGCTCGCTCATCGCCGGATCGCACGCTATCCGGAGCGGCGTACTCTCGACCAGCCCGTCTCGATCGGTGTGAGAGGCGCGCCGCAACGTGCGCGCTCGAGCCATCGCGACCCGGGTCCGACGCCACGCGCAGACGGCGGTCGAGACGCCGAGTGCCAGCACGCAAACGATGAACACCGGCGCGGTGAACGCCGCGTGGAGCCCCAGCAGCCGGACGGCCGCCTCCAGCCCAGGGTGGGCCACCGCCCACGTCGCGGCCTGCTGCGCTGAAGCGTCCGTCTGGGGCACCATCGTGGCGACGATCGACCATGCCACCGCGAACAGGATCAGCCCGAGCGCGAACCTCGCGGACCCGAGGACAGCCGCGACGCGATGCAGGGCCTTGCGGATCACTTGACGGTACCGTGGGCTTTCGCGACGACGGAGGCGACGACCCAGCCCTTGGACGACTTCGTCACCGTGTACGTCGCGTCATAGCTCGCGGTGTAGGGGCCGGCGAGCGTCTCGCCGCCCGGTGACTTGATCGACACGTAGCGATAGGTCCACTTCTCCTTGGTGGGTACGAGTGTCTCCGTGGCCTGCACGCTGGGCTTCCCGAAGGCGATCGACGTCAGCGACTGATCGATGAGACGCCCCTTCTCCAGATTGAGCTGGATGTAGGCGTCGACGCGGACGAACTCGTCCGAGCCCATCGTCGCGGACGCTGCGTTGGAAGTGGCGATGCGGTAGGCGTACGACGTCCACGCGAGATACGAGCTGACCGCATTCTGTGGCGTGCTCAGATCCCACGCGGCCGGACGGCTCTCCAAGGCGGCCGCCGTCACGACGACGTTCGCCGCGGGTCCCGCCATGTTCGCGCCGACAGGCGCCGTGGGAGTCGTGCTGCCGGATGCCGGGTTCGCGCCGCCCGAACAGCCCGCCACCACGAGCACGCTGCCGGCGATCGCGCACGCCAGACCCACCCGTACGAACACGCGCGTCATGCCGCCGAGCGGCCGACGATGTTCCCCGATCTTCTCCGTCGTTCTCACCATCCTCGTAGAACGAGATTCCGGACCTACCCTAGCAGAAGATGCAGCTCACAGGTGCAACAACCGGGCCAGATGCCGCCCGCCGGACTGGTCCGTGGCGGCCGCCCCGCTTCACCAGCCCCAGGGCAAGCAGAGGGGCGGGCATCGCTGCCCGCCCCTCGTCACTCCGATGACTCAGGCACTTCGTGCCCGTGCAGCTCCCCTACTTCAGCTTCGCACCATCAGCCGGAACGCCGAAGTGCTCGCCGCAGGCGATACAGTCACTCTCGGTCCAGAGCACGCCGCCCGAGGCGTTCAGCGAGTGCTGATCGCTGGCGTCCAGCGGGCCCATACCCAGAGCGTTGAGAGTGCTCGTGCTGGTGAGGCTCACGCCGCGGCCGGCCCAGTACGGAGCCAAGTCGGACGTCCACGTCACGGTCGTTTCGGTCCCGCCGATGACCGCGTTGTACGTGGCCGTGGCGGCGAGGCTCGGGTCCGTGGTCGGCGTACCGACGCCGTTGACGAGCAGACGCGGACGCGTCCAACCGTGCGGGATGGCGACGTGGCAGTTCACGCAGTCAGCCGCTCCGTTGTTCAGGTCGAAGTGGTGGCTGGCGTGCGCCGTGTTGCTGTCGTTGTTGACGCCCGTGTTGATGTTGTAGTTGTCACCATGCGTGCCGGGAGCCCCGTTGAGGACGCCGCCGGGCCCACTGAAGGCATCGGCGAGGTCGAACAACTGGTGGCACTTGGCGCAGATGACGGCGTACTGGGTGTTGGCCGTGCTGGCGTCGGCGAGCCCGGCCGCACTGGCCTCACGAGCCTGAGCCTGCGCCGCCGTCTCACCCGCAGCCGCGTTGATCTGCGTCCCGTACACCGTCGACGTGCTTATCCGTGCGACTATGCCGCTCGAGGTCAGGTGCGAGTTGACGGCCAGCGTGTACGGATAGGGGTACGCCGGATCGATCGCCCAGCTCTGGGTCGAGCCGTGCGGGCCGGTGGCCTGGATGCCGTCGGTGACGTCGTGGCAGTCCTGACAGGTGACGACCGAGTTCCAGCCGAGCTGATGCCCGTTGTCATCCGTCGCGCCGGGCTTGAAGACGTTCACGGTCGGCGTGGCCCAGGTGTTGGTGACCGTCGTTCCGATCGTCGTCTTGAGCAGGACGCCCTGGCTGCCGTCGAACGCGCTCTTGCCGCCGATGATGTTGCCCTCGACGTTGTGGCCAGAGGCGTTCCCGGGGTTCAGGAACTCGTAGCCGTGGTAGTTGCTGTTGAGGTTCGCGTCCGAGCCCGTGCCGCTGTGGCACGCGATGCAGTCCGTGTCATGGTTCGTGAAGGCAGCGATGACACGCGCGTCGGTGCTGGCGTGGCAATCCGTGCATGCGATGCCGCGGTTCGTGTGCTCGGTCTCGAGGTTGGTGCTGTGGCAGCCGTTGGCCGTGCAGCCAGCCGGCAGCGACGAAGCGTGCGCCGTACCCTCGTTGCCGTGGATCGTGCTGTGGCACTCCAGGCAGTCGGTGGACGGCGTCGCGGTGGGTGCGTGGCATGCCAAGCAACCCGGAGGATTGATCCACGAGGTGTGGATGACGCTCACGTCAGAGCTGTGGCATTCACTGCCGGTGCAGCCGCCGGACGTGAAGGCGTGATCCGCCGCGACCGTCGGGTTCTGGCTGTGCGGCGCGATGTCGCCGTGGCAGTCCTCGCAGTTCTGGCCGCCGCCGTTGGCGACGCCAGCCGCGACAACGGCGTCGATCGTCGCCGTCGGGATGGAAGCGGCGCCGCTCGGGTTGTGGCACAGCGCGCAGTTGCTGTTGTGGATCGTCAGCACCGTGGCGCCGCTACCGCCGTGGCACCCCGTGCCAAGGCAGTCGAGCGTCGCGGAGCCCTCGTTCGCGCTCACGACGGCATCGTGGGTCACGTGCTTCGCGATGTACGTCGTGTCCGTGGACGGGTGGCACGTGATGCAGTTCGTGGTCGCTGGAACGTTGAGCTCATGGCACGGGCAGCCGGCCAAGGTGTCGCTCGGATTCAGGGCTGCCAGCGGAGCATGGATGCCCATCACGTCACCGGTCGCGGCGACGGAGCCCGCGGGACCGCCATGGCATCCCACTGCGATGCACGACTGGTCGGCCGCCGCAATGGGAAGGTCGTGGTGCTGCTGCACGACAAATGTGACCACGTGGTGCGTCTCCACGTTGCCGGCCTTGTCCACCGACCAGTACTCGAGGGTGTGCGTGCCGATCGTGAAGGAGAAGCTCGGCGGCTCGCCTGACCCCAGGATCGGGAAGTTGTACAGGGTCTGCGTGCCGTGATCGAGCTTGTAGTACGTCTCGGCGACGCCCGACCCCGCATCCGCTGCGGTCAAGGTCAACAGGCCCGTCTGTGTGTCGAATTGCGGCGGAGCGCTGTTGATGGTCATCGGCGGCACCGTGTCGACCGAGAAATGCCAGGAGTAGGTCGACGTCCTGCCCGACAGGTCCTTCACCTTCACCGCGACGGTGTGGCTCGCGTTCGAGAGGGTGGACGCTACCTTGTAGGTCAGCTTGAAGCGCGTCGTCCCCGAGGTGTAAGAGATCGACGGCCGCACGGCATGACCGTCCAGAGTCATCGAGTAGGCACCCGAGCCCCGAACACCATACCGGTCGTACACCGTCACAGTGACGGTCGGCTTCGCTGCTGCCGTGAAGGAGCTCGGCTGCGGCGCGGCGCCGCTGAACGTCGCCGTGTTCGCTGCGAGCGCTACCGCTGGCACGCCCAGCACCAGCACCAAGCCCGCTACGAACGTGCCTATCCGTATTGCCCGTCGTAACTGGTGACTTCTACCCATCCCTGGCCCCAATCTCTGACATGAACAACCGCTCCAGGACCGGTGCGCTGCCTCGGTCGTCGCGCACATAGTCTGAAGTATAGCGTTCCCCTTTCGCCCATGACAGAGACTTCCGGCTTGTGTTTTGATGGGCGGCACGGAACGCGTCCGGGCAGCTCGTCACGGAACGGATGCGCGGCCCGACACCAAGGAAGCCGGCCCCATGGCCGGCTTCCTTGTCTGAGACGCTGTGGTGGGCCGTCGGGGGATCGAACCCCGGACCTTGGGATTAAGAGTCCCCTGCTCTGCCAGCTGAGCTAACGGCCCAAAACGCTCGCCCATTCTAGCGAATCGCCCGCGTCACGCAAGTACGCGGCGACGGGGTGACGAGGCGGTGACGTGCGGCGACCCCGCGCGAGGCGGGGCCGTCGTGGTGGCGCTTGGGGTGGGTGACGGGGCTCGAACCCGCGACCTTCGGAGCCACAGTCCGACGCTCTTCCAGCTGAGCTACACCCACCGTGAGGTGGCTGGCACGCCCGGAGGGATTCGAACCCCCGACCTAGAGATTAGAAGTCTCCCGCTCTATCCACCTGAGCTACGGGCGCGTATCTACCCGATGCCGCCCGACGCGGAGACAAACCTTACCCGCGGCATCGAAAGGTTGTCAATGGAGCGGGCGACGGGTCTCGAACCCGCGACATTCAGCTTGGAAGGCTGACGCTCTACCGACTGAGCTACGCCCGCACCTTGGTCGGGCCGGCCGGATTCGAACCGGCGACGTCCTGCTCCCAAAGCAGGTGCGCTACCAGACTGCGCCACGGCCCGAACCGGGCCGGCATCGGCCCGCCGCCTGAGCGGCGCAGACCAGTATAGGGAGCCGCAGGGGCAGCGGCAATGACGGCCTCAGTCCTCAGGCGCGGCGAGTATCTGCTGCTTGAGGGCGCGCAACGCGCGACCCCGGTGGCTGATGGTGCTCTTCTCGCGCAGCTCGAGCTCCGCCATCGTGCGGCCGGCGGCGTCGTCCGGGAGAAAGACGGGGTCATAGCCGAAGCCGTTGCCGCCTTGCGGCGAGAAGCCGATCCGTCCCTCGCACGTCCCGCAGGCCGAGATCGCCTCCCCGTCCTCGTCGACGAGCACGATCACGCACTCGAAGCGTGCCGAGCGCATCTCGGGGCCGAAGCCGTCGAGCTCCTCGAGCAACTTGTCGGTGTTCTCGCGGTCGGATGCGTGATCGCCCGCGAAGCGAGCGGAACGCACGCCGGGACGCCCTCCCAGCGCGTCGACGACCAGCCCCGAGTCGTCGGCCAGCGCCGCCAGGCCGAACGCCTCGTGATACGCGCGAGCCTTCTCGAGGGCGTTCTCCTCGAACGTCTCGGCCTGTTCCACCACGTCCAGCGGGTCGCGACCCAGGTCCGCGGCGGTCACGAACTGCCAGCCCGGGATATCGATCGCATCCCGGATCTCGGAGAGCTTGCCTGCGTTGCGCGTTGCGACGACGATCCTGCGCGCGCTAGCGGCCATATGTCAGCGATCCCTTCTCGACGACCTCGCGTTGGATGGAGACGAGCGCCGCGGTCCCACGCCCGGCCACGTCCAGGATCGCATCGAGCCGCGAGCGGTCGAACGGCGTGCGCTCGCCCGTGCCCTGGACCTCGATGAATCGGCCTGCCGAGTCGGTGACGACGTTCATGTCGACCTCGGCGCGCGAGTCCTCCGAATAGTCGAGGTCGAGCAGGACCTCTCCGTCGACGAGACCCGCCGACGTCGCCGCGACATGGTCGAGCAGAGGCGACGTGGCGATGCGGCCCGCCTCGCGCCACCGCTCGAGAGCGTCGTGCAGGGCGAGCCATGCGCCCGTGATGGCGGCCGTCCGCGTGCCGCCATCGGCCTGGATGACGTCGCAGTCGACGATCGCCGTGCTCTCGCCGAGCGCCGCCATGTCCGTCACCGTACGCAGGCTCCGGCCGATGAGGCGCTGGATCTCGTGCGTCCTGCCGCCCAGGCCGCCGGCGCCCACCTCGCGCCGCCGGCGCTCGCCCGTCGACGAGGGCAGCATCGCGTACTCCGCGGTGACCCAGCCGAGCCCGTGCCCGCGGCGCCATTGCGCGACGCCGTCGGAGATGTTGGCGGCGCACAGCACGATCGTGTCTCCCACCTCGATGAGGCAGGACCCGTGCGCGTGCTTGATGTAGCCCCGCGTCAGTCGCACGGTCCGCAGAGCGTCGGACGTGCGGCCGTTCGCACGAACCGCCATGGTCTCCTACGACTCCTCTCCGGTGTCGCCCGGTGTGGTCGAGATGTCCACCGTCACGAACTCGTCGGCGGCGATGATCTTTCCGCCGAACGTGCTGGATGCGTCTGACACGAGCTCCTCGCAGCTCACGGTCGGCCACAGGTGGCTGAGCACGAGCAGGCTGGCTCCGGCGTCCGCCGCGATCGAACCGGCTTCGGCGGGGCTCAGGTGCGGCGCGGCTCCGGCGTACCGCGTCGGGAGCGTGCACTCCGCGAGCAGGACGTCGGCGCCGGCCGCCGCGGCTCTCACGGCCGGCCCGTCGCGGGTGTCCGACGTGTAGACCAGTCGCCCGTCCTCATCGTCGAGCGCGAACGCGAACGTCGGGCCGACATGGTCGACGGCGTGCGGCGTCACGGTCACCGGGCCGAAGCGCATCGGCTCGCCGTCCGTCACGGTGTAGGGCACGAACGCGTCCTGCAGCTGCTTCTCGCCCTCCTCGCCCACAAGGGCGAGCATGCGCTCCCACAGGCCTTCCGGCAGATACAGGGGCAGGTTCCCGACCGGCCCTGAAGGCGCGAACCGGAGCGCGGCCTGCAACGCGAACAGGTCGAGGAAGTGGTCGACGTGCCGATGGCTCACGATCGCCGCTGACAGACTGGTGACGTCCGTGATCTGCGCGGCGTTCGCAATCGTTCCGTTGCCGGCGTCCATGAGCAGCGCCGTCCCGTCGGCCTCCACCAGGTAGCCCGAGCAGGCATGGCCGGCGCCGGGATACGAACCCGACGAGCCGAGCACGGTCAGTCGCATACGATCCCGTCCTCTCCTTCGTCGCAGGCGCTGGCGCGCTCCATCGGTATCGGCATGCTCTCCAGCGTCTCGACCGCCACATTCTCCGCCGAGCCCAGCGGCGAGCGCAGCACCCGGGAACCCAGGCGCACGAACTCTCCGACGTCGCCCGTCGTGACGAACCGATGCCGGGGGATGGTACCCGCCGGCGCCGCCTGATCGCGCGCCGCGAGCGTGTCGGCGACCTCCCGCGCCGTCTCGGACGCCGACGAGATGAGCCGCACGCGGCTGCCCATGGCCTGCCCGATGGCCGCCGACAGCAGCGGGAAGTGGGTGCAGCCGAGCACCAGCGTGTCGACGCCCGTGCGCTTCAAGGGTTCGAGATAGTCTCGAGCGATGCCGGAGAAGCTCGGGCGGACGAACACGTCCGCGGCCTCGGCCATCCACTGCTCGAGCGTCCCCGGCCCCGTCCGCAATCCCTGCTCGACGATCTCGACGAACTTGGGAGCCGCCACCGAGAACACGGTGACACCGGCGTCCAGCTCCCGCACCGCTCGGGCGTACGCACCAGACTCGACCGTCGCGGTCGTCGCGATGACGCCCACCTTGCGGTTGCGCGTCGCCTTGACCGCGGCGCGCGCGCCGGGTTCCACCACGCCGATGACCGGGACGTCGAACGCGCGCTGCGCCGCCCGCAGACCCGCCGCGGTGCCGGTGTTGCAGGCGATGACCAGCATCTTCACCTGCCGCGCCGAGAGCCACGAGCCGATCTGCAACACGAACTCGCGCACCTGCGCGAGCGGGCGCGGTCCGTACGGGCAGCGGGAGGTGTCCCCGAGGTAGAGCACGGACTCGTTCGGGAGCGCGCGCATCACCTCGGCGGCCACCGTGAGGCCGCCGAGCCCGGAGTCGAAGATCCCGATAGGAAGGTCGTTCATGTCACAGAAGTATAGCCAGCGCTATGCTCACCCATGTCACCGTGCGGGAACGATCACGTTCGCGCCGGTGTCGAGCAGGAGCGCGCGAGAGGCGAGGGGGTCATCGAGTGGCCGAGAGCGACGCGTTCTGGTCCCGCGGGGCGGAGGGTGAGCTCGCGGATCTCGGGGTGAAGCAAGCGGGGCTCACGACCGCCGAGGCGGCCGAGCGGCTCCAGCGGTTCGGGCCGAACACCATCGCGGCGCGACACCGCGCGAGCGACCTCGAGCTCTTCTTCAAGCAATTCCAGAGCCCGATCATCCTGATCCTCATCGCGGCGGCGATCCTCTCCGCATTCCTCGGGGACGTCACGGACGCGATCATCATCGTCGTGATCGTGCTGGTCAGCGGCGTGCTCACGTTCTGGCAGGAGCGTGGCGCGGCGGACGCCGTGCAGAAGCTCCTCGAGATCGTCGAGATCAAGGCGCAGGTCCTCCGCGACGGCAAGGAGGTCGCCGTCCCGCACGACGAGGTCGTCCCCGGCGACGTCCTCGTGCTGTCGGCCGGCGCGTCGATCGCCGCGGACGCGCTGCTGCTCGAGAGCACCGACCTGTTCGTCGACGAGGCGTCGCTCACCGGCGAGTCGTTCCCCGTCGAGAAGAGCGTCGCCGTCCTGCCGGCGGACACTCCGCTCGCCAAGCGCACCAACGCGGTCTTCATGGGCACGCACGTCGTGTCGGGAACGGCGCGCGCGCTCGTCGCCCGGACGGGATGCTCCACGGAGTTCGGCAGCGTCTCGGAGCGCCTCGTCCAGACGCCGCCCGAGACCGAGTTCGAGCACGGCGTGCGCCGCTTCGGCTACCTGCTCATGGAGGTCACGCTCCTGCTCGTGATCGCGATCTTCGCGATCAACGTCTTCCTCCACAAGCCGGTCCTCGATTCCTTCCTCTTCTCGCTCGCACTGGCCGTCGGCCTGACCCCGCAGCTGCTTCCCGCGATCATCTCGATCAACCTGGCGCACGGCGCTCGACGCATGGCCGACAGCAAGGTGATCGTGAAGCGCCTGGCCTCCATCGAGAACTTCGGCTCGATGGACGTCCTGTGCTCCGACAAGACGGGGACGCTCACGGTCGGCGTCGTGAAGCTCTCCGGCTGCTACGACGTGCGCGGCGGCGACTCGAAGGACGTCCTGCTGTACGCGTATCTCAACTCCTACTTCGAGACCGGCTTCGCCAACCCCATCGACGAGGCGCTGCGCGGCGCGGCCAAGTTCGACGTCAGCGCGGTGAAGAAGCTCGATGAGGTCCCGTACGACTTCACGCGCAAGCGGCTCACGATCCTCGTGCAGCGCGAAGGCAAGCCGCTGATGATCACGAAGGGCGCTCTCGGCAACGTGCTCGACGTCTGCTCGACCGCGCGCACGCAGAGCGGGTCGGTCGTCCCGATCGCCGAGGTGCGCGCCGACATCGACACGTTGTACAAGGACCTCTCGAGCCGCGGATACCGGACGCTCGGGCTGGCCATCCGGACCGACCTGACCACCGACCAGATCGACGCGTCCGCCGAGAAAGACCTGACGTTCGTCGGCGTCATCGCGTTCTTCGACCCGCCCAAAGAAGGCGCGCCCGAGGCCGTCGAGCACCTGCGCAAGCTCGGCGTCAGCCTCAAGATCATCACGGGTGACAACGCCCTGGTCGCGCGCACCGCCGGGCAACAGATGGGGCTGGCGGACCCCGTCGTCATGACGGGCGCCGAGATGCACGCGCTGCACGAGCGAGCCCTCGTGCGGCGGATCAGCGACGTCGACATCTTCGCCGAGATCGAGCCCAACCAGAAGGAGTACCTGGTCCGCACCCTGCGGAAAGCCGGGCACGTCATCGGCTATATGGGCGACGGCATCAACGACGCGAGCGCGCTGCACGCCGCGGACGTCGGGATATCGGTGAACTCAGCGGTCGACGTCGCGAAGGAGGCCGCCGACATCGTGCTGCTCGAGCCCGGACTGGACGTGCTCTCGCAAGGCGTCGAGGACGGACGCACGACGTTCGCGAACACGCTCAAGTACGTCTTCATGGCCACGAGCGCGAACTTCGGCAACATGTTCTCGATGGCCGGCGCCAGCCTGTTCCTGCCGTTCCTGCCGTTGCTGCCCACGCAGGTCCTGCTCACGAACCTGATGACCGACTTCCCCGAGATGACGATCGCCTCGGACAAGGTCGATCCCGAGCTGGTGGAGACGCCGCGCCGCTGGGACATCAAGTTCATCCGGGATTTCATGCTCGTCTTCGGCCTGTTGTCGAGCGTCTTCGACTTCCTGACGTTCGGCGCCCTGCTGTTCGTGATGCGCATACCGGTCTTCTCGTCGTACGGTCAGGCGCTGTTCCGGACCGGGTGGTTCGTGGAGTCGGTGCTGTCGGCGTCGATGGTCGTGCTCGTCATCCGCACGCGCCGGCCCATCTACCGGAGCCGGCCGAGCAGACTGCTCACGATCGCGACGGTCTGTGTGTGGGCGGCGACGCTGCTGCTGCCGTACACGCCGCTCGCGACGCTCTTCCATTTCACCGCGCTGCCGTGGCAGTTCCTCGCGATGGTGTTCGTGATCCTCGCCCTCTACATGACCGGAGCCGAGTTCGCGAAGCGGATCTTCTACCGGACGCACTGATCGCTCGGGAGCCCGCTCGGCTCCGCGCCCGACCTCTCCCGCGACGTGCCTGCCGCTCGCAGGCTCAGGAACGTCCCCCGTCGGCCCACGCGGGCACGAAGCGCCACGCTTCTCGCAGGTCGCTCCTCGCCTGCCGCCACGCGACGTCGTACCGCTCGACCAGCTTCCAGAACACGGGTGAATGGTCGAGCCGCTCCGTATGGGCGAGCTCGTGCACGAGAACGTAGTGGACGAGCCTCACGGGGAGGAAGGCGAGCGTCTCGTTGAGGCTGATCGCCGCGGCCGCGGAACAACTGCCCCACCTCGTGCGCTGCAGGCGCACACGGACGCTCGACGCGCGCCACCCCGTCTCCGCCTCGACGCCGCCCAGCTGGAGCGGCAGGCGCTCTCGCGCGGCGCGCGCGACCGCGCGGCGCATGGCGGCGTAGCAGGCCTCGCGGTCGTCGACCGCGCCGGACAGCACGAGCCGGTCGCCGTCGGCCCGCGAGCGCACGCCCGAGGTCTCGCCCGGCCGCAGCTCGATGCCCCAGCTCACCCCGATGCCGGGGAGCTCGATACGATCGGGCAGCGGCGCGGTCTCGAGGCCGCGCAGCCGCTCCCGACGCTCCGCCACCCGCTGGGTCGCCCGCCCGATCCAGGCCGCGTTCTCGCGGAGCACTCCCGGGATGTTGCGCCGGGGGAACCCTTTCGGCACCACCACCACGAGACCGTCGCGCGCGTTCACGGACAGCCGCACATGCCGCGCACGCGTCGAGACTCGAACGGTGTGCTCCGGAGTCGTATCGTCGAGCTGGGACACGCGCACGCCCTCTCGCCGTCCGGGCGCCGCGACATCGCGCGGCGGCTTAAGGCCCGCTCGGGCGCGCCGCGAAACGCGCGTCCCGGGCTGGGTAGATGTATGCAAGGTTAGCGCCACGGGGGCGGCCGCGACACGGCCGTGGCACCCGCCTCGAGAGGAGAGTGCACATGAAAGCCATCGTCGACGAGAACCTGTGCATCGGATGCGAGCTGTGCGCGGACACGTGCCCGGAGGTGTTTCGCATGATGGAGGACGGCCTCTCGCACGTCATCGCCGACCCGATCCCCGAGGAGCAGTACGACTGCGTGCAGGAAGCCGTGGAGATCTGTCCCGTGAGCGCGATCTCCACGGCGTCGAGCTAGCCCGCGTCGCCGCCCTGATGGCGCACGAGGTAGCAGCGATGCACACGCGGTGAGCGAGCGAAGTCCAGCGGTATCGTGGCGCCGCTGATGTCCTCGACCTCCAGGCCCGCTTCCGCCAGCGCGGTCCCGTCGATGCGGAACGTGCGCAGGTTGGTGGAGAACACCAGCGTGCCGTTCGCGGTGAGCAGCCGCGACGCGGCGGCGAGGAGCCCCGCGTGGTCGCGCTGCACGTCGAAGGTCACGCGCATCGCCGCGCTCGACGAGAACGACGGCGGGTCGCAGAACACGACGTCGAAGCGCTCGCTCGAGCGGGACGCGCCGTCCAGCCATCCGAGGACGTCGGCCCGCACGAAGCGATGGGCATCCGTGTCGGCGCCGTTCAGCTCCGCGTTCTTCTTGGCCCAGGCGAGATAGGTGTTCGAGAGGTCGACCGAGACGCTCGAACGCGCCCCCGCGGTGACCGACCGGGCGGTCGCCGCGCCGGTGTAGCAGAACAGGTTGAGCAACGAGCCCTCTCGTGCGAGGTCGGCGACGAGCGCTCGCGTGATGCGATGGTCGAGGAACAGGCCGGTGTCGAGGTAGTCGTCGAGGTCGACCAGCAGACGCGTGCCCGCCTCGCGGACCTCGTGCATCCTGCCGTGGGACCCCAGGCGCTCGTACTGCGCCTCTCCCCGCTGCCGCCGCCGCACCTTCACACGCACCTCGGATGGGTCCGCGTCCAGCACGGAAGCGACGATCGCGGTGGCCTGCTCGAGGCGCACGCGCGTCTTGACCTCGTCGATCTCGGGCGGTGCCTCGTATTCATAGACGACCACGCGACGGACGCCGTCGACGCAGTCATAGACGTCCACCGCCACCGCGAAGTCCGGCAGGTCCGCGTCGTACGCGCGCCAGCATGTCACCCCCTTGCGACGTGCCCACGTGCCGATCCGGCGCCGGTTCTTCCGCAGCCGGTTGGCGAACGCCTCGGACCCGGCCGTCGGGTCGACGCCCGGGGACGGAACGTGTCCGGCGTCCAAGCGGACGGGGATCGCGCCGTTGTGCAGCGAGAACGTGGAGGCCGGGACGAGGCCGAGCGCGGCCGCGTGCTCGTCGTCCGGAGAGAGGACGGCGTATTCCCAGCCGCCGAACGCCCGCGACAGGGTCTCGCCGAGGTCGCGATAGGTCCGCAGCGTGCCCGACCCGCCCAGTCGTTCCCCGTACGGCGGGTTCGCGGCGACCAGCCCGGCGGGGGCGCCGGCGGACGGGGCGGCGTCCCGCACCGCCGCCCGGGCCACGGACACCCTCCCGCGGAGACCAGCCCGCCCGACGTTCGCGAGCGCCAGCGAGACGGCCCCGGCATCGACGTCGGACCCGGCGATCGGAGGCAATGAGGACACTCCTGCCTCGGCGCGCGCGTCGGCATCGGAGAGGAGATCGCTCCAGACGCCCGCGTCGTGGCCGAGCCACCCGCTGAAACCCCAGTGAGCGCGCAGCAGTCCCGGCGCGACGTCACCCGCGATCCATGCCCCCTCGATGAGCAGCGTGCCCGACCCGCACAGCGGATCGACGAGCGCCCCGCCCCTGGCCGCGATCTCGGACCAGCCGGCCAGCAGCAGGACGCCGGCGGCGAGTGACTCCTTGAGCGGAGCCGCTCCCTGTACGCCGGGCTCCCGGTAGCCGCGCCGATGCAAGGCCTCCCCGGAAAGATCGATCGAGACCGTCGCCACCTGCTTGCGGACTCTCACGTTCACCCGCACATCGGGGCAGGTGGTGTCGACCGACGGCCTGCGCCCGCTGAGGTCGCGCAGCCGGTCGACGATCGCGTCCTTGACCTTGAGCGCGCCGAACATCGTGTTCCGGAACGCCGGGTTCGGGTCGCTGGAGAAGTCGACCGCCAGCGTCCCGTCCGCGGAGACGTGGTCCTGCCATGGCAGCGCCCGGACGCCCTCGTACAGCTCGTCGGCGTCCGACGCGGGGACCCGCGCGACGCGCATCAGGACGCGGGAAGCCGTCCGGGACCACAGGCAGGCGGCATATGCGACGTCGATGCCGCCCGTGAACGCGACACCCGCGCGCGCCTCGCGCACGTCGTGAGCGCCGACCGCACGGAGTTCGCCCGCGAGCATCGGCTCGAGGCCTCGGGCGCATGTCGCGAAGAGGGTCAGCATGCGGCGAAGGGTAGCACGAGCAGGGCGGACCAGCGGCGGGCCCGCGCGCTATCCCCGTTCGACGCGCACCGACTCCATGACGTCGCCCGCCTCGATCGCATGCACGACGTCGAGCCCTTCCGTGACCTGCCCGAAGACGGTGTAGTTGCCGTCGAGGAACGCCTGCCGGCCGAGGCAGATGTAGAACTGGCTGCCGGCCGAGTCGGGCGAGGCCGCCCGCGCCATGGCCACGGTGCCGTCCACATGGGGCCGGCCGTTGAACTCCGCGGCCAAGCTATAGCCCGGTCCGCCGGTCCCCACGGGACCGGTGCCGGTCTTGGAGTACGGGTCGCCGCCCTGGATGACGAAACCGGGTTCGACCCGGTGGAACGCCGTCCCGTCGTAGAAGCCCTTCTCCGCGAGCTCGATGAAGGCGCCCACATGGTTGGGGGCGTCATCGCAGAAGAGCTCGAAGCGGATGGCTCCCTTCTTCGTCGTGATGACCGCGGTCTCGTTCCCGGTGCACTTGTACGACGGCTCGTAGAGCGCCATGGTCGGTTCTCCCTGTCTGTCTCGATCCGCGCGCGCTGCGGCGTACGGCGGTCACTCCGCGCTGGCTCCGCGTGGTGCCCTGCCGCTCAGTGGCCGTCGGCGAAACCTTCGACGACGTACGTTCCCGACCGCTGGTCCACGCGAAGCGAGACGAGCCCGAGTTTCTCGGCGTCCTGCAGGAGCGCCTGGAACGTGCGGTATCCGTACGCTGGACTCGGAGAAGTCCGGCTGCTTGCGCTTCATGGTGTCCTTGACCAGCGAGCTGTACATGGCGCCCTTGTTCTCGCGCTGCAGCGCCTCGACCGACTCGATGAGCAGCTTCATGGCTGGCCGCTTCGTCCGCGGGATCGCCGTCGCCGGCACCTTGGGAGCGCCCGTCGACTTGCCGAGGTCCTCGTAGTAGATGAACTCGTCGCACGATGACGCCAGAAGGTCGGACGTCGAGGCCTTCATCCCGAGCCCGATGACGGACTTGCCGTTCTCCTTGAGCTTCGCGACGAGCGGCGTGAAGTCCGAGTCGCCGGACACGATGACGAACGTGTCGACGTGCTCCTTGCTGTAGCACATGTCCATCGCGTCCACGCACAGCTGGATGTCGGCGTGGTTCTTCCCGATCTTGCCGCGCTCCGGGATCTCCATCATCTGGACGCCGGAATCGTGCATCGTCTCGCGGTACTTCTCGAACCTGCCCCAATCGGCGTAGGCGCGCTTGACGATGACCTTGCCCTTCTCGACGAGCCGCTCGAGTATGGCGTTCACGTCGAGCACGTCTTCCGCTTTGCGGCGTGGACGCCGGCCGGGCGCGGCGCCCGGTGCGCGGTCGCGCTCGAACCCGATCGCGAGATTCTCGAAATCGATGAAGACGGCGAGCGAGTGCGTTTCGTCTGGCATGACGTCCGGGCCCCCTCTTCATGTCGGCCCATGAGCGGTGCGCTGAAGCGCTTTCCCCTGCCGGAGGCCCGCGGCCCGCGCGCTCCCGACATGCACGTTCTTCCACGATGGTACTATGCCGAACCCCGCGGGACCGGTGCGACGTGTGGCGCGCCGGTCTGCGCCCACCCGATCGCCTCTCGCCCACCCGATGAGAACGGCGCGCGTGGGGTAACAGTACGCGGTCGACCCGAGGGTGCGGCGCATCGGCCGCCGACAACGGGCCGTCTCTCACGGCGGGCCCGAGGAGCATGCGCGCCGACGAAGGCGCACGCGGACAAGGACCGGGAACCACGATCGCACGGGGGCCGCACGGCAGCGGAGGCGAGGGAGCAGAAGGAGGCGGTGACAGGGACTCATGGGGAGATCGACCAACCTTCCACCTTCAGGAAGTGAGGGAAAAGATGCGAACCACTCACCTCATCTGGCCTTTGGCGGTGGCGGCGTTCATCGTGATGGCCTGCATGCCGTCCCTGGCTTCAGCGCAGCTGGTCAACGACTACGGCCTGACATACGCGGGCCAATCGACCTGCCTCGACTGCCACCCCGCGGCGTTCGCGAGCACGCAGCACGCGGCGATGGTGCAATGGGGAGCCGCCCCGTCCGCCGCGACGTCGTGGCCGATCCAGGGATCGCTGGCGGGCAACTCGGGTCTGACGATCGCCCAGTCGGACATAGCCTTCACCTTCGGCGATCGCACTGAGAACCAGGACCCGGACGAACCGCACAGCACGTTCGACTACGCGACCTACGATCCGACGGCCACCACTGCTCCGCAGTTCAACAGGTTGAACGTGACGTTCGACACGACGACCAAGCTGTTCAACATCCCGCAGGGCCCGGCCGGGATCACGAAGAGCTCGTACGGGACGTGCGAGAAGTGCCATCAGCTCGGCGTGACCAAACCGACGACGACGGGGCAGGTCGTCCCGAACTCGAACGTCACGTCACAGCCGACCTCGGCGACCTTCGATGCCTGGGCCGGCGTGAGCCACGCCACTCCGGCGACCTCGGCGCAATCGTTCGTGCCGGGCTCCTCGATCCAGTGCGAGAACTGCCACGGCACGGGCGTGAACGACCCGAGCACGAACCATTTCAGCGCCGGAACGAGCATCGTCGGGTTCGGATCGAACGATGTGGCGAGCCACAAGATCCTCGACTCGCAGATCTGCGGCGCGTGCCACAACAGCAGCACCGACGTGACCGGGACGCTCGGAACGGTCGGCTGGACTCCGGACCAGACGCTCACGGCATTCGTCAACATCACGAGCCAGACCGTCAACCCCGCCTACACCGCGTCGCCGGGCGTCATGTTCGCGAAACAGAACCAGGGCCTGCTCGACGCGAACTTCTATCCGAACGGGTCCGCGAACGGGAATGCGGGGCACGTGAACTACTCCTACTACAACGAGTGGCTGCAATCCGGGCACTCCGTACGGGTGCAGGTGTCGGCGTCCAGCACGTCGGCGTCTTGGTACCAGAAGAACGTCGGCAGTCACTTCTCGATCAACGCCGCGAGCACCTCGGTGGGATGCCTCGAGTGCCACACGGGTGAGGGCTACCTCTCCCGCAAGGGCGCGGCGATCATGAGCGGCTTCACCCTGACCAAGGCCGACTCCGGCTTCTACGGACAGGAGTGCGCGATATGTCACACGCCGCACGCCGCTGACGGCGGCGGTGTCGAACTGCGCACGCCGGACCCGGGGAACACGAGCATCTGCGAGGACTGCCACAACTGGCAGTTGGAGGTGCTGGCGACCGGCAGTTCGACGCCGAGCTCCGGTGCTTCGATCCAGCCCACATCGTCCACCCGGGCGGTCAGTCACCCCGAGCGCGAGATGCGCATGGGCAAGGGGCTTCTCGACGTGGACCCGGCCCTGGGCCACACGAACCAGGCCATGCCGGGCGCGGAGTGCCAGGACTGCCACATGCCGCAGACCTTCGAGGGATCGGCCGGCAACTTCCACAGCCATCGCATGCTGCCGATGCTTCCGGGCAACGCCGACACGTGGGGAGTCCCGGTCGGCGGCGACTCGTGCACGCCGTGTCATGCGGGCGAGACGCGCGCTCAGCTGCAGGCGAACATCGATCTGTGGACCAGCCAGGCCTCGGCCGCCAACACGCTCGCGCTGAGCGCCATGGCCGCGGCGGCAGCCCGTCACGGCGAGTACACCAGCGCGACCGTCAACACGCTCGCCGGCGCCGATCTCTGGGGCCGCGCCAACGTGAACGAGCAGTTCTACACGGCTGACGGTTCCGGCAGCGTCCACAACCCGCCGTACATCCTCGCGGGACTCGTGAAAGCGGCTCAGCTGGCGAAGTCGATCGACGGCACGTTCGCGGCGATATCCGCGCCGGGCAGCGTGGCCGCCGACACCGTCTTCGGCATCTCGGGCACGCTCGTCAACGGTGACGGGACGAGAGCGGCGACGGCCACCGTGAGCCTCTGGACCGGGTCGACGCAGGTCGCCTCCACCACGACCGACGCGAACGGCAACTTCGCGTTCATGCTGGCCGAGGCCTCCTCGACGACCTACACCATGAAGTGGCAGCGCTCGAGCAACACCATCACGTGGCTCTCCAAGACCGCCACGGTGAGCGTGATCAAGACGACGACGCGCCTCAGCATCGCCCGGAGCGCCTCGGCCATCACGCTCGGACGCTCCGTGAGCCTGAGCGGCGAGCTGGAACGGTCGCCGTTCACCGCCGACCACGACCTCACCGGCGCCTCGGTCAGGATCCAAGCGCGGAGGCCGGGGACCACGACATGGACCACGCTCACGACCAAGACGACGAACTCCGACGGTCGCTACGCGTACGCCTACAAGCCGAACAGACGCGGCACATGGCTGTTCCGCGCCACGTACGGCGGCAGCTCCGTGTACGCGAGCGCCACATCGCCATCGATATCGGTGGTGGTGCGATAGGCCTGAAGGGACCGATACCATAGCTTCGACGACAAGCCCCGGAGGACGCGCGCGTCCTCCGGGGCTTTCTCGCAGTTGGGGAACACTACTGATAGACTTGTGCGGGGCATGCCGGGCGGTATCGGGGAAGGGGCCGCTTCAGTGACACGCAGGTCGATCATCTGGCTGGCCGGACTGGCGCTCCTGTTGGCGTCCGTCGCACTCGTCGGCTGCGTGACCACCAGCTCCGCACCCACCGTGGCCTTGCGGAAGACCCATCCCCCCATCCCCGCGGGCACGGCGTGCAACGCGCCGGGATGTCACGACACGTACAAGCACCAGCAGCCGTACACGGGCCCGTGCCAAGAGTGCCACAACACGACCGACTGGTCGCAGGTCACCTACACGCACAAGGACCCGACGTTCGACCAGGGCATGCACCCGACGCTGGGGTGTTCTTTCTGCCACACGGAGGGCCAGGCGCTGCCGACCGGCGGCTGCGGCGTGTGCCACGACGCGCCTCACGGCGGCTGGACGCAGTGCAGCGCGTGCCACACGACCATCGCGTTCGGTCTGCGCAAGTCGCCTCCGGCAGGGCATGTCTCGCTGCTCGGCGGCCACGCCAAGCTGACGTGCCTCGACTGCCATGACAAGCCGCAGGAGCCCGCGGTCCCGCGCACCTGCGTGGACTGCCATCCGGTCGTGCACACGATCCCGGTGCGCACCTGCCAGGACTGCCACGACCCGGCGCTCGGCACGTTCACAACGCCGAAGAAGAACTTCCCGCACAAGGAATTCTTCGTGCTCTCCGGCTTCCACAAGACACTGAAGTGCGCGCAGTGCCACAAGAACGCGAGCAAGAACGAGTTCTCCGGCACGCCGACGGTCTGCGTGGGCTGCCACGGGCCGCACCACGGCGGGCTCACGGACTGCGCCGCGTGCCACACGACGAGCTCGTTCATCCCCTCGACGTTCGTGCACTCCACCGTGTTCCCGCTCACCGGCGTGCACGCGACGCTGGCCTGCTCCAAGTGCCATCCGAACAACGAGTTCGTGCACACGATCAGCACGAACGGCGGAACGGCGTGCGTCGACTGTCACGGGCCGCACCACGGAGGGCTCACGGACTGCGCGGCATGCCACACGCCGCGCGGTTTCCAGTTCACCACGTTCAAGCACTCATCCGTCTTCCCGCTGGTCGGCGCCCACGCGACGCTGCCCTGCACCGACTGCCACCCCGGCGGCCTGTTCGCGAAGAACATCAGCAAGAACACCTCGAGGAACGCGTGCGTGGATTGCCACGGCGTCCACCACGGGAACCAGACGGACTGCACGCTGTGCCACGACACCGCGGCGTTCGTCCCGCTGAAGTCCGGTGTGGACCACGCGGGCCAGAGCGTTCCGCTCGGCGCGGCGCACGCGTATCCGCAACCCTGCGGATGGTGCCACGGCACCGCCTCCACGCCGGACTTCTCCGCCGCCCGCACGCCATGCTCGTCCTGCCATACGACCGGCGGGCCCTCCGGCGCGACGCCCGCCCCGCACGGCTACTCCTCAGGCCAGGACTGCATCGACTGCCACTGGCCGACGACCTTCGACGACCTGAGCCACTTCACGCACCCGGCGATCCCGATCATCGCGCCCGACACGGCGCCGGCACACGCGTGGACGGACTTCGGGCCGTACCCGAACGGCTGCCTCGGATGCCACCCCGGTCTGCAGTTCCAGACGTACACGTGCGGCAGGTGCCACTTCCCGCCGGCGGGTCAGCCGTAGGCGCGGGCCCCCCGCGACACCGAGAAGGACGAGAGGACCCCGCGCCGGCCGGCGCGGGGTCCTCTGCTTCGGCTGAAGGCTCGGGCCGGGCGGCGCGCCCGGTCAGCCCCGACCCGCCGCGTTCACCGCGGATCGACCGGACCCGGCAGCGGGTCGCAGTCGCGTCGTCCCGCGCGGCGGCGCAGGTACTCCACCACGATCGGGATGGTCGTCACGACGACGATGCCGAGCAGGACGAGCGTCAGGTTGTGCTCGACGGCGGGGATCCTCCCGAACAGGTAGCCCATGCCGACGAACGCGCTCACCCATGCCACGCCACCGACGACGTTGAACTCGAAGAAGCGCCGATACGTCATGGAACCCATGCCGGCGAGGAACGGCGCGAAGGTACGTATGAACGGCACGAAACGGGCGAGCACGACCGCCTTGCCGCCGTACTGCTCGAAGAACGCGTGCGTGCGGTCGAGATACTCACGGCGCAGGATCTTGCTGTCGGGATTCCGCGTGAGCCGTGGGCCCAGCACCGCACCCACCCAGTAGTTCGCGGAATCTCCGAGGACCGCCGCGGCGATCAGGACGACGAGCAGGATCCACACGTTCAGCGGGTGGCTCGGACGCGCCGCGACCGCGGCCGCCGCGAACAGGAGCGAGTCGCCCGGGAGGAACGGCGTGACCACGAGGCCCGTCTCGCAGAAGATGACCACGAACATGAGCGCGTACATCCACACGCCCCACAGGCCGACCTGCGTGTCGATGAACGTGTCCGCGTGCAGAACGATCTGCAGCACCACGTGCAGGAATCCCATGTGCGGTACTGCTCCGTTCTCCTCGGATCGCGGCCACCGGGCGCCACGGCGCACAAGTATCGCATAAGGTCGAACCGCGGCGTGGCCACCCGGCCGATCCGTTGCCGACCCGTGCGCGACCTGCGGCCCCGCGGCGCGGTGCCGGGGTATGCTTACCGGCGACATGGACGCCCACGTCGACATCCCCGCGTCGGACGAAGCATTGCTGGATGAATGCGACGTCCAGACCTTCCGTGGCAGCGGCCCGGGAGGGCAGTCTGTCAACACGGCGGACTCGGCGGTACGCCTTCGTCACCGGCCGACGGGCCTCACCGTCGTCTGTCGCGAAGAGCGCAGCCAGCTGTTGAACAAGCGGCGATGCGTGGAACGGCTGCGCGAGCGGCTCGAGCGGCTGAACGCCGCGCCGCCACCCCCGCGCAGAACGACGCGCAAGTCGATGCGCGTGCGGGCGGGCGAGCGGGCGGCGAAAGCTCAGCGCGCCCGGCTCAAGCGGCTGCGCGACCGCCCGAGGCCTGACGAGGAGTAGCAGAGTGCGCGAACGCCCGCCCGGCCCCAGGCCGGACGGGCGTTCGTCGAAGCTGTCTGGTGGAGGCGCGGAGAATCGAACTCCGGTCCACGACCCATCTTCGGGGAGCATCTCCAGGCTCAGTCTTCAGTTCTTGTCTCGGCGCGGGCGACACCTGTAGACACGCGTGCCCACTGCCCAGCAGGATCGCGTTCCCTTGCCGCATACCTGCGTCAGCGGCTCCGGTAGTCCCCTCAGTGACGTCGGATCCGGCAGCGGGGACTCCCGCCGGGCGGCGTCGCTACTTAATTAGGCAGCGAGTGCGTAGTTATTGTTGGCGCCTGAGCGTCGTTCCCCCTGTTTAACGAGGCGAGGGGACCTCGGCCTGCTTCTCCCGTTGAACGTATCGTGTCGATACCAGTCGCCCCCGAAGAGGTGCCGTCGACGAACGCATGTCAACGTGCGCGGCCGCCCGTGCGGCGAATAGGAAGTATACCCCGGCGACCCGGCCCCGCCATCGGATGAGCGAGGGGCGTGCCACGCCCGCGGGGTCCGCCCGTGCTCCGAGGACGCGCCGGGAGAGCCGGATGCCGGCCCAGGGCTCGATGGCTCAGGCGCCCCGGGTGCGCTCCCGAAGCTCTCGTTCCTTCTCGCGATCGGCGTCGCGTTCCGCGGTCGCCGCCCGCTTGTCGTAGAGCTTCTTGCCGCGAGCGAGCGCGAGTTCGATCTTCACGAGGTTCGTCTCCGTGAAGTACATGCGCAAGGGAACGAGCGCCAGCCCCTTCTCCTTGAGCTTGCCGAAGAGGAAACGGATCTCCTTCTTGTGCATGAGCAGCTTGCGCGTGCGGTCGACGTCGACGTTCGCGCGGTTGCCGTGCGAGTAGGGCGCGATGTGCACGCCCATGAGGAACGCCTGCCCGCCGCGGATGACCGCGTAGCTCTCCCGGAGCGAGGCGCCGTTCTCCCGCAGCGATTTCACTTCCGTGCCGGTCAGCTCGATGCCGGCCTCGAACCGCTCCTCCACGAAGTAATCGTGGGAGGCCTTCTTGTTGGTGGCGATGGTCTTCTCTTCGCGCGGCATGGGGTGGAGTCTACTCCGCCGCCCCCGAGATGCAGAAGTACGTCGATCGCAGAGCGTAGCGGCCGTAGACGGGGCAGTCGGGGCACAGACAGCCCGCCGCGCCGACGTCGCAGCCGCCCGTGCCGGCGCCGCAGTACAGCCGCTCCTTCCCCGACCGCATGCACGCGGAATACGTCGGGCAGGTCGGACAGACGCACGCCGCCTCGTTGGCGTCGGTCACATCGACGGCCATGGCTCCTCCTTGTGAAAGGACCGGCGCTCCGGCGACGCCCTAGCGCGGGGTGAAGTCGGTGGACGGCTCGAGGTCGAGCACGAACCGCGTCAGCAGCTTGACCGAGTCCTCGATGTCGGACAGCGCGAGCACCTCGGTCGGCGTGTGCATGTAGCGCAGCGGCACGCTGACCAGCGCCGCGGCCTTGCCGCCGCGCGACAGCTGGATGGCGTTCGCGTCGGTGCCCGTACCGCGCGGCTCGGCGCCGATCTGGTAGCGCACCTTCGCCTTGTCGGCCGCATCCACAGCAGCTCGAACACGGTCGGGTTGATGTTGGGGCCTCGCGCGATGATCGGACCGTCGCCGCAGCTCGCCTCGCCGTGCTTGCGCTTGTCGACGTCCGGGTAGTCGGTGGCGTGGCCGACCTCGAGCGCGATGCCGACCACCGGATCGACGCCGTAGGCGGACGTGTGCCCGCCGCGCAGCCCGAGCTCCTCCTGCACGGTGGCGGCGGCGATCAGGTCGCCCTTCGCGCCGCCGGCCTTCTTGACCTCCTCGAGCACGCGAGCGCAGATGTACGCGCCCATCTTGTCGTCGAAGGCGCGCGAGACGGCCATGCCGTCGCCGAACGTCTCGAAGCCGACGCCGAAGGTGATCGGGTCGCCGATGCGCACGAGCGACTTCACGCGCTCGGCGGGAAGCCCGAGGTCGATGAAGAGCTTCTCGATCTTGGTCGACCGTCTTGCGCTCGTCGTCTTCGATCAGGTGGATGGGCATGCGGCCCATCACGCCGCGCAGGGCACCCGACTTCGTGTGCACGTCGACCCGCATGCCCGGGCAGGATCGCGGCGTCGACGCCGCCGATGGCCTTGAACGCGATGAAGCCCTCGGGGGTGATGTAGTTGACCATCATGCCGACCTCGTCGATATGCCCGGCGAGCATGACGGACGGCCGGCGCTCGTGCCCTTGCCGGTCCCCTTCAGCAGGGCGTGCGACCGAGCCCATGACGTTGGTCTCGACGCTGTCGGCGTACTTGTGAAGCGAACGCGCGGAACACCGATGGCGGCCGGCTGCTCGAAGCCGGACGGCGACGGCGCCTCGGTCAGGTCTTTCAGGAACTTCAGATGCGTCGGGACGCATAGAGACGCCTCGCTTTCGGATTACGGCTGCGGTCTACCGATCAGCGCAGTCTACCCGATTCTGCGAAGCGGACCGCTTCAGGCCCACTCCATCTCGATGCGCCGATCGGAGGCCACCGCGTCGACGATGCGCACGCTCACCTCTTGCCGAGACGCCACGTCCTCCCGCTGCCGCTCGCCGCGCAGCAGGAAACGCTCGGCGTCGAAGCGGTAGTAGTCGTCGGTCATCGCGCGAGACGTGCACGAGACCCTCCGCCGTGTTGTCGAGCTGCACGAATGCGCCGTGGCTCGTCACCCCGCTGATGATGCCGGGGAACGACCTCGCCGAGTGCTCGGCCATGAGCTCGGTGAGCTTCACCTGCACGGACTCGCGTTCCGCCGCCTCGGCCTCGCGCTCCATGTACGAGCTGTGGTCGGCCAGCCACGCCAGCTCCGCGACCATGTCGCGGTCGGCGGCTGCGTCGAGCGTGCCCGCGAGCTGCGCCTTCAGCAGACGGTGCACGATGAGGTCGGGATAGCGGCGGATCGGGCTCGTGAAATGGCAGTACGCCTCGGACGCCAGGCCGAAGTGGCTGTCGAGGTAGTCGACGTAGCGTGCGCGCTTGAGCGCGCGCAGGAGCAGCGAGTTGATCAGCAGCCGCTCGGGACGGTTCGGCCGCGAACGCGATGAGCCGCTGGAACGTCCGCGGAGTGGCGCCGCCGATGTCTTTGATCGGGTAGTCGAACTCGGCGAGGATCGCCGAGATCGCGGCGAGCGCGTCGGGTTCCGGGTCCTCGTGGATGCGGTAGACCATCGGCGCGTCGTGGTCCGCGCATGTGCCGGGCGACGGCCTCGTTCGCGGCGATCATCGCCTCCTCGATCATGTCGGTCGCGACCGTCTTCTCGCGCAGCGTGACCTGCAACGGATGGCCCGTCCGCGTCGAGCCACACCTTCGGCTCCACCGACTCGAAGTCGAGTCCGCCTCGCCCGGTCCGGCGCTTGCCGAGGGCTTCCGCGCACGCCCGGAACTCCGTCAGCATCCGCTCGCGTCTCGTCGTCCGGAGCCCCGCTGCCTCGCGTCGAGCCAGCCGGTCGACCGACTCGTAGTCGAGACGGTGGTCGCTGCGGATGACACTCGGGTAGAGACGGTACGCTTCAACGAGCGCCGGTCTTGTCCAGGTCGAGCTCCGCCGTCATCGTGAAGCGGTCGACGCCGGGGTTGAGCGAGCAGATGCCGTTGGAAAGACGCTCGGGCAGCATCGGCAGGACGCGGTCGACGAGGTAGACGGAGGTCGCGCGCTCCGACGGCCTCGTCGTCGATGGCGTCGGCCCATGCCACGTAGTCGCAGACGTCGGCGATGTGCACCCGAAGACGCCACCCGGCGTCGTGCCGCTCGAGCGAGATCGCGTCATCGAAGTCGCGCGCGTCGACCGGGTCGATCGTCACGGTGAGCAGCTCGCGCAGGTCCTCGCGACCGGTCTCCGCGCTCGGCCGGCACGTCGTCGGGGATCGGCGTGCCGCGGCCTCCTCGACCTCGGGGGGGAACGCGCGTGCGCAGTCCGTGCTCGCGGATGACGATCTCGACGTCGACACCCGGGTCGGTCTGCGTGCCGAGCACCTCCTCGACCGCGCCCTGCCGTGGCGTGCCCGGCATCGGCGTAGCGCGTGATGCGGACGCACCACGATGTCGCCCGGTCGTCGCTCCGCCGAACGCCGCGTGCCGACGAGGATGTCGCCGTGGATCCGCCGGTCGGTCGGCGTCACGATGCCGAGCCGGCCCTGCTTCTCGAAGCGCCCGACGATGTGGTCGTTCGCGCGCTGCACGACGCGAGTGACTTCGCCCGCGCGACCGCGGCGCGTCGAGCGCTGGAACAGGCGCACGGTCACGATGTCGTTGTGCATCGCGCCGTGCATGTCGCGCGCCGCGACGTAGACGTCGCCCGCCGGGCGTCGCGACGAAGCCGTAGCCGCGCGGGTTCACGGAGAGGCGGCCCGTCGCGACGTTCCGCGCGGGGAGCGCGACGAAGCGCCCCGGGGAAGCTTCGATCGCCTGCCCTTCCCGCACGAGGCCCTTGAGCGTCTCGCCCAGCTGCGCGGGCGACACACCCTGAGCCACCGCGTCCGCGATCTGATCGACGCTCAGGGGCGCCGCGGCGGCCTTGAGCGACTTGAGCACGGCCTTGCGAACGTGCACGCGGGGCTCCTCTCCTCGGTGACGCGCCCGGGCGCGGCCGGCACCTCTCGGACCCGCGCCGCGCCGCCCGGCTCGGCCGCGCGGCCCTTCGTCGCTAAGCGTACCCCGCCGGCAGAAGGTGTCGGCGGGGGATGGTAGAATCCATGCGTGAGGCGGTGACGCCTCACGATCGGTACCGCACCACCGTTTGGAGGCTGCAGCGTTGGATCCCAGATACGAACTCGCGAGTTGCCTCATCCACAACGGCACGGTGGTCAATCCGCGTGACATGCTGCGGGCGCTCGAGACGGTCGAGGGGCTCACCTACCGTCAGACGGTGGACGGCGACGTCATCTCCGAGGGACACGCCACACTCGTGAAGATCATGGCGGAGCCGGGCTCTTCAACGATCCTCGTCAACGGCTGCCTCTTCCTGAACGTGCTGTCGTTCCGCTATCTGACGTTCGAGAGCGATCCCGACCGGGGCTGCGTCTTCGAGCTCGTCGGCGACGGGATGTCTCTGGAACTCATCCCCGCCGAGGACGAGGAGACGAGCGTGCCCACGAACCCCAGGGCGGCGCGCCTGCTCGAGAACGAGGCGTTCGACGCCGAGACGTTCGTCGTGCTCGACGACGATGATGACGAGGACGGCCGCTAGCCGCACTGCCGGCCAGCGCACTTCCCCACTCGGCCCGCGTCGGCGGCGCCTACAGCTTCGAGCGCAACACCGACAGCGCCTTCTGCAGCTGCACGTCCTTCGCCGGAGTCAGTTGCAGCGCGAGCGCCATCGGCACGACGTAGTCCGGCTCGACGCCGATCTTGTCGATCACATGCTTGTCCGGCGTGAGGTAGTGAGCCGTCGTCAGCTTGACCGCGCCACCGTTGTCGAGTTGAACGATCGTCTGCACGCTCCCCTTGCCGTACGTGCGCGTGCCGACGATGATGGCGCGGCCGTAGTCCTTCAGCGCGCCGGTCACGATCTCGCTGGCCGAGGCGGAGTTCGCGTCCACGAGCAGCACGAGCGGCTTGGTCGTCACCTGCGCCCCGAGTGCGCGGACCACCGTCTCCGGCTTCCCGCGCTCGTCGATGCGCACGATGACGCCGCTCTGCACGAACAGCGACGCCACGTCGACCGCCTGGTCGACCAGACCGCCGGGATTCTCCCGGAGATCCAGGATGAACGCCTTGGCCCCCTTGGCATCGAGCGAGGAGATGGCCGCTCTGACGTCGGTCGCGGCGTTGTCGTCGTCGAAGGTGTACAGGCGGATGTAGCCGACCTGGCCGTAGAGCTTCTGCTCGGTGTCCGGCACCACGATCCGGTCGCGCGCGACCGTCACGGTGAAGGGCGTGGCGGACCCGCGCCGGATCCCCAGCCGCACGGTCGTGCCCTTGGGACCGCGAACGAGATCGACGAACTGCTGGATGTCGGTCCACGTCCGTGTCACGCCGTTCACACTGACGACGACGTCGCCGGCCTTCAGCCCAGCCCGCGCGGCCGGCGTACCGTCGAACACCTGTCCGATCAACGGCTCGCCGCTGGCGTCCAGCGACACGGTCACGCCGATCCCGTAGAACGCCCCGGTCTGTGCCTGGAGCAGGTCCGCGTAGTCCTTCGGCGAGTAGTAGGCCGAATGCGTGTCGTCCAGCGATTGCAGAAGGCCGTCGATCGCGTCCGTGGTCATCGTCTGCTCGCCGGAGGGGACGAGCGCGTCGGCGTTGATGATGCTGCGCACCTCGTCGACGAGCGCCCCGACGTCGCTCGTCGTCGGCTTGATGACGTTCGCGATCGAGCCGGCGCTCGTCGTGGCCCGCTGGAAGATGACGCCGCCCATGAAGGACCCCGTCGCCAGGATGATGGCCACGAGCACACCGATGACGGCCTTGATCGCGCGGTTCATGTTCCGGGCTGCCTCTCGATGGGTTCGCCGGCGGGGAAGATCCCGTTCGCGGTCGCTGATCGTCGTGTTCAGACCCTGAGGTACCGTCTAACGGCTGTACCCGAACCGATCAGCCCTATCCCGACCCCGCACAGCACGAGCAGCCCGCCGAGCTGAGCGGCGGTCGCGCCGTTGATGCTGATCGGGAGGAAGCGCAGGTTGTTCCGCAGCCACGGCACGATGATCGCCTGCCCGGCGAACAGCGTCAGCATCGCGAGAACGGACCCGATGATCGCCTGCAGAACGCCTTCCAAGAGGAACGGCGTGCGGATGAACCAGTTGGATGCCCCGACGAGCCGCATGATGCCGATCTCGCGCCGGCGCGCGTAGATCGCCAGCCTGATGGTGTTACCGATCAGCACGAGCGAGACGATGATCAGCATGATCAGGAAGGCTGCCGCAACGACTCGGACGACGTTGGTCGCGCGGAAGAGGTTCGCGACGATCGTCTGGCCGTACTTGATGTCGTCGGCCAGCGGGTGTGCCGGATCCTTGATGGTCGTCGCCAGGTTCGGGTCCTTGACGATGAGGTTCACCACGCTCTGCACCTGGCGCGGATCGGAGAGCTGGATCTCCAGCGATGCCGGCAACGGGTTGCCGCGCAACTCGCTGAACGATCTGCGGCGTGTTCTTCATGCTCTGCGTGAAGTTCTTGAGAGCCTCGGCCTTGCTCACGTAGCTGACCGACTTGACGTTCGGCATCTTCAGGATGTCGCCCTGCAGCGCGTTCACGTCGGCCGGCGCGGCGCCGTCCTTCAGGAAGACCTGAGATCGAGACCTTGGACTCGACCGACGACATCGATCGAATCGAGCACCGACGAGGTCAGGAAGAACGCGCCGACCAGGAGCAGCGAGATGTAGATGATGCTGACCGCGACCAGGCTCATCACCCAGTTGCGGCGGAAGGACGAGAACGTCTCGCGGACGAAGTAGCCCGGGTTAATCGCCATAGCCGTACACACCCCTGCTCTGGTCGCGGATGATCTTGCCGTTCTCCAGGGCGATGACACGCTTGCGCATGGAGTCGACCATCTCGCGGTCGTGTGTGGCCACGAGCACGGTCGTGCCCGTCTTGTTGATGCGGTTGAGCAGGCTCATGATGCCGAGCGACGTGGCGGGGTCGAGGTTGCCGGTCGGCTCGTCCGCGAGCAGCAGCGGCGGGCGGTTGACGAAGGCTCGCGCGATCGAGACGCGCTGCTGCTCGCCGCCGGAGAGCTCGTCCGGGTAGGACTCCGATCTTGTCCTCGAGCCCGACGAGCCGCAGCACCTCGGGCACCTGCGTGCGCGACGACGTGCCGCGACTTCCCGATGACCTCGAGCGCGTACGCCACGTTCTCGTACGCCGTCTTGTTCGGCAGCAGCTTGAAGTCCTGGAAGACGCAACCGATGTTGCGGCGCAGGTACGGGATCTTCCAGTTCTTCATCGCGAGGACGTCCTGACCGGCCACGACGATGCGGCCGGTCGTCGGGATCAGCTCGCGGAGCAGCAACCGGATGAAGGTCGACTTCCCCGAGCCGGAGTGTCCGACGAGGAAGACGAACTCACCTTGCGCTATCTCCACGTCGATCTGGGTCAGTGCGGGCGGCTTGTCCCGCACGTAGACCTTGCTGACGTTCTTCATCGAGATCATGCATCACTCCGTCTCGTGCGGGGTGCCAGCGGTGGCTCCCGACCGCTTCCCAACCGTCAATGGTAGCAAAGGGCACGTACGGACCCGGGTTCTCCACGCAATCTCCGCAGAGCCGGCGCCGGACGGCGGCCGGGTGCTTCGAAGGCGGGAACGCGTGCCGCCACCGCGATGCGACCGGCGCGCGGGGGCCGGGCGCGTCAGTCCCGCCGGGATAGCACGCCCCGTGCCGCCTCCGCGATGTGCGCGGCGGTGAGCCCGAAGTGCTCCATGAGCTCCTCCGGATCCCCCGAGGTGCCGAAGACGTCGCGCACCCCGACGCACCGCAACGGCGTCGGGCACCGCTCGCCCAGCAGCTGCGCGACGGCGGAACCCAGCCCGCCGAGCACGGTGTGCTCCTCGCACGTCACCACCGAGCCGGTCTTCCGCGCGGAGGCCATCACGGTCGCTTCGTCGAGGGGCTTGACGGAGAACACGTCGACGACTTCGGCCGAGATGTCCTCCGCCTCGAGCAGTTCGGCGGCGGCGAGTGCGCGCTCCACCATGACGCCGCAGGCCGCGAGCGTAACGTCGGACCCCTCGCGCAGCACGTAGGCGCGCCCGAGCTGGAACGTCGCGTCGTCCGCGTACACGGCACCGACGGCCGCCCTGCCGAGGCGCACGTAGAAGGGCCCGGGCGTCTCGGCCGCGATGCGGATGGCCGCGCGCGCGGCGGTGAAGTCGGCCGGGACGAGCACGCGCATGTTCGGGAGCGCTCTCATGAGCGCGATGTCCTCGAGCATCTGGTGCGAGCCCCCGTCGGGACCCACCGTGACCCCCGCGTGCGTCGGGCACACCTTCACCGAGAGGTTCGCGTAGCACACGGAGTTGCGTATCTGGTCGTATGCGCGGCCGGTGCCGAAGACCGCGAAGCTCCCCGTGAAGGCGGTCTTGCCGCCGGCGGCCAGGCCGGCCGCGGTGCCGATCATGTTCTGCTCGGCGATGCCGACGTCGAAGAAGCGGTCGGGATGCGCGTCGCCGAACTTCGCGGTCGTGGTCGAGGTCGCGAGGTCGGCGTCGAGCGCCACGATGTCGTCCCTGCCCTCGTCCGCGAGCTGCACGAGTGTGACGCCGAACGCTTCGCGGGTCGCCCGCTTGTCCGCCATGTCCGCTCCCGCTCCTACTCGGCTTCGTATCCGGCTTCGGCCAGTTCGGCCAGAGCGGACGCTGTCTGGTCCGCGTTCGGCGCCTTCCCGTGCCAGCCGCACTGGTTCTCCATGAACGAGACGCCGCGGCCCTTCGTCGTGGCCGCCACCACCACGCACGGCCCCTCGATCGCCCGCGCACGCTCGAGCGCGTTAACGAGCTGCGGGAGTGAGTGGC
Organism: uncultured Coriobacteriia bacterium; assembly: GCA_963701985.1. GTDB lineage: Bacteria > Actinomycetota > Coriobacteriia > Anaerosomatales > PALSA-660 > PALSA-660. The sequence continues at coordinate 733,871 of OY969691.1, forward strand.
CGTCGCACGCGAGCACGTCCCAGCCGAACGCGGAGAACTTGGCGCCCACGTCGCGCAGATCCATGACATCGCACGTGGGCCCGTCGATCTGCAGTCCGTTGCGGTCGACGATCGCCACCAGGTTGGCGAGACGGTACTGCGCGGAGAGCATCGCGGCCTCCCACACCTCGCCCTCCTGCAGCTCTCCATCGCCGAGCAGACAGAACACCGAGGGTCTCGCGTCGCCGTCGAGGCGCAAGGCCAGCGCGAGGCCGTTGGCGAGCGCGAGCCCCTGCCCGAGTGAGCCCGTCGAGACCTCGACCCCCGGGAGCTTGCGCATGTCCGGGTGGCCTTGCAGCCGCGAGCCGAGCTTCCGGAGCGTCGCGAGCTCCTCGCGGGCGAAGTATCCGCTCTCCGCGAGCGCCGCGTACAGCAGCGGCGCTGCGTGGCCCTTCGAGAGCACGAAGCGGTCGCGGTCCGGCATGAGAGGGTCTCGCGGATCGTGGCGCATGACGGCGAAGTAGAGCGCGGTGACGATCTCGACGGCGGAGAGGGAGCCCCCCGGGTGGCCGGAACCGGCCGCCGAGATCATCTCGACGATGTCACGACGGATCGCCGCACAGGTTCGCGCGAGAGCGTCGTAGTCGGGCGGCTGGTTCGTGCCGGCGGTTCTGGTCGGTGCGTCGTCCGGCTGGGTCATCGCCTGATCCTTGCCTCCTTGAATCCTTCGCCGAGGGCTTCGTGCACGTCCGAGATCACGACGAACGCGTTCGCATCGAGCGTATGCACGATCTTCTTGAGGTCGTCCAGCTCTCTTCGAGACACCACGCAGAAGATCACGTCGCGCGCCTCTCCCGTGTACAAGCCACGCGCGGCGAACGCCGTCGCTCCGCGTCCGAGCTCGCTCAGTATCGCCGCACCGATCTCGGCGTTGCGCTTGGAGAATACGAACGCGGCCTTCTCCGTGGAGAAGCCCTCCTGCACCACGTCGATGGCCGCGCCCGACACGAACACGGCCACGGCACCGTAGAGGGCGAGCTGCGGGCCGAACTTGACGGCGGCGAGCAGCAGCACGACCGCGTCCGTGGCGAGCATGAGCTGGCCGACGCCGAGCGACACCTTGCGCGTGAGCAGCTGCGCCACGATGTCGCTGCCGCCGGTGTTCCCCCCGACGCGGAAGACCAGGCCGAGCCCGATGCCCGTGAGCGCGCCGCCCCACAGCGCGGCGAGCAGGTGGTCGCTGGCCGCCAGGTGCGGCACGAAGGGCGCGAGGACATCGATCGCGACGGACAGGGCGACGGCCCCGTACAGGGTCTTCGCGCCGTAGCGCCAGCCGCGCGCGCGGATACCCACCGCGAGCAGCACGACGTTCATGATGAGCATCTGCACGCCGACCGGGATCCCGGGCAGCCCGGCATCGTGGAGCGAGTAGAGGATGACCGTCGCCAACCCCGAGACGCCGCCGGCGGCGATGCGGTTCGGGATCAGGAACGCGTCGAGCGCCCACGCCGTGAGCAGGATCCCGAGCGTCATCCAGAAGTAGTCGCGCACGGGACGGCTGCGCAGGACGCGGCCGGGCGAGAGACGGCTCAGCGCCGCGCGGGCGGTCACCGGGACCGCCTCCGCGGCCCGTGGCGGAGTCGCGACGTCACGCCGGCGCGCCCGCGCCGGTCGCGGCGGCGGTCCGCTCTCCTACCCGCCACCGGTGGTACGCCACGACGAAGCGCTCGATGTCGCCGCCGAGCACAGCCTGCACGTCCCCGGTCTCGATGCCGGTGCGCAGGTCCTTCACCATCTGGTACGGATACAGGACGTAGTTCCGGATCTGGCTGCCGAACGAGATGTCGCGCTTCTCGCCCTTCAACGCCGTGATCTCGGCGTCACGCTCGGCCTTGCGTATCTCATAGACGCGCGAGCGCAGGATCTTCATCGCCGTCTCTTTGTTCTTGAGCTGGCTCTTCTCGTTCTGAACGGTCACGACGATGCCCGTCGGGAAGTGGGTGATGCGCACGGCGGAGTCGGTGGTGTTGACCGACTGGCCGCCGGGCCCACTGCTGCGGTAGACGTCCACGCGTATGTCCTCGTCGCGGATGTCGACGTCGATGTCGTCGGGCAGGATCGGCAGCACCTCGACGCCCGCGAACGTCGTCTGGCGGCGCTTCTTCTCGTCGGTCGGAGAGATGCGCACGAGCCGGTGGACGCCCGACTCGGACGCGAGCATGCCGTACGCGTTGCGGCCGTGCACGGTGAAGACGGCCCGATCGATCCCGAGCTCCTCACCGCGAGGCGCGTCGTGCAGGTCGATCTTCCAGCCGCGCGACTCGGCGTACTTCGTGTACATGCGCAGCAGCATCTCGGTCCAGTCCTGGGCCTCGAGGCCGCCCTGGCCGGGAGTGATGGTGACCAGTGCGTCGCCGTGGTCGAAGTCCCCGGTGAACCAGGAGGAGAGCTCGAGGTCGTCGACCCGGCGCTCCATCTCGGCGAGCGTGTTCGAGACCTCGGCCGCCAGCTCCTCATCCTCCTCGGAGACGGCGAGCTCGTTCGCGACCTCGGCGTCCTCGAGCGCCGCGCGGATCGACGCCACGGAAGCGATCTCATCCCGAAGCTCCGCGGCCTTGCTCATCGTCGCCTGGGCGGACGCGGGGTCGTCCCAGAAGCCCGGCTCCGCCGCCTTGGCCTCGAGGACGGACGCTTCCTCGCGCTTGGCGTCGATATGCAGGTACTCCCCGATGCGCGCGACGCGCTCGGCTGCTGCTTCTATGTCGGCTGTGCGATCCTCCACCATGGCTCTTGCATCTTACCGTGAACCACCCGGAGAACCGCACGGACGCCGCGGGCCGGCCGGCGACCCGTCGGCGGCGGCCGTCAGGCGGACGGTGGACGCTACGGGAGCACCACGGCGCGACGGTCCACCCACTCCCCCGCGAACTGGCCCGAAGCGACGAGTACCTCGGGCACGCCGTCGACGACCGCTCGCTCGCCGACGTCGATCGGGATGGCGGCGGCGATCGTCGTCCGCCCCCGGGCGCCCAACGCCGTCTCGGACGCGGACCGGTCGAACGCCCACGTGCCGGCCGTCAGCGTCGCGGTGACGGGCACGGGGTAGGGCAGAACGGCGGCGGCGCCGCGATAGACGGCGCGACCCGGCACCTCCTCGAGCGAGTAGCCGTCCAGACCGCCCCGGCCGGCGATCGTGAGCCAGTACCCGCGCCGCCCGCGGACCCGATCGCGACCGCTCACGAGCCAGGTCGAGCGCGCGCGGACGCGAAGCACCCTGCTCGCGGAGACGGCGCCGTCGTGCTTGAAGCGGTCGACCGTGTACGTGCCGGCTGCGACGAGCGCGCGGCCGGCTCCAGTCGGGTAGTCGTCGTCGTAGTACTCGTCCGCCAAGCGGACGAACCGGACGTCGCCGCTGATCACGTACAGCTCGAGGAGCTGCCACACCTGGTGCACGTGGTAGTGCGAGTAGTGTGCGCGCTCCCCCAGGGAGTACGCGCTCATCCACCCCGGATCGCGGAAGGCCTCCGCGTAACGCAGCACCGTGGTCAGCGCGCCGCGGTACAGCTCCAGCGCCGCCGTGTCCTCGGTGGCGCGGTAGCACTCCCACAGCCCCATCGCGGCCTCGATGTGGCCGTTCAACACGAGATCCCACGGTGTGCCGGGGTACTCCTGCAGCCGGAGGTACCCGTTCGAGTCCACGGTGCTGACCCATGGCCTGCCGGCGGAGGCCGTCAGCTCGAAGCTGGCGACGGTGTGCTCGGCCGCTTCCCTGTACCGGAGCTGGTGAGTGGCCGTGTACAGCTCGGAGAAGAGCGCGAGAGCCGCGCCTTGCCCGATCCCCGAATACCACGGCCGCCTCTCGACCCCGCCGTACAGCGGGCTCAGCCGATAGTCGAAGCCGTACGGATAGAACCACGCGCCTCCGACGGACCGGTGGATCGCGATCAGGTGGTCCGCCTGCGCTTCCGCGCGAACGAGGTAGCGGGGGTCGCCGGTCACGGCGTACGAACTGCAGTAGTGCGACCCGGTCTCTCCCTGCCTCACGGGATCGTCGCACGCCACGCCGTTCTCCATGCGCATGGCCACCGCGTGGAGGTCGCCGCCGAGACCGCCGAGCCTGGGCGCGCGGAAGGGGTCGAGGGCGGCGCTGACGTCCAAGGCCGGCAGCGGCAGGGCTTTGAACGACAGTCCACCGGCGCGTGAGATCGTCGCCGTGGTCGTGCAACCGGCGAGCATGAGCGGCAGCAGGGCCGAGCAGCAGCAGACGAGGAACTCAGCCCGCCTGTGTCGGAGGTCGAGCACATCGGCTGTATTCCCCGCGACGCCCGGGGCGCAGGGGGGCGCCTACACGGCGCCGTGGCACTTCTTGTACTTCTTGCCGCTCCCGCAGGGGCACGGATCGTTGCGTCCGACGTTCGCCCACGGATCGTCCTTGTCCTTGACCACCGTGGCCGCCTTCACGTTCCCGCCGGCCGCGGCCGAAGCCGAGGCGATCGCCTCCGGTGACGGGCCGGAGACACCCGCGGCGCTCGCCGCCTCCACAGCTCCCGTGAAGATCGACGTCTCCGTGGGTGCGGAGAAGCTCAGAGGCTGCCCGACGGGCACGCGGTGCCGGCTCTTCCGCCACGACCTCGATATGCAGGATGGTGCGGAGGAAGTCCTCGTTGACGCGCCTGAACGAGCGCGGCGAACATGTCGTACGCCTCGGTCTTGTACTCGACGAGCGGATCGCGCTGCCCCATGGCGCGCAACCCGATCCCCTCGCGCAGGTAGTCCATCTCGAGAAGGTGGTCCATCCAGCGCGTGTCGATGACGCGCAGCATGACGAACCGCTCCAGATCGCGGAGCTGCTCGGCGCCGATCTCGCGCTCCTTGGCGTCGTAGCGCTCCACGGCCCGATCGGCAAGGGTCCCCGCCAGTTCGTGGGGATTGTCCGGCAGGCCCTTTTGCAACTCGGCTATGCCGAGCGCGTCGCCCACGAGCTCGGAGAGCCAGGCCTTCAGCCCGTCGAGGTCCCACTCCTCCGGCAGTACGCATGCTCGGGGCAGAACTCGAGCACACCCGCGGTGATCGTCTCCTCGATCATCTCGTGGACGCGGCCGTGGATGTCCTTGCCGTCGAGGATCGCGTTGCGCTCACCGTAGATCGTCTGGCGCTGGAGGTTCATGACGTCGTCGTACTCGAGGACGTTCTTGCGGGCGGCGAAGTTCATCGTCTCGACCTGGCTTCTGCGCGCCCTCGATCGCCCTGCTCACGAGCCCGGCTTGGATGGGCATGTCCTCGGGGATGTCGGTCGACTCCATGAGCCGCCCGATGCGGTCCATCCGATCGCCGCCGAACAGCCGCATCAGGTCGTCTTGCAGCGAGAGGTAGAACTGGCTCGCGCCCGGGTCGCCCTGACGGCCGGAACGGCCGCGCAGCTGGTTGTCGATGCGGCGCGACTCGTGGCGCTCGGTGCCGAGGATGGCGAGGCCGCCGGCCTCGACCACCTGCCACGTGCTCCTCCGCGCAGATCTCCTTCGCGCGCTCGAGGGCGCTCGTCCGTCTCGCTCCTCAGTCGCCTCTTCCGGGACGATGCCCCGGTCGCGCAGGATCTCGTTGTACAGCTCGTCGGGGTTGCCGCCGAGCACGATGTCGGTGCCGCGGCCGGCCATGTTCGTCGCGATGGTGACGGCGCCGAGGCGGCCCGCCTGCGCGATGATGTGCGCCTCCTGCTCGTGGAACTTGGCGTTCAGCACGTTGTGCGTGACGCCGCGCTTCGTGAGCAGGCGCGAGAGGTGCTCGGAGTTCTCGATCGAGATCGTGCCGACGAGGCAGGGCTGCCCCTTCTCGTGACGCTCGGCGATCTCGTCGACGACCGCGCTGAACTTCCCGTCCGACGGTGCGGTAGATGAGGTCGTTGCGGTCGTCGCGGATCATCGGCCGGTTCGGGGGGATGACGAGCACCGGCAGCTTGTAGATCTCGCGGAACTCGGCGTCCTCGGTGACGGCCGTGCCGGTCATGCCCGAGAGCTTCTCGTACATGCGGAAGTAGTTCTGCAGCGTGATGGTCGCGAGCGTCTGGTTCTCCTCGCGGACGTGCACGCGTTCCTTGGCCTCGATCGCCTGGTGCAGGCCTTCGGAGTACCGGCGGCCATACATGATGCGGCCGGTGAACTCGTCGACGATGAGGACCTCGCCCTCGACTGACGACATAGTCCACGTCGCGCTTGAACATGAACTGCGCCTTGAGGGCCTGCTGCAGGTGGTTGACCAGCTGGCCGGAGGGGTCGCCGTAGATGTCCGGGATGCTGAGCTGCTCCTCGACCTTCCTCAGGCCGACGTCCGTGATGGCGATGGTGCGCTTGGCCTCGTCGAGGTCGAAGTCGACCTCTTCCTTCAGGCGAGGGACGACCTTCGCGAAGTGCTTGTACAGGTCGGCCGACTTGGTGCCGGCGCCCGAGATGATGAGCGGGGTACGTGCCTCGTCGATGAGGATCGAGTCGACCTCGTCGACGATGGCGTAGGCGTGTCCGCGCTGCACGCGATCGTGTGGCGCCACCACCATGTTGTCGCGCAGATAGTCGAAGCCGAACTCCGAGTTCGTGCCGTAGGTGATGTCCGACTGCATACGCCGGGATGCGGTCGAACGGCAGCATCTGGGCTTGGATGATGCCCCGTGGTGAGCCCGAGCGCCGAGTACACGCGGCCCATCCACTCGCTGTCGCGCTTGGCCAGGTAGTCGTTGACGGTGACCACGTGCACGCCGTCGCCGGGCAGCGCGTTCAGGTACGCCGCGAGCGTCGCGACGAGCGTCTTGCCCTCACCGGTCTTCATCTCGGCGATCATGCCGTCGTTGAGGACCATGCCGCCGACGAGCTGCACGTCGAAGTGCCGCAGCCCGATCGAGCGTTTGGCGGCCTCACGGCACGCGGCGAACGCCTCCGCGAGGATGTCGTCGGTCGTCTCGCCATCATCGAGGCGGCTGCGGAACTCGCCGGTCTTGCCGGCGAGCTGAGCGTCGGAAAGAGCCTGCATCTGCGGCTCGAGGGCGTTGATCTCCTCGACCTTGCCTTCGTACTTGCGCAGTTGACGGCCCTCACCCAAGGTGAGGAGTTTCGTGAGGATGTTGGCCATGAAAACGCCACCTTCAGGGGGTGTCGCGGGGGATTCGTGCAGGTGAACATGCGAGGGGGATTGTAGCACGGGCCGTGCCGGGTTCAGGGCGGGATTCGGGCCCGGGCGCTCGGGTCCGACGCCCCGTTCACCGCATCGAGGGCTGCTCGGACGCACTGCGTTGGAAGGCCGGGAGTCTGACGACTCCCGGCCTTCGCGGTCGTTGGTTCGCGCCCCATGGGCCCGGGTGGTGACGCCGTGGTGGCCCAGTCGGGTGCCCCTCAGGAGTCTCCCTCTCCTCACCGTGATGGACCTGGCCGCTCACGCAACCCGCTTGCTGTTCCTTGCCGGAAAACCCCTCGAACCTCCCCCTCGACCGCGCCCTCCCATGAAGGACGGGGGCATCGTATCGAGACGGTCTTACCGATTCCTTACCGCTGGCCGGCGGACACCTGACCTGCTCGGGATCGCGCGACGGCGGAGTTCAGTCGCCGTAGTCGTCGGCCTCCTCCATCCCGAGAACCTGCTGGTAGAGACGTGTCGTTTCCCCAGAGGGGTCGATCCCCAGGTCGTCGACCAGATGCGCGCGACAGGCCATATACGTGTCGATGGCCGCGGAGCGTTGGCCGATCGCGATCTGTAGCTTCAGCGCCGCTTGATAGAGGTCCTCGCGCCACGGGTCCTGATCGAGCGCGCGGCGGATGAGCCCGAGGGCCTCGCGAGAGTCCCCTCTCTGTTGGAACAGCTCAGCGGCTCGCAGCATCGAGTCCTCGTATTCGTGGCGGCAGCGCCCGCGCAGCCCCGAGAACCAGTCGTCGTACGCGTCGCCCGGCAGGAGCTCGCCGCGATAGACCTCGGTCAGCTCCATGAGGGCCGCGAGCTCCGCTTCCACGTCCCGTCGTCCCCGCGCCTTGCGCGCCTCGACGAGAAGCTCATCGAAACGATCGAGGTCCGTGCGTACACGGCCCGGGACGACCCGGCAGATGCCTCGCACGTGCTCGACATAGGGACACGCGGACTCGCGCGCATCGTTCGGCACGAGCCCGCGTTTCATGGCGCTCCAGACCACATAGAAGTTGTTGAGCGCGCGTTGCTCCTCCATGCCCGGCCACAAGTACTCGATGATCTGGTCGCGTGGAACGTCGCTTCCCGAGCGACTGACCAGCATGGCGAACAGGAGCCGCGCCTTGCGCTTCGCCCAATCGCGGTCGCCGACCTGGCCCTCTGGCGTGTGCACTTCAAAGCCGCCGAAGAGGCGGACGCGGCAATACGTGCGCGGCGCGCGCCGTCCCGTCGCACCCTCTTCGGGATGCCCTGGTTCGCGCGCCGCGTCGGACAATCGTGCACGCAGCCGAGCCGCCTCTGATGGCGTTGCCAAGGAGCCGAGGCCAGATGCGAGACGTGCTGGGTCTTGACTCCCCCAGTGAAACGCTCTCAGCAGCGCCATGGGCAAACGATCAGCGCCGATCACTGCGCAGAGCGCGTCGAGAAGCTTCGGGAAAGGCCGAATGTATGCGAGCAGCGTCAGAATCGGTAGGGATTGCTCAATGTAAGAGGTGATCGAGGCAACATGAGCGACGGCATCGTCGTCGTCGCCTTCTTCCAAGGCCCTGACGGCCAGAATGAGCCGTGACTGAAGAACTTGATTCATGGCATGAACTGATTCGGCGCGCGGCAGAAGTCGCGCGGCGACATCACTTGCCAGCGCCGAATCGCCAGCCACCAGCATCGAATGGGCTTGCACGAGTTCTGCGAGCCAGACAAGAACGGGACTGCTCGTGGAAGCCGCGACAGCCACTGCGCGGTCGGCCAGCGCGCGGGAATGGTTAATCTCACCCAAGGCAATGGCCAAGGTTGCGCACGAGGTGAGCGTTGTTATCATCAGGAGGCTGTTGCCGGCCTTCTCAGCCGCGATCAAGACAGACTCCATCGGCCGATGCCAATCGACCGGCTGGCCTTCCAATGCATCGAGCACCGGCCCAAGCGCCGCTACGAGCGCCTCGTCGCTCGGATCGGTACTGTCAGCGACAATGCAGCGCGCTTGCCCGACTAGTTCGCCGGCTTCGTCGAGCATCCCTGATTGCATGAAGCAGGAAGCCGCGTTCGTGAGCGCCGTCGAGCGCTGACCGATCCCAAGGACGGGGTCCGTGGCAACCGAAACAGCAACGCGCGCGGCCGTGGGGAAGTCGCCCTCGACCACGCCAAGGAGCACCGCGTGCACGGATGCGACGCGTGCGCGAGCCTCGCGACCCTCAGGCGTAGTGGCCGGCAGGGTCCTCGCCATGTCTAGGCACCGCGCAAGATTGGCACGGTCACCGGCGAAAGCGTAGGCGGCAACCGCGGCCGCAATGGCCTCGCCAAGCTGTGGGCTGTTCCCCAGCTCCAGTGCTTTCTCGAGAATCGTGGATATGCCTTCTGCCAGTCCGTCGACGTCTGCGCTCTTCGCTCGAACTAACGCGAGCACCGTTTGCGCAGCCGCAAATGTGTTGTCTTCACCCCCCTGTTCGCACAGACCGCTCACCAACCGTGCCAAACGCCCAGCTTCGGCTAGGTCGCCCATGCGCATGAGGTGACGCGCTTTCAGCAAGAGAAGTTGCGCTTGGCCGAGCATGGTGGCGGCCGGAATCGCGGCAAGAGCTTCATCCAATAGTCCGTCCTGATTGTCCCTGGCCAGAGCGTCGGCTGCAGAGCAAAGAACCGCAGGAAGCGCTTCATGCTCTGGAGTCTGCAGAGCCAACTCGACGGCTCTCGCGTGCTTGCCGGATCGCGACAGCTGAGCGAGAACTCGCTGCAGCGCCGCCTGATCCAGCCCGTTGATCGCTCGCTCTAGCAGCACAGTTCGCAGTATGTCGTGCACCACGAACCGGGCAGCAGGGCCTCTACCGAACATCCGGACCAAGGGGAGAACGGCCGAGGCTCGCCGTAACTCGACGGCGGCGTTCGACCGCCTAGTGCATTCGACAAGCTCTCGGAGGGTCCCTTCGGACAACAGGGCGGCCACCGCGAGCGTTTGGCGCTCATCAGAGGACAGCTGAGAGTTGATTAGTTCTAGAACCAGGGCGGACATTTCGGGGTCGTCATCGGAGCGTGGAGCGACATGTCGTCCCGAGGCGATGCGAGCCCTGAGAGTGAGAGCAGCGAGTGCGGGATGCCCACCAGACCGGTCCTCGAGGTCGAGAATGTCGGCCGCGGCCGGCTCCTCTTTCCACATCATCCGCCAAAGTGCACCGAGTTCCTCGTCATCGAAGAGGAGCTGGGCTGCGGAGACGCACCAAGGGTCATCCGCGGAATCGCACACGGGAGATGAGCGAGTTGTGACGATCAGGGTGCTGTGCGGCGGCGCTTCAGCGACTACCCGAGTGATCGGCGCAAGGTCCGACGTGCGCTGGATCCAAGACGCGTCGTCAACCACAACCGATATCGTGCGATCGTCCGGCCAGCCCGCGACTTCGTCAATGCACGCGTGAGTGATGTCGTCGGCCTCGGGCTGGGAGGTCGGAATAGGCTCGCCGGACACCGCTTGGTACAGCTGGCGCATCATGTCTTCGAGACTGCCCCGATTGCCGCCACCAGCGAGCCAAACTGTTCTCTCGGACTGCGCCGCCTCGACGGCTTGCGCGGCCAAACAGGTCTTCCCGTAGCCTGATGGGGCGCTGATGACAATAGTGCCCGGGCGCACACCCAGCACCGGATCCAGGATGCGCGACCTGCGCACACCTTCAGCTAGGCGAGCGATGAACCGTCGGCTGACACGAGACTCGGAATGCACGAACTACCCCCATTCTCATGCCTGAGGGGGCCGACATGCCATCATTCGACTTGTATTAGGAAAATCCTGCTAAGACGCTGGAGTGCCCGGCTTTGGACTGTTTCCTTGGGCAAGAGCAAGAAGCACGACTAGGCCCGCAAAGAGGAGCACATCACCCGCGCTCAGTAGCGCCCGCACACCGGCTGGCCCTGGCAGAGGAATAGCGTCTGCCAACCACACAAGTCTTGTCCCCGGCCCGGCAAGTACATGGACGAAGTCGCTCGCCGGGATGTGGATCCGCGCTGCGCTGCCGCTCACAGTCGCGGCGGCTGCCGGAAGCACGGGCATCCCCCCATTGGCGAGTACCACCAAGGAATTCGAGGCGAACCCAGCTCCGAGAAGCGCCATGCCCGGCTGCCGACGGTTGATCCATGCGAGTGCCACCAGCACGAGGAACGTCCCCACCCAAGCCCAGTGCGCCACAGTCGCCCACACACCAGAAACGTGAAGTCCGGGCAACACGACTTGACCCACCAGCAAGACGACAAGCACCGTCTCGCCGCGCAACTTGACGGTAGCGAGACTTCTCAGACTGCGGCCGGACGCCAAGCGAAGCGCTAGCCCGAGCAGCATGAAGATGACAAGAATCACGAGGCCGGTCCTGGCGTAGCCGAACTCGCGGACGTCCGTCGAAGCGTGCCTAGTTCGACTCGACGTACCGCACGGTCGGCCCTTCGCCGTGTGGTGGCGTAGAGGCGAGCCCCGATGGCGTCAGCGACGTCGCGACTCTCATGGCGCTTCATCGCCGTCTCGCTGTCGAATGCGCTGAAATGCGCCACCAGATACGCACCGACAAGGTCATGCTCATCCAGAGAATCTTCTGAGACAGCTCCGCTGTCGAGGATGGCCAATACCGGAACACTGGGTGCCAAGAAACTGACGCTCGCGATGACCTCTGAGCTGCGATAGGGCGCGATTTCATCAAGTTGATCCGAGCCCAAGAAGCCCACATCGTGGAACAGCGCCGCATAGGTCAACGATTCGAGCCGCCGACTCTGAAAGCCGAGCAGGCGACCGGCCTCGCCCACCATGGCTGCGACCCTTTCTGCGTGGCCTCTGCGGTCCGGATCGTATGCTTCTATCGCTCGCGCCAGGACCTCGACGGTCGAAGTGTAGGAAGCTCGGACATCGAGAAGCAACGCGAACGACTGCTGCATCACGAGCAGCAAGCCGACCGTGACGAGCAGGCCCCAGAATCCCATCTGCGGGAAGAGCAGCACGGTGAGCACGGCGACAGAGAGCTCGGCGGCAACGACCCAGCGCTGCAGCCTCGTGTTGCCGAGCAGGAGGGGGACGAATGGCGCGCGGAACCGCAGGCTCGCGTGGGCCTGTTCGAGGAGCAGGTCCACGGCGATGAACGCGGCCGCAGCGGCACCGACTCTCGCATACTCGGGCCAGCTGCTGGCAGCTCGAAGCGTATTGAGTGTGCCCGGACCCAAGAGGCCGAATGTCACGGCGACCAGAAGAACCCGTCGGCTGGCGTTCTCCAGAACGGTCCAAGGCGAGCGGCTGCGTGATCGAAGAAGGGCTACGACGAGTCTCGACGACACGAGCACACCCGCGGCTATGACAGGGTTCATCAACACTGCCGCTGCGAACGCCGTCGCGGCCGTGGTGTCTACGCTGTCCCCACGCGGCAGCCAGACTCCGGACAGCCCGAGAACGGCCGTGGCGAGGGCGAAGGCAAGCGCCGTCCATATCTGAGCATGCAGGGCCGCCCACACGGAGGCTGTGCCGGGGTAGAGTCCGACCACCCACCAGAGCAATCCGATGGCGAGAACGGCCTGCGCTCCTACCAGCACACGGTCACGTCTCAAGCTGTGCCTCCAAGACGCCTGACGCGGAAGCTCCGGCTGGGACCCGGTCTTGCAGGGCCTGCTGGAATGCCTCGACCACTCTGCCGTCGAATTGGCTGCCGATGCCGCGCTGCAGTTCCGCCACCGCAGCCTCGTGACTCATCGCGTCGCGATATGGCCGAGCCGACGTCATGGCATCGTAGGAGTCGGCGACAGCGAGAATCCTCGCTTGGAGGGGAACCTCGTCCGCCTTGAGACCGCTCGCGTAGCCGAGGCCGTCGAGCCGTTCGTGATGCGCTGCAACGATTGGGACCAAGTCGGCAAGGTACGGGACATCTGCCAAGATGTGCGCTGCTATCTCAGGATGGCGCTTGATCTCGTCGAATTCCGCGTCGGTGAGGCTCGAGGGCTTTGCCAGAACGCGATGGCTGACTCCGACCTTGCCGACGTCATGTAACAGGGCGGCGTACTCCACGCGCAGTACCGCGTCGTCGCTGAAGTCCATCGCCCTCGCGATCATCACCGAATACTCGGCCACTCGCTCCGAGTGCCCTTTCGTATACATGTCCTTGGCTTCAAGTGCCGCCACCAGTGAGCTGATCGTGTCGGCATAAGCTTCGCGCAGCCCGACCGACTGTCTATAGGTGTCACGCGCGACCAAGAGCGGCACCACGAATAGCGCAAAGCCGGCGACCCCCATGGTCGCAATGATCTCCGCAATCGCGATTCCGACAAAGCCGAGAACGACTTGAGAGCCGAACATGGACGAGAAGTGTTTCCACGTCCCCTTCGGGGACTCCCCGTAGAGCACGTGTCTTCCCAACGCGACCAGCGCCATGTTGATGAACATGCAGAGGATCGGGACGGCCGCGAGACCGGGAAGCATCCGTCCGAGTGCCAGAGCCCCCGGCGCTGGAGGAATCTCCAAGAGACGCCCGCCCAACGCAACATACGCAAGGCCAGAGACCATTGCGGCAAGTGTCAATTGCCCGGCGTTGAAGGCAACCCGTTCCCATGACGGAAGCGGACGCTCCAAGAGTATTGGAGCGCATGCGGCCAGAGCCACCACGGCGCCGTATCCAGGCCCCAAGTAGATCACCGCTGCGACAATCAGCGGATACGACAATGAAATGGCCCCGCCGCCGGGCGTCGACACGGCCATCACGTCGGACAGGAAGACGGCCACCAACAAGACCACCAAGGCCGCGGCGCCAGCGGGTGTGAGCGGCCGAACATTCTGGAGCCAAGCGAACGGAATGATCGCGACCGCTACTGTCACCAAGATGATTGCAAGCAAGCGAAGGCGGAAGCAGTCACGCCCAGTGGACGTCACGCCTCCGCCTCCGTCGAAAACGGATACAGCTCCAGTGGGCCTAGAGGCGCCACATCGCTCCGCCGGCGAGCACGAGGCTCGCGAGCGAAGCCAGAACGATCATAATGCGCTTCATGGGAAGACCTCCAGTTTTGTGTACGTGCGTGCACAAAGCCGTGCTGGGTCTTCTCCCATTCCGCTAGTAATGGAAGAACTCTGCCCGCTCCGCTCAAGATGCGACCAGTGTCCGTTCCCGTTCTTGCGGCCACGGTGCTGATCCCTGTTATGTCGTTGTCAAGAAGTTCAGCCGGCGGTTGATCGCGTCGAGCGTCGCGCGGACGATCGACTCGTTGTCTCCCTGCCGGGCGAGCGCCGATCCGGCGAGTGCCTGCTCTCCGTGCGGCGTGACCAGGACGATGCACGCCACTGCGACGCGTTCGCGTCCCAGTGTGACGATGGCGACGTCCTCCAGCGCGAAGCCGAAGTCGCCCTTCACGTACTCCCCGACCGCCTTCAGAGTCGCGAGCGCGATGAGGCGCTGCCGCCCAGTGGTCGAGGCCGCGCCCTCCGCGACGCCGTTGTAGACGTCGCCGTCGAGCTGCAACGACACCGTCGCGGACGCCTGCACGCCCACGACCTCCGCGCTCACGCTGCGGATGCGCGCGCGGCCGTACTCGTTCGGCCGTGCGACGTGCGGCTCGGCGTTCCGCCCGAGCTGCGCGATGGAGACCGTGCGATGATCGATCGGGATACCGAATCGCGCCATGATGGTCGACTCGATGTCGCGGACCAACTGCTTGGGCGACTTGTCCGGGGACGCCAGGATGTGGATCTCCTGGATGACGCCCTCGTCGGACGAAACGATGCGCGCGGCGCGGATCTCCGCCACCTGGGCGAGAGCCTCTTCGATCTCCGCGATGAGCGCAGGCGATATGCCTTGGTCCATGGAGGAGTCCCCGTGTTCGACGTGAGCTGCTGCCGACCCCTGCCGACCCGAAACCGGACCCCATCACCCCAGGGCCGTGGATTCACGTTAGCCCGATGCTTCCGAGGGTGTCAAGCGCGCACCGACTGCCCGGCCGCGTGCTCATGCACGAAAAGGGGGCTCTTCTGAAACGGGAACCGCCCATTCTTGCATAGCGCGACCGTGCCGTACGCATCGCCTCGACTCGCACGCCTGCGCGCGAGCCGCTCGAATGACGGTCACTCCAGAGGCTGGATCAACCCGTAGTCACCGTCGCGACGCCGGTAGAGCACGTTCACGGCGCCGGAGTCCTCGGCCTGGAACAGGAGGAAGTCATGCCCGAGCAGCTCGAGCTGGAGGGCCGCCTCCTCCTCGTTCATGGGTTGGAGCTCGACGACCTTCTTCTTCACGACCGCGTGTTCGGGAGATGCCTCGGCCTCCTCGGGGGCGATCTCGGGCGTGATCGCGGGGAGCGGACGACCGACGTGACGGTCCATGACCTTCTCCTTGAAGCGGCGCGCCTGTCGCTCCAGCCTGGCCACCGCCAGATCGATGGCGGCCTTCATGTCGCTCGATGCATCGCGGGCCCGGATGATCGGGCCCTTCGTGTACACGGTCACCTCGGCCACTTCGTGCCGGTCGATGGACCGGTTCCGTTCGTGATACAGCTCGACCTCGACGTTCATGACCATGCCGTCGAGGATCTTCGTGACCCTGCCGACCTTGTCTTCCGCGTAGGTCCGCACATCGGGACGGACCTCGGTGTGACGACCCTTGACGATCAGCTCCACAGGCGTCGGCCTCCTTCGGTCGCTTCCCGTACAGGATACCCGCGAAGAGGCGCCCGCGGTCGGCGGCGACGCCGCCCGCTGCGCCGGCCGCGCCCTACCGGATGTGGCCGAGGAAGTCCTTCGTGCGGTCGGACTGCGGGTTGTCGAAGACCTCCTGCGGCGTGCCCTGTTCGACGATGACGCCACCGTCCATGAAGACGGCGCGCGACGGCGACGTCGCGGGCGAATCCCATCTCGTGGGTGACCACGATCATGGTCATGCCGCCGGCGGCGAGGTGCTTCATGACGTCGAGGACGCCGCGCACGAGTTCGGGGTCGAGCGCGGACGTGACCTCGTCGAAGAGCATGACGTGCGGGTCCATCGCGAGCGCGCGGGCGATCGCGACGCGCTGCTGCTGGCCGCCGGAGAGCTGCGCCGGGAAGTAGTCGACCCGGTCGCCGAGCCCGACCTTGCTCAAGCTGCTCCATCGCGGTCTTCTCCGCCTCGGCCTTGCCGCGCTTCAGCACCTTCTGCTGCGCGAGCATCACGTTGCCCTTGGCGGTGAGGTGCGGGAACAGGTTGAAGCTCTGGAACACCATCCCGATCTTCTCGCGAATCTCGTTGATGTTCGTCTTCGGGTCGGTGATCTCCGTGTCCTCGAAGAAGATGCGGCCGCTCGTCGGCTCCTCGAGGCGGTTGATGCACCGCAGCATCGTGGACTTTCCCGAGCCGGACGGCCCGAGGATGACGACGACCTCGCCCTTCTGCGACGTCGAGGTCGACGCCCTTGAGCACGTCGAGCGAGCCGAACGACTTGTGCAGGTCCTGGATGCGGACGATCGGCTGTGGCCACCGTCACTCACCGTCGCTTCTCGTGCTCTCGGGAGCCATGTTGCGGTACGGATCGGAGGTGACCGCGACGTCGTCGGCGGGCTCGCCGAGCGCACCGCGCTTCTTCTTGCGCTTGCCTCCTGAGGCTGCCCGCCCTCGGATTGCGCCAGCCTGGCCTCGAGACGCGCCGACCCAGTTGATGAGCGGGATGGTGACGATCAGGTAGAAGACGGCGGCGACCATGAACGGCGTGATGTTGCCGCGACGTGGCGACGAGGTTGTTCGAGTACAGCATCAGCTCGAACACGCCCACCGTGGCGAGCAGCGACGTGTCCTTGAACAGCAGGATGAACTCGGACGTCATCGTCGGCAGCACGCGCTTGACCGTCTGCGGGACGATCACGTACGCCATCGCCTGCGGATACGTCATGCCGAGCGAGGACGCGGCCTCGAACTGGCCCTTGTTGATCGACTGGATGCCCGCGCGGAAGATCTCGGCCAGGTACGCCGGAGCTGTTCAGCGCGAGGACGGTGACGCCGGAGACGAACCACTGGACGTGCAGGCCGGCGATCGGAAGGCCGACGAAAGCGATGAAGATCTGCAGGAAGAGCGGCGTGCCTCGGATGACGTTGATGTAGACGCTCGCGATCCACCGGACCGGCGGGATCTTCGACATCTTCATGAAGGCGAGCGCGAGGCCGCCGATGATGGCCAGCGGGAACGCGAGCGCGACAAGCGCGATCGAGATCAGCCAGCCGGCCCACACCGTGGTGAAGGCGATCACCGCCATCTGGGGCTGCAGGAACTGGTTGAAGAACTGGACCGAGTTCCACTTCTGCACCCAGCCCTGTTTGCCGAGCCAGCCGGCGGCCAACTCGCCCCAGGGTCGGCGACGCGTACGAGAACGTCGACCCCGTTGACGTATCTTCGCTCGCCCGTTCGAGACGTAGCTGACGCCGAGCTGGTAGGTCCCGCCCTTGTGTCGGTGTCAGCACGTTGTTCACGGTGATGCGCACGTCGGTCGCCACGTGCGGCGGCGGCTTGATGGCCGGATCGAAGTCGACGCTGACGGTCTGACCGTGATCTGCACGGTGCTCGTGACGTGCATGCGATTCAGCGGCCCTGGAGCGTCAGCACGTCGCGTTCGCGTCCTTCAGGTCGAAGCCCTGCGGGAACGTCAGCGACATCCGAGCTGATGACGTCGCTCGCGTCCTCGTGATCGCCTCGAACGTGAACGGGTCGGCTGACCGCCCGTCTGCTGGTCGAGCGTGACCGTCGATGGCTTGTTCGAGAGCGTTCAGCGCGGCCACGGGCGCCGGAGCGCGCCAACGCGCGACGGCCACCGCCACCATGAGCACGGATCAGCCGACAGCAAGACGCCCGCCTCAGACCTGTCGCATCGTCGATCCCATGCTGGCTCTCCTGCCGTTCTCGTGTCGCGCTCAGGGGCCCCCGGCCCTACGAGCCGGGGGCCCTCCATCATTCAGGACGTGCTAGCGCACCGCTAGCTCTGCGCGGACCCGAGCCTACTGACCGGTCGATGATCCACTTGTTGTAGATCTGCTGCAGCTGCCGTCAGCCTTGATCTTGGCCAGCGCGCCGTTGATGGCCTTGAGCAGCGCCGGGCGGTCCTTGGCGATGCCGATGCCGTACTGCTCGCCCGTCGGGATCTCGTCGATGATCGATGAAGCCGCGGGTCGGGCCTTCCTTGATGATCTCGGCGGTGACCGGCAGGTCGTTGACGACGGCGTCGACCGTCTTGGCCTGCAGGGCGTTGAACGCGCCGGTCGTGTCCTTGAACGGCACGATGGTGGCGCCGTGCGGCTTCAGGTTCTCGGTCGCCCACTTCTCACCGGTCGTGCCGGACTGCACGCCGATCTTCTTGCCGTACAGCGGGTCTCGGTCGTGATGCCCGACGACTTCAGCACCGCGACCGACTGGTTCGAGTCGAAGTACGGGTCCGAGAAGTTGATCAGCTTCTCGCGATCGGACGTGATCGTCATGCCGGAAGCGATGACGTCGAACTTGTGAGCCTGCAGGCTCGCGATGATCGTGTCGAAGTTCTCGGTCTGGAAGACGACCTTGAGGCCGAGCTGCTTGCCGATGGCGTCCATCATGTCGACGTCGAAGCCCTCGGCGGTCGTGCCCGTTCATCGACTCGAACGGCGGGAACGTCGTGTCCGAGCCGACGACCAGCGTGCCCGGCGTGACGAGCCCGAGGCCGGCGGCCGGCGCGTCGAGCTGGTGCGTCGTGCTCGAGCTCGGTGTCGGCTGGCGCTGCGAGCAGCCCGCGAGCGCGACCAGGGCGACCGCCAGCGCCGCAACCGTGAGCAGCGGCCGACGAACTTGCGCGCCTTCGCCATCTCTCCTCCTCTCGTCGACATCCGACGCAGCGGCACGCCCCACCCGGTCCGCTCTGCGAGACTCACAATGCGTATATCATACATCCGATTGCTGCAACGACGCGAGCGCGATGGCGGCCTATCCAGCGCTCGCTACGGGTCTGATTCACTGAGCGCGCTCGAGTGCATATGCCTGGCGCCAGTCTGGAAGGTGCCGGAGGACGACGCGCGATCGCGCGGCCGCGGACGCGAGCGTCCGGCGTGCGCACGGAGCGCTCTGGGCACGGCCGAGGCCGACGCATCCGACGCTCGGCATCTGGAGCTGCGGCAGGTCGCCGACCCACTTGCGCCGCAGCGTCGTCGAGCACGCCTTCGGCGGCCAGCGCAGTCGAGCGCCGTGCGGATATCGGATTCGAGCGAGCTGGCTTATCGCTCGAGACACCGATGCCGAGCGGGAACGCGTCGCCAGCTGCCCGCGAAGCGCATACTCGGATGTCGCGCACGATGTACGCGCCCACGAGCGCGTCGCCCCGCGGCGACGTCCACCTGCCCGACGTGGCAGCGCAGCCAGCGCCTCGTCGCAGCGTCGGGAACGATCACCGACCGGTGCCGTGGTCGTCCGAGCGAGGAGCGCCAGTACGCCGTCGGAGCCGTGCTGCGCGGCGAGCTTTGCGCCATCGAGCGTCCCAGCTGACCGTCGGCGTGACCGACGTGCTCGCATCCGTCGCAAACAGCGCCGGCCCGTCGGACATGTAGGTCCCGGCGAACGCGATCGCGCGAGAGAGCAGATCGACCGTGAACGGCGCCGAGCAGGCCGATGTCGATGCGGCTCGTGACGAGCGCCGTGCGCGATCGGAGGCTTCACGTCGACGACTCGAGCTTGAGGCCGAGCTTGTCGGCGATGCGCCGACGGCGACATCCACGTCGAGACCACCTTCGCTGGCCGTCGACGTGCCGCCGAACGGCGGATAGACAGGTCGACGCCGGCGCGCAGCACCCCCGCGTCGGGCGATGACCGGCGGCGCGATCTTGGGCGTCGAGCGGGGCTGTGGCGATCGCTGCCGACGCAGCCGCGCCGAGCAGCCGACGGCGCGCGAGCGACCGCGGCCACAGCGGCGGTCGACGCGGCACGCTCGCCAGCTCACGACCGCTCTCCCTTCCCGCGCGCGCGGGCGCTTCCACCCGGCTGACCTGGTCTTTGGCCCCACACTCGCATACCGGGGCTTCCGCTTGATGCTATCTCACTACCGGCCCTCTCGCCCGAGACCGCGGGATGCGGCCTTCATCGGGCGGTACGACTTACCCCTAAGACGCGCCATGCTCGCGCGACGGTCTGCCCGCCGGCTTACGTGGGTCCTTTCGGCCGCGTCTACCTTGGACTAGGCCGCCGAGCGGCGCCCGCAACCACAGACCCGGGCGGGAGCGGCACCAATTCTAGCAGGCGGCGAGTCGCGGCCCGCGTCACGCACGCGCGGGTGCCGCGACGGGCTCACGCGCTACCGGGCGCAGGTCACTCGCGACCGGCGACGCGCCCGCACCTCCTCCGCGCCGGCGCCGCAGCAGCGCGGTCGCCGCCGCATCCAGCGTCGCGCCGGTCGTGAACACGTCGTCGAGGACAGAGCACGCGGCGCCGGCACGGCCACGCCGGCCGGCACGTCATCGAAGCGACCGCGCGTTCGCGTGCTCGGTTCGCGCGTCCAGGGCGCGCTGGTCTCGCGGCGGCGCGCGCGCGAGGGCGTCGAGCGCGGGGACGCCGGTGAGCCCGGCGAACGCCGCGGCGAGCAGCGCCGCCGTGATCGAATCCGCGGCGCCGCAGTGCGCACGGCGAGCGCCGGCACGGCACGCACCGCTCTGCGCCCACGCACGGCCAGTCTCGGCCGCCGCTCGGCGGCGAGCGCGCGCCAGGACGGCGGTCGAGCCGCAGCTCGCCCGCGTCCTTGTGCAGCACGACGAGCCGCGACGAGCGGCGACTCGAACGACGCCGAGCGACAGCGCGCCGCCGCGAACGCCGACTCGGCGCGTCCCGCACTCGGCGCAGCCGTGCGACGCCGTCGGGCGCGCCGCACCGCGGGCAGGCCGACTCGGCGTCGATCAGCGGCAAGGCGTCGCGGCAGCGTCGCACAGCAGCGCGCCGGGCAGGTCGCAGCCGGCGCACCGGGGAGGCCACAGCAGATCGGCACCTGCACGGACAGCGTCTCGAGCGGCGTCGGCTGCGATGCGCGCCCACGGCGCGTCCACGGGCGTCGGCTCCCTCTCGGGCGCCGTTCGCGCCGCGCACCGCCGTGCGCTAGCGGACGAGCAGCTGCACCAGCGGGATGGTCACGAGGCAGCCGATCGTGGTGACGAGGATCGCGGACGCGATGAAGTCCGTGTCGAGCTTGAAACGCTGCCCGACCACGAGCGACAGCATCACCGACGGCATGCCCGCCTGCAGAGCGAGCAGACGCAGCCCGTCGTGTCGCGCGCGATGACGCCGATGCCGACCGCGAGCGCCGGCAGCGACGAGCAGCTTGATCGCCGAGTCACCGCTCCGAGCGACGCTCGACGACCCGCGCAACGCCGCAAGATCGAGCGAGATGCCCAGCGAGACCATGATCAGCGGCGCCACCATGTTGGCCAGCAGACCTGTCCAGCCCATGACCGTCGTCGAAACGGCGGCCGGCCACGGCACGAAGCGCCATACGCGAGCGACGACCAGGCGATCACCGCGGGGAAGGTCAGCAGCTCTTGCGCGGCGTTCACGCGGCCTTCGTGCTCGCCGTAGCGTGCCGCGACGCGATCCCGAGCGTGAAGCAGGACCGCGACCGTGCCGAACACGTCGTAGAAGACCGCCGCGGGCAGCGGCCTTCTGCCGAGCAGCGCGGCGACGACCGGGTAGCCGATGTAGCCGGTGTTCCCGAGCGCCGCGACGAGGATGAAGCCGCCAGCGGTCCGCGGCGGCAGGTGCAGCGCCTTGATGGCGATCTCCCAGGCGAGCACGATGCCGAGGAGCGACACCGCCCACGCCACCGCGGCCGCTCGATCAGATCCGACCGACAGCGACGCCCGCACGACGACGTCGGAAGATGAGGGCCGGGAGCGCGACGTAGATGATGACCGCGTTGAGCGCCCGGGAGCCGTCGCGCTGGACCGCGCCGAAACGCGCGGAGCGCGACGCCGACGGCCACGAACACCAGGCATCGGAGCGACGGCCGCCGTCAGCGCACCGAACGACATGACGTCGACCCGCTATCGCGTCTCGTTGCGATGCGCGTCGAGGCCTGCGCAGACCCGCGCGAGCGAGCCCGCGAAGTCGGGCGTCGCGACGCCGCGCTCGGTGATGAACGCGGTGAATAGGACGCCGGCGTGACGTCGAAGGCGGGGTTGTACACCTGGATGCCCGGAGGCGCGATGCGGGCCCACGCGTCGAGCCGGAAGCCGCCGCCCCTGCGCGCTGATCTCCAGCGCGTGCCCCTTGGCGAGCTGCATGTCCTACGCACCGTCCCGGGTGAGCGGGTCGAGCGCGACCGTCTCGGCCGGCGTGTCGCGGCTCGACACGCCCGAGAACGGTGAAGCCGAGCAGCTCGCGGGGGTCGCGCTCCTCGATCACGATGTCGCTCGCCGCTCTCGAGCGTGAGGTCGACGGTCGACGTCGGGGCGGCGACGTAGAACGGGATGCCGTGTTCCTTGGCGAGCACGGCCAAGCCGTAGGTGCCGATCTTGTTGGCGGTGTCGCCGTTGGCGGCGATGCGGTCGGCGCCGACGATGACCGCATCGACCCAGCCCTCGCTTCATGACGGAGGCCGCCATGCTGTCGGCGATCAGCGCGGAACGGCACGCCGGCCATCCGCAGCTCCCAGGCCGTCAGACGGCCGCCCTGCAGGACCGGGCGCGTCTCGTCGACCCACACGTGCGCGATCTTGCCCTGCTCGTGCGCGGTGAAGATCGACGCCGAGCGCCGTACCGAAGTACGCGGTCGCGAGCGAGCCCGGCGTTGCAGTGCGTGAGCACGCTGGCGTCGTCGGGCAGCAGCTCCGCGCCGTACGCGCCGATCGCGCCGGTTGCGCTGCCTCGTCCTCCGTCGGCATGGTGAGCGCCTCGTGCGACGACGAGGTCCTTGAGCTCGTCCAGCGCGAGGTCGGCGTTGTCCGTGGCGAAGCGGCGCATGCGCTCGGCGCCCCAGGACAGGTTGACGGCCGTCGGGCGCGTGGCCGTGATCTCGGCGGCCACGCCGTCGAGTCCGGCGAGGAAGTCGTCGATGGTCTCGATGCCCTCGGTCTCGTTCGCCGCCCACAGCGCGAGCGCCAAGCGCGGCCGCGACGCCGAGCGCGGGCGCGCCGCGAACGGCCATCGCCCGTGATCGCGCGGCAGACGCCCTCGTGCGGCGCTGCACACGAGCACGTCGCCTGCGAGCGGGAGGCGCGACTGGTCGAGAGGTAGACCGCCGGCCGGCCGGTCGACTCGTCGACCTCCACCAGAGGGTGCGCGGGATGTCGTGAGATCCCGCGCATGGTGCTCTCGCGCACGGCAGACCGTGCCCTCCTGCCACACGCGAGGTACTTCGCCTGCTCGCGCGGTGAGCGTGTCGATCGTCACGCCCATCGTCGCGAGCTTGAGACGAGCGATGCCGGCGTCGATGTCGGCCGGACCGGGTAGACGCCGGGCTCGAGGAAGGCGGCGTTCTGCGACCATGTACTCGGCCGAGAGCGCCTGGTTGGCGAAGCACATGTCCATGACGGACGCCGGGTGGCCCTCGGCGCGGAGAGGTTGACGAGACGGCCGTCGGCGAGCAGGTAGATGACGCGGCCGTCCGGCGAGCGTGAACTCCTCGACGAGCGGGCGGACCTCGCGCACGCGACACCGCCCTTCCGCGCAGGTGCGGGATGTCGATCTCGACGTTGAAGTGGCCGGAGTTCGCGATGATCGCGCCGTCCTTCATGGCGTCGAAGGCGTCCGGGCCGATGACGTTGATGTCGCCGGTGACGGTGATCCAGATGTCGGCCAGCGCGGCGGCCTCGACGGCGGGCATGACGCGGTAGCCGTCCATGACGGCCTCGAGCGCCCGCAGCGGGTCGACCTCGCACACGATGACGTTGGCGCCCGTGGCCGCTCGGCGCGCATCGCGATGCCGCGCCCGCACCAGCCGTAGCCGGAGACGACGATCGTGCGACCGGCGATCAGCCGGTTCGTCGCGCGGATGACGCCGTCGAGCGTGGACTGGCCGGTGCCGTAGCGGTTGTCGAAGAGGTGCTTGGTGTTCGCGTCGTTGACCGAGACGATCGGGAAGCTTCAGCGCGCCGTCGGCCGCCATGGCGCGCAGGCGGATGACGCCGGTCGTCGTCTCCTCGGTGCCGCCGATGATGTCGGCGAGCGCCTCGGTGCGCTCGGCGTGGATGCGCCCGACGACGTCGGCGCCGTCGTCCATCGTGATCTGCGGCTCGTGGTCGATCGCCGCGTCGACGTGCGCGTAGTAGGTCGTCGGTGTCCTCGCCCTTGATCGCGTACGTCCGGATGCCGTAGTGCGTGACCAGCGCCGCCGCGACGTCGTCCTGCGTCGAGAGCGGGTTGCTCGCGCACAGCACGATGTCGGCACCGCCCGCCTGCAGCGTCCGCATGAGGTTCGCGGTCTCGGTGGTCACGTGCAGGCACGCACCGACGCGGATCGCCGTCGAGCGGCGTTCTCGCGGCGAAACGCTCGCGGATGCGACGCGAGCACGGGCATGTCGCGGTCGGCCCACTCGATGCGCGCCTTGCCCGCGTCGGCCAGCGCGAGGTCCTTGACGTCGTATGTGGCAGTCATGAGCACGCTCCTCGAGCAGGGGTTTCTTCGAAGTCTCGCGCCCGCCCGCAGGCGGGAATCACAGCTTGGCGAGTATAGCAGTCAGCAGCGAGGACAGGGCCGGAACGCCGTTCCGCGCGCCGTCCAGAACGGCTTCGTGCGTACCGCCCGTGTCCCCCGCCGCGTTGGACACCAGCGAGAAGGCGGCGACCTCCATCCCGGCGTGCGCGGCCGCGATGACCTCGTGGACGGTCGACATCCCCACGACGTCGGCCCCGATGCCGCGCAGGTACGCGATCTCGGCGCGGGTCTCGTAGCTCGGGCCCAGGACTCCCGCGTAGACGCCGTCGCACAGCTCGATACCCCGAGCCGCGGCCAGCGTGTGCGCGAGGTCGAGGAGGCGGGACGAGTAGGCGGCCGACATCGGCGGGAAGCGCACGCCGAGGGCGTCGAGGCCGGGACCGACCAGCGGATTCGAGCCGGTGAGGTTGATGTGGTCGCGTATCGCGACCAGCTGGCCGACCCGCAGGGACGGCGAGACTGCGCCGGCGGCGTTCGTCGAGAGCAGCGTGCCGCAGCCGAGCAGCCGCGCGGCCCGGATCGGCAGGACCACCCGGTCGGCCGAGTGCCCTTCGTACAGATGGAGCCGCCCGCACATCACGAGCACGGTGGTCCCGGCCATCGTGCCGAACACGAAGCGGCCGGCGTGTCCCGCCACGCCCGATCGGGCGAATCCGGGAACGGCGTCGAACGGCGCCTCCGCGGCGACCGACATCCCGTCGACGACGTCGCCCAGCCCGCTGCCGAGAACGACCAGGGCGCGCGGCGTGGCCCCGCCGGTCAGCTCTCCCAGCGCTGCCGACGCCCGCTCGACCGCGATGAAGCGTTCATCCGCCATGCCGGCTCCCTCCGCGAACCGCGACG
Organism: uncultured Coriobacteriia bacterium; assembly: GCA_963701985.1. GTDB lineage: Bacteria > Actinomycetota > Coriobacteriia > Anaerosomatales > PALSA-660 > PALSA-660. The sequence goes on from OY969691.1 coordinate 759,452, forward strand.
CCCGACCGCTCAGGAGGCTGTCGCTCCGCCGCGAGCGTCGATCAGTTCCGAAACCGCCTCGACCAGCCGTTGCCCGTCCTCGTCGAACGAGAAACGATCGGCGACCGCCGCGAGCCCGGCCTCCCTGAAGCTGCGCGCGGCCGCGTCATCGGTCAGGAGATGCACGATCGCGTCCGCCACCCGCTCCGGGTGCGCCGGGTCCACGAGAAGGCCGCCCGCCTCGCCCACCGCCGACCGGATACCGGGCAGATCGCTCGCCACGTAGGGCACGCCGGCGGACATGTAGTCGTACAGCTTCGACGGGACGTCGCGCCGGTATTTCGGCGTGTCGGCGAGGAGCGCCAGACCCACGCGCGCCCGGTCGAGCTCCTCGGCGATCCGATCGTACGCGACCCTGCCCGTGGCAGACACGCCCTCGCCCGCCTGCCGAACGAAGGCCTCGGCGCCGTCCTGGACGGGCCCGACGAGGCGCAACTCCGCCCCGGGGACGCGCTCACGGACCGCCCGGAACGCCTCGAGCATCTGCGAGACGCCGCGCTGGGGGCTTATCCCGCCCACGTACGCCACGACGGGCCCCCGGCTCGCGAGGTCGCCCCCGGGTCGCATGAGGTCGGCGGGAGGGTAGTTCCGCACGACGACGCTCGGGATCCTCACGGCGCCGAGCCGTTCGAGCAGATGCCGGTCGGCGACCACGAGCAGGTCGAACCGGCGCAGGAACATGCGTTCCGTGACATCGACGACGCGGGCGACGAGGGAGCGCAGCGGGCGCGGGATCCACGGCTTCGTCAGCGTCATCAGGGCGTAGTCCTCGTGGGCGTCGTAGATGGTGACCACGCGGCCCGCGGCCATCAGGCGGACCCACGGCAGCAGCTCGGGATCCATGATCGCGAGCGCGTCCGGCTCGAGGGCGAGGGCGGTGCGGATGAGTCGGCGTCCGGCGAGGAAGCGGCCCGCCCTCCCGCGGGGGTGGCCCAGCCGCCGCACGCGCAGGCCACGCCCGCGTCCCGCGTCAACCGTGCCGTCGTCGCCATCCTCGAGCACGTAGAGGGTCGCATCGAAGGCCTTGGCGAGGAGGCGGCCCTCCCGGAACGTGACACGGGCGTCATCGGACGAGTGCACCGAGGTGCAGATCGCTATGGTCGGCTTGCGGGGCAACGCGGGTCCCTTCGTCACGGCGGCGGGCGCTAGATGTTGTAGATATCCGCCTTGTAGCGCGCCGCGTTCGCGGGGTCGCGGAACCACGACACCGTGCGGCGCAGCCCCGTGGTCAGATCCACCGCCGGAGTCCAGCCCGTCAGCCTGCGCATCAGCGAGTTGTCGGCGACCAGCCGCTCGACCTCGCTCTTGGCCGGCCGCAGCCGCTCCTCTCCGGTGACGATGCGCGCCGCGGGGTCGACCAGCTCGATCAGCGTCCGGGCCAGAGCCTCCATCGATATCTCCGTGCCCGAACCGATGTTGACCTCGTGCCCCACGGCCTCGTCGCAGCGGGCGAGCGCGAGGAAGCCGGCCACGGTGTCGCTCACGTAGTTGAGGTCGCGGGTGGGCGTGAGTGAGCCCAGCTCGATCTCCCCGCGGCCGGCGATCAGCTGCGAGATGATGGTCGGGATGATGGCGCGCGCGGACTGCCGGGGCCCGTAGGTGTTGAAGGGCCGCGCGATCACGACGGGCAGGTCGAAGGAGCGGAAGAAGGACTCCGCGATGCGGTCCGCACCGATCTTGGTCGCGGAGTAGGGGGACTGCCCCTGCATGGGGTGCGCCTCGTCGATCGGCACGTAGCGCGCCGTCCCGTAGACCTCCGACGTGGAGGTGACGATCACGCGCTGCGTGCCCTCGTCGCGCGCCGCCTGGAGGACGTTGAGCGTTCCCTTGATGTTGGTGTCCACGTACGAATCCGGCGAGTGGTACGAGAACGGGATCCCGATGAGCGCGGCGAGATGGAAGACGATGTCGATACCTCGCAACGCCTGCCTGACGCCGTTCGGGTCACGGACGTCGCCCGTGAACACGTCGAGCCGCTCGCGTTCCTCGCGCGGCAGCGAGTCGAGCCATCCCCGGGAGTTGAACGAGTTGTAGAAGACGAACGCGCGGACGTCACAGCCCTCGGCGACCAGCGCCTCGGTCAGGTGGCTCCCGATGAAGCCGTCGGAGCCCGTGACGAGCACTCGTGCGCCTTTGAGTTCCACGTCGCTCCTCGGATCCCGGCGGTGCGGACGCGCTCGGCGCGCGGCCGCGAGAAGCAACATTGTAGCGCGACGGGCCTGAGCGGCCGCGGAGCGGCGGAGCGGCGCCGGGGAGCGACCCCGAGCCGTGCGGCGTCGCGCGCGCTCAGCCCGTCTCGCCGTTCGAGCGGCGTGCGGAGGCCGCTCGCTCCAGCATCGCCTCCCACCGGGGCAGGTTGCGGGCGCGGTCGCCCCGCGCCTCGACGAGGCTGCGGTTCGCCGCCGCGTGGGTTCCTCGATCCGCGATCTCGAAGGCGCGCAGCACACCGGCCGCGATGCCTTCCGGCGTCACGTCGCCCACGAACACGCCTCGATCGTCCGAGATCCACTCGTGCAACGTGAGCACGTCGGCGACCACCGGGAACGCGCCGCACGCCATCGCCTCGAGCAGCGAGAGCGGAGCGCCGTCGCTCGGCGGGAGCGAGAGCCACAGCGAGGCCCGCCGCAACTCGTCGGAGACGGCGGCACGCGGAGGATACCCGAGGAACTCGACGTGCTCGTCCACGCCGAGATCGCTCGCCAGCGCCTCGAGGGAGGCCCGTTCCTCGCCTTCTCCCGTCATCGCCAAGGTCGCGGCCGGCTGGCTCTCGATCACGCGCGGCATGGCGCGGATCGCCGTCTCGATGCGGTAGAACGGCCGGAGCCCGCGCGTGGACAGGATGCGCCGCACGCCGGGACGGGGCGGCGCGAACGTGAACTCCCGAAGATCGATCCCATACTGGAACGACTCGATCCGCGCCGGATCCCCGCCGAGCCCGACAACCACGTCCGCCATCTGTTCCGACACGCAGTGGATGGCCCGCGCCTTCGCGATGACGCGCGGCATGAGCCGGCGGACCCACCACGGCCGCTCTGACAGACGCAGGACGTCGGACCCCCAGAAGTCGAGCACGAGTGGACCGTCCCACATCGCGGCCGCATAGACCCCGTCGGGCGTCACCTGCATGACGTCGAGCACGTCGAAGTCCGCGGACCGCAGACCCGCTCGCAGCCGCAGAACGCGCGGCAGGAGCCCGACCCCGGGAGGTGTGAAGCGACGCAGCCTCGAGTGCCAGGAGAAGTCCACGACGTCGACGCCGAGGCCTTCAGCGGGCGCGTTGGTCAGCAACGTGACCTCGTGCCCCCGCGACGCCAGATACTCGACGTACGTCCGCAGGTGGACGCTGGTCGGCGTGATGCCACAGATCGCGACCCTCATGTCGCGGCGCCCCCACGTGACGCGGCGAGGCGGATGAGGCTGTCTTCGAGCGTGTGCTCGTTCCGCCAGCCCAGTGCCCGGAGGCGCGTCGGGTCGCCGACGGACACGGTCCCCGCGGCCGACGGGTCGTCGACCTTGAGGTCGATCTCGCGGCCCCAAGCGACGCCCGCCCTCTCGACGAGGTCGGCGATCGTGACTCCCACGCCCGAGCACACGTTGTAGGCCCCGGTCGCGTTCGGTGCCGTGGCGAGCGTGACGAGCGCAGAGGCGACGTCGTCCACGTCGATGAAGTCGCGCGCCGATGCCGCCTCGCGCAGCCGCACGACCGCGCGGCCTCCGGCGTCGGCTGCCAGCGCCTGAGACGCGATCGCCGTGACGACGGAGCCCGGCGCCTCGCCGGGGCCGGTGATGTTGAAGGGGCGCGCGACGACCACGCTCAGCCCGTCGGCCGCGTACGCGCCGGCCACGGTCTCGGCGGCCGCCTTCGACGCGGCGTAGTGCGTCCGCGGCGCGAGGGGCGCGTGCTCGGGCGTCGGGACCGGAGGCCGAGGGCCGTACACCGACGCGGAGCTCACCACCACCACTCTCGCCGCCGGAGCCACCGAGGAGACCGCTTCGCACAACCTCCAGGTGGTGGCGACGTTGGCGTCGTAGAGCGTCTCGAGGTCCGGCCGCCCGGAGAACCGGCCGCTGTGCCCGGCACAGTGGATCACCGCGCCGGGGCCCAGGTCCCGGAGCGCGGCCGCGAGCGTCGGCGCGCTGCCCCACTCCGCGAGCGCGATCCGCGCGCCTTCGACGGCGGGCGGCGTCTCCCCGGCCCTGACGAGCCCACAGGTGCGGACCCCCTGTGCGACGGCGCGCGCCAGCACCGCGGAACCGAGAAAGCCGGCCGCGCCGGTCACGACGACGCGGTCCGCCGTGGAGCCGAAGCTCACGAACACCCTCGGAGGAACAGCTCGCGATTGCCCTGGAACTCCTCCTGGGCGGTCGCGAAGTCGTCGTGACGGCCGATGTCGAGCCAGTAGCCGTCGAACCTCTCGGCGCGGACGGTCTCGCCGGCCGCGATGAGCTCGAGCACGAGTTCGGGGATGTCCTTGTGTTCACCCGGCCGCAGGCGCTGGATGGCGCGGGGCGAGACGGCGTTGACGCCCATGCTGACGGCGTACTCGCTCGTGGGCTTCTCGATGTAGGCGGTCACGCGATCGCCCTCCGTCTCGAGGACGCCGAAGTCGACGGTGTGACTGCGGACGAAGGTCGAGACCGTCATCGCCGCACCGGACGCGACGTGCGCGGCCAGGAAGGCCCCGTAGTCGAGCGTCGTCAGCACGTCGCCGTTCATCACGAGGATCGGCGAGTCCACGTCGTCGAGGAGCCCGAGCGGCCCCGCGGTACCGAGCGGCGCCTCTTCACGGACGTAGTCGATCGCCACGCCGAAGCGTGCTCCGTCACCGAAGTACGACTCGATCAGCTCGGCGAGGTACCCGACCGCCAAGGTGACGCGCTCGAACTCGCATGAGGCGAGCTGCCTGACGACGATCTCGAGGATCGGCGTGTCACCGAGCGGCATCAGCGGCTTCGGGAAGACGAGCGTGTACGGGGCGAGTCGCGCGCCCTTGCCGCCGGCGAGTATCACGGCTCTCGTGCTCATGGTCTCATCCTACCATCCGCCTCGAGGCTCACCTCGCGCCGACGACGCTCTCGTAGAACTCGTGCAGGAGCTCCCCCACCGCCGCGCGCGAGTAGCGGCAGCGAACACCGTCGGCGATCGCGCGCGCGTCGAAGCTCGGCAGCCGGCCGAGCGCCTCCGCGATCGCCGTGGTCAGCGCGTCGGCGTCGCCGGGCGCGGCGAGGATGCCATCGGAGGCGCCGACGATGTCGCGCGGGCCGCCCGACCGCGTGGCGACGACCGGCAGCCCGGTCGCCATCGCCTCGACGAGCGAGACGCCGAAGCCTTCGCGCCGCGACGGCTGCACGTAGAGGTCGGCGCTCGTCAAAGCGCTCACGAGCGCGCCACCCACCAGCTGGCCGGGAAAGCGCACGCGATCCTGCACGCCGAGTTCGCGCGCCATGTCCTCGAGGCGCTCCCTCCGGCTGCCGTCGCCGACGAGCGTCAGGGTCGCATCGGTACCCGACCGGACCAGGTGGGCGAACGCCTCGAGGAGCACGTCCTGCCCTTTGACCGGTTCGAGCCTCCCGACGCTCACGAGCGCCGCCGGCCCCGCGCGACGCTCGCGCTCGACGAACGCGAAGCGATCGTCGTCGTACGCGTCGGGGATCACGGCGATGGCGTCCCGCCGCAAGCCCAAGGCGCGCGCGGTGTCGTCGGCGAGCGGCGCGCTCACGCAGACCACCCGTGCGGCGGCGCGGGCCGCGGCCGACATCTCCTCCACGATCCGTTCGTCGGTCAACTGGGCGTACAGGTCCGACCCGTGCAGGGTGAGGACCAACGGCACCCGCCCGCGCACCAGCGCCGCCGCGGCGCAACCGCTCGGGTAGAGACCGTGCGCGTGCACGAAGTCGACGCCCCCACGCAACGCCTCCGACATCGCGCGCGCCGACCCGCGCGCCATCGCGGCGGCGGCGCGGCGGTAGCCGATCCTCATCGGGCCGACGAGATAGCGCGGATGCGCGACGTCGACCCCAGCGACGACCTCGTGGAGCGGCGGCTGCGGCCGTCGGACGGCGCGCGAGACCGCTCTCGGCGCCCAGGGGACCGGTGCGATCACGCGCCAGTCGATCCACGGCGCCGTCGCCGCGACCTGACGCGCGACGAACGTGCCCCGCACGGGCTCCAGGGAGCTCGGGTACTGCTTCGCGAAGACGAGACCCCGAAGGCCCATCGTGACCGCGCTCCTACCTCCGGCGGAGCAGGCCCTCACGTGCCGCCGCCAGGATGAGCCCGAGCACGAGCCCGAGCAAGCCGACGGCGACGTACGTCTCCAAGGTCTTCGACAGCGACGGGGCGACGAGCGCGGCGGGTCCGGCGATCGTGTAGGCCTGCTGCAGGCTCTGGACCGAGGCCTGGTCGTTGGCCGTCGCGGTCTGGACGGTCCACAGCTCGAAGGCCAGGTTCGCGTTGGTCGGCGCCGACTTCAGGGCGGCCTGGATGACGTTCAGCGCCTGTGTGTCGGCCTGAAGGCGCGACGAGAAGCTTCGGATGGTGACGATCTGGAGTTCACGGGCGATCGCGATCGTCTCCGCCGCGGCCGCGTTCGAGATGCGCGTCGCGAGCGAGGCGTCCTTGTCGGTCGCCGTGAGCTTCACGCCGTACTGCGGCGCCGGCGAGTACGCGACCTGCAGGTCGGCGGTCACTTTCGCGGTCGTCGTCCCCGCGTCCTTCGCGATCGCCGCGACGGACCCGGGATACAGCACGGAGGCGGAGAGGATGTCCTCCGTCGGGATGCTCGGGTACGGGGTGAGCAGCCGCTGGGGGCAGTTCACTTCCGTGATCGCGTCCGTGGTCGGCTTCGTGCCCAACTTGAAGGCAGCGGCGGCGGCCAGCGCGATCACCAGCACGGCGGCGATCAGCCACCACTCCCGTCGCAGCATCTCGCGCCAGGCGGTCGAGTCAGTCATGACACCTCTCCCTTTCCAGACATCGCCAACCGTGACGCCACGACCCACAGCGCCGCGAAGATCCACACGTATTCGAAGAAGAGATAGTACTCGAACAGCGAACCGATCGAGATGCATACGAGGCCGGAGACGGCGGCCGACTCCCAGACCGTCCACGGTCTCCCGCGATGCCGACGGAGTGTCACCACGAAGATCGCTCCGAGACCGATGAGCGCGGCGAGGCCGCCCAGTCCGGTCTCAGACACGAGCGAGACCGGTACCTCGTGCGGTTTCAGGATCCCCGGGAGCGCCTGCGGCTTCTGATAGGCCGGGTAGACCTCGTCGAACGCGCCGAATCCCGTGCCGAACACCGGGTAGTCCCGCGCCATCTCGAACGCGGAGATGTACATGTAGTAGCGGGTGGCCGCCGATGTGTCGTGTTGGATGTCGACTGCCGACGACACGCGACTGATCAGCGTCCCGGGAGCCACGACCGCGGCGGCGACGCACACGGCGGCCAGACCGATGAGGATCGGACGGCGTCGCTCCTTGGGAGCGGTCAGGGCGACCACCGGAAGCGTGAGGGCGAGCGCGACCCACGAGCCTCGCGAGAACGTCAGCAACATCGTGATCCCCGCGATCCCCGCGGCCACCAGCCACCACGCGCTCCGCGAGAGCCGCTTGGCGTGCGCCGCCGCGGCGAGGAACGCGACGGCCGCCATCGACGTGAGGCCGCCGAGCGTGTTCGGGTCGGTGAAGAACGCCGCCACCCGGTGAAGGTCCGTGCGGTCCAGCGTCCCTTGGAACGTCTCGACCCCGGGGAGCGCGCGCGGGGCGAGGTACTGCGCGATCCCGTACAGCGAGACCAGCACGACCGTCACGGTGAACACGGTCGCGGCGCGCTTGAGCCACTTCGGAGAATCGATGAGATGGATGCACGCGACGAACAGCGCCATCTCGAACAGGATCCGCCCGCAGGTGTAGAGCGTCACGCCCCAGTCCACGGAGAACGGCAGCGACCAGAGCCCCGCGAACAGGATGAGGCCCGCTCCCACCTCGGCGAGCCCGAATCGCGCGGGCATCCGGCGCGTCGCGACACGCCACAGCCATGAGACGAGCACCGTGACGAGGAGCACCTGGTAGGCGGTGATCGGCACGGGGTTGTCGACGATCCGCCCGAACGTCTCGAGCGGGATCGCCGCCATCACCATCAGGATGCCGGCGCGGGGATCGGCCAGTGAGACCGCGATCGCCACGAGCAGGACGGCTCCGGCGACGGCGTGCGAGATCGACAGGCCGCCGAGGACGATGCCGAGGCCGGCGGCGACGCCGATCACGGCCGCCGCGACCAGCCAGAGCGTCTTGGCGAGCGGGGTGTCGGTCGTTGCGGGACGGACCGATGCGTCGCTCACGAGCTCACCCCTTCCGCTTCGACGTCGTCGAGGAGGTGCGCCAGCGCGGCGGCCTGTTCGCGGCGGTCATAGCGGCGGACGACATCGCGGACGGGGGGCTGCGGCCTCTCGCCCCGCGCCTTGGCCTCCGCCATCCGGACGAGCGCCTCCGCGCACGCCGGCGGGTCGTCGTAGGCGACGACCGTCCCGGCACGCGCCTCTCTGAGCAGGTCCGCGGCGACGCCGTCGGTGGGCCCGAGCAGCAGGATGGGCAACCCGACGGCCAGATATTCGAAGATCTTGCCGGTGTAGCTCGCCTTGGCTCCGGCGACGTCGCGGATCAGCACGACCCCCACATCCGCGGCCGCGAGCATCCGAAGGGCCTCGGCATGCGGACGATAGCCGTGGAACACGACCCTGCCCTCCAGACCGCGCGCGCGTACCGCGTCGATCGCGAACGGTGAACCCTGGCCGATGACGTCGAACGTCACTCGAGCCGCCGCCGGCGATCGTTCGGACGCGATGACGAGCGCGTCGAGCAGCGGAGCCGGATCGGAGTGCGCCGCGTACATCTGCCCCATGAAGGCGACATGGAGGTCACCGGAGGCGGGCTCCCACGCGGGGATGTCGGCCGGGTCGAAACCGTTCGGGAGGACCACGACCCGGCCGGCGCCCATCGAGGCCGCTTCCTCGGCGATCGGGTCGGAGATGCAGGTCACCGCGGCGGCCGCCCGCATCACTCGGCGCTCGAGGGTGGCGCTGCGCGAGCGATGCAGCGGCGTGGCATACCGTGCGCCCGGGTTGTCGCGCCACGCGTCGCGCATGTCGGCGACGAACGGCACGCCGAGCGTGGCCGCGGCGCGCGCTCCGGCCACGAGCGCCGACGGTGGAGGAGCGGACGCATACAGGACCCTCACGCGGTGCGCGCGGCCCTCTTCGACCGCGGCGCGGACGGCGGGGCCGATCCAGTATGCGGCGTGGTCCGGAACGGCGACCCAGGACGCCACGCGCGTCGACACCGGGGGGCCGGTCCGCTCCCGCGGCGCGCGTTCGGTCTCCACCGACGCCGCACCGGCGCGGCGGAGGCGCTTGAGCGGGGCGAGCATGCGCGCGGCCGCGTCACGGGGGTCGAAGGCGCGAACGCGGCGGACGGGCACGCCTTCCAGCCCCTCGAGCAGCGTGTCGTCCACGGCGCGCGACGCCTTCACATCAGCCGTCACGACGATCGGCGACCAGCCGTTCACGGGGAGGTAGCGGCACATCTTGGCGACGCGCTGCACGCCGCCGCCCCCGCTGGGCGGGAACTCGTACGCGAGCACCAGCACGGTGCGGCGATCGTCGCTCACAGCCACTGCCCGTCTCGGAGCGGCGACTGCGGCGACCACGCCGGCCGGCCCGATCGATCCACGCAGGCTGCCGCGGACGGCGGTATCGTCGCTTCGATCGTGGGCCCCTTCCGGCCGGCAGCTTCCTCGTGACAACGCGTGGCCTTTCGCCGGTAGGCAAGTATAGAAGTCACCCGTGGAGCCTCCGATGTCCCGTTACTCACCCGTTGCGGCGGACCGGAGGCTGCCACCGGCCCTCGTCCGCCTGCGCGCTGAGAAGCCTGCCGAGCAGTCGTTCGCTGACGATGCCGACAGCCAGCCCCGCGTAGTACTTCGCCGCGTCGCCGTAGGCGAGGCGCGCTCCGCGGTAGTCCGGCAGGATCCCGGTGGCGTGGCCCGTGGCGAGGCGATCCTCGACGCGGCGGCGCGCCTCCGCCGCGCGGTCGCGCTCGCGCGCTGCCGGGATCCGCGCCTCGATGGCGGCGATCGAACGGCGGCATATCTCGAGCTGCGTGTCGCTCAGGGCGTCCGAGGACGCGAGCTCGCGCAGGATCGACGCACGACTCTCCAGCATGGCGGCGCGGTGCGCGGAACCCTGACCCGCGTGCGTCCGGTACAGGCCGAGCACTTCGGGCACGTAGATGTGACGCGCGCCGAGACGGGTCGCACGCAGCCAGAACTCGTAGTCCTCGGCCACTTGGCCGGACCCGGTCCCGCCGACCCGCCAGTACGCGTCGGTGCCGATCGTCGCCATCGCAAAGATCGGATTGCCGCCGAGCAGCTCTTCGAAGGTGACGGACGTGGGATGCGTCCAGCGTTCCCCGCTGAGCATCGGCGCGGTCGTGCCGTCGGCTTTCCATCGCAGACCGTTGCAGGAGTAGATGTCGTAGCCTGGCTGGTCCTCGATGGAGCGCCGCATCGTCTCCAGGTAGGTCGGCAGATAGAGGTCATCGTGGTCGAGCCGGCACACGTACGGGCTGCGGGCACCCTCGAACGCGGCGTTGCGCGCCGCTCCGGTGCCGCCGTGATCGGTCCGCCGCACACGGATGCGGGGGTCGCGGACCGCGTACGACGCGGCGATCTCGTAGGTATCGTCCGGGGACCCGTCGTCGACGATGACGAGCTCCCAGTCCGAGAAGGTCTGCGCGAGCACCGATTCGATCGTTTCGGCGATGAACCGCTCCGATCGGTACGCCGGGATCCCGACGGTGAAGAACGGGACGCGGTCGCGCGTGGCGTCGGCCGTCACGTCCACATGCGCCTCCGGCTCACGTGTTGATCTGGAGCTCGAAGAGCCGCCGGTACGCGGCGTTCTTCTTCAACAGCTCCTGATGCGTGCCGCGTTCGACGATGACGCCGTGGTCGACCACGAAGATCTCGTCCGCGCGCTGCACCGTCGAGAGCCGGTGGGCGATGACGATGAGGGTCCGCGTCCCGCGCATGGCGTCGAGCGCCTGCTGGATGTACTGCTCGCTCTCGGAGTCGAGGGCGCTCGTGGGCTCGTCGAGGACGAGTATGTCCGGATCCTGCAGGAGCACGCCCGCGAGCGCGAGCCGCTGGCGCTGGCCGCCGGACAGCCGGACGCCGCGGTCGCCGATCTGCGTGTCGAGACCCTCGGGCAGCTCTTCGACGAAGTCCGTGCAGTACGCCTCGCGCAAGGCCTGCCGGACCTCGTCGTCGGTCGGGACGCGCTCGAGCCCGTAGCGCAGGTTACCCAGGACCGTGTCGTTGAACAGCACCGCTTCCTGCGTCATGAACCCGATCTTCCGGCGCAGGCTGCGCAGGTCGAACTCCTTGATGGGAACGCCGTCGATGAGGATCTCGCCGGATGTGGCCTCGCGAAGGTGCGGGATGAGATCGGCGAACGTGGACTTGCCGGCCCCGGAGCGCCCGACGAACGCCATCATCGAGCCCTTCGGGATCGTGACGTTCACGTGACTGAGCACCATCGTGGTGTCGTCGTCGCCGTAGGCGAAGCTCACGTCCTGGAAGTCGATCGCCCTCTCCAGGCCGTCGAACTCACGCGTGCCACCGACGATGTGGCGCGCGGATCGCGCGCGCTCCACCAGGTCGTGGGCCATCAGCAGGCTGTCGTAGTTCGAGCCCCACGTCTGGCGCCCGACGTTGAACGTGGACACCACGCTGTTCAAACGGACGAGGATGAACAGGAACAATCCCAGAACCCAGAGAGGAACCCCCAGGTACTGCACGCCGACGAAGATCATGCCGAACATGGCGAGCATCAACGCCGGGTCCACGGTGACCTGTACGGCAGCCTTCGCGACCGCGATCTTCACCCCGGCGTACTCCATGTCGCGAACGATCCCGGTGAGCCGCGTACTCTCGACGTCCTCCTGCCCGCGCATCTTGATGACGCGGATCGCGCCCATCCGCTCGTTGATCGCGGTCACCGCCTGGTTCGTGAGCGCGGCCGCTTCGGCGCCGAACGTCCGCGATCGCGTGACGTTCTTCTTGATGAGCACCGAGATCAGGAGGAAGGACGCGGCCGCGAAGAGCGCGAGCGGCCACGACAAGATGACCAGCACGACGACGTAGGCGAGGATCGTGAGACCCGATGCGATCTGCTGGACGAACTGCATGATCGCCAGCCCCGCCCTCGACACCTGCGTGTTGAGCGTCGCGACCAGCTTGCCCGGTCCTTCCTGTACGACGAACGCGAGGTCGCTGTGCAGCACCGCGTCGAAGCCCTCGGAGCGCAGCCTCGTCACCGCCCGCTGCTGGACCTTGGCCAGGTACCACTGGTTGATGAAGTAGATGACCTCCTGCAGAACGAACGGGACGAACGCCAGCAGCAACAGAGCGGGCAGGCCGACGGGAAGGTGGACGGCTCGTATCCCGCTGATGAGGAGCCGGAACAGCTTCGACGACGGATGCTGGAGCACCGTGTGGTTCTCCACGTACTGCAGCACCGGCGAGAGCATGAAGGTGCCGATGCCGTTGAGCACGACGTAGACGAGGATCTGCGCGACGAGCCACGACATCTCCGGTGTCGTCACGCGCAGGAGCCGCAGCATGTTGAGCACCGACGAGAGGCTGAGTGACTGTCTTCTCTTCGTCTTCTTGGCAGCAGTCAAATGGGACCCGCCTTGGGTTCTCGCGTTCGACGATCGTCTTCAGGGGAGGCGGTCGCGCATACCGACAGCGCTTGCCGACCGCAAACGATTCTACATGGACGCGGGCAGCACCGTGCGTGCCGCGGGTTGACAGTCGTGCAACACGGCAGGCCGAGCGGGGTGACGGGCGGGTGACGCACCCAGGATGTGCACAGCCGCTGTGGTAGGGTTCGGGCGGTGGCCGGCAGGCTGCGTGCCGCGAAGGGAGTCCGGAGAGAGATCGTGCATATCCTCTATCTCCATCAGTTCTTCGCGACCCGTGACAGCTCCCATCCCACACGCAGCTACGAGTTCGCCCGCCGTATGGTGGCGCGCGGCCACCGGGTGACCATGGTGACCGGAAGCTCGCGGCTCGGGGCGCTGCACGAGCGCGGGCTCGTGCGACACGTCGACGTGGACGGCATCGACGTGCGCTCCGTGCGCAACGACTACTCGAACCGCATGGGCTACGCCCGCCGGATCGCCTCGTTCGTGTCGTTCGCGCTCCTCGGGACGATCGAGGCCGTGCGGACCCCCGGGCCCGACATCGTCTTCGCGACGTCCACGCCGCTGACCATCGGTGTGCCCGGATGGATCGCGGCGAAGGTGCACCGCGTGCCGTTCGTGTTCGAAGTGCGCGACCCGTGGCCCGAGGCCGCGTTCCAGATGGGCGCGCTGTCCCGCACGAGCCTGCTCGGCCGCATGGCATCGTGGCTCGAGCGGTTCCTCTACCGGCACGCGGACGCCGTCATCGGCCTCTCGCCCGGGATGGTCGACTGGATACTGAAGGCCGGCGCCGACCCCGCGAAGGTCCACATGATCCCGAACTGCTCGGACCTCGACCTGTTCCACCCGGGTCCGAAGGACCCCGGTCTCGTCGCGCTGCTGGGCCTCGACGGGCGGTTCGTGGCGGGGTACACGGGCGCCATCGGCCCCGCCAACGCCGTGCACGTCATCGTCGCGGCGGCCGAGCTGCTCGCCGAACGCGGCAGGGACGACATCGAGGTGCTCGTCGCGGGCGACGGCAAGTGCCGGCCACAGCTCGAAGCCGACGCCGAGCGGTGCGGGCTGCACAACATCCGTTTCCTCGGCTCGATACCGAAGAACGAGATGCCCGCGTTCCTGCGCACGTGCGACGTGCTGCTCGCGCACCTCGCGAAGGTGCCGATCCTGTACACCGGCTCGCCGAACAAGCTGTTCGACGGACTCGCCACCGGCCGGCCGATCATCGTCAATTCCCCCGGGTGGACGAAGCCGCTCGTGGAGAACGCCGGCGCCGGCGTGTTCGTCGAGCCCGAGGACGCGGCGGCGCTCGCGGACGCGATCGAGCGGCTCGCCGACGACCCGGAGACCGTCGCCCTGATGGGCGCGGCCGCGCGCGAACTCGCGGAACGCGAATTCTCGCGCGACGAGCAGGCCGACCGGCTCATCACGCTCCTCGAGCAGGTGGCGGCGCGCGACGCGCGCGACGCGGCCTGACGAGCGCTACGGCGTCTGCGAGGAGTTCGGGTTCTTCCAGTCCTTGCCGATGACGACCAGGACGTCGCCCTTGAACGAGTACATGCCCGCGGCGGGGATGACCTTGCCGAACCCGAGGGCGTTGGCGACCACACCTGCGTCCGCCTGGGTCGCCGTCTTGTAGACGACGAACGTCTGCCCGTAGACGAACTGGCTCGCGTTGCCCGTCGACTCGATCTTGAACCCGTGCGCCTTGAAGTAGGTCGCGGCCTCCTTGGCGAGCCCGGAGACACCGGCACCGTTGCGGATCGTGATCGTGATGCCCGACGGAGCGGGCGACGATGCCGATGTCGACCCGGCCGTGGTCGTCGTGCTCGTCGAGCCCGGGACGAGCGGACCGCCGGCCTGCATGCGCGAGAGCATGGCGTCCATGCCGGCCTGATCGATCTGCACGTACGACACACCGTTGATGTAGGTCGGGGTCGAGGGCAGCGTCGCGCTCTGGATGTCGGTGCTCTTCATGCCCCTCATCTCGAGCGCGAGGTCCGCCAGATCGGTGAGCGACATGTTGGTCGTGATGTCGTCGGCGACGGCGTTGATGATCTTCGTCGCGTTGAAGACGTTGCTCAGCTGCAGCGCCTGCTTGGCGAGCGCTTTCAGGAAGATCTGCTGGTCCTTCACGCGCGTGTAGTCCTGGTCGGCGAACTGGTCCCGCGCGCGGACCCACGTCAGCGCCTGAACGCCGTTCAGCTTCTGGTAGCCCTTCTGGATGACGCGGTTCTTGAGCTCCCACGGCGTGCGTGCGGTACCGGAGGGGATGCCGTCGACCTTCTCCGGCACGTCCACCCACACGCCGCCCATGGCGTCGACGATGGCGCGGAAGCCGGTGAAGTCCACCGTGATGTAGTCGGTGATCGGCAGTCCGGTCAGCTCGCGCACCGTCTCGAGTGCCAGCTGCGCACCCCCGAAGCTGAAGGCCGCGTTGATCTTGTTCATCCCGTGGCCGGGGATGTCGACCCGCGAATCGCGCATGACCGAGACGAGCATGACCGTCTTCTTCTGCGGATCGATGCGAGCCACCATGAGGGTGTCCGACCGCGCGTTCGGCAGGCCGGGACGCAGGTCCTCGCCCATCAGCAGGATATAGAATGGCGCTCCCGGTGCCGGCGCGTCCTTCTGGAGGGCGGCGGCAAGAGCGGGGTCCGTGATCTGGACGGGATGGATCTTCACGTCGATGCCGTGGACGAACACGACGGCCCACGCCACGCCCGCGACCACCATGGCCAGCAGCACCACGCCGACGATGATCGCGATCCTTCCGCGACGGCGGCGGCGAGCCGCCGGGTCGAGCGCTGCGCTCCGCTTCCGGGGCCGCAGCGACGACGTCCCCTGACGGACGGCGGCTCCCGGCACCAGGCCGCGGATCTCGCGCGGCGAGTGTGAGGGCGCGTGCGATCTCCGATGCCGGTCGGAGCGTCTCGGGCGGGGTGTCTCGTCGCTCATGTGCCTCTCTCGTCCCGTCTTCGGAGCCGCACTCCCGTACGTTGACCGTAGGACCGATGCGTCAGTATAGAGGCCGTGCGCGAGGCGGGTCTCAGCCGTTACGCAGATGTTGGGACGGCCGGCCGCCGTTCCCGAGGAATGCCTCCAGCGCGAAGACGACCTTCGCCGCCGCATGGCCGTCGCCGTAGAACGCGGGATGCTCAGCCGGGGCTCGGGCCGCGGACACGGCGGCCGCGATGCGAGCGGCGTCGGCTCCGACGAGCACGTTCCAGCCGCTGGCGACGGTCTCGACCCACTCGGTGTCGTCGCGCAGCGTGACACACGGCACCTCGAAGAAGTACGCCTCCTTCTGCATGCCGCCCGAGTCGGTGAGCAGGACGGCAGCGGAGCGCAGGAGACCGATCGTCTCACGGTATCCGAGCGGATCGACCGGCCGGATGTTCCCGGCCGCGGCCGCGCGCTCGTCCAGGCGGTACGCGGTGAGCATCTTCGCGGTGCGCGGGTGCACGGGCCACACGACGGGCCGGTCGAGCGCGGCGAAGGCGTCGACGATCGCCGTGAGGCGGCCGGCGGAGTCCGTGTTCGCCGCGCGGTGCACGGTCGCCAGGTAGAACGCACCGGGCGCGACGCCGAAGGCCTCGAGCACCGGCTCGACGGGCCATCCTTCGGCGAAGAAACGCGCCGTGTCCAGCATGACGTCGCCGACGAGCTCCACGCCGTCGCGCACGCCCTCGGCCGCGAGGTTCTCGACAGCCGTGGCCGTCGGGCAGAGCAGCACGTCGGAGACATGGTCGACCACGACGCGGTTGACCTCTTCGGGCATGGACCGGTCGAAGCTGCGGAGCCCGGCCTCCACGTGAGCGACCGGCACGCACAGCTTGGCCGCGGCGAGTGCGCCGGCGAGCGTCGTGTTGGTGTCGCCGTAGACGAGCACGACATCCGGCGCGCGTTCGAGGATCACCCGTTCAAGGAGCGCCAGCATCGCGCCGGTCTGCTCGCCGTGTGAGCCCGAACCGACACCCAGATTGACATCCGGCTCGGGGATGGCGAGCTCCCGGAAGAAGCAGTCGCTCATCGACGCGTCGTAGTGCTGGCCCGTGTGCACCAGCACTTCCTCGTGGCACTCGCGCAGGGCGCGGCTCACCGGTGCCGCCTTGATGAATTGGGGGCGCGCCCCGACGACGGAGAGGACCCTCATCGCTCGGCCGGCTTCACGAAGCCAGCGCCTCCTTCACGACGCGGACGACGTCCTCGATCTGAGCGCGGGTGATGCCCGGGAAGCACGGCAGCGCGAACGTCGCGGCGTCGCAGCTCTCGGCGACCGGCAAGGACGGCTTCACGTAGCCCGGCCGTGAGAGGAAGACCTCCTGCTCGTGGAGCGCGAGCGGGTAGTACAGCGCGGTGCCGATGCCGGCGGCCTTGAGGGCGGC
The DNA here is from genome assembly GCA_963701985.1 of uncultured Coriobacteriia bacterium. Classification (GTDB taxonomy): domain Bacteria; phylum Actinomycetota; class Coriobacteriia; order Anaerosomatales; family PALSA-660; genus PALSA-660. The sequence goes on from OY969691.1 coordinate 776,644, forward strand.
CATGACGTCGGCGGCCCGCGCGGATCTCACCACGTAGAGGTGGTAGACCATCTCGCCGCGGTCTCGCGCGACCGGGGTCTCGATCCCCGCGACGCCCGCGAGCAGCTCGTCGTACACGGCGGCCGCGGCGCGGCGCTGCGCGTTCCACTCGTCGAGATGCGGCAGCTTGACCAGCAGGATCGCCGCTTGGAGGGCGTCGAGACGGCTGTTGGCCCCGACGGTGTCGTGGAAGTACTTCCGCGTCGTGCCGTGGGATGCCAGCTTGCGCACCCGCGCGGCGAGCTCCGCGTCGTCGGTCGTGACGCATCCGCCGTCGCCCGCGGCGCCGAGGTTCTTGCTCGGGAAGAAGCTGAACGCCGCCGCGCGGGCGAGCGAGCCGGCCTTGCGGCCGCGGTAGGTGGCACCGATCGCCTGACAGGCATCCTCCACCACCGTGAGCCCGTGACGCTCGGCGATGCCGTTGATCGCGTCCATGTCCGCGATCCGGCCGAAGATGTGGACCGGCATGATCGCCTTCGTCTTCGGTGTGACGGCGGCCTCGATGAGCGAAGCGTCGATGTTGTAGGTGCCGGGCTCGATGTCGACGAAGACGGGCGTGGCGCCCACGTGCAGGATCGACTCGGCCGTCGCGAAGAACGTGAACGGCGTGGTGATGACTTCATCTCCGGCGCCGATCCCCAGCGCCGCCAGGATCAGGAAGAGCGCGTCGGTGCCGTTGCCGCAGGCGACGGCGTGCTCCGTGCCGCAGTAGGCGGCCATCGCCTCTTCGAGCGCCTTCACCCGGGGGCCGCCGATGAAGCCGGCATCGCCCATGACATCCGCCCACGCCGCGTCGAGCTCGGTCTTCAGCGAGAGGTACTGGGCCTTGAGGTCGAGCAGCGGGATACCCATGGTGCGTGTGCGCTCCTTCGTCGTCCGGGTCCGGGCGGGTCCGGCCTGATGCCCGCGGTCCAGCGGGGTCGGCCGGGCGTCTATCGGTCGTCGAGCAGCTGCTCGGGCGGCACGTCGCGCACCACACGCGCGGGTGAGCCCATCACGAGCGCGCGGGCGGGAACGTCCCGGGTCACCACGGCGCCGGTGGCGACGAACGCCTCCTCGCCGATCTCGATCCCGGGAAGGATGTGTGCGCCTCCGCCGACGCGTGCGCCGCGCCGCACGGTGCAGCCCTTCAGGTGCTTGAAGCGTTCCTGGGTGCGTCCCATGAAGTTGTCGTTCGTCGTGACCACCATCGGCGCTATGAAACAGTCCTCCTCGATGAGCACGTACGCGGTGACGTAGGCGCCCGTCTGGATCTTCGTCCGCGAGCCCACCTGCGTGTCGTTCTCGACGGTGACGCCTCGGCCGATGACCACGCTGTCCCCGATGGCACACCGCTCGCGCACCCCGGCGCCATCGCCGATCGTGCACCCCGTGCCGAAGGTCGAGCCGGCCATGAGCACCGTGTGGCTCCCCACCGAGCACCCGGGCCCGAGCCGCACCCCTTTCAGCTCGCCGGCCTTCGCCGTCGAACTCGGGGCCAGCCGCGGGCGCTTGCCGACGACCGCGAAGTCGGCCACCAGACAGCTCTCGCCCACCTTCGCGTCTTCGGCGATCGTCACGTGGTCGCCGACCACGGTGCCGGCGCCGACGACCGCGCGCGCTCCCACGTGCACGAAGGCGCCGATGGTGACTCCGTCGCCGATCTCCGCGCCCTCATCGATGATGACGTGCTCCGAGACGGTCAGGCCGTCCCCGATCCGCGCGCTCGGATGTATCGCCGCATCGGGCACGGTCACGCCTCCACGACCGTGCCGACGGGCGCGCCGCCGGCCGCCATCGACTCGTCCACGGCCTCGAGGACGCGCACCACGCGCAGGCCGTCGCGACCGTCGCTCCTCGGCGTGGCGCCGCCGGCACAGCAATCGAGGAAGTGCTGCACCTCGGCCGCGAGCGGCTCCTTCACCGGCACGTACGGCGCCACGATCTCGCCGAAGCGCAGCGTGAGGTCCTCGCCGAACGCCATGGCGTCGGTCGGCGCGCCGACGCCCCTGTCGTAGATCCAGATCTTCTCGGTGGCCTCCATGTCGTCGAAGACGAGCATCTTCTTCGTCCCGACGATCGTGAAGCGGCGCACCTTGTGGGGGTCGAGCCAGCTCACGTGGATGTTCGCCATCTTGCCGCTCGGCGAAGTGCAGGTTCGCGAAGACCGTGTCCTGCACGCCGTCGTTGAGGTAGGCGGCGCCGGTGGCCGAGACGAAGTCGGGCGCCTCGCCGAGAAGGTACAGCGCGACGGACACGTCGTGCGGCGCGAGCGACCAGAACGCGTTCTCCTCCGTGCGCACCTTGCCGAGGTTGAGCCGCTGCGCGTAGAGGTAGAGCACGTCGCCGAGGTCGCCGGAGGCGATGTGGTCGCGGATCCAGTTGATCGCGGAGTGGTACTCCATCAGGTGTCCCACCTGCAGGACCACGCCGTGCTCGTCGGCCAGACGCACGAGCTCCTCGGCGTCCGACGACTTCAGCGTGAGCGGCTTCTCCACGTAGCAGTGCTTGCCGGCCTCGATGACCTGCTCGGCGATCGCGAAGTGCGTGGGCGCGGACGTGGCGACCACGACCGCGTCGAGCGTCGTAGTCGGACGAGCATCGCGCCGAGGTCCCGGGACGTCGGCAGACTCCGGGTACGCCGCCGCGAGCTTCGCGAGGTTGCGGTCGGACACGTCACAGACCACCGCGAGCTCGGCATCGTCCAGCTCGGCCAGGTTGCGGACGAGGTTCGGGCCCCAGTAGCCGAATCCGACGACGCCGACGCGCACCGGTCTCCCGCTCGCGCGCAGGGCGCTCATGGCCGCGCCCCCTCGACGCCGCGCGCGGACGCCGCGCTCACAGGCGCACCACCTTGTTGCCGTCGAACGCGGCGAGAGCGTTGCGTGTGTCGAGGATCAGCGGCGCGTCGCGGACGACCGCGTGGTAGTCGACGTTGCTGTGGTCGGTGACGACGACGACCGCGTCCGACGCCGCGACAGCAGCCTCGGCGTGAGCATCGACGTGCGCGATCGTCGCGGCCGTCCGACCGAGAAGGCGGGCACCCAACGGGTCGTGGTAGACGAGCTCGGCCGTCCTTCTCGAGGATCAGCTCGGCGATCTTGATCGCCGGCGACTCGCGCATGTCGTCGATGTCCTTCTTGTACGCCACGCCGAGCATGAGGATCTTGCTGCCCGCGAGCGGCTTGCGCTGCGTGTTGAGCGCCTCCATCAGCCGCTTCACCACGTAGTACGGCATGTTCTCGTTGATCTTGCCCGCCAGCTCGATGAACTCGGTGTGGAAGTCGTACTCGCGCGCCTTCCACGACAGGTAGAACGGGTCGATCGGGATGCAGTGGCCGCCGAGGCCCGGGCCCGGGTAGAACGGCATGAAGCCGAACGGCTTGGTCTTGGCCGCGTCGACGACCTCCCAGATGTTGATGCCCATGCGCTCGGAGACCTGCAGGAGCTCGTTCATCAGCGCGATGTTCACGCAGCGGAAGATGTTCTCGAGCAGCTTCGTCATCTCGGCCGCGCGCGTCGAGGAGACCGGCACGACCGTGTCGATGAAGCGCGCGTACATCGCCACGGCGTGCTCGCGTGCACGCGGGCGTGACGCCGCCGACGACCTTGGGCGTGTTCTTGCGTCTGGTAGACCGGGTTGCCGGGGTCGACGCGCTCCGGCGAGAACGCCAGGTGGAGGTCGCGTGCCGACCTTCAGGCCGCCCGCCTCGAGGATCGGCTGGACGATCTCCTCGGTGGTGCCGGGGTAGGTCGTCGACTCCAGCGTCACGAGCATGTCCGCGTGCAGGTGCGGCGCGATCTGCGCGCGCGGCCGCCTCCATGTAGCGACGTGTCCGGCTCCTTCATCTCGTTGAGCGGCGTCGGCACGCAGATGGCGATCGCGTCGACTCCGCGACGCGCGAGAAGTCGGTCGTGGCCGCGATCAGCCCGGCGCTCACGAGCGGCGCGAGCTCGTCGGTCGGCACGTCCGGGATGTAGCTGTCGCCGGCGTTGACGCAGCGCGACCTTGTCGTCCGAGACGTCGAAACCGATGACGCGGTGGCCCGCCTTGGCCATCTCGACGGCGAGCGGCAGGCCCACGTAGCCGAGACCGACGACGCCGAGACCGCGCTGCCGTCGTCGAACCGCTCGCTAGAGTCCCATGCCTTCTCGTTCCCGCTCGCGAACGTCCGTCGTCGGACTGGTCGCCGTCGCCACGACGGCCGACAGCCCTCGGAGCGCGCGAGGTCGCCGGCCATCGACGACCGGCTATTGTATCGCAAACATCAGTTCGCCCGAGCACGCGAGCTGGTCTCCCACGCATGCGCTTCGGCCGTCGCCGAACCCGATGGGGCCGCGCGTCTTCGTGATCGTGCACGCCATGCCGCAGCGTGTCGCCGGGACGCACCTGGCGCTTGAAGCGCACCTTGTCGATGCCGCGCGAAGAACGCGATGCTGCCGCGGTTCTCCGGCAGCGAGAGCAGCGCGACCGCGCCGACCTGGGCCACGCCTCGACGATGAGCACGCCCGGCATGACCGCGTAGCTCGGGGAAGTGGCCGGGGACCCAGAACATGTTCGCGGCGACGTCGAGCTCGCCGACGGCCGACACGCCCGGCTCGAACTCGGCGATCGCGGTCGACGAGCAGGAACGGCGTCGCGGTGCGGGATGATCGCCTCGATGGCTCGCGGTCGATGTCGAGCATCGCCTCGCTCCTCGTCCGCTCCGCGGTCAGGCTGACTCCGGGCCCGCCACGCTCGCGCGCGCGACGTCGGCGCCGAGCGAGCGCGAGCTTCTCGACGAAGCCCTCGTAGCCGCGGTCGATGTGGTAGACGTCGCGTCACGATCGTCTCGCCCGTCGGCGCACAGGCCGCGAGCACGAGCGCCGCCCCGCCGCGCAGGTCCGGGCAGCGCACCGGCGCGCCCGAGAGCTGCGGCGACGCCCCGGACGAGCGCGTGGTGGCCCTCGATGCGGATGTCGGCGCCCATGCGGCCGAGCTCGTCGGCGAACATGAAGCGGTTCTCGAAGACGTTCTCGGTGATCATGCTGCTCGCCGTCGGCGACGGCCATGAGCGCCATGAACTGCGCCTGCAGGTCGGTCGGGAAGCCCGGGATACGGCAGCGTCTGCACGTCGACCGGCGCGGATCGGCCGGTGCGCGAGACCGTCACGCCGTCGCGCCGAGCGCTCGAACCGTGCAGCCGGCCTGCTCGAGCTTCGTGCAGGACGAGGTCGAGGTGCGCCGGGTCGAACCCGCGGACCGTGACCGGGCCGCCGTCGAGCGCGCCGGCGACGAGGAGCGTGCCGGCCTCGATGCGGTCGCCGACGACGCGTGTGGTCGACCGGGGTGAAGCGCGCTCGACGCCTCGATCGGTGATGGTCGGCGTGCCCGACCGCCCTCGATCCGGGCGCCCATCTCGTTCAGGAACGCGGCGAGGTCGACGATCTCGGGCTCGCGCGCGGCGTTCTCGATCACGGTGACGCCGCTCGGCCAGTCACCGCGGCCATGAGCAGGTTCTCCGTCGCGCCGACGCTCGGGAAGTCGAGCGACGACGTGGGCGCCGCGCAGGCCGCTCCGGCGCGTCGGCGTCGATGTAGCCGTGCTCGGTGTCGATCTCGACGCCGAGCGCGCGCGAGCCCGCGGATGTGCATGTCGATCTTGCGCGAGCCGATGTTGCAGCCGCCCGGCATCGCGACGTGCGCCTGGCCGAGGCGGGCGACGAGCGGGCCGAGCACGCAGGTCGACGCGCGCATCCGCGCGACCAGCTCGTAGGGCGCCTCGTGCGAGGTCGAGCGTCGTCGCGTCGATCGTGAGCGCGTGGTCGGTGCGCGCGACCTGCGCGCCGAGGCGCGCCAGCACCTCCGCCATGACGTCGACGTCGGCGATGTCGGGGACGTTGTGCAGCGTCGTGACGCCGGGCGCCAGCAGGGACGGCGGCCATGAGCTTGAGCGCCGAGTTCTTGGCGCCGCCGACGCGCACCGCCCCGAGAGCGGGCGGCCGCCGTCGACGACGATGGCATTCCATGCGCTTCAGGATGGCGCACCTCCACGCGGACGCGTCTCGACGAACCGGAGGCGTGACCTGAGCGACGGACTCGTGCAAGCGTATCGGAGCGACCCCGTCGACGCGGGCACCGCGCTCCGGCGTCGGGCGTACAGCGTCGTGAAGTCGGCTACTTCGGCTGGCCGCCGCACTCGTCGCGCCACCGTGATCTGCGCTTCGCGCCCACACCAGGTCGTGCGTCAGCGCGACGCGCCTCCGCGCTCGATGCCGCCGAGCTCGGCGAGCCGCGCCTCGGATGAGCGCGGCGGCCTCGCCGCGCGCGCTCGACATCGATCTGCGAGGCGGACATCGCATCGTCGGCGAGCACGATCGACCTTGTCCTCGTGCACCTGCACGTACCCGCCCGAGATCGAGAAGTACTCCCAGTCGGTCGCGTCGTCGCCGAACTTCACGCGCACCTCGCCGGGCTGCGAGCGCGTCACGAGCGGCGCGTGCAGCGGCAGGATGCCGATCTCGCCGTCGAGCGTCGGGCGCGACCACCATCTGCACCTCGTTGGTGTAGACGATGCGCTCCGGCGTGACGATCTCGGCAGAGGAGTGTGTCGGCTGCCATGCGGGTCTACGCCCTCCGCCGTCCGGCTTCTCGGCGGCTCTCGAGGGCTTCCTCGATGGCGCCGACGTAGCGGAACGCCTGCTCGGGGAGTGTCGTCGCACTCGCCCTTCACGATCATGTCGAAGCCCCGGATCGTGTCCTCGAGCTTCACGTACTTGCCCGTGCAAGCCCGTGAACTGCTCGGCCACGAAGAACGGCTGCGACAGGAACTGCTGGATCCTGCGCGCGCGGGCCGACCGTGAGCTTGTCCTCCTCGGAGAGCTCGTCCATGCCGAGGATCGCGATGATGTCCTGCAGGTCGCTTGTAGCGCTGCAGCACCTGCTGCACGGCGCGCGCGACGCGGTAGTGCTCCTCGCCGACGACGTCGGCGGACGAGCGCGCGCGACGTCGATGCGAGCGGGTCGACGGCCGGGTAGATGCCGAGCTCGGCGATGCTAGCGCGAGAGGACCGTCGTCGCGTCGAGGTGCGAGAACGCGGTCGCCGGCGCCGGGTCGGTCAGGTCGTCGGCGGGGACGTAGATCGCCTGCACCGAGGTGATCGACCCGCGCTTCGTCGACGTGATGCGCTCCTGCAGCTCGCCCATCTCGGTGGCGAGCGTCGGCTGGTAGCCGACCGCCGACGGCATGCGGCCGAGCAGCGCCGACACCTCGGAGCCGGCCTGCGTGAACCGGAAGATGTTGTCGATGAAGAGCAGCACGTCCTGGCCCTGGTCGCGGAAGTACTCGGCCGCGGTCAGACCGGCGAGCCCGACGCGCAGACGTGCCCCGGGCGGCTCGTTCATCTGCCCGTAGACGAGCACGGTCTTCTTGATGACGCCCGACTCGCTCATCTCGTGGAACAGGTCGGTGCCCTCGCGGGTGCGCTCGCCCACGCCGGTGAACACCGAGGTGCCGCCGTGCGCCATGGCGAGGTTGTTGATGAGCTCCTCGATGATGACGGTCTTGCCGACGCCGGCGCCGCCGAACAGGCCGGTCTTGCCGCCCTTGATGTAGGGCTCGAGCAGGTCGACGACCTTGATGCCGGTCTCGAAGATCTCGGTGGTCGGCTCGAGGTCCTCGTACGGCGGGCGCCTCGCGGTGGATCGGGTAGAACGCCTCGACCTCCGGCATCTCGCCGCCGTCGACGGGCTCCCCGAGCACGTTCCAGATGCGGCCGAGCGTCGAGGGCCCGACCGGCATCATCATCGGCGCGCCGGTGTCGACGGCCTCCATGCCCCGCTCGATGCCGTCGGTGGACGACATGGCGACCGCGCGCACGATGTTGCCCTCGAGATGCTGCTCGACCTCGCGCCGTGATGTCGAGCGTCCCGATCGGCGAGTGCCGCGTGCACCTTGAGCGCGTTGTAGATCGCGGGCATCGACTCCGGCCCGAACTCGACGTCGAGACCGGGCCCGATGACGCGGACGATGCGTCCGGTGTTCATGCGTGCGTCCTTCTTCTCGTGTCGGTCATCTAGCTCTGTCCTCCAGCGCCGCCGCGCCGCCGACGATCTCGGCGATCTCGTTGGTGATGGCGCCCTGGCGGGCGCGGTTGTAGCTGCGGGTGAGCGTCGTGATCATCTCGTCGGCGTTGTCGGTCGCCGACTTCATGGCCGTGCGGCGAGCGCCCTGCTCGGATGCGGCCGACTCGAGCAGCGAGCGGTAGATGAGCGTCTCGACGTAGGTCGGGAGCAGCTCGCTCGAGGACCGCTTGGCGCTGACGGCTCGAACAGGTACTCGGGGTGCGCCTCCGCGGGACCGCCCGGCCTCGGCCTCGACGACCGCGCGGCGTATCGGCAGGAGCTCGTGGATCTCGGGCGACCTGCTCGGCGATGTTCTTGAACCGGTTGAAGACGATCGTGACGGCGTCGATGCGCCAGCGTCGTAGTCGCTCGATCACGCGCTGCGCGATCGCGCGCGCCTCCGCGATGGAGGGCTTGTCCGAGACGTCCGTGAACGACGCGATCGGCTCGAGCCCCGCGGTAGCGGAAGTACGCGAGCGCCTTCTTGCCCACCGCGATGACGCTCGACCTCGCGCTCCGCGCTCGCGCTGCTCGGCGCATCGAGCTGCTCGGACATGCGCAGGATGTTGCTGTTGAACGCGCCGGCGAAGCCCGCGGTCGGACACCATCGCGATCACGACGACGCGCGCGCGCTCCTCGTGCTCCTCGAGCAGCGGGTGCGACGCGCCCTGGACGTGACGCGCGACGTTGCCGAGCACCTCCATCATCGCCAGCGCGTACGGGCGCGCGGACTCGATGCGCGTCCTGCGCCTTCGGATCTTGGCGGTCGCGACCATCTCCATGGTGCGCGTGATCTGCCGCGTGCGACTGCGACGAGGCGATCCGGTTCTGGATGTCGCGAGAGGTTGCGGCATACTCGCTCGCGCCGTTCGCGGTGTCAGACGCTCGGCACGAAGGAGGCCGCGAACTCGTCGAGGGCCGCCGCGAGCTTGGCCTCGGTCTCGTCGGAGATCGTCTTCTCCGCGGCGATGGCGCGCGCCGACCTCGGGGTAGGCGCTCGTCGACGAAGTCGAGGAACTCGTCGCGGAACGCGAGGACCTGCTCGACGGGCGACGGCGTCGAGGAAGCCCTTGGTGCCGGCGAAGATCGCCATGACCTGCTTCTCGACCGGCATCGGCGCGTAGCGGCCCTGCTTGAGCAGCTCGACCAGGCGGGCGCCGCGGTTGAGCGTGTTCTGCGTGGCCTTGTCGAGGTCGGTGCCGAACTGCGCGAACGCCGCCAGCTCGCGGTACGACGCCAGGTCGAGGCGCAGCGTGCCGGCGACCTGCTTCATCGCCTTGATCTGCGCGTCGCCGCCGACGCGCGACACCGAGATGCCGACGTTGATGGCCGGGCGGACGCCTTGGTAGAACAGGTCGGACTGCAGGAAGATCTGGCCGTCGGTGATGGAGATGACGTTGGTCGGGATGTAGGCCGACACGTCGCCGGCCTGCGTCTCGATGACCGGCAGCGCGGTCATCGAGCCGCCGCCGAGCTCGTCGTTCATCTTGACCGCGCGCTCGAGCAGGCGGCTGTGCAGGTAGAAGACGTCGCCCGGGTACGCCTCGCGGCCCGGCGGGCGGCGCAGCGTGAGCGACATCTGGCGGTACGCGACGGCCTGCTTGGAGAGGTCGTCGTAGACGCACAGGACCGCGCGGCCGGGGTTGTCCTTGCCCGCCGGCTTGCCGTCCTCGCCGGTGTACATGAAGTACTCGGCCATCGCCGCGCCGGCCATCGGCGCGATGTACTGCAGCGGCGCCGGGTCCGACGCGGTGGCGGCCACGACGATCGTGTAGTCCATCGCGCCGTACTGCTTCGAGCGTCTGCACGACGCCCGCGACCGTCGAGGCCTTCTGGCCGATGGCCACGTAGATGCAGATGACGCCCTTGCCCTTCTGGTTGATGATCGTGTCGACGGCGACGGCGGTCTTGCCGGTCTGGCGGTCGCCGATGATGAGTTCGCGCTGGCCGCGGCCGATCGGGATCATCGCGTCGATCGCCATGATGCCGGTCTGCAGCGGCTCGTTGACGCCTGTGCGCGCGATCGACGCCGGGCGCCTTGAACTCGAGCGGGCGCGTGCCCTCGGCGCGTGATGGCGCCCTTGCCGTCGATCGGCTGCCCGAGCGGGTCGACGACGCGGCCGAGGAACCCGCGGCCGGACGGGACCTGCGACGACGCGGCCCGTCGTGCGGACCGTGTCGTTCTCCTTGATGAGCTCGGTCTCGCCGAGAAGCACCGCGCCGACCTCGTCCTCGTCGAGGTTGAGCGCCATGCCCGATCACCGTCCCGCCGCCGGAGGCGCTCGAACTCGAGGAGCTCGCCCGCCATGGCGCCGCGCAGGCCGTCGACGCGCGCGATGCCGTCGCCGACCTGGACGACCGTGCCCACGTCGCGGACGTCCATGCGAGACCTTGTACGAGGCGAGCTGCTGCTTGCAGGACCTCGCTGATGCTGTTCGCGGTGATGTCCGCCACTTACCCCTCACCTCCTGATGGTGGTCGCGAGCACGCGTCGCACGCTTCGAGCTGCGAGGCGACGCTGCCGTCGATCACGCGGCCCGCGACCTTGATGACGATGCCGCCGAGGATCGCCGCGTCCACGCGTCTCGCGCAGCGAGACCGGCCGGCCGAGCGCGGCGGAGAGCTTCGCCTCGAGAGCGGCGCGCCGCCCGTCGTCGAGCGGGACGGCGGTCGTCACGCGATGCCACGATCACGCCGCGCTCTGCTTCGGCGATCCGCCGAGAACGCGCGCGCCAGCTCGGGGAGCAGCTCCGCGTGACCGCGCTCGACGAGCAGCGTCACGACCGCGAGCGCCTCCGGCGTCATGCTGGCGCCGAAGATGTCGCGCAGGACGGCTCGCTTGGCGTCCGCGGGAACGGACGTGTCGGTCAGCGCCTCACGGAGGTCGACGCTGCCGCGTACGCGCGGAGACCGCATGCTCCAGGCTCGTCGCCCGTGCCGTCGACCGACGTCGGCGAGCGACGCGAGCGTCGAAGAGCGTCCGCGCGTAGGCCGCGGCGACGTTCGCTAGTTCGCATCGAGGCTTCCCACCTCGCGCGACGAACTACTCGATCAGCTCGGCGTGGTCGGCGGCGCGCAGAGCGTCTTGCCGATGACGCGTGCCCGCCACCGCGACCGAGAGGTCGGCGACCTGCGCCTGCAGCTCCGCCATCGCGGCCTGCTTCTCGCCCTCGATCTCGTCGCGTGCCCGGGCCAGCATCGACTCGCGCTCCTCGTTGGCCTTCGCCACGATCTCGGCCTTCATCGTGCTCGGCGACCTTGCGGCCCTGCTCGCACGATGTGCGTCGCTTCTTCGCGCGCCTCGGCGAGCTGCTGCTTGTACTCCTCGAGCAGCCTCTCCGCCTCGACGCGCGTCTGCTCGGCGCGCTCCAGGGAGTCGCGGATCTTGGCGGCGCGCTCGTCCAGCATGTTCGTGATCGGCGGCAGCGCGAACTTCCACATGATCGACGAAGCAGCACCAGCGAACGAGACGAGCCGACGACCGCGACTTCGGCGGTCAGCGGGATGATCTGTTGCATCGAGCCCTTCATCCTTCCTCGTACACGGCGGCCGCTGGCCTGTCCTACTTGGCCGCGTACAGGACGAACGCGAGGACGAAGCCGAGCAGGCGCGAGCGCCTCGGCCAGCGCCATCCCGATGAACATCGTGGTCTGGATGCGGCCGGCCATCTCGGGCTGGCGCGCCATGCCCTCGATGGCCTTGCCGGCGACGAAGCCGATGGCGATGGCCGGGCCGATGGCGCCGAGACCGAACGCCAGGCCGGCGCCCAGAACGCTCAGAGAACCTGTCATGTGCTCCTCCTTCGATGACACCGGGCCGCTCGCTTGCCGAGTCCGTGACTCCCGGGCCGTCCACCTGACGCCGCCGCCGGCGGGCCGCCGGCGGCCTGCCCTGCTAGTGCTCGTCGCGTGCAGTGCGCCGGCGATGTAGACGGCGTCAGGATGGCGAACACGTACGCCTGGATGAACGCGACGAACACCTCGAACGCGTACATGATGATCTGCATCGACGAGCGACAGCGCGCGCCACCGACGCCGGTCACGCGGACCGAGCGTCGCGAGCGGCCATGACCACGAAGATGCCGAAGATGCCGAGCACGATGTGGCCGGCGTACATGTTGGCGTAGAGACGGACGCCCAGCGTGAACGGGCGCAGGAAGTGACTGAGACAGCTCGAGCGGGTAGATCAGCCAGATGAGCCACCACGGGGTCCCCGGCGGCAGGAAGCTCTTGAGGTAGCCCCAGAAGCCCTTCTTCTTGAAGCCGATCGCAGTTGTAGATGATGAAGACGATGGCGCCCCAGGCGAACGTGGTACCGAGCGTGCCGGTGCCGGGTTTGAACCCGGGGATGAGACCGAGGAAGTTGTTGAAGAGCACCGCGAAGAACACCGTGACGATGAACGGGAGGTACTTCACCCCTTCCGAGCCCATGACGTCGAGCACGATGTTGTCGCGCACGAACTCGACGCCCCACTCGCCGATGTTGCCGATGCCCTTCGGTACCAGCGACAGCCTTGCGGCCGACGATGAGGAAGAAGACCGCCGTGAGCGCGCAGCCGATCGAGCAGGAAGACCATGTAGTGCGTTAGCACGATCGGGGTTCTTCGTCGTGCGCTGTCCGAGCACGGCGGAGGCGAGAGCTCGTTCAGCAGTTCCTGGATCTTGGGCGCCAGCTGTTCTGCACGGGTACTCGACTACCTCCCCTTGATCGGAGCCCGGTGCGACGCGGGCAGGCGGAAGAGCGCCACCGTGGCGGGGACGATGAACCCGGCGACCATCCCCAGCCCGAACGCCGCGAGCGAGTGCCGCATGAACGCGAAGTAGACGACCAGCCCGGCGAGCGCCATCGCGAGGCCCGCGAGCATGAGGACGACCGCGCGCGCCATGCCGATCTCCGGCGCCTCCGGCGTCACGAGCCGCGTGCCGGCACGCGTGAGGCCGATCATCGCGACGCCGATGCAGGCGCCGGTGACGGCCGCCACGACGGCGGAGCCGAAGAAGGCGAGAGCGGTGGCTGCGATGTTCAGCGTCGTCGGTCCCTTCGCACGTCGCGCGATCCCGTATGCCTGTTCTTTCCACCGAACGAGGGCACCCGGACACGCAGCGACGGAGCCGGCCGCGAACGCATGACGACGCTTCTCAGAAGAAGCGTCGCGCAGACCGGAGAGGCGCTTCGAGACCCGGGGGGTGTCGTCGGAAGCCCGCCAATCGTACACAGACGGCAGCCTCGAGGCAACTCGCCCGGCGAAGCCCGGCCCCCGGCCGGACGCGGCACGCGAACGCCGCCACGCCGCCACGCGGCGGCGACGGCGGCCCGCTAGGAGCCGGACGCTCGGCCGTCGCCGCCTTCGCCGCTGTCGCCATGGACGCGCGCCCGCTCGAAGAGGCCGAGCCAGTACGCCATCAAGCCCGACAACACGGCGAGGACGGCGAAGACGACCGCCTTGACGAAGGTCGGGACCAGCCGGATGGCGTAGCCGCCCACCGCGAGCGCGATCGACCACGCGTAGATGATCAGCACCGTCTGGCGCTGCTGAACCCGCGGTGCATCAGCCGGTGATGGATGTGGCCGTTGTCGGCCTCTTGGATCGGGCGCCCGTGCACCCACCGGCGGATGATCGCGCTCGCCGTGTCGAACACGGGCACGCCGATGAAGAGCAGCGGGACGACCAAGCGTGATCGCCGCGACCGACTTCATGACGCCCTGCAGCGACATGCACGCGAGCGCGAAGCCGAGCAAGAGCGCGCCCGAGTCGCCCATGATGGATGGACGCGGGATTGAAGTTGTAGCGCAGGAAGCCGACGCACGCACCGATCAGCGCGCCGCCGAGAGCACGGCCGCCACCGAGCATGTTCATCTGCACGGCGAGCACGAAGAAGCTCGTCGGCCGCGATGGCCGCGACGCCGGCCGCGAGCCCGTCGAGGCCGTCGATGAGGTTGATCACGTTCGCGAAGCCGACGATCCAGAGCGCGGTGACGGGATAGCTGAGCAGGCCGAGTTGCAGGAGGCCGCCGCCGAACGGGTTGCCGACGAAGTCGACGCGCAACCCGGCCGCGATCGGGATCGCACGCCGCCAGCAGCTGCCCCGCGAACTTCACGCCCGGCTTGAGCCCGCGCACGTCGTCGACGAGGCCCGACGACGAAGATGAGCGCCAGCCCTGCCGAGCGAGCCGAACAGCGCGCCGTCACCGAGCCTGAAGACGATGCGTCCAATGGAAGAACGCTCTCGCCCACCACCTGCGTCGCGAACGCCGCCCCGATGCCGACGAAGATCGCCGACGCCGCCGAGCCGGGGGATCGAGCGTCGTGTGCACCTTGCGGCCGCCGCCGGGTGTCGACGATAGCCCGCGCGAACGCTCAGCCGCCGCACCAGCGGGGTCACGACGAGCGTCGACGAGCGAGAGCCACGCCATCGAGGATCAGTTGCTGGAGAGTCACGACGTACACAGCCGGCTCTCCCCGCGTCCGGTCGCGGCGCACGCTGCCGACGACGCCCGACTCGGCCAGCATCTCCTCGGACAGCGGGTCCGGATACGGCTCGCCGAAGACGATCTCGACGATGCCGGCGTTGATGAGGATCTTCGCGCACAGCACGCACGGCTGGTGCGTCGTGTAGATCGTCGCGCCGTCGATGGCGACGCCGTAGAGCGCCGCCTGGACGACCGCGTTCTGCTCGGCATGGATGCCGCGGCACAGCTCGTGGTGCGAGCCCGAGGCGATGCCGCGCTGCTCGCGCAGGCAGCCGACCTCCTCGCAATGCGCGCAGGCCCTTGGGCGTGCCGTTGTAGCCGGTCGCCAGGATGCGGCGGTCCTTGACGATGACGGCGCCGCAGTGGCGGCGCAGGCAGGTCGAGCGCGTCGCGACCTGCGCGGCGATGGTCATGAAGTACTCGTCCCACGACGGGCGCTGCATCGTCGGTCGCGTCCTCACCTAGAGTGTCCCGAAGAGCCGGTCGCCGGCGTCGCCGAGGCCCGGCACGATGTAGCCGTGTCGTTCAGGTGGCTGTCGAGCGCGCGCGATGTAGACCTGCACGTCGCCGTCCGCCGCGCACGACCGCCTCGATGCCTTCCGGGGCGGCGATGAGCGACGAGCAGCCGGATCGACTGCGCGCCCGCGCTCGCGCAGGAACCGATCGCCGCCGCGGCGGAGCCGCCGGTGGCGAGCATCGGGTCGACGATCATGACGTCGCGCTCGCCGATGTCCTCCGGCAGCTTGCAGTAGTACTCGACCGGCTCGAGCGTCTCCGGGTCGCGGTAGAGGCCGATGTGCCCGACCTTCGCCGCCGGGATGAGCGTCAGGATGCCGTCGACCATGCCGAGACCCGCGCGCAGGATCGGCACGACAGCGACCTTCTTGCCCGCGAGCACCCGCGTCTTCGTCTCGGTGATCGGCGTCGTGACGGTCGACTCGGCGAGTGGAACCCGCGGGTCGCCTCGTACGCCATCAGCATCGCGAGCTCCTTCACGAGCTCGCGGAACTGCTTCGGGCCCGGTGCGGATGTCGCGCAGGACCGAGAGCTTGTGCTGGACGAGCGGATGGTCGACGACCATCACGTTCGGCGCGACGACCGCGTCGGCATCGACGCTCCTTCGCGGGCCGGCCGAAGCGCCGCGCGGCTCTCGGCGTCGGACGCGCGGCGCTACAGCTCGGGGTAGAGCGGGTGCGCCTCGACGAGAGCCGGCGCACCTCGGCGCGCACCGTCGCGAGCATCGCGCTCGTCGTCGCGGTTGAAGATCGTCTGCGCCGATGAGGCGCCGACCGTGTCGCGCGTCGGCCTCGTCGAAGCCCCGCGTGGTGATGGCCGGCGAGCCGACGCGGATGCCGCTCGTGACGAACGGGCGATCAGCGGATCGAACGGGATCGCGTTCTTGTTGACCGTGATGCCGACGCTCTTCGAGCAGCGTTCTCGGCGTCCTTGCCGGTGATGCCGGCCGGCGTGCAGGTCGACGAGCACAGGTGGTTGTCGGTGCCGCCGCGAGACGAGCCGCAGACCGCGCTCGACCATCGCCTCGCCCATCGCCTGCGCGTTGACGACGACCTGGTCGATGTACGTCTTGAACTCCGGCTGCAGCGCCTCGCCGAACGCCACCGCCTTGGCGGCGATGATGTGCTCGAGCGGCCCGCCCTGGATGCCGGGGAACACCGCCTTGTCGAGCGCGGTCGCCTACTCCTCCTTGCAGAGGATGAAGCCGGAGCGCGGGACCGCGCAGCGTCTTGTGCGTGGTGGAGGTCACGAAGTCGGCGTACGGCACGGGCGACGGGTGCGCGCCGGTGGCGACGAGCCCGGCGATGTGCGCCATGTCCACCATCAGGCACGGCGCCGACCTCCTTGGCGATCGCGCCGAAGCGCTCGAAGTCGATGACGCGCGGGTAGGCGCTCGCGCCGGCGATGATCATCTTCGGCCGGTGCTCGTGCGCGAGGCGCTCGCACCTGGTCGTAGTCGATGGTCTCGGTCTCCGGGTCGCAGGCCGTACGGGCACGACGTTGAACCACTTGCCGGAGAAGTTGACCGGGCGAGCCGTGGGTGAGGTGGCCGCCCATGGCGAGGTTCATGCCGAGGACGGTGTCGCCCGGCTCCACGACCGCGAAGTAGACCGCCATGTTGGCCTGCGCGCCGGCGTGCGGCTGCACGTTGGCGTGGTCGGCGCCGAACAGCTCGCACGCGCGGTCGCGGGCGATGTTCTCGACGACGTCGACCTTCTCGCAGCCGCCGTAGTAGCGCTTGCCGGGCAGCCCTCGGCGTACTTGTTGGTGAGCACCGTGCCGGCCGCCTCCAGGACCGCGAGCGACGTGAAGTTCTCCGAGGCGATGAGCTCGATCGTGCCGCGCTGGCGGGCGAGCTCCGCGTCGATGGCGGCGGCGACCTCGGGGTCCTGCGCCGGGATGTACTTCAATGCCATGTCGCTCGTCCTTCTCGCCTTCCGTACGTCACCGGACGCTGTGCCGTCGTCGGCAGGCTCCTCGATGGCGCGGATCTCGTCGACCCGCGCTGCGTGCCGGCCGCCGTCGAACGTCCGTGTCAGGAACGCGTCGACGATCCTCGCGTCGCCGTCGCGGCGTCGATCGAAGCGCGCCGCGAGCGTGACCACGTTCGCGTCGTTGTGCCCGCGCGCCAGCTCGGCGAACTCGGGGTCGTGACCTGGACGGCGCGCACGCCGGGCACCTTGTTCGCCGCGATCGCCATGCCGATGCCGGTGCCGCACACGAGCACGCCGAGCGTCCGCCTCACCGCGACGCGACCGCGCGCGCCGACCTGCCTCGGCGAAGACGGGATAGTCGACGGAGTCCTCGGAGTACGGCGCCCGACGTCGGTCACGTCGTGGCCGTGCTCGGTCAGCAGATGGCGCCTTCACGGCCTCCTTCAGCGCGGAAGCCGGCGTGGTCGCTGCCGATGTGGATGCGCATGCGTGGCCTTCCGTCGCTGGGTGCCGCGCGCGTGACGGGCCCGCGGCTAGCCGGATTGTACCGCGAGGGGCGCGCACCGGCAGGGCCGCCCATCGCCCGACGCGCGCCGTTGCCGTCGGACGGAGCCCGATGCGCGAACGCGCGCTCCCCTACGCCTTCGCCGTGCCGCGCGGCGTCGACGATCCGGTCGGCGGAGATCGCGCCCTCGCGCAGGACGACCGGCTCGGGGCCCGGTGCAGTCGACCACCGTGGACGCCATGCCGTGCTCGCGTCTCGCCGCCGTCGAGCGAGAGGTCGGCGGCCGCACGATGCGGTGCTCGACCTCGTCGAACGACGCCGGCGCGGGGTTGCCGCGACGTGTTCGCGCGACGTGGTGATGATCGGTCCGCCCGCGCGCGCGCGATGAGCTCGCTGACGACCTCGTGGTCGGGCGAGCGCAGCGCGACGGTGCCGCGCGCGTCGCGGAAGTCCTTGCCGACCGCGTCCGACGCCTTCACGACGAGCGAGAGCGGTCCGGGCCAGAAGGCTGTGCGCGAGGCGGTGCGCGTACTCGGGCACGTCGACGCCGTACGATGTCGAGCGCGTCCTCGTTCTCGACGAGCCACGGGCAGCGGCTTGGAGCGGGCGCATCTTGATGTCGAAGATCTCCTGCAGCGCCGATGCATGAGTCGCCAGCGGCGCCGATGCCGTACACGGTCTCCGTCGGGAAGACGACGATCCCGCCGTCGCGGAGCACCGAGGCGGCCAGGTTTATCACTTCCGCCGAGGGTGCCTCCGGATCGATGTGGATGACCTTGCTCATCGCTAATCGAGCCTCCTGTCTGACGCCGAGCACGATGCGGTCGCGCCCGGTGAGGTCGCGTCTGACCTCGACGCCTTCATACCACGGGCTACATGGCGTCGCGCAGCCTCTTTCACCCGCCCCGTGTCGGTTTCCACGGCGAGCAGTCCTCCGGGCCGCAGCCATTCGCGCGCGCTCGGCCACGATGCGCCGCACGACGTCGAGCCCGTCCGGCACCGCCGTCGAGCGCCAGGAGCGGCTCGTAGCCGGCGACCTCCGCGGGCAGCCCCGCCAGATCGGCCGTCGGGACGTACGGCGGGTTCGCGACGACAGCGTCGACGCGGCCGCGCAGCTCGTCGCGGGAGCGGCGCGAACAGGTCGCCCTCGAGGACGATCGACCCGGTCGGCGACGCCCGGCCCGCTCGGCGTTCGCCGCGGGCGACCTCGGCGGTCTCCGCGACGAGCTCGGTCGCGTAGACGCGCGACGGCCGGACGCTCGTGCGCGATCGAAGCGCGATCGCGCCGGACCCGGTGCACAGGTCGACCACGACGGGCTGCGGCGACGGCCGAGCGCGTCGAGGTGCTCGAGCACCGCGTCGACGAGCACCTCGGTCTCCGGGCGCGGGATGAAGACGCCCGGCCGCACGTGAAGCACGACGTGGCGGAACGGCACCTCCCCCGTCACGTACTGCAGCGGCTCGCCCGCCGCGCGCCGCTCGACGCCGGCGCGGAGGGCGGCGCGCTCGTCTGGCGTGAGCGGGCGGTCGAAGTGCGCGTACAGCTCGACGCGGCGTGAGCCCGGTCGCCGCGGACAGCAGCCACTCGGCGCTGCGGCGCGGGTTCTCGACGCACGCTTGCGCGCGAAGTAGTCGACGGTCCAGGCCAGCGCCTCGCGCGACCGTCCAGACGCGATCGTCGCGCGCGGCACCCGCGGGAGGCGCTGCCATGCCGCTAGACCGCCGCCGCGAGGCGCTCGGCCCGGTCGGCGGCGACGAGCCCCTCGACGAGCGGCTCGATCTCGCCGTTCATGATCGCCGGGATGTTGTGCACGGTGAGCCCGATGCGGTGGTCGGTGACGCGGTCCTGCGGGTAGTTGTACGTGCGGATCTTCTCGCTGCGGTCGCCGGACCCGATCTGGCTGCGGCGCTGCGCGCCGAGCGCGGCCTGCTGCTTGCTCGAGCTCCTGCTCGTAGAGGCGGGCGCGCAGGACCCGCATCGCCTCCTCCTTGTTCTGCAGCTGGCTCTTCTGGTTCTGCGACTGCACGACGAGACCGGTCGGCAGGTGCGTGATGCGCACGGCCGAGTCGGTCGTGTTGACGGACTGGCCGCCGGGACCGCTGCAGCGGTACACGTCGACGCGCAGGTCGCCCGGGTTGATCTCGATCTCGACGTCGTCGGCTTCCGGCAGGACCGCGACCGTCGCGGTCGAGGTGTGGATCCGGCCCTGCGACTCGGTCGCCGGCACGCGCTGCACGCGATGCACGCCCGACTCGAACTTCATCTTCGAGTAGACCTTGTCGCCGCGCACGCGGAACGAGACCTCCTTGAAGCCGCCGCGGCTCCGACTCGCTGGCGTCGATCTCCTCGACCTTCCAGCGCTGCAGTTCGGCGTAGCGCAGTGTACATGCGGTACAGGTCGCCGGCGAAGATCGCCGCCTCGTCGCCGCCGGCGCCCGCGCGGATCTCGACGATGATGTCCTTGCTCGTCGTTCGGGTCGCCCGGCAGCAGCATGACCTTGAGCTCCTCCTCGAGCCCGGGGAGCCGCGCCTCGATCTGCCTTGATCTCGTCGGACGGCCATCTCCTTCAGGTCGGGATCGGTCTCGGTGCGCAGCATCTCCTTGGCGGCGTCGAGCTGATCGAGCGCGGCGAGGTACTCGCGGGCCTTGTCGGCGAGCGGCGTCTGCGCGCGCTGCTCCTTCGCGAGCCGCGCGTACTCCTTCTGGTCGGCCAGCACCGCCGGATCGGCGAGTCTGGCCGTCAGTTCCTCGTAGGCGCGCAGTATCTGTTCGAGTCTCTCTCGCATCGTCTCTTCCGAACGCCTTCTGATCCCGTCAGCTCGGGGCCGTCCCCCGCGGCAGCGACCGCGTCGGCGCGGGCCTCGTGCTCGGCCACGGCGGTCAACGCCGCGACCGCCACCTCGACCATACCGTCGTCGGGCTCGCGCGTGGTGAGCCGCTGCAGCTGCAGCCCGGGCCACAGCAGCACCTTCACGAATGCGTTGTCCGGATGGAGCCCGCCCACTTCACCGTGACCTCGTACGCCAGGCCCGCGACGAGCGGGAGCAGCAGGATGCGGATCGCGATGTTGAAGGCGGTGACGGCCACGCCGCCGCTCACTCCCCACAGCGCGAGGATCGCCTTGCCGGGCACGAGCGAGAACACGATCGAGCGACACGACCATGACCATGAGCAGGAACGCGGTCCCGCACCGCACGTGCAGCGTGTCGTAGCGCTGCACGTAGCGCGGCTCGAGCGGCACGCCGTGCTCGTACGCGTGGATCGACTTGTGCTCGGCGCCGTGGTAGGCGAACACGCGCCTGGATGTCCGGCATGAGGCCGATGGCCCAGATGTAGAGCAGGAAGACGCCCAGCCGCAACAGGCCGTCGACGACGTTCCACACGAGCGGGTCCGCCGTGGACGACGTCCCGGCGACGAGGTTCGCGAGCAGCGCGGGCACCACGATGAAGGCCACGACGGCGAGCGCGACGCCGAGCAGCGATCGTCCAGCCGATCTCGGTCGAGGAGAGCTGCTCCTCCTCCGACGCTCCGGCCAGCGACGCCGAGATGCCGAACGCCCCGATCGCCAAGGCGAGCGTCTCGTACAACGCGTAGACACCGCGCGTCACCGGCCACGTCTTCCAGCCGGTGCTGCCTGCGCCGCGCGAGATCGTGCTCCTCGACGTGGATGGAACCGTCCGCGAGGCGGACGGCGACCGCCCAGGTCTCGCGGCCGCGCATCATCACGCCTTCGAGCAGGGCCTGGCCGCCGATATGCGTGTGGGTGACCGGCGCATGGAAGCGCCGCTCGATCTCCGCCTCGCTCATCGGAGCCGGCCCCACCCCGCCTGTGCGGGCGGCCGATGTCTCCGCGGTCCGGCCGGCGGGGCCCTCGGGCACGGACGTCTCGTCAGTCACGCTTCGGGGCTCTCGGGTAGGGGTCGCCGCAGGTCATCTTGCCCTCGGGGCACGGCTCCGCGGCGGCACGCCGCGCCGGCGTCCATGAAGATGTACGGCGCGGTCGGCTCGGCGAGCTCGAGCATGCGCGAGCGCCAGGTCGCGGATCTCCCACTGGGCGCGCTTGCAGCAGCGCAGCTCGAAGAAGTGCAGCAGCTCGCGGACGTTCATGGTGACGACGATCTTCGTCTCCATCGCGTTGGGCAGCAGGTAGCGCGCGTCCTCGGGCGCGCACGCCCGCTTCCAGCAACGCGCGATACGCCTCGAAGGCGGCGCCGCACGACGCGTCGGAACGCCGCGTCGAGCGCCGGATCGGCGGCGATCTCCGGCGGCACGATGAACGCCGGCTCGTCGGCGTAGGTGACGTAGCGCTGGGACTGCTGGTTGTAGCTCGCGAGCCGGTGCCGGACGAGCTGGTGCGTCATCGCGCGCGACACGCCGTCGATCGCGAACGTGTAGCTCGCGTGCTCGAGCGCGGAGGTGTGCCCCGAGGTGATGATCGGTCTTCAGCACCTTGCGCGACCGCTTCATCGCTCATCCCCTCGAGCAGCTCCGCGGCCCCGACGGGGGCGTAGCACAGTCGTGCCGCCGCGGCGATGGCGCGCTCGGGCTCAGGCGTGTGGTAGAGCAGACGGACGTCCATGTCGGCTCGGCGGTCCCTGTCGTGACGGGATGAGGAACGAGGCGGGACCCGGCACGGTCCCGCCTCGCCATCATAGCAATCGAGCCGGGCCGTTCGCCCTACTCCTCGCCGGAGCCTTCGTCGGCCGGCTTCTCTTCGGGGGCAGCCTCGTCTGCCGTCTCGTCGGCGGGCTTCTCCTCCTCCGACGGCGTCTCGACGGCTTCGGCCTTCGGCGCGCGGGCGGCCGCCTTCTCGGTGGCCTCCTTCTCGAGGCGCTCCCTCTCGGCGCGGGCCAGCCGCGACGCGGTCAACGACTCCTCGTGGGCCTTCTGGCGAGCTTCCCGAGCGGCGGCCTCACGCTTCGCGACGGAGTCCGCGGCGGCGCCGAACTTGTCGGAGAAGCGCTGCACCCGTCCGCCGGTATCGACGAACTTCTGCTGGCCGGTGTAGAAGGGGTGGCACAGATCGCAGAGCTCGACGTGCAATTCGGGCTTCGTCGAGCGCGTCTTGAAGGTGTTGCCGCACGAGCAGTGCACCGTCGCCTCGACGTAGTCCGGATGGATCTTCTCTCGCATGGATGGTCCTCCCAAATGATGTGCGCACGGTTTCCGACCGGGCGCGTGAGGTCGAGCCGAGCGATAGTAGCACGCCGCGTGCCGCCGGACAAACCTCCCCGGAGCTGCTCGGATTCGCTTTTCCGCCGCTCGGCACGTATACTGCACTGACATCCGCGCGGCCGCTCGCCGCGCGTCACCCAAGACCCGGTCGTCCCTCGCTCACTACCCCTGTGGCTGACGGATCGTATCGCGTCTGCCACCCGCGCTCCGAGGAGGAGCGCCGCGAAGGAGACAACCGCATTTGATGTTCGAAGACCTGGGTCTCGACGCGCGCCTCATGCAGGCGGTCGCGTCCATGGGGTACACCCGCCCCACCCCCATCCAAGAGCAGGCGATCCCGCTCGTGGCCGCCGGCCGCGACGTCGTCGGCTGCGCGCAGACCGGCACCGGCAAGACGGCGGCGTTCGTCCTGCCGACGCTCCAGCGCATCCCGAGCCGGCCCGGCGGGCCCGCGGCGCTCGTCATCACCCCGACCCGCGAGCTCGCGCTGCAGATCGAGGCCGTCGGCAAGACGGTCGCTCGCCACACGCGTCACCGCGTGTGCGCCATCTACGGCGGCGTCGGCTACGAGCCGCAGCGGGCCGCCCTGCGCCGCGGGCATCGACATGCTCGTCGCCACGCCGGGCCGGCTCCTCGACCTCGTCAACCAGGGCGATGTCGACCTCAGCCGCGTCGAGGTGCTGGTGCTCGACGAGGCCGACCGCATGCTCGACCAGGGCTTCTGGCCGGACGTGCGGCGGATCATCTCGCACGCTGCCGCCGGAACGGCAGACGCTGCTCTTCTCGGCGACGATGACGCCGGACGTGCTCGGCGTCATCAGCGACACGCTCACGGACGCCGCCCACGTCGACGTCTCGCCCCCGAGCCGCCCGATCGAGGCGATCGAGCAGACGCTTTACCCCGTCTCGGGCGTGCAGAAGAGCGACCTGCTGCTGCACATGATCACGACGCACGAGCTGCAGCGGGTACTCGTCTTCACGCGGACGAAGCACCGCGCCGACAAGGTGGCGCGGGCGCTGGAGCGCGCCGGCGTGCGCAGCGCCGCCATCCACGGCAACCGCTCGCAGGCGCAGCGCGTCCGGGCGCTCGACGAGTTCAAGCACGGCAGATGCCGCGTGCTCGTCGCGACCGACATCGTGGCGCGCGGCATCGACGTGGACGGTATCAGCCACGTCATCAACTACGACCTGCCGAACGTGCCCGAGGACTACGTCCACCGCATCGGGCGCACGGCGCGCGCCGGCAAGTCCGGCGCCGCCTTCACGCTGCTGGCGCCGGAGGAGCACGACAACCTGCGTGACATCGAGAAGACGATCGGGGCGGTCATCGCCTGCGAGGACATGGCCGGCTTCGCCTACTCCGCGGACCGGCTCGTGCCCGACCCGGCGCGCAGCGTCGCGCAGCCGCGGAAGAACCCCGCTCCGGTCGGCCAGCGCCGGGCGGGCCGCCGCGGTGGCAGCGGGCGCGCCGGCAGCGGGTATCGCGGACGCAGATAGCGGCACCGCGACACACGGAGAAAGGAAGGGCCCCGGATCGCTCCGGGGCCCTTCTTCGCGATCCGAGGCCGTGACGCGACGCCTCGCGGTCTAGTCGCCGTTGCCGGTGCGCGTCTTCGATATCGCCGCGAGGAACTCGCGGTTGCTCTTCGTCTTCTTGACGCGGTCGATGAGCAGCTCGATAGCCGGTGCCGCGTCGAGCGAGTGCAGGACGCGCCGCAGCTTCCAGATGTAGGGCGCCTCGACCGGGTCGAGCAGCAGCTCCTCCTTGCGCGTGCCGGACGTGATGACGTCGATCGCCGGGAAGATGCGCTTGTCGGCGAGCCGCCGGTCGAGCCGCAGCTCCATGTTGCCGGTGCCCTTGAACTCCTCGAAGATGACCTCGTCCATCTTGGAGCCGGTGTCGACGAGGGCCGTGGCCATGATCGTCAGCGAGCCGCCGAACTCGATGTTGCGCGCCGCGCCGAAGAACTTCTTCGGCGGGTAGAGCGCCGTGGAGTCGACGCCGCCGGACAGGATGCGGCCGGACGCGGGCGTGCGCCAGGTTGTACGCGCGCGCCGAGCCGCGTGATCGAGTCGAGCAGGATGACGACGTCGTAGCCGCTCTCCACGAGGCGCTTCGCGCGCTCGATGCACGAGCTCGGCGACCGCGATGTGGTTGTCGGACGGCATGTCGAACGTCGAGGACACGACCTCGCCGTGGATCGAGCGCTCCATGTCGGTGACTTCCTCGGGCCGCTCGTCGACGAGCAGGCACATGAGGTAGACCTCGGGGTTGTTGGCCGTGGATGGCGGCGGCGATGTCCTTGAGCACGGTCGTCTTGCCCGCCTTCGGCGGCGAGACGATGAGCCCGCGCTGGCCCTTGCCGATCGGCGCGACGAGGTCGATGATGCGCGCCGTGACCGCCTCGGGCCTCCACTCCATCTGCGAACTTCTCGTCGGGGTAGACCGGCGTGAGGTCCTTGAAGTCCTTGCGGCCCTTGATGGCCTCGGGCTCCTTGCCGTTGATCGAGTCGAGCCGCTGGCAGCGCCGCGTACTTCTCGGTCTCCTTGGGCGGGCGGACCTGACCGCGCATCATGTCGCCGCGCCGCAGCTCGATGCGGCGGATCGTCGACATCGGAACGTAGACGTCGTGGTCGCCGGGCAGATAGCCGCTCGTGCGCAGGAAGCCGTAGCCCTCCGGCAGGATGTCGAGGATGCCGACGACGTCGACGAAGCCCTCCGCCTTGACCTTGGCCTCGAGCACGGCGTCGATGAGCTCTTCCTTCTTGCGCAGCGGCTTTGAGGTCGAGCCCGAGCTCGGTGCGCCATCGCCTTCGAGCTCGGCGACGGTCTTCGGCTCGAGGTCGGCGCTGGTGATCGACGGCTGCAGCGGAGCTGTCTCCGCCCGGCCCGCCGCCACCGCGGCGGCCGCGCTTGCGGGGACGTGCGCTCATGAGTTCTTGACCTTCTCCCAGTCGGCGAGGAACGACTCCAGGCCGCGGTCGGTCAGCGGGTGCTTCACGAGGTTCTTCAGCACGGCGAACGGAACGGTTGCGATGTCGGCGCCGATGAGCGCCGCCTGCACGACATGGTTCGCGCTGCGGATCGACGCCGCGATGACCTCGACGTCGTGGCCGAAGTCGTAGTTGCGCGAGCGCGTCGACGGTGTTGCCGAGGTGCTCGATGCCGTCCTCGGAGATGTCGTCGAAGCGCCCGACGAACGGGCTGACGTAGCGAGGCGCCGGCCCGTGCCGACGAGCAGCGCCTGCGGCACCGAGAAGCACAGCGTCGCGTTGACCTTGATGCCCGTGTCGTACAGCGCCTTCGTCGCGGCCAGCCCCTCGGGCATGACCGGCACCTTCACGACGATGTTGGGCGCGAGCGCCGCAAGTTCCATCGCCTTCGCGCGACGATCTCGTCGCGCTCGAGGCCGACGGTCTCGCCGCTGACCGGGCCGTCGCACGATGTCGCAGATGCGCTTCAGGTGGTCGTGGAAGTCCGGCGAGCTTGCCGCCGACGCGCGCGTACAGCGTCGGGTTCGTGGTCACGCCGGCGAGCACGCCCCAGCTCGCTGCTTCCTCGATCTCGGCGAGGTCCGCCGTGTCCAGGAAGAACTTCATGGCCGTCTCCTGCTCTCTGCTCTTCGGTCGGGGCGAGGCGTTCCGCCGCGCGGGCGCTCACACGGGATCGCGCGCCGACGCGGCGCAGGTGTGGGAAGTCGGAACCGGGGAGGTCGGCGAGAAGATGCTCCATCGCCGCATCAACCATACCACGAGCGCGCCGTCTCGTCAGCCGCGACTCGTTTCTTCCCTTTCACTCCATGTGGAGGACGGCCCCTCCGCGGTCGATCCCGATCGCCACCGGCGGGCGGCGGCCCGGAGCGCCCGCGAGCAGTCCGCCGGCCCGGGCCGCGATCCCCTCGGCCCGCGCGAGCGCGGCGTCGTCGTCCGCCGCGGTCACCAGCCCGACCACGGTGGGGCCGGCGCCGGAGAGCGCTGCGCCGTCCGCGCCGGCCTCGAGCAGCGCGGCGCGCACGGTGTCGAGGTCGGGGACCGCCACCGCGCGGTACGGCTCGTGGAGCCGGTCGAACATGCCCGGGCGGATGAGGTCGGCCCTGCCGAGCGCGATCCCCGCCGCGAGCAGTCCCGCCCTGCCGGCGTCGAACGCGGCGTCGACGTGCGGAACGTCGCGCGGGAGCAGGGCGCGCGCCTCCCGGGTGGAGAAGGCCGTGTCGCTCACCACGCACACGGCGGCGATCCCCGCCGGCGGCTCGACGTGGACGGCGCGCGGCACTCCGCGGTCGGACCAGCAGATCGTGAACCCGCCGAAGAGAGCGGCGGCGACGTTGTCGGGATGGCCCTCGATCTCGACGGCGCAGCGGAAGAGCCCCTCGCGATCGAAACGGCCGCCGAGCAGCGCGTTGGCGGCGGTCAGGCCGCCGACGATCGCGGCCGAGCTGGAGCCCAGGCCGCGACCGAACGGGATCGCGTTCTCGCACCGGATCCTCGCGGCGGCCGACACCCCCGCCTCGCCGAAGAGCCGGGCCATGCTGCGCGCCACGAGGTTGTCGGCGCCCGTCGGAGCACGGTCGGCCCCTTCGCCGCTCACCGCCACGGACCAGACGCCGTCGGGATCGAACTCCGCGGCGACCGTGTTGTGCCGCTCGAGCGCGAGGCCGAAAGCGTCGTAGCCGGAGCCGAGATTGGCGGTCGACGCGGGGACGCGCACGACGGCGCGGGCGCCGGTCGCGCTCACAGGTCCTCGACGCGGATGACGGACGCGACCTCGCGCACCACGTCCAGCCGCGAGATCTCTTCCAGTGCCGCGCGAACGGCGCGCTCCTCGGCGGTGTGCGTGAGGTACTCGATCTCGGCGTCTCCGGACTCGAAGACACGCTTCTGGATGACCGAGGCGATCGAGACCCCGTGCTCGCCGAACTTCGACGCCACGGACGCCAGCACGCCTGGGCGGTCCGCGACCTGGAAGCGGATGAAGTAGCCGGTCCTGAGCGTCGAGATGTCACGCACCTCGAGATGCTCGTTGCAGGTGCAGCCCACCAGGCCGAGGCAGCCGGAGCGTACGTGCCGCGCGACCTCGATGACGTCGCCGACGACGGCCGAGGCGGCGGGCAGCGAGCCGGCACCCTCTCCGAAGAACATCGTCTCGCCGACCGCGTCGCCGGTCACGTAGATGGCGTTGTAGACGCCGCTCACGGTGGCCAGCGGATGGCTGAGCGGGATCATCGCCGGATGCACCCGCACGTCGATCGTGCCGTCGACCCTGCGCGCGATGGCCATGAGCTTGATGGCGTAGCCCATCTCGCGCGCGTACACGATGTCCGCGGGCGCGATCGAACGGATGCCCTCGACCGGGACCTGGCCGACCGTGACGCGTGAGTTGAAGGCGATCGACGCCAGGATGGCGATCTTCGCCGCCGCGTCGAGCCCGTCGACGTCGGCGCTCGGATCGGCTTCCGCAAAGCCGCGCGCCTGCGCCTCGGCGAGTGCGGTCGCGTAGTCGAGGCCGTCGTCCGCCATGCGCGTCAGCATGTAGTTCGTGGTGCCGTTGACGATGCCGGCCACGGAGACGATCTCGTTGCTCACGAGCGAGTGCTTGAGCGGGCCGATGATCGGGATGCCGCCCCCGACGCTGGCCTCGAACGCGATGTCGACACCCGACGACTCCGCCGCCTCCATGACCTCCTGGCCGTGACGACGCCATGAGCGCCTTGTTCGCGGTCACCACGGACTTGCCGGCGCGCAGCGCCGAGAGCACCACGTCCTTCGCGGCGCCGGTCCCCCCGATGAGCTCGATGACGATCCGCACGCGCGGGTCGGCGATCAGCTCCGCGGCGTCCGTGGTGAACAGCGCGGGGTCGAGGCCGAGCGAAGCGGCGCGCTCCGGGTTGCGGTCGGCGAAGCGCACGAGCTCGATCTCGACGCCGGCGCGCCGCGCGAAATCGTCGCGGTGACGAGCGAGGATCTCGACGACGCCGGAACCGACGGTCCCGAGCCCGATGAGTCCGATCCCGATGCTGGCCATACCTGCCGTCCTCGCGAGAGGGCCGCGCGGGGCCGCGGCCGGGACGCCATTGTACCCGAGCCGGGAACCGTCGGCCCCTCGCGGCGCTCGCCGGGTCGCGCGCTACTCCTGCTTGCTGAAGAGCAGCACCCCCGGAACGAGGAACACGACGAAGAACCCGAGGAGGATCAGCGCATCCACTCCCGCGGAGTGCAGGGAGAAGGAAGCCGGGAGCTGCGACCCGAGCGCGATCGGCGGATGGCATCGACGCCGTAGGTGAGCGGGTTGAACTGCGCGATCGTGCGCAACACCCGCGACGCCGTGTCGCTGCCCTGGAACGGGAAGAACGCGCCCGACAGGAACAGCATCGGCAGCAGCAGGAACTGCATGATGACCTGGAATCCCTCCATGGTCTTCTGACGCGCGGCGATCAGGATGCCGAGCGAGGTGATGACCGCGGCGACCAGCAGCAGCGTGAGAAGCATGCAGAACGATGCTGCCGAGGCTGTAGTGGATGCCGAGGAACGGCCCGAGCAGCATGATGATGGCTCCTTGCAGCGATCGCCACCGTCGAGCCGCCCGCGACCTTCCCGAGCGCCACCGCGGTGCGCGAGACCGGCGCGACGAGCACCTCGCGCAAGGAACCCGAACTCGCGGTCCCACACGATCGAGATCGCGGAGAACAGCGCCGTGAACAGGACGGTCATGCACAGGATGCCCGGGTAGAGGAACTCGATGAAGGGCCCGCCTGGAAGATCCCCTGCGCGCCGCTGCCCAGATGGCTCGAGCGCGCCGCCCAGGCCGAAGCCGAGCGCGAAGAGGAACAGCAGCGGCTGCGCGAGCGAGCCGAAGATGCGCGACCGGTCGCGCACGAAGCGCAGCACGTCGCGGTACCAGATCGTGTAGGCGCCCTTGATGTCGTGCATCAGATGGCGTCTCCATCTAGCGCCTCCCTCCCCAACCGCCCGCTCGCCTGCGCGCGCGCATCATGTCCATCCCGCTCGCCTCTTCCTCGCGGATGGCGCGGCCGGTGAGCTTGATGAAGACGTCCTCCAGCGTCGGCCGCCGCAGGTTCACGCTCGTGATGTTCACGCGCGGCTCCGCCTCGTCCATCACCCGCATCACCGTCGGGATGAAACGGTCGCCGTGGTCGATCTCCACGCGAAGCCCCTCCGACGGTCTTCTGCGGCTCGACACCCATCCCGGCGAGGAGCTCGCATTGCGCGGTCGTCCGCGTCGGTGCACAGCGTGACGACGTCGCCGCCGACCATGGCCCTTCAGGTTGCTGGGCGTGTCGAGCGCGACGATCTCGCCGTGGTCGATGACGGCGATCCGGTCGCAGATCTCGGCCTCGTCCATGTAGTGGGTCGTGAGGAAGAGGGTGAGCCGCTCCGAGTCGCGCACCTTGACGAGGTAGTCCCAGATGTGGCGCCGCGTCTGCGGGTCGAGCCCGATCGTCGGCTCGTCGAGGAAGAGCACCTTCGGGTGGTGGAGCAGCCCGCGAGCGATCTCGAGGCGCCGCTTCATGCCGCCCGAGAACGCCTTGACGCTCTCACGCACCTTGTCGGTCAGCTCGACCATCTCGAGCAGCTCGTGCGCCCGATCGTCGAACGTCTCCTTCGGCACGTCGTAGAGCATCGCGTGGAACTGCAGGTTCTGCCAGCCGGTCAGGCGCTCGTCGAGCGTCGGGTCCTGGAAGATGAGCCCGATCGAGCGGCGGACGCGGTCCTGCTGGCTCGCCACGTCGAACCCGTTCACCGTGGCGCCGCCCGAGGTCGGCTTGAGCAGCGTGCACAGCATGTTGATGGTCGTCGTCTTGCCCGCTCCGTTCGGGCCGAGGAAGCCGAAGACCTCTCCCTCCTCGACCTGGAAGTTCACACCCTTGACGGCGGTGAACTCGTCGAACTTGCGAACGAGGTCACGCACCTCGATCACCGGCATCATGCCTCCTTGTCCGCGGCCGACGGGCCGCAGTCGACGCCATCCATCTCCAAGGCCCGGCGCAGCAGCGCGAGGCCCTTCTCGAGCGTGAGGATCTCGCCGCCGGAGAGCCCGGCGAAGCGCGCGGCCAGGACATCGAGCGCGTCGGCGTCGGCGCGCGCGAGCTGATCGGCGCCCTCCGGCGTGATGCGCACGGTCACGCGACGGCGGTCCGAGGGATCGGTCTCACGGGTGACGAGGCCTTCGCGCACGAGCGCCGTCACCAGGCCCGACATCGTGGGAGCGCTCACCGACAGCTTCGTCGCGAGGTCTCCGAGGCCGCGCGGCCCGCCCCGCAACGTGCGCAGGATCCACGCGCGTTGCGGCGAACCCCAGCCCGTCTCGCGGGACCGCGCGCGGAGGATGCCCATCGAGCGCGGCAGCGTGCGCATGGCGAGCTCGGCGGCGCGGCGCGCCGCGGCCCGCGTCTCGTTCGAGGGACGATCTTCGCGCTCCGACGTCATGTCGTTAGTCTACCAAAGTGTTCGGTATCCGAACCATCGGCCCCTCCGGGCACCCGGCCGCACGATGCCGAGCCGTTCCGGGCCTACTCCATGTCGCAGCGCATCAAGTCGTCGTAGGTCTCGCGCCGGACGACCACGCGCGCCTCGCCGTCCCGCACGAAGACGACCGCCGGCCGCACCTGCTTGTTGTAGTTGCTCGCCATCGACTGGCAGTACGCGCCGGTCGCGCAGACGCACAGGATGTCGCCGGCTCGACCGGCTGCAGCTGGCGTGTCGCGGGCGATGAGGTCGCCGGTCTCGCAGTGCTTGCCGGCGACGGTGACGATCTCCGTGCGCGGCTCGTTCGGCCTTGTTCGCGACGAGGCACTCGTAGCGGGCGCCGTACAGCGCCGGGCGGATGTTGTCGGTCATGCCGCCGTCGACCGCAACGTAGGTGCGGATGCCCGGGATCTCCTTCACCACGCCCACGGTGTACAGCGTCACGCCGGCGTTCGCGACGACCGCGCGGCCCGGCTCGATGAGGATGCGCGGGACCGGCAGCCCGTTGCGCTCGCACTCCTCCTTGATGCCGTCGACGACGACCTTGCCGTACTGCTCGATCGTCGATGGCTCGTCCGCCAGCCCGTACTTGATGCCGATCCCGCCGCCGACGTCGAGGTCGCGGACCCGGCGGCCGGTCTGTGTCGTGCACCTGGCGCATGAAGCCGACCATGACCTCGATCGCCTTGCTGTAGCTCTGGAGCGCGAAGATCTGGCTGCCGATGTGCATGTGCAGGCCGGCGAAGTCGATGCCCGGCAGCGCGCACGCGGCTTCGACGCCGGCCATCGCGAGTCCGTGGTTCAGGCCGAAGCCGAACTTCGAGTCCTCCTGCCCGGTCTGGATGTAGCCGTGCGTGTCCGGCCTGATACCCGGCGTGACGCGGATGAGCACGGCTTGGCGTCACGCCGCGCTCGAGACGTCGCGACGCGGCTGATGCGCTCCAGCTCGAGCAGCGAGTCGACGACGATGCGGTCCACGCCCGCGTCGACGGCCTCGGCGAGTCTCGCCGAGGCGTCTTGTTGTTGCCGTGCACCTGGATGCGCGACGCGGGGACTCCTGACGCGAGGGCGATGGCGAGCTCGCCGCCCGGAGGCGCACAGGATCATGCAGCCTTCCTCGTGGACGAGGCGGCACATCGCCCGGCACATGAACGCCTTGGCGGCGTAGACCGTCTCGACGTCCGGCCAGTGGTACGTGGTCCACTTGCCGGAACTCGCGCAGCTGGTGGCGGATGTGCTCCTCGTCCATGACGTAGAGCGCCGTCCCTGCCTCGCGCGCCAGCTCGACCATGTCCACGCCGCCGACCTACAGATGGCCGTCGACCGTCTCGGCCGTGAGCGGCAGGACGGACGACAGGTCGGCGCGCGGGTCGCTCGGCTCGCGGGACGGTTCGTTGAGTGTGGCGATGCTCATCGGAGCCATCCTTCCCAGGAACGCCGTGGCTCTCGGCGGAGGACAACCATATCAGACGGGTCGACGCCCCTCCCCGCGAGGGTCCGCCGGCGACTCGCGCCGGCACGGAATGCGGCGAGCCCGGCAGCCGGGATCGCGCGGGCGCGCGGTCCCCCGCCTACATGCGCTCCGGCGCGCTCACTCCCACGAGCGCGAGGACGCGCTCGAGCGTGAGCCGCGGTCGCATCGCACAGCGTAGAGCCGCGCCGCGGTCGAGCGCCGCGTCCTCGCTCATCACGCGGCACACGCGTGTAGAACTGGTGGAACGTCGCCGCGAGGTCCTCGGCGTAGCGCGTGAGCCTGTAGGGAGCGAGATCGCGTCCGCCGCCCCCTCGACGACCTCGGGGAACTCCGAGATCTTGCGGATGAGCGTGAACTCGGCGCGTCGGTCAGCAGCGACAGGTCGGCGTCGCCAGGTACGAACTCGGCGGCGACGAGGCGCGCGCACGCGCGTCGGCGACGTCGATCTCGTCCTCGGCCCGAGCCCGCGGCCTTGCGCAGGATCGAGCAGATGCGCGCGTGCGCGTACTGCACGTAGTAGACGGGGTTGTCGGCGGATCTGCTGCTTGGCGAGCTCGATGTCGAAGTCGAGCGGCTGGTCGGTGCTACGGCGCAGGAAGAAGTAGCGCGCGGCGTCGGCGCCGACCTCGTCGAGCAGGTCCTCGAAGGTGACCATCTCGCCCGTGCGCTTGCTCATGCGCACGACCTCGCCGCCGCGCAGCAGGTTGACGAGCTGGCCGATGACCACGTCGAGCTGGCCGGGATGGCCGAGCGCCGCGACCGCCGCCTTCATGCGCGCGACGTAGCCGTGGTGGTCGGCGCCCCAGATGTCGATGACGCGGTCGAAGCCGCGGTCGAACTTGTCCTTGTGGTAGGCGATGTCGGCGGCGAAGTAGGTGAACTCGCCGTCGGCCTTGACGAGCACGCGGTCCTTGTCGTCGCCGAAGTCGGTCGAGCGGAACCACACCGCGCCGTCGAGCTCGTAGATGTAGCCGGCCTCGCGCAGCGCGGCGATCGCCCCGGTCGACCGCGGACAGGCCGTCGGGGCCCGGCTCGTGCAGCGTGCGCTCCGAGAACCACACGTCGAAGTCGACGCCCATGCCGTGCAGCACGTGCTTCAGGTGCTCGAGCACCTGGCGCGTACGCCTTCTCCCTGAAGTGCGCCTCGCGCTCCTCGGCGGTCGGCGTCGGCCCAGCGCGTGCCCTCGGCGCCGAGGATCTCGCGCGGCGATCTCGCGTGATGTAGGCGCCCTGGTACCAGTCCGGCGCGAACGTCGACCTCACGGCCGGCGAGCTCGAGGTAGCGCGCGGCGACCGACTTGCGCGAAGATGTCCATCTGCACGCCGGCGTCGTTGATGTAGAACTCGCGCTCGACCTTCCAGCCCGCGTGCGCGAGCACGCGCGCCATGCTGTCGCCGAGCGCGGCCCAGCGGCCGTGGCCGACGTGCATCGGCCCCACCGGGTTCGCCGAGACGAACTCGACCTGCACGCGCCGTCCGTGGCCGAGGTCCGCGCGGCCCCACGCCTCGCCCCGCGATCGCGCGCCTCGCGACGACGCGCTGCAGCGCGCTCGGCGCGACAGGCGGATGTTGATGAAGCCGGGGCCGGCGATCTCGACGGACGCGACGTCCGGATGCCCCGACACGCGCGCGGCGATCGCGTCGGCGAGCGCGCGCGGGCTCATGCCCGCGGCCTTCGCCGAGCTGCAGCGCGACGTTCGTCGCCCAGTCGCCGTGAGAGGGATCGCGCGGCCGCTCGAGCTCGATGGCGGGCATGGCGGCGAGGGGGATCTCACCGGCCGCCATCGAGGCGCGCAGGGCGTCTTCGACGAGGGCGCGGAGCGTGTCCTTCATTGCGGCTGCTCCCCATGGGCGGCGGTCGGGCGGGTAGGCGCATAGGATACCACCGGGCCCGGGAGACCGGCCGCTCGGCGGGGCGGACCGGAGCGCGGGAGCCCGGCTATCCGAGCGGCGCGGCAGTCCCCGCGATCGGAACGGACGGGCGACGCCGCTCCCGGTAGAGCAGGTAGAGCGCGTGGACGCCGCGGTCCTCCATGCCCCTGCTCGCCAGCTCCTCGAAGAGCTCGAGGGCCAGGTCGAGCCCCGGGAGATCGAGACCGAGCGCCCCGGCCTCCTCGCGCGCTATCCGCAGGTCCTTGATGAAGTGCTTCACGTAGAAGCCCGGCGCGAAGTCGCCGGCGAGCATGCGCGGAGCGTAGTTCGCGAGCGACCACGAAGCCGCGCCGCCCGCGCCGATCGAGTCAAGCACCCGGCGAGGGTCGAGCCCCGCCGCCTCGGCATACGACATCGACTCGCACACCCCGATGAGCCCGCTCGCGATCGCGAGCTGGTTGCAGATCTTCGTGTGCTGGCCGGCGCCCGCGCCCCCCTGCAGGACGACGTTCGGCCCCATGACGCGCAGCAGCCCCTCCGCCGCGGCGAAGGCCTCGGCGTCACCCCCGGCCATGATGGTGAGCCGACCCTCGCGCGCCCCGACGTCGCCTCCGGAGACGGGCGCGTCCAGCGCCCGCACGCCGAGCTTCGCCGCCTCGGCCGCGATCCGGGCGGCGAGCGACGGCGTCGAGGTCGTCATGTCGATGAGCACCGCCCCCGGCTTCGCGCACGCGAGCAGCCCGCCCGCCGCGAGGTACACCTCCTCCACGTCCGCGGGGAAGCCGAGCATCGTGACCACGGCCGCGGAGCCCGTCGCGGTGTCGCCCGCGGTCTCGCACCACTCGGCGCCGCGCTCGAGCAGCGGCTCGGCCTTGCTCCGCGTGCGGTTGAAGACGCGCAGCCGGTAGCCCGCGTCGAGCAGGTGCCCGGCCATGGGCGCCCCCATGACGCCCGTCCCGACGAAGCCGACGACCGAACCGGACCCGATCGCTTCCACGAGGAACACCTCCTCCGGCGGCGCCGCGGCGCGCGCCTTCTCGGTCACAGGTGGTACGGCTCGTTCCGCATGATCCGGAACGAGCGGTAGATCTGTTCCAGCAGCACGACTCGCGCGAGCTGGTGCGGCAGCGTCATCCTCGAGAGCGAGAGCCGCTCGTCAGCGCGGTCCACGACGTCGCGCGCGAGGCCCGCGCTCCCGCCCACGACGAAGGTGATGTCGCTGCGGCGGCGCACGAGCAGCTCGGCCAGGTGTTCGGCGAGCTCGGTGCTCGACACCTCACGGCCGCCCAGGTCGAGCGCCACGACGTAGGAGCCCTCGGGAACGGCGCGCAGCAGATCCGCGCCCTCGGCCGCGACGGCGTGCGCCGGGTCCCGCGACACATCCCGGTCGGCGACCTCGACGGTCTCGACGGTCGCGTACGGGCGCAGGCGCTTGAGGTACTCCTCGCTCGCTGCGCGCCAGTGCGGCTCCTTGAGCCGCCCGACGGCGGCGATGCGGACCTTCACACGCCCTCTCTCGCCTACTTCGAACCGATCGTCGCCTCGACCGTCAGCTGCTTCCCATTGCGGATCAGCACGATCGCGACCCTCTGGCCGATCGAGAAGTTCCGCACGGCCGCGAGCAGCTCGTCGGAGGTCGTCACGGTCTGGCCGCCCACGCTCGTGATGATATCGCCCACATGGACGCCGGCCGCGGCCGCCGGCGATCCGGCGGCCACCGTCTGCACGAGCGCGCCGCTGTTCACCGAGAGGTGGAACTGCGTGGCCAGCTGTTCGTCGACCGATACGCTGCTGACGCCGAGGTAGGGATGCACGACCTTCTTGCCGGCGATGATCTGATCGGCGATGGACTCGGCGTAGTCGATCGGGATCGCGAATCCGATGCCCGCCGACTGTGCCGTGCCGAACTGGCCGGCCGGCGACTCGATGAGCGTGTTGATGCCGATGAGCTTGCCGAAGACGTCGAACAGCCCGCCGCCCGAGTTGCCGGGGTTGATGGCGGCATCGGTCTGGATGAGGTTGGTGTACGCGGCCGCGCCGGTCCCGAGGTCGCTGCGGTGCAGCGCCGAGATGATGCCCTCCGTCACCGTCTTGTCGAGCCCGAACGGACTGCCGACGGCGATGACGACCTGACCGACGACGAGGTCCGCCGACTTCCCGATCGCGGCCGGCGGCAGCCCGGTCGCCGCGACCTTGATGACCGCGAGGTCGGAGGCGGAGTCCGTGCCCACCACGCGCGCCGTGTAGTCCTTCGTGCCGAGCCGGACCACGATCGACGTCGCTCCCGACACGACGTGGTAGTTGGTGAGGATGTAGCCGTTCGACCTCAGTATGATGCCGCTGCCGTTGCCGCTCACGGTGCCGAACGCCGAGGCCTGCGTGATCGCCACATTCACCACCGAGGGGACGACCCGCGCGGCGACCGCCTCGACCGGCTGGTCCGCCTCGAGGTCGGAGTCGACGGTCGTCTCCTGCGTCGACGACGGCGCGGCCGTTCGCGTCAGGCTGCCGGTGGCGTACAGGATGCCGGCGACGAGCCCGGCCCCGATCAACCCGCCGACGATGCCGAGCACGAACGCGCGCCACGCCCCGCCTCCGGGGCGGCGTTCGGCGGCGACGGGCCGCCGCTCGGCGTCGCTGGGGCGGTCGGTCCTCGAGAGGTCGTCGGACATAGTCCACCTCGCAGGGTCGCACGCTGACAGGCACACAGCGTATATGCCCTACGGCGCGAGCGCGTGATGCGGGTCAGCGCACCGTGAACGAGATCGTGGCGAGGAGCGGCGAGGAGACGACGCCGATCGCGATCGCCGCCAGAGCGCAGGTGGCGATCGCGGCCGCCGACGCCGCGGATGTCTTCGCCGCGCTCATCGTCCCCACCGGCTCGGAGAGGAACATCGCGCGCACGATGCGCAGGTAGAAGCCCGCGGACACGACGCTCATGACGACCGCGAGAACGACGACGCTCGCGAGACCGGCGGACAGCGAGGACGTGAACACGAGGAGCTTCCCGGTGAAGCCGGCGAGCGGCGGGACGCCGATGAGGGAGAAGAGGAGCAGCGTCATGGTCCACGCGAGCCACGGCCTCCGCGTCGACAGCCCTCGGAAGTCATCGAGCCGGTTGCCGACGGCCGCCACGACGAGCATCACCGCCATCGACGGCACGGTGTAGGCGATCGCGTAGAACACCGCGGCGCGCATGCCGGCCGCGCTCTGCGCGGCCACCGCGACGAGCAGGTATCCGGCGTGAGCGATCCCCGAGTACGCCATGAGCCTGCGCAGGTCCTGCTGGGGGTAGGCGGCCAGGTTACCGAGGAGCATGGACGCGACCGCCGCGCCCGCCACGACGAGCGAGAATCCCGGTGCCTGCGGTCCCAGGATCGAGGCCACGCGCGCGAGCGCCACGAGGCCCGCGATCTTCGGCACGGCGGAGACGAACGCCACCGAGGCGGCCGGCGCACCCGCGTACGCGTCGGGCGACCACCAGTGGAACGGGACGGCCGACAGCTTCGCGAGCAGACCGGCGAGGACGAACGACGAGGCCACGAGCGCGATCGGGCCGGCCGTCAACCGCGTGGCCGAGAGCGCGGTCGAGGCGGACATGCCGATCACGAACGAGAGCCCGTACAGCAGGAGGACGCTCGCCACCATCGAGAGCAGGAAGTACTTGAGCGCCCCCTCGAGGCTGCGCTCGTTGCGACGCTCGAAGCCCATGAGCACGTAGGCCGGCATGGTCGTCACTTCGAGCGACAGGAACAGCACGACCCAGTCCCGAGCGGCGCACACCACGAGCGACCCGAGTACGGAGAACAGCACGAGCGCGCTGAACTCGCGCACGCGCCCGGAGCGGACGCCCGCTCCCGCGAGCCAGACCAGGAACACAGCGCCGAGCAGGGCTATCGCCGTGCGAGCGACGAGGGCCGCTCCATCGACCGCCACGGCTCCGCCGAAGGGCGCGACGCGGCCGGCACCGATGGCGATCGAGGACGCCGCCGCGAGCGCGCACGCGACGGCACCCACCCACGCCGCGGCTCGATCGCGGCGCGGGAAGAGCACGTCCGCGAAGAGCGCGACGAGCGCCGCGAGCAGGACCACGGCCTCCGGGGTCATGAGGGCGAGCGGCGGCATGCTCAGGCGGCCCCTCTCATCAGCCTCAGCA
Source organism: uncultured Coriobacteriia bacterium (assembly GCA_963701985.1). Classification (GTDB taxonomy): domain Bacteria; phylum Actinomycetota; class Coriobacteriia; order Anaerosomatales; family PALSA-660; genus PALSA-660. The sequence goes on from OY969691.1 coordinate 815,355, forward strand.
GCACGCGGACCGCCGGATCGACGTAGCCCAGCAGGCCGCCCCACCACACGCCGACCAGGACCGAGAGCCCGACGAGCGGCGTGACGATGCCGATCTCGCGGGCGGTGGCGTCGGGAAGCCCCGACACGATCCGCGAGGGTGCCCCGAGCACGACCCGCATCACCATCCAGAGCATGTACGCCGCGGCGAGCAGGACGCCGAGGGCCGCGATCACGGTGAGCCAGTGGGGCACGAAGACGCTTTGCCACGCGCCGAGGAGCGAGAGGAACTCGCCGACGAAGCCGGAGAGTCCCGGCAGCCCGAGCGACGCGAACGGCGGCGAACGGCGAGCAGGCCGCCGATCATCGGCATCGCGGCCGACAGACCCGACAGGTCGGCGATCTGCCGCGTGTGCGCCCGGTCGTACACCATCCCGACCATGAGGAACAGCATGCCGGTCACGATGCCGTGACTGAACATCACCGCCACCGCGCCGTTGAGCCCGGCGGCGGTCAGCGAGAAGATGCCGAGCATCACGAAGCCCATGTGCGACACCGACGAGTACGCGACGAGCTTCTTGAGGTCGGTCTGCGCGAAGGCGACCGCGGCGCCGTACACGATCGAGATGACCGCGAGCACCGCGATCCACGGCGCCCAGGCTCGCGTCGCGTGCGGGCAGCATCGGCAGCGACACGCGGATGAAGCCGTACGCGCCCATCTTCAGCAGGACGCCCGCGAGCAGCACCGATGCGGCGGTCGGCGCTTCGACGTGCGCGTCCGGCAGCCACGTGTGCAGCGGCCAGACCGGCACCTTCACCGCGAAGCCGAGGAAGAACGCGAGGAACACCCAGTTCTGCAGCCGGACGCCGAAGACGCCCGATGCTCCGCTTCGCGGCCAGCGCGACCATGTCGAAGGTGCCCGCCGTCGAGGTAGAGCGCGATGATCCCGACGAGCATGAAGACCGACCCGGCCAGCGTGTAGAGGAAGAACTTCATCGACGCGTACTCGCGCCGCGCGCCGCCCCACATGCCGATGAGGAAGAACATCGGGACGAGCACGAGCTCCCAGAACACGTAGAAGAGCACGAAGTCGAGCGCCACGAAGACGCCGTTCATGCCCACCTGCAGCAGGAGCAGCATCGCGAAGTACGTCGGCGCCCGGTCCGTCGACCTTCCACGAGGCGAGGACCGCGAGGAGCCCGAGCAGCGCCGAGAGCACGAGCATCGCGAGCGAGATGCCGTCGACGCCCACGTGGTAGTGGATGCTGCGCCTGCGGGACCCACGGCGACGTCGATCACGAACTGCATCGCGCCGCTGCGCCCGGTCGAAGAGCCGCGACCAGCCCGACGGTGATCAGCGAGATCCGAGACACAGAGCCGGCGGCGACCCACTTGGCCGCGTCGGGGCGCCGCCGCCCGATGCAGCAGCGCGACAGCAGGCGGCGCCGAGCAGCGGCAGAAACACGATCACCGTGAGCAGCTTGACGGGTCATCGCGGTCGCCTACACCCCTCTCAGCAGGAGAACACTCAGCACGATCAGCACGAGCAGCCCCGCGAAGGCGAGCCGCTGGTAGCCCTGCACCCGACCGACCTGCAGCTCGCGGACACGTCGCGCCCGCGCGCGCGACCAGGCCGGCCAGACCGTTGACGGCGCCGTCGATGATGCGCGTGTCGGCGTCGCGCAGGCGCGCGGACGCCCAGACCCACGCCGACGCCGACCGCCGTTGACGGCGCCGTCGATGAGCGGACACGTCGAGCGCGGCCAGGAGCGGCCGCGGCGCCGCGATAGCCGTCGACGAACGACCCAGTCGTAGACCCGGTCGAAGTACAGCTTGTTCGTCAGCACGCCGTAGACGGCGGCGAAGCGCCGCTTCAGGTCGTCGGTGTCGACGCCCCCGGTAGCGCGTAGACCCACCAGGCCGACGCGCGATGCCGCCGAGCGCGACGGCCGAGCTGACGAGCGCCATCGCGACGCGTCACGGCCACCGCCGCGCCTCGCCGAGGAAGCCGCGCGAACGCCGCGGACCCGAAGCCGATGACCGCCGTGATCGCGGCGAGCAGCGACCATCGGCGCGAGCATGACGGCGTGGCCCTCGTGCGCGATGCGGCATGCTCGTTGCCGCCGAAGACGCGCACGCACAGGCGCGTCATGTAGAACGCCGTGATCCCGGCGACGAGCAGCGCCGACGGCGAACGGCCGAGGTACAGTGCCCGTCCGCGGAACAGCGTCGTCAGGATGTCGTCCTTGCTCCAGAAGCCGGAGAACGGGAAGACGCCAGAGAGCGCGAGCGCGCCGATCACGAACGTGGTCGCGGTCCACGGCATGCGCTTGCGCAGGCCGCCCATCTCGCGGATGTCCTGCGTGTGCGTCGCGTGGATGATCACGCCCGGCGCCGAGGAACAGCAGCGACTTGAAGAACGCGTGCGTCACGAGGTGGAACAGCGCGGCGCCGTCGCGCTCGCCCGCGCCCAGCGCCATGAACATGTAGCCGAGCTGGCGAGATGGTCGAGTACGCGAGCACCTTCTTGATGTCGTGCTGCACGATCGCGAGCAGCGCCGCCCACGAGCGCGGTGAGCGCGCCGATGACCAGCGACGAGCCGCGAGCACCCAGGCGCGGCCTGCGAGGAAGATCGGCAGCGCGCGCGCGACGAGGTAGACGCCGGCCGCGACCATCGTCGCCGCGTGGATGAGCGCGGACGCGGGCGTCGGGCCGGCCATGGCGTCGGGCAGCCAGACGTGCAGCGGCACCTGCGCCGACTTGCCCATCGGCGCCGAAGAGCAGCCCGAGCGCGATGCCCGTCGGCAGCCAGGGCGCCGAACCGGACGCCGTGCAGCACCACGCGAGTACGCGAAGCGAGTGCGCGGTCGCCTACATGGCGGCGAGCGCCGACGACGAAGCCGACGTCGCCGACGCGCGTGGTCAGGAACGCCTTGATGCGACGCGGTGCGCGGCGCCTCCTGCTCGTGCCAGAAGCCGATCAGCAGGTAGCTGCACAGCCCCATGACCTCCCACGCCATGTACAGCAGGAGGAAGTTGTCGGCGAGCACGAGCAGCGAGCATCGCCGCGGTGAACAGCGAGAGCACCGCGAAGTACCAGCCGCGGCGCTCGTCGCGATGCATGTAGCCGAAGCGAGTAGACCTGCACGCACGACGCCGACGATGGTGACCACGAGCAGCATCACCGCGCTGATCGCGTCGAGCTGGATGCCGAGCGCCAGCGGAGACGCCGCCGAGGTGGCGATCGTGTAGAACGCCCGGTACACCGGGATCGCGCTCGCCGCCCGCCGGCCACACGCGTCGCGAACGCCGCCACCGACAGGACGCAGCGAGGCGCCCATCGCGGCGAGCGGCAGCCACCGACGGCCGTTGCGCGCGCGCCTCGACATCGGCGCCATGAGCGCGAACGCGAGCGCGGGAAGCGCGGGTATGAGAGCGATCCACGGTCACGCGGCTAGCCCTTCAAGCCGATCGATGCGGTCGAGCTCGACGGTCCGGCGAGCGCCGGTAGAGCGCGAGCACGAGCGCGAGCCCGAGGCCGATCTCGGCGGCGGCGACCACCATCGATGAACACGGCGGAGAACTGCCCGCCATCGACCCCGGGGTCACGAAGCGCGAGACCGCCACGAGGTTGATGTTGACGGCGTTCGTCATGAGCTCGAGCGACATGAGCACTGCACGGCGCTCTTCTTCGAGACCGCGCCGGCCAGCCCGATGCAGAACAGCACCGCGGCGAGCACCATGAAGGCGGTCGGCCCGACGCTCATCGTCTCGCCTCCCCCGCCCACCACACGGCGCCCACGAGCGCCACGAGCAGGACGACGGAGGCGATCTCGAACGGCAGCGCCCCACGCGGTGAACAGCAGCCTGCCGAACGCCGTCGACGGTCGGGCGCCGTCGCGGCGCGTCGGCACCGGCGCGCGGTAGCCGCGATGCCAGCTCCGGCAGCGCGCGAGCACCGCGAGCGCGAGCGACGGCGCCGCGACCACGAGAGGTCGCGCGGGCGCACCGCATCCTCGCGCCGCCGCAGCGTGAGCATGACGGTGAAGATCATGAGCACCGAGACGGCGCCCGCGTAGACCATGATCTGGACGAGCGCGAGGAAGTCGCGCGGACAGCAGCATGAACAGCCCGGCGATCGCCATCATGACCTCGAGCAGCCAGAACGCCGCGTGCACGACGTTGCGCGACAGCATGACCATGACCGCGCCGCCGACACAGGCGATCGCGAGCACGACGAACGGGACGGCGGGCACCGACTCAGGCATCCGCCGCCTCCTTCCCGCACCGGCGTCGGCCGCGGTCCCGGCGGCGGCACCGGTCGCGGGAGCGGCGAGCCTCGCGCGGCTCCGCGCCGGGGCGAGGCGGCGTCGACGTCGCGGAGCAGCACGCGCACGAGCTGCCGACGTCGCGGCGTGGCGAGCTCGTACTCGTGGCTCATCTCGATGGCGTCGAACGGGCACGCCTCGACGCACAGGCCGCACATCATGCACGCGCCGACCTCGTAGACGTAGCGGTCGATGTGCTTGCCTCCGCGTCTCGCTGTGGCGACGTCTCGATCGTAGAGCACGCAGTCGGGGCACTCCTTCACGCAGATCAGGCAGGCGGTGCACTTGGGCTTGCCGTCCGCGTCGTAGCTTGTGCCGCGACCGCCCAGCGCGCGCGCTCGGGCAGCTCGAGCTTCTCGCTCCGGGTACTGCACCGTGATCGGCGGCCGGAAGAAGTTCCGCATCGTGATGCGCGAATGCCCTTGAGGATGCCGGTGCCCCACATCGGTCATCGCCACCACCCTGACGACGATCGCCGATGAGCATGACCCACACGAGCGATACGGGATGAGCACCTTCCAGCCGAACGCGAGCATCTGGTCGACGCGGAAGCGCGGCAGGGTGCCGCGCGCCCACATCATGACGAAGATGCCGATGTAGATCTTGACCATGAAGACGAACGGCGCGACCCACTGACCGGCGTCGGCGACCCACGGGACCTGCCAGCCGCCGAAGAACAGCATCGTGCCGAGCGCCGAGAAGATGAACATGTTGGTGAACTCGGCGAGGAACAGGAACCCGAACCTCATGCCGCCGTACTCGTTGCGAAGCCGGTGATGAGCTCGGACTCGGCCTCGGACATGTCGAACGGCGTCTGCTGCGTCTCGGCCTGCGCGGCGATCGCGAAGAGGACGAACGCGACGATCTGCGGCAGCACGAACCAGCGCGGGATGAACCCGAGCCACACGCCGGCCTGCGCCGCCACGATCCTCGCCGGGTCGAGGGAGCCGGCCATCATGGCCACGCCCAGCACCGCGAGCAGCAGCGGGACCTCGTAGGCGATCTGCTGCCCGGCCGCGCGCATCCCGCCGATGAGCGACCACTTGTTGTTCGAGCGCCCAGCCCGCCATGAGGATGCCGAGCGGCACGAGCGACATCATCGCGAAGATGAACAGCACGCCGACGTCGAGATGAGAGACGGCCAGACCGGGCCCGAACACGAGCGGGATGTAGGCCATGAACGACGGCACGAAGACGAGGAACGGCGCGATCGTGAAGAGCCATCGGTCCGCGGCGGCCGGGCGCGGGTCCTCCTTCGTCAGCAGCTTGAGGACGTCGATTGCTCGTCTGGAGGAGGCCCCACGGGCCGACGCGGTTCGGGCCGAGGCGGACGTGCAGCCGCGCGAGCACCTTGCGCAGCATGTAGATGAGCACGACGCCGTTGACGAGCAGCAGCAGCAGCATCAGCGAGGAAGCGCACGAGTATGCCGAGCCGCGCGCTCACCGGTCGATCTCCCCGAGGACGATGTCGAGGCTGCCGATCGTGACGACCGCGTCGGCGATGAGCCCGCCGGCGAGCGCCTCGTCGACCACGGAGAGGTGTAGTAGCGCCGGCGGGCGCAGCCGCATCCGGTACGGCGTGAGCGCCCCCGTCGGAGAACAGGTGGATGCCGAGCTCGCCGCGCGGCGACTCGACGCCGCGTACGCCTCGCCCGCGGGCGGCTGAGCACCTGCGGCGACCTTCGCCGTGAACTCGCCCTCCGGCATGCCGTCGATGCAACTGCCGGATCATCCGGACGGACTGCCGCATCTCCTCGACGCGCACCGCGTACCGGTCGAGGTTGTCGCCGCGGGTGCCCAGCGGCACCTCGAAGTCGAGCTCCGGGTACGCGCAGTACGGCGCTGTCGCGGCGCACGTCGTAGATCGACGCCCGAGCCGCGCGCAGGCAGCCGCCCGTCATCCCGAAGGCGAGCGCGCGTGGCGGCGTCGATGACGCCGGTGCCCTGCATCCGCATCTGGAAGATCTCGTTGCCGCCCGAGCAGCGCGTCGTTCTCGTCGAGATACGTGTCCGCGACGGCGAGCCAGGCGCGGATCTTCTCGTCGGTGCCCGCGGGCAGGTCGCGCAGCACGCCGCCGGGCCGGACGTAGTTGAACATCATCCGCGCGCCGCGTGATCGCCTCGAGGATGTCGAGGAGCATCTCGCGGTCGCGCATGATGTAGAGGAACGGCGCCATCGCCCCGGCGTCCAGGCCGAACGTGCCGAGCCACACCATGTGGCTCGCGATACCGGTTGAGCTCCATGACGAGCGAGCGCAGCCAGCTCGCCTTGCGCGGCACCTCGATCCCCGCGAGCTTCTCGGCCGCCAGCGCGAAGGCCGTCTCGGTGTGCATGCCCGAGACGTAGTCGGCGCGGTCGAGCAGGGTGCCCATCTGGTGGTAGCGGCGCGACTCGGCGAGCTTCTCGATGCCGCGGTGCAGGTAGCCGAGCGACGCCTCGGCCGCGATGACCTCCTCGCCGTCGAGCTCGACGCAGCACGTGCAGCACGCCGTGCGTGGACGGATGCTGCGGTCCCATGTTGAGCATGAGGTGCTCGGTGGCCAGCTCGTCGACGCCGCGCGGGACGCGACGCAGACCCGCGGGGCAGGACGCGCGCGGGATGCAGCCCTCGGCGGCATCGGGCCAGCCGCACGGCGTCCGTCACGGCGTGCACCTCCTCGACGCGCGGACCGACTTGCGCAGCAGCGGGTCGACGCCTTCGGTGGTGAGCAGCCGCTTCGGGTTCGGATGGCCCGGGAACGCATGCCGAACAGCTCGGCCGCCTCGCGCTCGGGGTAGAGCGCGGCGGGGAACACGTGCCACACGCTGGGCGCCTCGCCGTCGTAGGCGACGGTCGCCTTCACGAACGCGTCCTCCATCGCGGGAGAGCACGCGGACGTGGTAGGTCAGCTCGACGCGCGTCGCCGGTGTCGGACCCGAACAGGTCGACGAGGAAGTCGTAGCCGGCCGTCGCGGAGCGCCGCGAGCGCCTCGGCGACGATCGCACGGCGTCGAGGCGCACGACGATGCCGAGCGAGCCGTCGCTGCGCTCGCTCTCGAGACCCGCGGCGGCGAGGATGTCAGCGGGATGCGGCACGGGCCTCGAGCCGCTCCTTCGTGCGTTCGCGGATCTTGTCGCTGCAGCTGCATGAACGCGTACTGCATCGACTCCGGGCGCGGGCGGGCACCCGGGGACGTAGACGTCGACCGGGACGATCTGGTCGACGCCCATGACGACGTTCGGGTACTCGCGGAACGGGCCGCCCGTGCACGCGCACGCGCCCATCGCGATCGACCCACTTCGGCTCGGGCATCTGGTCGTACAGGCGCCGGAGACCGTGTCGCCATCTTCCGGTTCACGGTGCCGGCGACGATCATCACGTCGACCTGTCGCGGCGTGCCGCGGTGGAAGATGCCGAAGCGGTCGTAGTCGAAGCGCGGGCCGCCGGCGCTCATGAGTCCTTCGATGGCGCAGCACGCGATCCCGTACGCCAGGTAGAACAGCGAGTTGCTGCGAGCGACGTCGAAGAGCTGCTCGCTGCGGATGAAGGCGACGGAGTGTCTCGCCGAAGACGTCGTCTAGCGCCACCTCAGCGCGCCCTCCTTCCACGCGTACGCGAGCCCGAGGCCGAGGATCGGCCAGGAAGACGATCATCTCGGCGAGCACGAACAGGGGCAGACGCCCGGATCGCGACGGCCCACGGGTACAGGAAGGCGGTCTCGACGTCGAAGAGCACGAACAGCAGCGCGTAGACGTAGTAGCCGAGCTTGAGCTGCACCCACGACGGCCCGACGGGCTCGACACCGCACTCGTAGATCTCGGACTTCACCGTGCCGGGCGCGCGATGCTGCAGCAGCCGCGACATGCCGAGAGTGACCGCCACGAAGGCGCAGCCGCCGATGAGGAACCATGCGATCACGCTGTAATCGAACGCGTACGTCGACTCCATAGCCCTGCCCCCGTGCTCCTGACCGCCGGTTCAGGATATGCCCGCGTGCCCGTGAGGGTACGCGATGACGCCCGGCATCGGACGGTTCACCGAGCGCGCCGGGCGTCGGGTCGTGAGACTGTAGCACTACGTCGGAAACCCGGGCAAGATGCCTGCGTCAGGCCACCCCCGCCGGCCGCCGTCGGAGAGCCGCCGTCGGCGGGCCGTCGTCGACGGCGGGCGTCAGCGGGCTGGCGGCTTCGCGAACGCCGGCGGTGCCGACGACACGAGCGGCGGGAACGCCGCCGCGGCCGGCGCGAAGGCCGACACCAGCTCCTGCGCGAGCAGCGCCGACACGCCCTCGTCCGCCACGAGCGGCACGCTCGCGAGCTTCACGCCCCTTCGATAGACGGTCACCGTCCCGACCGTCTGGCCGCGGCGGACGGGGGCCGTGATCGTCGCGGGCAGCGAGACGGACGTGATGAGCGACCCGCCGCCGTCATACAGCGTCTTCGTCGCGTCCTTCGACGGGTGCACGCTGATGGTCGTGTCGACGCCGCCCGCGACGGCGACGACGCCCTCGGTCGTCGCGCGCGAGACCAGCGTGCGCGTGTGGATGTGCGCGAAGCCCCAGTCCAGCAGGATGCGCATCTGGCTGAACCGCCCCGACAGCGACGTGGCCCCCATCACCACGCCGAGCAGCTCGACGCTGCCTCGCCGGGCGGCGCCGACGAAGCAGTATCCCGCGGGGATGGTGTAGCCGGTCTTGACGCCCTCGATCCCCTTGTAGTGACCGTACAGCAGGTTCGTCGAGGCCACGGTCGAGTGCTTGCCGTGGAGCCGCGGCACGACCACGGAGTGCTCGCCGACGATCGCGTGCAGGACCGGGTCCGCCATGACGTCGCGCGCGAGCACGCTCAGGTCGTTCGCGGTCGAGCGCTCCTTCTTGCCGAGCCCGTGCGGATCGACGGCGTGCGTATGCACGAGGCCGAGTTTCTTCGCCTCGGCGTTCATCATCGCGACGTAGTGGGACTGCGTGCCGCCGATGTGGATGGCGAGCGCCTCGGCGGCGTCGTTCGCGGACGCCACGAGCATGATCTCCAAGAGCTTGCGCACGGTGATGCGCTGGCCGGTCTTGAGGCCCACGCCGCCGTCGGTGATCGCGGCCGCCTGACGGGGGACCGTGGCGGTCTCATCGAGGTCGGCGACCTGCTGACGGACCACCAGCGCGTTCAGCATCTTGATGCAGCTCGCCACCGCGCGCGACGCGTCCGGGTGCCTCGACCACGCCAGCTCGCCGTCCATGGTCATGATGAGCGAAGAGGGGACGGTCACCCGAGGAGGAGAGATCGCGAGCGCGGGGGCCGGCAGGGCCGTCGCCGCGACGAGCACGACCGACACCAGAACGCAGGCGAGCCGCCGGGAGTGAGTCGGTGGAAGGAGGATGGGACCACCTCCGCGGTCGAGGTCACGCGCGGCCGGGCCACATCCCGCCGAGCCGCGCGGCGAACACGAGACATCATGCCCCGTACGGCCATCCGAGTCCACCGCGGCCTCGAGATCCTCGGCACAAGAAAGCGCCCGCCTCCCGCAGGAGACGGGCGCTTTCGCGGCGACCGTGGAGGGCGCCTACCGGACGATCACGTCCACGCGGCGATTCGCGTCGGAGAGTGGCGGCCCGACCGGGTCGGCGCTGCCGCGCGCCACCGCGGTGATGGTGACCGACACCTTGAGCGCCTTGAACCGCGACGCCAGGTAGCTCTTGACGGCGGCCGCGCGGGCGGCCGAGATCTTGAGCCGGTATGCCGTGGTACCGGACTGGGCGGCGTAGCCGTACACCGTGACCGCCGTGAATCCCTTCGACGCGATGAGACTCGCGAAGGTGTTGAGCTTGCTCTTCGCCGTGCTCGAGAGCGCGGAGGAGTCACCGGTGAAGTTGACGGTGCCGAGGGTCACGGCCGTCGTCGGCGAGTAGACCGCGCGCACCTTCGACGACGTCGTGCCGTTCCCGCCGACGTCCAACACGTAGACCTGCGACTTCGGGCCGAAGAACTGGCTCACGGTGCACGTATCCGACGCGTGCGCGGACGACAGCGAGTACAGGAGCGTGCTGCCGAGGTAGACACGGCAGCCGGTCGAGCCTGCGTTGTTCGTCCAGTGGACGCGGGTCTTCGTGGTCGACACGATGCCGAACGTGACGGCGCTCGGATCGGCCGGCGAGACCGTGATGGTCACCGTCGCCGTGTTGGAGTACGCCGAGCCGTCATACGCGTGATAGCTGAACGAGTCGACGCCGGAGAACCCCGCGGCCGGCGTGTACGTGTAGCCGCCGTCGGCATCCAGCGTGAGCGCGCCATGCGACACGTCGCCCACGAGCGAGGCGGTGAATCCGTCGCCTTCGGTATCGGTGTCGTTGCCGAGCACGCCGGGCGCCGCCACTGTCAGCGTGCCGCCCGACACGACAGCTCCGCTGTCCGCGCGGGCCACCGGCGGGCTGTCGGTGATGCTGGCGGTGAGGCCGGAGGGCTGCGAGAGCGTGTAGTCGCCCGCGTCCGCGCCGGACAGCCCGACGCCCGTCACCGTGACGGCCTTGTCGGTGCCGACGTCCTTGGTGCCGAACGTGGCGGTGTACCCGCTGGCATCGATGGAAACACTGTCACCGCTCACGACGCCGACCAAGGAGGCCTCCGAGAAGGCGACCGTCGCGCTCGTCGTGCCGTCGTATGGCTTGTCCTGCGCGACCGCGCCGCTGATCGTCAGATCCTTCGGCGTCACGTCGGCGGACAGCGGCCCCGGTTGCGTGACCCTGTAGTCGCCCGCGTCGGTGCCGGACAGCGTGATGCCCGTCACGGTGACCGTCTTGCCGCTTCCGACGTCCTTCGTGTCGAACGTTCCGGACGCGTGGCTCTGATCGATCGCGACACTGTCGCCGCCGACCACACCGTCGAGATGCGCGCCCGACAGGTCGAGCGTCGCGTTCGTCGTGCGATCGTAGACCTTGCCCACAGCGGCGGCGCCGCTGATCGTGAGGTTCACCGGCGTGATGTCGGCGGTGAGGCCCGTCGGCTGCGTGAGCGTGTAGTTGCCGCTGTCGGTCCCGGTGAGCACGATCCCGCCCACCGTCACCGTCCTCGTGGTGCCGACCGCCTTGTCAGCGAAGCTCGCCGTGTAGCCGGACTTGTCGAAGCCGACGTCTTCCGATTCGACGACGCCGACCAGGTGCGCATCGGTGAAGTCGATGGTCGCGCCGGGATTGCCGTTGTAGACCTTCGAGACCGCAGAAGCGCCGCCGAGCGTGAGTGCCTTGGCGGTGATGGCGGCCGTCGTGGTGCCCACCGAGTCGAGCGTGTAGTCGCCCGCGTCGTTGCCGGAGAGCGTCGGCGTCTCGATGGTGACGGTCTTGTCCGTGCCGACGTCCTTCGTGTCGAAGGTGGCCGTGCCGGCCAAGGAGACGTCATCACCTTCGACCGCGCCGACCACGGTGCGATCGGATGTGGTGGCCAGCCTCGTGCCGTCGTAGACCTTGTCCGAAGCGCCGAACGAACCCGTGACGTGCGCGGCGGTGATTGCGGCCGTCGTGGTGTCCACCGAGTCGAGCGTGTAGTCGCCCGCGTCGCCGCCGGAGAGCGTCGGCGTCTCGATGGTGACGGTCTTGTCCGTGCCGACGTCCTTCGTGTCGAAGGTGGCCGTGCCGGCCAAGGAGACGTCATCGCCGTCGAGCACGCCGAACAGCGTGCGATCGGATGTGGTGGCGAGCTTCGTGCCGTCGTAGACCTTGTCCGAGGCGCTGAACGAACCCGTGACGTGCGCGGCGGTGATGGCGGCCGTCGTGGTGCCCACCGAATCGAGCGTGTAGTCGCCCGCGTCGCCGCCGGAGAGCGTCGGCGTCTCGATGGTGACGGTCTTGTCGGTACCGACGTCCTTCGTGTCGAAGGTTGCCGTGCCAGCCAGGGAGACGTCATCGCCGTCGAGCACGCCGAACAGCGTGCGTCCGGAGGTGGTGGCCAGCGTCGTGCCGTCGTAGACCTTGTCCGAGGCGCCGAACGAGCCACCGACGTGCTTGGCCGTGATGTCGGCCGTCGTGGTGTCCACCGAGTCGAGCACGTAGTCGCCCGACTGCCCGCCTCCCAGCGTGGGCGAGTCGATCGTGACGGTCTTGCCGTTCCCGACGTCCTTGGTGTCGAACGCGGCGGCGCCATCCAAGCTGACGTCATCGCCCGGGATCAACCCCACCAGCGTGCGTCCGGTCGTCTCTGCGTCCGTCGTGCCGTCGTACATCTTGTTCAAAGCCCTGAACGAACCGGTGACGTCCTTGGCCGTGATGTCCGCGGAGAGGACGTCGGGCTGGTCGAGAGTGTAGTTGCCGGCATCGTCGCCCGAGAGCGACATACCGCTCACGTAGACCGGCTTGCCGTCGCCGGCGCTCTGGCTGTCGAAGCTGGCGGAATACCCGCTCCAGTCGGGATGCACGTCGTCGGTGCCGATCACACCGGCGAGATGCGCGCCCGAGAAGTCGACACTCGCCGTGCTGGTGCCGTCGTAGGTCTTGTCCTGGGCCACCGCGCCGTCCACGGAGAGCTCGGCGGGGGTGACGTCGGCCGAGAGACCGGTCGGCTGGTCGAGCGTGTAGTTGCCGGCGGACGGGCCCGCGAGGGTGACCCCCGTCACGGCGACCGGCTTCCCGTCGGCGACGGTCTTGTCGTTGAAACCGGCCGAATACCCGCTCGTATCGATCCAGAGATCACTGAAGAAGACGTCCCAGTACGACTCGCCGTCCAACCACGCCTGCGAGAAGTCGACACTCGCCGTGCTGGTGCCGTCGTAGGTCTTGTCCTGGGCCACCGCATCGACGATGGAGATCTCAGCGGGGGTGATGTCGGCCGACAGCCCGGTCGGCTGGTCGAGCGTGTAGTCGCCCGCGTCGTTGCCGGAGAGCGTCACATCCTCAACGGTGACAGGGATGCCGTTGCCGACGTTGAAATCGCTGAATCCCGCGCAGTAGTCGCTCGTGTCGAGCGACACGTCGTCGCCCGGCAGCACGCCGGTAGCCTCGGCCGAGCTGAAGTCGACCATCGCCGATGGCTCGCCATCGTAGGTCTTGTTCTGCGCCACCGCGCCGACCACGCCGATCTCGCGCGGAAACACGCTCGCGGTGAGGCCCTCTGGCTGGTCGAGCGTGTAGTTGCCGGCATCGGCGCCGGAGAGCGCGACACCGCTCACCGTGACCGGCTTGTCGTCGCCGACGTCCTTGGTGTCGAACGTGGCGGTGTAGCTGCTCGGGTCGAGCGAGACGTCGTCACCTTCGAGCACGCCGTTGAGCGTAGCGCCCACGAAGCTGACGGCCGCGCTGTCCGTCGCGTCGTACGTCTTGTCGAGCGCCCACGCATGGTCGATGGAGATCTCCAGCGGGGACACGTCGGCGGTGGTCGTGGCGGTCGTGCTCAGAAGGTTGTAGTCGCCGGCGTCCGCGCCACTGATACCGATGCCGGAGACGGTGACCGTCTTGCCGTCACCGGCGTCCTTGGTGTCGAACGTGGCCGCTGTGTAGGACGGCTCAACGTCATCTGTCCCGAGCGCGTCGGTGGACAGCTCGACGCTCGCGTCGCTGCCGCCGTCGTAGGTCTTGTCGTCCGCCGTGGCGCTCACGGTGAGATCGCGCGCCGTGATGTCGGCGGAGAGGCCGTCCAACTCGTCGAGCGTGTAGTTGCCGGCATCGCTGCCGGAGAGGGCGAGGCCGCTCACCGTGATCGGCTTGCCCGTTCCGACGTCCTTCGTGTCGAAGCTGGCGGAGTACTCACTGGAGTCGAGCGTGACATCGTCCGAACCGGCCACACCGGTCAGCGTGGCGCCCGAGAAGTCGACTGTGGCCGAATCGGAACCGTCGTACGTCTTGTCCTGCGCGACCGCGCCGCTCACGGAGAGTTCCGCCGGCGTGATGGAAGCCCTCAGTTCGTCGGGCGTCACCAGCGAGTAGTTGCCGGCCGCGGCACCGGTCAGCGCCAGACCGCTGAGGCTCACGGAGTGTGTGCCGACGCCTGCTCCGTCGAACGTGGCCGAGCAACCGCTCGAGTCGAGTGTGACGTCCTCATAGCCCACCACGCCGTTCAGCGTGGCGCCCGAGAAGTCGACGTCAGCGGCATCGGAGCCGTCGTACACCTTGTCCGAGACGACGATGCCGGAGACGGTCAAGTCCTGCTTGTCGATGTCGGCCGTCGTCGTCTCCACGGATGTCAGCGTGTAGTTCCCCGCGTCCGCTCCCTGAAGGGACGTGCTGCTCATCCACACGTTCTTGCCGACGCCGGCGTCCTTGGTGTCGAACATCGCGACGCCGGTCAGCTGAACGTCGTCGCCTTCGTTCACGCCGTACAGCCCGGTGGACAGGATCGTCGCGTCCACGCCGCCGTCATACACCTTGTTCTCGGCCGTGAAATAGCCGGTGACGCGTATCTTGCTGATCGCATATGACGTGGATGCGACGCCCGAGTCGGTCGTCGTGTGCACCGAGCAGCCGTAGCTGCCCGCATTCGGGTTCGTCACGCCGTCGATCTGCACCCGGAGCGCGGTCGCCGTCGCGATGGCGCTGGGTACGGCGACCGTGACCACATTGCCGCTGACGCTGGCGCCCGCGGTCTGGGTGGTCCCGCTGCCCGCGTCCCAGAACTCGACGTGGTCCAGGCCGGATGGGACCCCGCCGCCGGCGAGCTGGATCACGATCCCCTGGCCGGAGGAGAGAGCGCCCGAACTCGATGTCGAGAACCCGATCGTGTACGTCGTCGAGGGATGCTCGGCGTAGCTGCTCGACAGCCCCAGCGACAGGTCCGTGACGTGACCCGGGCTCATCGCCAGCGCGACCGCCGTCACGCCGAAGATCGCCGCAAGCGCGATCACCACCACCCAACCACGCGCGCGAGAGAAGATCCGGACGGGTCGTGACCGCGACATGCGAATTCCCCCTTGCCCTCGAACCCCCTGACGCCGAGAACGCCGACGCCCCTCGACAGGCCACTTCGGCCATCCATCGAGTTATATCACTAGAAACTGACAGAGAGGGTGACGGAGCCGTAAAGGCTGTGTGAATCCGCGTGAGCACACAAGCCGAGAAGCTCAGATGCGCAAGCCCCTACTGCTCGACCCTTATGGTCCAACGCCCGTCGGACTGGATGAAGATGATCAGTGGCCCATCGCTCACCGGCACCGTGCCCTTGTAGTTGCCGATCTCGTTCACCAACAGGTCGGATCCAGTGCTGGTTCCATCGGAGTAGGCCTGCACGGCGAAGTTGGACGAGCCCTTGTTCGTGATTGCGAAATCCGCCGCCGCGCCCTTGTAGATGAGGACCGCATCGCCCCTGCCAGAGGTTGACGCGGTCATGGCCGGGGCGTGGGAGACCGGCGAAAGCTTCAGGGTCCAAGAACCGTCCGCAGTTATCCGTAGGCTCTTGGGAGGCTGATCCGTGTCGGCGAGCAGCGTGGTCCCGCTGTACTTGCCGATCGTGTTGACGAGCAGATCCTGCTCCTGGTTGGAGTCATCCAAGGTTTCGATGGCGAAGTTCGAGGACCCTGTGTGTTTGGCGCTCACAAGAGCAGCGCCGACCCCGGCCGGTAGCTTCACGACTGAGTCGCCCCTGCCACTCTTCTTGACGGTCGAGAAGTCACCGAACACCTCGTTTATCGCGTCCTGCACCACGGATGCCTGAGAGGGCTGCGACGCTGTCGGCTTCTGTGTTGGCTGACTCGACACAGCTGACTGCTGTGCGGGTTGGCTGACTGTACTGGAGGTCGCAGCCGACGAAGGACCGGCCGTGCTGGCGCCCGTGTTGCTGCCTGACCCGCTCTCGGAAATCCCGACGATCAGCACAACGATGACCACGACCGCCCAGAACCACACCCGCTTGTAGAAAGGCTTCTTCTGCTTGACACCGCCTAGAGCAAGCCCAGTGGCGCTGGGAGTGGGACTGGCCATGGGTGCCGCAGCGACTGGAGACGAGCTAGCCTCGTAGACGTTCGAGATGCACTCGGCCCCGTGCCCCGCCGGACATGTGCCATCGGTGGTAAGCCACACGTTCGCCTTGCACTCAGAACAGTACCCTGCCTGCGCCATGATGCCCCCTTGCCGAGCGGCCGTGAGCCGCTAGCCCCGAGCGGACCCCCCGTCCGCATACGCGCAGCCTATCACTCAGCACCGACACCATCCGACACCGTGCGGGAAGGCGCCCTTCCCTGCGGACTCATGGCAGCACGCCCTCACGCCTTGTCAGGGCGTACCAGCCGGCGATCACGCGTCGGCGCTACCAAGCCTCTCGGAGCCCGACCGGCGCTGGGCCAAGACGGATCGCTCGAGCCGGCGTAGGAAGCGGCGCATACCGCGAAATAGGTGCACGGATAGGCCGCACACGACTAGCTGTGCACTCAAGCAAGAGGCCGCTTGAGAATCAGCGCGACACTGTTCGTGGCGCCGTAGCCGATCGCCGTCGTGAACGTGCTGACGAGTTCCCATCCGTCGCTCCCCAGTGAGTTCATCTGCTCCGTCAACGCCGACTCGGGAATCTGACCCCCGCCTTTGAGAAAGCCCTTCGTCATCAGACCCGACAATGCAACGACCTTGTATTCCCAGCGCATGCCTGCCCCTCTGCTCGTTCCCACCATGACGCCTACCCCCCCTGGTGGCCCCGGATGGCTCAGACCTCAGAGCTGATCGTTCGACTGAGCGCCCGCGTCCGAGACATTCTCGGTCCACCTTGCGCCATCCCAGAACCTCAACTCATGGCGCCCGGTCGGATCAGGATGCCAAGCTGGTGGAACAGCGCCTCGCGCTGCTCCACTGCCGACGCAAGAGACACACTGCGTCAAAGCCACATACCGAGGTCGCGTTGCGAGGTACGCAGGGAAGGCGACGATCCACAATAGGAAGACACAGACTGTCCACGCGACGACCCCAACGTCTGTGAACCCGCCGCCCAGTACCCCACTGCGCACACCAAGTTGATGGGCGTCGAATCCCACCCAGATTGTGCTGCCGATGACCGCAATCCATACGATTGCAGCCACGTCTTAACTCCGTTCTTTCTGCAT
This sequence comes from uncultured Coriobacteriia bacterium, assembly GCA_963701985.1. Classification (GTDB taxonomy): domain Bacteria; phylum Actinomycetota; class Coriobacteriia; order Anaerosomatales; family PALSA-660; genus PALSA-660. Next base: position 832,641 of record OY969691.1, read on the forward strand.
TGCCGACGCGCTGGGCGCGGTGACAGGTGCAGGCGGGGCTGGCGGCGCAACTCGAGCGATGGCGAGCGCAGGAGCCGGCACCGTCCCAAGGTCTGGAAAGCAGTAGCCCGCCCAACAGCACCACGACGCCTGCAAGCAGACAGCCCAGCCCTTGGATGCCTCGCAAGATGCTATCCAGCCAGCCGTTGGTCTCCCAGCCGTTCACGACAGCCTGCTGGGCTGCGCTGGCCGCCGTCGGATTGTTGAGCGCGAAGTTCGATTGGGTTTGAGCCGCGACGGCCGCCGCATGTATCAGGTAGGCCGCGCCGACGATCAGCAAGACGACAGCAAGAGCCATGGCCAGCCACTTCATGTCGGCGCTAGGCGCGATGTCACCCAGGGGCGCGGCAGGAGCAGGACTGGCCTCGTAGACGTTCGAGATGCACTCGGCCCCGTGCCCCGCCGGACATGTGCCATCGGTGGTAAGCCACACGTTCGCCTTGCACTCAGAACAGTACCCTGCCTGCGCCATGATGCCCCCTTGCCGAGCGGCCGTGAGCCGCTAGCCCCGAGCGGACCCCCCGTCCGCATACGCGCAGCCTATCACTCAGCACCGACACCATCCGACACCGTGCGGGAAGGCGCCCTTCCCTGCGGACTCATGGCAGCACGCCCTCACGCCTTGTCAGGGCGTACCAGCCGGCGATCACGCGTCGGCGCTACCAAGCCTCTCGGAGCCCGACCGACGCTGGGCCAAGACGGATCGCTCGAGCCGGCGTAGGAAGCGGCGCATACCGCGAAATAGGTGCACGGATAGGCCGCACGGCGGGCGCTGGCCCCACAAACGAAGCAAGGACCCGAAGGTCCTCGCAGGTCGGACGTGGAGCCGACGAAGGGATTCGAACCCTTGACCCCCGCATTACGAGTGCGGTGCTCTGGCCAGCTGAGCTACGTCGGCGCGAGACGGTAGTATACCCAGCGTCCATGGGGCGGAACAAGACCGGGAACGCGGCGGCTTCAGGCGTTGACCGGCCCGGTCGCACCCGTCTCGTCGCCGTTGGGCCCACCCGCGCGGCGTCGCCGCCGGCGGCGACGGCCGGGCACCGCGGAGGGCGCCGGCTCGGCCCCCTCGGATGTGACGGTCGCGCTCGCGGGAGCGCTCTTCGCCCGCTTGGCCTGCGGTTTCGGCTGCTTCGCCTGCGCCGGCTGGGGCGCGGCGGGCTGCTCGGCACCGCCTCCGCGCCGCCGGCGCCGCCGCTTCGGGGCCGGCGTCTCTGACGGAGCCGGCGGAGCCGCTTCTCGCGGAGCGCTCGACTCGGTGAGCGTGCGCTCGCGGCCGCCCGTCGAGCCGACCGAGCCAGCGACGCCGGCGCCGATCGCCGCGAGTGAGCGCTCGAGCGCCTCGGCTTTCACGCAGCACGGGCAGCCGGTGCCCTTCGCGCACTCCATGTCGGCCAGCCCGACGGTGACACGGCTGCCGTCCTCCAACCGCATGGTGATGCGCTCTCGCGGCGTGTCGAACTCCACGACCTTGGCGAGCGAGCCGGCCACATCCACGATCGCGCCCTTCTTCGGCGCGCGCGTCTTGAAGTCCTTGTACGCGTCGTACTCGTAGCGCAGGCAGCACATGAGCCGGCCGCACTGGCCCGAGATCTTCACCGGGTTCAGCGGCAGGTCCTGCTCCTTCGCCATGCGGATCGAGACCGGCTGGAACTCACCGCCGAAACGGACGCAGCACAGCTGTTCGCCGCAATGGCCGAGCCCGCCGACCTTGCGGGCTTCGTCGCGAACGCCGATCTGCCGCATGTCGACGTGCATGTGGAACTCGGCGGCCAGGTCGCGGACGAGATCGCGGAAGTCCACGCGGTCCTCGGCCACGAAGTAGAACACGGCGCGCGACCCGTCGGGCAGGAACTCCACGTCGGTCGGCTTCATCTCGAGCTTGTGTTTCGCGGCCAGGCGCCGGTAGACCGCGAGCGCCTCGCGCTCCTTGGCGTCCGACTCGGCGGCGCGCTCCAAATCGTCCCGCGTGGCGGCGCGCTCGAAGCGCACCGTGGCGGAGACGGTCTCACCCTCCGCCAGATCGCGAGGGCCTTCGACGACACGCCCGAACATCTGTCCGTGTTCCGTGTCGAGAAGGACCGTGTCGCCGAGAGAGAGTTCCGCACCCGCTGTATCGACCAGCACGGGCGTCGCCGCGTGCCTTACGTTGACTCCGACGACCGTGGGCATCGAAGTGCCTCCTGTATCTCGAACAGCATGGCCTCGATGGCCAGCTGGGGGCTCACATTATACGAGACGCGCCGGCGGGCCCGTCTCACCGAGGACAGCGCGGCCTCCGCGGAGAACGGCGTCAGGCTCGCCGCCGCGGCGGCGACATCGTCGGCCGCGTCGCGGTTCGCGACGCTCGCCGTCGCGCCGACCGACGTGGCGAGCGCGTCGCGCAACCAGCTCTCGGTGACGTTGAGCAGCTCGCCGATGCCCTCGCGCTCCTGCGCGGTGATCTCACGCTTGTTCCGCAGCTCCAGCTCCCTGACGGAGCCGGCCGCGCGGCCCATGAACTCGAGGCGGTCGCGCATGTCGGCCTGTTGCCGTTCCTTGATCTCGTCGAGCGGCGCACGTACCGACCTGAGCAGGTCGCGTGCCGAGACGAGCACGTCCCGCCCGTCCATCACGTCCAGGTCGCGCAACACGCCGAGCAGGCGCTCCCGGGCCTCGCGCCGAGACGAGGAGCCGAGGAAGTCCAGAGCGCGCGGGACGACGCCGCCCGACGCCGCGAGCGCCGCGAGCGCCTCGTCCTCGCCCACGCCCGTCCTCTCCGCGAGCACCGCGGTGGCGTGCGCGGGCGAGATCGCCGCGAAGCGCACGACCTGGCAGCGCGACACGATCGTCGGCGGCAGGGCATCGAGATCGTCGGTGAGCAGGACGATCGTGACGCTCGGCGGCGGCTCCTCGAGCGTCTTCAGGAAGGCGTTCGCCGCGGACTCTCCGAGGAGCTCGGCCCGCTGGATGATGTACACCTTCGCGGGGGACTCGACGGGGGCGAGCCACATGTCGGGCACGAGCTGGTCGCGCAGCTGCTCGACGAGGTAGCTCGCGGCACCCGCCGGCTCGACACTGACGACGTCCGGGTGCGCGCCGCGCTTGACTGCGGCGCACGCGCGACACGTGCCGCATCCACCGTCGGCGCACACGAGCGCGCAGGCCAGACGCATGGCGGCGCTTCGCTTGCCAGAGCCCGCGGGACCGGCGAACAGGTACGCGTGGCTCGCGCTGCCCGTCTCGACCGCCCTGCGCAGGAACGACGCCACCCGTTCCTGGCCGACGAGCTCGTCGAAGACGCTGGCGGGCACGGCGTGCTACTCCAGACCGAGGGCGGCGCGCACCGCGGGCCGCGCGACGACCGCGGTCCAGACACGTTCGGCGACCTCCTCGACGCGCCCGGCGGCGTCGACGGTCACGACGCGGTCGGGCTCGGCCGCGGCGATCTCCGCGAACCCGTCGGCGACGCGCCGATGGAAGGCCGATGACTCCGCTTCCATGCGGTCGGCCCCGCCGCCCGTGGCGCGGCCGAGCGCCTCGCCGACCTCGAGCACGAGCAGCACGGTCACGTCGGGCGCGATGCCCCGTGAGGCGTGCAGGTTGAGCGTCCGGACCAGCTCGAGCGGCTGGCCTCGGCCGTGGACCTGGTACGCGGTCGTCGAGTCGAAGAAACGGTCGCAGACCACGCACTCACCGCGCTCGAGCGCCGGCGCGATCTCCTCGGCCACCAGCTCGGCGCGGCTCGCCTCGAACAACAGCAGCTCGGCCATCGCGTCCATCCGGGAGCCCGGACCGAGCAGGATCTCGCGCACCCGGTCGCCGACGGGCGTGCCGCCGGGCTCGCGCGTCTCCACCACGGTCAGCCCCGCCGCCGCGAGCCGCTCCGCGAGGAGGGAGGCCTGCGTCGACTTCCCCACGCCCTCGCCGCCCTCGATGGTGATGAAGAGGCCGCTCATCGGCGCGAGCCTCCAGCGCGCGCACGGCCGTGCGCGTACAGGTTCGTGCCGCGCGCGTCGATGGCGACGAACGCGGGCAGCCCGTCGAGCGTGAGACGGGCGAGCGCCTCCGTCCCGAGCTCCGGCCAGGCGACGATCTCGAGCGCCGTGACGTGGCGCGCGAGCAGCGCCGCCGCTCCGCCGACCGCCGCGAAGTAGACGGCACCGGTGGCGGCGCAGGCCTCGGCGACCTCGGCCGAGCGCGTGCCCTTGCCGATCGTGACCGTGATGCCGGCCTCGAGCAGACGCGGCGTCCACGCATCCATCCTGCTGGCCGTCGTCGGGCCGATCGCGCCGGCCGGCCGCCCGGCGCGTGGCGGCGTGGGCCCGGCGTAGAAGAGCGCGCCTCCCGCGAGCCCGAACGGCAGCTCGCCGTCGCGCTCCAGCGCCTCCAGCAGGCGCGCGTGCGTGGCGTCCCGCGCGGTGAACGCCGTCCCCGAAAGGCGGACCTCGTCGCCGGCCCGCAGCTCGGCCAGCGTCTCCTTCGTCGCGGGCAGGATCACGTCGCGGACCGCCGCGCTCCCCTCCGGCCGCGTCGGCTCACGCATCGGCCGTCGCCTTCCTGCGGTGATGGCGCCAGGGTACGGCGCGCATCGCGTACGCGGCGGCGCCGAGCACGATGAACGACGCGAGGATGAGCGTGAGCCGCGGGCCGCTGAGCGGCAGACCGGTCCGCGGCAGGAAGCGGCCGGCGAAGATGCTCAGCAGGTCGCCGATCGGCGCGACGACGAGCATCGACGTGAGCAAGGCGACCCGCAGCACCGACTCGAGCGCCGTGAACACGCGTCCTCGCACCTCGTTGGGCACCGTGTCCGCGACGAACGTGTTGCCGGCCACCGTGACCTGCGCGACGAAGAAGCCGGCGCCGATCGCGAACAGCGCCGCGATCCAATACGACGTCGTGATCGAGAAGGCCAGCATGCTCACGCCGAACAGTGCCACGGCGCTCACGAAGAGCGCCTCGAGCGAGATGCGCGCGGCGAGCTTCGGAACGATGACGGCGCCGGCGAACATGCCGACCGCCAGGAACGCCAGCATGAGCGTGACCGACGCCTGCTGGTTGAGCGCGTCGAACGACTTCAGGCTGGGGATGACGTGCGACAGCGTGGACAGGTACGGCACCCGGCCGGACAGGCTCTTGATGTAGATGAGCCCGACGGAGAAGATCGCCCCTCCGCCGAGGATGGCGAAGCCGATCGCGACGAGCAGGCCGCGCAGATCGCGCCGCGCGGCCAGTACGCGGAACGACTCGCGCATCTCGCGGCCGAGGAGCCGCAGGTCGAACGTCACGCCCTCGACCTTCTCGATCGCCTTCGCGCGCACGTGGATCGTGTAGAGGAAGACCGCGGACACGCAGAACGAGATGAGGTCGAGCGCGACACCGGCCCGCTCGCCGACGAGGTAGCCGTAGTAGGGCGCGTTGGCGAGCGCGGCCGACACCCACGGCACCTTGGCGGCCACGAACGCGCGCACCACCGTCACGAACACGGCGACGATGGCGCCGGCACCGAGCAGGCCGACCAGCATGGACGCCTGCTGCGTCGTGTAGGACAGCCCGTTGGCCGCCGCCAGATCGCTCTCTTCGACGAGCGCGGGGATGAGCGCGTTCTTCGCCGGATAGAACATGAGGTTGCAGATCTCCATCATGAAGATGATCAGGTAGATGAAGAACAGCGAGTTCGTCACGATCAGACCGATGCACAGCGACGCGTTGATCAGGTCGCACACGATCATGAGCCGCCGGCGGTCGAACCGGTCGACCGCCACTCCCAGCACGGAGCCGAGCAGGAGCGACGGCAGGATCTTCGCGATCATGATGCCGGCCACCGCGAACGAGGAGCCGGGAACGAGGTTGCTGACCACCGATATCAGCAGGCCCACGACGAGCCAGTCCCCGGTCCCCGAGATCACCTGGCCGATCCAGAGGTGCCGGAAGTCACGGTTGGAGAAGAGGCGGCGGTAGCCGCCGGAGGCCGCGAGCCCGACGGTCTCGACCGCGCCCGGAGCGCCGACGGAGATCTCGTCCGGGCCGCTCCGGTCCGCGGCCTCCGCGGTCGAGGGGGCCTGCGCGGCGGCCGGGGCGGCTCCAGCCTCGCGGCTCATCGCATCCTCGTCCGTCATGCCACCTCCCGGTGGGCCGAGCGCATCGCGCAGCACCCCATGCTGACCGCGACGGGCAGCGCGGCGATGTGGCACGGCGCGGTGATGAGGCGGACCGCCAGTGCCGTGGTCCGGCCGCCGAGGCCCGCGGGCCCGATGCCGGTCGCGTTGATGTCGTCGAGCAGGGCCGCCTCGAAGCCTGCCGCCGCCTCGCTCGACGCGGGCGAGGAGATCTCGGACAGCAGCGCCTTCTTCGAGAGGCCCGCGACGGTGTCGAACGTGCCGCCGATCGCGACGCCGACCACGAGCGGAGGGCACGCCGCGCTCGCCTTCGCCGCCACCAGGTCGAGCGCGAACGCCCGCGCGCCGTCGAGGCCCGCGGAGGGCGGCAGCATGGCGAGAGCGCTCGCGTTGTCGCTCCCTCCACCCTTCAGCATGACGTCGACGCCGAACCCGGCGCGCTCGCGCGGCCCGAGCTCGAGGATCGCCGGGGTGTTGTCGCCGGTGTTCGTCCGGTCGAACGCGGCGTCGCGCACCATCGACGACCGGAGCCCGCCTTCGCGGTACGCGGCCGCCACGGCGCCGTCCACGAGACCGCGCAGACCGGCCGGCAGGCAGGTGCCTTCGCCCATCTCGATCCGCACCCAGCAGCTGCCCGTGTCCTGGCAGAGCGGTACGCCGTCGCTCGCGGCGACGTCCGCGTTCTCCAGCAGCTGGCGCAGGACGGAACGGCCGCGCTCCGAAGGCTCGGCCTCGACCGCCCGCCCCAGGGCGGCCCGCACGTCCGGACGCAGCGTCACCGCCGCCTCGAGGATGGCGGAGCGGATCGCGTCCGCGAGCCGGGCGGCCGTCGACATCAGGTCTGCGCGGCTTCCAGCGCCGCGATCTGCTCGGCGATGCTGCCGGCCGACGCGACGAGCGCGTCGGATTCCGAGCGATCGAGAGGCAGCGGCGGGATCGCGACGACGCCGCCGCGACCGAGGCGGGCCGGCACGTTCACGTGCAGGCCGCTGATGCCGTACTCCCCGCTGAGGTGCACGCAGCACGGCAGCGTGTCGCCGCTGTCCCGCACGACGGCTCGCACCATCGCCGCGACGGACGCGCCGGGGGCGTAGAAGGCGCTGCCGCTCTTCAGCAGCGACACCACCTCGGCGCCGCCGAAGACCGTGCGACGCACGATCTCCGCGACGGCGTCCGGCGGCAGCAGGTCGGTGACGGGACGTCCGCCGACGGTGGACAGCCTCGGCAGCGGCACCATCGCGTCGCCGTGCGCGCCGATGACGAGCGCGTCGACGTCGGCGATCTCGGCGTCGAGTCGCCTCGGCGATCGCGTAGGCGAAGCGCGCGGAGTCCAGGACGCCTCCCATGCCGAAGACGCGCTCCGGCGGCAGCCCCGAGGTCTTCCACGCGAGGTGCGTCATCACGTCGAGCGGATTCGTGACGCAGATGAAGACGGCGTCAGGCGACGCCGCGACCGCGGCCGGGATCACCGAGCGCACGATGCGTGCGTTCACCGCCAGCAGCTCGTCGCGGGTCATGCCCGGCTTGCGCGGCATCCCCGCCGTCACGACGACGACGTCGGACCCGGCGGTGTCCGCGTAATCGTTCGTGCCCGTGACGCGCGGTCCGAACCGCAGGACCGACCTCGCGTGCATCAGATCGAGGGCCTTGCCTTGCGGGAGCCCCTCCGCAACGTCGAGCAGCACAACGTCGGCGTCACCCGCGGTGAGCAGGAAGAGAGCGGCCGTGGCGCCGACCTGACCTGCGCCGATGATCGTGACCTTCGGGTACGGCACGCGCCAAAGCTCCTCGTGTCGGCGGGATGCGGATGGCGTCGCGCGCGCGTGGCGCGAACGCCCGCTCGACTGCGCGATGCTGCGCGATTGTAGCACGCAGCGCGACCCGCTCTCAGTGCGGCGAGCGCTCGCCGCAGCGCTACGAAAGGTCCGCGGGGTAGGGTGCGGGTGCCTTCACGCCCCGATGCGCGCTCAACCGCTGCACGAGCACGGGAGCGGGCTCGGGGAACCGCCTCGGCCGCTCCGGCATGCCGGAGGCCGCCGGGATCTCAGCGATCACCAGGTCCTCCCCCTCGCCTCCCTCGCCCACTATCTCGCCCAGCCGAACGATGGCGGCCGTGCCGTGCGCCTGCACGCCTCGTGCGGCGCCGGTGACGGCGGCGATGACGACGAGGGGCGAGAGCGTCTGGCTCGCCTCGAGCGCCAGCTCGAGCGCGGCTTCCGATTGCAGGGCATCCTCGCCCGTGAACAGCCAGACGAGCGCGTCGGCGTCGAGTGCCTGCACGCGCGGGAAGAGGGCGGGGTCGACGCAGTCGTCCCCTTCGAGCACGACCGTGCGCCCGAGCGCGGTGGCGTGGGCCGCCATCTCTCCGCCTTGGTAGCGCAGCCCCGGACGCACCCAGGACACGCCCGGCGCACGCTCCTCGACGTTGCGGTAGAACGCGGTCAGCAGCGAGCTGCCGGCGTTCAACCCGGGCACGCGGGGATAGACGACGACTTGGACGCCGTCCTCGGCTGCCCGCTCGGTGAGCGCCAACATGGCTGCCAGGTCCATGCGTTCGTGCGTACGGATCCGGTGCTGGACGACCGCTACCCTCACGCTGACCCCTCGGTAGGAACGCCGTTCCCGCCGGCCGGGCACGATGCCCCCGTGGCGGCCGACGGCGAGTCTACACTACCCGTTCGAGCGGGAACGTCGCGCTCCGCCGCCGGTGGCCTTGCGCCCCGGCTTCGGTGCCGCGCCGGCGCCGCGGCCGCCGCGACGCCCGTTGTGCTCGGTCTTCGGCTTGCTCGGGCAGTCCGGATCGATGCAGACCTTCCACGGCCCGCGGTGCGTGGTGATGACGACCTTGGGCGCGCCGCACGCGTCGCACACCTCGCCCGTCGCCTGCATGTCGCCGCTCTGCGGCAGCGGGTAGCTCACCGGGTGCGTCTTCGCGTCGAAGTTCGCGCATCGAACGTACCGGGTCCCCACCTGCGAGTAGTGGACCTTCAGCTCACCGCCGCAGTCCGGGCACGCGCCCACGACGAGCTCCGGGCCCTTCTTGGTCGGGCAGTCCGGGCTCAGGCACATGAGGCGCGGACGCTTCTTGAACTGGATGACCTTGACCTGCGGCGTCCCGCAGACCGGACAGACCTCCTCGACCGCCTCGAACTTGGCGTTCTTGGGCAGCGGATACGTCTGCGAGCACTCCGGATATCCCATGCAGCCGACGAAGTAGCTGCGCGTCTTCGGCGAGAACTTGATCGACAGGTCGTGTCCGGAGACCGGGCATCTGCCCACCTTCGCGTCCTCGTCCGTCGCGCTCTTCAGCTCCTCGCCGACCTGCTCGACGTTGCCGAGCAGCACCGTCATCACGCCCCCGAGCAGCTTGCGCGAGTGCTCCACGACGCGCTCGCGCGTGTCGCGCCCCTCCGCGATCGCGTCCATCTCCGCGTCGAGCTCACTCGTCATGTCCGGCGTCGTGATCCGCTCCGCGTACTCGGAGAGCGCGGTGATGACCTGGATGCCCTTGCACGTCGGCTCGATCGGGTCGCCCGTCGCGTACTTCCGGTCGGCGAGCGTCTGGATGATGTCGTGGCGGGTCGCCTTGGTGCCGAGGCCCAGCCGCTCCATCTCCTGGATCAGCTTGCCGGCGCTGTAGCGGGCGGGAGGCTGCGTCTGCTTGGCGTCCATCGTGGCGCCGAGGAAGCTGACGGTGTCCCCCTGGGCCATGGGCGGCAGATGTTCGTCCTTCTTGAGGCCGTACGGGTAGATGGCGCGGAACCCGGGCTCGGCCACGACGTCGCCCTTCGCCGCGAATCCTTGCCCGGCGACGTCGATGGAGACGCGCGTGGCCTCCACGAAGGCCGGCGCCGACAGGGTGGCGAGGAAGCGGCGCGCGACGAGGTTGTAGATCTTGAGCGCCTGCCCCTCGAGCTTGCCGTCACCCGCCGCTCCGGTCGGATGGATCGGCGGGTGGTCCGTCGCCTCCTTGCTCCCGCGCGTGGGGGTGAGCCGGCCATGAGCGAGGATCCGCTTCACGTGCTCGCGGTACGCCGGCACCTCGGAAAGGGTGGCGAGCAGCCCGCGCAGGTCGAGGCTGGGCGGATACACGGTGTTGTCGACGCGCGGGTAGGAGATGAGGCCGCTCATGTACAGCGATTCCGCGACCTGCATCGTCCGCGCCGGCGAGACACCCTCGGAGGCCGCGGCCGCCATGAGCGACGTGGTGTTGAACGGTGCCGGCGGTTCGACCTTGCGTCTCGTGCACGTCGCGTCGACGACGGCGCCGTGCGTGGCGGAAGCGACCGCGTCGAGCACCGCCTTCGCGTCGTCCTCACGCTTGAAGCGCTCGGTGGCGTGGGAGGCGACGAAGGCCTCCCCTCCCGCCTCGAAGGAGCCCTTCACGGTCCAGTAGTCCTCCGGGACGAAGCGCGAGCGCTCGGCTTCGCGGTCGACGATCAGCTTGAGGGTCGGCGTCTGCACCCTGCCGGCGGAGAGCACGTCCCCGAAGGGCCGGCGCGTCTTGGTCTGGAGCGCGAGCGTCATGTAGCGGGTGAGCGCTGCGCCCCACACGAGGTCGATGTCCTGGCGCGACTCGCCGGCCTGCGCGAGCGGCTCGGAGATCTCGCTCTGTTCCGCGAACGCGTGCTCGATCTCGTCCTTGGTGATCGCCGAGAAGCGCACGCGCGACACGGGCACGTCCGCGTTGGCTTCGCGCACGACGTCGCGCGCGTCGGCCCCGATGAGTTCACCCTCACGGTCGAAGTCCGTCGCGATGATGACGTCGTCGGCCTTGCGGGCCAGGCTCTTCAGCGACTGGATGATGCCCTTCTCGGCGGGAAGCTTGAGGATGGGCGCCGCCACCAGCGTCGGGAGCGATTCGAGCGACCACTTCTTCAGCGTGACGGTCTCCCCGTCCCCGCCAGCACGCGACGCGGTCTCGGGGAAGTCGACCTCCATGATGTGGCCCTTGAGGCCGATGGAGACCCAATCCTCCCCATCCCGCCGGAACGTGTAGACCGGCGTCGTGTAGACCTTGTCGGCCTTCGGCTTGCCGACCGCCAGTATCTCCGCGATCCGCTTCGCCGCTATGTTCTTCTCGGAGACGACGAGTCGCATCCTGCTTGTCCCAACGTCGATGGTGACGGCGGCGCCGGCGCCCGACGCGGCCCGCCTGCGATGACGGATCGCGCCTCAGGCGAAGCCGATCTCGGCCTGCCCGGGCCTGCATGGCCGCCAATGATAGCGCGAGGAACTCTTCTCGCGTCAAACCGAAATCTGTACAGGTGTCCATCTGCTCGCGGCTGGCGCCGCGGGCGAAGGCCTTCTCCTTCCACCGCTTCAGCAAGCTCCGGACCTCCACGGCGCGGATGTCCTTGTCGGGCCGGACGAGAGCGGCCGCGACGATGAAGCCGGTGGTCGGGTCGGCGGCATACAGGGCCTTGTCCATGAGCGACTCCCGGGGCGCCTTGCCGGCGTGCCCGAGGATCGCGTGGATGATGCGGTCGTCCACCACGCCGCGCAGCTCCTCGGCGGTCACGAGGCCGTGCCGCGCCGGGTCTTCGCCCGTCTCCGCGTAGTCGAGGTCGTGCAGCAGGCCGGCGAGCGTCCACGCTGCGACCTCGTCGTCGCACAGGCCGAGGCGGCGTGCGAGCGCCTCCATGATGATCTCGACCGCGACGGAATGGTTGACGAGGTTGCGCTGCGGGATACGTGACGTGACGAGCGCGAGGGCTTCGCTGCGGTCCACGCCGCCTCCTTGGGGAGTCGGGCCGATACGACGCCCTACATCGTAGCCGCGGCTGTCAAGGGGTGCGGCGGGCGGGCCGTCTACCGGGCCTTCGCGTCCTCGGCGCGCGACGCGAGCCATTCCGCCCACTCGGCGACGCCCTCGCCGGTCTTCGCGCTCATGCGGAAGATCGGCGCCGCGCCGTTCAACTGGCGCACCGACGCGGTGAAGGCGGCCTCGTCGAAGTCGAAGATCGGCAACGCGTCCACCTTGTTGAGTAGCACCGCGTCGGCGATCGAGAAGGCGCCCGGGTACTTGAGCGGCTTGTCGTCCCCCTCGGGCACCGAGAGGATGACCACACGCGCGGCCTGCCCGAGATCGAACTCCGTGGGGCACACGAGATTGCCGACGTTCTCGAGGATGACGAGGTCGAGGGAGTCCATCGGCAGCGCGTCGAACGCTCGCGAGACCATGTCCGCCTCGAGGTGGCATGCGCCGCCCGTGTTGATCTGCACCGCGGGGATGCCGTGCGCCTTGACCTTCTCGGCGTCGACCCGGCTCGCGATATCGCCTTCGACCACCGCGATGCGATAGCGCTCGCGGAGCGCGGCGATCGTGGCCAGGATGGTCGTCGTCTTGCCCGAGCCCGGCGAGGCGAGCACGTCGAGCGCGAACACGCCGGCCGTGGCGAGCCGCTCACGGTTCGCCGCCGCGAGCGCGTCGTTACGCGCGAGTATCGGGCGGGACAGGTCGATCTCCACGCTACCCCTCCGCTCGGTCGTCATCGCCGGCCGCGCCCGGCGTGCCCGGCTCGGAGCCGGGAAGCTCCACGTCGATGTTGTCGATGGTGAGCTCGTCGCCCTTCGCGACCCGCGTCGCGAACGATCCGCAGCTCGTGCACCGGCGGTCGAATCGGTCGTGATCGAACTCGGCGCCGCAGACGAGGCAGATGGAGCGACCGCCGGTCTCGCGGATCTCGAGGACGGCCCCCTCGGCGAGGGTCCCGGGCGTGAGGGCCTCCCACGCGAACAGGAGCGCGTCCGGAACGATGTCGGTCAGCTCGCCGATCGTCACGCGGGCCGAGTTGATGCGCACGGCTCCCGCCTCCTCGGCGGCTTCGGTGATCGCGCGCAGCACCTCCTGCGTGACTCCCATCTCATGCACGCGAGCTAGTCTTCCTCGAGAGCGACGTCGACGCCGTCTTCTTCCGCCTGCTGCCGCTTGATGCGCCGGCTCAGCACGATCCGGCACACGGCCATGCAGCCCTCGTACAGCACGATCATCGACGCCGCGAGCGAAGTCATCGTCACCCAGGACCAGTCCGGCGTGATGAACGCGGCGACGCAGCAGATCACGAAGTACACCGTGCGCCAACCGCCGCGCAGCTTCTTGTACGGAACGATCCCGAAGTAGACGAGGTAGAAGATCACGACGGGCGTTTGGAATGCGATGCCGAACGCCAGCAGGAAGAACTCGACGACCGTGATCGTGTCGGACGCCGTCAGCATGCTCGTCATCGTCGTGCCGGCCTGGCCGATGAGCCACGCGAAACTGTAGTGGATGATCACGAAGTAGCACAGCGCGACACCGGCGAGGAACAGCGCGACCATCGCGATGAAGGTCGGCACCACGAACTTGCGCTCGCGTGGCCTCAGCGCCGGCAGCAGAAAGCCCATGATCTGCCACATCCAGATCGGGCTCGTGAGGATGACCGATGCCCACAATGAGAGCTGGATGCGCACACCGAGCGCGTCGAGAGGCGTGAGCACGATGGGCTTGATCCGCAGCGAGGACGCCACCGGCGCGAGCAGCAACCGCATGATCGGGTCCGTGAAGAAGTACAGGACGATGATGCCGATCACGATCGTCAGCACGACGATCCAGAGGCGCTTGCGCAGCTCGTTCAGGTGCTGCAGGAGGGGCATGCGGGCGGGTCCGATGGGCACGGCGTGTGAAGGCGTGGAGCGGCGCGAGGCCTAGCCTTGCTCCTCCTCGTCTCGCTCGGCGGGCACGATCACGGGGATCGCCGGCTCCGGCGCGTCGAACAGCGCGGTCGCGGGCGGGTCCGAGGGCGCGAGCCCGACGGGGTCCGCGGGCGCGGGCGGGTCCGCGGTCGCGAGCCCGACGGGGTCCGCAGGCGCGGCGTCCTTCTCGTCGGCGAGCGCGGACGTCGCGCCGACCGCCCTGCTCATGCGGTCCGCGATCGGCGTGGTGTCCGGTTTCGGCGGGTCGGCCTCGTAGATCTCCTGGCGCAGCGTCGACTCGAAGATGCTCTTGTACTTGTTGAACTCGCGCATGAACCGGCTGACGCTTCGCGCCAGCTGCGGGATCTTGTCGGGTCCGAAAAGCAGCAGGGCGACGATGACGAGGATGGCGATCTCAGAGCTGCCGAATGAGAACACGCGCTGCTACGCCTCTCGGGCTTCTGCGACGGTGGAATACATCGGGAAGACTCGGTCGAGTCCGGTGATGCGGAAGATCTTGACCAGGTTGTCGCGGCTCATGACCAGCCTCAGCTCGCCCGAAGCCTCGCGCATCCTCCGCAGCGCTCCGACGAGCACGCCGAGGCCGGACGAGTCGATGAACGACACGCGGTCCATGTCGACGATGATCGTGGCGCAACCATCGTCGGACGCGCTCACAAGCGCCTGCTTGAGCGACGGAGACGTGTAGACGTCGACCTCACCGTCGACTGTGATGACGCACGTTTCCCGCTCACGGATCGTGTTGATGTCAAGATCCACCGCGCTCCACTCCCTCACGTCGAGACGACCTGATATGGCTTGGGGGGACCCTGTGCAGATGTGTATTGTAGCGCCATACGCACATGCCGTGATGCACCCGTCTGATGGACGAGAGCGAGCGGCCTGCCCCCGATAGGGGATATATCCCGCCAGAGCCCCTGTCGCGAACCGACCCTGGAGACGAAATGCCCGCCTCGATCGCCTTGGAACAACGGGACGACGCTTGGATCCTGACCGTCTCGGGAGAGCTCGACTACGCGGAATGCGCCGGTTTCAGGATGTACATCGACCGGATCCTGAAGGCGACACCGCCCGCGACCGTGGTGGATTTCTCAGGGCTCGACTACCTCGACAGCTCGGGTCTCGGACTGCTGCTGAGCCTGTCGCGCGAGTACTCGTCCGCCGGCGGGCGCCTCGCGATCGTGACGAACACGACCGTGAACAGCATCCTGGAGATCACGCGCCTGTCGGGCATCTTCACGACGGCCGCGACGCTGGACGAAGCGCTCGACAAGCTGAAGGAGACGCAGCGGCCCGTCTGAGCGCGGCGCGTCGGCACCGCACCGGCTTCGCGCCACGAGCTGCCCTCCCTTACGGCAGGGACTTCAGGATGCTCTGCGCGTTCGCGGCGTCCTGCCCGCTCGGGGCCAGCTTGAGGTATTGCTGCAGCTGCGCCTTGGCGCTCGTGTTGTCGCCCTGGTCCAGGTAGAAGATCGCCAGGTTGTAGACGACGGGCGTGAACGTCGGCGTCGTGGACTCGATCTGCTTGCCCAACGAGATGGCCGTCGTCGTCTCTCCGGAGAAGAACATCGCGACCGAGTAGTCGGTGAGCACGCCGGGGTCGGGGGACTTGGTGGCGGCGACCGCGCGCTGGTAGTACGGAAGGGCCTTCGCCCAGATCGGCGTGTCCTGCCCGGTCTTCCCCTTCGTCGCCTGCTGCACCTGCGACGCCCAGTCGTAGTAGTTCTGCGCCTGGTCGAGCAGCAGGTCGTAGTTCTTCGGCTGGGCGGTGAGCGACGTGTCGACCGCGTCGATGACCGGCTGCGCCTGAGCGGCGATCGCGTTGAGCGTGTCGGTCGTCGAGGTCGAGCCGGTCGCGCCGGTCCCGCCCGTGCTCCCGCCCATCGACAGCAGCCCGGAGCCGGCGATCATCGCCACGAACGCGATGCAGATCATGATGATGACCGCCTTCACCCACGGCGGCGTGTGACTCTTGTCGATAGCCATGCGGATCCTCCAACTGTGGTCGTGCGAGAGGCGCGCGGCGCCTCCGGGATGTCGCTATTGCGTGGCGGTCGCCGGCATCGTCACCTGCGGGTGACCGGCCGGCAATTGGACGCTGCCGCCGCTCGACGGCGTCGTCGTGGACGGCGTCGCGGTCGGTGTGGTCGCCTGCTGGGCGGGCATCGTGCCCAGCCAGTAGCCGATCAGGATGCCCACGAGCAGGCCGATGACGGCGATCAGCGCCGCGATGGCGTACGTCGTCGAGCGGTCGAAGAACTGCGGCGGCGCCGCGGGAGCCGGAGCGGTCGCGCGAGCGGCCGGGGCCTGGCGGGACGCGGGAGCGCGACGCGCGGCGGGGGCACCGCCCGCCTGCCGTGAGGTCGCCGATGCGCTCGTGCGCTTCGCCGCGGGTTTCGCGGGCGCCGCGGGCGCCTTCGGAGCCGGCTTCCGACCCCTCTGACTCTTCGGAGGCTGCGAGCCGGGTTCCTCGTCGAAGAAGAAATCGTCGTCGCTCATCGGTCCCGTTCCTGCCTTTCCACACCATATCGAGGGGCTTCGCACGCGTCGCCCCTGATGGGAGCGGCCTTCGCAAACGGGCGGATTATAGCGCGCGCGTCCCGTTCCGCGCACCCCACTCACGAGCAACAACCCTGCCGAACGACGCGCCGCCGCGATCCGGGCGGGCCCTCAGGAACGCAGCTTGACGCGGATCTCCTGTGCCCGGGCGAGCGCGCGGTCGGCGTCCACCGTCAGGTAGCGGCCCTCGTCGAACAACGTCTCGCCGGCCACCATGCTCATGACGACGTTCTCCTGGTTGGCCGTGTGCACGAGCGCGCTGTAGGGGTCGGCGGTGGGCACCATGTGGCTCGACGACAGGTCGACCGCGACGATGTCGGCACGCTTGCCGGCTTCGAGCGAACCGATCTCGTGCTCGAGCCCGAGGGCCCGGGCGCCGTGTATGGTGGCGAGCCGAACGAACGTGCGCGCCGTGAAGTACCGGAAGAAGTCCCTCTCCGTGCTCATGCCGCGCTGCAACAGCAGCCCGATGCGCATCTCGTCGAACGGGTCGACGGTGTTGTTCGACGCCGGCGAGTCGGTGCCGATGCCCACGGTGAGCCCGTGCTCGAACATCATGCGCAACGGCGCGATCCCCATGCCGAGCTTCGCGTTGCAGCGGGGACAGTGCGCCACCGCGACGTGCCGGTCGGCCAGCACCTCGACGTCCGACTCGTCCACCTGCACGCAGTGGACCGCGAGCAGGCGCGGGACGTCGAAGAGACCCCATTGCAGCACGTAGCGCACGGGGCTGACACCCGTCGGCATCCACGCCACGTCGTGCCAGCCCGACTGCTCGCGGAAGTCCTGCGCCAGGTTCGACGAGCCGTAGCGGACGAAGTCGTACTCGTCGCGCGACCCGGCGAGGTGGATCGCCGCCGGCAGACCGCGCTCGATGGCGAGCTGGGCCGCCGCCTTGAACAGCGTCGGATGGCACGTGTACGGCGAGTGCGGCGCGATGCCGATGTCGATCGGGGACCCGGCGACGAGCTCCGTCCACGCCTCGATGTCGGAGATGGCCCGCGTCATGTGCGACGCGACGCGCGACCGGTCCATCGTCGACACCTCGCGATAGACGACGCCGGAAAGCCCCGCGGCCTTCGCGGCCAGCGTGGAATGACCCGAGTTCGTGATGTCGGCGATCGTGGTGATGCCGCTCCGCACCGACTCCATGGCTCCCAGGACCGCCGAGTCCTGCCAGTCGGCGGCGGTGAGCCGGCCGCCCTTCTGCTGCACCTGCATCTTCCACGCGGTGTACGGCACGTCGTCGACGGCCCCGCGGAAGACGGCGTATTCGAGGTGCGTGTGCAGGTCGACGAAGCCGGGCATCAGGACCGCCAGGCCGAAGTCGCGCACCGTCTCCTCCGGGTTCGCCTCTTCGAGCGCCGTCCTCTGGCCCACGTCGACGATGCGGTCGTCGCGCACGAGCACGGCGCCGTCCTCGATGTGCGAGGACGACACGGGGATCACGTACTTGGCGCACAGCAGCATGAAGGGGACCTCCGGGAACGGCCGGGCACGACTCGGCGACAAGTGTACCGCGCTCGCGGCGGCCCTCCCCGCTCGTCGCGAGGCGCCACGCGCGCGGCCCCGGAAACGGCCCGCCGTGCGAGCGGAACGGCGGCGACGACCGTCCGGGCGCCGGCCTCCTACTTCACGGCGACGTGGATCGCCACGACGCCGAACGTCCGGTCGCGCCACGTGACGCGAGCGAAGCCGGCCCGGCGCAGCTCGTCGGCGAGCGCCTCCTGGGCCGGGAACGAGCGGATCGACCGGTTGAGGTAGACGAACGAGGCGCGGTCGCCCGTCAGCACGCCGCCGAGCAGCGGGATCCCGAAGGTCAGGTATGACGTGATACAGCCACCGGAAGGGCGCGAACGGCGGCCGCGAGAACTCGAGGATCACGTAGCGGCCGCCGGGACTGCAGCACGCGCAGCACTTCGCGGAAGTTGGCGGCGCGGTCGGGGAAGTTGCGCACACCGAAGGCGACCGTCACGACGTCGAACGAGGCGTCGGGCAGGCTGAGGGATTGCGCGTCCTCGACCTGGAACGACAGCCGCGGCCGTCCGGCGTAGCCGCGCGCCTTGCGGCGCGCCACCTCGAGCATCTCCGGCGAGAAGTCGGTGCCGAGCACCTCGGCGGGCACGCCTCTGCACGCGCGAGCGCGAGGGCGAGGTCGCCGGTGCCGGCGGCGAGGTCGAGGACGCGCGAGGTCGGGCGCCAGGGCGGCCTGCCGCACGACATCGCGGCGCCACGCGCGGTCGATCCCGAACGAGGCGAGCGCGTTGAAGAGCGTCGTAGCCCGGCGCGATGCGCGCGAAGATGCCGCGCACGCGTTCGGTGTTCGTCAGCCCGGACCCGACGTTGTCGCGCGGTTCCCCGGCCACGTCAGCTCCCCGCGGCGGGCTCGACCGCCGGCTCGACGGGCGGTGCCGGCTCGACGGGCGGCGAGTCCGCGGGCGCCTGCGCCACGTCGGCGGGTGTCGCCGGTCCCGTTCGGTGCCCTCCGACGAGCATCGCCACGTTCTCGCGCAACCACAGCTTCGCGACGTTCAGCACGTGGTACGGCCGTGCCTGTCGCGGCCACTCGAGTTCGCTCTTCTCGCACACGGTCGACTCGTTGAGGCGATCGATCTCGTGCCTGAACGCCTCGAGACGGCCCGCGCGCGGCAGCGGATCGCCCGCGACGATCTCCTCGATGCGCGCCATCACCCCGCGTGCCTCGCCGATCCGCCGCTCGGTCCGCGCCGCGACGGCGGCGTCGATCGCTCCCACCTCGGCCTTCGCGCGGTTGACGTCGACGGCCGCACGGTACGTCGTGTCGACGAGCTCGGCGGCCGACAGCGAGGCGCTCTCGTAGTTCATGATGTGCGCGCCACGAGGGCTGGAGCAGCAGCTGCCGGTGCTCCTCGAGCGTGTGGGCGCGAAGGGTGTAGCCGTACGCCGCGGGATCGTCGAACACTCTGCTGCCCGGGTCGAGGAAGGGCGCCATCGGCGAGATGAAGGGCAGCAGCCGCGCGTCGTTGCCGGTGCGCTCGTAGAGCCCGCGCACGTAGTCGCCGGTCTCGAGCACACTCGCCGCGGTCTGCGACGGGATCCCGGTCATGAAGTACAGGTCGAAGCGTTTGCAGCCGTGCCGCAGCGCCGCGCGGATCGACTCCTCGACGTCCGTCGATCGTGTAGTGGCGCTTGCCGAACGCGGCGCGGACGGCGTCGTCGTGGCTCTCGACCGAGATCTCCACGGAGTAGTCCGGCAGATGCTCGTCGAGGAACGCGTAGAAGCCCTCGTCGGGCGGCCGGAAGAACTCGAAGCCGATCGGGTTGCGCAGGCCGATCCTTCCGAGGCCGCGAACGAACGCGTCGATGTAGTCGGGACCGGCCTGGAGGAAGTCGTTCAGCACGAAGATCGGGCCCGGGATGAACTTCTGGATGTGCGCGATGTCGTGCACGAGCAGCTCGGGGTCGCGGAAGGCGATGCGGTCGCGGCCGAAATGCGTCCGGAACGCGTAGGCGCTGCCGCCGCAGGTCGCGCAATCGTGCGTGCAGCCGCGGCTGGTCAGGCTCGCGCACACCGGGTAGCTCAGCCAGCTCCGGAACGGAACGAAACCGACCATGTCGCGGTAGCGGATCACGCCCCGCATGGCGTAGGAGTAGTCGAGCGAGATGCCGTTCATGTCGGGCGGCACCCACGTCAGCGGATTCACGTTGACGGAGCCGTCCGGCCCCTTCCACGTGAGGTTGGGGATGTCGGCCACGCTCCCTCGTCCGCGGATCGCGGTCATGAGCCGGCGGAGCGGCTCCTCGGTGGAGTCTCCGCGCAGGACGTGATCGACCGCGGGGTACGAGGCCAGTTCCTCGTGGAAGTAGGTCGACGTCAGCCCGCCGAAGATGACCGGCGTGTCGGGGTGGTACTTCTTGCACAGCTTGGCTATCTCGACCGAACCGTGGGCGTGCGGCATCCAATGAAGGTCGATGCCGAACGCGACCGGGTCCATCTCGCGGATGGCCTTCTCCACGTCGAACGTCGGCCGGTTGAGCATGAGCACGGCGAGATTGACGATGCGCACTTCGAAGCCGTGACGCTCGAGGTAGTCGGCCATGGTGGTGAAGCCGAGCGGATACATCTCGAACGCGGGAGTCGAAGGGACCATGTCCGAGACGGGACCGGACATGATGGAACGCTCGCGGAAGTCGTAGACGGAGGGCGCGTGGAGCAGCACGAGATCGATGCGCGACATCTCCGTCCTTTCGTGTGCCGTCCGTTGGTGACCGCCGCCGCGGACACGGCGTGCGAGCAGGGATTATAGCACCGTCGTCGCACGATTCCGCAGTCCGTCCGATGTCCGGTGGAGTTCGTCCAGCTGAGCGCAGGCCCGGGCGAGATCGCGGAGCGGTGCGGCGAGCGGATGCGTCTCGACGACGTCGAAGAATGCCGCACCGCCCGCCCGACGGATGCGGACCAGGCCGATCCTCACCAGTCGATCCAGCTCGCGTCGGGCGCCCGACGCGCTGTGCGCGCTCCGGTAGACCTCCCGCAGCCAGGGCGTTCCCAGCCGGTCGTCGAAGATCCGAGCGAAGACTGCGGATCGGATCCGCGCGCCGAGGAGTGCCTCGAGTGTGGTGGGCGTCGCCCCCCGCAGATAGACCATCTGATCGCCTTGTCGCTTCGGAGACGGACCCCCGAAACAGGGGTCCTGTCTGCGGTTCCTCGCAAAACTAGGTACGATCGTACCGAGGATTCCGACAGCTCTCCGACCGAGACCTTGCCACGCGGGATGACCTATGCCATGCGGGCGAGATGGAACGAGAGCACCTGTAGCTCCGAGGCGAGGTCGACCGGGCGCACGCGGCAGTCGGCCGGCAGCTCGACGCGTGTCGCGGTGAAGTTCAGGATCGCGCGGACGCCGCCGGCCCGCACCCGCTCCGCCATCTCCTGTGCGACGCCGGAAGGCGTCGTGAGGACGGCGATCTCGATCTGCCGCTCGGCGAGCTCTCCCTCGATGCGTTCGATCGGACTCACGGTGATGTCGCCTGCCGTCGTCCCGACGACGAGGGGGTCCGTGTCGAACGCCGCCGCGAAGACGAACCCGCGGTCGGCGAAGCCCGGGTAACCGACCAGCGCGCTCCCCAGTCGCCCGAAGCCGACGATCGCGACGCGCCGGGACTCGGTGAGGCCGAGCACCTTCGCGATGTGGGCGGACAGCGCGGCGACGTCGTAGCCGATCCCCCGCACGCCGAGCTCACCGAGGTAGCTCAGGTCCTTGCGCACCTGCGCCGCGTTCGTACCCGCCATCTGCGCCAGAGCGAGCGAGTTTATGACGGTCAGTCCGATGGAGCGCGCCTGGTTCAGGCAGCGCAGATACGTCGGCAGTCGGCCGATCGTCTGTTCAGGTAGACGCGCCATGGTGCCTTTCGATCGTCGTCGGCGGGCGCTACTTCGTTGCCGGCACGCTCGATGTCCCTTGCAGCGATTTGATCGCGGCCAGCGTCTGCGCGTCACCCGGCTTGATCTTCAGCACCGTCTGGTACTCCTGGATCGCCTTCGTCTTCTCACCGAGCTTGGTGAGCAGCTGCGCGTAGAACGAGATCGGATCCGCGTAGTTGGGATCCATCGTCACGGTGTGCGCGAGCAGGTCGGCCGCCTGCGCCGTCTGCCCTTGGGCATCGAGCGCCAGCGCCTTCTGCAGCCTGACCGCCGGTCCGAAGGGCTCGACCTCGATGCCCTTGTCCGCGGTCGCGACCGCATCCGCGAACGCGTTCGGATCGAGGTTGTACGAGCCGGCCTGGTTGTACAGCGAGCTCAGGAAGACGTAGTTGTCGTACTCGGTCGGGACCATTGCGATGGTCTTGTCGTAGGCGCTTATCGCCTCCTGGTACAGCGTCTTGGCCTGCCCGAGGTCCTGCGACGTGTCCTTGCCGGCCTGCTGGTCCGTGCTCGCCTGGTTCAGCCAGGACAGCATCTGCGACTGGTACGCCTGGCCGAGCTGCGACCGATACATGTCGTTCCACGGATCCAATGCGATCGCCGTCTTCAGCAATCCGATCGGGTCCTCGCCCTGCGTCGGGAACTGGCCCCGCAGGTAGTAGTTGTCGGCCGCGACCCACACGAGGTTGTAGCCCCATGCGACCGTGAGCAGGGCGACCGTGGCGAGCGCGACCGCCGGCCCCCACGACCTCACCTTGTGCTCGACCGTCACCGCGAGCGGCGCGACGATCACGGCGAGCGAGATCCACAGGAAGACGGTCGAGCCGGTGACCGACAGACCGGTCATGAGGTGCACGATGTAGCCGACCGCCGCCGCCCAGAACCCGGTCACGACCAGCCGGTCGGTGCCCTTGCCGCGCGAGAACGCGTTGCCCGCGCCGAGCCACAACGCGTACGCGAAGAGGCCGTAGAGCAGCAGGAAACCGATGATGCCGATGCCCGCCGCGAGTTGCAGCGGGTAGTCGTGGACGTTGTCGGCCACGGACAGGTAACCGGCGTCCTTCACGTACGCCAGCGGCTTGTACTTCGGGAAGACCAGCCGGAACGTGTCCGCGCCGAACCCGAACAGCGGCCGCGCCTTGATGGCCGACCACGCCGCCTGCCAGATCTCGAACCGCGTGAGGGCGCTGCCCTCGCCGATCTGGGCGATGGACTTCAGACGCGAAGCGATGTTCATCACCGGACTGTTGGTGGACAGACTCCGGGCGATCAGCGCCGCCACGGCGGCGGCGGTCACGCCGAGGAAGCCCCAGTCGACCTTCTCCAGCTTCGCGCTGGCCAGGACCGCCGCGACGATGACGATGAGGATCGCGACCGCGCCGCCGATCCAGGCGCCTCGAGTGAACGCGACGATCCAGGCCGCCACGGTCGTGAGGAAGGCGATCCAGTAGAAGATGCGCCATCGCACGTCCCGCTCAGAGAGCGCGAGCGAGATGCTCACCGCCAGCGGGAATATCAGGAAGCCGCCGAGCAGGTCCGGGTTCCCGAACGTGGAGAACGCACGATTCGCCTCGAAGGGCAGGTTGCTGCCCCAGTTGATCGGGTCGAGGCCGACGTACTGCATGACGCCGTACAGCGCGACGAGGAAGCCCGATATGACGAGCACCCGCGCGAGTATGCGGACCCTGCTCGGCCGGTCCACGAGCTGGACCACGAGGAAGTAGACCACGGCGTAGGTCAGGAACGAGAAGAACCCCTCGAAACGGCGGTACTTCCCGAAGAGCGCCGTCGCCGGAGAGATCGACACGAACGAGGTGAGGAGCACCCACCCCAGGAAGATGAGGATCAGCCAGTCGAGCTTCGAGCGGCGGAGCTTGCCGCCGTGGAAGAAGAACTCGAAGCACCACGCACCCAGCCCGATCAGCGCGAACGCGCGCATGACGAAGACCTTGACGATGTCGAACTGGTCGTAGGTGAGCGGCAGCTGGAAGCTCGAAAGGCTCGGGATGATCTTCGGGATCCAGTTCGCGTTGCTCATCGCGATCGGCACGAAGAACACCAGCGCGAGCAGGCAGTACCAGGCGAGCCTCTGGTAGTCGCTCATGCCGTCCGTGGCGTGCAGCACCGTGCCGGCGGCTGCCGCCGCCTTCGACTTCGCGCCGCCGTTCCCCTTGCCCTTGTTCCGGTTCGCGATCGCCGCCGCGGCCGCCTTGGACTTCGGCTTGGCCGCGCCTTGCTTCTTCGGGGGTGCCACGGCTGGCGTTCTCCTTCTAGCGGGCGCCGCGGCCCGTGAGAACGACTCTGATCGTCTCGGCCACGATGCGGACGTCCATGAGCAGGTTCTGATGATACATGTAGATGAGGTCGTACTTCAGCTTGCGTTCCGGCGTCGTCGCATAGCCGCCGCTCACTTGCGCGAGGCCCGTCGCTCCCGGCTTGATGCGGAAACGCTCGCGATAGCCCGGGATCGTCCGCAGGAACTGCTCGACGAAGTACTCGCGCTCGGGACGCGGCCCGACGAAGCTCATCTCACCGCGCACGATGTTGACGAGCTGCGGGAGCTCGTCGAGCCGGTAGCGGCGCAGCGCGCGCCCGACCGGCGTCACGCGCGGATCCTCCTCATCCGCAAGGACCGGGCCACTGTCCCGCTCGGCGTCCCGGATCATCGTGCGGAACTTGTGGAGCCGGAACGGGGCCAGGTCGCGGCCGAGCCGCTCCTGCGAATAGAAGACCGGGCGGCCGGACGCGACCAGCACCGCGAGCGCCGAGAGGAGCAGGACCGGGCTCAGCACGACGAGCAGCCCGAGGGCGCCGACGACGTCGACGATGCGCTTCAGCCCGACATACCACTCACGGGAACGGTGCGTGATCTCCATGAGCGGGATGTCGGCGACGATGCTGTCGACCTCACCGATGAAGATCTCGTACAGCTCCGGCACGACGTCGACACGGACGTCGGCCTCGCCGTTGAGCGTGATGTCCTCGACGATCTCCCGCAGCGCGACGGGCGAGGCCACGATCACGCGATCGATCTTCTCCGCGCGCACGAGCGACGTGATCGACCCCACGGTCCCCAGCACGGGCGGCGAGCCGGGCACCGGTCCCGCGAGCAGGCCGGCGTCTTCGTCGCGGGCGACCAGCCCGATGACGCGATAGCCCCACTTCGACCGGCGGGCCAGCTCGTTCGCGAGCTCGACCGCGAGCGCCGACGTGCCGACCACGAGCACGCGCTGCTCGGGCCAGCGTATCGGTGTGACGCGCGTCGCCAACGATCGCCATCCGACGAGCAGCGCGGCCTGCAACGGCCACGCGATCAGCACGACGGCCCTCGGCAGGGCGTCGAACGTGCCCCCGGTCAGCTGCAGGATGCCGAGCGTGAGCAGCAGCATCGCCGTCGCCGCGATCGCGGCTCCGCGCACGACCTGCCACAGGCCTTCCACACTCTCCGGCTGGTACAGGCCGTACACATACGCGCACCCGAGGAACAGCACCGTCAGATACGGCGCGAGCACCAGGAACGGATGCAGGTTGAACGCGGGCACGCGCGTTCCGAAGCGCGCGACGTAGGCCACGAGCACCGCCGCGTTGTAGGCGACGGCATCGACGATCACCGAGACGAATATGAACCTCGAGCGCGACATCCGGTCTCTGACCCAGGCTCTCTTCAGGTGGCGGACAGCTCATCGTAGACCGCGACGGTGCGGTCGACCATCCTGCCGACGGTGAACTCAGCGAGCGCACGCTCGCGCGCGTCCTCGCCCAGACGCGCGCGCAACCCGTCGTCGGCCAGCAGCCGCGTCAGCGCCCTCGCGAGGGCGTCCTCGTCGCCCGGCGGCACGACGAGCCCGGTCTCTCCATCGCGGTTCACCCAGGGCACGCCCGTCGGCAGGTCGGTCGAGACCACGGGTGTGCCGGACGCGTGCGCCTCGAGCTGCACCAGCCCGTACGCCTCGCTCCGGGCCACGCTCGGCAGGCAGAAGACGGCGGCGGCGCGATACCAGGCGGCCAGCTCCTCGTCGCTGGTGGGCGGCAGGAACGTCACGCGCTCGGCGACGCCGACCTGGTTCGCGAGCGCGCTCAGGCTCTCGCGCAGCGGGCCGTCGCCGATGAGCACGAGGTCGGCGTCGACCCGGCTCATCGCGCGGATGAGATACTCCGCGCCCTTGTAGTAGATGAGCCGCCCCACGAACAGCACGATCGGACGCGCGTGCGCGGCGCGGAGCTCCGCCGTCCGCCCGAGGGTCGCGGGCGCCGGGTCGAAGCGCCGCGTCTCGATGCCGAACGGCACGACGCGACACTTGTCACGGAAGCGCGCGAGCGTCTCGCTGTGCTCGATCATCGGGGGCGAGCCGACGATGATGCGGTCCACGCGCTCGAGCACGCGCCGCAGGATCGGCGCGTAGGCGGCGCCCAGGACGCGCTGCCGCACGATGTCGCTGTGGTAGGTGAGCACGCTCGGGCCCGGCGCGCCCGCGCGCAGCCAGCTCGTCTCCCCCAGGGGTAGGGGAACTGCAGGTGGAAGACGTCCGGCCGGTCGGATCCGCAGGCGGCCACGCGGATGGCCGTCTTCATGCCCGGGCGCGACGGGCGTCGACGCGTAGGCGAAGAGCCGCCCCTCGCGCAGCACGTCGACGCCGGCCAGTATCTCGCGCACGGTCTGCGGCGCCTCGTTCGCGACGATGGCGCGGACGTGCGTGTCGGGCCGCCGCGCCAGTCCGCCGGCGAGCATCGACAGGTGATGCTCCACTCCGCCCAGGTGCGGGGGCCAGTAGTACTTGTTGAGGAAGACGACGCGCATCCGCCGCGCCTAGCCCGGCTGCGGCCATCGCGCGGCCCGCCGCGAGCAGCTCGTCGACCACGCCGGCCGACGGAGCCTCGGCGTACACGCGCACGAGCGGCTCGGTGCCCGATGCCCGCAGCAGCAGCCACGCGTCGTCGGGCAGCAGGAACTTGACGCCGTCCTCGCGCGACGATCGCGCTGCACCGGCAGCCCCGCGACGCGCTCCGGCGCCAGAGTCCGGCCACGACGGCGACGAACGCGTCCTTGACCGGCGGGATCGAGCCGCAGGTCGTTGCGGCCGTACTCCATCGGCCCGGTGAGCGCGAGCAGGTCGTCCACGAGGCTCGCCAGGCCGCAGCCGCGCTTCGCCATCATCTCGGCGAGCAGCAGCGACATGAGCAGGCCGTCGCGCTCGCGCACGTGCGCGGGGACGCCGATGCCGCCGCGACTCCTCGCCGCCGAGCAGCACGTCGCCTTTGCACCATCTCCTCGTAGATCCACTTGAAGCCGACCGGCGTGGTCGTCACGCGTCGACGCCGAGCGCGGCGGCGAGCCGGTCGACGATCACCGAGGTGGACAGCGTCTTAACGATACGGCCGCGCATGCCGCGGTCCTCGATCAGGTGACGCGCGACGAGTGCGATGATGCGATGCGGGTTCACGAACGCGCCGGCGCGCGTCCGACGCGCCGATGCGGTCGGCGTCGCCGTCGGTGACGAACGCGGCGTCGAGCCCGCCAGCCCGCACGAGCTCGCGGACCTCGTCGACGTGCGGCGGGATCGGCTCGGGATGCAGCCCGCCGAAGCCGGGGTTGTCCTCGCCGTGGATCTCGGTGACCTCGACGCCGAGCGAGCGCAGCGTGTCCGCGAGGTAGCCCGCGGCCGGCGCCGAAGAGCGGGTCGACCGCGACGCGCAGGTTCGCCGAGCGGATGAGCTCGCCGTCCACGAAGGACGCGAGGGCGGCCAGGTACGGGCCCATGAGGTCGACCGCGGCCACTGCTCCGTCTGCCGCGGGCGCGCTCCGTCGCGCAGCTCGTGCCTCCACGCGGTCCGTGAAGGACGACCGGCGAGGCGCCGCCGTCCTCGAGGCGGATCTTGAAGCCGAGGTACGCGGCGGGGTTGTGGCTCGCGGTGAGCATGACGCCGCCGACCGCGCGCTCGTCGCGCGCGACGGACCAGCACAGCGCCGGCGTCGGGCAGTAGCGGTCCGACACGATCACGCTCAGGCCGTGGCCCGCCAGCACGTCGCGCGGCGGCCGCCGCGAACGCCGCCGCCTCGAAGCGCGTGTCGTGGCCGACGAGACCGCCCTCCGGGATGGTCGGCGGCGAACACGCGCGCCGGTCGCGTCCGCGACCCGTCGCAGGTTCGCGTAGGTGAAGTCCGTCGCCGATGACGGCGCGCCAGCCGTCGGTTCCGAAGCGGATCTCGTCGCTCGCGCTCACGATGCGCTCACTTCCCTCTCGACGATGCGGAGCAGGTCGCCGCCCTCGTACAGGATGCCACGGACGCCGGCCGCCGCCGCGGCCTGCATGTCAGAGGGTTTGTCCCCCAGCATGAAGGAGCGGCCGAGGTCGGGCTCCCATTCGGCGATGGCGCGCACCAGCATCCCGGGCGCGGGCTTGCGGCACTCGCACGCGACGCGGTAGTCGCCGAGCGCCTCGGTGGGATGGTGCGGGCAGTGGTAGGTCGCGTCGACGTGCGCGCCGGCTTCGGCGAGCCGCTCGTCGATCCAGTCCGTGAAGGCGGCGAACTCCTCCTCCGAGTACAGACCGCGACCGATCCCCGCCTGGTTGGTGACGATCACGACCAGCCAGCCCGCGTCGTTGAGAGCGCGGATCGCGGACGGCATCCCGGGCAGGAAGCGGAACGCCGCCGGCGCGTGGACGTACCCGGCATCCTCGTTCACGACGCCGTCGCGGTCGAGGAAGGCGCAGGGCTTGCGCCGCCACGCCGCGACCGTGCGCCGCGCCTCCGCCAGGCTGTCGGGCGTCCCGATGTCCACGAAGAACCCCGCGGTGGTGCCTCCGAGCAGGCGCCCCTCGGCGACGAGCTTCGGGAACACCTCCCGCTCGAGCGAGCACGGCTCCGCGGGCAGGTCAGCGCAGGAGTGCGGTGCGCGCGCAGTAGACCCCGCCGTTGACGAGGCCCGGGCCGCGCTCGCGCTTCTCCTCGAAGGCCGTCACGCGCCCGTCCGGGCCGAGCGTGACGGAGCCGAAGCGCGCGCTGTCGTCCACACGCCGCAACGCGATCGCCGCGTCCGCGTCGGCACTCCGGCGCAGCGAGAGGGCGAGCGCGGTCATGTTGCAATCGAGCACGCTGTCGGCGTTGCACACGTAGCACGCCTCGCCGCGCAGCCGGCGCGCGGCGAGCGCGACGGCGCCGCCGGTTCCCAGGGGACGCGGCTCGAGCGAGTACGCCACCGACAGGCCGAAGGCGGAACCGTCCCCGACGTGCGCCTCCACCGCCTCGTGCAGGCGGCCGGTCGCGAGGACCACGTCGCGCACACCGTGGCGGCGCAGCTGCCAGAGCACGTGGTCGAGGAACGGGCGGCCGGCCACCGGCTGGAGGCATTTCGGGACATCGGCGGACAGCTCGCCCAGCCGGGTGGCGAGCCCGCCCGCGAGCACGACCGCCTCCCGCACGAGCACATCGCTCACGACAGCGCATCCTCCACGAGACCGCACAGCACGTGCGCGAGGAGCGCGTGCATCTCCTGGACCCGAGGCGTCGAGGCCGCGGGCACGACGAGGCTGATGTCGCACAGCGGCGCGAGCGCGCCGCCCGCCGCGCCGGCGAGACCGATCGAGCGTCATGCCGCACTCGCGCGCGGCCTCGACCGCGCGCAGCACGTTCGGGCTGTCGCCGGAGGTCGAGATCGCGACCAGCACGTCGCCCGCGCGGCCGTGCGCGCGCACCTGCCGCGCGAAGACCTCGTCGAAGCCGTAGTCGTTCCGATCGCCGTGAGCGCCGACGTGTTCGCGGTCAGGGCGATCGCCGGATACGGCGCGCGCTCCTTCAGGTAGCGGCCGACGAACTCCGGCCACGAGGTGCTGCGCGTCGGAAGCGGAGCCGCCGTTGCCGCACGCGAGCAGCGCCCGCCCGCCGCGAGCGACGTCGCGATCGCGTCGGCGGCCGCGGCGAGCGGCTCCGCCAGCGACCCGACCCCGGCCAACGCCTCGCGGTGCTCCGCGATCGCCGCGCCGAGCGTGCGCTCGGCGTCCGGCCCGCTCACACGGTCCATGCGCGCATCCCCTCCTGGACGAACGTGAAGTTCACGGGCTCGGCGCCGAGACCGCGCAGCCGTTCCTGAACGGCGAACCGCCGCGCCGGGTCCACGACGAAGAACATGAAGCCGCCACCGCCGGCGCCCGAGATCTTGCCGCCGAGCGCCCCGGCGTCGCGGGCGGCGGCGTACACCTCGTCGATGCGCGCGTTCGCTGATGCCGTCGGCCATGCGCTTCTTCGCCTGCCAGCCGTCGTCGAGCAGCGCGCCGAACCCCGCGATGTCGCCGAGCAGCAGCGCGCGTTTCATCTCGTAGGCGAGTTCCTTGATGCGGTCCATCGCCTCGACCGCGGACGTCTCGTCCACGCTCGTAGTTGCCGACCTGACCCTCGATGATGCGGCTCGAGAAGTGCTGCCCGCCGACGTAGGCGAAGACGAGCCCGTACTCGAGCTCGTACCGCGTCTCGTCGCGCAGCCGCAGCGGGTTCACGACCGTCGTGCCGTGCTCGAACTCGATGAAGTTGAAGCCGCCGAACGCCGTGGCGTACTGGTCCTGACGGCCGCCGCGGATGCCCGCGTCCTCACGCTCGATGCGATACGCGAGCTCGGCGAGCTGGTAGGGGTCGAGCCCGACCCGCGCGTGCGCGGCGAGCGCGCCGACGAG
Organism: uncultured Coriobacteriia bacterium; assembly: GCA_963701985.1. GTDB lineage: Bacteria > Actinomycetota > Coriobacteriia > Anaerosomatales > PALSA-660 > PALSA-660. Next base: position 863,103 of record OY969691.1, read on the forward strand.
CGCGACGCAGATCGCCGACGACGAGCCCAGACCGCTGCCCGGAGGCGCGTCGTTGTGGAGGCGGACCGACACGCCGCCGGTGAGCCCGTACTCCGTGCGGAACCGGTCGATCGACGGCCTTCGCGAGGTCGAGCTGGCCGTCGTAGACGAACTCCTCGTCGAGCGCGTAGGCGACCGACACGTCGTAGTCGAGGCTCTGGACGGAGATGCGGTCGCCGCCGGGTTCCACGGTCGCGTACGCGTAGCGGTCGATGGTCGCCGACAGCACCGCCCCGCCACGCTCGTCGCGATACGGGGACACGTCCGTGCCGCCACCACCGAAGCTGATCCGAGCGGCGACCGTGAGCGGATGGTCATGCCTCTTCGTCTCTCCCCGCTGTGGAAGGGGCTTCCTCGACGGCGCTATTCTCGCATGTCGCGGCGGCTCCCGCTCCATGTGCCGCCGTGCGGGAGCCCGGAGCCCGCGCAGCCACCTAGCTGCCCGAAAGCAGCTCGCGATACGCGGCGAGCGTCAGGCTCGCCGTGCGCTCCCACGTGAAGAGCCGGGCGCGCGCCGCGCCCGCCTCGACCAGGCGTGCCCGGACGGCGTCGTCGGAGAGCACGCTGTCGATCTCGCGCGCGCACGAGCCGGCGTCACCCGCGGGGAAGAGCAGCGCGGCGTCTCCCACGACCTCGGGCAGCGAGGCGGCGTCCGAGCACACGACCGGCGTCCCCGAGATCATCGCCTCGAGCGGCGGCAGGCCGAAGCCCTCGTAACGTGACGGGAAGACGAACGCCGCGGCATGCTCGTACAGCGCCCTCAGCACCGGGTCGCCGACGCGGCCGGTGAAGGAGACGGCTTCCGCCGTAGGGCCGGCGCCCAGCACCGAGGCCGCATAGCCGGGCACGTCCGCGCCGACGAGGAGCAGCCGCAGCGCGGGATGCGTCCGGCGGAGCGTCGCGAACGCCGCGAGCAGCGTCGGCAGGTCCTTGTGCGGCTTCGTGTTGCCCATCGAGAGCAGGTACGGAGAGCCGTCCGCCGCGAACGCGGACGGCAGCGGCGCCGGCTCGATGCGCGCGAAGTCGTCGGCCGCGTGCGGGATGACCCTCACGCGGGCCCCGGCGCCCGGGAAGAAGCGCACGACGTCGGCACGGGTCGCCTCCGAGTTGGCCAGCAGCGCGTCGGCGACGTGCGCGGCGCGCGCGTTCCAGGCGCGGTACGCGGCCCGCCGGAGCGGCGACGGCATGACGGCGGGCACGGTGAACGGCGTGAGGTCGTGGATCGTGACCGCGAGCGGATGACGCGCGGGGATCGGCGTCGGCACGTGGAGACAGTGCGTCAGGTCGGGCTCCACTCGCGCCGCGATCCGCCCCAGCTCGAGGCCGCCCGTCGGGTAGAACGCGTGGGCGCGCGCGGGCACGGCCTCCGCCTCGGGGACGGGCGGCGTGACACCCGCTTCGACCGCCTGCACGATCTCGACGCCGTCCATGCCCGCGAGCGCGCGCGCCAAGCCGGTCGTGTAGCGGCCGATCCCCGTCCACGTCGCCATGCGGCAGTCGAGCAGGACGCGCATCAGCCTCGCCCCCCGCGGCGACGCCCGGCGGCCAGCACGTCCTCGAAGGTGCGGCGCATCCCCTCGGCGGTCCGCTCCCACGAGAACTCGGCGACGCGACGCCGCCCGAGTTCGCGCAACCTCTCCGCGACCGCGACGTCGTTGACCACGCGCGCCACCGCGCCCGCGAGGTCACTCACGGAAGCCGGATCGAAGCTCAGGGCCGCGTCGCCGGCGACCTCGGGGAGCGAGAAGACGTTCGCGCACACCACCGGTGCGCCACACGCCATGGCCTCGAGGATCGGCATGCCGAACCCCTCGTACGTGCTGGGATAGACGAACGCGGCGCACGCCGTGTACAGCGCGCGCAGCCGCTCCAGCGGCACGTCGCCGACGAAGACGACCCGCGAGGTCAGCCCGAGCCGTTCGACCCGCGCGGCGATGTCCGCCCCCATCGCGGTCGAGCGCGGCGTCCCCGTCGCGACGACGCGCAGCGGCGGGAACGCGCCCCCCGGCGCAGCCATCGCGTCGAGCACGGCGGCGAAGTTCTTGCGCGGGTTGTGGACATCGAGCGCCAGCACGAAGGGCCCGTCCACGCCGAGCTCGGCACGCGCCCCGGCGACGGCCGCCGGATCGGCGGGCTGGAACTCGGTCGCGTCGACGCCGAGGTGCACGGTCCGGATGCGGTCGGCCGCGCCCGGGAACAGGGCGCGCGCCTCGTTCGCGGTCGCGTCCGAGTCGGCCGTGAACGCGTCGCCGTCGCGCATCGCCGCGCGGATGACGGCGCGGTTGAGCGCTCGGTTGATGAAGGGCTGCTGCTCGGGGTGGTGCGCGTACCAGAAGTCGTGCAGCGTCGCGACGAGGCGGACGCCCCGGACGCGACGCGGCAGCACATGCCGGGTGCCCCAGAAGACGTCGATGCCGTCGGCGGCGAGCATGCTCCCCACGCCGAACCGCAGCCACGCGATGTTCCCGCCGCGAGAGAGAGGACCGGAGCCCGTGCGGAGCGGCAGCCCGAGGTCGGCCGGACGGTCGGAGAACGGGACGACGGGCGCGGACCGGCCGTACATGACGATGTCGATGCCGCCGTGCGCGGCCAGCGCGCGCAGCGTCTCATAGGTCGCCACGCCGATGCCGCCCGGCGAGCGCACCTGGAGCGGCGTTATGTCGACGCCGAGGCGCATCGTGCCCCTTCCGCCGGTCGTGGCCGGGACCGCCGCCGCGCCCGCGTTGCATGCCGTCCGTGCCACGACGACGATGTCGCGGCTAACATAGCATTCGGGCACACGGCGCACGCGCCGCGGTCCCGTGCGAACTGCCGCATCCCGGCGCGAAGGGTTGGAGCGGGCTTCCGATGAGCGGTGACACGACCGGCCGAGGGCCGTTCGGCATCAACGTGTACGGGCACGTGTCCGGCAACTTCGGGCTCGCCGTGGCCGCGCGCGGCACGCTCCGCGCGTTGCGGCACAACGCAGTGGACGCGTGCGTCGTCGACCTCTACTCCGGCTCACGCCGCACCGGCCACGACCGTTCGTTCGACTCGCTCGCGTGCGACGACCCCGCGGGACGCTACGACGTCAGCCTGTTCCACACGAATCCTCCGAACCTGTGGCTGCACGCGGCGGAGACGCCGCGCCGCGCGTGGTCGCCCGACCGGCTGCGGCTCATGGTGCCCTTCTGGGAGCTCCCGCTCCTCCCGCCGGGCACGTGGAGCGACGTGATCGCGGCGATGGACCTCGTCCTCGCGCCCACCCGCTTCGTCGCGGAGGCCGTCGCGACGTCGTGCCCGGGAACGCCGGTGGCGCACTACCCGCAGGCGGTCTTCATCCCCGACGGCGTCGTGCGGTCGCGCGCCGCCTTCGGCCTGCCGGACTCGGCGTTCGTGTGCCTCACCGTGATGGACGCCGGCAGCGGGTTCGAACGGAAGAACCCGTTGGGCTCGGTGCGGGCCTTCCGCGAGGCGTTCCCCGACGTGGGACCGGAGAGCGCACGCCTCGTCGTCAAGATGACCGATCGCCGGGACGCCACGGAGTTCGCCGGGCAGATCGACGCGCTCGTCGCCGATGTCGCCGACGACCCGCGCATCACGGTGATCGAGTCGTCGATGCCCTACGCCGATCTGCTCTCGCTCAACGCGAGCTCCGACGTGCTGCTCTCGCTGCACCGCTCCGAGGGCCTCGGGCTCAACCTCATGGAAGCCATGTCCGTCGGGACCGTGGTCGTGGCGACCGGATGGTCCGGCAACATGGACTTCATGACCGAGGAGAACTCGGTCATCGTCGGCTGCTCGCCGACGCCGGTCGTGTCCGCGCACAAGGCGTACGCGCCCGAGGCGATCGGCACGGGCCAGTACTGGATGGAGCCCGACATACGAGACGCGGCGGCCGGTCTTCGCCGTCTCTACGACGACCGCGGCCGGGCCGACGCACTCGCCGCGCGCGCGAGGCTCGACATGGACGCCGCCCGCGCGAGGTTCCTGCAAGCCGGCTGGCTCGACGAGGTGCGGCGGATCCGCGACTCGGGCGAGATCGCCACCGAGGCGCACGCGCGTCGCACCGAGCGGTTCCGCCACGCGCTGCACGTCGGCGCGGCCGTCAGGCTCCGACGCGGCCTCATCAAGCGGCTGCGGCCGGCGAAACGCGCGGTCGAGCGGATGCTGGATCGCGGCCGCTCGGCCTAGTGCGTGACGAGCCGCGGCGGACGCCGCGCCGGACGCAGCCCCACGGCGCTCAGCACGACGCCGGCGGCATGACGCACGAGAGCTGCGGCCGTCCACGAGCGGTACGGCGCGGTCCGCATGGCCTCGGCCCGCGCGCGATGGTCGGCGGAGGAGGCGCGGCCCTGCTCCGCCATCCGAGCGACGGCCTCGATGGCGGCGGCGCGCTCCGGTGACGACGCGCGGGTCGCGATATCGCGCCGGGCTCGCTCGCCGATGCTCGTGCGCAGTCCGGCGTCGCTCGCGAGCTCGCGCAGCGAACGCGCGGCGGCGTCCACGTCGGCGTCCGCCCATCGCTGGCCGGTCTGGCCACCGTACGGCGATCCTTGGACGTTCCGCACCGGGACCAGCCGATACGGCACGAGCATCGAGTTCTCAGCGGTCATGAAGTCCATGTTGCCGGACCACGCCGTGGCCACCACCGGCTTCCCCACGCTCATCGCTTCCATCGGGCCGAGCCCCAGCCCTTCGGCCCGGTGGAGAGAGAGGTAGACGTCGCATGACGCGTACAGGCTCCACAGGTCGGGCCTGCTCAGCGTCTCGCGGATGAGCAGGATGCGCGGGTCGTCCGCCGCCAGCCGCTCCAGGCGCTCCATCTCCGCGCTCCGGCCGCCGACCAGCGCGTTGTTGGCCTTGACAACCAGCGTCGCGCTCTCCTCGCCCGGGAAGGCACGCCGGAAGGCCTCGACGGCTCCCCATGGGTTCTTGCGCTCGAAGCTGCTCCCGGTATCGAACGTGACCAGCACCGCGACCGGGTCCACCCGGTCGCCGAGCCAGCGCCGCCTTTCGGCACGGACCGACGGCGGAGGGGCGACCGCTTGCGGATAGCGCACCAGCGGAGGCAGCGGCCTCTTCCCGAAGCCGGCGCGTATCGAGCTCTCGACGAACGCCGTGGGGACGAGCACCGCGTCCATGGCAGCGAAGGCGGGCACCCAGTGGGCCGGGACGCGTGGCAGCTCCCAGAACGGCACGCAGCAGTTGAAGCGATCGAACACGTGCGCGCCGGTCCGGCCGCTCCAGCGAACCACGGTGGCCATCGCGTCGTTCGGGTTGAAGTGGAACAGGTTGACCCGGTGCGGCAGATCGGCGATCTCCGCCACCGTGGCGCACCCGGACGGCAGCGGCTCCGCGCCGTAGAGAGGGCGCGCCTCGTTGACGTCGATGTCCGCGCATGCGACCGCGTGCCCGAGGGACACGAGCAGCTCGATCGTGGAGCGAGACGCGGATCCATGACCCGTCGCGGAGCTTAGATAGCCGATGACGTTGAAACCGGGCGAGCCGTCGAAGGGGACTCCGGACCGCTCGGGTGCCGACTCCGACAACGCCTTCACCTGCCCGCCTGCCGACCGCTACCGCCGAGACGCCTGCCCGAACCGCCTGCCGGCCACCGGCGGGCGGGGACGCCGCGTATCATAACAGGGGCCGTCGACGTCGAGAGCGTGGAGGGCGTTCATGAAGGTCTGCCTGGGGATGCTGGCGAGGAGCGACCGCGCCGCGGAGCCGCTGCTCGACCGGGTACTCTCGATCGTCGGGCCGTCGTTCGAAGCCGTCGAGGTCCTCCGCGACGAAGGCCGGCCCATAACGGACTTCGCGGCCGCCCGCAACCGGCTCATCGATGCGGCCGAGCGCCGGGGCGACGACTGGATGTTCATGCTCGACAGCGACGAGTGCATGTTCCCGGCCGACATCGCCGCGGTGCGCTCGATGATGACTCCCGACACCCGTCTGATCGTGCTGCCACGCTACGAGTTCGCGCGCGACTTCGACCACTACGATCCGGGGCAGTATCCGGACTACCAGACTCGCGTCTTCCGGCTCGGCCACGGCTATCGATTCCGCCGCAAGGTCCACGAGGGCCTGTACCGGCGGTTCGCGCTCATGTCGGAGAAGCGGCTCGGACACGGTCTCGTGTCGGAGCAGACGCCCATCTACCACTACGGCAGGGTGAAGACGCCGGCCCAGCTGGAGCTCAAGACGCTCAACTACCGGCGCATCGCGCGGGACCAGCGACCGCTCGGCGCGCTGCCGGCGGACTTCGTGGTGGACGAGAGCAAGCCGTACTGGGTCCGCCTCGAGCCCTTCGACCGGCCGCATCCGCTGGGGGCGGACACCGTCTAGCCCTCCGGCCGCTCCAGGCCGGCGTGGGCGTCGTTCCCGCGTTCCATGAGCCGGATACCGTCTTCGAGACCGACCGTGGCCCGCCAGCCCGGCAGCCCCACGCCGCCGCTCCACGGGACCATCATCTCGCGCTCCCGGTAGGGCCTGGCGCCCCATCGCACCGGAACGGTGCGTCCGACGACCCGCGTGTAGACCTCGACGATCTCGCGCAACGGCCGCGGGGCCCCGGTGCGCACCTCGAAGCGCTCGTGCCCGATCGCCTCCCCCGCCAGCAAGCGCTCCGCGGCGAGCGCGAACGCGGCGGTGATGTCGTCGATGTAGACGTAGTCGATCAGCTGCTCGCCGGGCGACATGGCGAGCGTCTCGCCGGTGCGGGCGGCGCGGCGCAGGAGGCTGAAGAGCTTGGGGCGAGGATCGTCGGGCCCGTAGGTGTCGAAGAGCTCGAGCGTGGTCACGCGGAAGCCCCGCGCCTGCACGTAGTAGACGGCGACCGCCTCGAACGCCTGCTTGGTCGCCGCGTACAGCGACGCGGGATCGTACTCGGCGCCTCGGAAGTGCTGCGACACCGTCCCGGTGTTGACGACCTTGTCGCATCGCGCGAGCGAGACCGCTTCGAGGAGTTGGGCCCCGAACAGGACGTTGGTGGCGACGAGCGGTTCCACCTGCTCGGGAGCGTGGTCCGCGAGGAACAGCGAGGCCAGATGGAACGTGACGTCCGGCGCCGCGACGGCGACCGCGCTCACGATGCTCTCGGTGGTCCCGTCGATGACGTGAGCGGCCAGCCCCGGCGGCACGGGCAACCCGTCCTCGCGCACGAGACCGTGCACCTCCCAGCCGTCGGCGACGAGCCGGGCGACGAGTGCGCTGCCGATGAACCCGGTCGCGCCGGTGATGAGCGCACGCCGCGGCACGCTACAGCACCCGCACTTCGGGCAGCGGGACGACGAACCGTCCGCCCCACTCGGCGATGTAGGCATGCTGCCGCGCGATCTCGTCCGTGAGGTTCCACGGCAGGATCAGCACGTAGTCGGGCCTGGTCTCGCGGATGCGCTCGGGCGCGAAGACGGGGATGTGCGTTCCCGGGAGGTAGCGACCCTGCTTGTAGGGGCTCATGTCCACGGTGTAGTCGAGCAGGTCGCGCCTGACGCCGCAGTAGTTGAGCAGCGTGTTGCCCTTGGCCGGGGCGCCGTACCCCACGACGTGGGCGCCCTCGTCCTTGGCGCCGATCAGGAAGCGCAGGATGTCCCGCTTGGCCGCGTCGACCTTGGCTTGGAAGCCCGCATACCCGTCGATGGCCGCGAGCCCCGCCGCGCGTTCCCTCTCCAGGAGCTCGGCCACGCGAGGCGTCACCGGACGGGTCTCGTCCGCGGCGTGACGCGCGTAGACGCGCAGCGAGCCGCCGTGCGTCGGCAGCTCCTCGACGTCGAAGACGGTGAGCCCGTGCGCCGCCAGGACGCGCCGCACGGTCAGGAACGAGAAGTACGAGAAGTGCTCGTGGTAGATCGTGTCGAACTGCAGCCCCTCGATGAGCCTCATGAGGTGCGGGAACTCCAGCGTCACGACGCCCGTCGGGCCCGAGCAGCGTCGCGAGCCCGGCCACGAAGTCGTTCAGGTCGGGCACGTGGGCGAGCACGTTGTTGCCGAGGATCAGGTCGGCGAGCCGTGCCTTCTTCGCGGAGCCGGGCCGCGCAGTCCGGCACCGAAGAACGACTCGAGCGTCGGGATCCCCTTGGCTCTCGCCGCCTCGGCAACGTTGGCCGCGGGCTCGATGCCGAGCACCGGTACGCCCGCCTCGGCGAAGTACTGCAGCAGGTAGCCGTCGTTGCTGGCCACCTCGACGACCAGGCTGTCCTCGTCGAGGCCGAGCAGCGGCGATCATGTGCGTCGACGTACCGCTGCGCGTGCTCCAGCCAGGTCGTCGGAGTAGGACGAGAAGTAGGCGTAGTCGCCGAAGATCTCGCTGGGACTCTCGTATTCCGGAAGCTGGACGAGGAAGCACTCGCGGCACACGAACACGTCGAGCGGGAAGAACGTCTCTCCGCGGCCGAGCTGGTCCTCGGTGAGGAAGGCGTTCGACAGCGGGCTCATGCCGAGCGACACGAAGACGTCGGACAGCGGAGCGTCGCAGAATCGGCAGTTCATGCGTCCCCGATCTCTTCGTCACGACGAGCCGCGGTCCGCCCTTGGCGGTCGGCTCGGCTCAGGCCTCCAGAACGAACGGCGTGGTGAAGTCTCGCAATCCCGGCAAGGACGCGTCGCGCTCCGACACGATCGGGCGCTCCACGGGCCACGCTATTCCCACCGAGCTCCAAAGGATCCCCGCGTCGTCCTCCGGAGAGAACGAGGCCGTGAGCCTATACGAGACGACGGCCTCGTCGCTGAGCGCCACGAACCCGTGGGCACAACCGACGGGCACGTACAGGCCGTTGGCCGACTCCGCCGTGAGCTCTCTCGTCACGGCACGCCCGAAGGCGGGTGAGCCGCGCCGCAGGTCCACGACCGCGTCGAACACGGAACCGTGCTCGCAGAAGACCACCTTCGCCTGCACGGCCGGCGGCGTCTGGAAGTGCATGCCGCGCAACACGCCGCGCCGGGAGCTGGTGTGCAACTCCTCTTCGAACCGCGTCGCCAGTCCGGCCGCGGCGTAGACCGGCGCCTCGAACGTCTTCGCCAGATACCCCCTGGCGTCGCCCTTGGGCTCGGGGAGGAGGTCGAACACTCCGGGGATGTCGGCCGCGACGATCCTCATCGCGCGGCCCAGGCGACACCGGCGAGACTCGCGTCCGAGACGTATTCCGCGATCTGATCCAGCGAGAACCGCCGCAGGTCCGCGTCTCCGCCGAGATGCGCGCGATACCAGGCCGCCGCCTTCTCGACCGCCTTCCCGGTCTCCCACACCGGGCGCCAGCCGAGGACGTCCGCGGCTTTCGCGATGTCGAGCTTGAGCGTGCCGGCTTCATGCGGCCGCCCGGGCGCGGGCTCGGCAGTCTTCCAGCCGAGGCTCCCGCACGAACCGGCGAAGGCCGCGACCACCTCCGCGACCGTCTCGTGGCCCGCCGGCCCCGGCCCGAAGTTCCAGGCGGAGGCGAGCGACCGGTCGCCCTCGAGAAGGCACGCGGCGAGCCACAGGTATCCGGCGAGCGGCTCGAGCACGTGCTGCCACGGCCTGACGGAACCCGGGTTGCGAACGAGCACCTCGAGACCGTCGGACAGCGCTCTCACGCAATCCGGGATGAGGCGGTCGGCGGCCCAGTCGCCGCCCCCGATCACGTTGCCCGCCCGCGCCGACGCCACGAGCGGTGCGAGCCGGTCGGCGAAGAAGCTGCGGCGATAGGCCGCCACGACGAGCTCCGCGCACCCTTTCGAGGATGAGTAGGGGTCGTGGCCTCCCATCGGGTCGTTCTCCCGGTACGCGTACTCCCACTCGCGGTTCTCGTAGCACTTGTCCGACGTCACCGCGACGACCGCGCGCACCGAGGGAGTGGAGCGCACGGCCTCCAGCACGTTCACGGTGCCCATGACGTTCGTCTCGTACGTCAGCACCGGCTGGTCGTATCCGGGCCGCACCAGCGGTTGGGCGGCCAGATGGAACACCGCCTCCGGCTGGTAGTGATCGAACACCGAGCGCAGGCGCTCGAGGTCTCGGATGTCGCCGCGCTCGTCGGTGACGTGCTCCTCGAGCCCCAGGACCTCGAAGGCGCTCGGGTCCGTGGGCGGTTCGAGCGCATAGCCGACGACGTCGGCGCCGAGCGCGGTCAGCCAGAGCGACAGCCACGAGCCCTTGAAGCCGGTGTGGCCGGTCACCAGGACCGTGCGACCCGCGTACGCGCCGTCGAACGGGCCCTCACCCACGGCGCTCACCAGACCTTCCAGGGCGCCCGTCCCGATGCCCACAGCTCGTCGAGCAGGCGCTTGTCGCGCTGCGTGTCCATCGGCTGCCAGAAGCCGCGGTGCTTGTAGGCGTCGAGCTGGCCGTCCGCCGCGAGCGCCTCGAGCGGTTCGCGCTCGAGGATCGTGTCGTCGCCGTCGACGTAGTCGAAGATGGGCGGATCGAGCACGAAGTAGCCGCCGGACACCCACGCGCCATCGCCGGCCGGCTTCTCGGTGAAGCGCTCGACGCGATCCCCCTCGCCGATCCCGAGAGAGCCGAAACGGCCCGCCGGCTGCACCGCGGTTATCGTCCCGACGCGGCCGCCCGCCTCGTGGAACGCGACGAGCGCGGGAATGTCGACGTCGGCCACGCCGTCTCCGTAGGTGAGCATGAAGGTCTCGCCGCCGACGTACTCCCGGACGCGCGACAGACGCCCGCCGGTCTGGGTGTCGGCCCCCGTGTCGACGCACGTGACCTTCCACGGCTCGGCGGAGGCTTGGTGCACGGTCATCCCGCCACCCCGCATGTCGAACGTCACATCGCAGTTGTGCAGGAAGTAGTTGCTGAAGTACTCCTTGATCATGTAGCCGCGGTACCCGCAGCAGATGACGAACTCATCGTATCCGTGCGCGGAGTACGTCTTCATGATGTGCCAGAGGACCGGCCGCTCCCCGATCTCGATCATGGGTTTGGGACGCGCCGCCGATTCCTCGGAGATCCGCGTGCCATACCCACCGGCCAAGATGACGACCTTCATGGGTCTCTCCACGGTCTGTCGAAGGCTGTGCACGGGGATTATACCGGAGGCGGCCGTCGATCCCGCCTCGGCGCCGCGCGATCAGGGCAGCGCGAGGCGCTGCTCCGCCGCCTCTACCATCATCGACACCAACCGTTCGAATCCGACCCGCGGCGCCCAGCCGAGCGCCTCGCGGATGTGCGTCGCGTCTCCCACCAGCGCGGTGGCGTCCGCCGCGCGCACGAGCGCGGGATCGACGACCACGTACTCGCGGTAGTCGAGGCCGACCGCCGCGAACGCCGCTCGCGCGAAGTCGCGCACGGTGTGGGCCACACCCGTCGCGACGACGAAGTCGTCCGCCAGCGGCTCCGACGCGATCAGCGACATCGCTTCCACGTAGTCGCCGGCGAAGCCCCAGTCCCGCACGACGTCGAGGTTGCCGAGGCGCAGCTCGGCCGCGAGACCGGCCTTCACGCGGGCCGCGCCGTCCGCGATCTTCGCGGTGACGAAGGTGAGGGGCCGCAGCGGCGACTCGTGGTTGTACAGGATGGCGTTCGAGGCGCGGAGCCCGGATGCGCGCGCCTCCCGGACGGCCCGGTGCGCGACGGCCTTCGATTCCCCGTACGGGTTGGTCGGCGCGATCGGCGTCGCCTCGTCCTGCGGAGAGCGCGGCGGGTCCCCGAATATCTCAGCGGAGGACGCTTGCACGAAGGCGGCGGACGGCACGTGCTCGCGAACGGCCTCCAGCAGCCGGACCACTCCGCGGCCGTTGATGTCGGCGTACAGATCCGGACGTTCCCACGAGCCGGCCACCGAGGACAGACCGCCGAGGTTGTAGACCTCGTCGGGGTGCGTACCGCGGACGGTGAGGTCCACCGAGGCGCTGTCGGAGAGATCGGCCTCGACCGGCACGAGGGCGTCGGCCCGGTCGGCCGCCCACCGAGCGTAGTCGCCGGGGGCGGGGCCCACGACGCCGTAGACCCGATACCCCTTGCCGACCAGGAGGTCGGTCAGGTAGCGCCCGTCCTGTCCGGCGGCTCCGGTGATGAGAGCGGAACGCGGCATTCTCAGGCCTCGCCGAGCGCGATCTCCTTGCGAACGCGCTCCATGTCGGCGTCCACCATCATGTCGACGAGCCCCCTGAAGTCCACCCGGGGCTTCCAGCCGAGGACGCGCTCGGCCTTGCCGGCGTCGCCGAGGAGCAGGTCGACCTCCGCGGGGCGCACGAAGCGCTGATCGACAACGACGTGGTCCCGCCAGTCGAGGCCGACCCGGGAGAACGCCTCGGCGACGAACTCCTCCACGCTGTGGGTCTCGCCGGTCGCGAGCACGTAGTCGTCGGCGCTCTCCTGCTGGAGCATGCGCCACATGCCCTCGACGTAGTCGCCGGCGAATCCCCAGTCGCGCCGGGCATCCAGGTTGCCCAGCCGCAGCTCAGTCCGGACGCCGTGCTTGATGCGCGCGACACCGTCGGTGATCTTCCGGGTGACGAACTCGAGACCGCGGCGCGGTGACTCGTGGTTGAACAGGATGCCGTTGCCCGCGTGCATGCCGAAGGACTCACGATAGTTGAGCGTGATGTAGTAGCCGTAGACCTTGGCCACGCCGTACGGCGAGCGCGGATGGAACGGCGTGGTCTCCGATTGCGGCGTCTCGTACACCTTGCCGAACATCTCCGACGAGGAGGCCTGGTAGTAGTGCGCCTTCGGAGCGACGCGTCGTATCGCCTCGAGGAGACGCGTGACACCGAGGGCGTCCACGTCGCCGGTGTAGACCGCTTCCTTCCACGAGTCGCCCACGAACGACTGGGCGGCGAGGTTGTAGACCTCGTCGGGGCGGCATTCCTCGACGGCGTCGATCAGCGACCCTTGGTCGGACAGGTCGCCGGAGAGCAGCGTGACCCGGTCCCGGATGTGCTCGATGCGGGCGAACGGCTCGGTCGAGGCGCGGCGCACGAGACCGTGGACCTCATAGCCCTTGCCGAGCAGCAGTTCCGCGAGATAGCTGCCGTCCTGCCCGGTGATGCCGGTTATCAGCGCCCGCTTGGCCATGAGCGGTCTCCTCATCACGGTGCGTTAGCATGTTCAGGCGCTGTTCGCGCGCCTCCACCATCATATCCTTGAGCCCGCATTCCCCCGATCGGACCTCATGAGCGAGAAGCGCCGCATCATCTCGAACACCTTGGCGAACGGTGCGGCGCAGTTCACCGCGATGGCGTCGTCGCTGATCTCCCTGCGGCCGCTCATCGATGCCTTCGGGAAGGCCGACCAGTCCTGTTCGTCCTCGCCTCGGCTCGCGTCTCTCGACATACTGTGTAGCGACAAGTTCGCTCGGATCGTGAGGCGCTAGGAACTGGAGGGCACATGGCCCCGCTCCTCAGCATCGGACTCCCCGTTCATAACGGCTCCCGTCATCTGAGCGAGGCGATCGACTCCCTGCTTGCCCAAGATGTCACCGATCTCGAACTCGTCATCTCGGACAACGCCTCGACTGACACGACTCCGGACATCTGCGCTGGCTACGCCTCGAAGGACGAGCGGGTCCGCTCTGTGCGGAACGAGACGAACATCGGCGCGTCGGCGAACTTCAACCGAGTGTTCGAGATGAGCCATGGGCGCTACTTCATGTGGGGGGCTGACGACGACGTTTGGGACCCACGATTCGCGCGTTTGTGCATCGAGCGCCTCGAGCGGGCTCCTCAGGCGGTGATGTGCGGGAGCAAGGTCGAACTCGTGACAGACGCGGGCGCGTTCGTGGTCGAAGAGGGCCAGGACACCGAGGGCATGGACGTGGTCGCGCGCGTGCACAAGATGGCGTCCAGGCTGATGGGATCGGACGTCTATGCGGTCATCAGGCCTGAAGCCCTGAGGAAGACCCGGCTGTTTCGACCTGTGTACGGTCCTGACACGCTTCTCGTGTTGGAGCTTCTCCTCATGGGGGAGGCACTCTGCGTCCCCGAGGTGCTGCTCCGAAGGCGGCTGGCGACGATTCCAAAGACACCCGCCGCCTACGTCAGAGAAATCGACCCTGAACGACCCGAGAACCGATCCGACGAGCAGGTTGCCCGGCCGCTCACGTACCTGGCCCGAGAAGTCCTCGCCACGGTCCACTCCTCCGGCCTGGCTCCATCGCTTGTGACCCAGATCGAGAGCGACTTGGTGGACACGTTGTCGTTCGAGAACGAGCAGTGGCGGCAGCACATCCTCGATGAACAGGGATGGTCGCTTGACGACATGCCGACACGCGGGGAGATCAGAGCGGTGATCCGGACGGCACTGTGTCTGCCGGCGGCGATCCCCAGTCTCGCCGGCGATGCGGCCCCACTGGCACCTTGGCGCATGCGCCCAGGAATGCGGCTGGCGTCCGTGCGGCGCGCCTTGCTGAGGGTCCTGCTGCCCTTTGCCGATGCTCAGAACCGGTCGGACGGCGAGAACATCTACCTCCTCAGTCGTCTGTCAGGCCAAATCAAACAGCTCGAGCAGAGGGTCGAGGACCTCGAGCAGCAGCGTCGAAGGTCTTAGAAGCCTGCCATCTGCTCGTATGTGGCCTTCTGCACCAGACCGGCGTGCGCATACATGTCGAAGTGGCTGTCGAACGCCAGAGAGTTGCTCTGGTCTCCGCGGCGGAAGATGTTCGGCGGGGTCCGCCACTCGCCGCGCCCGTATTCTCCGTCCCACGTCACCAGCCAGCAGCCCAGCCCCACGCTCGCGGCCATCCGCGTGATCGACACCCTGCTCGCTTCGAAGCGGTACCGGTCCTCGTCCGTGCGCACCCGCAGCGGATAGGCGCGCACCAGCATCGGGTCGCACCAGAAGGCATTCGTGCGGACGTGGGGGTCTCGCTCGTACGATGCGGACGCCCCGTACAACCCGTCCCCGTGGGCGCGGGTCGCCTCGACCATGCGCTTCAGCCACCCGGCGCGCTTGAAGTAGCTGTTGCCGCCGAGAAAGACCATGAGGTCGCACTCGATCCGGCTCGCCGCCGCTTGGAACGCTCCGATATCCCAACCGGTGTCGTCGTGCTGATGGGCCTGGAACTCCAAGCCCGCGAACACGGCGAGGTTCTCCGACGATGGTTCCGCGCCGTTGAACACGACGTGAAGGGCATGCTCGGCGAGCGGCGGGAACTCCTTGTACGTGGAGGCGAACCGCCGCGCGGCGGCGTCGTGCTCGACGTCGCCGACGGTCGGATACACGTAGACGACGGCGACCGATGGAACGCCGGTATCGCCGTTTCGCCGGCGACGGCTGCGCTCGACGGCCTCGCGCCGATACCGCAGCTTGAAGGCGACTCGCAGGGCCGAGGCCGCGACGCGGTTCATCCTACGACGGTCCTCCGCCCACGCTCTGCCGCGCTCACGCTACGCCCGCCTGCCCCAGTCGTCCTCATACCGCACGATGTCGTCCTCGCCGAGGTAGTCCCCCACGGCGACCTCGACCACCTTCAGCGGCGCGTCGCCCGGGTTCTCCAGCCGGTGCACCGTCCCGACCGGCAGGTAGACCGACTCGTTGGGGCCGATGTCGAGCACCTCTTCGTCGCGGCGCACGCGCGCGGTGCCCTCGATCACGATCCAGTGCTCGCTGCGGTGCTCGTGGCTCTGCAGCGACAGCCGATGGCCCGGCAGGACGTCGATCGACTTGATCTGGAAGCGGTCGCTCTTCATGAGCAGCGTCCACGATCCCCACGGCCGCAGCGAGCTGCGCGAACAGACGACCTCCGGCGCGCCGGCGGCCTTCAGAGCGTCCACGACGACCCGCACGTCCTGCGTGCGGTCCCTCGCGGCCACCAGCGTCGCGTCCGCAGTGTCGATCACGATCACGTCGTCCAGCCCGAGCGTCGCCACCAGCCGGTCGGCGGAGTACGCGAGCACGTCGCGCGAGTCGATGTCGTACACGCGCCCCACGAGCACGTTGCCGCGCTCGTCGGGCGTGCCCAGCTTCTCGACCGCGAGCAACGAGCCGACGTCCGACCAGTCCATCTCCGTCGGCACGACGGCGACGCGCTCCGACACCTCCAGGGCCGCCTTGTCGAACGGGACCGCCGGCAGCGACCCGTACCGCTCGCGTCCCTCGTCGGTCAGCCAGTCGGATCGGGGCACCGCGGCCATCGCCTCCGCGACGTCGGCGATCGCGCGGCCGCACGCCGAATCCGGCGTGACCGCTGCGGCACCGGCGGCGCGCAACTGTTGCAGAACGACGGACGCGCGGGCCACGAGCATCCCCGAGTTCCACAGGTGCGTGCCCGCCGCCACGAACGCCGCCGCGGTGGCCGGGTCGGGCTTCTCGACGAACTCGACGACCTCGCGGCCGACGGCATGGCCGGCGGACGCTCCCGGGATCGGGTCGCCCGCATGGATGTAGCCGTAGCCCGTCTCGGCGCGCGTCGGCTTGAGCCCGATCGTCGTGAGATAGCCCGTCTCGGCGAGCGCCACCGCGACCCGCACGGTGTCGGCCCACACCTCGCCGTCCTCGAGCAGGTGGTCCGAGGGCAGCACGATCATGACCGCGTCCGGGTCGTCTCTCAGCAGGACGGCCGCCGCCAGCGCGATGGCCGCCGCCGTGCTGCGGCCGACCGGTTCGACGATGTAGTCGATCGCGAGCGGTTCGAACTCGGGCTGCGCCTTCAGATGGTTGCGCAGCTCGTCGAAGAGGTTCTCGCCGGTCACGACGTGCACGGCGTCGCATGCCGTGAACGGCATGATGCGTCGGACGGCTCGCGTGATCAGGCTGATCCCGCCGAAGATGGAGAGCAGCTGCTTCGGGCTGAGCTCCCGGGAGAGCGGCCAGAAGCGGGCTCCGCTGCCGCCGGCGAGGATGACCGCGTGCAGGTGGCTCCGCGAGTCCGACACGGACGAGCCCTTCGATCGGGGACAGCCGTAGACAGTCTGCTACTCGCCGGACGTCCGCGCCAGCGGCCGGTGCCCGACGCTCACGCGGTCACCGTTCCCATGAACCGCGCGAGCGCGTCATGCCACTCCGGCATCGTGATTCCGAGGGAGGCGGCCTTCGAGCAATCGAGGACCGAGTTGGACGGGCGCGCGGCGCTGCTCGGGAACGTCGAGGACGGGACCGGGGTCACCGTCACCGTCGACAGCCCCGCCAGACGCAGGACCTCGCGGGCCATCTCGTCGCGGCAGCAGGAACCGGAGCCGGCCAGATGGAACAGGCCCCGGGCTCTCGCGCCCAGAAGGCCGAGGATCCCCGCCGCCAGGTCGAGCGTGTACGTCGGCGACCCGAACTCGTCACAGACGACCTGGATCGCCGCGGACGCACGAGCCCGCTCGAGGATCTTGGTCGGGAAGTTCGCGCCGGCCGGCCCGAACACCCACGCGGTGCGGACGATGAGCGCGCCCGGGTCCTCGGCGGCCACCGCGAGCTCGCCGGCCAGCTTCGAGCGCCCGTAGACCGACAGCGGATGGGGCTCGTCGTCCTCGGCGTACGCGCCGGACTTGGTGCCGTCGAAGACGAAGTCGGTCGACACGTGTACGAACGGCAGCCGTGCCCGCGCGGCCGCGGCCGCGAGCAGACGCCGCGCCGGTCTCGTTGACGAGGAAGGCAAGCTCGGCCTCGTCCTCGGCGCGCTCGACGTTGGTGTACGCCGCCGCGTTCACGACGGCGCCGTCCGGGTGGGCGGCCGCGAAGGCGCCGACGACGCCGGCGACGGCGGCAGGGTCGGTGATGTCGAACTCGCTTTCGGGCGGCGCGACGAAGGGCACCCCGCGCTCCGCGAGCACGCGCCTGCAGCGCCGTGCCGAGCATGCCGCCGGCGCCGGCGATCGAGCACGGCGGACGGCGCGGTCACGGCCGCTCCTCGTACCAGCGCCGCCGCCAGTCGGCGAACTCGTCGGTGTGGTGCTTGATCTCGCTCCACCACCACTCGTTGTCGCGCGTACCAGCGGATGGTGTCGCGCAGGCCGGCTCTCGAAGTCGACCGACGGCTCCCAGCCGAGCTCGTCGCGCGCCTTGTCGCACGCGATCGAGTAGCGGCGGTCGTGGCCGGGACGGTCGGCGACGCGCTCGATGACCGCCCTCGTCCAGCCCGAGCTCGTCGAGGATGATCGACGTGATCTCGCGGTTCGTGCGCTCGTTGCCGCCGCCGATGTTGTAGACCTCGCCCGGCTCGCCCGCGCAGGAGCGCGGCCTCGATGCCGTCGGCGTGGTCGTCGACGTGCAGCCAGTCGCGGACGTTCAGGCCGTCGCCGTACAGCGGCAGCTTCCCGCCCTCGATCGCGTTGGTGACGAACAGCGGGATGAGCTTCTCCGGGTACTGGTACGGGCCCGTAGGTGTTGCTGCCCGCGCGTGATCGTGACGGGCAGCCCGTAGGTCGTGAGTACGCGAGCACCTGCAGGTCGCCGCCGGCCTTCGACGCCGAGTACGGGCTCGACGGGTCGAGGCGGTCGGTCTCGCAGAAGGAGCCGCGCTCGATCGAGCCGTACACCTCGTCGGTGGAGACCTGCACCATCCTCGCGATGCCGCGGGCTCGCGCACGACCTCCAGCAGCGTGTGCGTGCCGAGGATGTCGGTCGTGCAGGAACGCCTCCGGCTCCGCGATCGAGCGGTCCACGTGGGTCTCGGCGGCGAAGTTGACGATCGCGTCGACGCCGCGCGGCGGCCGTCGTCCGACCGCCGCCGCGGTCGCAGATGTCGCCGCGGACGAACGAGTAGCGCGGGTCGTCCTCGACCGCTCTTCAGGTTGTCGAGGTTGCCGGCGTAGGTGAGCTTGTCGAAGCAGACGATCTCCCAGTCGTCGTGCTTGCCGAGCATGCGCCGAACGAAGTCGGAGCCGATGAAGCCGGCCCCGCCGCAGACGAGGAGCCTCATCCGTTCTTCACGCCCCAGTCGTAGCCGATGCCGGCGATCGTCGAACGGCAGGCGGTACTCGTCGGGATGCTCGTAGTCGTAGAGCTCGGTCGGGACGTTGACGATGTAGGCGGGCTCGGGGCCCGCCGGCGTGAACCCGTGGTAGACGCCCGGCGGGATGATCACGAGGCGCTGGCGCTGCCAGCCGATCACGAACGGTTCGGTCTCGCCGCGGGTCGGCGAGCCTTCGCGGTCGTCGTACAGCGCGACCTTCGCCATGCCGCCGACGCAGACGAAGTGGTCGGTCTGCTTCTTGTGGTAGTGCCACGCCTTCACGACGCCCGGATAGACCATCGTCACGTAGACCTGGCCGAACTTCTGGAAGTCCGGGTCGTCGCTGCGCAGCATCTCCATGAGCATGCCGCGGTCGTCCGGGCATGACCTTCAGTTCCTTGACCTTCACGCCTTCGATCATGACTGCTCCCCGAGGATCGAACGGACATAGCGGTAGTAGGCCGAGGCGGTGCCGTCGAGGCAGCGCTCGAGATCGAAGCGGTCGACGTATCCCAAGCGGTACGCGACCTCTTCGAGGCAGGCGATCTTCAGTCCCTGGCGCTTCTCGATCGTCTGAACGAACTGGCTCGCCTCGACGAGAGAGTCCGGAGTCCCGGTGTCGAGCCATGCCATACCGCGGCCCATCACGCGGACGCGCAGGCTGCCATCCTCCAGATACAGGTTGTTGAGCGTCGTGATCTCGAGCTCCCCGCGGTCCGAGGGCGTGACGCGACTGGCGAACTCGCAGACGCGCGCGTCGTAGAAGTACAGGCCCGTCACGGCGAAACTCGAACGGGGGCGCCGCGGCTTCTCCTCGATGGAGAGCACCCGGCCGTCATCGTGGAATTCCACGACGCCGTACCGCTCGGGGTCGCCGACCTGGTAGCCGAAGACGACGGCCCCGCCCGAGACGGCGTCGCTCGCCGCCGCGCGCAGCATGGCCGCCATTCCGGTGCCGTAGAAGATGTTGTCTCCCAGCACCAGGCATGCGGGCCCCCCGGCCAGGAACTCCTCGCCGATCAGGAACGCCTGGGCGAGCCCGTCAGGGCTCGGCTGGACCGCGTAGGAGATGCTCAGGCCCCACTGCGAACCGTCGCCGAGCAGCCGCTCGAAGGCGGAGACATCCGACGGCGTGGTGATGACGAGGATGTCGCGTATCCCGGCGAGCATCAGAACGGAGAGCGGGTAGTACACCATCGGCTTGTCGTAGACCGGCAGCAGCTGCTTCGACACGCCGAGCGTGATCGGATTGAGCCGCGTGCCGGCCCCGCCGGCCAGGATGATGCCCTTCATGACGGTGACTCCTCTGCGTGGGCCGCGCGGACCGGCCGCTCGACCGGAGTCGTGACGGCGGCACGGGGGCGAGTGCTTCGCGCGCCGGAGTGGATCAGGGCGTCCATGCGTGCTCCCTGTGGTCGACGGGCGCGCGTCCGATGGTAGCAGAGCCGTGCGGTGGCTTCCCAAGCGTCACCGACTCGTTCACACCGGCCCCACTCCATGGAACAGTCGACGGACGACCTCCCGCGTCGGGATCGCCGGCCCGCCGTCGCGCACGGCCGCGCTACTCGTCGAGCATCCGCGCGAGCGACTCGCGCAGCTGCGGCCCGAGCGCGGCGTCCCTGAGCGCGAGCGCCACGTTGGCCTCGATCCACGCCCCGATGTTGCCGGTGTCGAAACCGGGGTCCTCCTCGACCACGGCGTAGATCTCCTCGCTGCGCAGGAGCTCCTGCAATGCGTCCGTGAGCTGGATCTCACCGCCGCGACCGGGCGGCAGCTCGGGCAGGATGTCCATGATCGCCGGCGTGAGCAGGTAACGGCCGAAGATGGCCAGGTTGGAGGGCGCCTCGTCGGGCGACGGCTTCTCCACGAGGTCGGTGACGCGCCACACGCCGGGCTCGACCTCCTCGCCGCCGATGACGCCGTACTGCGACACGCGAGAAGCCTGGACGGCCGTCACCGCCAGCACCGAGGCGCCGAACCGCTCGTGCACGGCGCGCAGCTTCGGCAGGCAGTTCATCTCCGGCACGATGACGTCGCCCAGCAGCACGAAGAACGGCTCGCCGCACACGTGGTTGGCGCCGCACGCGATCGCGTGGCCGAGCCCGCGGGGCTGCTTCTGGCGCACGTAGAAGACCTGCGCGATCTCGGGGATCGCGCACACCTCGTCGAGCCGCCCGTTCGCCCCGGTGCGCTCCAGCAGCTCCTCGAGTTCCAACGACCGATCGAAGTGGTCTTCGATCGCGCGCTTGCCCCGGCCCGTGACGATCAAGACGTCGTCGACGCCCGCGGCGGCCGCCTCTTCGACGACGTACTGGATGACCGGCTTGTCGACGACGGGCAGCATCTCTTTCGGCTGCGCCTTCGTCACGGGAAGGAACCGCGTTCCGAGCCCGGCCGCTGGGATGATCGCCTTCATTCGGAGGCCTTTCGGGTCGCCACGGGTCATGACAAGTCTACCCCGAGCCGCCTGCGCTATCCTGTCTGTTGCCGCCACGCACCCGCCGAGGGCAGCCCGGCGCGCGCATGAACCTCCGGCATTCCCGCTGCGTCCGCTCTCGAAAGGTCCCGCCGGTATGTACGTCATCGTCGTCGTGGGCGCTCGCCCGAACTTCATCAAGGTCGGTCCGCTCATGCCGGCGCTGGCGGCGGCGGGCATCGACGCGCGCATCGTGCACACGGGCCAGCACTACGACGCGGCGATGTCCGACGTCTTCTTCGCCGATCTCGCGCTCCCGGAGCCCGCGTGGTTCTTGAACGTCGGGTCGGGCACGCACGCCGTGCAGACCGGCACGGCGATGATCCGGCTCGAGGAACTGCTGGCCGCGGAGCGGCCGGACGCGATCATCGTGGTGGGGGACGTCAACTCCACGCTGGCCGGCGCGCTCGCCGCCGCCAAGCTGCACGTGCCGGTCGTGCATCTCGAGGCCGGGCTGCGCTCGCGCGACATGTCGATGCCGGAGGAGGTCAACCGGCTCGTCACCGACCAGCTCTCCGCGATGCTGCTGACGCCGACGGAGTCCGCGGCGGCCAACCTCGCCGGGGAGGGCGTCGACCCGCGGCGCGTCCATTTCGTCGGCAACATCATGGCCGAGTCGCTGCTCATGCACGTCGACCAGGCGAAGGCGCGCGGCGTCTGCGCCCGGTACGGGCTGGCTCCGGACGGCTTCGTGCTGTCGACGTGCCACCGCGCCGAGAACACCGACCGCGCGGACCGCCTGCGCGCGGTCGTCGCCGGCCTCGGCGCCTCGCCGCTGCCGGTGCTGCTGCCCGTGCACCCCCGAACGGCGTCCAAGCTCGCCGCGGCGGGGCTGGCGGACGCTCCCGCGGTGCGCGTCGTCGAGCCCGTCGGGTATCTCGACATGGTGTCGCTCGAAGCCGATGCGGCGGCCATCGTGACCGACTCGGGCGGCGTGCAGGAAGAGGCCTGCCTCGTGCACACGCCGTGCGTGACCGTGCGGAACAACACGGAGCGCGAGATCACCATCGAGGTCGGCGCCAACCGGCTCGTCGCGGCCGATGCCGCCGCCATCGTGTCGGCACTGCGCGCCGCGCTCGAGCAGGCCCGCGATTGGGCCGTGCCGCCGAGATGGGATGCGGGCGTCTCGTCGCGGGTCGTCGCCGCGCTCGAGAGCGGCGTGCTCGCGCCGAACGGCTACCCCACCGGGGCCTGAACGCCGCTCGGGCGCTGGAGGCGTGCGACGGCCGTGAGGGCTCGCGGCATCCCGATCGCGCGCGATCCTACAGCGCCGACAGCACCTCCGCGGCCGCCGCGACGGCGGCGTCGATGTCCTCGTCGCTGTGCGCCAGCGAGACGAACGTGGCCTCGAACTGGCTGGGCGCCAGCGTGAACCCGCGATCGAGCATCCCGCGGAAGTAGCGCGCGTACAGGTCGACGTCGCACGTCGCCGCGGTGTCCCAGTCGTAGACGTCCGTGTCGGTGAAGAACATGCACGACATCGAGCCCACGCGCGTGCAGCACACCTCGACACCGGCGGATTCGGCCGCGTGGCACATGCCGGAGGCGAGCCGCGCCCCCTTGCGCTCGAGCTCGGCGTAGATCGCCGGGCTTGCGCAGCTCGCCGATCACGGCGAGGCCGGCGACCATGGCGATCGGGTTGCCGGAGAGCGTTCCCGCCTGGTAGACGGGTCCGACCGGCGCGAGCCGCTCCATGATGTCCGCGCGGCCTCCGAACGCGCCGACGGGGAAGCCGCCGCCGATGATCTTGCCGAGCGTGGTGAGGTCCGGCTTCACGTCGTAGCGGGCCTGGGCCCCGCCGAGCGAGACACGGAAGCCGGTGATCACCTCGTCGAAGATGAGCACGGACTCGAAGGCGTCGCACGCCGCGCGCAAGCCCTCGAGGAAGCCGGGACGCGGCGGCACCACGCCCATGTTGCCCGCGACCGGCTCGACGATGACGGCGGCGATCTCGTCGCCGTGCTCCTCGAACGCCTTGAGCACCGCGGCGATGTCGTTGTAGGGCAGCACGATCGTGTCCGCGGCGGCGCCCGCCGTCACCCCGGGTGTCGAGGGGATGCCGAGCGTCAGGATGCCGCTCCCCGCCGAGGACAGCAGGGCGTCGGAGTGCCCGTGGTAGTTGCCCTCGAACTTGATGAACTTGTCCCGTCCGGTGAAGCCGCGAGCGAGCCGCACCGCGCTCATGGTGGCCTCGGTCCCCGAAGAGACCATGCGCACCATCTGCATCGACGGCACGACCTCCGTGAGGGTGTCGGCGAGCTCGAGCTCGAGTTCCGTCGGCGCGCCGAAGCTCGTCCCCTTGTCGAGCTGCTCGCGCACCGCGTCCAGCACGACCGCCGGCGTGTGCCCCAGGATCATCGGGCCCCAGGAGCCCACGAAGTCGATGTACTCGTTGCCGTCGACGTCCCACACACGGCTGCCCTTGGCGTGGTCGTAGAAGACGGGTGCTCCGCCCACGGAGCGGAACGCGCGGACCGGCGAGTTGACTCCCCCGGGGATGACCTTCTCCGACCGTGCCATGAGCTGCAGCGACTTGGTGTGATCCATGATCCGACTCCTCGGCTCAGGGCGATGCCCCCGCGATCGCGAACGGTGAGGTCCGGTGATTATCGCATGCGCGGCTCAGGCAGGACCGCGCGCGCCGAGCGCCAGCCTCCGAACGCCTTCGTGCAGCGAGGTGGCGGGCGCCCACCCCAGCACGTCCCGCGCTCGCGACACATCGAAGTAGAAGTCGCCGGTCTCCACGGCGGCCGCGTCGGCGGGCCACGGCGCGTCGGTGTCCACGGCTCCGGTGCCGACGGCCGCCACGACCGCTTCGGCGAGCGCCCGGAGCGAGACTCCCTCTCCGGAGCCCACATTGATCGCGGTGCCCCAGGCCGCCGGAGTGGTGGCCGCCCGGAGCACGGCATCGACGACGTCGTCGACGAACACGAAGTCGCGGAGTTGCGCTCCCCCGCCATAGAGCGGGATCGTCTCGCCGGCGACGGCCCGGTCGACGAAGGCGTTGACGATGCCGTAGCCGACGCGAGCGGGATCGCCCGGGATGTGGAGACCGTAGGGGTTCGAGATCCGCAGTACCGCCGTGCGCAGGCCATACGTCTCCGCGTACATCCGGTGGTAGCCGTCGCACGCGATCTTGTGCAGCGCGTACGGGCTCGTGCCGGAAAGGCACTGGTCCTCGCCGACGGGCAGCCTCGCGGGTATCCCGTACTCGAGCCGGGACCCCGGGAAGACCACGGAGGCCCCGGGAGCGACCTGCCGCATCGCCTCGAGCAGGACGAGCTGGGCCTCGCAGCTCGTGCGCAGGTCCATCAGCGGGTCGGCGAGGCTGCGCACCGCCCCGGCACCGCCCGCGAAGGCGAACAGGTGGTCGGCGCCGGCGATCGCGGCGCGGACCACCGGCGGGTCCGTGATGTCGCCGGCCAGGTACTCGCGCCCCGACCGTCGGTCGCCGGGCTCGCGGAGGTCGAACGCCACGACGTGCGCGCCCAGCTCGGCGAGCGCGTCGGAGACGTGGGACCCCAGGAAGCCGGTCGCGCCGAACACCACGCACCGTGAGCCCGCGGCCGGAGCGACGGTCGGATCCATCTATGCCCCCCGTCCGAGACTGAACCGCTCGTTGACGACGTGCGCGCCGATCGCCAGCGCGACCGTCACGATCGCCTGGCCGACGTACGGGTCCGACCCGAGCGCCCTCGTGAGCCACGGGAAGACGACCATGTTCACGCCCAAGGCGACCAGGTACACGATAGCGAATCTCGTGACCGCGTCCCCGGGCCGGGCCGCGGCGCGGAGCACGACGAGCCGGTAGCCCCCGTACGCGCTCAGCAGCGCGAGCGCGTAGGAGCCGACGAGGACCGGCACGTAGCCGATGGCCGTGCCGACCAGGACGTAGAGCACCGCGAACGCCAGGTACCCGACGAGCGCGATCCAACCGCCGACCGCAAGGAGCAGGAGTCTGCGCCGCGGCCCGATGTCGAACAGCGCACCGTAGAGCACCCGGCGTCCGATCGCGAGCCGTCGCGCACGGCGAGCGCCGGCCTCGGCGTCCGCGGGCCGCGTGCCGAACCATCCGTTCGCGGCGGCGCGGCGGATGAGGTCGAGCACGTCGGCGTCCTGGGAGGCCGCGACCCTCGCGCTCCACGAGGTCGGCAGGATCCGGTAGCCGCACGTGGGCCGGTCGAGAACGAAGAGATCGCCCACCTGGAGCAGGCGCAGCCACAGGTCCATGTCGATGGTGTAAGGGGCGCCCTCGTCGAAGCCGCCGACCGCGCGGACGGCGGACACCCGCACGAGCGCCGCGCACGGCTCCCCCACGACGTTCTCGCCGCGCCGCACCATCAGGGCGCCGGCGGCGGCTCCCGTCACCTTGCCGGACAGGCCGCCGTTCCCGCGGCGCATCAGCACGCTGCCGTTCGCCGTGATGATCTCCCGAGGACCGGTCGCGATGACGACGCGCGGGTCCCGTTCCATGACCGCGACCTGCGCGGAGACCGACCCGGGACGCAGCACGTCGTCGGAGCCCATCACGCGCACGTACCGGCCTCTGGCCTCCTCGAGAAGCCGGTTCCACGTCCGTCCCGGCCCGAGGTTGACCTCGTTGTGCATCACGCGGAGCCTCGGGTCCGAGAAGCGTGCGAGCACCGAGTCCGTGCCGTCGGTCGAGGCGTCGTCGATGACGAGGACCTCGAGGTCCTGGAAGTCCTGGGAAAGCGCCGAATCGATGGCCTCGCCGATGTAGCCGGCGCACTGGTACGACGGGATCGCGATGGTGACCAGCGGTTCTCCCACGCTCACGCGACCT
This sequence comes from uncultured Coriobacteriia bacterium, assembly GCA_963701985.1. Lineage (GTDB taxonomy): Bacteria > Actinomycetota > Coriobacteriia > Anaerosomatales > PALSA-660 > PALSA-660. Next base: position 889,210 of record OY969691.1, read on the forward strand.
CGTCGTCCTCCGCGGCGCCGATGCGCTCGGACACGAAGTAGAGGGGGCGTCGCTTCGTCTCGTAGAAGATACGGCCGATGTAGGCTCCGAGGACTCCGACGGAGACGAGCTGCACGCCTCCCATGAACAGGACGGCCACGATCGTCGACGTCCACCCCGGGACTGAGGGGCCACCGCCCGCGAGCTTGCCGACGATCAACCAGATCCCCCACAGGAGCGCGAAGAGCGTCACCAGCATGCCGAACTGCATCGTCACCTGCAGCGGCCGGACGGAGAAGCTCAGCGCGCCGTCGACGGCCAGCTTCAGCATCTTGCGCAGGGTGTAGTTGCCTCGGCCGGCGAAGCGCGGCTCCCGCACGTAGGAGACCTCGCACTGGCTGAACCCGGTCCACGCGACCATCCCGCGCACGTAGCGGCTCTCCTCGCGCATGCTCGTGAGCGCGTCGACGACGACGCGGTCGATCAGGCGGAAGTCGCCCGAATCCACGGGCAGCGGGGTGTCGGACGTCCACTGCATGACGCGGTAGAAGGCGGACGCGGACCAGCGCTTGAACCACGTCTCGCCGTTGCGGCCGGACCGGACCCCGTGGACGACCTGGTACCCCTCGCGCCACTTCGCGACCATGTCGGGCACCGCTGACGGCGGGTCCTGAAGGTCGTCGTCGATGATGACCGCGGCGTCGCCGCGAGCCGAGTCGAGCCCCGCCGTGATCGCGACCTGATGCCCGAAGTTGCGCGACAGCGAGATCACGCGAACCTTCGGATCGGCCGCCGCGATGGCGCGCAGGACATCGAGGGCGCGGTCGGGGCTGCCGTCGTTCACGAAGATGATCTCGTGGTCGAGCTCGGGTCCGAGACCGCGGAGCATCTCGGACAGACGCCGGTGCGTCTCCGGCAGGATCTCTTCGCTCCGGTACACCGGGACGATCACGGAGAGAAGCTGGGGTCCGGTCATCAGGCTCACTCCGAACGGTCGGACGGTCCCGAAGCCACGATCCCCCGGATCCGGCGACCGAGGCGGATGGGGCCTGCCCCGGCGCCGGCGCGCGCGGGGAGCGGTGCGAAGCGAGGATACACCAGCCCGCAGCAGCCCGCGGTAACGGCCCGTCAACCGCCGGCGGCGGCCCGCGATGTCCGACGCGCTCGTGCGCGACCGCCTCGTCGAGCGGCCGAGCCGGAGCGATCCCGCCGGGACCGCCGTGTGGTCGGTCGGGTCGAATGTTGCTAGAGTTGCGAGCGATGCGACCAGCGGCCCCCGGGAGGGCCGTGCCGCGATCCCAGGAGCGAGCATGCAGATCCGGTACCTGATATCGAGGATTTGGAAGGAACAGCCGTTGCGGTTCCTTCTGTCGGTGATCGCGTTGACGGTCGCCGGCCTGCTCGAGGGCATCGGGATCGCGGCGATCGTCCCCATGCTGACGATCCTGCAGGGAGGCGCGAACGCCGCCGCGTCGGCCGGGATCATCGGCCACCTGATCATGCTCGCGCTCTCGTTGTTCCATCTGCCGTTCGATCTCGCGACCACGCTGGCCTTCATCCTGGTCGTCATTCTGTGCAGCGAGGCCGCCACCCTGACGCAACAGCGGCTGCTCGCGAGCTCGTCGACGTTGTTCGAGGCCACACTCCGCAAGAGGCTCTTCACCGCCGTGTTCGACGCGGACTGGCCCTATTTCGTGCGGACCAAGACGAACGACCTGATATCCGCCCTCATCAACGACACGACGCGCGCGGGGATGGCGTATGTGACCCTCGCGCAGATCCTCGGCGCGATCATCCTGGCGCTCGTCTACATGGGGCTGTCGCTCATCCTCTCGTGGCAGATGACGATCGCGGTCGTGATCTTGGGCGTCGTCGTCGCCACGCTGCTCAGAAGCCGTGTCGGCCGAGGCACGAAGTTCGGGCAGGAGATCACGCGCGTCGACGCGGAGATCCACAAGGAGACGAGCGAGAACCTGGCCGCGGCGAAGCTCGTCAAGGCGTCGTCCACCGAGGGCGGCGTCCGGAAGCGATTCGACATCCTGACCGAGGCGCGTCAGCGCGTCCAGTACCACAACTTCATGAACCAGGCGTGGCTGCGCGCCCTGTATGAGTCGTCGGCCATGACGATCGTGTTCGTCGGCATATACGCCGGTGTGACGTACTTCGGCATGAGCATCGCGACCCTCGCGGTGTTCCTCTTCGTCTTCTACCGTCTGACTCCGCGGATGGCCAACCTGCAGGCCGATCAGAGCAACGTCCTCTCCTTCGTGCCGGGGCTGAAGCGAGTGGACCAGGCCACGGCGGACGCGAGCGCCGTGCCGGAGGAGTCCGGAGAGGTGCCGCTCGAGCCGTTCAGCGAGGCGATCACGCTGGCCGACGTCTCGTTCGCCTACGACCCCGGGCATCTCGTCCTTCGGCACATCAGCCTGTCCATCCCGCACGGGCAGTCGACGGCCATCGTCGGCCCGTCCGGAGCGGGCAAGACCACCGTGATGGACCTCGTCATGGGACTTCTGCGGCCGACGTCCGGAAACATCATGGTCGACGGGACCTCGCTCGCCGACATCCGCCTGAGCGACTGGCGGCACCAGATCGGCTACGTCCCGCAGGACGCGTCGTTCTTCCATGCGACCGTCGCCGAGAACATCGCGTTGGGGCTCACCGACATCGCCCCCGAGAAGATCGTCGAAGCCGCGAAGCTCGCCGACGCCGATGAGTTCATCCAGCTGCTGCCCGAGGGCTACGACACGATCGTCGGCGACCGCGGTGTGAGGCTGTCCGGCGGGCAGCGCCAGCGTCTCGCGCTCGCCCGCGCGATCGTGCGCGAACCGTCGATACTCGTCCTCGACGAGGCGACGAGCGCGCTCGACGCCGAATCCGAGGAACGGGTGCAGCGTGCCGTCGACCGCCTCTCCGAATCGTTGACGGTGCTCATCGTCACCCACCGGCTCGCCACCGTCACCGGCTGCGACAAGATCTTCGTGCTGGTCGACGGGCAGCTGACGGAATCGGGGACGTGGGACGAGCTCATGGCGCGCAACGGACAGTTCGCTGAGTTGGTGGAGCTGCAGGCCCTGAGCTCGCACGCCTGAACGGGCCGACGACGCCGGATGCCGTGACGCGGACGCGTCCGAGAGGATCGCGCGATGGGCGGGGTCACCGAGCACGATATCGCGGCGGTGGTCGTCCTCTACCGTCCTGACAGGGATGTCGTCCGCAACATCGCGACCTACGCCGACCACGTGGACACGGTGTTCGCCGTCGACAATTCCGAGGTTCCCGCGGCGGACGTGCTCGAGGCGCTGCGCGAGCTGGAGGGCGTGCGGCTCGTGCCCATGGACGGCAACAGAGGCGTCGCCGCCGCTCTCAACGCGGGCGCCGCGCTGGCGAGCGAGGCCGGTCACTCCTGGATCCTGACGATGGACCAGGACAGCACCGCCGACCCCGGCATGGTCCCCGCCCTGGTCGCGTGCCTGACGAGCCCGGAGACCGGCCTGCCACAGGATGACATCGCCCTCGTCGCGCCGAGCTGCCACGAGGTCGGCGGCTCGTCGACACCACCGTATTCCGGAGCCTGCCGGGACGTCACCACGGTCATGACCTCCGGCAATCTCCTCCGCCTGAGCGCATGGCGCGACGTGGGGCCGTTCATGGAGGAGTTGTTCATCGACCTGGTCGACTACGAGTACGACCTGCGCCTGGCCCGACACCACTACCGGCTGGTCCAGACCGGCGCGGCCGTGCTGCACCACCGGCTCGGCGACATGCACCGTCACCGTTTCCCGATCCCGGCCTTCACGTCCGACCACTCGCCGCTGCGACGCTACTACATCACGCGCAACCGCTTCATCGTCACCCGCGAGTACGCACACGACTTCCCCTGCTTCGCGCGCACCGAGATGTGGCGGCTGACGAGGGAGACCATCGGCATCCTGCTGTACGAGCCGTCGAAGATCGCCAAGTTGCGCATGACGTGGCGCGGCTACCGGGACTTCAGACGCGGCGTCTCGGGACCATACGGCGGACCGCGGGTCGGGAAGCGCTGAGACGGGTCAGGTCCCGGTGGGGGTCGTCAGCGCTCGACCGGGCCGACACCCCTGACCAGCCAGCGGACGATCTCCCGCGTGGGAACGGCCTGGCGCGACCAGACGCTCCGCCGCTTGCGAAGCCCCATCCGGAAGCCCTCGAACTCGGCGCCCAACAAGGCGAACGCCGTGCGGATGAGGCCCCGCGCCGACGCCGGACCCGATGCCGACGGCGGACCCGACGACGGTCGAGGAACGCTGCGTCCCAGGGCGTACCAGGGGCGCAGCACGAACGGCAGCGGCAGCAGGAACGCCGGCAGGCTCTTCGCCAGGGCGAACATCCTGTTGCGCGTCCGGTAGCGGACCATGGGCCACGCCGGTCCGGCCGCGATCGTCGCGCTGTGCTTGTGGCGGACCACTGCGGTCGGGACGTACAGGCACCGCTTCCCCGCGATCAGCGCGCGCAGATCGATGTCGACATCCTCGAAGACCAGGAAGAAGTCCTCGTCGAACAGGCCGATGTCACGGAACATCGACGCCCGGTAGAGGGCGGCGCCGGCGCACGCTCCCAGAACACGCACGGGGTCGGGGTAGTCGCACGGCCTGCCCAGATGCCCGCGGTTGCGGCCCACCATGTTCGCGAAGTCCAGGTCGTCACCGGCGGCATCGACCACGTCCGGCCGGTCGTAGAACACCATGAGGGAGGCCGCGAAGTCGTATCCCGTTCGGTCGAGCGCGGTCACGAGCTCTTCGAGCCACCGCGGCTCGACCGCCGTGTCGTTGTTGAGCAGAGCGACGTATTCGCCTCGGGCCGCGCGGATGCCCTCGTTGAGACCCGGCCCGACCCCTTTGTTCTCCGACTTCACGCAGACACGGACATCGGCCGCGTTGTCCCGCAGCCACTCGGCGGTGCCGTCGGTGGAGCCGTTGTCGACCACGATGATCTCGGAATCCCGGAAGGTCTGCGCCCGGAGAGCCGCGAGACACTCCGGCAGGTGCCCGATCCCGTTGTAGCTCGGAACGACGACGCTCGCGCGTGGAACGGACGATGTCACAGGCGCTCCTCGCCGGACCGAGACCTCGGGCTCACCCACGGTCACGGCCTGCTCCGGGCGGCGGGCCCGGACGCGAACACCGCCACGCCCGCGTTCCGCGAGCGCTGGACGAGCCGGTAGCGCTTCGCGACCTGCGACAACAGAGGATCCGCCGTGGGGAGCGTCCCCGCGCGGCCGACAAGGTTGTTCAACGGCACCAGCACGACGTCCGGCCACCGCCCCAAGCCGTCGAAATACAGCACCGTCGCCGCGTCCGACGGTCCTTCCGTGAGCCAGGTGACGTTGGTCAGCGGCACGCCGCCGACCGCCGGGTAGGCCCCAGGCAGGGCGAGCACCAACACCGTGCGGGTCGGCCCCACCCACCGGGCGCCCAGCTTGGCGAACTCGGCGACCTGAGCCGCGTGCAGCCGATCCGTCTTGATGCCCGCGTAGGCGCCCGTCGTGATCGTGTACGGCGATCGGAGCGGCGGGTCGTCCTTGAAGGACGAACCGTACAGCAGCACGACCATCGCCACCAGCAGCCCGGCGATCGCCATGCCCTCGATGAGGGGACCCGCCGCGTCGCCGATCTCGGCGCACCACCAGACGATGACCGCCACGACGAACGGGGCGAGCCCGACCACCCCGCTCGCCCGGCTGACCCCCGCCGCGCTCAGCAGGACGACCAGGAAGAACCCCGACAGCCCGGCGGGCAGGCACATCAGCGCCAGGTCGCGGACCGCCGAACCGGTCCGTCGCACGCTGAGGAACATCGGCAGAGCGGCGAACAGGACGAAGCCGATCAGGTAGTTGCCGCCGATCGTCAGCAGTCCGCCGCGCTGGCCGTACGCCGACCATTCGGCGAAGACGGGGAGCGCGAGCGCCACCGGCATGAGCGCGAGCACCACGCCGCGAGCCCGAGTGCGCTCGGGGGCGCGAGCGGCCAAGACGGAAGCACCCAGGGATATGGCCGTCGCGGGGGCGTACCACGCCCACAGGGGGACGATCCAGTTCATCCGCAGAGTGCGCCACAGCTCCTGCAGGTCGCCGAATATCCGGGTGACGTGCGACTGGCCCGGTCCCGTGACGCTGAGACGACCGGCGACCAGGTCGTACGTGAAGCGAAGCTCGGCGATGGACGTCTTGCTGAGCAGCCATACGGCGAACGCCGCGCCCACGACGACCATGCCGGTCAGCGCGGCGACCGTCAGACGACGGTCACGCCCTCTCACGGCGAGCGTCACCAGGAGCACGACCGCGACGACCGCGAGCGGCGGATAGGACACCGAGGCGAAGGCCGCGGCGGCCCCCGCCGCCACGGCGAGCCACGGCCGGTCGTCCCGGACGGCCGCGAACGCCAAGAGGCATGCCAGGACCATCCCGAGCGCGGCCATCGTGTCGTAGCTGACCCAGAACAGGTTGTAGGCGGGAGCGAGGAACGGGACCACCGCGGCGACGAGCGAGGCCCACGGAGCGAACGAGGGCCGGAGCGTCCGGTAGACGGTCGCCGCGGCGCCGGCGGCGACGGCGACGTAGAAGAGGCGCAACGCCACGACGATCCCGGTCGTGCCGAACAGCCACAGCCACACCTTCGCGAACGGGACCGCCGCCAGGAATCCGAGGGACTGCACGTACATCTCGTCCACGAAGATCCGCGCGCCCTGCGCCAGCCTGAGCGTCGCGGCAGCGTAGTAGCCATCGTCGGCGAGTGACATCCCGAACGTCACCCGCCATGCCACCAAGCCGAGCACCGTCGCTCCCACGAGGGCGAGAAGCCACGGGCTGTCGAACCATCGCGACGTCTCGGGCGCGCGCGTCGGTGACGGGCGCGTCACGCCCGCGTCCCCCGCGCAGCGGTGGCGTGGTTCACGTCGCGGTCTCCTCGTCGCTCAGATCGCGCGGGAGACGCTCGAGGCGGCTATCCACCGACCGCTCCGGCCGTCGGCTCGTAGACGCAGTACGGCTCCTCCGCGAGGTAGTCGCCGGTCACGGACAGCGCGCGGGCACGGCACCCGCCGCACACGGCCTTGTACTCGCACCGCCCGCACTTGCCCTTGAGCAGCGAGTAGTCGCGCAGCTCGTTGAAGACCTTCGAGTCCGTCCAGATGTCGGAGAACTTCTGCGTCTTCACGTTCCCGAGCTGCATGTCGAAGTAGCCGCAGGGCTGGATGTCGCCGACGTGGCTGATGAAGCAGAACGTGATGCCGCCGAGGCAGCCGCGCGTCATCGCGTCGAGCCCGTACTCCTCGCGCGTGACCTTCTTGCCCTCGGCCTTCGCGAGCTGGCGGATGATGCGGTAGTAGTGCGGCGCGTCGGTCGGCTTGAAGTGGAGCGGCGACGTCTTCTGGCGCTCGTACGCCCACGCGAGCACGCGCTCGTACTCCGCGGGCGGCAGCTCCTTGTCGAGCAGGTCCTCGCCGCGACCGGTGGGAACCAGCATGAAGATGTGGAAGGCGTCGACGCCGAGCCGCTCCGCCAGATCGTGGACCGCCTCGACCTTGTCGGCGTTCATCGTGGTCACGGTCATGTTGATCTGCACGCCGATGCCATGCGCCTTGGCGATCCTGATGCCCTCGATCGTCTTGTCGAAGCAGCCGGGCTGCCCTCGGAACACGTCGTGCTCCACGGCGGTCGGGAAGTCGACCGAGACCGAGATGCGCGGGATCTTGTGATCGGCCATCTTCTGGGCGATCTCGTCGGTGATGAGCGTGGCGTTGGTGCCGATGACCGGCATCGCGCCCTTCTCCTGCGCGTAGTCGACGATCTCCCAGATGTCGGGCCGCATGAGCGGCTCGCCACCGGTCAGGATGATGATCGGGTTGCTGATCGTGACGATGTCGTCGACCGTCGCCTTGATCTGGTCGAGCGTGAGCTCGCCCGCGTAGTGGCCGAACTCGGCGGCCGCGCGGCAGTGCGCGCAGCTCAGGTTGCAGGAGCGCGTGATCTCCCACGCGATGATGCAGGGCGCTTTGATGCCGGTGCGCGCCTCGTACGCCCGCGCGGCCTCGCCGCCGCCGGGCCGGAACCCGACCGAGCGTGCTCCGCCGTGCCGCTGCCGCTCGACGCCCGCGGGGTGACCGCCCGGATGCCCGCCGGGATGCCCGCCTCCGACCGGCACCGCCACGCCGGCCTGGCCGCACCCGGCTTCCGATGCCGCGAGCTCGTCCTCGAGCCGGGCGTCGGGACGCTCGTCGGCGTTCCCCGTGCTGCGCTGCGTGTCGTCGGACATGGCTCGGTGCTCCTCGGCGTTGTCGATCGGATGGACGCGCCCGCTCCGGCGCGGGCCGTCCGGATGAGTGTGCAAGAAGCGCACCGGATATGCCAGCTCGGGCGGCGGGCCGCGACGGCGCTCCTGCGAGCGAGGTCTACGTGCGGGACCCGGCCCGGACCACGACGACGACCGTCCGACCCGTCAGCGCGATGCGCGCAGCCAGCGGGCGGCGTCCTTGGCGTGGTACGTGAGGATGAGGTCGGCGCCGGCGCGACGGAACGCCGTGAGCGTCTCGAGGACGACGCGCTCCTCGTCGATCCAGCCGTTCTGCGCCGCGGCCTTCACCATCGCGTACTCGCCCGAGACGTTGTAGGCCGCCGTCGGCATGCCGAACGCGTCCTTCACCCGCCGGATGAGGTCCATGTACGCGAGCGCCGGCTTCACCATGACGATGTCGGCGCCCTCGTCGATGTCGAGCGCGACCTCGCGCAGCGCCTCGTCGCCGTTGGCCGGGTCCATCTGGTAGCTGCTTGCGGTCGCCGAACGCCGGCGCGGAGTCGGCCGCCTCGCGGAACGGGCCGTAGTAGGCGGACGCGTACTTCGCCGCGTAGCTCATGATCGGCACGCCGGTAAGCCCTCGGCGTCGAGCGCCGCGCGGATGGCGGCGACGCGGCCGTCCATCATGTCGGACGGCGCGACCATGTCGACGCCCGCCTCGGCGTGGCTGACCGCCGTCTTCGCCAACAGCTCGAGCGTCACGTCGTTGACGACGCAACCGCTCTCGTCGAGCGCGCCGCAGTGGCCGTGGGACGTGTACTCGCACAGGCAGACGTCGGTGATGACGTAGCAGCTCGGGCGCCTTCTCCTTGAGGCGGCGGATCGCCTGCTGGACGATGCCGTTCTCGTCGTACGCGCCGCTCGCCGCCACGTCCTTCGTCTCCGGCAGCCCGAAGAGGATGACGGCCGGGACGCCGAGCTCGAGCAGTTCCTGGGCCTCGGCCGGTCGAGCTGGTCGACGCGAGAGCTGGAAGACGCCGGGCATGGACGAGACCTCGTCACGCACGCCGGCGCCCGGCTTCACGAACAGCGGGTAGATGAGGTCGCCCGCGTCGAGCGTCGTCTCGCGGACCATGCGGCGGATCGTCTCGTTGGCCCGCAGACGGCGCATGCGAACGGTCGGGAACTCCATGTGGCTGACCTCCTAGTCGACGAACGCCTCGATGTCGATGGGCGCGGACGGTTCGGCGCCGCGGTCCACGGCGGCTCCGGCGGCGTGCCTCGTCGCGTCCGTCAGCCGATCCTGGAGCCGAAGGACCATATTCTCGAGCCGCCCGACGCGCCGGCGCACGCTCGCGAGGGCGAACGCCATCGCCACGAACACCACCGCGAGGAACAGCACCCCTGCGACCACCGCGTCCATCGGCACCCCCTCATGCCTCGAAGAGCAGCCGAGGCGCAACCACGGATGGCTGCGCCTCGACGTTCGATGCCATGGTGGAGACGAGCGAGATTCGAACTCCCGACCTCTGCCGTGCGAAGGCAGCGCTCTCCCAACTGAGCCACGTCCCCACGCCACGCCCGCCGACGCGCGGCAGGGCCTGATTACTATGCCCAGCGAGTGCGCGTTTGTCAACGCGAACGGGCGGCCGCACCGCCCGTCACGGGACGTCTTCTCGCAGGTCGAGGCCCTCATCGGCATCGGCCGCGGAAGTGGTCGGCGAGCGCTTCCGCGAGCGACGCCGCGCTCGCCTCCCGCGCCTCGACATCAGGCTCGACGCCGAGCTCGCGGAGGGCCTCGGACGTGACCGGACCGATGCTCGCGACGGTCAGACCCGCCAGCAGCTCGCCGGCGTCCAGCCCGGCGTCACGCACGACGTCCACGAAGCGCCGCGCGGTGCCGCCGCTGGCGAACGTGACGGCGCTGACGCCGCCGGCCCGCAGCCGCTCGAGCACGCCGGGAGGCGGCAGCGCCGTGACGAGGCGGTACATCGGCACGACGTCGACGGTGAAGCCGAGCGCCCGCAGCTCGTCCGGCAGCACCTCCCGGGCCTCCTCGGCGCGCGGCAGCAGCACCCGCGCTCCGGCGGCCGCGCCCAGGTCGCGGAACGCCTCGACCAGGGCCTCCGCGCGCGCGGCGCGCGGGACCATGTCCGGCACCGCACCGCGCGCGGCGAGCCGCTCGGCCGTGGCGCGCCCGACGGCGGCGAAGCGGACCCGCAGGTCGGACAACCTACGGCCCAGGCGGCTCAGCCGCTGCTCGAAGAGGTCCACGCCGTTGGTCGAGGTGAAGACGATCCAGTCGTAGGAGTCCAGCCGGCGCACCGCGGCGTCGAACGGCTCCCAGTCCGACGGGTCCGCGATCGCGATGACCGGCATGAGGAGCACGTCCGCGCCGAACGCTTCGAGGGCCTCGACGAGCCCCGTCGCCTGATCCGCCGAGCGCGTCACGACGACCGACGTGCCGGCGAGAGGACGATCGCCCACTCCGGACTCGGCGCCGGCGGGCACGGCTCAGGTCTCCAGCAGCGAGTCGACGCGCCCGTCGTCACCGGCGGCCGCGCGGACCTCGTCGAGGATCGCGCCCGCGCCGTCCCCGAGCAGCGCGGCGACCATCTCGCGCCCGACCGACTCGGGGTCCGCGGGATCGCCCTCGACCGTCTCGCGCACGATCCTGGAGCCGTCGACGGCGCCGACCACGGCGTCCATGACGAGCTTGCCGCCCTCGATGCGCGCGTACGCGCCGATCGGTACCTGGCAGCCGCCTTCGAGCGTGCGCATGACGACGCGCTCCGCCGCGACGCACGTCATCGTCGTCGCGTCGGCGAGTCGCGAGCACAGGTCGGCCACGAGCGCGTCCGCGGAGCGGATCTCGATGCCGATCGCGCCCTGCCCGACCGCGGAGACCATCTGCGCGGGCGGGATGTAGTGCGTGATGCGATCGGCCCATCCCATGCGCGTGATGCCCGCGGCGGCGAGCACGACCGCGTCGACATCGCCCTGCTCCGCCTTCCGCATGCGCGTGTCGAGGTTCCCGCGAACGTCGACGATCTCGACGTCGGGACGCAGCGCGCGGATCTGCGCGATGCGCCGCAGGGAACTCGTGCCGATGCGCGCGCCCGCCGGGAGCGTGTCGAGCGTGTGGCCGGAGCCGGAGACGATCACGTCGCGCGGGTCGACGCGCTCGGGCATCGCGGCGATCTCGAGCCCGTCCGGCACCTCGGTCGGCACGTCCTTCATCGAATGCACGGCCAGGTCCACGCCGCCGCCGTCCAGCTCGACCTCGATCTCCTTGGTGAAGAGGCCCTTGCCGCCGACGCGGGCCAGCGGCACGTCCAGCACGCGGTCGCCGGTCGTCTTGATGATCTTCAGGCACACCGCGGCGTCGGTCAGGGCCTCGAGGCGCGCCCTGATGAACTCCGCCTGCCATATCGCGAGCTTGCTGCCGCGCGTCCCGATCGTCAGTGTGGTCCGCTCAGCACTCAACGCTGTCCCCTGTCCCGTCGTCGCGCGGGCGCTCGGCCCGTCTCAAGAGCGCCGCGCAGTCCCTTGGCGCGGCTCGGCCTCTCCGCGTCCTCCAGCCCGTAGAGGCGACGAGCCGCCTCTACGTAGAGATAGCCGTCCTTCTCGGTGGCGGCCATGCGCAGGCGCGTCGTCGGCTCGTGGAGCAGCTTGTTCACGATCGCCTGCGACAGCGCCTCGACCGTCGCGAGCTCCTTGTCGGAGAGCGTCGCCAGGCGCTTGAGCGCCTTGGCGAGCTCCTCCTGCGCGCACCGCGTCGGCCTGCGCGCGGATCTCCGCGATCGTCGGCACGACCTCCATCGTCTCGAGCCAAGCCTCGAAGCGCGCCGACCTCCTCGTCGATGATCAGCTCGGCGACGTCGCGCCTCGCGCATGCGCTCCTCGAGGTTCGACTCCACGACGCCCGTTCAGGTCGTCGATGTCGTACACGAAGACGTTCGGCGAGCTCGTTCACGGCCGGGTCGATGTCGCGCGGTACGGCGATGTCGATGAGGAAGAGCGGCCTGCGGCGTGCCCCGCATCGCGGCGGCGACCTCGTCGCTGCTCGATGACGTAGCCGGGCGCCGCCGTCGAGGAGATGACGATGTCGGCCTCGCGCATGCGCTCGAAGAGCTCCTCGTACGGGATGGCGGTGCCCTCGAAACGCTCGGCGAGCTCTTCCGCGCGCTCGAACGTGCGGTTCGCGACCAGCACGCTGCGCACGCCTTGGGCGACGAGGTGCTTCGCGGTCAGCTCGCTCATCTTGCCGGCGCCCACGACGAGGATCGTGCGTCCGGTCGAGCGTGTCGAAGACCTTCTTGGCCAGCTCGACGGCCGCGTAGCTGATCGACACCGCGCTCTCGCCGATGGCGGTCTCGGTCCGCACGCGCTTCCCGACCTCGAACGCCTGCCGGAACAACTTGTTGAACGACGCGGCCGGACGTGCCCGCCTCGAAGGCGGCGTCGTAGGCTTCCTTGCACCTGGTGCAGGATCTGCGCCTCGCCGACGACCATCGAGTCGAGCGAGGAGACGACGCGGAACAGATGGCGCACCACCGCTTCGCCCTCGATCACGTACAGGTAGCGGACGAGCTCGTGACGGTCGAGGTCGTGGAAGGAGCACAGGAAGTCGACGACCGCGTCGACCCCGCCGTGCTCGCTCGCGGTGACCGCGTAGATCTCGGTGCGGTTGCAGGTCGAGAGGATGACCGCCTCGGCGACCTCGTCGACGTCGACGAGCGCCGCGAGCGCCTCAGCCTGCGCGTTCGCGGGGAAGGTGAGCTTCTCGCGGATCTCTATCGGCGCGGTCTTGTGCGAAAGACCGACGAGGGTCAGATGCATGCGGTCGGGCCGCTTTCCTCGTTCGCCCACAAGGGCGGACGCGTGTCGAGAACATAGGGTGCGCCCCCGCCGAAGCGATGCGTGTTGTTCAGGCAAGCGTGCCCGGCGGGGGCGGTGTCGAAACGGTGTTTGCGCATCTCACGAGCTCGCCTGAACGGGTGGAATCGTACCACCCTGCCGAGCGGGGCGGCAACGGCGAACGGCGCGTCGTTCGGCTACTCCACCGCCACCTCCGCGACGCGATACTTCGCCGATATCGAAGCGCCGATCCTCGTCAGCACGGTCACCTTCACCTTGACGTGCAACGCCTTGAAGCATGCGAGCAGGTACGACCTCACGACCGCCGCGCGCGCCCTCGCCAATCTCGCGCGGAACGACTTCGACCGGAACGTGCCGCCCGTGCCGGACACGCCGGTGATCTGCAACGACGTGAAGCCTTGAGCCGCCGTGAGCGCGGCGAGCCCCCTGAGCATCTTCTTGCCGGAAGCGCTCAGCGTCGCCGAGTTCCCCTTGAAGGAGATGGTGCCGATCTTCACCGCGGCGCCGGGCTCGTACGTCGCGCGCACGACGTTCGAGTACGTCCCGCTGCCGCCGGTGGCTTGGACGGCCACGCCGGCGTTCGGCCCGAGCAGCTTGTTCACCGTGAACGAGCTCGCGTTCTTCTTGGCGGTGCCCACCGGTCTGCCGCCGACGTAGATCCGGTAGCCGGTCGCGGCGAGCGAGCCGGCCCACTGCACGCGCGTGGTCTTCGCGCTGAGCGGCCCGAACGTGGCCGCGTACGGGTCCGCCGGTTCCACGGTGACGACCGCGTCGACCGTGTACGTATCGCCGTCGCTGACGACGGTGACGGGCAGCGTGATCACGCCCGAGAACGTGGGTGTCGGCGTGACGTGGATCGAGGTCCCGTCCACGGTCACCGAACCGACGCCGGCGGTGTGAGACGCGTCGTCCCCGATGCTGACGGTCGCCTCGCCGCTCGTGCCGCTCAACGTGAGGGTCGTACCGGTCGAGCCGTGCGTCGTGACCGGTGGGAACACGGGAACGCTCGGCCCGGTGAGCAGGAAGTCCACGGGATCGCTCGTCGCCGAGTACTCGCCGGTGTCGGTGACCGTGACCCTGAACTGATAGGTGACGTCAGCGACGAGCCCGTCGACCGTGCACGTCGTGGCACCCGCATCCGTCACCGCGGCGCACGGGCTCCAATCCACGGTGCCCGACGCTCGCCACGAAGCCTGGTAGCTCGCGAATCCCGACCCGAACGAAGCCGGCGCGCTCCAGCCCACCTGCACGGAGTGCGTGGTCAGCTTCGACGCGTGGACGCCCTGCGGCGCGCTCACGTTCGGCAGCACGTTCACCGTGACCGTCGCGGACTGGCCGCCGGTGGTCGTGTAGGTGAAGGTGTCGGTGCCGAGGAAGCTCGCGTCCGGGGTGTACAGGAGCGTGTTCGACGCCGCGTCCGACGGCTGCGTGACGCTCCCGTTCGCCGGCTGCGTGCAGGTCGCGACGTCGCCGACGCCGTCATCGTCGTTGGAGAGCGGCGTCACCCAGGCCGGCCGCGAGTAGCACGTGACCGTATCGTCGTGCGCCGCCGCGGCGTGCTCGACGCGGTAGTCGAGCGAGTAGACGGACCCGACGTTGCCGGCGGCGTCCGTGCCGCGCAGCTCGATGGTGTAGGTGTGGCTGCCGTCGACGCTGGGCAGCCCCGCGATGGGGACGACGAACGTCCCGCCCTCCGTGTCGCCGGCGGGCGAGGCCGCCCAGGGCCGGACCTGCTCGCCGTCGACGAGCAACGCTTCCTCGAGCCCGGTGGCCCCCGACGACGCCGGCCAGTTCGGGTCGGTCGCCGTGAGCGTCACGTCGGACGAGCCGTCGTAGAGGCCGCCCTCTTCGGGGGCGCCCTCGATCGAGCACACCGGCCCCGTCGTGTCGATGTTCACCCGGAGCGTCTGGGTGTCGCCGGCCTGTTCCCCGCCGCCGGCGCCGATCGCCACCGGGCGCACGTGGAAGTACCACGTGCCGTCCGCCAGCGGCCCTTCCGTGGCGGCGGTGCCGTCTTCGGAAACGGTGTCCGTCGTCGTGTCGGGAACGCCGTCCTGCGACTGGTCGATCGAGTACGAGTAGCCGACACCGTCCTGGACGTCCCAGTCGAAGCCCGGCGAATCGTTGCCGTACCACGTGCCGGCGTCCGGATGCGTCGGAGAGGTCAGCCCCGTCATGTCGCCGACGATGGTGAAGTTCGTTTCGCCGACGGCGAACTCCCCGTTCTCGTCCACGGGATAGTTGCCGGCGCTATCCAACGCGATGTATTCGTAGAAATACGTGCCGGGCTCGGTCGGAGCCGTCAGCGTGACGCTCGCCGACGAGGTCTCCCCATATGAGTCGTCGGCGCTGTCGTAGTACGCCAGCGTCGCCACGCCCGACGCATCCGGCATACCGGGGTCGACCGCCGAGATGACCGAATCGGGCGCGTCACCGGAGAAGTAGGCCGCCCCGTTCTGGATACCGGAGAACTGCATCGATGGGCCGGCCGTGTCGACCCGCACTTTCCGAGTCTCGATCGGCCCGCCGAACCCGTCCGTGCCGGTCGCCCGAACGTGGAAGTAGTGGGTACCGTCGGACAGGCCGTTCAGCGTCGCCGTCACCGGCGCGCCCAGCAGCACCTGCGCTCCGCCCCAGGTCCCGCCCGAGGCGACGCAGTCGGGAACGCCGTCCGCGTTGAAGTCGGCGAGCTGCACCGACGTCGAATCGCCGAACGCGGTGATGTCGGACGTGGCCACCGTTGCCGGGAACGACCCGGTACCGTCGTTGCCGATGAGCGCGACGCCGCTCGAACACGCCGCCACGATGTCCGGCGAGCCGTCACCGGTCACGTCCGCGGCGCGCAACTGGTCGGCGTTCACATTCGTGGCGACCCGCACCGGCGTCCCGAGGTCTCCCGACCCGTCGCCGTTGAGCAGGAGGACACCCCCGGACGTGCCGGCGTCCGCCACGGCCACGTCGAGGTTCCCGTCGCCGTCGAAGTCGGCCGACGCGATCGCGCACGGAGAGGTGCCGGAGCCGGTGGAGAAGGAGTTCACGTCGGAGCTGTCAGCCGGGTCCGGGAACGTGCCGTCACCGTTGTTGAGCAGCAGCGTCACGCTGCCCCCCTCGTTCGCGGTCGCGATGTCGGGCGAGCCGTCACCATTGAAATCGCCGACCGTGAGGTCGTGCGGGCTCGCTCCGGTGGGGTACGTGGCCACGCCCTGGAACGATCCGTCGCCGTTGCCCAGCAGGACACCGACCGACGAGTCGCCCTGGTTGGTCACGACGAGGTCCGGGTAGCCGTCGCCGTTCACGTCCGCGACTCGCAGCCCTTCGGGATCGGAACCTCCGGTGAGGTGCTCTTGACCGTACTGGAGGTTCCCTGACCCGTCGTTGAGCATGACAGCGACCAGACCGACGTCCCGGTTCTGCTGATGGAGCACGACAGCCAGGTCGTCCCAGCCGTCGCCGTTGAAGTCGCCCACCACCATCTGTCCCACGGTGTAGTTGTCGCTCGAGTCGTACTGCGCCGTATAGACATGGCCGTCGTCGAACCCGCCCGCGCCATTGCCGTAGAAGACGGTGATGTACCAGTATCCGGGCCACGTCACGGCGATGTCGGGGATGCCGTCGTGGTTGAAGTCACCGACCGCGAGCTGTCCGAAACGATCGGTCGTTGGCAGGAGCTGCGTCGGGGAGCCGAAGCCGATGTGCACGGGGTCGGCCAGCGTGTCCAGGCCGTCGTCGGTCGGGTTCCCGTCGATCTCGTACGAATAGCCCTTCGCGCCCGGGACGCGGTCCCATGTCAGCGTCGCGGTCGCGTTCGAGTAGTAGCTGTCGGGGTCCGGATGCGTCGGTGACGCGAGCCCGGTCGGCGCGCCCAGGATCGTGATGGTGTACTGGCCGGTGGTCGGATTGCCCGCGTTGTCGCGCGCGTCCCAATGCAGGATGTAGTTGCCGGACTCGGACGGGAGCGTCACCGTGGCCACGTCGCCCTCGACGGTCACGCCGGTGTCGTCGTCGATCCACCAGTGGATGGAAGCGACGCCCGAATCATCGTCCTCGGCGGTGATCGTGCCGACCGCGCTCGGCAGGTAGTAGGCGTCGTTCCACAGGCCGATCGTCGACACGTCCGGGCCGGTGGAATCGGAGAGCGGCGCGCCGGCGAAGACCTGGTAGCCGTTCGCGTCCGCCACATACACCGTGCCGGACGCCGGATCGGCCGACACGCCCATCGGGTTCGCGAACGTGTCCGAAGAACCGATGGTGCTGACGGCCCATCCATCGGCGGTCAGGTGCATGCGCCGGATGAGCCCGTTGTCTTGGTCGTCGACGATCAGGTCGCCGGTGGACGACTGCCAGGCGATATCGTGGGGGTACGAGAAGCGCGCGTCGGTGCCGACCGCGTCGACATCATCAGCGGTCTCCGCCGCGCCCGCGATCGTCGTGACGTCGTGCGTCGTCGCGTCGATGCGCCGCACGGTATCGCCCGCGTAGTCGGTGACGTAGATGTTGCCCGCGAGGTCGCAGGCCAGGCCACGGCAATCGTCGAACTCCGCGGATGCGGGAGTGCCGTCCCGCTCGGCGGCGCTTCCGTCGCCGATCGTTCCGACAAGGTCGCCGTCGGAGACCAGGTAGTCGAGCACCTGGTCGCCGTCCGTCGCGTACAGGTCCGTTCCATCGGGGCTGAGGCACACGTTGAACGCGTGCTCGTCGGCGAACGGCTCGACGTCCCCGCCCGGCGTGATCTCCATGATCTCAGTCGCGCATGCGACGTAGACGGTACCGTCGGCCGCGACCGTCAGCCCCTCGGGATAGTAGAGGCCGCCGGTCCCGGTCCCCGAGGTCGCGACCGTCGAGACCTGCCACTCGCCGCCGACGAGAGACACCTTGCGTACCTCGGACCCGTACATGTCGGCGACATAGACCGACCCGTCCGGGGCGACGGCCGTGTCGAACGGCCCGGAGAACGTCGCTGACAGCGCCGGGCCGTCCGCGACCCCGCTGCTCCCGCTGCCGGCGAACACCGTCCAGCCCCACGTCGACGCGTGCGCGAGCGCCGGCGTCGCCAGAAGCGACAACGACGCTGCGCAGATGATCGCGGCCGCACGAAGAAGGACCGCGAGCCGACGGCCGCGGTCCTTTCCCATGTTCGGCGCGGTATGAAGCCGGCCCCGATACGACGTCCTCATCATCGCCCCCGGTTGTCGAGTCTCTCGGACGCAACGGCACGACGCTCAACGCCAGAACCTCGGTGCTCACGAGCACCGGACACAGGATATATCGTGCGCATCCGTGTCGGCACGCGGCAACAGTGAGTATCGGGAGGTGAAGCCGCCGACGTGAGATCCGGCCTCGACCCGTCCCGGCACCCGAGCCTCACGCCTGCCGCGCCGGCTCGACCGCCCCGCGGGCCTTGCGCGCGGTCGCGACGTCGCCGTCGGTGACCGCGAAGAACAGCCACAGCGCGTTGTTCTTGAGGAAGCGGTAGAACTTGGACAGTAGGCCCGGGTTCACGAAGTAGCGATCGTGCTCGATGCCCTTCACGATCGCCTCACCGATCGTCGAGGGCGCCACCGCTTTGATGTTGCCGGCCACCTTGTCGGTCTCCGCCGGCCGCAGCGACTTCTCGAACGCCAGCCCCGGCGTGTCGGTGTCCGGCGGGCAGATCACGCTCACCGCGACCCCGTATGGGTGCATCTCGCTGCGCAGAGCCTCGGAGAAGCCCATGATCGCGTACTTCGCCGACGAATAGGCGGTATAGCCGAAGACACCCATGTAGCCGGCGACGCTCGAGATGTTGACGATGTGACCGCGACGCCGCTCGATCATGGACGGCGCCACCGCGCGCGCTCCGTAGACGGCGCACCGCCACGAGTCCATGCATCTCTCGAAGCTGTCGATCGGCATGGACTCGAAGTAGCCGGGGATGATGACGCCGGCGCAGCTCACGAGGACGTCGACGGGGCGCGCGCCGTGCTCGGACGCTTCGTGGAGCGCCGCGTTCGCGCCTTCCGGTGTGGTCAGGTCGCCCGAGACCCAGCGGACCTTCTGATCCGTGTCGCGGCGGCGCGACGCGACCGATTCGCACGCGGTCTCCAGCCGGTCCTTCGCTCGCGCGACGAGGGTGACGTCGGCGCCGCGCGCGCTGAGCACCTCCGCCGTGGCCAGCCCGATGCCGCTCGACCCTCCGACGACGACGGCGTGCGTGCCCTTCCAAGCCTGCATGCGTACTCCCCCTCGGTCGTTGTGACGCGATCGACTCGACGCTCGGCCGCCCCACGCGGCCCGTCGCCCGCCCCCGCGCCGGCTACCCCGCGAACATGTGGAATCCGGGCACACCGCTCCTCGCGAGCACCGCGAGGATGATGACGAACGCGAGACCGGCGACCGCGATCCACGCGGTCGTGCGGCCCGAGGCGCTGCGGACGTACGCGAGATACAGATACACGCCGAAGATCGCCCACACGATGCCCGACACCATCACGCGCGGGTCGTACCACCAGCCGGGGATGGCCTCCTGCGCGGCGCGCAGGACCCCGAGCAGCAGCCCCGCGGTGTACGCGGGGAAGGCGAAGACGATCGTGCGGCGAGCCACCGCGTCGGTCTGAGCGAGCGACGGCAGCCGTTTGAACAGCGTCGACGTGCGATGCCGCTTCAGCTGCGCCTCGAGGCCGAGATAGGCTGCGGACGCGGCCGCGCCGACCGCGAAGGCGGCGTTCGCGAAGACGATGAGCGTGACGTGCACGATCACGCGCCAGTTCTCGATGAGCGCGAGCTCGGACGCGGAAGGCGTGATGCCGGCGCCGGCGGCGTTCATGATCTGGGCGATCGCGAGCAGGATGAGCGCGATGGGCACGAGTACCGTGCCGTACACCTTCAACCGCACGAGATGCTCGACGACGAAGTAGACGAGGACGAGCGCCCACGCGGCCAGGACGATCGAGTACGGCCCGTAGAGGCGGGAGCCCTCGGTGATGCTCGAGTGCAGCCCGATGGACGCCGTGAGCAGCAGGAACCCGGCGCCGGTGAGGAACGTCGCGTACCACGACAGCGACTCGCGCTTGGAGAGGAAGTAGTAGGCGTACAGCGTCGTCGCGCCGACGAAGAGCGCCATCGACAACCACATCGCCAGACTCTCGAGCCTCAGCATCTGTCCGTGCAGCTCCCTGCCATCGCGGCCGGCGGCCTACTGCGCGCGCTTCGCGAGCGCGTCCTCCACGAGCGCGATCTGCTGTTCGAGCTTGCCGAGGCGCCGCAGCGTCACGCCCACGTACAGCATGAGGCCGGCCCACAGCGCCGCATACACGCCGATGACGTACGGCAGCGCGGGCACGACCTGCGCGAAGATCTCCTTGGTGACCGGATCCATCGTCCCTCAGTCCTTCCTATTCTTCGAGCGCCGTCTTGAGCGCCTCGAGACGCTCCTTGACGCGCTCCTCGCGGTAGCGCAGCTGGTAGATCACGTAGCCGAACGCCATCATCCCGAACATCGCGATGAGGAACGCCGCCAACTGGGATCCGTCCAATCCGCCCGGGACGCCGATGACGACCGGATGCGCCTCGGCGCTCGCGGGCACGAGCCGCGTGATCGCGAACGAGATCGGCGCGTCGATGAACGCGATGATGCCGAACACTGCCGCGTACACGGCCCGCCGCTCCTCGTCCTCGACGCTTGCCGCAGCACGAAGTAGCCGATCACGAGCAGCGTCATGATGAAGTAGGTCGTCAGCCGTGGCTCCCAGACCCACCACACGCCCCAGACGCCCCGCGTCCACAGGTCGCCGGTGATCATCGTGAGGAGACGAAGATGAGCGTGACCTCGGTGGCGATGCGCGCCTTGGTGTCGTACTCGCGCTTGCGCGTCACCAGGAACCGCACGCCGAAGAACGCCGCGAAGAAGAAGACCAGGAAGCGGCGCCTCGGCGACCGGCACGTGGAAGTAGAAGATCTTCTGGCCGAAACGACGGGCGTTGGTGATGCTGCCGGCCGCCGATGACCGCGCCGCTGCCCGATTCAGCGTCCTCTGCATGAGCGCCGCGGTCGGCCACCAGGAACGCGAGCAGGAAGCCCGCGAGCGTCGACCAGCCCGGCGAAGCCGCGCACGAGAGTAGGACGAGCGTCTTTAGCTGGTTCACGTCCCTACCGTCCTTCCTTGCGCGCCCGGGCGGGCCTATGCGCCGATGACGAACTCGTAGAGGCCGAACGCCGCCAGCAGCATTATGACATCGTACGCCGCCAGCCGAGGCGCCATCGTCGCGCCAGAACACGTGCACGAAGCCCGGGTTGCCGAGATGACCGCGGCGGCGGTGGCGCCCACGGCCGCGAGGAGCAGCGGGTACATGAGCGGCACGAACAGCACCGCCAGGATGAAGTCCTTGCCCCGGGTGTTCACCGACATCGTCGCGAGCAGCGTGCCGACTCCCGCGATCCCGACCGCGCCGGCGAGGAGCGAGAGCGGGATCATCCACCAATGCTCCGCCGATGGGGCGCGCCGACAGGAACATGAGGAAGAACAGCGGCACGGTGAGCACCTCGCACGATCAGCAGGAAGATGAGGTTGCCCGACCGCCTTGGCGAAGAAGATGACCGGCCGGTCGACGGGCGCCAGCAGCAGCGCGTCGAGGCAGCCCTTGGTCCTTCTCGTGCACGAGCGAGCGGTTCAGCCCGAGCATCGAGGTGAAGACGAACGCGAGCCACAGCAGCCCGGCCGCCACGAGCCGCACGTCGAACCCGTTCCACCGACTGCGAGAGCGCGACGGAGTAGATCGACGAGCGTGAGCAGCGTGTAGAGGCCCATCGAGGTCAGCATCTCGAACGTGCGCAGCTCCATGACGATGTCCTTGCGCAGGATCGCGAGGAACTGCCTCATCGAGAGGCCGCGGGCCGGCTTGGCCGCCATCGCCTACGACACCCCCATGCCCGACGATGGAGCGGTACCCGGCCGCGAAGGTCGTCGGGGTCGATCGACTCCTTCTCCTCGAACGCACGACCTTGCCCTTGGCGAGGATGAGCGCGTGGCTGCACAGCTCGAGACCCTTCTGCGAGGTCGTGGCTGATCATCACGAAGGTGTGCTCGTGCCGGATCTGGGCGATGAGCGAGTCGAGGATGTCCATGGCGTGCGGGTCGAGCCCGGAGTACGGCTCGTCGAGGAAGAGCACGTCGGGATGGTGCAGCAGGGCGCGCGCGATCGAGAGCCGCTGGAGCATGCCGCGCGAGAACGTGCGCGTGAGGTCGAACCGCCGGTGCGACGAGCTCGACCGACTCGAGCAGCTCCTTCACGCGCGCCGGCGGGTCCTCGACGCCGTACATCTCGGCGAAGAACGAGCAGGTTCTCCTCCGCGGACAGGTCCGGGTAGAGCAGCGGGTTGTGGCTGATCAGCCCGATGCGGCCGCGCAGCTCCACGGCGTCGGCGACCACGTCGAGACCGAGGACCTTGGCCGTGCCGCTCGAGGGGGCCTGCAGCGTCGTCAGCGTGCGCAACAGCGTCGTCTTGCCGGCGCCGTTCGGCCCGAAGATCGACAGGAACGCGCCCGCGCGGCAGCTCGAAGGCGACGCCGTCCAGCGCCTTGCGGGCGCCGAACGTCCGCGTCAGGCCGTCGACGGCGAGGGCGCTGACCGCCGTGTCGGCGCCGCCGCCCGTGCTACGCCGCCTTCCGGCCGGCGCGCGCCGGCGCCGCGGCCGGCTGGGGCTCACGCTTCGGCCATACGGCCAGCACGGTGCCGAGGATCAGGACGACGAAGCCGGCCCACGTCCACGACACGAGCGGGTTGATCTTCACGTCGAAGCCCAGCGCGCCCGTGTTGTCGCTCCCCTCGAACGCGACGAACACGTCCTGCAGGAACTCGTGGCGCACGTCGGCGTTCAGCCGGGTCTGGCCCTGCGTCGCGTACTGGACGGCGCCCGGGCTCAGCGTGCCCAGCGACGTGCTCCCCTGCGACAGCGCCAGCCGCACGGTCGTGTTCTCGTCGCCGTTCGCGAGCTTGGTCGTCGTGGAGCCCTCGAACGTGAACGTGTAGCCCTGCGACGAGAAGGTCGTGCCCTGCGTCGGAGGGATGGTGATCGGCGCGTCATGCACGTACATCGCCGATCCGATCAGGCCGATGAGGACGATGCCCATGCCGAGGTGCACGATGTAGCCGCCCGACTGGGAGCGCGCCTTGACGAGGATGTTGCCGAGAGCGGCGCCGAACGACTCGCCCCGAGCCGCGGCTCGCTTGCGCGCTCCGTCGATGAACAGGTAGATCGGCACCGCGATGGCGATGGCGGCGACGGCGAGCCCGATGATGGCCTCGATGTGGTCGAGCGGCGTCTGGATGCCGGCGAGCGCGGGGAGCGCCTTCGGGTCGACCTGGTAGTTCGGCAGGAGCACCTCGTACCAGATGGCCACGAGGCCCGCGAACAGGACAGCGGCGCCGGCGAGCGGCCACTCGGACGCGACGCCAGAACGTCTCACCCTCGGTCTTGCGCCACGACAGGATCGGGCAGATCGCCATGATCGCGATGTAGAAGATGCCGAGCGGTCTCGCGAGCAGAGCGTAGGTGGAACCGGAGAAGGTCTTGCCCAGCACCGGCGCCAGCGTGAGCCCCGCCACGACGATCGCGGAGAACAGCATGATCACGTTGTTGAAGTAGTACGAGGCCTCTTTCGACGTGAGCGAGGTGAAGTCGTCGTTGCCGCGGAACGCGTCGCGGCGCAGGGCCAGCGCGACAAGCGCCACCACGAGACACACGATCATCATCGAGAGGAACCACCACAGCGACACCGGGTCCTGCTCGAACGCATGGACCGACTGGATGACCCCGCTGCGCGTGATGAACGTGCCGAGGAGCACGAGCACGAAGGTCACCGCCGCCAGCACGGCCGACCAGCGCTTGAAGCCCTCTCGCCGGCGATAGACCGTGAAGCTGTGGATGAGCGCCAGCCCCGTCAGCCACGGGAGCAGCGAGGCGTTCTCGACCGGGTCCCACGCCCAGTAGCCGCCCCAGCCGAGCACGACGTAGGCCCAGATCGCGCCGAGCCCGATGCCGATGCCGAGGAAGAGCCACGAGAACACGGTGACCCGGTCCACGATGTCGATCCAGGCACTTGCGACGCGTCGCCCAGGAACAGCGCGGCCAGCGCGAAGGCGAACGGGATGGTCAGACCCGCATAGCCGATGAACAGCGATCGGCGGATGCAGGATCATCGCCCAGTGCTGGAGCAGCGGGTTCATCGCCATCTGGTTGATGTTGCCGAGCACCGCGCCCGCCGCGTTCGCGACGGTGCCGTCGGCGGCGACGGTGGCCGCATGGAACGGGTTGTTCGTCGGGATGAACAGCGCGACCAGGAAGAACAACTGGACGAAGTTGGTGACGGCGAGCCCGACGTTCGAGAGCGGGTCGGTCACGCCCATGCGCTTGTAGCTCATGAACGCGGCGTAGCCCGAGAGCAGCCAGGCCCAGAACAGCAGCGAGCCCTCGCGGCCGGCCCACAGCCCCGAGAGGTTGTAGAGCCACGACAGGCTGGAGACGTCGGTCGAGTGGTTCTGCACGACGTACAGGAACGTGAAGTTCTTCGTGAGGAACGCCCACACGACCAGCACCACGGCGGCGGTCGTCGCGCCGAAGATGACGAAGGTCGCG
Source organism: uncultured Coriobacteriia bacterium (assembly GCA_963701985.1). GTDB lineage: Bacteria > Actinomycetota > Coriobacteriia > Anaerosomatales > PALSA-660 > PALSA-660. Next base: position 913,947 of record OY969691.1, read on the forward strand.
ATGTAGCCCGCGTTGGTGAGGCTCTCGCCCTTCTTGGGGCCGAGCAGATGCCCCCAAACGAGCACCCCGATGGAGCCGAGCGCCGCGATCGCCGCGATCGCGAGCAGGACCTGGCCGAGTGTCGTCATGGCCGAGAGCACCCTTCTGTCACGGACGGGACCGGCTGGTAAAGCATACCTTGCCGGTCCCTCGGGCTGCGGATCATCGAGCCGAAAGCGGGCGGACGCCTACTTCGACAGCGACACGTCGGTGGCGTCGAACACGCCGTCGTGGATCTTGCCGAACACCACGAGCTGGACGCCGTCCCTGGTGCCATCGGGCATCGCTCCCTGGAAGGCCACCCCGATGTGGTCGCCGCCGCTCGCGGCGGAGGCCAGCACGAAACGGATCGCGGCAGCGGCGTTCTTGAGCGAGCCCGCCTGGAGATAGCCCGACACCCTGATCGGGACGTCCGTCTTCTCGGTGAGCGCCTTCGTGACGGTGTCCGCCCCGGTCTTCTCCGCGTACGTGGAAGGACACTTCACGACCATCTCGTTCGCGTTGACGATGTCACCCTTCTCGACCGTGCCCGTGAGCAGTGCCTCGGAACCGTTGCCGAACGTGCTCGGCGCGGCGCCGTCGTAGACGATCTTCAGTTGCGGCCCGGACGTGGAGCCCACGTCCCGAACGCTGAACGTCATGGGGTTCGTCTTCTTGTCCCACGAATCGTCGACGACGCTCCCGGTGAGCTGAACGCGCTTGCCGACCCACGACGCGTTGCCGACGATCGACTTCACGGTGCTGCTGGCCGCGCCGCCGCCGGCCCCGACGGTGAGCAGGAGCGTGATCGCGACGGCCAGGATGATGACCGTCACGCCGATGAGGCGGTTGCGAGCGCGTTTGTTCATGTGTGTGGAGATCCTCCTCGAGGGCCGCGCGCGCCGCGTCACGCGACGAGCACGCGCTGGAGCGGGGGCCGCGCCGCGCCCGGGTTCTCGCCGGCGCGCGTCGTCCGCGCGCCCGATCGCCTGCCTGAACGGTGGTGAGTGTAGCACCGGCGAACCTGACCGCCAACGCGCGGACCGGTCGTCCGAAGGACGTGTGAGCAAGCCGGATGCCGCGTTGCCATGCCCGCGTCCGAACGGCGCCGGACGCGCCGATCGAGGGTCGGCCGCGACAGCTGTGCGGGAACCGAGTGCGATCGTACCTACTTTTCGCACGCGCAGCAGGTCACAGCGCGCGTTCGGGTGCTTTTCTTGGGGGACGTTCCTGCCCGGCGAGCCGCTCCGCGACGCCTCACTCGGCGCCACGCTTCACGGATGCTGCAGCCAGATGACGTCCGGCGTGAAACCGGTCTCGCGCAGCAGCTCCAGATACCGCTGAGGCTTCAGCGCCGAGCCCGCGCCTTCCAAGGCCACGAGGGTCGCCTCGATGACGTTCGTGCCGAACGTGCGCCCCTCCAGCCGCGGCGTGGAGGTGATGAGCAGCTCGGCGCCGGTCCCGCGCAGGAACTCGACGTCCTCGACGGTCGTCGTGTTCGTCACGATCCACTTGCCGGTCATGTCGCGCGGCATGTACTTGCGCACGTACTTGTAGTCGCCGGAGATGATGTCGGCGTCACGGTAGAGCTGCGCGTGCTTCGACTCCGACTCGACCTTGGAGGTGTGGTCGGCCTCCGACGGGTACAGCATCTTGAACGGCAACTGCGACGCGGCGGGCGCCATGATCCGGCACAACCTGACCAGCGCCGAGCGCTTGTGGATCATCAGCGGCACGTCCAGAGCGTAGAGCAGGTCGCCGTAGGTCATCTCGCAACCCGCGTCGGCGAACGCCATCGCCATGCCCCACCGGTCGACCGCGCTCGTGACGAGCACGCGCTTGCCGGTCACCGCCAGCCCGAGGTCCTCCTGCATGAAGCGGACGACGTCGCCCTCGACGGCGCCTTTCAGTCCGCTGCCGTCGAGAAGGGGCGTCTTCGAGACCGCGTCGCGGAACTGCTTGGCGTCGCGGAACCAGTAGGTGCGCTCCGCCGCGTTGAGGAACAGGTCGATGCCTCCCATGCCGAACGCGTCGACCTTCCCGTCGTAGGCGTGCAACCTGCGCGCGGCGTCCTTCATGTCGCCATCGGTGCCTTCGCGCCAGACGTGGACCTTCTGGCCGAGGACGTCGAGGTCGACGGAATGGTCGCGCTTCGACGAGCCGATCGAGATCGACACGACCTGCTTCATGAGGGCTGGCGCTCCTTCGGCCGTGGCGGCGCGGTGACCGCGTCGAGCAGGTCGGTGAGCTCGTCGATGTCGACGTGCACGTCGTGGCGGAGCGGGGATGTCCCGAGCTCCCGCGTGATGACCTCGCTGCCGAGTATCTTCTCGACGGCCCCGGTGCGCTTGGTCGACGCCATGAGGATCACCACGTCGAAGTCCTTGAGCTGCGCGAGCGTGTCGAGCACAAGGTTGAACATCCGGTCGGCCCGGCCGGCCTCCATGCCCTCGCGCTCGGCCTGCGAGACGATGAGCGCGAGCTCAACCCCGTACTCGCCGCAGACCCGCTTCACCTCGTCGACGTTCTCGACGGGGAACGCGATCACGGCGATCCGCTTGCCGCGGCGTATCTCCCCCAGCGTCTCGAGCCATGAGACGAACGAGCGGTCGACGCCATGAGCGGCGGCGGCGCCGAGCTGGGTCGCGCCGCCCTCCCTGTCGACGAGGATGGCGTCGATCATGTCGTTGAGCTTGTCACGGCCGACGACCTTGTCGCCGATGCGGTAGAAGCGCACCGCGCCCTCCTCGGGATGGCGCCTGCGCGAGGTCGCGCACGCTGCGGCGAGTATACGACAGGGGCGAACGGACGCGGCGCGGCGCGGAAGCCCGGCCGATCCGCCGCTCTACCGGTTGCGGTCGAAGACCGTGTGCAGGCCTTTGAGCGTGAGATCCAGGTCGACGTCGGTCACGGTCTCGCACAGCGGCGCCATGCGCTCCGCGAGCCCGCCGGTCGCGACCACCCGGCCGTCGACGCCCATCTCGCGCCAGGTCCGTCGGACGAGGCCGTCGACCATGGCGGCGGCGCCGAGCAGCAGACCGGCCTGAACGCTCTGCCGCGTGTTCTTCCCGATGACGGTTCCCGGATCCTCGAGCTCGACCTTGGAGAGCCGGGCGGCCTTCGAGAACAGCGCCTCGGCGCTCGTCTCCACACCCGGGGCGATCGCGCCGCCCAGGTAGGCGCCGCCGGCGTCGATCACGTCGATCGTGGTCGCGGTGCCGAAGTCGACCACCAGGACGGGCCCGCCGAAGGCGGCGAACGCGGCGACGCCGTTCACGATGCGGTCCGCGCCGACCTCGTGCGGATTGTCGTAGCGGATCGGCATGCCGGTCTTCAGCCCCGGCCCGACCACCATCGGCCCGCGGCTCGTCTCCGCGCGCACGGCATCGCACCACGCATCCGTCAGCCGTGGCACGACGGACGCGAGGACCACCGCGTCGACGTCGTCCCACGACGCGCCGCCATGACGGAGGAGCGCGTCCGTCGCCACGGCGAGCTCGTCGGCGGTGATGGACGGATGCGACGCGATGCGCCAATGCCGCGTCAGCGCGTCGCCGTCGAACAGGCCGAGCACAGTCTGGGTATTGCCGACATCGACGGCGAGGATCACGGCCCTGCTCCCTCCTCGTTCAGCGGTCTCGAGCATGCGCGGCGACGTCACCGCTCCGTCACGTGACCGTGCGGCTACGGTGCCCGAAGTGCTCCGGAGCCGGTGCTATCATCGCCGCGGAACCCCGGCACCGACAAGGGGGAGAGTACATGCACAACCCGCCACGACTGCTCGTCGTCGACGATGAGGACGCGATCCTCGAGTTCGTCTCCTTCAACCTTCGCAAGGAAGGCTACGAGGTCACCACGGCGAAGGACGGCGACAGCGCACTCGCGCTGGCCGAGAAGGAGCCGTTCGACCTCGTCATCCTCGACATCATGCTGCCGGGCACCGACGGCTTCGAGGTGTGCCGCCGCTTGCGGACGCACGGCGACGTCCCGGTCCTGTTCCTCTCGGCGCGCGACACCGAGCTGGACAAGGTCGTCGGGCTGGAGATCGGCGGCGACGACTATCTCGCCAAACCGTTCGGCATCCGCGAGCTGCAGGCGCGCGTGAAGGCGCTGCTGCGACGCTCGACCGGCTCGACCGCGAAGGGCGGCGCGGAGCCCGAACCGGGCGAGATCTTCGAGTCCGCGGGCATCCGGCTCGACGAGACGTCCCACGACGTCTCGTACGGCGACGACGCCGATCGACCTCACGCCGCGCGAGTTCGAGCTGCTCGCGTGCCTGATGCGGCATGCCGGCAAGGTGCTGTCGCGCGACCAGCTGCTCAGGCAGGCGTGGGGGTGGGAGATCGTCGTCGAGACGAAGACGGTCGACACGCACATCAAGCGGCTGCGCGACAAGCTCGAAGCCGCCGGCGTGGACCCCAACATCGTGGAGACCGTGCGCGGGTACGGCTACCGGCTGAATGGCTAGGTCCCGGGTGCGCGGCTCCATCCGCACGCGGCTTCTCGCGGCCTTCCTGGTCGTCGCGGTCGGAGCGGCGGGCGGGCTGTCGATCTACTTCCTCGCGCAGCTCGAGGCCTATGCGGTACGTCGTCTCGAAGAACGGCTCTACACCGAGGCGCGCGTCTCCGCGGGTCTCGTCGGAGCGGCCATCGAGACGTCAGCGCGACAGGGCGGGAGCTCGCGGCTCACCGTCTCGCTCGACCAGACGTTCGACCGTGCCCTCACACAGGCCGCCGCGCAGACCTCCACCACGATCCTCGTCGTGGATTCCGACGGGCGCGTGGTCGCCGACAGCGCGAAACCCAGCGCCGTGGGCAGCGACTACGGGAAGCGCGCGGAGATCCGCAAGGCGTTGAGCGGCGGGTACGGCGAGGCCACCCGGCAGCTGCAGAACGGGCGGCTCGCCCTCTACGTGGCGGCGCCGATCCTCGTGAGCGGGCGCGTCGTCGGCGTCACGTACGCGTCGTCGTCCACGTTCTCGGTCCTCACGCTGCTCTCGGAGTACCGCGGCGACCTGGCCATCGTCGTCATCGCGTTCCTGATCGCGGCGTTCATCATCACCGAGGTGCTGACACGATGGCTCGCGCGGCCGCTGCAAGACCTGCAGCGCGGCGCCGCGCGGCTCGCGTCGGATCATTCGGTCCGCGTGAAGCCGTCGGGTCCGCGGGAGACGCGCGAGCTGGCGACGGCGTTCAACGAGCTCGCCGAGGAGATCGAGTCGTCCTCGGTCGAACTGCACGAGGAGGAGCGGCGCAAGTCGCGCTTCATCTCCGACGTGAGCCACGAGCTGCGCAGTCCGCTCACCGGGATCCGCCTGGCCGCCGAGACGCTGCTGGAGAACGACATCGACGCCACCGACGAGAAGCGGTTCCTCGAGACGATCGTGCGCGAATCGGACCGGCTGACGGGTCTCGCCAACGACCTGCTCGAACTGCAGCGCATCGAAGGCGCGACCGGGGAGCTGCCGCTCACGCAGGTCGACCTGCGACAGGCGGCGCTGCTGGCCGTCGAGGCGAACGAGCCGGTGGCGGCCGAGCGCGGCGTGACGGTCGTGGTCGAGGGCAGGGCGCCGCGCGTGCTGGGGGTGCGCGACCGGCTGCAGCAGGTCGTCGGCAATCTGCTCGACAACGCGACCCGGCACACGCCGACGGGCAAGCACGTGTTCGTGCGCCTGTCGGAGGAGGACGGTCAGGCGGTCCTGCGGGTGGTCGACGAGGGGTCGGGCATCCCGCGAGTCGATCTCGCCAACCTCTTCGAGCGCTTCTACCGGGCCCAGTACTCGCGCGACCGGGCCAGCGGCGGCGCGGGACTCGGGCTCGCGATCGTTCGCGCGATCGTGACCGCGCACGGCGGCTCGATCGAGGCCGCCAACCGTCCCGAAGGCGGCGCCGTCTTCACCGTGCGCTTGCCGAAGCTCGGGGGCTAGCGGCGTGACAGCGCCGCCGCGCGGCGCACCGAAGGGACGATCGCCACGGCGACCGCGGCCTTGAGCGCGTCGGGCAGCACGAAGGGCGCGACGCCGGCCACGAGCGCGGGGACCGGACCCATGTGCGCCACGGCCGCGAGCTGCGCCCAGCCGATGAGGTAGACGAGCGCGATCGTCGTCACGGCGGCGAGGATGTCGGCCGCGAGCCTCCCCGCGCCGGCGCCCAGCGCGCGCTCACGAACCCACGCGCCCACCACCGCGCCGGCCAGGAACCCGATCAGGTAGCCGCCCGTCGGGCCCACGACGATGCCGATGCCTCCGCGCAAGCCGGAGAAGACCGGCAGGCCGATGATGCCGAGACCGAGGTACGTGCCGACGGCCAACGCCGCCCACCCCGGCGGGACGAGGAGCGCCGCGAGGACGACCACGAACACCTGGAGCGTGACGGGCACCGGCTGGACCGGGATCGTGACGAGCACGGACGCGGCGAGCAACGCCGCGAGCAGCGCGGTCGTGGTCACGCGGCGAGCGGAGGATGCGGCGGTGCCGGTCGTCGCTGACACTGGCCCCCTGCGTGCGATCGAGCGGATGGGCGCGCGACCTGTGAACCGTATCGGACGCGCGGTTCACAGTACCGCGCGCGCGGCGGCCGGGTCAAACCCCGTCGCGGCGCGGGATCACGCGCGATCCGCGGCTCCGCCGCCGGAGCGTCCCCCGCGGGCCGGCGGACGCAACGTCACGTCGCCGGTGACGACCGCGGTCTCACCGCGCGCCCCCGAGACTAGGAGCCGGCCGACCGCGTCCATGCCGGTCACGCGCCCCGACACGATCGCGCCGCCGGACGCGTCGCTCACGGTGACGTCACGGCCGGTCAGCCACGCGCGACGGTCGTAGTCGGCCCGGAGCGCACCGAAACCGCCGTCCCGCCACTCGCCGTACGCCTCGGCCACGCCGTCGAGCACGGCCGCGGTGACCGTGGCGAGCGGAAGACGCCGGTCGAGGGCCTCGTCCACGCTCGCCGCGTCGGCCTTCGACGGCGCGGCGCGGACGTTGACGCCGATCCCCGCCACGACCCAGGAGACACGCCACCCTTCGCTGAGCCCCTCGAGCAGGACGCCCGCGATCTTGCGGCCGCGCTCGTCGAGGACGTCGTTGGGCCACTTGATGCGCACCGGCACGCCGAGAGACTCGAGCCCTCGCGCGACACCGAGCGCGACGACGAGCGGCAGGACGATGGCGTCCGGCGTCTCGACCTGCGGGCGCAGCACGATCGACGCGTAGACGCCGCCGGCGGGCGACGCCCACACGCGCCCCAACCGGCCCCGGCCCGCGGTCTGACGTGAAGCGAGCACGACGGTGCCCTCCGGAGCACCGCCACGGGCGAGCTCGCGGGCGTCGTCGTTCGTCGACCCCGTGGACGCGCCGCCTTCGATGCGCGTGTAGAACGACGAGGCGAGCAGCGGCCTCACGACGAGCGGCGCCGGGGCGTCCGGGGCGGCGACGAACCGATACCCGCCGCCGCGCCGCGCCTCGATGACGAATCCGACGTCGGTCAGGGCCGCGATGTGCTTGTGGACGGCCACGCGGCTGATCCCGAGCGCGGACGCGATCTGCTCGCCCGACACCTCGCCGTCGCTCTCGCACAAGGCGCTCAGGATGGCGGCCCTTCTCTGCTCGGGTGATGCCGTCATCCGCTCCCGCCCGTCTCCGCCGCGTGTCATTCCCGAACGGTACCGCACCTCGGTGCCGGGAGCGAGGACGTCAGGACGAAGGACCGGGAACGATCGTCCCCTCCGCGTCGCGCAGTCCGGCGTCACGCGCCCATCGCATCCACAGCGACCGCCGAGGCCAGGTGTAGGCGCACATCGCGTAGCTGGACACCGCGGTGGCGGCGAGCGGCACGAAGGAGCGGACGAGCACCGTGGCGACGAACCCGAAGAGTGCGGCGAGCTCCGCCACGAGGTACGCGGCGACCGAGGCGGCGCCGAAGACGCCGTACACGGCAGCCGTCCTGCGGTAGGCGCGCCTCCCCGCGCGGCGCTGCGCGATCGCGGCCCCCGCGATCTGTTCGCGGACCGCCGGCGCCGCCAGCGGCACCGCGAGAGCCGGGAGCGTGAGCAGCGCCGCGAGCACGGGTTGCGGACGCGACGCGACGGCGAGCGAGAGGTAGACGGCGGACACGATCCCGAACGCGACCGGGAACAGCGCGAACCCGGCACACACGAGCCGCGCCTTGCGCAACGCGGCCGCGAAACCGTCGTCGTGCACCCGATGGCGGGCGTGACGCCGCTCGCTCACGCGCTTCGCTCGTCCAGGCCGACATCGAGCGGCGCGGCCAGCGTGAGCGCGCTCGAGCTCGCGCGGTCCACGCCCGCCGACGCCAGCGCCGCGAGCCGCTCGACGGTCACGCCGCCGGACGCTTCCGTGAGGCAGCGCCGCCCCGGCGGCGTCGAGGAGCGGACGGCGGACACCGCCGCGGCGAGCGACGCGTCGTCCATGTTGTCGAGGAGCACCATGTCCGCGCCGGCCCTCGCCGCCTCGGCCGCCTGCGGCACGTCGTCAGCCTCGACCTCGACGAGCAGCTCGGGATGCGCGCGCCGCGCTCGGGCGACGGCGGCCGCGATGCCGCCCGCCGCGGCCACGTGGTTGTCCTTGACGAGCACCATGTCGAACAGTCCGGCGCGATGGTTGGTACCGCCGCCGACGAGCACGGCGTACTTGGACAGCGCGCGCAGCCCCGGGATCGTCTTGCGCGTGTCCACGACGTCGAGCCCCGCGGGCGCCGCCGCCCGCCAGCGCGCCGTCACGGTCGCGATCCCCGAGAGCAGCACGATGAAGTCGAGCGCGGTCCGCTCGCCCGCCAGCACGACGCGAGCGAGGCCGTCGACCTCCAGCAGCGTGCGTCCCGCCCGCCACGTGGCTGCCCTCCGCCACGCAGCGGGAAGCATCGGGGCGGCTCGGCGGCGGCGGCTCGCGCCAGCGCGGCCCACGTGCGCTCGGCCACCGCGAGCCCGCACGCCACGCCCGGCTCCCTCGCCACGACGGCGCCCGAGAACCGGGCGTCGGCGCGCAGCAACGACCCCGTCACGTCGCGATCGAGCAGCGTCGGCGATGGCGTCGCGAGCGAGCGCGGATCCACGCCGAGGTCCTCCGCGAGCGCCGCGGCGATCGCCGCGGTCGTGTCCGGCAGCCGGAACGGAGCGCTCATGCGCGCTCGCCGCGCTCCGCGGCTCGGCCGCCGGCCGCGGAAGGACCGGTCGCCGGCGACACGGCGCGCGGCTCGGGGACACAGGCCTCGCCCGAACGCGAGCGCACGGGCTCGAGCCGCGGCTTCGCTCCCCGGCGCCACACGGTGTGGACGCGCCAGCGCTCGTCGTCGCGCGCGGGATAGTCGTCGCGCCAGTGGGCGCCCCGACTCTCCGTGCGGTACCGCGCCGCGTGCGCGGTGAGCGTCGCGAGCGTCACCATGTTCTGCACTTCCAGCTCCGAGGGGCGCCCGAGGTTGACGGCGAGCAGCGCGCTCAGCTCCCCCAGTACGCCCGCCGCCCTGCGAGAGCCCCTCCTCGGTCCGGATCGACGCCGACGCACGCGCTCATCGACCTCCTGGACCGCGGCGCGCGCCACCGAGAGCATCGGCAGCTCGAGCGTCTCGCCGTCCGGCGCCACGATCCGCACGGGCTGGCCCTCGCCGGACGCCGGCAGCGTCCGCACGATGCGCCGCGACAGCACGAGCCCCTCGAGCAGCGAGTTGCTGGCGAGGCGGTTCGCGCCGTGCAGGCCGGAGCACGCGCATTCGCCCGACGCGTAGAGTCCCGGCACGGTCGTGCGGCCGTCGATGTCCACGCGGATGCCGCCGATCGAGTAGTGCGCCGCGGGCGCGACCGGGATGAGGTCGCGCGACAGGTCGTAGCCCGCCTCCAAGCAGGTCTGCGTAGATCATCGGGAAGTGCGACGCGCAGGACCGCCTCGCCCAGATGCCGCGCGTCGAGCCATACGTTCGGCCTGCCGCAGCGCTGCCATGACCTTCACGATCTCGCGGCTCACGACGTCGCGCGGCGCGAGTTCCGCCAGCGGGTGCACGCCGACCATGAAGCGGTTCTCGTCGCAGTCGAGCAGGTACGCACCCTCGCCGCGCAGCGCCTCGGTGATGAGGAACTTCGGGCTCGCGGCCGAGTCGAACGCGGTGGGGTGGAACTGCACGAACTCGAGGTCGGCCAGCTCGGCGCCCGCGCGCCACGCCGCCGCGACGCCGTCGCCGGTGGCGATCGCCGGGTTCGTGGTCACGCGGAAGAGCTGCCCCGCGCCGCCGGTCGCGAGCACGACGGCGTCCGCCCAGAAGACCTCGAGCACGCCGCGACGCGGTGTCGTGCACGAGCGCGCCGACGCAGCGGTCCCCGGCGGTGAGCAGGTCGACGAGGAAGCGCTCCTCGAAGAGCGTGACGCACTCCGCGTGCGCCGGACGCGCGCCGAGAGCGTGTCCTGGATCTCGGCGCCGGTGGCGTCGCCCGAGTGCAGCACGCGCGGCAGCGAGTGGCCGCCTTCGCGATGCAGGTCGATCGCGCCGCTCGGCCGCGCGGTCGAAATCGACGCCCATCGCGACGAAGGTCGCGCAGCGCCTGCCGGCGCCTCGCCCACGACCGCGCTGCACGACGTCCTCGTCGCACAGGCCCGGCGCCGACCACGAGCGTGTCGGCGAGATGCAGCTCGACCGAGTCCGCCTCGCCCACCGCTCCCGCGATGCCGCCCTGCGCGTACCAGGTGTTCGTCTCGGTGATGCGGGCCTTCGTCACGAGGTTCACCGTGCGTCCGCGCGCCGGCGGCTCCGAGCGCCGCCGTGAGCCCCGCGATGCCGCTGCCGATCACCAGCACGTCGGACCGGTTCTGGCGCAGCTCGTCGGTGTCGAATCCGACCAGGTAGCGCCGGCCGAGCGCGTCCGGCAGCCGCCGACGGGCCGGGGCGGAGAGCGTCGGGCCGGCGGGGACCCGGGGCGTGGACGGCGTCCGGTCGAGCTCGGACGCGGGGACCGCGTCCGCTTCGTGTGCGGGGTGCGTGCGTCTCACCTGCTTGTGTTCGTTGTCGGACATCCTTGGTTCAGCCGATCGCGATCATGCGCTCGACGGCGGCAGAGCGCCGCGGTGCGGACGTCTTCGGGCACTTCGACCGTCGGCGCGAGCGCCGCGAGCGCGTCGCGCACCTTCGCGAGCGTCGTGAGCTTCATGTTCGGGCACACCGGCTCGGGATCGAGCGTGTAGAACCGCTTGCCCGGGCGCCGCCTTGCGCAGCCCGTGGAGGAGCCCCTGCTCGGTCGACGACGATGAACTCCTCGGCCTCGATCTCCGCCGCGTACCGCAGCATCCCGCTCGTGGACAGGACCGCGTCGGCCGATGCGCAGCACTTCGGGGCGGCACTCCGGATGCGCCATGACCCGCGCGCCGGGGTGGGCGTCGATGGCGGCGCGGACCTGCCCGGCGGTGATCCGCTCGTGGGTCGGGCAGAAGCCGGGCCACGCGACGACCTCCACGTCCGGGACCTGGGTGGCCACCCAGTGCGCCAGGTTGCGGTCGGGGGCGAACAGCACGCGCGGCGCACCGAGGGATCGGACCACCTGCGGCGCGTTCGCCGAGGTGCAGCACACGTCGCTGAGCGCCTTCACGTCGGCGGAGGAGTTCACGTACGTGACGACCGGGACGCCCGGCGTACTCGAGACTTCCATGCACGCAGCTTCTCCGCGGTGATCATGTCGGCCATCGGGCAACCGGCGCGCATCTCGGGCAGGACGACGGTCTTTCCCGGCGCGAGGATCTTCGCGGTCTCGGCCATGAAGTGCACGCCGGCAGAACACGATCACGTCCGCGTCGGTCTCCGCGGCCTGGCGCGAGAGCCCGAGCGAGTCGCCGACGAAATCGGCGGCGTCCTGCACCTCGGGACGCTGGTAGTTGTGCGCGAGGATCACCGCATGCCGATCCGCGGCGAGCGTGCGGATCTCATCAGTCAGATCGGCGAACGTCATGGACGGCCCGGCTCCTCGTCACGCTCCGGCGGATCGTATCGCGACATTATCTATCAGGCGGGTGCCATCCACATGGGCCGCGACGAGGACTCGGCACGGACGGTCGACCGTCGTCACACATTCCAGCGTCTCGGCGTCCACGATCGCCGCGTAGTCGAGCTCGACCTCGGGTTCGGCGGCGACCTCATCGACGAGGATGCCGGTGAGCGCGGCCGCGTCGTTCTCGCGCTCGGCCGCGATGCGGACCCGTTCGAGCGCGCGCGAGAGCACGAGCGCGTGCGAGCGCGCCTCCTCGCTCAGATACGCGTTGCGGCTCGAGAGCGCGAGGCCGTTCGCGGTCGCGGACGATCGGGCAGCCGACGACGCGCACGGGGACGTCCAGGTCCCGGACCACGCGCTCGATGACCTTGAGCTGCTGGTAGTCCTTCTCGCCGAAGAAGGCCACGTCGGGACGCACGATGTCGAGCAGCTTGGCCACGACGGTCGCCACGCCGACGAAGTGACCCGGCCTCGAGGCGCCGCACCACACGGTGCCGATCGGCCCGGGGTCGACGCGCGTGGACGCGCCCGACGGATACATGACGTCGACACTCGGCGTGAAGACGATGTCGGCGCCCTCGGCTTCGAGCAGCGAGACGTCGGCCGCGAGGTCGCGCGGGTACGCCTCGAGATCCTCGCCCGGGCCGAACTGCGTCGGATTCACGAAGACCGAGACCACGGTGACGTCGCAGCGCTCCTTCGACGCGCGCACGAGCGAAAGGTGCCCGTCGTGCAACGCGCCCATGGTGGGCACGAGGCCGATGGTGCGGCCCTCGAGCCGCGGGCGGACGAGCGCCCCGCGCGCCTCCTCGATGGAGTCCACACGTTCGATGGGCATCGCGACCTACTCCGTGGGGCCGACGTGGTCTCGCACGTCGGCGAAGACGTCCGCGTCCATGTGCACGCTGTGTTCATCCCCCGGGAACGAGCCGGCGCGCACGTCCGAGGCGTAGCGGCCGACCGCGTCGCGCACCGCCGCTCCCAGGTCCGCGTACCGTCCCGCGTGACGGGGCACGAAGGTGCCGCCGAGCCCGAGAAGGTCGTGGAACACCTGCACCTGGCCGTCGCAGCCGACTCCCGCGCCGATGCCGATCGTCGCGATCTCCACGCTCTTGGTGACAAGAGCTGCGAGCTCCGCGGGGATGCACTCGAGGACGACGGCGAACGCTCCCGCGTCCTGCAACGCCACGCAGTCGGCGATCAGCGCGCGGGCCGCCGCGGCGTCCTTGCCCTGGGTGCGGTACCCGCCGAGCTGGCGGATCGACTGCGGCGTCAGCCCGACGTGGCCCATGACCGCGATGCCCGCCGAGGTCATGCGCGCCACCGTCGGAGCGATCGCGGCGCCGCCCTCCAGCTTGACGGCGCCGGCGCCGGCCTCGGCGAGGAGCCAGCCGGCGTTCCGCATGGCGTCCTCGGCGCTGATCTGGAAACTCATGAACGGCATGTCGGCGACGACCAGCGCGCGGGAGACCCCGCGCACGACCGCGGCGGTCGCCCGAAGCATGTCGTCCATCGTGACCGGCAGCGTCGAAGCGTGGCCGAGGACGGTGTTGCCCATGGAGTCGCCGACCAGGATGGCGTCGACGCCGGCTTCGTCGACGAGGCGCGCCGAGGGCGCGTCGTACGCGGTGACCATGACGATCGGCCGGCCCGACTGCTTGAGCTCGCGGAACGACGACGTGGTGACCGGCCGCACCGGCCGTGGAGCTTCGTGGACGCTCATGGGCGTCTCCTTCCCGATCCCACCGTCCCAGCCCGTTCCGAAGACGGGTCCAGGCGGTCCCATCGAAGACTCACGCCTCGACGTTCGAGGCGCGCGAGTAGCCAGCATAGCATCGGGGCCCCGGTGATCCGCACCGGGGCCCCGACTCATCAGCGCGATCCCGCGTCCGCGCGCGCCCTACTTCACCACGTTGATGAAGAGCGGGGCGAGCACCAGCGTGATCGTCGACAGGAGCTTGATCAGCACGTGCAGCGACGGCCCGGCGGTGTCCTTGAACGGGTCGCCGACGGTGTCGCCGACGACGGCCGCCTTGTGGGTGTCCGAGCCCTTGCCGCCGAGGGCGCCGCTCTCGATGTACTTCTTCGCGTTGTCCCATGCGCCGCCGCCGTTGTTGAGGAACAGCGCCATGAGCACGCCGACGATGGTGCCGACCATGAGCATGGCCGCCACCGTCTGGCCGCCGGCGTCGAACACGTAGCGGAAGACGACGCCGGTGACGACCGGCATGCCGACCGCGAGCAGGCCGGGCAGCACCATCTCGCGCAGCGCGGCCCTGGTGACGATGTCGACGGTCCTGCCGTAGTCCGGCTTCGAGGTCCCCGCGAGGATGCCGGCGTTCTCCTTGAACTGCGCGCGCACGTCGGAGATGACGGCGCCCGCGGCCTTGCCGACGGCCCTGATCGCGAGCGATGAGAACAGGAACACGAGCATGGCGCCCAGCATCGCGCCGACGAACAGCTTGGGGTCCGCGATGTTGACGATGTACTGCGCGGCCTTCCCGCCGATCACGCCGCTCAGGTCGAGGTGGTAGTTCTTCAGCTCGTCCAGATAGGCCGAGAAGAGCAGGAACGCGGCGAGCGCCGCGGAGCCGACCGCGTAGCCCTTGGTGAGCGCCTTGGTGGTGTTGCCCACCGAGTCGAGCCTGTCGGACTTCTCGCGGACGTCGTCGGGCTGGTCGGACATCTCCACGATGCCGCCGGCGTTGTCCGTGATCGGCCCGAAGGTGTCCATCGCGAGGATGTACGCCGCGGTGGAGAGCATGCCCATCGTCGCGACGGCGGTGCCGAACAGGCCGGCGTTCGGGGTACCCCGACGCGGCGCCGAGCGAGTAGGCGCCGAGGATGGCGACCGAGATCACCAGGATCGGCATGGCGGTCGACTCCATGCCGACGGCGATGCCGGCGATGATGTTGGTCGCGGGGCCGGTCTTCGAGGCCTCGGCGATCGAGGCGACGGGACGGAACCGGAACTCCGTGTAGTACTGCGTGATGTAGACGAAGGCGAGCGCCGCGAGCACGCCGATGACACCCGCGCCGAAGAAGAAGAGCCACGCGTTCGGATAGCCGTTGAGATACAGGAGCCAGCGGCTCGCGATGGCGAACCCGACCAGAGCGAGCACCGTGGAGATGTAGAAGCCGCGGTTGAGCGAGCGCATCGGGTCCTCTTCACCCTTCACGCGCACGGTCATGATGCCGACGATCGACGCCAGGATGCCGAAGGAACGCGCGACCAGCGGGAACATCATGACGCCGACGATGAACGCCGGCGACACGCCCGGGATCGCGGCCGCCATCGTGGCGCCCAGGATCATGGCGCCGATGTTCTCGGCGGCGGTCGACTCGAACAGGTCCGCGCCACGGCCGGCGCAGTCGCCGACGTTGTCGCCGACGAGGTCGGCGATGACCGCCGGGTTCCGCGGGTCGTCCTCGGGGATGCCTGCTTCGACCTTGCCGACCAGGTCGGCGCCGACGTCGGCCGCCTTGGTGTAGATGCCGCCGCCGAGCTGCGCGAACAGCGCGACGAACGACGCGCCGAACCCGTACCCGATGATGAGGAACGGGATCTCGCGGGGCACGACCGCCGTGGTCAGCCGCACCAGCGTGTACAGCCCGCTGACCCCGAGCAGGGACATGGCGACCACGAGCAAGCCGGACACGGCACCGCCGCGGAGCGCCAGCTGCACGCCGTCGTGCACCGAGCGGGTCGTTCCGGCAGCGGTGCGGATGTTGGCGCGGATGGAGATCCACATGCCGATGTAGCCGGCGATGAGCGAGCACAGCGCGCCGAGCACGAACGACAACGTGATCCAGAACGCGAGCCCCGTCGCCGTCGCGATGGGATCGAAGGCCTGGTGGCCCCGCACGAAGGCGTAGCCGACGAACAGAATGACCGCGAACCCGACAGCCAGGTAGATGATCGTCTTGAACTGCCGAGCCATGAAGGCTTCCGCGCCTTCCTTGATGGCATCGGAGATCTGTCGCATCTTCTCCGTGCCGGTGTCGCGCTTGAGCACCCAGCGGGCCAGAAGCCAGGCGGTCAGCAGGCCGACCACGCTGAACCCGAGCACCAGAACGAGCAGCAGACCCTCCCCCTGTAGCATCGACTCCCCTTTCTCATCCGACCGGAGCGCTCGCGCCTCGGCTCCGCGCGCCCTGCACACGCGGTGTCGGTTGTCGTAACACGCACGCAACTCAGCCGTCAACGAGCGCCGTCAGAATAGTCCCGCCGGGAACGCGAAGAGACCCGGCGAGTCGCCCGCCGGGCCTCTTCGGATGTCGCGACGCCGCGCCCCTCACTGGAAGAGCAGCACGACCCATGTGCCGTTCTGCTTGATCACGGTCACTTGGTCCATACGCTGCTCGTACGTGCCCTTGGCGCCGTCCTTCAACCACGAGGCGGAGAACTGCACGGTCGCCGTCGAGCTGCCGGACGGCAGGTCTGTCTTGATGATCTTCAGGTCCTTCAGGTCGGGCAGGCCCCTCGACGTCGACTTCGCCTGGCCCGCCGCCTGCACGAACTGCTGCATCTCGGCTTGCGTCATCTTGCCGTGGGTGGCGTTGTCGAGGATCTGCTGGCCGTCGAAGTCCGCGTACCCGCCCATCATGCGCGTGACGGCGCCCCCGGGCGTGTTCGGGAACGCGAACCCGCGCCAGATGAAGTATCCGGCGCACGCGAGGGCGATGACGACGACCGCGACGACGGCGATCGCCACGACGCGCGGGCGCATGGACACGGCGGCCGCGCGCGTTCCGCAGTCGGGGCAGGTATCGGCGCCCGAAGGCATCTCGGCGCCGCAGTTCGCGCATCTCATGGCGGATCTCCAAGGAGGTCGAGCAGAGGAAGTGGCACGGAGTATAGCACCGCCGGTGCCACCCTTCGGCCGTCGTCACCGCTCGTCGGGGGTCAGATCCTCGAAGCCCGGAACGGGCCCGAGGACGCCGGTGACGCGCCCCGCGACCGCCCGTGAAGCGTCTGGACGAGTGCCGTCGGGAAGACGTACGTCCGGTGCCAGCTCGAGCAGGGGCGTCACCACGAAGTCGCGCTCGGCCAGCCTCGGATGCGGCACGGTGAGACGCGGCGTCCGGAGGCTCCGATCGCCGAAGAGCAGCACGTCGAGGTCGATGACACGCGGGCCGAACCGTGGCGCCGCGACGCGGCCCAGCCGTGATTCCACATCCTTGCAGGCCTCCAGGAGCGCCTCCGCGTCCCCGGCCCACGAGACCTCGGCGACCGCGTTGGCGAACGCCGGCTGCCCGGCGATGCCCCACGGCTCCGACTCGTACACGTGCGAGACGGCGATCACGCGGGCGCCCGGCGCCGCCGAGAGCTCGCGCAGTGCCGCGGCGAGATTCCCGCGCCGGTCACCGAGGTTGGACCCGAGGCCGATGTAGGCGGTCGGCACGGTCTCAGCCCCGCAGCACGAGGAAGAGCACGAGCGCCGCGATCACGACCACCGCGATCAGGACCAGCGTCCCCCGCCCGACCGCCGAAGGCTTCCCCGCGCCCCGCGCGATGCGCGCGTTGTCCGAGAGCTGCATGCCGCGGGGCCCCGCGCTCGTGGCGGAAGGCGCCCCGACGTCGGGCTCGGCCCAGCCCGGCGCCCCGGACGACCGTGCGGCGTCGACCTGGGGGCCCATCGCCTCCGTCGCCGGTCCCGTCCACGAGATGCCGCTCGGCGGGCCCGCCCCGACCGCTTCGCGAACACGCTGCACCTGCGATGCCGGGACCACGATGCTCGTCCTCGCGGGCGCCGTGACCGCGTACGGATCCATGCTCGTCGTTCGCGGGTCTCGCGGGTCCCAGCCGTAGTCGATGCCGTTCGACTCGAGGAACGCCGCGATGCGCAGCAGCTCGCCCGTGGCCGTCCCGCCGACGTCCTCGGTCAGCACGGGCACCCACGCCTCGTTGCTCGGCGGTATCGTCCGCGGAGCCTCGGGGCGTTCCCGCGCGACGGCCCGCTCCGCGCGCCGTAGCGCCTCGGGGTCCTCGACGCCGACCTCATCGGCCGACGCGTCGGCCGCGCCGTCCGGCCCGCCAGGCTGCTCGTTCACGCGATGCCCCGTTCGATGGCGGTCGCGACGCGCAGCGCCGCGACGGTGTCCGCGACGTCGTGCACGCGCACGATCGAAGCGCCGCGGCGCACGACGTCGACGGCGGCGCCGACGCTGCCGGCCACGCGACGCCGCGGCTCGGGCTCGCCGGTCACCTCGCCGATGAACCGCTTGCGCGACGCGCCCACGAGCACCGGATAGCCGAGCGACGCGATCTCGCCGATCCGGCGCAGGAGCTCCAGGTTGTGGGCGGTCGTCTTGCCGAACCCGATGCCGGGATCGACGGCGATGCGGTCCGGCGCCACGCCCGCCGAGAGCAGCGCCTCCACGCGTCGCGCGAGGAACTCCCGGACCTCCGCGACGACGTCGCGGTACGAGGGAGCGACCTGCATGGTCCGCGGTTCGCCGAGCATGTGCATGACGACGAGTCCCACGTCGGTCGAGGCGGCGACGTCGCGCAGCGCCTCGTCCCGGAACCCGGTGATGTCGTTGACGACGCCGGCGCCGGCCTCGACGCAGGCGGCGGCCACCTCGGCATGACGCGTGTCGACCGACACGCACACCCCGTCGGCGGCCAGGGCCTCCACGGTCTCACGCACGCGAGCGAGCTCGACGCCGGACGGCAGTTCCTCCGCACCGGGTCGCGTCGACTCACCCCCGACGTCGACGATGTCGGCGCCCTCCATGACCAGGCGACGACCCGCCGCGATCGCGCTGGCCGCGTCGATGGTCTCCCCGCCGTTGGAGAACGAGTCGGGCGTCACGTTGACGATGCCCATGACGTACGGCCGCGACAGTCCGAACAACCGCGTGCCGCACCGCCAGACGCGCTCCATCGCCTACGCGCCGCCCTTGATGAGCGACATGGCCTCCGACCGCGTGGCGGCCTGCGTGCGGAACAGCCCGCGCACCGCCGACGTGGTCGTGACGGCGCCGGCCTTCCGCACGCCGCGCATCGACATGCACAGATGCTCGGCCTCGATGACGACGATCACGCCCTGCGGGTGCAGATGCTCGACGATCGTGTCCGCGATCTGCGCCGTCATCCGCTCCTGCACCTGAGGACGCCGCGCGAACATCTCGACGACGCGCGCGAGCTTGCTCAGCCCGCAGATCCGGCCGTTCGCCCCGGGGATGTAGGCCACGTGCGCGCGTCCCAGGAACGGCAGCAGATGGTGCTCGCACATCGAGTACAGCGGGATGTCGCGGACGAGCACCATCTCCTGGTGGTCCTCCGAGAACGTGAGCTGGAACAGCCCCGACGGATCGCCGCCGATGCCGGCGAAGATCTCCTCGTACATGTCGGCCACGCGATCGGGCGTGCCGACCAGACCCTCGCGCTGCGGATCCTCCCCCATGCCTTCCAGCATGAGGCGGACGCCGCGCCTGATCTTCTCCTTGTCCATGTGCTTCTCCGGCTTGCCGAGACAGGGGCGCCCGCCGCGGGCGCCGTTCGTCCCAGTATGCCCCATCCTCGGGCCGGCCGAGCCGGATGCACCGCCCCGGGGCGGTGCCTAGTGGATGACGCCGAACGTCCTGCCGATCGCGATGATGGCGGGCCCGAGGACGACGAGCAGCGTGGCCGGCAGCATGCACAGGATGATCGGGAAGACCATCTTCACCGGCGCCTTCTGCGCCTTCTCCTCGACGACCTGACGGCGCTTCTTCCGCAGCTCCCGCGACTGCGCCTGCAGGATCGCGCTCACGCTGACTCCGAACATGTCGGCCTGCACCATCGCGGTGATGAAGTTGTCGAGCTCCGGCACCTCGGTGCGCTCGCCCAGGTGACGCAGGGCGTCGCGGCGCGTGCCGCCCGCCTGCACCTCGGCGAGCATCCTGCCGAACTCCTCGGCGAGGGGCCCGCGTGTGTTCTGTATGAGCCTGACGAGCGCCATGTCGAATCCGAGCCCCGCCTGCACGCTGATGGTCAGCATGTCGAGCATGTCGGGCAGCGCTCGGCGCACCTTCTCCTGACGCCTCGCGATCGCATGGTCGAGCCAGACGCCGGGAGCCGCGTAGCCCGCGGCCACGATGGCGATGAAGAGCACGGCGGACAGCGGAGTGAGCCGCAGGTGCGTGAGGAGCAGCGGCCCGAGGCCGAGCGCCAGCCCCGCGAGCACGCTCGCGATGCGCAGCGCCACGAAGCCCTCGGAGGTGAGCCGCCGGTCGTCTCCCGCCAAGACCAGCTTGCGCCGCACGCGCTCGCTCGCGTCGGCGGGCAGCAGCGCCCGCACGCCGCCGATGACGCGGTCGATCGAAGGCCGCAGGACGCGCGAGCGGAACGGCCGGATGAGGGGTTCCGCCTCGGACGCCTGCTGGACCTCCCACGCGGACACCGTGCGCAACGCCTTCGTGACGCGCCGCTCCTCCGAGAAGAACAGCCCGAGGAAGACGACCGCCACAACGGCGACGGAAGCGAACACGAGGAGTGCGATGAGCGCGGGCACGGCGATCACACCTCGATCCGGACGATGCGTTGCAGCCAGACGGCCCCGATGGCGATGAGCAGGAGCGAGATGCCCGAGGCGGCGAGCCCGATCGAGCTGGTGAGCAGCTTCGAGAAGTAGCCCGGGTTGAGCATCCACAGCAGGATGCCCTCGACGAACGGCAGCGCGATCAGCACGATGGCCGACAGACGCCCCTCGCCCGTGAGCGCAGTGATCTGCCCGCGCAGGCCCGAGCGGTCCCTGACCGTCTCGGCGACCAGGTCGAGGACCTCCGCGAGGTTCCCTCCCACCGTGCGCTGGATCGCGATGGCGGTGACGGCCCAGCGGAAGTCCTCGCTCTGCACACGCTGGGCCATCCGCTCGAGCGCGTCCTCGACCGGGAGCCCGAGCCTGGCCTCGGTCGCCACGCGCGCGAACTCCGGCCCCGCCGGCGAGCCCATCTCCTGGACGACGATGCCGATCGATTGCAGCAGGCCCCAGCCGGCGCGCATCGAGCCCGAGAGCAGGTTGAGGACGTCGGGCAGCTGCGCCTGGAACGCCGCGACCCGCTTCCGCGCGAAATAGCGCAGCAGCGCCACCGGTGCGAGCGCGGCGACCGCCACGACGACGACCGTCACGGCGACGCTGCCGACGATCAGCTGCGCCACGATGCCGCTCGCGAGCACGGCCGCGAGATGCAGCGCGATGTACTCCACCGGGCGCAGCGGCAGCCCGGCCCGTTCGAGTTCGCCGCGGATCGCGCGGTCGAAACCGCCGCGCGACGCCACCGAGCCCACGACTCCGAGGACGCGGCCCCGGACGCTCTCCGGGTCGACGAGCGATTCGTCGGCCGCGTTGCCGTTGCCGCCACCGTGCAGCTGCTCGTAGAAGCGCAGCTGCGGCAGGGCGTTCGACTCCCGGTGCAGGTACAGCAGCGCCCCGACGGCCAGCAGGGCGGTCGCGATGAACGTGAGTGCCGATATGAGCACCGGCCAGACGTGTGCGCTCATCGTCATCGCCTCGCGGGCGCTTCGTAGGCGAACGTGTCGGCGGGGATGCGGATGCCGAGGTCCTCGAGCCGCACGGCCGCCTTGGGCCGGATGCCGGTCGACTTGATGCGGCCGCGGAACCGGCCGTCCTCGTCGACCCCCATCGTGTAGTCGAACGCGAAGAGGTCCTCGAGGATGACGGTCTCGCCCTCCATGCCCTGGACCTCGGATATCTGCACGATGCGCCTGCTGCCGTCGCGCAGGCGGGCGAGGTGGATGATGAGGTTCAACGCCGAGGCGACCTGCTCGCGGATGGCGCGGATGGGCAGGTCGAACCCGCTCATCAGCACCATGGTCTCCAGACGCGACAGCGCGTCGCGCGGGCCGTTCGCGTGTACCGTGGACAGGGAGCCGTCGTGCCCCGTGTTCATGGCCTGCAGCATGTCGAGCGCCTCGCCGCCGCGCACCTCGCCGACGACGATGCGGTCGGGCCGCATGCGCAGGGAGTTGCGCACCAGGTCGCGGATCGTGACCTCACCTTGGCGCTCGATGTTGGCCGGCCGCGCCTCGAGGCGCAGCACGTGGGCCTGGCCGAGCCGCAGCTCCGCCGCGTCCTCCACGGTGATGATGCGCTCGTCGCCGGGGATGAACGACGACATGACGTTGAGCAGCGTCGTCTTCCCCGAGCCGGTCCCGCCCGAGATCAGGATGTTGAGCCGTCCGCGCACCGCGGCCTCGAGCAGCTTGGCGACGCGCTCGTCGAGCGTGCCGAAGCCGATCAGGTCGTCCACGGTGTAGGGCTCGCGGCTGAACTTGCGGATGGTGAGCATCGGACCGTTGATGGCGAGCGGATGCACGATCGCGTTGACGCGCGAGCCGTCCGCGAGGCGCGCGTCGACCATCGGCACGCTCTCGTCCACGCGGCGCCCCACCTGCCCGACGATCTTGTCGATGATGCGCAGCAGGTGTGCTTCGTCGAGGAAGGAGCGGTCCGTCGGATACAGCTTGCCGCGCCGCTCCACGTAGATGGTGGTCGGGTTGTTCACCATGATCTCGCTGACCTCGGGGTCGTGGAGGAACACCTCGATCGGCCCGTAGCCGACGACGTTGTCGATGACGTCGGTCACGATCGACTGCCGGTCGGCGGCGGACAGCGGCGTGGTCTCGTCGGCGAGCAGCTGCCGCAGCCTGATCTCGATCTCGCGCCGCATCGCGCGTTCGTCGTTCCCGAGGAGCCCGAGCTGCGGGCCGATCGTCTCGATGAGGATCTGGTGCATGCGCCGCTTGATCGCGTCCGTCTCGGCGGACGCGGACGACGCGGGCGAGAGGACGCCGTCCGCGTTCACGGTCGCTTCGAGCCTGCCTCGCAAGGACATGCCGTCCACCTCCGTCACGAGTTCCCGAGCTCGCGGGCGAGCGTCTGGATGCTGCGGGCCACGGCGGAGCGCGGCGAGTCCGTCACGACGGGGACGCCGAGGTTGACGCAGCGCGGCACGAGCCGGTCGCTCGGGATGTGAGCGACGATCCGGCCCGAAACGGCCTTCTCGATCTCGCGGGGGACGAGCCCGACACGGCTGTCCGAACGGTTCAGCACGAGACGCACGGCGTCCTTGTCGAAGCCGAGCTGCTCGAGCTTCTCCAGCGCGACCTTCGTGTTCTTCACGCTCGGAACGTCCATGGTGGCGACCGCGAGGATCACGTCGCTGTTCTCCAGGGCGGTGAGCACCACGTCCGAGAGGGACGCCGGCGTATCGATCACCACGACGTCGGCCATCATGCGCAGCATCGAGAGGATCTGCGCGATCCTGCCCGCCGTCACGCTCTCCGCATCCTCCGGCCGGACCGGCGCGAGAAGCGCGCGCAGGCCCGAGTCGTGCGTGACGAGGAAGCCGGAGAGCATCTCCTCGTCGAGACGGTCGAACGCCTGGGCCGCGTCGAAGATCGTGCGCTCCGGGGGCAGCTGCAGCATGACGGCGACGTCGCCGAACTGCAGGTCGAGATCGACGAGGATGGTCGACCGATCCAGCGCGCTGAGCGCCACGCCGAGGTTGGTGGCGAGGACGCTCTTCCCGACGCCGCCCTTCGGGCTGAAGACCGAGATCGTCGTGCCCAGCTTCGCCGTCCCGCCGTCGCCCGGCGCTTCCGCCGACGGCCGTCGCCGCCGGACCGCCTCGTCGGCCGCCAGGACCGCCGCGCCGAGCGCCTCCGCGCCGTCGGCGCTGCTCAGCACGTCGCGGACGCCCGCCTTGAGCGCCGCACGGAGCAGCTCGGCATCCGCGGGATCGCTCACGATCAGCACCGCGGTGTCGGAACCGGCCTCGCGCAGCGACGCGGCGAGCTCCGTCGCGTCCGACGCGGTCTGCGACGGAGACGCGACCACCACGGTCGTGGCCGGGCCGACCGACGCCGCGGCCGCCTCCAGGGACGGCACGACGGCCGCCTCCGCGCCGGGCGCGCCGTCGAGCAGCGCGCCGAGCTGCTGCGCGGTGAGATCGCCTCCCGCGATGAGGATGCGGGCGCTCATCTCAGCACCGTGGCTGCCGTCTGGCCGCTGCCGGCCGCCGCCTGGGTGGCCGATCCGGGCACCAACGCCAGCCAGATCGAGCCGTTCTCGACGGCGAACACGACCTTCTCGGCGTCGGCGCTCGAGAGCGCGAGCGTGACCGTCTTCGTCGAGCCCGACTGCTGCGAGGTGCTCGCGTTCGCCACCAGGCTGCTGGAGGACGGCTGCGGCTGCGACCCGCCGGTCTGCACGCCTGTCGTGTCCGCGACGGCGAGCACTTTGGCGCCGCGGATCATGATGCGCGTCTCCTCGTCGTTGCCGGTCGCGCTCATGGCGATGGTGCCGAGCACGGCGACGGTGTCGCCCGGCTGGATCAGCCCCGAGACGCCGCGAGCGTCGTCAACCGGGACGGTGACCGCGACCAGGTCGCTCGGGACCGCGAACGCGAGCCCCGCGTCGGCGGGCTTCTGGAAGCGCGCCGTGGTCAGAACCTCACCTTTGAGCATCGGCGAATCGACGACTCGGCCGGCCACCGCCGTGAGCGACGAGATCGCGCCGTCGGCGACGTACCGCTTCGGCATCCGCACCGTCTCGACCATCCCGTTGTTGAGCAGGTCGGCCGCGAAGGCACCCTTCGATATGTCCTGCTTGGCCACCAGGACCGTCGTGAGCGCATCGCCGGCCTGCGCTTGACGCTGGACGGCTCCGAGGTAGCCGTACGCGGCGAACGCCGCCACGCCACCCACGACGATCGCGGCGACCACGATCAGGATCCGAGCTCTCATGGCGATCGACTCCCCCTCTCGGACGGCCGGCCCCGATCCCGCTCGGGACCGCCGATCCGTGCCTAATCGATCAGTGCGTAGTGCTGCAGGCTCGAGTACGGCCAGAAGGGCGCGAGCGTCATGTCGCTCTGGTCGACGGGCCCTTCGAAGATGGCCTGGACGTTGTTCTTCTGCGGCTCGGCGGTCAGGTGCATGCGAGCGAACCCGACGACGGTCACGCTCTGGCTGCTGCCGGGCCCGGAACCGACGATCACGGGCATCACGGCGTCGCTGTTGCCCCGCGTGTACCAATCTTGGAACGCGCGCATGTACGGGGTCTTCTCGCCGGTGACGTCGGGGTACTGCGTGAGATAGACCGGGTAGGACGTGCCCCCGGCTTCCATGACCGACTCGAAGTCGCTGTCATTCCACTTGTCGTTGTTCCCGGGGTCCTGGACGGGCGGGTTGTTGAGGGTGAGCCAGCCGTAGTTGCCTGGACCCGACCCTTCCTGGAGCGACCGCGTCTGCCCGACGACGAATCCGAAGTCCGGGTCGCTGGCCGAGGCGGCCACGACGGCGAACGGGATGACCCCCGTCATGGCGAGCGAGGTCACGCGCGCGGTCGCGGACGCCGACACCGGCGTGGACGACTCCTTCCAGATCCGCGCGAAATACAGCGGCGCGTTCGGATCGCTCACGCTGACCTGCACCGTGTCGGGGTTGCCGCTCTGCTGGATCGGCTCGGTATGGCATGCCGGCACGAGCTCGGGCACGTCCGGCTCGGTCGCATCGGCGACGCGTACGGGGGCCGGAGTCCCCGCGTCGGCCGAGATGTAGGTGCTGCCGGAGTAGAAGGCTATCGAGGTCACCTCGGCCTCGGGCGCGTTCGACGTGACATACGTGGACACTCGGGCCCGCGCGAGCGTCATGTCCGGCAGGTCGTGGACGGCCGCCAGCGCCGCGGCGTCCGCCGCCGTCTGCAGCTTCGTCCGCTCCGTGTAGAGCGAGCCCACGTCGACCACCACGGCGGAGATGCCGAGCAGCACGATCATCACGATCGCGATGATCAGCGCGCTGGCTCCCTCATCCGCCGTGCTCCAAGCGGTGAGCAGCCCTCGTGTCCCGCGCATGACGGTGTCCGCCTCCTCCTATCGGTCATGGGTCAGGGAGTCTGCTCGTCGCGCATCTCGGCTGTCGCCGAGAGTTGCCCCGAGCTGGAGCCCCACCATGGAATAGTCAGCTGATACGGGTAGTCCACCGTGACGATCCAGTACTTGTCGTGAGACGAGTCGGTCACGCTCGAGAGCTGCGCGACCGTCAGCTGGGAGCTGTCGAGCCCGTACTGCGTGGCGATCGCGCGTATGTCCGACGCCGAGCACGGCCCCACGGCCGCGCGCCGCGCGCCCTCGCGCGCGACCGCGGTCACGGTGATCCACCGGTTGTAGGTGACGCCGAAATCGACCATCCCCATCACGAGGACGACGACGAGCGGCAACACCAGCGCGAACTCGACCGCCTCGGCGCCGCGGTCGTCCCACGACCGCCGCCACAGTGAACGCCGCACGTCTCCCACCTCCCCCGAGTGCATGACAAGGAAGACTCGCGGGCCGCCGCCCGGATGCGAACGGCGGCCCGGGGTCTCACCCGCCGGCGATCACTTGATCGCCGTGGCGGCCGCGTTGAACATCGCGTTGATGTTGGTGCCGAGCAACGTCACGGCGCCGATGATCGCCACCGCGATGAGCGCGACGATGAGTCCGTACTCGACCGCGGTCGCTCCGTCGTCGCTGTGGCGCCATGCCTGATACCGCGTGAAAGCGCGCAGCATCCGTTACACCCCCCTCCGGCCCTCGCCCGTTCTGGCGGACCGATCACTTCCACCGTCCACGCGGGGGACGCGGTCCTCGAGGTCCGGACATCCGCCGGATGCGGATCTCCGCCGACGATCGCCGCCACGCGTGCCCCCCGCGTTTCGCGCGGTGTGCAATGAGTGTTTCCGTCGGGCGGGTCACCGCGACTGGGACTTCCGGGGGAACCCCGGCGGATTCGCTCTCGCCCTGGAGGACGACCGGATACCTGTCCGGAAGGTCAGGCGCGGCCGCACCGGAGCGCCGTGACGGGCCTGCGCCGACGGTCGGCGCCGGCCGGGCGCACGGGGCAGTGCCGGGAGGCGGCTCAGAACCCCGCGGCCGCCGGCGGAGCGACGAGGCCGTGCCCCATCGCGTACACGACCGCTTGCGTGCGGTCCGCTTGCCCGAGTTTCGCGAGCACGTGGCTCACGTGGGTCTTCACCGTGGCCGAGCTGACCCACAGGCGCTGCGCGATCTGGTGGTTGGTGAGCCCGAGCGCCATGAGATCGAGCACCTCGCGCTCTCTCGGCGAGAGCGTGTCGACGGGCGGTGACGGCGCGAGACCGTCGATCAGCCTCTGCGCGACGACGCCGTCCAGGACGGTCTGTCCGCCCGCGACACCACGGATCGCCGCCACCAGCGCGTCCGCCGTCACGTCCTTCATGAGATAGCTGGACGCACCCGCCGCGACCGCGCCGAACACATCGTCATCCTCGGCGAAGGACGACAGCACCAGGATGCGCACCCCGGGAGCGGCGAGTCGCAGCCGCTCGCACACCTCGACGCCGCTGAGATCGGGCAACCGCATGTCGAGCAGCAGCACGTCAGGGCGTGTCTCGACGCTCCGGCGCACCGCCTCGGCCCCGTCGGCCGCTTCGTCGACGACGTCGATGCCGGCCTCCTCGAGGACGGCGCGCAGGCCGCGCCGCACCAGTTCGTGGTCGTCCGCGATCACGACTCTGATCGAAGCGTTCTCCGTCAGCATGGGATCTCCACCTTCACCACCGTGCCCTCCGCGTCGCTGTGGACGCCGAGCGTGCCGCCTTCCGCGCGCGCGCGTTCGCGCATGCTGCGCAGTCCGATCGACTCCTCGCGATCGACGCCGCGCAGGGCCTTCGCGACGTCGAACCCGCAGCCGTCATCCGTGATGCACAGGCCCGCGCTGCCCGGCCGGTACGTCACGACGAGCACCGCCCGGGTCGCTCGCGCGTGCTTGACGATGTTGGAAACGGCCTCCTGCGCGACGCGGTACAGACACGCCTCCACGCCGGGCCTGAGAGAGCGTTCCTGTCCGTCGGCGTAGACCCGCAGGGAGAGCCCGCCGGCTTCAGCGATCTCACGCGCGCGCAGCCCGATGGCACCGACCAGCCCGAGCTTGTCGAGATTGATCGGCCGCAGGTCGTAGATGTAGCGGCGGAGCTCCGTGAGGCTGCGCACGAGCACCGCTTGCGCGTGGTCGAGCCTCGTCACGACGTCGGCGGGATGGTCGCGCACCCGCTTGCGGCACACGTCGAGCTCGAGCGTCACGCTGAAGAGCGACTGCGAGAGCCCGTCGTGCATCTCCTTGGCGATACGCCCGCGCTCCTCGGCGAGCAGCGAGTTCTCGGAGCGGTCGTGCAGGCGCGCGTTCTCCGTCGCGGTGCCGGCGAACGCCCCCAGCACCGCCATCAGGGCGACCTGGTCGCTCGAGAACCGCCGGCTCGAGCCGTTGATGGCGGTGAGCACGCCGATGCCATGTCCCTTGATCATCACGGGGACCGTGAGGAGACGCGCGTGGTCGGCGCGGAGCGTGACGGGCGCCCGCCTCGCCATGGCGGCCGCCGACGCCTCACGCACCTCGGCGCTCCACCACGTCTCGGGATACTGGTCGCGGCGCCCTCTCACGAACAGGCAACCTTCGTCGACGCGCAGCTCGTCTCCGTCGTCGGAGAGCAGGCACAGGACGATCTTGTTCGCGTCGACGAGGCGCTTCGCCTCGTCCACCACCGTCTGCAGCACTTGCTCGATCGACTTCGTCGAGGAGATGGCCTCGGCCACCTCGTTGAGCGACGTGATGAGCCGCTCCCGGCTGTGCCGGCGCCGCAGGACCAGGTCCGTCAGCGGACGCCGCGACGGAACGGCGTCGGGCACCGTCTCGGCCTGAGCGGCCTGCGGTGCGATCGCCCGACCCCCCGCGGCGGCTGCCCCCTCCGCCGCACCGAACGCGATGCTGCTGCCCACGCTCGCGCTGTCACCCCCGCGTTCCCGACCGGCGGCCGCGCGTCCCGACGGACACGTGGCGCCCCTGCGGGGGGTGTATTCCCATTGGGACGCCGGAGCCATGCCCGTTCGGACAGCACCGCGGCCGCGAGAGACGTGCGAAAGGTCAGGGACGGGAGCGGGCCGGCTAGGCCTCGGTGGCGGGCTTGGCGCTCGGCGGCACCGTGGACGGAGACGGCGCGGCCGGCACGGCGTCGGACGACTTCTTGTCGCGCGAACGCTTCTGCCCGCCGCTGTCGGGCTCGTTGGAGGCCTGTTCCGCCTTCTCCTTCTCGAGGTAGGCGTCCCACTTGTTCTCGAGAAGCGCCTCGAGCTGGCCCTTGTCGACCGTCTCGCGCTCCACGAGCACGCGCGCCATCAGATCGAGCTGATCGCGCCGCTCGGTGAGGATGCGGTGGGCTTCCTCCCACGCACCGTCGATGAGCCGGCGGACCTCCTTGTCGATCTCGAACGCGATCTCCTGCGAGTAGTCGGGCGTGGCGGCGAAATCGCGGCCGAGGAAGACCTCGTGCTGCGCCTCGCCGAGCGTCATCGGGCCGAGCTTGTCGGACATGCCGTAGCGCGTGACCATCGCCTTCGCGATCTTCGTCGCGCGCTCGAGGTCGTTGCTCGCGCCCGTGGTGGCGTCGCCGGTGGCGAGCTCCTCCGCGACGCGGCCCCCGAGCAGCATGGCGAGCTGGTCCACCATCTCGCCCTTGCGGACGAGGAACTTGTCCTCGGTCGGCAGCGACTGCGTGTAACCGAGCGCCTGGCCGCGAGGGATGATCGAGATCTTGTGGATGGGGTCGGTGTTCGGCAGCAGATGGCCGACGAGGGCGTGCCCCGACTCGTGGTACGCGATCACGCGCTTCTCCTCGTCGGAGATGAGGCGCGTCTTGCGCTCCGGGCCCGCGATGACACGGTCGATCGCCTCTTCGAGCTCGTCCATCTCGATCTGCTTGCGGCCGTGGCGCGCGGAGAGCAGTGCCGCCTCGTTCACGAGGTTGGCGAGATCCGCCCCGGTGAAGCCCGGCGTGCGGCGCGCCAGCACTTCGATGTCGATGTTCGGGTCGATCGGCTTGCCCTTGATGTGCACGTTGAGGATGCCGATGCGCCCCTTCAGGTCCGGCCGGTCCACGATGATCTGCCGGTCGAAGCGGCCCGGCCGCAACAGGGCGGGGTCGAGGATGTCGGGCCGGTTGGTCGCAGCGATGAGGATGACGTTGTCCTTGATGTCGAACCCGTCCATCTCGACGAGCAGCTGGTTGAGCGTCTGCTCGCGCTCGTCGTGCCCGCCTCCGAGGCCCGCGCCGCGGTGGCGGCCGACGGCGTCGATCTCATCCATGAAGATGATGCACGGTGCGGCGGCCTTCGCCTGCTCGAAGAGGTCGCGCACGCGGCTCGCGCCGACGCCGACGAACATCTCGACGAAGTCGGAGCCCGAGATCGGAGAAGAACGGGACGCCGGCCTCGCCCGCGACGGCACGCGCCAGCAGGGTCTTCCCGGTTCCCGGAGGGCCGACGAGCAGCACGCCCTTCGGGATCTTCGCGCCGAGCGCCTGGAACTTGCCCGGATTCGCGAGGAACTCCTTGATCTCCTCGAGTTCCTCGACCGCCTCGTCCACGCCGGCGACGTCCTTGAAGGTGATGTGCGGCTGGTCCCGCGTCATCTTCTTCGCTTTCGCCTTGCCGAAGGACATCACGCGGCTGTTGCCGCCCTGCATCGATTGCATGAAGAAGAACATGAGGCCGAACAGCAGCAGGAGCGGCAGCACGTACTGCAGGGCGAGCGTGAGCCACGGGCTCGTGAGTTGCGGATTGACGTTGTACTGGATGGTGCCGGACTTGATGCCGGGAGCGAGCGCCTGCTCCAGCGTCGTCGAGTCGAGGAAGGAGGAGGTGAACTGCGTCGTCTTGTGCGCGGCCTTGTCCGCGGCGCTCGCGTAGTACGTCCCGGTGAGCGTCTTGTCCGTCGCCGCCGCGGTGACCGCCCTCACGTCTCCGCGGGCGACCTCCTCGTAGAACTGGCTCGTCGTGAGGGCCTTGGGCGCCGGCCCCTGACTCGTGTAGGTCGCCACGAAATACGCCAGTGCCGCCAGCACCAGCAGATAGAGCGCGACCGTACGGACGTTCTTGTTCAAGTGAGAATGCCTCCTCGTGCAGCCGCGGGCCTCAGTCCAGGTACGCCGACGGCTTGAGCACGCCTATGTATGGCAGGTTCCGATAGCGTTCCGCAAAATCCAGGCCGTATCCGACGACGAACTCGTCAGGTACGGAGAAGCCGACGTACTTGCACGAGATAGGTACCCGCTGCTTGCCCTCCTTGCTCAGCAGCGTGACCACCTCGAGGCTGGCCGGTTTGCGGCTCGCGAGGTTCTTGAGCAGGTACTTCAGCGTGAGCCCGGTGTCGAGGATGTCCTCGACCACGAGCACGTCGCGGCCCTCGATCTGCTCGTCGAGGTCCTTGAGGATGCGCACCACGCCGGACGACTTCGTCGAGGAGCCGTACGACGAGACCGCCATGAAGTCGAGTTCGACGGGGACGGTCATCTCGCGGGCGAGGTCGGCGATGAAGAGGGCGGCGCCGCGCAGCACCGCCACGAGAAGGAGCGAGCGACCCTCATAGTCCCTGCTGATCTGGGCGCCGAGCTCGCGCACGCGTTCGCGCACCTTCTCCTCGCTCAGCAGCACCGATTCGATGTCGGGGTGGATCACTCGCCGTCGTCCCTTCCCGTCGCAGCTCTGTCCCAGCGCAGCATGACCGCTCTCTCGGTCTCCGGGCGCACCCGGTACTCCTCGCCCAGCTTCACGCCCGCGAGCCACACGATACGGCGGCCGTCGCGCACCACCGGTACCCGCGCGCGCTCCCGCCGGGGCACCTTCGCGTCGGTGAGCACGTCCTGCAGCTTGCGGCTGCCTTCCATGCCCAGCGGGCGCATCCGGTCGCCGGCCCGCACCGAGTCCACCGTGAGCTCTCCCGCGATGGCGGAGGCGTCGATGAACGCGGCGAACGGATCGTCGCGCACGGCTCCGGGATCCGCGGGTGTCGCATGCAGTGTGCCGGCATCACCCAGATCGACCGCTCCCGGGATGACGAGCACCGAAGGCGAAAGGGGCGGCAGTTGTGCCGGCGCCCGGGAGACGACCAGTGTAGCGTACTCGGTGAACGCCCGCAGTCCGCCGGGCAGGTCGCGCGCGAAGCTCTCCGACACCATCGCGTCGGCCAGCGCCTCCACCGCGTCGAACTCGAGCCGCGCCGCGTCGGGGAAGGTCTCGAAGAGCGCCGCGCGCACGACGCGCCGCAGCATGGCCCTCGAGAGCGTCGCCATGCGGCCGCGATCGAAGCGCACCTCGTCCGGCGCCGTCGTGGCGAAGTCGCGAGCGAACGCGGCCGCCATCTCCTCGAGCAGGCTGTCCTCGTCGCCGAGCACGGTGAGCGTCCGCGCGAGGGCCTCGTCGAAGCGCGGGTTGAGCTCGCGCAGGAGCGGGACGAGCCTCGAGCGCACGTTCGCACGCAGCCGCGAGCCGTCGGCGTTCGTCGCATCCTCGCGCCAGCCGACGTCCTGCTCGTGGAGGAACGCCTCGACGTCCGAACGCGTGCAGTCGAGCAGCGGACGGACGACGCGGCCGCGGCGGTAGGGCGGCGAGACCAGCCCGGCCGCGCCGGTGCCCTGCGCGAGCCGCATGAGCAGCGTCTCGGCCCGGTCGTCGAACGTGTGCGCCGTCGCGATGCGCCCAGCCGACGACGACGCGCCCGCGGCAGCGCACACGGCGTCGAGCTCCTCGTCCGCGAAGCGGTAGCGGACACGCCGGCCGGCGTCCTCGAGGTTGAGCCCCGCTTCGGCTGCGTAGGCCCCGACGTCGTAGCGCACGATGCGGCACGGCACGCCGAGCGTCTCGCAGAGAGCGCGGACGGCGTCGGCGTCGCCCGCCGAGTCCGCGCCACGCAACAGGTGATCGACGTGCAGGACGCTCACGGGCAGCGCGCCGAACGCCCCGCGCGCCAGCAGGAGCAGCAGGGCGGTCGAGTCGGCGCCTCCCGAGACCATGGCGAGCACCGGAGCGCCCGGCTCGAAGAGGTCGTGCGCGGCGGCCGTGGCAGGCGCCTTGTCAGCGAGTCCGCTCATGCGCCACAGGGTACCCCGTGAGGTGCGGCCGGAGCATCCCGCGATCATGCGGGGGGCGCGAGCAGCGCCTCGACCTGCGCGAGGGCCGCGTCCGCGAGGATCGCCAGCGCCGCCGCCGCCACCGCTCCCTCGAGCACGAAGGCGTAGTTCTGCAGGTCGATGCCGGTGATGATCGGGCCGCCCAGACCGCCCGCACCCGCGAGCGCGGCGACCGTCGCCGTGCCGATGTTGATGATCACCGACGTGCGGATGCCGGCCATGATCACCCGCGAGGCCAACGGCAGCTCCACCGTGATGAGGATCCTCCACCGTCCCATGCCCATCCCGCGCGCGGCGTCCAGCACCGCAGGCGGCACCGCCTCGATGCCCGCCACGGTGTTGCTCACCACGGGGAAGAGCCCGTAGAGCCACAGCGCGACGATCACGGGCGGCAGCCCGAGCCCGAGGATCGGGATCATGAGGAACAGCACCGCGACCGGCGGGAAGGTCTGACCGAGGTCGACGCCCGCGGCGACGATGTCGCGGAAGTCGCGGCCCGACGGCCGGGTCACCCAGATGCCGAGCGGCAGACCGATGAGGATGGTGAGCGCGCTCGACGCCAGCACGATCTCGACGTGCTGCCCGACCAGCGCGGCGACGGTCGCCGACGGGAACGTCGTCTGGGGGAGCCTCGGGAACAGCGCCGAGAGGGCGGCGGCCCACCAGCCCTGCCGCATCACGACCAGCGCGAAGCCCGCGGCCGCCACGCCGACGGCGACGAGCCCGCCCCAGTGTCTGCGCGACGTCATGCGTCGTCCTCCGGCTCGAGCGCCGCGGAAGGCGTTCGCGCGACCTGTCGCGGCGCCACGCGGGCGTCGCTGTCCGCCATGGCGGCCTCGATCCCCGAGAGCGCGACCTCGCCCAGCAGGCGTCCGCGCTCGTCGACGACCGCGATGGAGCGGAACCCGAGGCCGAGCATCCGCGAGAGCGCGTCCTTGAGAGACGTGTCCTCGCGCACCGCGGCTTCGCGCCAGTCGACCGTGGTGATGGCGGTCTCCGGCGGCAGCCCGCGCGCGATGGCGCGGCAGTCGAACCACCCCTCGAGCCGGTCGTCCTCATCGACCAGGTAGACGAACCGCCCGCTCTCGCATGCCGCCGTCCGCACGATGACCTCGGGGTCCCTGCTGTCGCGCAGGCGCGCGACGTCGCGGCGCATCGCGGCGGACGCCGGCACCCGGCCGAGCCGCTTGAGAGCGCGATCGGCGCCCATGAAGTCGTGCACGAACTTGTTCGCGGGGTGGTCGAGCAGCGCCTCGGGCGTGTCGTACTGCTGTAGCCGTCCCTCGCGCATGAGCGCGATGCGGTCGGCGAGCCGGATGGCCTCGTCGACGTCGTGGGTGACGAAGATCACCGTCTTGCGCAGCTCGCGCTGGATGCGCGCGAACTCGCCTTGCAGCCGCTGCCGCGTGAGCGGGTCGACGGCGCCGAACGGCTCGTCCATGAGCAGCACCGGCGGATCGGCGGCCAGAGCGCGCGCGACGCCGATGCGCTGCGCCTCTCCTCCGGAAAGCTGGCGAGGGTACTTCCTCCCGTATTCCTCGGGGTCCAGCCCCACGAGCGCGAGCAGCTCGTCCACGCGCGTTCGCATGCGCCGGGCGTCCCAGCCGAGGAGCTTCGGCACCGTCATCACGTTGGCCGCCACGGTGAGGTGCGGGAACAGCCCCACCGACTGGATGGCGTAACCCAGCCCGCGGCGGAGCTCGTCCGCCGGCACGTCACGGACGTCCCGCCCGCCGACGAAGATCCGGCCGCTCGTGGGCTCGATCAAGCGGTTGACCATGCGCAGCGTGGTCGTCTTGCCACAGCCGGACGGCCCGATGAGCACGCACACGTCACCGTCCGGCACCTCGAAGCTGAGCCGGTCGACGGCGAGCGTCTCGCCGTATCGCTTGGTGACCTCTTCGAGCCGGATCATGGCGCCTCCTGCCGGATCCCCGGCGACACGACGAGCCTCGCGAGCACGCGCAGCACCGCGTCGGCGGCGATGGCCAGCACGACCATCGGCACCGCGCCGAGCAGGATGAGATCGTTCGCCTGCTCTCCCGCCCCCAGGAACAGCAGGCGTCCGAGGCTGTTCACCCCGATGAAGGCCGCGACGGCCGCGATGCCGATGTCGAGCACCAGCGCGAGGCGGACCCCCTCGATCACCAGCGGCAGCGCCAGCGGCGCCTCCACGCGCACCAGCAGCTGCGGGCCGTTCATCCCCATCCCGCGTCCGGCGTCGACCACCGCCTCGTCCACGCCGGCGAGCCCGACGTACGTGTTGCGCACGATCGGCAGCAGCGCGTACAGCGTGAGCGCGATCACCGCGGGCAGCGTGCCGATGCCGGGCAGCCCCACGGCGGCGAGCGGGACGACGAGCAGCCCGAAGAGTGCGAGGCTCGGGACGGTCTGGATGATGCCGACGATCCCCAGCGCCACGGCGCGCACGCGGGGCACGCGCGCCGACACGACTCCGAGAGGGATGCCGATCGCCAGGGCGAGCGCGACCGAGATGCCGACGACCTCCATGTGCGCGCCGACGGCCTGCCAGAACGTGGCCGCGTTGTCCCCGTACTCCACGAAGATCCCCAGGCGGCCGAGGCCCCCCAGCAGGGCCGAGGCGACGCCGGCGGCCGCGAGCACCGCGGCGAGCGCCTTCGCCGCCCGGGACCCCGGGGATGACGCGTCATGCGCGGCGGCGAACCAGACGATGCCGACGCCGGCCAGACCGAGCCATCCGGCCGAGCTCACCGAGACGCGCGCGAACGACGACATGCCGTGAAGGAGAGCCTCCGCCGCCTGCCCGAGCGCCCACGGCAGCGCGGCGGTCATCGCGGTGGCGCCGGCCAGCAGGGCGGCCCCGCGTCGCCGCAGCGGTGCCACGGCGGCCGCCAGCGCGACGGCGGCTGCCAGCACGAGCGCCCACCCCGCGGGCCCGGCGGCCCAGACCGGACGCGACACGCCGTTCGCGATCCGGTTCGCGCTCACGACCACGAACGGCAGCACCACGCAGGAGATGAGCGCGATGAGCGCGCCCGTCGCGGCCACGCGGTCCACCCGCGCGGGCTCGACGGCCGCGCCGGCCGGCTCCTCACCTGCCGGTGCCCGGGAGGACCGTCCGGCGTGGCGCGCCTCGCCCATCCGCTACTTCAGGAACCCCTCGGACTTGAGCCAGGTGGTCGCCACCGTCTGCGGGTCCTTGCCCTGGACCGCGATCTGGCCGTTGAGGTTCTGCAGCGTCTGCAGGGTCAGCTTCGCGAAGACGGGATCGAGGATGGTCGCGAGCTGCGGGTACTTGTCGTAGACATCCTTGCGCACGGTCGGGGCGGGCTGGTAGATCGGCTGCGCCGCCTTGGGGTCGCTGAGCACGACGAGGTCGAGGGCCGACAGCGTTCCGTCGGTCCCGTACGCCATGGCCGCGTTCACGCCGTTCGTCCCGTCCGCGAGGGTCTTCTCCGTCACCGCGGTATCGCCGGTGGCCAGCGCGATGGTCTGGCCGCTCTTGAGCGTGAACCCGTACGCCTTCTCGAAGGCGGGCATCGCGGCGCTGCTCGAGAAGAACTCCTGGGAGCCGACGATCTTCACGGGCTTGCCCGCGTTGATGTATGCGGCCCAGTCGGCCATCGACGAGATGTGGTTGGCCGTCGCGAACTTCTTCGTCAGCGCGACCGCCCACGTGTTGTTCGCGGGCGCGGGCTGCAGCCAGACGACGTTGTTGACCTTGAGGTCCAGCGTCTTGACGGTGTCGTAGGTCTGCGTCGCGCTCTTCAGCACGGCGGGGTCGATGTTCTGGTCCTTCAAGAACACGAGCACGCCGTTCGCCGTGTACTCCGGATAGATGTCGATCTGGCCCGTGAGCAGGGCCTTGCGGACCACGTCGGTGGCGCCGGTGCGCGTGTCGTCCACGACGGTGAAACCGTTCGCCCTCAGCATCGCGATGATCATCTGGCCCAGCAGCGAACCCTCGATGTCGATCTTGCTGCCGACGCGGATGGTCCCCGCGGTCCCGCTCGGCGTCGTCGTCGTCGTGCCGGAGGGCGCCGTGGATGAAGGCGCACAGCCGCCGACCGCGATCGCCAGGATCGCGATCAGCGCGATCGCGATCACAACCCTACCAGCGTTCCTCATGATGGCCTCCCCGTCCGCGAGACAGCCTCGAGTCCCGGCACTCAGCGTCGCCACGCGTCAAAGATACCCTTTCGGCCGCGAACGAGTGCCGGAGCAGACGACGCATAGTCGTGCTCGCGAGAATGCAGGATGATAACTTCTTCTCCGGAAGTGATGCTAGACTGCGCACAACGTGGGACTCGGGAGGAGGAGGACGATGGGTATGAGGAGAGAGCGTTCCGCACTGGTGGTGGCTGTCATCGCCGGTGCACTCGTGGCGCTTCTCGTGAGCGGTTGCGCGCCGAAGACCACCCCGACGGGGACGACGACCGGGGTGATCACGATCGGTGTGGAGACAGGCCTCACGGGGCCGCTGCCGGACTACGGGTATACCGCGGCCGAAGGCGCGAAGCTCGCCGCCAACGATCTGAACGCCAAGGGCGTCACGATCGGCGGCAAGAAGTACACGGTGCAGGTCGTCGTCAAGGACGACGCCGCCGATCCGGCTCAGGCGCCGGTCGTGGCGCAGGGCTTCGTCGACTCGAAGGTGGACGGGGTCGTCGGACCGCTGACCTCGGGAGCGGCGGAAGCGGCCGGCCCGATCTACCATCAGGCGGGCATCCCGGTGATCACGGCCTCCGCGACGTTGGCGACCCTGACGCAGATGGGATGGACGAACTTCTTCCGTAACTGCGTCGGCGACAACATCCAGGGCCGAGAGCTCGCCAAGTGGGCGGTGTCACTCGGCTACAAGAAGATCGCGGTCATGGACGACAGCAGCGCCTATGCGGTCGGCCTGGCCGACAACGTCGTCAAGAACATCGTCGCGCCGGCGAAGTCGCTGCGTCAGTCCTGCAAGGACACCGACACCGACTTCTCCGCGCAGATCGCCAACATCAAGAACTTCGGCGCCGACGCCGTCATCTTCACCGGCTACCACAAGCAGGCGGCCATGCTGCGCCAGCAGCTGGTCGCGGCGGGCCTCGGCAAGATCCAGGAGTTCGGCGGCGACGGTGTCAAGTCGTCTGACTTCGCGGCCGAGTCGGGCGGCGCCGTCAACGCCAAGGGCGTGCTGTGCACGATCGGCGCGTTCGGCACGGCGAACCCCGAGGAGCTGCCGCTGTACGCGAAGTTCAAGGCGGACTACAAGGCCCTGACGGGCAAGGAGCCCGGCACCTATGCCGAGGGCAACTACGACGCCGTCAACACCTTGATCGCCGCGATGGAGCAGGCGGGGACCACGAGCCACGCAGCGGTCGTGACCGCTCTGCACAACATCACGTACACGGGGATCCTGGGCACCTACGGCTTCGACGCCAACGGCGACATCGTCGGCAAGGGTGCTTCGGCGAACGCCAAGACGATCTTCCACTTCATCAACAACGGCACGGATTTCGTCCCGACGACCAAGTAGACAGCGAACCAAAAGAGTCCGACCCTGCGTTCACAGGGAGAAGACGGAGCGGGGAGGCGCGGGTTCGTCCCGACCTTCCCGCTCCTCGCTTCCCGCCTTCCTGCGCTGCAGGCCTTCTGGTAGTGTCATCTCGCGTTGCTCCGGCTCGCCGCAACGGCCCCATGAAGGACTGACGGGTGAGTTTCCAGCAAGTATTCAGCCTGACCGTGAGCGGCATAACCGTGGGCATGATCTACGCGCTCATCGCCCTCGGCTACACCATGGTCTACGGCGTGCTCGAGTTCATCAACTTCGCGCACGGCGACGTGTTCGCCTTCTCCGGCATCGTCATCGCCATGCTGCTCGCCTGGACGGCGGCCAGCGCGTCCACGCCGTTGTGGCTGCGCATCGTGTTCCTCGTCGGCGCGCTGCTCGGAGGCGTGGCGCTCACCGTCCTCCTGGGGCTGGCGATAGAGCGCTTCGCGTACCGGCCCCTCCGCGGGCGATCGCGGATCATCCCGCTCCTTGCGGCCATCGGCGTGTCGATCACGCTGGAGCAGCTGAT
Source organism: uncultured Coriobacteriia bacterium (assembly GCA_963701985.1). Lineage (GTDB taxonomy): Bacteria > Actinomycetota > Coriobacteriia > Anaerosomatales > PALSA-660 > PALSA-660. Next base: position 952,979 of record OY969691.1, read on the forward strand.
GCTGGTCGTCTTCGGGCCGAACTCGGTCATCATCCCGCAGTCGTTCGTGCCGCTCAGCTTCGTCACCGTGTTCGGTACCCGCATCCGGCTGCTCGCCCTGATCATCATCGGCGTGTCGATCCTGCTGATGCTCGTGCTCACCTACATCGTGCGCTCCACGCGGATCGGGAAGGCCATGCGCGCCATCTCGCAGGACATGGAAGCCGCGGAGATGATGGGGATCGAGACCAACCGGGTCATCGCCTTCACGTTCGGCATGGGCTCGGCGCTCGCAGCGGTCGGCGGCCTCCTCGTGACGATGTACTACGGGTCGATCAGGTTCGACACCGGATTCATCTACGGGCTGAAGGCGTTCACCGCCGCCGTTCTCGGAGGGATCGGCAGCATCCCCGGCGCCGTGATCGGGGCCCTCGTGCTCGGGCTGGCGGAGGATTACGGCGTCGGCCTGACGCTGGGGCTGCTGGCCTGGTTCTTCGTCGCGGGACTGGCGATCGGGCTCTACGTGCAGCTGGTGCACGCACCGCGGAAGCGCCTCCAGCACGTCGCCGCCGAGGTCCGCACACCGGCGTACGAGCGCGAGCTGGTGAGGCAGTACCGTCTCGCACCCGTCTTCGCGGTCCGGACGATACTGGCTCCCCGCAAGGACGCGCTCTTGGCGCTCTCGGCGAGACACGCGCTCAGCCTCACGATCGGGAACATCTTCCTGGCGGCGATGGCGGTCGTCTTCTTCCTCAACGGCAGGATGCAGATAGACCCCGAGTGGCAGAACGTCATAGCGTTCGCGGTGCTCATGATCATCCTGTTGTTCCGCCCGTCCGGGATCCTGGGCGAGCGCGGTCAGGAGAAGGTGTAGCGTGGCCGCGCGCAAACCCAGAGGCCGAGGACGGATCCGGACGGCCCTGTCCCGCGTTCCCAAGTGGGTCTACCTGCTGGCGGCGCTCGCCCTGGCCGTCGTGTTCCCTCTTCTGCAGATCTACGGCCTCATGGACATGCTCTGGATACGCGTCGCCATCCGCTCGCTCACGTTCGTGCTCCTCGCGCTCGGACTCAACGTGGTGATGGGCGAGACCGGGCTGCTGAACATCGGGTACGTCGCCTTCTTCGCCATCGGCGCGTACACGACCGCGCTGCTGTCATCGCCGGCCTTCGGCATCCACTGGTCGTTCTGGCCGCTCCTCGTGCTCAGCACGGTGCTGGCGATGCTGGCCGGAGCCCTGATCAGCCTGCCGACGATCAGACTCCGAGGTGACTACCTCGCCATCGTCACGCTGGCGTTCGGTGAGATCGTGCGGACGGTGTTCCTGAACGTCACCAGCGTCACGAACGGCGCGGCGGGCATCCCCGCGATCTTCCCGCCGAACATCTTCGGCTGGGTCGTCGACCAGCCGGTGGAGTTCTACTACCTCGTGCTGGTCTTCGTCGTGCTCGTCTTCATCGTGCTGACGAACATCAAGAACTCCCGCATCGGCCGGGCGTGGAACGCGCTGCGGGAGGACGAGATCGCCGCCGTGCACTCCGGCATCAACGCGACGCAGGATGAAGATGTTGTCCATGGTGATCTCCGCGGCCATCGCGGGCATCGCCGGGTGCCTGTTCGCCTACTACCAGCAGTTCATCAACCCCACGTACTTCGAGTTCATGCAGTCCGCGATAGTCGTGTGCATGGTCGTCCTGGGAGGCATGGGGTCGATCCCCGGCGCCGTCCTCGGCGCGATCGTCCTGGACTCGCTGCCGGACGTGCTCAGGGCGGCCTTCAGCAACTGGCTCCCCTCGGTGCTCGGGTTCCTCGTTCATGTCGAAGTGGCCGTCGTGGCTGCAGAACTTCTTCACCGACTTCGAGCAGTACAGGATGCTGCTGTTCGGGATCGCGATCGTGGTGGTGGTCATATTCCGCCCCGAAGGGCTGCTGCCCGACTACCTGTGGCGGCATGAGACGCACGACACCGACCCCAGGGACCTGGAGCGACACTCGCCAGACGCTGTTCGACGTCGACGAGGGCGCCAAGGATCTGGAGGCATGACGATGGCCCCGGTACTCGAACTCTTCGGCGTCACGAAGACGTTCGGCGGGCTGACCGCGGTCAACGACGTCTCGTTCACGGTGGAACAGCGGCGAGATCGTCGGCCTGATCGGGCCGAACGGCAGCGGAAAGACGACCGTCTTCAATCTGGTCACCGGCATCTACGAGCCGGATTCCGGCGATGTTCTGCTCGAAAGGGAGAGCATCGCCGGGCTGCGGCCGGACCAGATCCAGGCGAAGGGCGTCTCTCGCACATTCCAGATGTTGCGCCTCTTCTCCAACATGACGGTGCTCGAGAACCTGCTCGTGGGCATGCACAGCCGCACGAAGACGCGACTCTTCGGGGCGATGTTCCGCATGCCGTGGGTGGCGCGCGAGGAGCGGGAAGCGACGGCGAAGGCGCGCGAGATCCTCGCCTTCTTCCCGGGCCGGTTCTCCGGCCCCCGGCAGGAGCAGCCGGCCGGCTCGCTGTCGTACGCCAACCGGCGCCGTCTCGAGATCGCACGGGCGCTGGCCGCCGAGCCGAAGATCCTGCTGCTCGACGAGCCGGTGGCGGGGATGAACCCGGCCGAGTCGCTCGAGGTCATGCAGCCAGATACGCGACCTGCGCGACCGCGGGAACACGATCCTGATGATCGAGCACGACATGAAGGTGATGCTCGGCGCATGCGACCGGCTCATCGCGATGGACCATGGCGTCAAGATCGCAGAGGGCGAGCCTCAGGACGTCGCCAACGACCCCCACGTGGTGGAGGCATACCTTGGAACACGTGGCGCAGCCGCTTCTTGAGTTCCGGAACGTCCACACCCGGTACGGACGGATCGAGATCCTCAAGGGTGTGAACTACCGGGTCGGCCAGGGCGAGATCGTCTGCCTCCTCGGAGGCAACGCGTCCGGTAAGTCGACGACCATGAAGACAATCCTCGGCATCGTCAAGCCGTTCGAAGGCGACGTTCTCTTCGACGGGCAGGTCATCAACAAGATGCGCACCTCGCAGCGCATCGAGCGCGGTATCGCCACGGTACCCGAGAACCGCAGGCTGTTCCCGCGCCTGACCGTGCTCGAGAACCTCGAGATGGGCGCGTACACGCGCTCCGACCGCAACGGCATCCGCGAGAGCATCGAGCAGGTCTACAGCCTGTTCCCCAAGCTGGAGGAGCGGAAGAGCCAGCGCGCGGGGACGTTGTCGGGGGGCGAGCAGCAGATGGTCGCGTTCGGCCGGGCGCTGATGTCGCAGCCGCGGCTCATCATCATGGACGAGCCGTCGATGGGGCTGACCCCGGCATTGACCGAGCAGAACTTCGAGATCATCGAGCGCATGAACGCGGACGAGGGCATGACCATCTTCGTCGTCGAGCAGAACGCGCGCGCCGCCCTGTCGATCGCGCATCGGGGCTACGTCCTGCAGGGAGGCCGCGTCGTCATCGAGGGGACCGCGCGCGAGCTCCTCGACAACGACGAGCTGCGGCGCGCCTACCTCGGCGAAGCCTAGCGGGCCCCACGCGCGGCGGCCCGGGCGCGCCGGCCGGCCCCATGATTCGGCGCCCGGCTTTGAGGGATAAAGACGGGGTCCGCCGTCGGCTGATCCAGGAGCATCCGTGCAGGCGATCGATCCGCGCGCGCTCGATCCCGCACACGCGCGCCGCGTGCTGGTCGCCGGAGGCGGATACGCGGGCATGACGTTCGCGGTGACGCTCGCGCACCGCATGCGCCCCAGTGACGGCATCGAGATCGTGCTCGTCGACCCGCGCCCGTACCAGCAGGCGCTCTCCGAGCTCGATCTGGTGGCGGCCGGAACGCCCCGGCCCCAGTTCGCGGAGTTGTGGCACGCCGACGTCTTCCGCGGCCTCCCGATCAACGGCGTGTACGAGCGGCTCGACCGCGTCATGCCGGGCGAGCGGCGCGTGGAGATCGGCCCGCGCGGCGCGCCGCACACCGACATCCGCTACTGGCGGCTCGTGCTCGCGACCGGTGCCATCCCGCACATCCCGCCCGTGCCTGGGCTCGCGGACGTCGCGCTCACGATGTGGTCGGTCGCGGACGCCACACGCCTCCAGCGCGCGATCGAGCACCAGTTCGAGGTCGCCGCGCGCAGCCACGATGTCGCGCGGCGCCGCGCGGCGCTCGCGTTCACGGTGGTCGGCGGCGGCGCCACCGGCGTCGAGATCATGGGCACGATGGCGCGCCGCCTGCCCGCGACGCTGCGGCACGCCGGCCTCGACCCGCGCGAACTGACGCTCACGCTGATCGAAGGCCGGCCCGACATCCTCTACGACCTGCCCTCCCGGGAACGCGAGCGCGCGAGGGCTCGTCTGCGCGCGATGGGAGTCGACGTCGAGCTGGGCCGCAACCTCGCGCGAGCCCAGCCGGGAGCGGCATTCCTCACCGACGGCACGGAAGTGCCCTCATCGGTCCTCGTGTGGTGCGGCGGCGCGCACGCTGACCCGGACGCCGTGAGCTGGGGCCTTCTGGCCGACACATCGGGCCGCCTGGTCGCCGACCCCACACTGAAGGCGCGAGGCCAGGACGACATCTACGTCATCGGCGACGTCGCCGCCGTCGTCGACCCGAAGGACAAGCGGGTGCTGCCGATGCTCGCGCAGTTCGCCATCCGCGAGGCGGAGCACGCCGCCGACGCCGTGCTCCACGAAGCGCGAGGCGAGCCGGTGCCGCCCTTCGCGCCGCACATGCACGGGGAGTTCGTGAGCGTCGGGCCGGGCTGGGGCATCGGCTGGATGTTCGGGATCCCCATCGGCGGATGGCCGGCGATCGTCATGAAGCGGCTGACGTACGTGATGTACTGGGTCCAGGTGGGCAGCTACCGCCTGGCATGGAAGCGGACGCGGCAGATGCTCCGGATGCGCCGGTAGGAACAGCCGCTGCGAACGCCGAGCGAGCAGTCCGCGCGAGGAAGGGCCCCGGAGCCGTCGCCCCGGAGCCCTTCACCGTCCGTGCCGTTACGCGCTGTGCCGTCAGTGCCCGCGCCCGTGATGGTCGTGGGAACCGGTGTGGCGGCCGCCGGGATCTCCGGACCCGCCGGAGCCGGACGATCCGCCGTCATGCCTTCCGTTGCCGTGGGACCATCCCGCGCCGGAACCGTTTCCGGTGCCCGGGCCCGCCGGCGCCGGATCGACGCTGTCGGAGCTCACGGTGCTCGAAGCGGGCTGGCTGGGTGTCGACTCACCGAAGTGCTCGTCACCATGACGGCCCCTGAACCTCCGGACGTGCACGCGCACGACACGGGAGGTGGAGGGCAGGAAGACGTCGGTCCCGAGGAACATCGCCCGGAAGCGATACGTCCCCCAGCCGGCGGCGAGCTCGACCCGGATGGAAGAGTGGCCATCAGCGTCGACCGCCACCGTCTCGATGTCGGTCCACTGGCTCGAGCCCGGCGCTTCCATCTGATAGAGCACCTGGCCCGAAGTGAACGGCAGACCCGCGTCGTTCCTCACATGGCTGGAGAGACGCACGTCGTCCCTGCCATGACGCCCGCGCGGCGTCGACGCCCGCAGCGAGATGTGTGTCGCCGTCTGCGTGGTGACGCTCGAGAACGTCGCCGAGATCGTATGGTCGGCCGTCACGTCCGTGAACGTGTAGGTCGTGGTCGCTCCGACGGATACGCCGTCGACGAGCACGTCGGACACTTGGAACCCGGTGTCAGGCATGATCGTGAACGTGAAGTCCTGACCCGACGCCACCGTCTGCGGCGTCGACGGGAAGATCGATCCGTTCGCGCCCGCCGTCGGCGTGATCGTGTAGGTCGTGACCGCGACCGGGGCGAACGTCGCCGAGATCGTATGGTCGGCCGTCACGTCCGTGAACGTGTAGGTCGTCGTCGCTCCGACGGATACGCCGTCGACGAGCACGTCGGACACCTGGAACCCGGTGTCAGGCATGATCGTGAACGTGAAGTCCTGACCCGACGCCACCGTCTGCGGCGTCGACGGGAAGATCGACCCGTTGTCGCCCGCCGTCGGCGTGATCGTGTAGGTCGTGACCGCGACCGGGGCGAACGTCGCCGAGATCGTATGGTCGGCCGTCACGTCCGTGAACGTGTAGGTCGTCGTCGCTCCGACGGATACGCCGTCGACGAGGACGTCGGACACCTGGAACCCGGTGTCAGGCGTGATCGTGAAGGTCGCGTCCGAGCCGGAGGCGACATCGAGGGCCGACGATGGCGTGATCGATCCGTTCGCGCCCGCCGTCGGCGTGATCGTGAACGTCGTGGTGGTCGTCGGCGCCGACGGCGTCACCGTCGCGACGCCCAGCGGCCCCGGGAACCCTTGCACCGAGAAGACCGTGTACGTGTCCCCGTTGTTCGCGAGGGAGAACTGCCCGGTGTCTCCCGGTATCCCCGCGATGCGGGTCGAACCGTCGAAGACCGCCCACTCGAGCCCGCCGCCGCTCAGGCTGTAGGTCGACGTCGTGGACGTGCTCGACAGAAGCGTGACCGTCGGAGCCGTGCCCGCACCCGAATGGCAACCGTCACACGGGTCGGGATAGGAGACACCGGGGAAGGCCGACGCGGTGCCGGCCATCCCGGCGACGCCGGCCACGAGCACGGCCGCCGCGGCGAGACCAACGGCGACCAGCAACTTTCCTTTCTTCATACGTACGCACCTCCGTCTGTGCCTGACGGGCGGTCGTCACCGCCTCGGCCCATCGTGGCGTCGCCTTCCTGCGGCGCCTCGTGCGTACCTTCCCGCGGCATCGCGGCGGGACGCCGTTCCTAGGGCTAGTCCCGGAGCCGTCCCGTGGTCCCCGTACCCGGCGGACTCTGCGGCGCCGCGCCGCGCGAACCGGCGCTCCGCGCGCGCGGGGAACGCCGGTGGAACACGCCGGTCAGACCGTCGGTGGCGGGGTCAGATGTAGTACATCGCCGACGAAGCGGCGTCGAGCCCTGCCTGGCGCGTGACGAGGTCAGCGATGGTGACCGACGTGAGGAAGCGCCCGACATCGGCGGACAGCTCGCCCCACATCTCGGAGACCGCCGAGCCGGACACGTGCGGAACGTCCACCGGTCGCCCTTGGACGGCCGCGACCACCGCGGCGACGGTGAGGTCGGCCGCCGGCCGAGCCAGGCGGCACCCGCCGCCGACCCCGCGCCGGCACTCGACGATCGACGCACGAGTCAGGAGCGTGAACTGCTGCTCGAGGAAACGTCGGGGCAGGCCGAGTCTGTCGGCGATCGCGCCGGCCGCCACCAGCGTTCCCGGCGGCTCCGCCGCAAGCGCGACCAGGCCGCGCAGCGTGTAATCGAGACGCTGCGAGACCCTCATGCGCCGTAGCCCTCCCACAGCGGCGTCGACAGATAGCGCTCCCCCGTCGACGGGGCCACCGTCACGACGAGCTTGCCCGCCGCTTCCGGGCGCGCCGCGAGCCGCAGGGCCGCGACGACGTTCGCCCCCGACGAGATCCCGACGAACACACCTTCCTCGGCGGCGAGACGGCGCGCCATAGCGATCGCTGAAGGTCCGTCGACGTGCTCGACGCCGTCGAGCACGGACGTGTCGAGTGTGGCCGGGATGAAGTTCGCCCCGATGCCCTGGATGGCGTGCGGCGCGGGGGTGAGAGGCTGCCCGGCGAGGTGCTGCGCGATGATGGGCGACTCCGCGGGTTCGACGGCGACCGCGAGCGTGCCCGGCCGCCGCTCCTTGAGGAACCGGCCGGTGCCGGAGATGGTGCCGCCCGTGCCGACCCCGGCCACGAAGGCGTACAGGGCCTGCCCGCCGAGCGCGTCATGCACTTCAGGGCCCGTCGTGCGGTAGTGCGCTCGCGGATTCGCGGGGTTGTCGAACTGGCCGGGCACGAAGGCGTGTTCCATCCCTTCGGCGAGTTCCCTCGCCTGCTGCACCGCACCAGCCATGCCCGTCGCCTTGTCGGTGAGCACGAGTTCCGCGCCGAAGGCCGCGAGAAGCTTCCGGCGCTCGATGGAGAACGACTCCGGCATCGTCAACACGACGTGGTATCCGCGGGCCGCCCCCACGAGGGCGAGCGCGATGCCCGTGTTCCCGCTCGTCGGTTCGACGATCACCGAGACGCCGGGCGCGATCAGCCCGCGCTCCTCGGCATCGTCGAGCATGGCCTTGCCGATGCGGTCCTTGACCGACCCGCCCGGGTTGCGGGACTCGAGCTTGATGCAGACGCGGCCGGGCAGCCCGGCGCCGATCTTGTCGAGATGGACGAGCGGCGTCGCGCCGATGGTCTCGACGACGCCGGGGATGTGCTCCGCCATGATGCGTACCTCCTCTGAGGGGGCTCTCCGTCACCGGAGTGCCTGTAGACACCGAGCGTCGGTGACCCGGCCGCTCGTGGCGCAGACACTACGCCGAGCCCCTCCCGCTCACAAGGGCATCAACCGCACGTTCTTTATGCTATTAGTGCGCTATTGCGCGTCCCGCGGGTGCGGTACTCTCTGGCCACGAGCGTCGGACGAGGAGGATGCGCGGCATGAGAGCGTGGTTCTGGGCGTGGCTCGTGGTCGCGCTCGCGATCGGCATCGTGAGCGCGCTGACCCGCGACCGGGCGAGCTCCCCGTTCGCCGCGGGCGCGCTCGCCGCCGCGGCACTCGAAGCGCTGCACGGCTCTCCGGTATGGGAGTGGACGGCCTTCCTGGGCGTGTCCGCCGTGCTCTTCCTCGCGGTCAACAGCGCGTGGTACCGCCGCCGGCACGGCAGCCGTGGCTTGGGTCGGCACGCCGCGCGGGCCGAAGCCGAAGCCGAGACAGACGCCGAGACCGAGACCGAGCGTCCGTAGCTCTGGGGCGGCCCGGCGGCATCGCGTCAGCGCGCCACCGTGACGAACACCTCGCCATCGCGAACGGCCACCGGATAGGTCCGCACGTTCGCGTCCGGATGGTCGGTCTCTCCCGTGCGGACGTCGTACCGCCACCCGTGCCACGGGCACATGACCACGTGACCCTCGAGGTAGCCCTCGGACAGCGGCGCGAACGCGTGGCGGCACAGGTTCGAGAGCGCGAAGTACTCGCCCGCCACGCGGAACAGCGCGATGTCGCGCTTCCCGATCTTGACGTGCCGGGCCTCTCCGTCGCCCAGGTCGTCGTACGCCGCGACCCGCGTCTCGACGGGTCCGAGCGGCACCTCCACGACGCCGTGCAGCGCCGCCCCGTCCTCGACATCCGTGCGGATGAAGAGGCCGCACCAGCACTTCCGCATGGCCGAGAACGAGTCGAGGTTGAACGGGATGCACGGGCACACGATCTTCGCGTCTTCGCGCGGGTCGCCGGTCCGGATGCGGCACGGGCAGTAGACGTCGCCGGCCTCGGCGAGTATCTGGAGTTCCGAGCGCAGCGTGAGGTCCACGAACTCGGTATCCGTGTTGAAGCGATAGCCGAGCCGCCGCACGAACGGCGACATGAACGCCTTGAGATCGTCGATCGTGGTGCCTTCGAAGAAGCGCCGACGTGCCGGCTCCGCCATGTGTGCCTCCTTCAGGAGCGTCGGGACGAGCGTCCGCGGGCGTGCCGCGCGGTGCGCGTGGCGGCCGCTACCCCACCCCGACGAGGCGGCTGAGGCGCGCCTTGTCGAAGCCGACGAGCACCTCGCCGTCGACCACGACGACCGGGAACGACGTGCCGCCGGAGAGCCGCTTCACCTCGTCGATGGTGTCCTGCCGCACCTGCCCGGTGAGCTTGTCCACCTCGACGACGTCGTACGGGACCGCATGCTCGTCCAGGAACGCCCTCGCCTGATGGCAGTACGGGCAGGTGGACAGCGCGTAGACCTTCACATCGGGCACGGCGTCTCCTCCGTTCGGTCCTGCCGAGCGTCCGCACAGGTGTATCTTCCCCCTGCAGTGTGGCGACGCGTCGGACGAGGTGAGCAGGATGCCGCGCGGCGAGACCGGGGAGCGCGGACACGCCCGCGCGGACGCCGGGAGCGCGACCCGAGAGCAGCCCGGAGTGTCGGGACGGACGCGCCTCGGGCGTGCCGCGATCGCCGCCGGTGCCGTCGTGGCTGCGCTCGCGCTGCTCTCCGCCGCCGGATGGGGCATGTGGGCGTTCCTCAGCAGGCCGCTGGCCGATGCCTCCGACCGGCCTCAGCTCGAGGCCTTGAGCGCGAAGCTCCAGGAGATCCGCGGCACGGTCGAGCCGATCGCGCGATCGTTCGTCTCGCAGAGCCCGAGCTCGGCCGTCGAGGTCGGGTCCTACGAGGCGCGCGTCGCGGCCGCGGAGAAAGTGGTCGAATCGGTGAACGACCTCGACGTCACGTCTTCGCGCGCGCTCGAGATCCGGGATCTCATCCTCACGGGCGGATCGGAGGTCGTCGACGGCATGCAGACGGCGCTCGACGCGCTGAAGTCGAACGACGCCACCGCCGCGAACGGCGCCGCGAGCGAGGTCGCCGACGGCATGACGCAGCTGGATGACGCGCGGTCGCGGCTCGACGAGCTGCTCGGCACGACCGAGAAGGCGGATGCCGGGCCCGACGCTTCCCGCGTGCGGACGTGGGACACGTGGGATACGGTGAGGTCGTAGCACGGTGGTCGTTCCGGCGCGGTGAACCCGGGGAGGCGAGCGCGGCATGTGCCAGTTCTGCGTGGAGCACGGGGACGGCAGGTCATGGTACCTGGAGGCGCAGACGTACGCGTCGGACCTGGAGAGCGACCTGCGCCGGCGCGCGTACCTGCTCGACTTCGTGCGCGACTTCGGGGAGAACCGCGCGTGGGCGCTGCGCAACCTGGAGCGGCTCGAGCGTCTGCCCGCTCCGCTGCGCGACCTGGGGCGCTCGATCGCGTCGTCGCGCATGAAGAAGTTCCACTTCGGCCAGCCGGTGCCGATCGAAGAGTGCGCGGCGATCTTCGACATCACGACCTCGATCGTGCGCTTGCCGTGCCCCTGCCGCTACTTCGCCGGCACGCCCGACGACGGGTACTGCCTGGCCGTCACCACGAGGCCCATCGACGGCCTGCTCGACGAGGCGTTCGCCGGGTATGCCTCCGGCCCCGATACCGCGAAGTTCCAGCGTCTCGGCAAGGAGGAGGCGATGGCGCTGCTCCGGCGCAGCGAGCGAGAGGGGCTGATGCACTCGGTCTGGACGTTCGTGACGCCGTTCGTGGCCGCCATCTGCAACTGCAACCTCGAGTCGGGCTGTATGGCGATGCGCATCACGCTCGAGCACCGCACCCCGATCATGTTCAAGGGGCACTACCGGGCACACGCCGACGAGCTCGCGTGCACGGGCTGCGGCGCGTGCGTCGGCCGCTGCCCCTTCGGGGCGCTCTCGCTCGATGCGCGCGACGGGCGGGTGCGCGTCGACGCGGGGGCCTGCTACGGCTGCGGCGTGTGCCGATCGGCGTGCCCGCGGGAGGCGCTGCGGCTCGAGCCGCGCGCGGGCGCGCCGCTGGATGGCGCCATCACCGCGTCGGCCTAGGCCGGCAGTTCCAGCCGAGCGGCGTCCGGAGCGACGCGAGCGAACAGGTCGGCCATCCCTGGATGGCAGGTGAAGAAGACGACCTGCCGGCGTTCCGCCAGCCCGGCGATCGCCCGCGCGGCCGCCTCGAGGCGCTCGGGACTGAAGTTCACGAGCACGTCGTCCATCAGGATGGGGAGCCCGCGACCGGCGTCCCCGAGCTGGTCGATGAGGCCGAGCCGCAACGCGAGGTACAGCTGCTCCGCCGTTCCTCGCGAGAGTTGCCCGGGCGAGACGGCCACGTCGCGCGCGTCGAAGACTTCGATGTCGTCCTTGCCGAGAGGCACGGTGAGCCGTGGGTAGCGCCCGTTCGTCATCCGTGAGAACTCGGCCTGCGCGCGTTTCACGACCTCGGGCTGACGATCGCGCTCGTATCGCTCCTGCGCGAGTGCCAGCAGCCTGTCCGCGAGTGCGAGGACCGCGTACGTGTCCACGTCCTCCGCGATGGCCTGGGTGAGCGACTCCTCGTCGAGGCGGAGCGCGGAACGTTCGCTGTGGCGGCGCTCCTCCGCGAGACGGGCGCGGAGCTCGGACACCCGCTGGTTCGTCGCGTCGAACGCGTCGCGGGTGTCGGCGGCCTCGGAAGCGGCGGCCCGCGCGGCTTCTCGGGCGGCTTCGACCCCCGCGGCTTCGACCCCGACGGCTTCGAGTCCCGCATGCCACTCGGCGGCCTTCTCCGTCGAGAGCGCCGTCGCGGCGACAGCCTCCGCGGCGGCTCGGGCCGCGGCGGTCGCACGACGCTCGCGCTCGACCCTGGCGCGACGCGCGTCTTCGACGATCTCGGCACCTCGCCTGACGAGCCCGGCCGCCGTCTCCGGACTCACCGAGGCCGCGGGTCCGATGAGCGGCGCGACGGCGGTCGCCACGCGAGAGACGTACGCGTCCACATGCGCGCTCTGCTCGTCGATCGAGGCGCGCGCCGCTGCGCGCTCGCGGTCGCTCGCCCGTACGCTCCGGGCCGCATCGAGCCGGGCCGCTATCGCCGCCGGCTCCTCCGAGCCGTCACCGAGACCGTGGTCGCGGACCCACGCCGCCCACGCCGCGAGCCGGGAGTCGAGTTCTCGCGAGGCGGCGTCGCCCGAGGATGCGGTACGGGGCTCGCCCGTGGAGGCGGGCGCGCCGGCACGGCGGCCCAGCAGCCCCGCCGCTCCGGCGCCCAGCGCGGCCACGACCGCCCCGAACACGGTCAGGGCGGTTTGACGCGACACGAGGCCCGCGACCACGCCGGCCAGCCCGAGTGCCGCGCCCGCCACGCCCGCGCGCAGCCACGCGCGGCGCAGGGCGGCCGCGTCGGGCGTCCCCGTCCGCGCGTCCGCCGTGGCGCGCTGCTCGGCCGCGACCTTTGCGCGAACGCGCAGCTCCTCGATCTCTCGCCGTGAGGCTTCCACGGAGGCGGCGATCCCCGCGTCCGCCGCTGCGGAGAGCGCGTCGCCTTCCGACCAGCCCGCGTCGTCGAGCGCCTGCCGCAGGGCGGTCACCGCGGCGGACAGGCGCACCTCTTCGGCGGCCAGACGCTCGCGCCGCTGTTCGAACGCGTCGACGCCCATCCGAAGGTCGTCCACGGCTTCGGCCGCGGCCAGCGCGCGTTCGTCCACCACGATGCCGTCCGCCGCCCGGGCCTCTTCGCCCGCGGTCCGTTCGAGCTGCGCGGCTCGTTCCCGCGCCTCGTCGGACTCACGACACAGCCGTTCGGCCGCCTCCGCCGCTCTGGCGAGGCGGTCCATGTCCCGCGCTGTCTCCTCACGGCGCGCGCGAGCGAGCTCAAGCTCCGCCTCGAGCTCGCGCAACCGCTGCGTGTCCGATGCGAACGCCTCGGCCCTCGCGTCGAGGTCGCGCATGCGCGAGCGCAGTGCATCGCGCTCCGCCTTCCGGCGATTGATCGCCGGGTTCGAGCCGCCCTTCTTCCACAGCGCTTCCATGCGCCCGGCGAGGTCTCTCCGGACATCGGGCGGGCTCACGGCGAGACCGGCTCCGGCCGCGTACAGCCGCGAGAGAAGATCGTCGTCCTTGCCTTTGAGCCGCTCGATCCGTTGCATGTCGGCGAGGCCGAAGCCGAGGACCACGTGATAGGCGAGCTTGCTCACGCCGCGCGTGAGCTCGTCGACCAGGTTATCGCGCGGCTGCCCGCTCAGCGTCCGGACTGTGGGCGTCCCGCCGTGCGGGCCCTCTCCGCGCTCGACGACCCACTCGCCGTCACCGTCCGAGAAGACGAGCCGCGCTTCCCGCTTCCCCGCCCGCGACAGGTATGGCGGCTCCTTGCCGTCGGCGGGCGTCGGGAAGCCGTACAGCACGTAGCGGACGAGCGCGGTCAGGCTGCTCTTGCCGGCCTCGTTCGGCCCGACGACCACCGATAGGCCCGGCGACAGTCCGCCGAGCGTCGTGCCGTCGATGCGTCCGAAGCGCTCGGCTTCGATGCGGACCAGTCGCATCTACGCCTCGCCTTCCAGGAGATCGAGGCAGATGTCGCGGGCGCGCAGGAGCATCCCGGCCGAGTCGGCATCCTCCGGCGGCGGCCCGACCGACGACGCGATCGGCGTGAGCACGCCCTCGAGCATGGCCGAGGCCTGCGCCGGATCGGCGAGGATCTCGTCCACCAGGCGCACCAGGTCCCCCGTGAAGTCCTGCGCCTCGCGCAACCGCTCGATGTCGAGCGCCGGCGCGCTGCGGTCGACGACCCGGTCGACCCAGACCCATGGCTCGCCCAGCATCTGCTCGGAGCGCAGGCCGTCGACGAGATCGTGCAGCACCGTGGCGCGGCTCAGCATGCCGTGGGCCTCGCAACGGCCCTGGAGTTCGAGGCGCAGCAGGATCGGCCGGCCGTCGCTCTCCGCGCGCATCGCGTCGCACGCCGCGCGCAGCGCGTCGCGCACCTCCTCCACGTCGGAACACGCCGAGATGTCGACCGCGCGCGCACCCCACACGATCGCGCAGGTCGGCCGGAAGACGGCATCCGCGTGGCCCGGCGAGACCTCGACGAGGTAGCACCCCCGCAGTCCGCCGTCCTTCGGCGAGAGCCCTTGCGGACAGCCGGCGTACACGACCGCCGGCGATCCCGAGAGCGTCTCCGGCTTGTGGATGTGCCCGAGCGCCCAGTAGTCCATCCCGGCCGCGCGCAGCTCCTCGAGCGTCGATGGCGCGTAGTTCTCGAAATCCTTCCGGCCACCCACGTTGGTGTGCAGCACACCGACCGCGACGCCGCCGCCATCGCGACGGCGAAAGCCCGCCGCGAGGTCGCGGGTCTCTCTCGCGCGCTGGTAGCCTCGCCCGTACAGCGTGCAGACGACTTCGCCGTCACGCTCGAAAGGGACGGCCTCGACCTCTCGCGTCGAGAAGTAGTGCACGCCCTCGGGCAGCCGAAGCCCGAGCGACCAGCCGTCGGCGGGATCATGGTTGCCCTGCGCGACGAACACCCGGATGCCGGCTGCCGCCAGCCGTTCCGTGGCCTGCTGGAATCGGAACTGCGCGGCGGCGCTCTTGTCGCGCTCGTCGTACACGTCCCCCGCGATGATCAGGAAGTCCACCTGCTCGTCGACGCACAGCGAGACGATGCCGTCGAAGGCGGCGTAGGTCGACTCGATGAGTTCACCGCGAACGCGCGGGTCGGTGGCCTCGACGCCTCGGAACGGAGCGTCGAGGTGAAGATCCGCCGCGTGCACGAAGCGGACGGGCCGCACAGTGGCCTCCCAAGATCGTGGTTCGGAGCACGACCCATCCTAACCCAGCGCACTGACAGATTCGGCCGCGCTCGCCCTCGTCGCGACGGGCGCGCCCGTCGACCGGTGAGCGGCGTCGCCTCGCGGTGACCTCGACCCCCATGACATAGTGAGCGCGACGAGGGAAGGCGGGACGTGCGGATGGACGGCGTGCGGATGGGCGACAGGAGATGGGCCGCGGTGGCGACGGTGGCCGCCTGCCTGCTCGCCGCGTGCGCACTGCTCCTGCTGCCGGCCGCCCTTCGCTCTGTCGAAGGGCTGGGCACGTGGCCGCACGGGACCGTCGAGCTCGGGCGAACGCGAGTCGACGTCACCGTCGCCGACACGGACGCGCATCGCAGCTTCGGGTTGCAGGGACGCTCGTCGCTCGCCGCGGGCACGGGGATGGTGTTCGTGTACGACACGCCGTCCCAGGTGACGTTCGCCCGCAAGACCGTGCCGTTCCCGCTCGACGTCGTCTTCGTCGCACCCGACGCCCGCGTCACGGGGGTGTCACCGCTCGGCCCCCGGCACGAACTCGCGGCCTCTCCCGGGCCGGTCGGTTGGGTGGTCGAGCTTCCCGGCGGCTACGCGCGCAGCCACCGCATCGGCGTGGGTACGCCGTTCACGCCGCCGCGCTGACCGGCATCACGAGACGGGCGGTGCGCCGGCCTCGCACACCGGGTACAGGATGACCGTCTTCGGGACCTTCGCGCTCGGCGGCGAGACGTACCACTCCTCGTGCAGACCGGAGACGGCGCACCCGGCGCCCTCGATGAACGAGCACAGGCGGTCGATGGTGGGCTGCTCCTCTTCGTAACCGCCCAGGTGCACGACCCACGCGCACGTCCCGTAGGTCCACCGCTCGATGCTCACGTGATGTGTCTGCGACCGCTGGACGAGGTCCGCCTCCGACGTGCCATCGGGCACCGGGAGCGCCCAGTCGCCCTGGAGCGTCGAGGGATCCTCCGGATCGGGCGCGACGTTCCAGCGCGCGCGGGGCGCCTCGATCCTCATGTCGACGCCGCGCTTCTTGAGGTCGAACTTCAGAGCGAAGGCTGCCCCGTAGAGAGCCTTCATGACCTCCGCCCCGGCGGCGTTCGGATCGCCTTTCGTGTGCACGACCGCCACGGTCACGTCCGGCAACGTGACGAGCTGGGGCTCCGTACTCGGTGACAGCGCCATGGCCGTCCTCCCCCGCTATGCGTTCCTGCATGAGATTATGCGCACGCTGGCGAGCTGTGCCGCGCGATGGGCTGAACGGTCATCCTCCCAGTACGGAAGGCTTGTAGACACGCCCGCTCGGTCGCGGTGCGCCGTTCGTCACCCCCGGGCGAGGCGGGCCGTCCGAGGGCGCCCGCGAACGCCGACGCCGGTCGGCTCTCCCGACACCGGCCTAGCCGACCGGCCTGTTCTCCACCCACGTCTCGACCTTCAGCGAGCCGTCCTGGATGATCGGGTACTTGGGCGGCGGGAACCCGTCCAGGCGCTGGTCGTACGTGTACGTGCGGCTGAGGAAACCGGCGACCGGGGTGTTCCCGCTCATCGAGACGAATCCGCCGTTCGCGTCGTAGTACGTGAGCGATCCGGTGATGGTGATCGAGTTGCGGAAGACGCCGGTCTTCATGTCGGCGTAGACGCGGCCGCTCTGCGCGAGCATCGCCGCGGTCAGGGACATGTCCTGCGGCACGCTCGCATACCAGCTCGGCACGATGATGTTGCCGTGCGCGATGAGCCCGCACGTCACCGTGGAGTCGGGGTCGGTGGGGACGAGGTTCGCGGGAACGTAGATGTCCCCGTCGCTCACGATCGTGACCGGCTTGCCGTAGTTCCCCTGCACCCAGACCTCGTCGGAGAAGTAGAGAGCGCCGGAGTCCGGGATCGTGATCGCCTCGACATAGCTGGTCGTCAGGTTGCCGCTCGTCGTGCCCCCCGTCACCTTCTCGATCACGGCCGTGGAATGGTCGAGGGTGACACGGTAGCCATAGGCGCCCGACGCCGGGAAGTAGACGCCGTTGCCCTGCGCGGACTGCCGGATGGTATCCATGTCGACGAGCACCTGGTTGAAGTCGACCGCCGGCTGGTGCTGCTGGAAGCCCTGATCGAACTGCCCGGAGCCGGTCACCGCGCCGCCCGCGGTGACGGGGCCGGTGATGTGCCCGGAGTTGGTGATGTTGCCGTTCGAGCGGACCTGCCCGTTGACCAGCGCGTTCTGGGCGAAGACGAGGTCCGAGTTGGAGAGGAACATGTAGTCGGCGAAGGTCGGGAACCGCACGCTCGCCGCGATCGTCACGGTGCCGTCCGACGAGGAGCCCGTCGAATACAGCGTGAGCGGCTGGGTCGCCGTCGGCGGCTGAGCCACCACGCTGTAGCTCTCGCCGGTGCCGATGGAGACCCACCCGGTCGAAGGATCCGTCGTGTAGTAGCCCGGCTGGCTCTTCAGCTGGTACAGGTATGCGTTGATGCCGGCGTCGGCCACGTGTGTCGCGCGCAGCTGACCGGTGCGGAGATCGCTCATCTGGGTCTGGTAGAGCGCGGTCGTCATGAGCGTCGTGGCCATCACGAACAGGATGCTCGTGATGGTGACGACGATGATGAACGCCGTTCCGCTGTCGTCTTCGCGCCGCCGCATGACCTCACCCGTCCTAGTCGAGCGAGTTGAAGAGGGAGCGGACCTTGACCTGCGTCGCCCCGATCGACGAGACGGTCCCGCCCTGGGACGTCCGGGAGACCTGCAGATCGATGCCGACGACCGCGATGCTGCTCATCTGGGCGCCCGACGTGATCTGCTGCGGCGGCACGCTGCTGTCGTAGTACGTGAAGATGTCGGGAGATCCGCCGTCGAGCTCGAGCTCGTTCACCGGAGCCTGGTCGACGTAGTCGTACGGATACACCGGGAGGGTGGCCTTGCCGACCACCCGCCAGACCGCGCCGGCGCTCACATAGTAGGAGACCCGGTCCGGGATGCCGTCGTGGTCGATGTCGGAGTAGAACGTGCACTGCGTGGCGGTCGCCGCGGCGAACGCTCCGCCGCCCTGGGTGATCTCCTGGGCCTGCCGGATCTCGCGCACCATCGTGTTCAGCAGCGTCTGGGTGTCGCCGCTCACCTGCGCCTTGGTCTGGATCGTGTCGTAGTTCTGCGACAGCGCCTGGAACACCAGGAACGCCGCCGCCAGGACCACGGGCAGGATGACGGCCGCGAGCGTCACCTCGGGCAGCGTGAAGCCGGCGTCTCCGCGCCTTCGCTCGGCTCCTCGGCATCGATGGATCATCACGGCTCTTCCTACTTCTGGTTCACGGTGACTTCGGTGGTCTGGTTGGAGTTCACGAGCACCGTCACGGTGCTGGCAGGTCTCGTGTAGGTGCTGACCGAGTAGCTGCCGGCGGCGAGGTTGTACAGCCACAGGCTGCCGGTGCTGTCCGAGTACAGATCGTTGCGGTAGTAGCCCGGCCCGCTGACGACGGTCCTGAGCGACAGGGGGTTGCCGTGCTTGTCCTCGGTCGTGACGTGCATGTTGCCGCCATGCGTCGCGACCGACAGGTAGAAGTCGAGCTCGTCCACGTCGCCCGGGTTCACGACGTCGGTCTTCGTCTGCGAGAGGTACGTGGGCGAGTCGGCGACCGTGACCTGGTAGGTCGCCGGCGCCGGTGAGAACGAGACCTCTCCGTTGGTGCCGGTGACGCCGGAGCCGTTCGGGATGACGGTGCCGTTGAGCAGCACCGAGACACTCGCGCCGGGGAGTTGCGTCCCGTTGTTGTCGAACACGCACACGCGCAGGCCCGCCGTCGGGATCGGGCTCATGCGGAACGGCACGGTCAGGTTCGTGGTGCCGATGTTGAACGTGAAGGGCTGCGTGACCCCCGTGTAGCCGGGCTTGGTCAGCGTCGCCGAGTACGCGCCGTACACGAGATCGGAGAAGGTCGCATCGCCGTCGGCGCCGGTCGTCCCCGCGGGGATCGTCTGCCCGTTGGGGCCGACGAGGCTCACGGTGGCGCCGGCCAGCGGCGTTCCGCTCGTGTCGGTGGCGGACACGATCGCCTGCGCCGGCTTCTGCAGGTAGACGATGAACGTCGAGAGCGAGTCGGCCGCCACGGTCATGCTCGAGAGCGTGCTCGTGTCGACGATGTAGCCGCTCGGGGGTGTCACGCTCACCGAACAGGTGCCGATCGTCGCCTGCCCGAAGAACGCCTCGCCGTCGGCGTCACTGGTCACGCCCGTCGTCTGCCCGTCGGAGGTCTGGAGGACCACCGGTGCGTCCACCACCGGCGTTCCGTCCTCGCGGTACCTGAGGAGCACGTCGAAGTCCCCCGAGGTCACCACGTCGCTGTGCCCCGTGATCATCGTCGTGACCTCGACGTGGCCGGGAGCGGGACTGGTCCACGACACGGTCACGTCGAACCTCTTGTACGCGGCCCTGCCCGTGGACGTCCGGATCCACGTCACGGCCGTCTCGATCGTGAAGCCGTCCTCGTGGTCGGGGGTGAGGATGGAGCCGGGAGGGTTGCCCTGCAGGCCACCGGCGTAGTAGACGCCCACATCGTCGAAGGGGAGGTTGCGGGCGTCCTCGATGCGCTGGTTGGCGACGTTCGTCGCCTGGTCGCGCAGCTGTGACATCGCACTGCCGGTGATCGCGCCGGAGAGAAGGCTCGAGAGCGATATGAGGCACGTCAGGAGGATGGACGAGGCGACGACCACCTCGACCACCGTCATGCCTCTGTCATCGCGCGCCCATCGACGTCCCATGGCCCCCCACACCGCCCAGCGGCCACCACGTGCGGCTCTCTACGCCGCATATGGAGAACATCGGCAGATGGGCGCGATCACGTGAGAGGCACCTCGACGCGGCGTGCCGAGAGGTCGCCGCAGGTCGCGCGCGGTGTGCGGGACTCCTACTCGACCCAGCGGACGATCTCGCCCAGATCGACGCGACCGCGTTCCGTCGTGTTGGCGGGCGCGCCCTCGTCGGCGCGCCCCAAGGCGACGCCGACCACGAAGTTCTGGCCGTTCGCGCCCGGCAGGAGCTCGTGCAGCACCCGCGGGTAGCGCACCATCATGGCCTCGACGCAGGTCGAGAGGCCTCGGGCGTACGCCGCCAGGCACAGGCTCTGGACGAACGCGCCGGTGTCGAAGCACGCGTATTCCTGGGACAGGTGCTCCTCCACGGACAAGAGCAGCAGCACCGGCGCTCCCCAGGCGCGCCACACCGTCGATAGGCTCTGCGCGGGAGCGGCCGGCCGGCCGGCGGATCGCACGGACATCCGTTCGCGAAGGTGGTCCGGCCACTCCGTGGGCATCGGGATGTCCGGGCGGGTCGCGGCGCCCGCCGCCGAGGCGTCCGCGACGGCATCGCAGAGGCGCCGGAGCGCGGCTCCACTCACGACGTGGACGTTCCACTCCTGCGCGTTGCCCCACGACGGCGACCATCTGGCGAACTCGAGCACCTCCCTGACCTCGTCGAGCGCGACAGCGTCCTCGCGATACGCGCGGATGCTGCGGCGGCCGAGCATGACGTCATCGAATTCCATGATGGCTCCTCCCTGCCGGCCCTCGGCCGGCCTCTCTCTATCCCCCGCTGCACCGTACACCGGCCGCGCCGCCGGTCGGCCAGCGATTCCGGCCGTCGGTCGGACGGGCACGCGGCCCGCCGCGCGAGAGGGTATGTCAACGCGTCGATACGTCCGAAAGAGGAGGTCTTAGGAATGCTCACGACATCACGGCTCGCGACCGCCCCGCTCTCCGTGGTACTCCCGGCGAAGGACATCAAGCGCGCGCGCGACTTCTGGGAGCGCATCGTCGGCGTCGAGACGACCGACGGACCGGCTCCGGGTTACTTCATGGGCAAGGCTGGCAAGGGGACGCAGTTCATGGTCT
Organism: uncultured Coriobacteriia bacterium; assembly: GCA_963701985.1. Classification (GTDB taxonomy): domain Bacteria; phylum Actinomycetota; class Coriobacteriia; order Anaerosomatales; family PALSA-660; genus PALSA-660. Next base: position 973,996 of record OY969691.1, read on the forward strand.
ACGAGACCCCGCTCGCCCCGACGCAGGCCACGGCGGCGGGGTTCCAGGTCGACGACCTCGACGCGGTCATGAGGGAGCTGCGCGATCGGGGCCTCACGTTCGTCGAGTACGACATGCCCGGGCTGAAGACCGTGAACGGCGTCGCGGAGATGGGCTCGATGGGACGGGCGGCCTGGTTCGTCGACTCCGAAGGCAACACCATCAACATCGCCGAGATGTGAGCGTACCGCGGTCGGCCGCTGACAACGGAACGACCGAAGCCGGCGCCCGCTCTTCCGCCGTCGTGAGGAGCGGGCGCTGCCGCGCCGTGCCGGGCGAAGCCGCGGCGGACCCTACTGCGCCGCGCGGACGTATTCGCCGAGCCCGACGGCCATGATGCCCGCCACGATCAGGCCGCCGAGCAGCGGTATCGGCGTCAGCCCGCCGCCCGCGAGCGCGAGCGCGACGGCCAGGAGCGCCGGAGCACCGTGGATGAGCCCCATCCGCGACCAGCGCCGCTCGGCGGCGAGCACGCGGACCGGTGTGGCGAACGGCTCGAGCGCGAGCTCGGCCAGCCCGGTGAACACCATGACCAGCGCGAAGGACCCGGTGAGCAGCCAGCGCACGGTGTCCGGGACGACCTCCTCTCCGCGCGTCACGAACGTGAAGACCGCTGACCCGAACGCGCCCGTCGCCATGAACAGCGGGATGTTCACGTAGCTCCACGCCGCGTTCCACGGGATACCGGCGCGCAGCGGCCGCGCGGCCACGTGGTCCACGTAGATCCACCACAACATGAACGCCACGGCGAAGGACATCACGCCCGCGAGGAGATCGGCGAAGGTCGGCTGGCGCGCGCGGGTCATGAGGAGCACGGCGAACAGGATGATCTGGCCGAGCAGGATGAGGTAGAAGGCGCCGAAACGGTCGCTGAGGTGCTCCGGGCTGAACCGCCCGACATCGGCTTGGAGGCGGGTGCTGAGCACCGGCACCGCGAGGTCGAGCGCCACGCCCGCGACCACGAGGGCCAACCTCCAGCCGCTGGGGACCGCGGCCGCCGCGACCCAGATCGCGGCGACGCCGGAGTACAGGAGGAGGTTCCTGCGAGCCAGCGCGCGCGCCCGGAGCTCGTGGCGGCCCGCCCGGAACCACTGCGCCATGAGGACCAGCCGAGCACCGGCCACCGAGAGCGCGAAGAGCGGGAACAGCGTGCCGAACCCCTGCGATCCGGCGATGGCCAGCCCGCCCGCCGGGAGCATCGCGAGGAAGACGGAGACGCGGTAGCTCACGTCGAGCGTCTCGAAGTGATCGCTGTAGAAGGTCTCGGACGACCAGATGCGCGCCACTGCCAGGAACAGCAGCACGAACGCGAGCAATCCGCTCGCGGTGAGGTCCTCCGACAACCGCGCGGCGAGCTGCGCCACGGCGACCGCGAAGATGAGGTCGTAGAACAGGTCGACCGAGGTGATCTTCGCCTCGGACGCCTCCCGCTCCCGCAGGCGCGGAGTCTCCCAGCGGATCCAGACCGGCACGGATGCGGCTCCCTCGCGACTCAGGCGGGCCCGGAGTGCGGCAGAACGGACGCGGGCTTCGCGAGCTGCCCGACGTCCCTCCGAGATGATTCCCGAGGGGAGCGGCGGCCGTGCGGGTATACTCGTCAAGTGACAATGATTCTCACTATCGAGCGCGCGGACGCTGCGCGCGGGGAGAAGACGCCATGGCGGGCAGGAACGTTCGGACGACGAGCAGCGCGAAGCCGGCCGGCCGGAGCGCGTACGGATCCGGCCGCGTGAGCACGCAGCGGCTCGCCATCGCGGGGGCGGTCGAGGCCGGCGCCGGCCATGCGTTCTCGGTCGAGGAACTCGCCGAGACGGTCCGCGAACGCTCCGACGCCATCGGCCTGGCCACCGTGTATCGCGCGGTCGCGGCCATGGAGTCCGCCGGCTTCATCGAGTCGCTGGGAACGCGCGACGGCCGCACGCTGTACGCCCGCTGCGCACACGTGGGCCATCACCACCACTTGATGTGCACGGAGTGCGGCGCCATCACCGACGTCGAGTGCCCCGTCCCGGCGGCGGACGATCCGGCGTGCGACGGTTTCCGCGTCACGGGCCATCGGCTGGTCCTGTTCGGCGTGTGCGGCGACTGCGAAAGGTAGGACGCGAGATGATCAGGGGACAGGGCGGATCGCCGGGCCGATCCCGCGGCGCGCTGACCGGTGCGGCCGTCGCCGTGCTGCTGTTGGCGGCCGTCGCGGCCGGTGCCTGCTCGCCATCGGGCGGTGGGAACGCGCACGGGCCGATCAGGGTGGTCGCGGCGGAGAACTTCTGGGGCTCGATCGCCGCGCAACTCGGCGGGACGAAGGTCAGTGTGCGCAGCATCATCGCGAACCCGGCCACCGACCCGCACGACTACGAGCCGACCGTGGCGGACGGCCGCACGATCGCCGAGTCCCAGCTCATGATCGAGAACGACATCGGCTACGACACGTGGGCGGCGCGGGCGCTCGCGGCCAATCCCGACCCGTCGAGACGCGTGGTGGACGTCGGCCGGATCGCGGGGCTGTCCGCCGGAGCCAATCCGCATCAGTGGTACTCGCCCACCGTCGTCCGCGACGTGATCGCGGCGATCGCCGCAGACTACGAGGGACTCGATCCCGCGGACGCGGCGTACTTCCGGCGGCAGCGCCTCGCGTACGAGACGCACGGCCTCGCCCGCTACGACGCGCTCATCGCCCAGATCCGCTCGAGGTATGCGGGCGTCCCGATCGGCGCGTCCGAGAGCATCGTGACACCGTTGGCCCAGGCGCTCGGGCTCGATCTCCTCACGCCACGGACATTCCTCGACGCCATCAGCGAGGGCAGCGAACCGAGCGCGGCCGACAAGGCGACGATCGACCACCAGATACTCACGAAGCGGATCAAGATCTTCGTCTACAACGTGCAGAACTCGACGCCCGACGTCACCGCGCTCGTCGCCGAAGCGCGGGCCGAGGGGATCCCGGTCGTCAAGGTGACCGAGACCATGGTGCCCGCCAATGGCACGTTCCAAGGCTGGCAGACCGCGCAGCTCGCCGCGATCGCGGCGGCCCTGCACACCGCGACGGGAAGATGAGCGCCCGTGACCGACACCGCCACGACCTCCGGCCCTGAAAGCGCCGCGGAAGCAGCGCGTGCCACGGCGCGGGGCGCTCGTCCCGAGGTCGTCGTCGAGCTCGTCGACGCCGCCGTGCGCGTCGGCCATCGCACCCTGTGGGAAGGCGCCGACCTGTCGCTGCGCGCCGGCGAGTTCATGGCGGTGCTCGGCCCCAACGGCGTCGGCAAGACGACGCTCATCAGGGTGATTCTCGGCCTCGTCCCGGTGTCCGCGGGCACGGTCACGCTGCTCGGTCACGAGCCCGGCGAAGAGAACCACCGCGTCGGCTACCTGCCGCAGCGACGGGCCCTCGACCCGTCGCTGCGCGTGCGCGGCATCGATCTCGTGCGGCTCGGCCTCGACGGCGACCGCTGGGGCGTCCCGATCCCGGGAGCCCGGCTGTTCTCCGAGCGGAGCCGCTCGAAGGAAACGCATGTCCGCCGCGTCATCGAGCTCGTCGGCGCGGCCGACTACGCGGAGCGGCCGGTCGGGCAGCTGTCCGGAGGCGAGCAGCAGCGGCTGCTCATCGCGCAGGCCCTGGTGCGCGACCCGGCGGTGCTGCTGCTGGACGAGCCGCTCGAGGGGCTCGACCTTCCCAGCCAGGCGTCCGCGACCGCCCTCATCTCGCGCATCTCGCGTGAGGAGCGCATCGCCGTGCTCCTGGTGGCGCACGACGTGAACCCGCTGCTCCCCTACCTCGATCTCGTCACCTACGTCGGCGAAGGCTCCGTCGTGTGCGGACGTCCCGAAGACGTCATCACCAGCGAGTCGCTCTCGCGGCTGTACGGCACGCAGGTCGATGTCGTGCGCACGTCGGACGGCCGCCTCGCCGTCCTCGGCCAGCCCGAGGTCACGGCCCAATGCCACGGGGAACCGTGTGCCTAGCTTCCTCACCGGCGCTGTCGGCGCCCTGACCGCACCGTTCGCGTACCCGTTCATGGTGAACGCGTTCGCCGCGGGCACCGTCGTGGCGGTCGTCGCCGGCACGATCGGCTGGTTCATGGTGCTGCGGCGACAGAGCTTCGCGGGGCACACCCTCGCACTGGTGGGATTCCCCGGCGCCGCGGGCGCGACCCTCGTGGGCGTGAACGTGGCCTTCGGCTACTTCGGCTTCTGCGTCGCCGCCGCGATGGTCATCGCGCTGCTCCCGGGCATGGGGAACGCGGCGCGCAGCGAGGAGTCGGCCGTCACCGGGACGGTGCAGGCGTTCGCGCTCGCGTGCGGCTTCCTCTTCGTGAGCCTCTACAAGGGCTTCCTCAACGGGATCGACGCGCTTCTCTTCGGCAGCCTGCTCGGCATCACGCACGGCCAGGTGCTCGCGCTCCTCGCCGTCGGGGCCGCCACGCTCGTGGCGCTGACCGTGGTCGGGCGCCCGCTGCTGTTCGCGTCGCTCGACTCGCAGGTGGCGGCGGCGCGCGGGGTGCCGGTGCGAACGCTGTCGGTCGTGTTCCTGCTGCTGCTCGGCGCCGCGGTCGCCGAAGCCGCGCAGATCACCGGCGCGCTGCTCGTGTTCGCGCTGCTCGTCGCTCCGCCCGCGACCGCGCAGCTCCTCACCGGCCGGCCGGGCTTCGGGATCGCCGCGAGTGTCGGCGTCGGGCTGCTGATCACGTGGGCCGGGCTGTTCATCGCCTATTGGACGCCGCTCCCGATCGGCTTCGTCATCACGACCCTCGCCTTCGCGGTCTACGTCGTGGTCAAGCTGGCCGACGTGGCCGCGAGCCGTCGGGGGCTCACGCGGGAGGAGCCGCGATGAGCCCGCTCGCGTTGCTCGCGCAGATGGTGACGCAACCGTTCATGGCGAGGGCGCTCGGCGCCGGCACGGCCATCGCCGCGGTCGCCGGCCTGGCCGGCTTCTTCCTGGTGCTGCGCGGTCAGGTCTTCACCGGAGACGCGCTCGGCCACGTCGCCTTCGCGGGCGCCGCGGCCGCTCTGGCGCTCGGCGTCGACCCGCGACTCGGACTCTTCGTGGCGACGATCGCCCTCGGCTTCGCACTCGGGACGCTGGGCGTGAGGGGGCGCGCCGACGACGTCGTGATCGGGAACGTGCTGGCCTGGGTGCTCGGGCTCGGCGTCTTCTTCCTCGCGATCTACGTGACGTCCGCGAGCACCGGCAACGGCGTGGCCGGCGTGAGCGTGCTGTTCGGCTCCATCTTCGGCCTCAGCCAGGCGCAGGCCTCCACGGCGGTGGTGATCGCGGTCGCCGTGTCGGTCGCGCTGCTGGCGATCGCGCGTCCGCTGCTGTTCGCGAGCGTCGACGAGAACGTGGCGCGCTCGCTGGGCGTCCCGGTGCGCGCGCTCGGCATCGTGTTCCTCGCCTTGTGCGGCGTGGCGGCCGCCGAGGCGACGCAGGCCGTGGGCGCGCTGCTGCTGCTCGGGCTGCTGGCGGCGCCCGCCGGCACCGCGCAGCGGCTCACGTCGCGCCCGTACCTCGGGCTCGCCCTCTCGGCGGCCATCGCCGTGGCGGACATGTGGGTGGGGCTCACGCTCAGCTTCGTCTTCCCGGCCTTGCCCCCGAGCTTCTCGATCGTTGCCGTCGCGGCGGCCGCGTACGCGATCGCGATCGCCGCGACCTCGGTGCGCGGCCGGATGCGGTCGGCGACGAGCTGAGCTCCCGCGATCCCCGCGCTCGACGAGCGACGACGGCCTAGCTGTCGGCCCGGTGCAGGAAGACGGTGTCCGTGGACCCGACCTTCCGCTTGCTCACGTGGACCGTCGTCTCGCCCCTGCTCTTCAACGCGGTCTTCAATCCGTGCCACACGGTGAGCGGAGTGCGGCCCGTGTCCTCCACCGCCGCCGACGCCATGCCGGAGCGTTCGAACTCGTCGATGATGTCGGAATACAGCGTGGTGGCCGAGCGGCCTCGCCGCTTCGGCACCTCGGCCGCAACGAGCCGGAATCCCTTGCCCGCCATCGATGACCTCCTCGTTCTCCCCGTCGCGTTCGACGCCCACTGTACGCCGCGGAGCCCAGCGGCGCACGGCATGCCGGCGCGCCCGAGCGGCGCGCACACCGGGCGCGCGGGGGTAAGGTGTCACCGTGCGGGCGACCGCTGCCGGATGATGTACCCTTCCGGAGCGGCGGCTCGCCGCGGGCAGCGCCGGGGGATACGGAGAGCTCATGGCGCCGTACGGCAACAGGGGCACGTGGATGCGGATAGCGGTCGTCGCCCTGTTCGCGGCGGCGATGGCGTTCCCGGAGGCGGCCGTCGTGGTCTACCTCCGGGCCGTGTTCCACATCACGGGCGAGATCGTGAGCTTCACACCGAGTGCGAAGACCGTGTGGTTCTCCATCCCGTTCTTCACGCTGCTGCGGCCCGGCGCGATCGCCGACGTGCTGCCGCAGGGCCACATCGCGTCCGTGGAGGTGTGGCGAGAGGCAGCCACCATGGTCATGCTGCTGACCGTCGCCTGGCTGGCGGGGCACAGCCTGAGGAGCCGCTTCGCGTACTTCATCCTCGCGTTCGGGGTGTGGGACATCGCCTACTACGTCTACCTGCGCTTCCTCATAGGCTGGCCCTCGTCACTGCGCAGTCTCGACGTCCTTTTCCTGATCCCCGGGCCGTGGCTCGCCCCGGTGTTCCTGCCGGTCGCCATCTCCGTCGTCATGATCCTCGCGGCGATCGTGCTGCTCCGGCGCGCGTAGGACCGCGCCGCGCGTCACCGCACCGTGACGCTCACGCCTCTCGCGGCGGAGGCGAGGTAGCCCGCGACCGCCGGCGCCTGCGCCTTGAAGGCGTAGACACCGGTGTGGGCCGTGGGAGCGAGGTGGTAGACGTAGTGCCACACGCAGCCCTCGGACGTGCCGGACGCGACGGGCGTCGCGACGTGCGCCCAGGACGTCGTCCCGGGGCGTTTCACCCAGAGCACGACCCCCACGCCCACCGTCGCGCTCGCCGGGGTGACCGATCCGGCCAGCGTGACCGTCGAGCCGCGCCGCGCGGTCGTCGCGCTCGTGCGGATCGTGACGCCGGTGTGGGCCTGCGAGAGCGAGACGTCGTCGGCGTAGGCGGTGGCGGTGGCCACGGTCGCGCTGGCGCTCGTCGAGCCGCCGAGGAGCACCGCGATGACGGCGCTCACGGTGCCGGTCGGTGCCGTCGAGCCGACACGCATCTCCGCGAACGCGGTGGGTCCGACGCCGGCCCGATCGCCCGTCTCGGACACCTCGCTCAACACCGCTCCCGAGGCGTCCAGGTAGCTGAGCGTGAACCGGAGACTGCTCGGATCGGCGCCCGTCCTCACCCACACGGAGGCCCCGTAGACGCCGTTCGGCGTCACGCGCACGGCTTGCGACATCTCGACGGACGCGGCCGCGTCACCCGTGGCGTTCACGATCTCGGCCGCGTCGTGCGCCGAGTGGTACGTCTTCTTGGTCTGCGTCACCGGCGGGTCGCCGGCTGAGGCGGTGCGACCGTCCGAGCCGTCCGGATCGACGACGCCGACCTGCCACCAGGCCGGGACCGCGCCGTAGCTCCATGAATCCACCCAGGTGTTGAACGAGTTGTTCAGCAGAAGGTCGCTCGAGGCCGGGCTGTCGGTGATGCGGTCATACCGGTACGGGACGTAGCCGTAGCCCAGGTCCTGCGAGAAGACGTGGACCGTCGCGACCGTGTGCGGCCCCGTCTGCTCGTACGCGACGTAGAGCGTGTGGCCGGGATCCAGCCACCCGTAGAACAGGCGGATATGGGTGCCGGCCTTCAACATCGCGTCGCCGGGCTTGAGCTCGGACGCGGAGATGCGGTGGGCGACGTCGTGGAACGTCGCGGTCGTCCACGACATGCCGGTCGCCCAGCACATCGAGACGTACCCGGAACAGTCCGTCCGATAGCCGCCGTGGTAGCGCGTCTGGCTGTAGGGGATCTGCGCGTCCACCCATGTCTGCGCGCGGGCGAGCACGGTGTCGCGGGAGATGGCCAGCGCGCTCGGCGCTCCGAGCAGCGAGAAGGCGATCGCGCAGGCGACGAGGAACCCGACGCGCGCCGCAGTACGCGCGCGCGGCGCCGGACGGCGAGGGGCCCGCGCCGCTGCGAAAGATGGCTGCTCCACCGGTTCTGTCTCCTCGAAGGCCGACGATCGAGTCACGCGGGCGCGAAGCCCTGGCGTCTGTATCGGCACGAGCATCCCCCGACCCGAACGTCTTTCCCGTTCGGCGGCGCGGCGACGCGCGCCCTCAGCCGCGCCGTGCGAGGATCCGAGACGTCCGGCGCCGGCGGCCGTTCGGCGTTCGCGCCTCTCCGCCGGCGGTCTGAGCTGCCGTATCATGGCACTGCCGCGGTCCGTGCCGCGGCCCTCGAGACCGCGCATGGAGAGCCCGTGACCGGGAAGCCGCTTCACCTGCTGCTCGCCCTCGCGGTGAGCGTCGCCATCGTCACCCCGCCGGCGGCTGGATCCGCCTCGCCGGCGGCGGCAGCGGCGACGCCCGCCGGCGGTGTCCGCGTGCAGCAGACGCAGCCGGGCAGTCTTCCGGCGGGAAGCGACATCGGGCTCGTCATCGCCAAACCGAAGCCGGGGGTCGGCATCGCGTCGGTGTCCGCCGCGGGCCACGAGCGCCTGCCGCTCCTGCGCGGCGGATGGGTCCTGCGCGCGCCCGCGGGCGAGTCCGGCGCCTCGTTCGCCGCCGAACTGGCCGCGACCGGGAAGTTCGCGTACGTCTCGCCGGACTACGTGCGGACGGTGAGCTACTCCTCGACGCCCGACGACCCGGACTTCACCGACGCGACGCAGTCGTTCCTCTTCGCGCACGCGAAGTCGTGGTGGGAGCGCGGCACGGGATCGGCGCACTTCGACGAGGTCTGGCCCTACCTCACGCCCGACGGGGCGACCGTGCCCTACGACGCGCGCGCGACGGGCGACCAGGTGAAGGTCGCCATCATCGACACCGGCTTCTACATGGACCATCCCGACAAGGGCGACATCGTCGTGGGGCAGGACTGCTTCGCCACCTACGACGGCAGCGTGATGACGACGGATGCCGACGTCACGCCGGACGCGCCGAGCTCGTCGAACAGCACGCTCACCGCGTCCCACGGCACGATGACGGCGAGTGAGGTGTCGCAGGACACCGACAACGGCGTCGGTGGCGCGGGATCCTCGTGGGACACGCAGGTGCGGTTCTACAAGGTCCAAGGCACGCTCACGACGACGGTCACCATGGACGGCTACCCCTATCCGCCGGGAACGTCCCTCATCCTCGACTCCGCCGTCTACGACGCGATCATCCTGGCGGCCGACGACGGGTGCCGGGTCATCTCGATGAGCCTCGGAGGAAGCGCGCCGGACCCGGCGCTCCAAGACGCCGTCGACTACGCGTACGGGAAGGGCGCCGTCGTCGTCGCGGCGACGGGCAATCACGATCCGGGCCAGAACCCGTCCGTCGAGTATCCGGCCGCCTGCGATCACGTCATCGGCGTGGGCGCGTACACGCTGACCGGCGGGGGCGGCAGCGTGGCGTCCACCGTGCCCGTCGTGGCCGACTTCAGCAACGACGGGAGCGGCACGGACATCCTGGCGCCGGGCGTGGACGTCTGGGGGCCGACGAGGCCCGACTGGGACCAGAGCGGGACCGGCGTTGTCGGCTATGGGTGGTGGAGCGGCACGTCGATGGCCACGCCCCTCGTGGCGTCGGCCGCGTCGCTGCTGCTGCGCTGGGCGCCCGGTCTGACGCCGGACGAGGTGGAGAACATCCTCGAACACTCCGCCGTCGACCTGGGGCCGCACGGCTACGACACCACGAACGGGTGGGGGGCGCTCGACGTGGCCGCCGCGTACGACCTGCTCAAGGCGGATTACCCGAACCTCACCGCGCCGCGCCTGACCGGGATCGCCGACGGAGGGCTGTACGACCGCAGCGCGCTGACGCTCGGGTGGGGCGCCGTCACGGGCGCTCAGGTGAGCTACACGGTGACCGGCGACTGGGGCGCGCCGGCCGTGGTGACCACCGGCACGTCGGTGACGCTCCAAGCCATCCCCGACGGCACGCACGCGGTGTCCGTGGTGCCTTCCAGCCCGCTGGACTGGAACGTCGGAGCGACCGCGACCGTGACGTTCACCGTGGACACCGTCGCCCCCACGACGCCGACGGTCACGTGCGACGGCACGACCGTTTCGTGGACGGACCCCGAGAACGGCGCGACGCACACCTCGCAGATCGCGTTCGACACGACGTCGAGCCCGCTCACCGTGCCGGGCGGCTCGTACCCGCTGCCCGTGACGCTCGTCTCGGGAGCGCACACGGTCTACGTGCGCGAGACGGACGCGGCCGGCAACGCGGGGCCGTGGGGCTCCGCGCACTTCACGATCGCGCCGCGCATCATCACCACGCTGACGAACACCACGCCGTCGATGACGCTCGCGTGGGACGCTCCCGCGATGCTGTCCGGCACGCTCCGCGACACGAGCGGGACGGCGCTGCCGGGCCTCCCGGTCACGCTGCGATACAGCAAGGACGGCGGCGCGACTTGGCGCACGCTCGAACAGACCGCGACGACGGACCCGCTGGGGATGTGGCACGCGATCTGGAGGCCGAACGCGAACGCGCTCGTGCGGGTCTCGTTCGCCGCCGATCCGCTCCGCTCGCCGAGCACGTCGCCGCTGATCTCGCTCAGGCAGCGGATCTGCCTGACGTCGGCTCGGACGCCGGACACCGTGCAGCACCGGACCGGCTTCACGACGTTCGGCTACCTGAAGCCGCGTCTCACCGCGGGCAGCTACCCGGTGAGGATCGCCTTCTACCAGCTCGTGCAGCGGAGCGACCGCACCTACGTCTGGGTGCTGCGGGAGACGGTGCCGGCGCGCGCCTCCGGCTTCAGGTCGTACACCGAGTACGCGGCGCGCACGTCGGTGCCGTACGCGGGCAGGTGGAAGGCGATCGTCACCTACCCCGGCTCGTCGGCGTACGCGACCACGACGAGCACCGCGCGCTACTTCGCCGCGCGCTAGCGGAGCGGGCCCGTCCGCGCCGCGGCTCAGCGCCTGCGCGCCATCGCACGGCCGACCACCTTGGTGATGAGCGTGAGCAGCGCGATGCCCGCGAGCCCCAGCAGTGTGATGTCGAGCGCCGGTCGCCACGACACGCCGTCCTCGCTCATGACGTAGACGCCCGCGGGACGCGCCAGCCCGCCGAAGCCGCCGCCGCCGCCTTCGGCGGGATCGGTCTCGCTCATCGGCCCGCTCCCGCCTCCGCCGCCGCCCACGACCATCGCCACGGGGATGACGGTGAAGCCGTCCTTCTCGATCGGGTCTCCGAAGACCCGGCCCACCTTGAAGTTGTCACGCCACGAATCCACGATCTTCTCGACGAGCGCCATCGCCCGCGCCTCCTCCATCATCGCCGGGAACGCCGCGGGGAACGTACCCGCTGGCGCAGGATGAGGCGCGCGACGACGACGCGCGGCGGACCCGGCACGCGCGGTAAGATCGGACGACGAACGAGACCGAGGAGGACACATGCCGCTCGTACGCATCGAGACCTGGCCGCTGCCAGCGGAGAAGAAGCGCGCGCTCATCACCGGCGTCACGGAGGCGGTGACCGACGCGGTCGGATGCCCCCAGCAGGCCGTCGAGGTCATGCTGTTCGAGGTCGCGAAGGAGGATTGGGCGCAGGGCGGCGTGTGCCACGCCGACCGGGTCCCGCCCCTCCGCGAAGGCTAGCCGTTCCGGACGGAGCGAGCCTACTGGCCGCCGGCCGGCGGGTTCTGCCGCTCGTATGCGGGTGACGGCGGCGCGCCGTAGGTCTGCGCGGGCGGGTAGCCCTGGGTGCTCTGGGCCACGGGAAGCGCGCCCGAGATGCCCATGCGCCTGAATGCCTCGGTCACGCCGTTGCGGACGGCCGCTTTCATGATCAGGTAGTAGATCAGGAAGCTCACGACGGCGATGCCGATCACGAACAGCAGGTAGATCACGATCCCGACACCGAGCAGGCTTCCGACGTTCGATGCAGAGTTCATGCGGTCCCCCTTCTCCGAGCCCCCGAGCGGACCCGGCCGCGCGAACGGCGGCGCGCCCGCTCCCCTGCCCCACATCATAGGCGACGATCGCCGCCCGCGCCGGGCCCGGCGTTCGCCGCGCGCGGGCTGGGAATGAACCCGGGGCAGACAGGCGTCGAGGGGCGGTCGTCCGGTGGCGGAGCCGAAGCGGCAACCGGCGCGCGGCACGCGCTACGGCAACAAGTGGCTGGTGCTCGTGGCCGCATCGGTCGGCCTGTTCTTGGTCGTGGTCGACAGCACCATCGTCAACATCTCCATCCCGGCGATGATCCGGGGCCTGTCCACCGACCTGTCGCACGTGGAATGGGTGCTCAACGCCTACACGCTGGTGTTCGCGTCGATGCTCATCCCGTTGGGCCGCACCGGCGACATGTTCGGCCGCAAGCGGGTCTTCCTCATCGGGATGGGCCTGTTCGGGCTGGCGTCAGCCGGATGCGGGCTCGCGCCGAGCATCGGTTGGCTGATCTCGTCGCGCATCGTGCAGGCGGTCGGCGCCGCGGCCATGATGCCCGCCACGCTGTCTCTCGTCGAGGTGAGCTTCGAGCCGCGCCAGCGCGGGCTCGCGTTCGGCGTGTGGGCGGCGCTCTCCGGATTCGGCATCGGCATCGGGCCGACGCTCGGCGGGCTGCTGACCCAGTACAGCTGGCGCTACATCTTCTTCGTCAACGTCCCCATCGTCGCGATCGCGTTCGTCTACACGCTGCTCGTCGTGCCGGAGTCGAAGGACGTCGAATGCCACTCGATCGACTGGGTCGGCGGGCTGCTGTGGGTGACGGCCTTCACGGCGTTCAACTACGCCGTCATCCAGGGCCCGACGGCGGACTGGGGCGGGATCGTCCCCTGGCTGTTCGGCGGCGCCGTCGTCCTCATGGGAGCGTTCCTGTGGTGGGAATCGCGCGCGTCCGAGCCGATGCTGAACCTCGGCCTGTTCAAGACGTCCGCCTTCACCGCAGGCAACGCGGCCACGACGGCGCTGCTGTTCGGCATGGTGGGCGGCTTCTTCCTCATCCCGTTGTTCCTGCAGGACGGACTCGGCTACAGCGCGCTCAAGACGGGCCTCGCGCTCGCGCCCATCGCGATCGTCCTCATGGTCATCGGGCCCGTCGTCGGTTCGCTGTCGGACCGCTATCCGCCGCGCTGGTTCATGGTGCCGGGGATGCTCGTCGTGAGCGCGGGGCTGCTGTGGGTCTCGACGATCACGACCGCCGACACGCCCGCGACGCTCCTGCCACGGTTCCTGCTGATGGGAGCCGGAGCGGGGCTCGCGATATCGCCCGTCACGAACGCGGTGATGGGCACCGTGCCCGTCCAGTTCGCGGGCGCCGCGTCGGGGACGGTGTCGACCGCGCAGCGCGTCGGGGCCGTGCTCGGAGTCGCGGTGCTCGGCGCGGTGCTGCAGGTGACGCTGGCCGGTGCGCTGACGGCCGACCTCGCGAAGGTGCCCGACCTCACGCCCGCGGCGGTCGGGCGCGTCGTGGCGGCCGACAAGGCGACGGACACCGGCCTCGTGGGCGGCGTGATGAGCCTGGACCAGTCGCTCTCGCGGGCCGGGCTGACGCCGGCGCAAGCGGCGTCGGTCAAGTCGCGGGTCACGGCGCTCGCGGACTCGGCACTCGTCGCGGCGATGTCGATCGCACTGCGCGTCGCGGCGGCCGTGGAGTTCGCCGGCGCGATCATCGCGGCGTTCGTCATCAGGCGGCGCGACGTGGAACGCGGCCGCGGCGCCGGTGGGGCGGCGGCCGGATGATGCCGCGCTCCGGGGCCGGCCGCGCCTAGTCCACCTTCACCGTCTTCGTCGCGCTCTTCGAGGCCCTGCAGGTCGTCGAGCCGACGACGCAACCCGTGTACTCCGCGACGAAGCGCCAGCTTCCCCGCACGGCCGGCTTGAGGCTGTAGGAGTACCGGCCGCCGACGAGACTCGTCGTCGCGGTCCCAGCGCTCTTCCACGTGCGGCCGACCAGGCGCGTCATCACGATCTTGACCGTGCCCTTCGCCCACGAGGGCGAGACCGTTCCCGTGATCTTCAGCGTATGGCGCGCCTTGACCGCGGAGGAGGCGACGATCTTCGTCACGGAAGAGATCGTCCGCGGCCACACGACGATGAACGTCGCGCTCGACTCGCTCTCGTTGCCCGCGACATCGAAGGCGCGCGCGTCCACCGTGTGCGTGCCGGGCGTGCTCACGGTGACCGCGCCGGTCTTCGTCCAAGCGCCGCCGTCCACCCTGAGCTCGACGGAGCTCAGCCCGGACAGGGCGTCCGACGCGCTGGCGTGGATCGTGGCCGAGTCGACGTAGCTCGACGTCGCGTCCAGCGAGAGGTCGGGCGCGGTCAGGTCGATCCGGACGGTGGCGGTCTTCGCGGTCTCGACGTTGCCCGACTCGTCGACCGACGCGTAGCTGAGCGTGTGCACGCCCTCATCCACGATGTCGAACGGGGCGACGTACGTCTGCTCCACGCCGTCGAGCGTGCAGGTCGTCTCCGCGACGCCGGAGCCACCGTCGTTGTCGACGGCGTCGAGCTCGACGGTGACCGCCGTGTCGTTCCAGCCCCCGACTGGGTCCGGCGTGAGGACCAGCGTGGTCGTCGGCGGCGTGGTGTCCGGCGCCGCACCGCCCGCATCGGACTGCGCGTCCGCGACGACCGTGCCGTTGTCGCCGACCGCCCAGCCGTGATCGGCGTCCGGGAAGGCGATCGAGTAGAGGCTGCTCCCGTCCGTGACGCCGGAATCCTCGGGCGTCCACGTCGCCCCGCCGTCGGCGGTCGCCAGGATCTGGCCGTTGTCGCCGACCGCGTACCCGTCCTCGGAGTCGATCGTCGTGACGCCCCACAGCGTGCTGCCGTCGGTGATCCCGGAGTCTTGGGCGTCCCAGGTGTCGCCTCCGTCGGTGGTGCTCACGATCGTGCCGTTGCCGCCGACCGCCCAGCCGTCGCTGGCGTTCGCGAAGGCGACGCCGTACAGGCCGCTGCCGTCGGTGACGCCGGAGTCCTGCGCGCTCCACGTCGTGCCGCCGTTGACGGTGTGGACGATCGTGCCGTTGTCGCCCACGGCCCAGCCGTCATCGCCGTTCACGAAGCAGACGGCGTACAGGCTGCTGCCGTCGGTGATCCCGGAATCCTCCGCGCTCCATGTCGTGCCGCCGTTCGCGGTGTGGAGGACGGCGCCGTTGTCGCCCACGGCCCACGCGTGGTTCGCGTCGCTCGAGGCCACGCCGTACAGGCTGCTCCCGTCGGTGATCCCGGAGTCCTGCGCGCTCCATGTCGTGCCGCCGTCCGCGGTGTGGACGATCGTGCCGTTGTCGCCCACGGCCCACCCGTGGCCGGCATCGGCGAACCGGACGCCGGAGAGCGTGCTGCCGTCGGTGACCCCGGAGTCCTGGGCGTCCCAGGTCACGCCTCCGTCGGTGGTGCTCACGATCGTACCGTTGCCGCCGACGGCCCAGCCCTCGCTCGCGCTCACGAACGAGACCGCCGCCAGCGAGCTGCCGTCGGTGACGCCCGAGTCCTGGTAGCTCCACGCCATCGCGGCGGCATGCGCGATCGCGGGGAGCGCGACGATCGCCGCGGCGGCGACGACCGCCCACGCGAGACCCCGCCATACGTGCGTCTGCTTGAACGAGCGGATCACGGCAGTCCCCGCCTTCGTCGGTGCGTTCGGCATCAGGCCGCGCCGACGACGATGCCCGCCGCCGCGCGCCACCTAGTGGATATCGGGTCCGAGCGGCCGGACCTTGAGGAAGAGCCGGACCGTGACGGCGGCCGCGCCGAGCGCCGAGCCGCCCGCCTCACCCGCCGGGTCCGGCCAGCCCGCCGCGGCGTCGCCTGACGCGGGGCTCGCGAGGTGTCCGCCCGCCCACCGGCGAGATCAGCGTGGCCAGGGGTGCCGTCGCGGGCGAGCTCTCCAGCAGGAACTTCGCGGTGATGGTGAGCGGGATCGCGAGGATCGCGCCCGCGGGCCCGAAGAACCACGTCCAGAACACGATCGAGAGGATGGCCCAGAACGGCGCGATGCCCAGCTGCCTGCCCACCAGCCGCGGCAGAACGAGCAGCCCGACGGCGCTGTCGACCGCCGTCAGCCCGACGGCGACGAGCACCGCGCGCAGCACGCCGTAGCGCGCGAACGTCGCCACCGTCGGCGGGATGACCGTCATCCACACGCCGACGCTCGGCACGTAACTGAAGAGAAACGCCAGCCCGGTCCACAGGAGCGCCGAGGGCGCGCCGGCCACCACCAGCACCACGATGTCGCCCATCGCCGTCGCGGTCGCGTCCACCGTGTCCACCCGCATGAAGCCGGCGAGGTCCGCGAAGAAGGTCCGCACGCGCCGCATGTGCTCGGGATCGCGCAGCACGGCCGCGAGCTTCTCCGGGAACTCGAGCGCCTCGTGCAACATGAACACGACGAGCAGCAGCACGACCGTCCACTCGGCGAGCGAGGTCAGCAGCGACTTGGTGAGCATGTCGACGGAATCGAGCGCGCTCTCCACCACCTGCGCCACGTTGATCACATGCGCGACGTCGAGCCCGACCGCACTGCCCAGGCCGAGCACGCCGTTGAGGATGCGCTCGATCCCCGGCTCGTAGCCGGGGATGTCGTTGATGAACGCGGTGATGGCCGCCTCGAGCAGCGCCACCGCGGCGATGAGCGCGACGATCGTGCCCGCCAGCACGAGCACGTACGCGACGAGCCGGTGTGTGCCGCGGCGGACGAGTCGGCGTTCCAACGGCGCGGCGATCACCGTCACGAGCACCGCGACGATCGCCGGCACCGCGACCACGCTGGCCGTCCGGATCCCGGCGAGCACGACGACGAGGCCGGCGATCACGAGCACGGGGTTCGCGCCGGGGTGCTGTCGCTCGTGCTCGGCCACTGGTGCCTCCAAGGCGCCGCCTAGGGTCCTCACACGGGAATCTCCCCCGCGAAGCGTACGATGGATCGATCTGCCGAACAGGAGGCGCGCATGACCGACAACAGCGGCACCACCCGCAAGGAGCAGTATCAGCGCTTCGGCCTGCAGGAGACCGGCCCCGACGTCTATCCCCGCGACATCTGCGACCTGCTCGCCGAGGTCGCGACGCGTGGCGGCAGCGACCTGCACCTCGCGGTCGGGCGTCAGCCGACGATGCGGCGCAACGGCGTGCTCGTCGAGCTGGACGGCCCCGTCCTCAGCCCCCGTCACACGCATGCGCTCGTGCGCTCGATCATGACGGAGGAGGAGCGCGACGCCCTCGAGAACGTGTGGGAATGCGACTTCGCGTACTCCGTCTCCGGTGTGGCGCGCTTCCGCATCAACGCCTACTGGCAGCGCGGAGCGGTCGGCGCGGCGTGCCGCTACCTGCCGCCAGAGATCGGCTCGTTCGAGGAGCTCGGGCTCCCGGCCGTGCTCGAGGAGCTCTCGATGCGCCCGCGCGGCCTCGTGCTCGTCACCGGCCCGACGGGTGCCGGCAAGACGACCACGCTCGCCTCGATCGTCGACTACATCAACACGAACCGCTCCGTCCACATCATCACGATCGAGGACCCGATCGAGTACGTGCACAGCCACAAGCGCTCGATCGTCACGCAGCGCGAGGTCGGTTCCGACACGAAGGGCTTCGGCAACGCGCTGCGCTACGTGCTGCGCGAGGACCCGGACGTGGTGATGATCGGCGAGATGCGCGACCTCGACACGATCCAGGCGGCGCTGACCGCGGCCGAGACCGGCCACCTCGTGTTCGCGACGCTGCACACGCAGGACGCGGCACAGACCATCGACCGCGTGATCGACGTCTTCCCGTCCGCCCAGCAGCAGCAGGTGCGCATCCAGCTCGCGAGCACGCTCATGGGGATCGTGTCGCAGCAGCTCGTGCCCACGGCGGACGGCATGGACCGCGTGCTCGCCTGCGAGGTGCTCATCCCCACGACGGCCGTGCGCAACCTCATCCGCGAGTCCAAGACGCATCAGCTCGCGACGATCCTGCAGACCGGGCACCAGTACGGGATGATGACGATGGATGAGTCGCTCGCGGCCAAGTATCGCGAGGGGCTGATCACCTACGACATGGCGCTCGCGCAAGCACTCGACCCGGCGTTCCTGCGCACCGTGATCGCGCCCCCGCGCGCCGGCCATCCGGCGCCGGGCGCGAGCGAGGACGTCCCGCGCGCACGCTGAGGCTCGCCCAGGCGGAGATCCAGCGGCTGGACGAACATCGTCGTGAGGGTCGTCACTGCTCTCGCCATTCGCCATACTGGGCGAAGCCGCTCGACGACGAACCGTGGGCGGCGGCACGGCACGGCGAAGACGCGGGCGAGGAGGCCGGGCATGAGCACGAGGGACGAGCTGGCGGAGGCGCTGCGGGGCTTCTGCGACAGCTGCACGTCGAACGACCAGCTGCGGAAGATGAATCGGGGCTGGGACCGCCGCATCGGCGTCTGGGCGAGCGACCTCGGCGCGGGCTTCACCATCGACTACCAGGACAGCGCAGCCGAGCTCTTCGACGGCCTGCCCGACGAGCCGGATCTGAACGTGGAGAGCGACGCCGCGACCCTCGTCAGCATCTTCTCCGGCGCGGTGACGCCCGCCGAGCCCTACGCCGACGGGTCGCTGCGCGTCCTGGGTAATGAGGACGACGTGCTCCGGCTCGACTTCATCTCGCAGGTGATCTGGGGGGAGTAGCGCGTGGCGCTCAAGAGGGTCCTGAAGCTCCCCACCGTCGTCGCGGCGAGCACCGGCTTGGCGCTGTCCACCTCGAGTGTCGTGGTGGAGGTGCAGGTCGCGCACTATATGCTCGGCGGCGGCGCGTGGATCGCGATCGTGATCGCCGGCGCGCTCAGCCTGCTCGCGGGGCTGTGCTTCGCCGAACTCAACGGGATCCTGCCGTCCGCCTCGGGCACGCGGCTCTACTTCTCGAAGGCGTACAACGACCGGCTCTCGCTCACGGTGTCGCTCTTCTACGTGTTCGCGCTCTCCACCGTGGTCGGCGTCGAGGGCTTCGTGCTCTCCAAGGTGCTCTCGGGCGTGTTCCCGTTCGTGCCGCCGTTCCTGTGGGTGACCGCGATGATCGCGATCGTCGTGACGCTCAACATCCGCGGCATCAAGACCGCCGGCCGCTTCCAGGACGTGATCACCTACGGGATGGTCGCGGCCCTGTTCGGCATCGCGGTGCTGGGCGTCGTCCGGAACGGCGCGAACATCGCCCATCCCCTCGGGATCCCATCGGCGGGCGGGCTGATCTCGGCGATCGCGGTGGGGGTGTTCCTGTTCGTCGGCTTCGAGTGGGTGGCGCCGCTCGCCGAGGAGGTCACCCAGGTCAAGGTGATCTCGAAGGGCATGCTCATCGTCATCGGCATCCTGAACATCGTGTACGGGCTGTTCACGATGGCCATGACCGCCACGGTGCCCATGCGGCAGCTCGTCGGCTCGACGGTCCCGCAGCTCCTGTTCGCGAAGGCGCTGCTCGGACCGGTGGGCGTCGCGATCATGGTGGCGATCACGATCGCCGCCTCGTTCGGCCTCTTCAACGCGGGAACGCTCACCACGTCGCGCTTCGTGTACGCGACGGCCCGCGAGCACGCACTGCCGAGCGGGCTCGCGAAGATCAGCCGCTACATGACGCCGTGGGTCGCGGTGCTCCTGATGGGAGCCATCGGCATCGTCTCGTCCGCGTTGATCTTCCTCACGGGACGCTACATGACGCTCGTGGACGTGGGCGCGGCGGTGGAGTCCATCGTGTTCGCGCTGTGCGGGCTGGCGGTGTTCCGGCTGCGGCGGAAGATGCCCGACGCCGAGCGGCCCTTCACGGTGCTCGGCGGGTCCTTCGTGCCGATCGCGACGTTCGTGATCTTCGCGATCCTCACCGTCGCCGTCGTGTCGCAGGACGTGCCGGCCGCCGTGTACGTCGTGCTCGGGCTGCTCGTGTCGAGCGCCTACGTGCGCTGGGTCGTCCCGGGGATGAAGGAGCGGCACGCGGCGGCCGCGGCAGCGAGGCGCGCGGCGATGAAGCGAGGAGACCCGACGCCGGCCTCGGAGCTCCGCCCGGTCGCCGAGCCGAGCGTCGAGCCGCTCCCGATCGCCGAGCCGCTCGCCGCCCCGGAACCCGAGCCCGGCCAGTAGGCTAGCCGGCCGGGAAGAAGCGCCGCAATTCGCGAGCGACGAGCTCGGGCTTGCCGCTGTCGTCGGCCGCCAGATGGCCCACGCCCCGCAGCTCCACGCGCCGGCACCGGGGCAGCACGCCCGCGAGCGCGTCGAGCGCACGATGCAGGTAGGCCGGGCTCCTGCTGCCGCCGAGCAGCAGCACGTCCGCGCTCACGTTCCTGAACTCCTCGAGCCGGCCCTCCATCGCGCGAACGAGCAGCGCGTCGTAGTGCATCGTCGGGATGAGCGAGAGCGGGTGGACGTCGTCGCCTTCGACCTTGGAGACGTCGGCGGCGCGCGTCGCATGGCGCATCACCGGCACGATCAGCGCGCGGGGAACGAGATCGAACAGCCGCGAGGACCGGGTGCCCTTGAGCACCGTCACGAGCGCGGCGCCGACGTCGCCCTTCGCCATCTCGGCGTCGTAGTCCTCCAGCCAGAAGGCGGGTGAGAATCCGCCGACCGGCAGCGGCGGCTCGTACAATGCGACCCTCTCGACCTCGGGGAGACGGAGCGCGGCCTCCAGACAGATCACCGCGCCCGAGCTGAGCCCGAACACGTCGCGCGCCCCGGTGTGCCGCATGATCGCCTGCAGGTCGTCACATTCCGTGCCGAGGCTGTAACCGTCGCCGGGCGCGCCGCTGAGACCCCGGCCGCGTCGATCGGGCACGCACACGGTGAAGGAGCCGGCGAGCAGCGAGGCGAGCTTCATGAAGTTCTGCGACGCCTGCATCCCGCCGTGCACGAGCACGACCGCCGGCCCCGTGCCGGTGCGCCGATAGCCGATCGTGGTGCCGTCACGGGACGTGACCGAATCCACGACGTACGGGGTCGCTCCGACGGATCTCGCGGCCATGTCAGCGGCTCCGATCGCGCTCCGCTATTTCGCCGAGAAGGTCCGGTAGCCCGAGGTGTACGCCGCGTAGCTGCTCGTCGCGGCGTAGTACGCATAGGCGCGCCACGAGCCCGCGGAGGGCACACTGGTCGACACGCTGTACTTCGTGGTGAGGCTGTTGTAGGTGGAGTTCTTCGCCTTCACGGTCTTGTACAGCGACCACCTGCCATGCACCGAGCGGTACAGCTTGATCGACACGTTGGACGCGCCGCTCGTGTGCCGCGGCTTCAGATAGCCGTAGATCGTGAAGCTGCGCCCGCGCTTGACGGACGAGGGCGTCGACGGCGTCGTCAGGTACGGCGTCACGCTGAGTTTGACGCCCGCGCACGGCACCTCCGCGTAGTACGGGGCCGCGACCGCGAGGGCGCGCACGTAGCAGGTGCGCGGGGACGACGATGGGGGCAACGAATAGACGACGCGCGCCTGCCCGTTCGCCGCGGTCGGAACCGCCGCCAGATTCGACCAGTGGCTGTCATCGGCCGATGTCTGGAACACGACCTGCCTGTCCAGCTGAGGCGCGTCGTCGTACTTCACGGTGGCCGTCACGGTGCAGTAGGCGGATTCGTAGGGCACCGACGACTTGGACAGCGCCACGGAGACCGTGGTCGGGACGTGCATGGAGAAGACGTAGGCGTCGCCCTGATAGTCGTGCGTGGCACCGCCCGCATAGGTAACGCTGGCTTGCTGGGCGCCGACCACGCTGTCGTCGCCGGACAGCGCGACCGCGTTGCCGAACTGGGCCAGAGACGAGGCGTCCGCGGCGGTCAGCTCATCCTGCTGCAACCATGGATGGAGGGGATCGGAGCCAGAGTGGGTGAACACATAGGCGCCGCCGTCCGTCCCGGCGTTGATGGCGCCCACGATCGCGACATCGCCCGTGAGCGCGACCGAGGAGCCGAAGCAGTCGGACGACGCGCCGTTGGAAGCCGTGAGTTCGTGCCCGGAATCCCAGCTCCCACTCGACTGCTGGAAGAGGTAGGCAGCGCCTTGTTGCGTGTTCAGGCCGACCTGGTGCTGCTTCGCTCCGATCAGGGCCTCGCTCCCGGACAGCGCGACCGAGCAACCGAAATCGTCCCCTTCGGCGCCGCCGTCGGTGGCGACCAGCTTGTACTCGCTCCCCCAGCCCGTGCCCGAGTATGAATAGGTGTACGCGGCGCCCGCCCCGGAGCTCGGCTGCGTCGCGCCGACGAGCACGGTGTCGCCCGAAACGGCGACGGAGGCCCCGAACCAGTCGCCCGCGGCACCCGTGGAGGCGATCAGCTCCGCCTGTTGCGTCCAAGAGCCACCGGAGCCGCTGAAGACGTACGCCGCGCCCTGGTCCGTGTTGGGACCGACCTGGTGCTGCGGCGCTCCGACGATGATGGTGTCGCCGTCGATGGCGACCGAGGTGCCGAACTCGTCGTCGGCCGCGCCGTCCGAGGCGGTCAGCGTGGCCGCCTGCGTCCACTCCCCGCCTGAGTAGGTGAAGACGTAGGCGGCGCCTTGGTGGGCGTCACTGCCCACGTGGTGCTGCGGCGCTCCGACCACGATGGTGTCGCCGTCGATGGCGACCGAGGTGCCGAACTCGTCGTAGGCCGCACCATCGGATGCGGTGAGCGTCGCTTGCTGCGACCAGCGTTGCGCGCCGGGCGGCGTAATGAAGACGTACGCCACACCTTGATACTCCTCAGCACCGGCTTGGGGAGCGCCCGCCACGATCGTGTCGCTGGCGTTGATGGCGACCGACGACCCAAACTCATCGCCGGACGCTCCGTCGCTCGAGACGATCGGCGCGATCGTGGAGGCGGTGAGCGCTGTGAGGACCTGCGGCGGCGTGATGGCGGTGGCTGCCGCCGGCGCCAGGCCGGCGACCGCCGCGAGGAGCGCCACGGCTGCGATCATCGGTGCGGTTCGTGACAGTCTCATCGATCCCCTTCCGGCTCGGAGTCTTCATTCTAGGCCCACGGCGCAACGCCCGTCGTTCGCTGAACGGCGATATGGGTACCACTTCCGAGCGATCGAGCGGGCCGCGGCATCCGGCTCGACCGAGAACGACCGCACACCCCTAGGAAGGAGAACGGCGATGCCGCCGGGTCGTGTCACCGAGGCCGGTCCCTCGCGAGCGTCGAAGAGCGGCTCAGCCGCGAACGCGCGCGAAGCGTTCGCACGATTCGCGCGTCGGGCGTCCGAGATCGCGGGGTCGGCGACGGCGTTCGTCATCGCCGTGGCGGTCGTCGTCGTGTGGGCGGTGAGCGGCCCGCTGTTCCACTTCTCGAGCACGTGGCAGCTCGCCATCAACACGGGGACGACCATCGTCACGTTCATCATGGTCTTCCTCATCCAGAGCGCGCAGAACCGCGACACGCGCGCGGTGCAACTGAAGCTCGACGAGCTCATCAAGGCCGTCACGGGAGCGAGGACCGAGCTCGTCGATCTCGAGGCGCTCAGCGACGAGGAGCTCGACGAGCTCCAAGCCGAGTTCGAGCACGTGCGCGGGCGGGCGCGGACGGCCGCCGAGGCCGCCAAGAAGGCCTCCACGGGAGGCCGCGGGCGGCGGTAGCGCGGGGCTAGGCTACTTCGAGAGCGCGTCCTCGGCCGGAGTCTCGTCCTCGCCCGCGGCGTCGTCGGCGGGCGGTTCGTCACCCTCGGCCACGCGTTCGACTCGCTCCGCGCGTTCCAGGGCGTGGGTGAGGGCGATCGACTCCTCCTGCTGCCGCAGGTCGCCGCGCAGGACGGCGCCGACGCTCGGGATCGCGCCGAGCTCGCCGTCGAGCCGCGCGACGTCGGCCGCGTAGCGCTCGGCGCTGTCGGCGGGTGGCGCCGGCCACTG
Organism: uncultured Coriobacteriia bacterium; assembly: GCA_963701985.1. Lineage (GTDB taxonomy): Bacteria > Actinomycetota > Coriobacteriia > Anaerosomatales > PALSA-660 > PALSA-660. The sequence continues at coordinate 997,906 of OY969691.1, forward strand.
GACCTCGGTCGAGCCCGAGGAGCGCGCCGCCTGCTCTGCTTTCAGCAGGGCCTCGCGCCTCGCCCGGCCTTCGCGCGCCTCCCGCGCCTGCTCGTCGAGGTCGATCGAGCCTCTGACGCCACGGCGCGACGACGTGTCAGCGTCCCCCATCGCTGCTCCCCTTTCTCGATCCCGCGGCTCGCCGACCGGCCCCCGCCGGTGCGGCTCCGCTCCTATAGCTTAGTACCCGAGGCTCTCCCCGACGAGGACGACGGTGATGCGCCCGGGCGTGACCGACCTGCTCGTGACGACGAGCTGGGCCGCGGCGCCTCGCGCGGCGGCTGCGACATCGTCGAACGTCGCGTAGTCCTTCTTGAAGTGCAGCATGATGAGCTGCGACGCGCGGCCGCGGACGCGTGCGATCGCGGCATCGAGGGTCGGCTCGACCTTGTTCATGCCGGCGACGACGATCACGTGCTTCGGTCCGAAGATCATCGCGGCGACTCGGTTGCCGTAGCCGTCCGCGTTGACGAGCTCGCCGCTCTGCGCGATGGCGTTGCACCCCATGAGGTAATGGTCGGCCGCCAGCGCCCCGTGAGCGATCGCGTCCCTCTCGGCGCTCGTCGTCCCTGCATCCGGATCGAGGAATTCGTACTCCCCGGCGTGCAGCGCCTCGCGCACGCCCATGTCGCGCAACGTCTGCGAACCGCCGACGGACACGACACTGCCTTCGGGGATCAGCGAGAGGACCCGCTCGAGCGCGGCCTCCTTGGTGGCGGCGTAGAAGCCGGCGAGTCCGCGCTTCTCGAACTCGCCGATGAGCTTGGTCGCGAGCAGTTCGTTGTAGATGGCTTCGGGCATGTGGTGGTCTCCTCATGACGTGCGCGGGCAGGCGCCGCTCGCCCCCACGCCCGTACAGTCTCGCGCGCGTGCAGGTCGCAACACCAGTCTTGTTCTTGGCGGCCGTTCAGTGCTACGGCCGACGGCGGGAAGAAGAAGGCCCCGGCTCGGCTGAACCGGGGCCTTTCTCGTTCGTGCGGATGGACGGCTCACTCCTCGGGCGCGCCCTGCCCGCCACCGGACGTCGCGCCGCCTCCACAGTCACACGGCGGCTCGCCGTCTCCGTGATGGTGGTGGTACGGCATCCCGCCCATCATCTTCTTCTTGGCCGCCCAGTCGCTCCAGCCGCCGCCCGTGCCCCAGCGGCCCATGCCGCGGCCCATCCCCATCCCCATGCCCATGCCGCCCATGCCCGGGCCACAGACGCCGCGGCCCATGCCCATGCCCATGCCGCCCATGCCGTGCATCGCGGCCTTCTTGCGGCCGATCATCATGCCTATCGCCAAGCCGAGGGCCATCGTCATCATCGCGACCGGCGCGGGGATGAGCGGGACGTTCCCCTGCCAGCCGTCCCCGCCCCGCATCTGCCACCCGCCGCCGTGACCGTAGCCCATGTGGTAGCCGCCGTGCATTCCCATCGGATGCTGCATCGTGCGCTCCTTCACCTCGGGAGAGAACTGCGCGAGACCGTGCGCGCGGCACCGCCGCCGTCTCTCATGACCGCTCGGACCGAGGTGTGTTCTTTCCCACCGCGCGCGGACGTAACGGGTGCGCGCCCGAGCGCCGCGGGCGCCGATGCCGGGCCACGGCGAAGGCGGAGCGGCTCCGACGCCGCTCGGCCCTACGGCACCACGTCCCAGTCGCTGATGCGGGGAGCGATCGGCGGCGGCGCCCAGCCGATGTAGCGGTAGCGGGAGCCACCCTTGATGGGCTTGATGCGGACGCCGTAGGAGCCGTCGTCGCTGATCATCATGCCGTTGCCCAACGAGATCCCGACGTGCCCGAGAGGCGTGGCGTAGAACACGTAGGCGCCGCGCGGCGCGTTCGTGCTCGGGTGAGCCGAAGCGTGCAGCGCCGCAGCGGCTTGGCGCGCCGTAGCCCACGCGCTGCGCACGGCCGTGTGCGCGCCTTCGGCGTAGCAGGTGTTGACGAAACGCAGGCACAGCTCGTCCCACTGGTGCGACCCGAGGCGCGCGGTCGCCCACCGGATCGCCGCCTCGATCCGCCGGTCCTCGAGCGTGAACGCACACGCCGACGACGCACGCGACGCGTAACAGCCGGCCGACCCGGTGTAGTCGACCATCGCCTCCCACCGGCCCGCGTAGGCCGGCTTCAGCGTGACGCTCAGCGTCCCGGAGGAGCTCGCCTTCATGGTCGCCGTCGTGCGCAGACGCCAGAAGGCGACCGTGACCTTCTTCCGCTTGCCTTTGACCTTCTTGGTCACGGTCTTTCGCTCGAGGTGGTAGAGGCGCAGCTTCGCGTGGCCCACGGTCACGGCCATTGCCGGCAGCACCGACGACGTGAAGGTGAGCTTCGCACCCTGCTCGGGAGCCGACGGCTTCTCGCCCGGCCGCGAGATCGTCGCGGTCGACGCGATGCACTGTGGAAAGCAGATCGACGGTGACGCCCTCACGGCGCAGGGCTTGGATCGTGCCCAGCGCCGGGGCGCCGCGGCTCAGATCCAGATCGTTCCGCGACACGTCGAGCCATCTCAGGTGCGCGAGAGCGGCCAACGGCGTGATGGTGGCGATCGCGTTGTCGCTCAGGTCCGCCGTGGTCAGGGCGGATGCGAACTGCAGGCCGTCGACGCAGACGATGCCCTGACCGGTCGCCTCGAGCGATGTCAGCGTCCCGAGGTCGTCGGTGGCGATGTCGGAGCCGGCGACCCGACCGAGCTGCACGTCGATCGCGCTCGCCAGGCGCGCGTCCGGGATGACGGCGGCCCGAGCGGCCGGCGCCAAGCCGAAGAAGCCGCAGGCGAACCCGACCAGGAGCACCGCGGGCAGCCCTCGCCACCTTTGCGGCTTCGTGCGCGAGACGCGCCACGGAGCGCCGCCGGTCCCGACTGCGGCTCGCCGCGCGCGCGTTCGGAGCGTGCCCGTTCCGCGCATGGCCCTCCCCCGAGAGCTCCCTCCGGCCCCACCCGCCGGTGCGGCGAGCGGCCGGAACGGATCGCCGTCAGGGTATCGCACTCGGTTCTCGAGCGCATCCAGCGGCGGTGACGGGCGGAGGCCGGCGGGCAGCCCGCGCCACCGTTCCCCAGCGGCTAGACGTAGCATGGACAACGGTCCGGCGGTCGACGATGCCGGCCGGCTCACGGGAAGGGGCAGCTCGTGAAGGAACGTGCCGGCGTCTTCTGCATCGCGGCCCTGCTCTGCTGCGCCCTGCTCGGCGGCTGCGCTCCGGCCGCGACCGGCGGGAACCCTCGCCCGTCGACCAAGGCCGCGCCGTCGCGGGAGTCCTCTGTCGCATCCGCCCCCGCGAGCGTCGCCACGGCGGTGGCGAGCCCGGCGGCCTCTTCCGCGCCCACCGAGCCCGTAGTCACCATCGGCTGGGTGGGCGACACGACGCCGGGGTCGCGCTACGGGATGCCGCCGCAGGGTGGCCGGGCGCTCTTCGCGAAGGTGCGCGCGCGTCTCGAGGCGCCGGACATCATGGTCGGGAACCTCGAAGGCACGTTCGGCAACGGCGGGCCGTCGAAGGGCGGGTCGACCACGTCGTTCTCGTTCCAGGCGCCGCCGTCGTACGCGATGGCGCTGGCGTGGGCCGGCTTCGACGTCATGAACGTGGCGAACAACCACGCGCACGACTACCTCGACGCCGGGATCGCGTCCACGCATCGCGCGCTCACGGCGGCGGGCGTCGCCTACACCGGGCTGCCGGGGCAGATCACGGTCATCGAACGCCACGGCGTGCGCGTCGCCTTCATCGGCGCGGCTCCGTATCCGTGGGCCCAATCGCTCGCCGACATCGCGGGCACCGCGGCGCTTGTTCGTCGGGCTCGTCAGGAGGCCGACGTCGTCATCGTGCTGATCCACGACGGCGCCGAGGGCTCCGACAAGACCCACACGCCCGCCGGGGCGGAATACCAGTACGGCGAGTTCCGCGGGTCGGCGCGCGCCTTCGCGCACGCGATGATCGACGCCGGGGCGAGCGCCGTGCTCGGCTCCGGGCCGCACGTGGTGCGCGGCATCGAGCGCTACAAGGGCGGTCTCATCGCGTACTCGCTCGGCAACTTCGCGGGCTGGGGCAACTTCGGCACGGCCGGAACGCTCGGGCTCTCAGGACTGCTGATCATCCAGGTCGACCGCTCGGGCGACGTGCTCGGCGGGACGTGGCTGTCGCTCAAGCTGGCCGGCGCCGGCGTGCCCGTCGTGGACGCGGCGGACAGCTCGCTCGAGCTCGTGCGCGAGCTCTCCCGCGAGGACTTCACGAGCCCGTGGCCGATCGCGGCGGACGGGAAGCTCGCGGCGGGGCGCTAGGGGGCGTCCTTCGCGGCGCGACCGACCGGCGCGCGGCGACAGCGATGCGCGCCTCTACCCGGCGACGCCCTCGCCGCCCGCGGCCTCGCGGTGCAAGTAGCGGCGCGAGGCGGCGTAGCCGAACGCGGCGGCGACGAGGCAGACCGCCGCGCCCACCAGGATGGGCGCCCGCCCGCCGGCGACGTCGGCGATCCACCCCAGCAGCGGGCCGCCGACGATCGAGGAGCCGCCGATCACGACCGTCTGCAGCGCGAGGACGCGGCCGTGCATGTCGGGCCGCCCCTCCACCTGCACGATCGCGGTGGTCGCCGTCTGATACGGGATGCTCGCCATGCCGACGAGGAAGATCGCCGGCACCGCCGCCCACAGCGTCGGCATGAACGCGAGCACGAGCATCGCCGCGCCGAGCGCGAGCGCCCCGAGCACGATGTGCCGCATGCGCACGAGCGCCCGATTCGCGACGACGAGCGCGCTCACCACCGCGCCGAACCCGAAGACGGAGTACAGCACCGTGTAGGCGGTGGTGGCGGTGTGCAGCGCGTCGTGGACGAACAGCGGCAGCGTGACGGTGAAGTTGTAGGTCATCGTGCCGACGAGCACGAGCATGAGGAAGCTGATCCACAGCACCGGCATGGACGCGACGTAGGCGAGCCCCGCGCGGACCTCGCCCTTCTCGCGCGGCTTCGGCGGCTGGCTGTGAAGCTCGGCCGGGCGCATGAGGAAGAGGCAGACGAGCACCGCGATGTAGGAAGCGGCGTCGATGGTGAAGCACCAGCCGGTGCCGACCGTCACGATCAGCAGGCCGGCGAGCGCCGGGCCGATGATGCGCGCCGTGTTCACGATCATCGAGTACAGGACGACCGCGTTCGGGATGTCCTCCTTGCGCACCATCTCGGTGACGAAGCTGCGGCGGCCGGGGTTGTCGAAGGCGAGCAACGTGCCGCCCGCCACCGCCAGGGCGAAGATGCCGGCCACCGGCGGGTGCGGCATGAACGCGAGGACGGCGAGCCCGATCGACTGGCACATCTCGAGCGTCTGCGTGATCAGGAGCATGCGGCGCTTGTCGACGCGGTCGGCCACGGCACCGGCGTACGCGGAGAGGAACAGGATCGGGCCGAACATGCACGCGGAGAGCAGCCCGACCGCGAGGCCGCTGTTCGTGAGCTTGTAGACGAGCAGCACGATGGCGGCGTTGGTGAGCCAGTTGCCCGAGTTCGAGACGATCTGGCCGATGAAGTAGAGCTTGAAGTTGCGGTTGCGCAGCGAGAGGAACGTCGTGCGCAGCGCGCCGCGGAAGCCGCGCGCTTCCGGCGGCCGGAGGAGGTCGGAGCTCACTTAGGCGTCGGCCAGCCTTTCGAGCAGCTCGACGGCGGCATCGAGCGCGGCGGCCTCGTCGGACGACAGCGTGCGCTCGATCGTGCGGGTGAGCCAGGCGTCGCGTGACGCGACCATGGCGTCGCGGCTGGCGCGGCCGTCGCCGGTGAGGCTGAGCAGCACCTTGCGGCCGTCCGCGGCGTCGGGCGTGGCGGCGACGAGCCCGGCGGCCTTCAGCGGAGCGACCGCCTGCGCGATGGCCTGCTGGCTGACGTGCTCGGCCGCGGCCAGCGAGGCGGCGGTCCGCGGGCCGTTGCGACGGAGGCGGCCGACGATCGAGATCTGCGTCATGGAGAGGCCGGACGTGGTGATGCCGGACTCCTCGCGCAGACGAGCACGGAGGCGGTTCACGGCGAGCGCGAGCCGGACGGCCACGGGGTCGGGGTCATGAAGGGGCGTCGGCGTCATTGCGCCAGTGTAGTGTAGGCAAGCAAGTTGGGCAAGTTGCTTGCCCGGTTTCGCCGTCAGGTGCCCGGGATGAGCTCCAGGAACGCGTCGCCGTACCGCTCGAGCTTGGCGTGACCGACGCCGAAGACGTCGAGGAACTCGGCGCGGTCGCGTGGCCGGCGTGCCGCCATGTCCGCGAGCGTCTTGTCGCTGAAGACGACGTACGCCGGGATCGCCTGCTCCGCGGCGATCTGCCGACGCAGGTCCCGCAGGCGCTCGAACAGTTCCTCGTCCACGTCGGACCCCGACAGCGCCACGGAGCGCGGCGTCTTGCGCGTCCTCTCCGCCTTCACGCGCACCTTGGGGCGCGCGAAGCGCAGCTCGGTCTCGCCGCGCAGCACCCCCCGCGCGCCCTCGCGCAGCTTCAGCGCCGAGTACTCGGCGATGTCCTGATACAGGTAGCCGTGGTGGATCAGCTGCCGGATGACGCTTGTCCACTCGTCGCGGCTGCGGTCCGCGCCCACGCCGAAGACGCTCAGCGCCTCGTGGCCCCACTTCGCGACCTTCTCTGTCCTCGCGCCCACGAGGACGTCGACGACCTGCCCGACGCCGAACCGCTCCCCCATCCGGTACACGGCGGACAGCGCCTTCTGGCCGTCGACGGTGGCGTCGTAGAGCTCGGGCGGATCGAGGCAGACGTCGCAGTTGCCGCAGTCGTGCTCGACGGTCTCGCCGAAGTAGCCGAGCAGCACGCGCCGGCGGCACGTGGTCGCCTCGCCGAACGCCGTCATCGCGTGGAGCTTGTGCATCTCGATGCGGATTTGCTCGGGGTCGCCGCCGCGCTCGATCAGCCCGCGCGCCGTTACCACGTCCTGCATGCCGAACAGCAGCAGCGCCTCGGCGGGAAGCCCGTCGCGTCCCGCGCGGCCGGTCTCCTGGTAGTAGCCCTCGATGTTCTTCGGCATGTCGTAGTGCACGACGAATCGCACGTCTGGCTTGTCGATGCCCATGCCGAAGGCGACGGTCGCCACGACGACGTGCACCTCGTCGCGCGAGAACGCATCTTGGACGCGCGTGCGCTCCGCCGCCGAGAGCCCGGCGTGGTACGCCGCCGCCTTCACGCCCTTCTTGCGGAGCGCGGCCGCCACCTGCTCGACGCGCTTGCGGCTCAGGCAATAGACGATGCCGGAATCGGCGGGGTGCTGCGCCACGAACCGCTCGAGCTGCTGCGGCGCCTGCCGCTTGTCCTCGACGACGTAGCGGATGTTGGGCCGGTCGAAGCCGGCCGAGAAGACCGGCGCGTCGGCGATGCCGAGCCGCACGCGCACGTCCTCGCGCGTCTGGTCGTCGGCGGTGGCCGTGAACGCCACGAGCGGCACGCCGGGGAACAGCTCCCGCAGCGCGCCGAGCTGCACGTACTCAGGCCGGAAGTCGTGGCCCCATTGGCTGACGCAGTGCGCCTCGTCGATCGCGAAGAGGGCGATCGGCAGCGTGCGCAGCATGTCGATGAAGCCGGGCAGCATGAGGCGCTCCGGCGCGACGTAGAGGAGGTCGAGCCGCCCGGCCCGCAGGTCGCGCAGCGTGGCCGACGCGTCCTCGGAGGCGAGCGACGAGTTCAGGCAGGCCGCGGCGACGCCGTTGGCGCGCAGCGCGTCGACCTGGTCCTTCATGAGCGAGATGAGGGGGCTCACGACGACCGCCGTGCCCCGACGTAGCAGCGCCGGCAGCTGGAAGCACAGCGACTTGCCGCCGCCGGTCGGCATCAGGACGAACGCGTCGCCGCCCGCCACGATGTGCTCGACGATCTCGCGCTGGTGCGGCCGGAACTCGTGGATCCCGAACACGGTGCGCAGCGTGTCGTCGAGCGAGTCTGTCACGTTGTGCACGGATCCCCTGTCCCAGCCCCGTCGCGGCCTTCGCGAATCGAACATACATTCGGGGAGAAATGATACGGCATGGGGCTGACACGAAGGGTGGGAGCGGGGGGCGGCCACACGCCCCACCCGAAGGCAATCCCATCGCTTGTCCGGTTCGTGATGGTGTTAATACATCACAGCGGATGTCTCGCTTCGCCGCCTCGGGGACCGCACCGCGCCGACACACGCTCTTCGAACTCGCGGTAGGTAGAGTGGCAAGCCTGAGGCGAGCGCCGACGGGGCCCTCGGGCTCCAATGGCGAATCCGCGTCACGCCCTTGCTTGGACCAATTCGACGAACCCGCCAATGTTGAGAATCGCATCGGCCCCCGCCACGCCCGCATAACCAGCAAGAACACGCTCGGGCATCACCGGCAGCACGCCCTTGGTCGCCATGTCGGCTAGCTGGAATCCGCTGAGCGCTGCATCGAGTGTGCATAAGTGCTTCACGGGCGCACGGTCGGCGTCCGCGAGCACCTGAGGCCAGCGGTCCTTGCAAGTCGACTTTGCCGCCAGTACGGTCAGGCGCGCTGGCGGGAATGACTTGTCGCGATACTCGGCCGCTCCGGGGAACACGAAGTCAGCTGTTCGATTGCCCTCGGTCCGCACTTGGGGCGTGTACTTCAGGTGATGCCGATCAAAGACCGCCGCAAGATGGTTCTCGAGCGCATGACCCATTCGGGACTTGCGTCGGTTCTGTACAGAGAGCGAGTAGCTGAGGAACTCATCGACGGATTCGAATGGTCGATCGAGTCTGTCGCCGACGATTACGCGCTCGAGTGCGCGAAAGAGTCGCTCCTCCATGTCGAGCCAAGCCCAGAGCGCTTCATCCGCGCTGGCGCCCGTGGCTGGAGCCCGCTCACGAGCAAACTCGCTCATTTCAGCGGTCGACGGGAACGCGAACCCGAATCGTTCGATCACGATTCCTTCCAAGTCGGGTTCGGGCACGGCGTAGTCGATCTCAAGTTGGTCGAGCACGGTGCGACGAACTAGATCCAGCTCCGTGTCGCAGAGGACGTCGCGCGTGACGAGACGCACTCGGCCGTCCGAGTTCGCCACGGGAAACAGTTCAAGCGCTGCTCGCTCCCACCCTGAGCCCTGCTCGAATACAAGCGCGAAGACCTCGCCGTCCACCGCACGAGCGACAACTAGGAGATCACCCGGGCCAGCCCCGGCAAGAGGTTCACCTGCGTAGTACAGACGCCATTCAGTTCGCCCGGTGCGATCTGTACTCCTCGCACGCGCATCGTAGAACGTGAACTCACCTGCGACAGGCAAGGGCTCCGTATCGTCTGCGAAACGAATCCACGTAATAGAGCCGGCCACGGTCTCGGATGATGAGAAGAAGTCGCGCAACGCGGCCACGCCGTTGATCTCATGTTGATGTGAGCCAAGCCCCGGAAGGTCAACGAGGGCCAAGCGTTTGTGCGCAATCCTGTCGAACGCGTCCCCCAGATTCATTGACGCCTCCGTCTGCGTCGCTAGGCGCAGGCCGCCGTGGTCGCTCGTGCTTGCGCAGCCTCGTGCGCAACCAACATGGCGTTCGCAACTGCGGCGACGACCGGCACAGCAACCGAGTTTCCGAACTGCTTGTAGGCCTGAGTGTCGCTGACGACGATCCGGTATTCCTCGGGGAATCCCATCAGTCGAGCGCATTCCCTAGGAGTAAGCCGCCGTGGATTCGCGTGGAGCTGAGGTATCAGAATCTCGGAGCCGTCCTTGTAGTATCGGGCGCTCAACGTACGAGAGACGCCATCCAAATCCGCTAGCCCAAAGCCGAATCCATTGCCCTTAGCCTTGTGCTTCGCCGCGTAGCCCTGCAGATAGGCCCACAGCTTGTCCGACAGTGCGTACTTCTGATCAACATCGTTCTCAAGAATCGTTCGCAGCGCCGGCCTTTCGGCCGGCAACGTCGGGAACGCGAACTCAACCGGATCACGAAAGCCAACAAGATAGACACGCTCACGATGCTGCGGAACCAGCGCAGCCGCGTCGATGACCGACCACGAGACCGAGTACCCAAGTTCCCGGGTCAGCGTGTCCAGAATGACTCTGAACGTGCGCCCACTGTCGTGACCGACCAAGTTCTTGACGTTCTCAAGCAGGAACATCGACGGGCGGTGCCTGCGCAGGATCTCCGCGACCTCGAAGAAGAGCGTCCCCTGCGTCGGGTGGCTGAACCCATGCGGCCGTCCGAGCGCGTTGTGCTTTGACACGCCGGCGATGGAGAACGGCTGGCAGGGGAATCCGGCGCACAGCAGGTCATGCGCGGGGATGCTGTCCTTGGTGGCCTGCGTAGTGATGTCGCCATGAGGCACATCACCGAAGTTCGCCTCGTATGTGTGCGCCGCATAGGGGTTCCACTCTGATGAGAAGACGCATTCGCCTCCGAGCGCCTCGAGAGCGATTCGAAAACCGCCGATCCCCGCGAACAGGTCGACGAACCGGAACGGCTGATGACCGGAGACGTCACCCGCGATGCGCCAATGCGGCAATTCAGACCCTTCGATGATGTTCAGCTGCCCCGAACAGTACGATGCATGAGGCTCCTCGCAGTGTATAGGGTCCGTGTGGGCGCTGGCCAGGTACAACACGATGGCATCCCTCCTGGCAGAGAGGATCCCATACAGGTATGACATTAGTTCGACCGGCGAAGAGCCTCGATAATCGGCTCGACGGCGGCGAGAGCGTCACGCCTGAGCTCGCACTCCCAAGCCGTGATGACGGTCCAACCTGCAGCCTCAAGGTCGGCGACATTCCGCGCATCGCGTTCCTCATTCGCGACGAATTTCGCCGCCCAGAACTCGGCATGCGCTTTCGGCATCTGCCGAATGCAATGGGGACATTTGTGCCAGTAGCAGCCATTCACAAAGATAGCGATCTTGCGTCCTGGAAACGCGATGTCCGGACGCCCTGGGGCCTTCTTCCAGTGCAACCGATAGCCAGTAAACCCGGATTCGCGGATGAGACGCCGAACGATCAGCTCAGGCTTCGTGTTCTCGCCCCTGTTGCCCTGCATGGACTTTCGCGCGCCCGCTGAGGATGCGGACGGCTTCGGCTCCCGTTCCATCGAAGTAGCGATTGGCCGCTGCCGAGTCGCCTCTCGCCTCCCTGAGCTAGAGGTTGATCTGATACTGGATGCGCCGCGTCCGGATTTGCGCTTCGAGCTCAGCCAAGGTCAGAAGGCATGACCCGGGCGTCTCTGGATGCAGACACACGAAGCAGAACCTGAACCGGTCGCCGAGCTGTCGAGCGAGCTCGAATTCGTTCTCGGTCGCTCCAAAGAAGAAGCCTTTCGGGAGGTCCGGCAGCCGCTTCCTTGTGGTCTTGAGCTCGACGAAGACAAGCTCCTCGACATCGGCAATCGCGATCTGAGATGAATCGCACCGGTTCTCGGGCAGCCTGACAAGGTCAAATGCCCGAGAGAACGAGCGATCGATGTGGAGACGTTCCAACACGGCTTTTCGAGAGGCTAAGTCGAGCATTCGATATCGCGCGTCGAGCCCGAGAACGTAGTCAATCGCAGCCTTCTCAGTGCGGTTGTTGCTGAGCGTGATCAAGTAAGAGTGCTCGGACACGAGAGCCGCCCGGTTGAAGACGCGGCGAGTCGCCTTGCGACCAGCTCGCGCAACCAGACGATCTCACGCAGCGAGCCTGCGATCAAGATCACCGCATTAGCTCAGCACCCGATTACCCTGCGCCGGGAACGGTGGCTATGTTTGGGAGCCCAAACTGCGCTGCCTCAGTTCCAGCCCGCCCCACCACGTCCTCCCGCAGCCCGGACGGCGGTGCAGTGCAGGTCGTTCTTGATGATCCCGAGCTCCCGGCGGATCACGTCCGGCTCGAACACGGGCCGCCAGTTGCCACCCATGACGCTGCCCACGTCGTAGGTGACGCCTCTGACCCTCATCGGTCTCCCCTCGGACGCCGCGCGCCTGCTCCGACCTGGAACGACGCGGACGAACCCGCCCCCGCTGCCTAACTCCGAGCCTTCAGCCACTCGACGATCGCCTCGGACGCTTCCGGGTCCAAGCGAGCGTCATCCGCGTTGTACCGGCTCTGGACGTCGGCGGCGCTGAGCTCCGCCCGAGGGGTCGGCTCGTGCTTCAGAACGTGGTTCGCGTCGTCGGGGAACAGGAAGGTCACCTGGTCGCGCCCGGCCGCCGCTCGCTGCAGTGGCTCGGCGTCCGCGTGCCAGTCCACCTGGATGTCCTTCTTCCCGATGATGACGAGCACCGGGACGTCGATCCGCGCGAGCAGAGCCGCCCCGTCGGCGACCCACAGCTCCCGGGCGAACGGCAGGTTGGCCGGCGTCTCCAAGCTCCTGACCAGCATCTGCACGCCCTCGGGCAATCTCGGGTCCGGCTCGGCCGGCTCGCCCGCGAGGAACCGGTCGATCGACGCGTCGTAGAGCGAGAGCAGCTCGTCGCCGTTCGGGAGCGCGGCGGCCTGCTCGGCCAGCTGCGCCCGCGCCACGGCGCCGACGGGCCTGCCGGGAGGAGCCGCGAGGACGAGCCCCGCCAACGGGATCGCGGGGTGCCCGATCTGATAGTTCAGCGCGTGCAGCGTGCCCTCGCTGTTGGCCAGGGCGAAGATCCGGTCGCCACGGACGAACGGCTGCTCGGACAGGGTGCGCACCGCTGCCGCGAGCTCCTCGACGTGGCTCGCCATGCTGAGCGTGCCGATCAGCGCGGGCATGTTCTCGCGCACGTGCGGCCCGGACGCCCGCTTGTCGTAGCGCAGCGACGCGATCCCGGCGCACGCGAGGACCTCGGCCAGCAGGCGGGCGCTGCCGTTCGACCCCGGCAGCAGCGGCGAATCCCAGTCGCGGTCCGTAGGGCCGCTGCCCGCGACCATCACCACCGCGGAGAACGGCCCATCGCCGGTCGGCTCGACCAAGGTCCCGTACATGGTCGTCGGCCCGAGCTGCCAGCTGACCTCCGAACTCTTCCCGCATCGAGCCGATCCAGCCATCGAGACCTCCGTCGGTCAGTCCTCCAAGGGCTCCATGCGTATCTGTTCCTCGAGCTCGCGGGCCGCCGCAAGGTCGGCGTCGCCGTAGACGAGGACCCGGCCGAAGACGAGCACCTCATTCCTCGGAGAGGATACCTTCGTCATGCCGCTCGGGACCGCTTCCTGCCATCCGGGCCCGGCGATGAGGTAGTCGCCCGCTCCCGTGCCGGTGACCCGCGTGCCCACGTACGCGAAGTCGGCGCCGTCCGTGGGATCGGTGAACTGCACGCTGTAGTAGCGACCCGCGAAGTCGGGCACGTGCAAGACCCGCGGCCCCTTTCTCAAGTCGAGCCATGCGCCCAGGTACAGCGTGTCATGGTTCGCGCCGGTGCGCAGGAGCCGGTTCGAGGCGGTCGGCGAGGCGAGCTCGGGCACCGCGTACAGCGTGTTGACCGGCACCGGTCCGCCGCCGAAGCCGCGCCGGACGATCGCCCTCCGGAACCCGCCGTAGTACGTCATCTGCGGCCACAGGTAGATGAACGCGAGCGCGCCGAGCACCCACACCACGAGCGCGGGCAGGTCGAACGTGAACGGGAGCTGGTGACGCTGGTACGTGACCCACGCCACGAGCACCAGCAGGGCCGCAGTGATCAGGTACCGGGGCCTGATGCCGATCTCGCTGAGGGCGCGCGTCGCGGCCGGGGCCCGACCGGTCGGCGTGACCGGCGGCACTTCGTACTCGCCGCTGAGGATGGCGGCGCCGGGCCGATACACGCGCAGCCACAGCTCGAAGCCGCCCGCCGGGGCGGGCAGCCAATTGGACTCGTGCCCCGCCGGGGCCGCGCGCTGGATGTACACGTCGACCGAGCCGTCAGGGTTCGCCGCGAGGTCGGAGCGGTCGCCGACGCTGTAGCGGGCGATCGGGTTCGTCACGAAGTGATGCCACGTGTCCGCCATCGTGAGCGACCAGAACGCGTCGTTCGGCGGCAGCTGTCCCGCTGGGAAATGCAGGATGTAGTCGCGCCGCCCGCTCAGCGCATGCCCGGAGCCGTCCACGACGGTCGTCCAATACGCCGACTCCTCCGGCAGACCGGTCCCGGGCAGGAATCGGGCGCACGCCGCCCGGTGCAGCACGCTGTCGCTGTGCGTGCCGCACCGCATGCTCGTGACCCAGCCGTTGACGCTCGTTCGTATCGCCCTGATCTTGAGGCCGATGATCAGCATCGCCGTGAGATAGGCGAGGATGCCGCCGATGATGACGGCCTGCACCGCGCCGGAGCCGGCGATGAACCTCCACACGGACGACAGATCCGCCACGGTCCAGCTTCTCCTCGCCTGCGTCCGACGGGAACATCCTGGTGGTATGTGCCTCGTGAGCCGCGGCGGCTAGCGCACTTTCACGGTCCTCGCCGCGCTCTTGGACGGCGCGTAGGTCTTCGTGCCGACGACGCCGCCCGAATACGTGGCGACGAACCGCCAGCTGCCTTTGGCCGTCGGCTCGAACCGGTAGACGAACGCGCCGCGGGAGATGCGCACCGTGGCCGATCCGGCGCTCCTCCATTTCCCGGAGACGAAGCGCCATTTCGCGATGGTGATGGTGCCGGATGCCGCGGAAGGCGAGACCGTGCCCGAGAGCTTGAGCGTCGAACGGACCCTGACCGACGCCGGGCCCGCAAGGTGCACGGTCGTCGTCACCGGCCGGGCGAGCTCGACGGTCGCGGTCGCCGTGACCCCCGGGGCGACGACGACGCGCCTCGAGCTGCTCACGAAGCCGGCCTTGGCGAAGGTGACCGCGTAGCTTCCCGGCGCGAGCAGCGGTATCGAGTAGGTGCCGTTGGCTGCCGTCGTCGTGTGCCGCCCTCCGCTGATCGAGACGCTGACGCCTTGGAGCGCGACGCTCCCGGTGGTGGTGACCGAGCCGGAGAGCGCGCCGTCTTGGACGAGCCCCACGGTCACCGTCGCCGTCTTCGCCGACACGATGACCACCGTGTGCGACCGGCTCACATAGCCGGTCTTGCCGAAGGTGACCGCGTAGCTTCCCGGCGCGAGCAACGGTATCGAGTAGGTGCCGTTGGCGGCCGTCGTCGTGTGGCGTCCGCCCTTGATCGACACGCTGACACCCGGGAGCGCGACGCCGCCCGTCGTCGTGGCGGAGCCGGACAGGTTCCCGTCTTCGACGAGCGCCACGCTCACCGTCGCCGTCCTCGCCGACACGATCACCGTCGCGGGCGACGTACCCACGTAGCCGGTGTCGCAGAGTTTGACCGAGTACGTCCCGGGTTCCAGATGCCGTATCGAGTAGCAGCCGTCGGCGGTCGACGTGGTGCTCGGGCCGCCTTCCAGCCGGCCGTAGCCGAGGATGTGCAGCGCGGGCATCCTCGCTATCTGCACGTGACCTCCGGCGCCGGGCGCCTCGAGGACCGTGCCCGCGGACACGAAGATGGCCGCGTGATGGCCCGAGGGCGAGTCGGGCGACGCGAAGTAGACGAAGTCGCCGGGCCTCGGCTCGCTCACCGTCCACCCGAGCCCTTGGAAGTAGGCCCACTGGTCGGCAGCCGTGCGCGGGAACGAACGGTACCCGGCCTCTTCGGCCACCGCCTGGGTCAGACCGGAGCAGTCGACGCCTGCGCGAGACGTCCCGCCCCACACATACCGCACCCCGAGCCACGTCTTCGCGTACGCGACGATGTGGGAGCCCGGGGCCGAGAGCGAGATCTTGACGGCCGGGAGCCGGGCCCCTTGCGCGCTTCTCACGACGCCCGCGAGACTCCCGTCCTGGATCAGCGCCACGTTCAGCGTCGTCGTCGCGCCCGCGGAGACGGCCGCGGACGGGGACTTGGTCACGAAGTCCGTCTTCGCGAACGTGAGCGTGTGCACGCCGGGCTTCATGTCCCGGACCGCGTAGGTGCCGTCGGCGGCCGTGGTCGTCGAGGCGGTGCTGCCGCTCACGGTGACCCGCACGCCCGAGAGCGCGCCTCCGCCGGCCACGGTCACCCTACCCCGCACGGTCCCGGTGGTGGGAACGGCCGCCAGGACGACGTTCAAGGTGGTCGTGGCGCCGGCTGAGATGAACGCCGACGGCGACACGCTCACATAGCCCTTCTTGGAGAACGTGACCGTGCGGGTGCCCTCGCCGATCCCGGCGATCGCGTAGCTGCCGCTCGCACTCGTCGTCGTCAGCCACGCGGCCGATACGGAGACCTTGACCCCGGAGAGCGGCCCTCCCCCGGCGGCGCTCACGACGCCGGTGAGGCTGCCCGTCGGCACCACGCTCGCGGCTGTCGACACGCTTTGGAAGGCAGGGGCTGCGACGGCCCATGCGGCGCCCGCGTCGGCCGCGGCGATCCCCGGCAGGCACACGCAGGACAGGGCCACGACGATGCCGAGCAGCAGCGAAGCGCACGCGCGTCCGCGCCCACCTGGGGCGACGGCCGGGCCCGTGGGCCCTTGGGGGATGGTCACGCTCGGCGCCTCCTCAGGTCGGGTGCCGCTCGCTCCAGTCTAGTGCTTGTCCCCGTGGGTCATCGACACGGCACATGGATCCCTTGAACGACCCGGTGCGCGACGTTCGTTGACACGATGCTTGCACGGACCCCCACAAAGGAACAAGCCCGAAGCTCTGTGAGCCTCGGACCTGTACGTTTCTTTGGTAGCGGGGGCCGGATTCGAACCGACGACCTTCGGGTTATGAGCCCGACGAGCTACCAGACTGCTCCACCCCGCAATATGAGTCGCCCCAAGGGCGACCACGAACTCTAGCACCTGCCCAAGGCGGGCGCAACCCGTGGGGCCGCGGCCGTGGCTGCCTCGACGGCCTCCAGGACCTCCACGTAGCCTTCCGTGCCGTTCACGCGGATGCGCTGTCCGTCCTCGATCAGCTTCGTGGCGCCCTCGACCCCGACCACCGCGGGCAGGCCGTACTCCCGCGCGATCACCGCGCCGTGGGTCGCGACCCCGCCCACCTCGGTCACCAGGCCGCTGGCGGACAGGAAGAGCGGCGTCCAGCTCGGGTCGGTGTACGCCGTGACGAGGATGTCGCCCTCCGCGAGGTCGGCGTCCTCCATGTTCGTGACGACGCGCGCCCGGCCTTCGACGGTCCCCGACGACGCGGCGATGCCCGCGAGCGCCCCTTCCGGGACTGTGCGTCCCGCATACGTGCCGAAGAGCACCTCGCCCTCGGACGTCATCACGCGCGGCACGGTGAGCTTCTCGAAGACCGCGAACTCCTCGCGCCGCTTCTCGACGATGCTGTAGTCGAGCTGCTTCGTGCGAGCCGCCTCGCGGAACTCCTCGAACGACAGGAAGTAGACGTCGTCGGTGTGCCGGACGACACCCTCCTCGACGAGCTTCGCCGCTTCCTCGAGCAACGCCTGCTTCATGATCCAGTAGTGCTGCATCATGAGGTACTTCGGATACTCGCGGTAGCCGGCGAAGCCGCGGATCCGAGCGATCATCGCGCGCGTCTTCTTGGCCCTTCGCCCGGACAGGCGGCTCAGCAGGCTCTTCTCCTTCTCCTCCGCTTCCCGCAGCCCCTGCTCGTACAGCGTCTTGTGGGCGCCCGGCGCGAAGTTCTTGATGTCGCTGAGGATCATCGAAGAGAGCTGGGAAGGCTCTTCGGCCCATCGCGGCCTCGTGATGTCGATCTCGCCGGGGCAACGCATGCCGTACGTGTCGAGGTACACGCGCAACGCCGCGGCCACCTCGCCGCCGCCTTCGAGCGCCGAGAGCTCATCGAAGAAGCGTCCGTCATGCAGGTGGGGCAACGCGTCCATGACCGCGGGGTGCCGGCGCACGACGTCGGCGACATCGAGCAGGTCGAGCCCCATCTCGGAGGTGACGTTGTCGGAGATGGCCTGGGAGAGCACGTCGGCCGTGCCCTTCTCGCCCAGCCACTTCTCCATGCGCTTGTTGATCCAGCTCACGGCGTAGACGCCGACCCAGATCGCGGTGATGCCGCGAGTGTCCTGGCTGGCCTTCGCCAGGTCCTTCTGGGAGTCGAGGACGAAGGCGAACAGATCGTCCCCGGACAGGCCCGCGATGCGCGCCTTCGTGTCCCGGATGAGCGCGGCGTTCTCCGCCTTGAGCGCCCGGATGACGGTCGGCTCCTTGGAGCGATAGGCCTGCAGGAACTGGCCGGGCATCTTCCAGTTGAAGTAGCCCGAGCCCATCGCGAAGGCTTTGGTGCCGCGCGACAGGTTCTTCGTGAAGTCCTTGCGCTTCATCAGCTGCTTGACGCCGCTCTCGATGAGCGGGTCGATCGCTTTGACCGCCGCATTCGCGATGCCGCGTCCCGTGGGCGAGGCCAGGTCGTGCGCCAGGTCGATGAAGAGCCTTCCGCCGGCTTCGACAAGCGGGAAATCGCTGATCACCAGCTGGAAGTAGGACAGACCGAGCGGTTTCATGGCGTCGGTCATCATCTGCTGGTGGCCGAACGACATGTAGATGTGGTTCTTGCCGTCGTGCTCTTCCGGTATCGGGAACAGCGTCGTGATCGGGCGGCTCTGGACGATGAAGAGCGTGCCGTCGGCCAGCGCCCACTCGATGTCCTGCGGCTGCCCGAAGTGGGCCTCGATCTTCCGGCCGAGCCGCTCCAGCTCGAGGATCCGCTCGTCGGTGAGCGTCTGCGTGCGCCCACGCTCCGCGTCGAGCGGCGTTCGCGCGGTCCCGCCGCCCGCCACCCCGTTGATGGCGAGCTGCTGCGTGGTCACCTGCTTGGCGACGATCCGGCCGTCTCGGACCGTGTAGTGGTCCGCGGTCGCCAGGCCGGAGACGAGCGCCTCGCCGAGTCCGAAGCCCGCGTCGATCGACGTCACCTTCCTGTTGGACGTGACGGGGTCGGCGGTGAACATGATCCCAGCGGCCTCGGAGGGGACCATCCGCTGCACGACCACCGAGAGCAGGACGCGGCGATGATCGAAACCGTTCCGGATGCGGTAGGTCACGGCACGCTCGGTGAACAGCGACGCCCAACACCGGCTGACGGCGCGCAGGACCGCATCCTTGCCGACGATGTTGAGATACGTGTCCTGCTGCCCGGCGAACGACGCGGTCGGGAGGTCTTCTGCGGTCGCGCTCGAACGCACGGCATACGCGCCGCTCGCGCCGAGCGTGTCGAGATGCCGGCCGATCTCGTCGGCGATGGCCGCCGGGACGGCGGTGCCTTCGATGAGCTCGCGGATACGCGCACTGAACTCGCGGATGCGGTCCTTGTCGGCCACGGTCAGCGGAGAGAGAGCGTCGAGCAGCGTGCCGAACTCGCCGCTGTCGCCCGTGACCTCCACGTACGCCGCGGTCGTGACGCAGAAGCCCGCGGGCACGTGAACGCCCTCCATCTTCGACAGCTCGCCGAGATTGGCGCCCTTGCCTCCGGCGAGCGACAGCTTCGTCCGGTCGATCTCATCGAAATCGAGCACGAAGGCGCTCATGCGCGTGCTCTCCTCTCAGCGTTCAGCGACCGCTTCGTCGACCGTCAGGGAGCGCCGCGTCACGCGGCGCAGCCACGTCGCACTCTAGCATGCTTTCAGTGATCTCTGAAACTTCTATACGGTATACTCGAGCGGCCGACCGGCCGTCGTGGCGAGAATGGACGAGGATCAACATGGCGGGACGCGACCCCGAACAGGTCGACCGATTCGTCGAACGGCTCGCCGCGAGCCTCGCCGCCGCCGGCGCGCCGCGCCTCGCTTCGCGCGTGTTCGCGACGCTGATGGCGAGCGACACGGGCCGGATGACCGCGGTCGAGCTGGCGGAGAGCCTGCACGCCAGCTCCGGCGGGATATCCGGCGCCGTCCGGTACCTCGTCCAGGTCGGCCTCATCCGCAGGGAGCGGGAGCCGGGGACGCGGCGCGACACCTACGTGGTGGACGGCTCCTGGTATGAGACGACGGTGTCGTCGAGCCCCTTCCTGACGAGGGGCGGATCGATCCTGCGCGAGGGCCTCGCCGCGGTCGGTGAGGATTCGCCCGCGGCCGACCGGCTCCGCGAGACGCTCGACCTGATCGAGTTCCTGGATGAGGAGACGCGAGCCATGTTGCGCCGCTGGGAGGAACGCAAGGTGGAGCTGCGCGCGCTCCGGAACAAGCGCGGGAGCTGAGCGCCGCCGGTTCCCGAGCGGGTTTCGCCCTCGACGAGACGGAGCGCCCCGGTCCAAGACCGGGACGCTCCGTGATGCACACGGACTCGCGCTGCTACTGGTAGCGCAGCGCCTCGATCGGGTCGAGCTTCGCGGCGCGGCGCGCCGGATAGTAGCCGAACACGATGCCGATGGCCGCGCACACGCTCACCGCGATCGCCACCGACTGCCACGTGACGAGCGTGGTCAGCAGCCCGGTCGCGGTGATCCCCTCGGCACCGCCCCACCCGAGCGCGATGCCGATCACACCGCCCGTCACGCAGAGCGTCACCGCCTCCACGAGGAACTGCGACGAGATGTCCCGCGGCCGCGCGCCGATCGCCTTGCGGAGCCCGATCTCGCGCGTCCGCTCGGTCACGGTGGTCAGCATCATGTTCATGATGCCGATGCCGCCGACCAGCAGCGAGATGCCGGCGATCGAGGCGAGCAGCACCGTGAACGTGCCGGTGATCGTCGACGCCGTCGACAGGATCGACGCCTGCGACTGCACGGTGAAGCCCGGCTGCGTCGGGTCCTTGACGTTGTGCGACGTGATGAGCGCGTCGGTGATCTCGGTCTGCACGCTGTTGACGGTGCTGGCGTCGGTCGCCTGTACCGTGATGCTGCCGAGCTGGTTGCTCCCCGTCAGGAACCGCTGCATCGTCGTGAGCGGGAGGTAGACGACCTCGTCGTTGTTGAAGAAGCTCGAGCCGCCCTTGCTCGCCGTCACACCGATCACGGTGAACGTGACGCCGCTGATGCGGATCTGCTGGCCCACCGGGTTCGTCCCGCTCGGGAAGAGGTCCGTGACGGCGGTCGGCCCGAGCACGGCCACCTTGCTGGACTCGATCTGGTCCTGGGAGGAGATGAACGAGCCGCTCGTGGTCTCGATCGCGTTGACGGCGTCGTACGGACCGCCGACGCCGATCGTCTCTATGTCGACGCTGACACCCGGCGCCTGGATCGAGTACTGGCTCGTGTCGGAGTAGGCGACGGACTTCACGCCCGGGAGCGAGGAGATCAGCGTCGCGTCGGCCTGCGTGAGCGTGAGGGCTCCGCCGTTCTCCTGCCCCGGCGCCGCCACGAACTGGCGCTGCGTGGCGCCGCCGGACCCACCAGCGGCCCGGGCCATGAATCCGCCGAAGCGGCCGCCGCCCGAGGAGACGGTCAGTTGGTTCGCGCCCGCCGATTGGATCGACGACGTGATGCTCGCCTGCGAGCCCTGTCCGATCGACACCATGAGGATGACGGCCGAGATGCCGACGACGATGCCGAGGATCGTGAGGAACGAACGCACCTTGTTCGTGGTGAGCGAGAACAGGGTCTCGCGGATCAGGTCGAGGATGCTCACAGCGCGGCCTCCTTCGGCGTCGCACCGTGCACCGCGACGTCGTGCGCGGCCGCTTCCGGCTCGTCGACGATGAGCCCGTCACGGATGTGGACCGTGCGGTCGGCGTGCTCGGCCACGTCACGCTCGTGCGTGATGAGCACGATCGTGCGTCCCTGCTCCTGCAGCGCACGGAACGTGGCGAGGATGATCTCGCCCGTGTGCGTGTCGAGGTTGCCGGTCGGCTCGTCAGCGAGCACGATGGCCGGGTCGTTGACGAGCGCGCGCGCGATCGCGACCCGCTGCATCTGACCGCCGGAGAGCTCGTTCGACTGGTGGTCCCACAGCTCCTCGCTGAGGCCGACCGCGCGCAACGCGTCTTCCGCCCGCCGCTCGCGCTCGCGCGACGGGATGCGGGTGTAGATCATGGGCAGCTGCACGTTGCGCATCACGCTCGAGCGCGGGAGCAGGTTGAACGCCTGGAACACGAAGCCGATGCGCGTGGCGCGGATCTCGGCGAGCTGCTCTTCGTCAAGCTCGGCGACGTTGACCCCTTCGAGCAGGTACAGGCCGGTCGTGGGCGTGTCGAGGCAGCCGAGGATGTTCATGAGCGTCGACTTGCCCGAACCCGACGGGCCCATGATCGCGACGAACTCGCCGGCCTCGACCGAGATCGAGATGCCGCCCAGTGCTGGTCGCTCATCCGCTGCGCTCCGGTAGACCTTCACCAGATCGCGGACTTCGAGGATCGGTGCCATACCTTATTTCCCGCCCCCGAGGAGCAGCCGCACTCCGCCGCCACCGGTGCGGCCGCTGCCCGGCGTGGAGCTCGACGTCGTCGACCCCGTCCCGCCGGACGTCGAGGACGACGCCCCCGTCACGACCACCTGGCCGGCGCTCAGCCCGGACGTGATCTGCTCGACCGTCCCGACGAGGAGCCCCGTCTGCACGGTCACCTGCTGGATCTGGTCGTTGTTCACGACGTCGACGTACTTCGTGCCCGTCGTGCTGTCCGTGTGGACCGCGGTGCTCGGCACGACGAGAGCGCTCGCGATCGTCTCGGTGAGGATGTCGGCGGTGCAGCTCATCGTGGGCCTCAGCCGCGGGTCCACGTTGTCCAGCGTGATGATGACGTTGTAGGTGACGACGCCGGATGAGTTCGTGCCGGTCGGCGCGATCAAGCTCACCTTGCCGCGCACGTTCAGGTCGGGCAGCGCGTCGAACGTGACCGTGGCGTCCTGCCCCACCTTGACGTTGACGAGGTCGATCTCGTTGATCTCGACCTGCGCCTGCAAGGTGGAGAGATCGGAGATCTCGACGGCGCTGTTGGCCGAGCTGGAACCGGACGCCGACGAACCGGAGCTCGAGGAGCTGCTGCCGGTGAGCGATTGCCCGTTCGCCGCGTTGAGGACCGTGACGACGCCACTCACCGGCGCCGTGACCGTGCGCTTGGCAGCCGTGTCCTCGGCCTCGACGAGCGCGGTGTCGGCGGCATCGAGGTTGGCCTGCGCGCTCGTGAGCCCGTCCTCGGCGACCTGGACCTGCTCCTTGGCGAGCGTGACCGCGCGTTCGTCCACGGCGGGCGTGACGGTGTGCGTGCCGACGGTCGAGGCCTTGGGGTGCTCGGTGCTGTACAGGCTGTTCTCGGCCTGCGTCACACCGGCCTGCGCCTGCTCCTCCTGCTGCTCGGACTGGTCGTAGGAGGCCTGGGCGCGCTGGACCGCCGCACCGAGATCGTCGTTGACGATCTTGAACAGGAGCTGGCCGGCCTTGACCGTCTGACCGAGTTTCACGGACAGGTCGGCCACCGTGCCGGTGATCCCGGGCTGGACTTCGGTGGCGTCGGAGACGACGAGGTTGCCGCTTCCGCTGACGGTGGACTGGAGAGCCTGCGTCTGAGCCGTGGCGGTCGTGTAGGTGACGCCCTGCTGCCCGCCCGTGAGCAGGCTGATCGCGACCCAGAGCACGACGACCACCGCCGCCGCGAGCACGACCCACTTCACCCACCGGCGCCGCTTCTTCGGCACTGCGGCCGCGCTCATGAATGCATCACTCCGTACCTCATCTCGCTCGGTCCTCCCTCGCCGCGGGCCGTATCACTCGACCCATTCCCTTTCCGCGCCCACCGCCGGACGTCACACAGTGGGACGCGGGCCCCGCCGACAGCGTCGTCATCGGAGCACGCGCCCCACTCATGCGAGTCGCGCCTACTGACCGGGGGTCGTCTGCTGCGTGCCCGACCCGCCTGTGTTGTTGAACTGCTGGCTGTTGAACGTGCCGTTGCGGAATCCGCCGGCGCCCATCATGCGCACGCCGAGGACGCGGCCCAGCAGCGAGAAGGCGGCCAGGATCACGACGATCACCGCGATCACGATGACCGTGATCCACAGGGCCTTCACCTGCTTCTGCAGCTTCGTCACATCGGTCGTCAGGTCCTTGACGGCCAGCGCCTGCATGGCGTTGGCCGCCACCGCCGACTGCGTGCCGGTCGTGCTCTCGTCACTCATCTTCATTCTCTCCTCGCATACGGTGGATCGGTGAAGAACGGTGCGGCCTCCGCCGCGAGTCTAACGGCCGAAGCCCGGTCCGGGAACAGAGCCGCGAACCATGCCGCCGCGGAACGCCGGCGCGCTGACGAACACTTGGCGGCGCATGCCGAACCCGGTCGCGCGCCGTGCCACGCCGAAGAACAGACGTGCGCCGACGGCCACGACGAACAGCGCCGTCACCGCCACGAGCACCACGAACAGCCAGGTCGGCACGAGCACGCCCTTGTGGTGCGCGGGCGCGGGCGGCGCGTATTCGTACGCCGGAGCCGCGGGCGCTGCCGGGGCGGCAGGAGCGGGCTCGACGGTCGGGAGAACGTCGGTCTTCTCGTCACTCATTGCGGGTTCACCTCGTGTGAAGTCGTCCGTCGCGTTCGCGACGGTGGTGGTGCGGGCCCGGACTGCGGGAGACGGTCCGGGCCCGCATGTGAGAGATTAGGGCCCGGCGCCGAATGCGGCATCGCCCCGGAGGCGTCAATCCGACGTACGACCAGCGTTGTACTGCTTCGCGCACGTCAGCCGTGCTGCGGACCGACGAGCCCGGTCTCGTACGCCGCCACCACGAGCTGCGCGCGGTCCCGGGCGGCGAGCTTCATCATCACGCGGCTCACGTGCGTCTTCGCCGTCGCGGGCGAGATGACGAGCGTCTCGGCGATCTCGTTGTTGGACAGCCCCTGCGCGACGAGCGCGAGCACCTCGCGTTCGCGGTCGGTGAGGACGTCGAGCGCAGCGGGAGGCATGCGGTGCGGGTCCGGCCGCTTGGCGAACTCCTCGATGAGACGGCGCGTCACGCTCGGGGCGAGCAGCGCGTCGCCGGACGCCACCACGCGCACGGCCTGGAGCAGCTCTCGCGGCTCGATGTCCTTGAGCAGGAAGCCGCTCGCGCCAGCGCGCAACGCCTCGAACACGTACTCGTCCAGATCGAACGTCGTGAGGATGATCACGCGAGGGCCGCGCGGCGCCGACGTCACGACGCGCGTGGCCGCCAAGCCGTCCATCTCCGGCATGCGGATGTCCATGAGCACGACATCGGGCTTCGTCGTGCGGACGAGCTCGATCGCTTCCCGCCCGTTCGTGGCCTCGCCGACCACTTCGAGATCGGGCGCCGAGTCGATGAGCACGCGGAAGCCCGCGCGCACGAGCGCCTGGTCGTCCGCGATGAGCACCTTGGTCACGGTCGCTTCTCCGCCCGCCCGTTCAGCGGCAGCCGAGCACGCACTCGCCAGCCGCCGCTCGGAAGAGGTCCCGCTTCGAACGTACCCTCAAGAGCCAGCGCCCGCTCGCGCATGCCCGCGATGCCGTGGCCTTCCTCGGCGCTGCGTGCCGATCGGCCGTCGTCGGCGACCTCGATCTCGAGGATGCCGCCGGACCGGACGGCGCGGACGTTCACGTGGGCCTGCCCGGCGTGCCGCAACACGTTGGTGAGCGCCTCCTGCACGATGCGGTAGGCGGAAGCGTCGACGATCGCCGGGAGCGGCTCGGCGCCGGGGTCGTACACGACGTCCACGGTGAGACCCGCCGCGCGCAGCGGGCCGGCCAGCTCCTCGAGATGGGCCAGCCCCGGCGCGGGACCCAGCGGCGCGCCGGCGGGTTCGCCGGTGCCGCGCAGGACGCCCAGCATCGCGCGCAGCTCCGCGAGCGAGGAGCGCGACGTGTCGCGGATCGCCTCGAGCGAGCGGCGCGCCTCGGCGGGATCGCTGTCGAGCACGTGGAGCGCGGCGCCCGACTGCACCGCGACGATCGAGAGCGAGTGCGCCGTGATGTCGTGCAGCTCGCGAGCGATGCGCAGGCGCTCCTCGTCGACGCGCCGGCGTGCCTCTTCCTCGGCCATGCGCTCCGCGGCTGCGGCCCTGCGCTCCACCTCCGCGACGTAGGCCCGGCGGTTGCGCTGGGCCAGCCCCAGGGCGGTCGCGACGGCGAGCAGCGCCACGGTGCGCAGCAGGTCGGCCCAGAAGAGCGCGCTGGACGGTTGCGGTGCCGACACGATCAGCACCGCGGCCGCGCAGGTGCCGCCCCACAGCGCGAGCTGCGTGCGGTCGAGCCTGGAGGCCGCGGTGTACAAGGCCAGGAGGACGCCGAGGATGACGAAGGAGGGCGGGAAGCTCAGCGCCTGGTACAGGATCGTGAACGCCGTCACGGTCACAAGGACGCCCGCCGGATAGCGGCGCCGCACCGCGAGCGGCAGGATGCACAGCGCCGCCATGAGGAACGTCGCCGGCGTGTAGATCATCGTGTGCGGGAACGGGAACGGCCCGCCGGGGATGCCGCCGGGGAAGCGCAGCCGCACCTCGAGGCGCAGACGCGGCAGCCACATCTGCGACCAGACCACCAGAAGGATCCCGATGGCCTCGATGCTGTCGATGATGAGCGCCCGGATATCGATCGAGTGCTTGTTGCCCGTCTTCTCTTCCATACGAGGATGGTAGCCCTCGCGCATGGCTGGCGGCATCGAGCGAGCGGAGTATGACGCCATACCACGACGGTAGTACCCGGTGAGGCACCGGACAGGCTCGGGTAATACCGTCGTGGCACGCTCGGCATCGACCCGGCCGGCAGCTCGACCAAGGACGTCCGCATGCGGCTCTCCCCCGCGACCGCGCATCGAACCTGCGCGATCGTTCTCAAGATCGCGCTGAGTCTCGGGTGCGCCACGCTCGCTCTGGCGGCGCCCGCCGCGTACGGCGCTCCCGGACCGTCGATGACGCCGGCCACAGGCCTCCCCACCGCGGTCCAGCAGCGCCGGGCCGCGCTCGACGCGCTCCGCTCGCGGCTCGACCAGCTCGATCAGCAGCTCGAGATCGCCGACGAGCAGTACGACGGCGCGGCGCAGGCACTGCAGGACACGGAGGCGCGACTGCTGGCGGTGCGGACCGAACTGGCCGCCTCCCAGTCCGCCTTGGACACGCAGACCGCGTTGTTCGACACCCGGGTCTACACGCTGTACCGCGACGGTGACGCGCCCGCCATCCAGCTCCTGCTGTCGGCGAAGTCGGCCACCGACTTCTTCGCCACGGCCCAGGCGCTGACCGCGATCTCGGCTGCCGATGCCGGCGTGACGCGGGAGCTTTCCATCGAGCGCGACACCGTCTCGTCGCAGGAGGCGACTCTGGAAGCCGCCGACCTGGAGGCGCGCTCGCAGGAGTTCACCCTCCGCGCCCGCAGACTCGAGCTCGGCTACGAGATCCAGGACCGCCGGGCGATGCTGGCCGGCGCGCAAAAGGACCTGGTCGCGCTGCTGGGACGTCAGGAGATCGCGAGCCAAGGCGCCGAGGCCGCGCTGTGGGAGCGGATCCTCGCCGGCGCGACGGGCCTCGGCATCGAGGTCGTCCCCGGATCGCCCGTCGAGACGGCGCTCGCCTATCACGGTGTTCCCTACCTGTGGGGCGGGGCGACACCGGCCGGCTTCGACTGCTCGGGGCTCACGATGTACGTGATGGCGCAGCAGGGCGTGCAGCTGCCGCATCACGCCGAGAGCCAGTACGAGATGGGCACGCCGGTCGCGCCGGGCGACCTGAGCCCCGGCGACCTCGTGTTCTTCGGCACCCCCGTGCACCATGTGGGGATCTACATCGGCGGCGGCTACTTCGTCGAGGCGCCGTGCACCGGCGCGTACGTGCGCGTGAGCGCGCTGGCGGACCGCGACGACTTCGTGGGCGCGCGGCGCTACCCGTGGCGCTATCGTGTCGGGCCGCCGCTCGGCGTGGACCACCTGACGCTGCCGTAGCCCGCGAGGCGACGGGCGGCCGAACGCCGAGCTGACCGGAGGCGCGAGACCGATACGCGGGCGCGTCGCGCTCGGGTACACTCCCGGGTACGGATCCACGGCGTCACCGGGGCGGCAGCAGGCCGAACGCGGCGCGGCCGTGCCCGGACGGACGTGAGATGAGACGGAGACGGGGGAGCACATGCGGGAGTTCTGCGCGTCCGTCATCGAGGCCGCGAAGCGGGCCGGCGCGAGCTACGCCGACGTTCGGGTGACCGACAGCGAGACGCAGTCGATCTCCGTGCGCAACGGCATCGTCGAAGGCATCGAGAGCGGCGCCTCCTTCGGGTTCGGCGTGCGCGTGATCGCCAGGGGGGCGTGGGGGTTCGCGGCCTCGTCCGAGGTGACGCCGGAAGCCGCGGAACGTGCGGCGCGCGAGGCCGTGGCGATCGCGCGGGCCTCGGCGAGCGTCGGCGCGCACTACGTCTCGCTCGCGCCCGTGGACGCATACGACGACTGCTGGGCGGGACCGGTCGAGCTCGATCCGTTCGCCGTCGATGTCGAGACGAAGCTCGGCGTGCTGCTCGCCTGCGACGAGGCGATGCGCTCGGTCGAAGGCGTCGCGCTGACCCGCGGAGAGATGTCGTTCCTGCGCGTGCGCAAGACGTTCGCCTCGACCGAGGGGTCGATGATCGACCAGGCCTGGACCGAGTCCTCGGCGGGCATCGTCGCCTACGCCATCGGCGACGGCGAGGTGTTCTCCCGCTCGTACCCGAACTCCCACGGCGGCGGCTGCTACCAGGGCGGGTGGGAGACGATCGCGGCGCTCGACCTCCCGAGCAACGCGGACCGCATCGCGAAGGAGGCGGTCGCGCTGCTCAGCGCCCCCGAATGCCCGGGCGACGACGACCTCGCTCGTGCTCGACGCGAGCCAGATCGCGCTGCAGGTCCACGAGTCGGTCGGCCACGCCGACCGAGCTCGACCGCGTGCTCGGCGACGAGGCGGCGTTCGCGGGGACGTCATGGGTGCGGCCGTCCGACCTCGACGTGCTGCATTACGGATCGGAGCACGTGACGGTCACGGCGGACGCGACCGTCCGCGGCTCGCTTGGGCTCCTTCGGCTACGACGACGAGGGCGTGCCCGCCCAGCGGACGCCGCTGGTGCGACGAGGGCATACTGTCCGGCTTCCTGTCGAGCCGCGAGGCGGCGGCCGTCATCGGACGTACGAGCGGCGGCGCGATGCGCGCGGACGGATGGAGCCGCATCCCGCTGATGCAGGATGACCACCGTCTCCCTCGAGCCCGGAGAGGCCGGCACGCTCGAGGACCTCATCGCCGACACGCAGTACGGCCTCTACTTCGAGACGAACAACTCGTGGTCGATCGACGACCAGCCGCCTCAACTTCCAGTTCGGGTGCGAAGATCGGCGTGGGAGATCGAGCACGGCAAGCTGGGCCGGATGGTGCGTCACCCCAACTACACCGGCATCACGCCGCAGTTCTGGGGCATCTGCGACGCGGTCTGCTCGCGCGAGGCGTGGCAGGTCTGGGGCCTCGACAACTGCGGCAAGGGAGAGCCGATGCAGGTCGCGCACGTCGCCCACGGCGCCGCGCCCGCGAGGTTCCGCTACGTCCAAGTGGGGGTGGGACGATGATCGACGCCCGTCCAGGCGCGCGAACTCGCCGCGGCGGCCGTGGATGCCGCGCTGCACGCCGGGGCCGACCAGGCCGAAGCGCTCGTGCTCGCCGGCGACGAGCGCTCTGACGCGTTTCGCGAACAACCGCATCCACCAGAACGTGCGCAGCGAGGACGCCGCCCTGTCAGGTCCGCGCGGTACTCGGCACGCGCGTGGGCGTCGCCTCCACGAACCGCACGGGCGCCGAGGATGTGCGCGCGTGCTGCGGACGGGCGGTCGAGGCCGCCGCGGCGCGCTCCCGAGGACCCGGACTTCCCGGGGCTGCCCGGCTCCAGCCCCCGTCGACGCCGCTCGACCGCGTCGCTCCCGGCACGCTCGCGTTCGACGCCGCGGCCCGCGCCGGCGCGGCCGGCGGTCATCGTGCACGCGTCCGCAGTCGCGCGGACTGACGGCCGCCGGGACCGTGGCCGTGCAGCCACGCCGTCGTCGCCGTCGCGAACTCGCTCGGCGTCGACGAGGCGATGCCGCGTGACCTCCGCCCACGCGACCGTGCTCGCCATGGGCGCCGGAGGGCGGCAGCGGCTGGGCGTCCTTCGCCTGCGGTCGACGCCGCGACACTCGACGCCGAGGCGCTCGGCGAACGAGGCCGCCGACCTCGCGCTGCGCTCGGCGCGGCCCGCCGCACTCGACCCCGGCGTCTACACCGTCGTGCTCGGCCCCGAGGCGGTCGCCGAGATCGATCGAGTTCGTCGGCTGGTACGGGTGCTCGGCGAAGGCCGTCGAGGAAGGCAGGTCGTTCATCAGCGGGCACATGGGCGAGCGCATCGTCTCTCCGCTCGATCACACTCGCCGACGACGCGTTCGAGCCGAGCTGCCTGGGGCTGACCTTCGACTTCGAGGGGCAGCCCAAGACACGGACGCTGCTCATCGACCGCGGCGTCGCGGTCGGACCGGTCACGGACTCGTACTGGGCGGCCAAGACCGGCCGCCCGAACACCGGGCACGCCCTGCCGGCCCCGAACTCCCAAGGCCCGCTGCCCATCGACCTGGTGCTGGAGCCGGGCGACACCAGCGCTGCCGCGATGATCGCGTCAGTCACGCGGGGCGTGTACGTGACGCGCTTCCACTACGTCAACATCGAGGACCCGATCCATCAGGTCCTGACCGGGATGACGCGGGACGGCACATTCCTCATCGAGAACGGGCAGCTGGCCTCGCCTCTGAGGAACCTCCGCTTCACGCAGAGCGCCATCGCAGCGCTCGACTCCGCGCAGGCCGTCTCGGCAGAGCGCAGGCGGGTCGGGTCCGACGGACGGACGCTCGCGCCGTACCTGCTGCTCGAGCGCTTCGACTTCACGGGGCAGACCGAGTAGTCGCGCCGTATCGGTGGCGGGGCGCGGACCGCGCCGGCCCGCGTGAGGGCGATGCCGCGCGATCCGTCGGCCGTCGGCGAGCGGGCGCAAAGCGCTGGCGCGCAGGTATACTGGCAGACACGCTCCGCCGCCTCTCCGAGGCGCCCTGCCACACGACCGCGGGAAACACATGAGCGACGCTCGTCACCGATCTCGCAGCACGGCCGGCCGCGACCGCGCGCGCGATCGCACGTCATCCGGCGTGCCGCAGGACCTGCGCCTGCGCGGCAGGAAGCGTTCCCGCCGCGGACGGCGTTCCCCGGCCGGCGCGTGGATCCTGTCGATCGTCGCCCTCGTCGTGGTGTTCGCGGGTGCCGGCTTCGCTCTGGCGAGGTTCGCGCCCGCCTCCAACGCGGCGCGCGCCGCGACGTCCGCGCTCGTCCTGCCGGGCACAGGCGGGGCGACCACCACCTCCCGTTCAACAACGACCACCGCGGGGGGATCGCAGCCGCTCCCCGCGCCGACTCCGTGCTTCGCGTCGTTCCGCGGCGTCCGGCTGCACCTGCCGATCGCCGCCAGCGCCGTGACGGTCATCGGGTTCCATCAGTCGTCCTACGACGACGCGCTGCCGATGAAGCCGATCGTGCGGGTGGCGGACGCGCCGCACCGCGCCGCGATCATCGCGGCCGAGCGGGCGAGGAAGATGCGCTGGAGCCCGCCCCCGGCGGCCCCGGCATCGGCGGACGAGAACGGACAAGGGGTCTGGACCGGAACCGTGTTGGAGATGTGGCGGGCGGCGTCGACGAAGATGTTCACCGCCGTCGACTGCGGCGCCAAGTACGGCACCACGGTCGTCCCGCCGGTCAGCGGAACGATCATGGAGATCCGGCCCTACCTCCTCTACGGCAAGTACCACGATTTCGAGATCCACATCAAACCCGACGACATCCCGGCGGTCGACGTCATCATGCTGCACGTCACGGACGTGTCGGCGACGCTCGGCGAGCATGTCGTGGGCGGCGTGACCCCGATCGCGAAGGTCCGCAGGCTCACCGGGCTCGTGCCGGGTCTCCAGCTCGCGGCCTACACGCTCGAAGGCGGCGACCACACGCACTTCCAGATCAACTTCATCCCGGACCCGCGCGCGACATGGGTGCTCGGGAAGGACCCGCCGGGCATGGTCCGGCACAACACCGACTGAGCCCCGCGCGGCCGCCGAGAACGGGCTACTCGCCCGCGCGCCGCACGAAACCGCGGAAGCGGCGGTCGAACTCCGAGCGGAGAAGGCGGACGGACCGGCCGCAGCCGGCGCAGCGCAACCCGATGTCCATGCCGAGCTTGGTGATCTCCCACTCGTTCGCGCCGCAGGGATGCGGCTTCTTGAGCCGGACGACGTCCCCGACCCTGACGGGAGTTATCGGCACCGCCATCTTCCCGAGCCGCCTCCTTCCACTCCACGACGCGCGACAGGACGCGCCCATTGTACGGGGATATCGGCGAGGAGGGCCGGGCGCACTCGACTCGATCGTCGCACGCGGTCGCTTCGCCACGATCGGGCTGTGCGACGGCGGTGCGTGAACGCGACCGCCTCGATGGAGACGAAGTCCATGCAGGGCTCCCGGTGCCGCGCTTCGACATCGAGACGATCGCCGGCACGGCCGACAGCTGAAACGGAGGAGCGCCGCGTGGCCACGACTCGCGCCATCCTGTCCGCGTTCGGGGAGGACCGCATCGGCATCGTCGCGGCGGTCTCGCGGGTGCTCGCCGACTGTGGCGTCAGCATCGAGGATCTGCGGCAGACGAGCGTGTCGGGCGTGTTCTCGATGACGATGCTGGTCACCGTCGACGAGGCCGCGGCCTCCTTCGACGCCGTGCGACGGTCGCTCGCGACCGTCGCGAACGACCTCGGACTGCAGATCGACTTCCAGCGCGAGGACACCTTCCGCGCGAGCCACGACGCGATGTAGCGCTTCGTCCGGGCGCGGCGCGGCCGTGCGAACGCAGAGGGGCGGCCCGTATCGAGCCGCCCCGTCCCCGCGTATGGGTGTTCGCCCGCGAGCGCTAGATGCCGACCGAGTCGCGGAAGGAGTGGACCTCGCGCCGCGCGACCGGGATGTGGGTCTCGTCGCGGTCGGTCGCGACGACCACATAGCCGCCTTCGACCCGCAGGATCTCCTTGATGCAGTTCAGGTTGATGATGTAGCTGCGGTGGATACGGTGGAAGTTCTCCCGCGCGAGCCGCTTCTCGATCTCGCCCAGCGTCATGTCGACGAGGTACTGGTTCTCGTAGGTGTGCACGTACGTGGACTTGTTCTTGCGCCGAGACGTACACGATGTCGTCGATGGACAGCAGCACCGTGCGACCGCCCTTGCGCACGGCGATCTTGCGGAACTCGCCTTCGCCGCTCGCCGCCTCGGTTGCGCACCCGCGTCTGCATGAGCGAGCGCACGCGCGCGGAAAGCTCGAGGACGTTGAACGGCTTGGTCACGTACTGCTGCACGCCCTGCTTGAACGCGAGGATCTTCGCGAGGTCCTGCGTCTTGGCGGTGAGCATGATGACCGGGATGTCCGCCGTCGCCGGGTTGTTGCGGATCTCCATCAGCGCCATCCAGCCGTCCACCTTCGGCATCATGATGTCGAGCACGATGACGTCGACCGGGGTCGCGCTGTCAGGACCTCGAGGGCTTCGGCGCCGTCACCCGCGCTCGAGACGTTCATGCCGTCCGCCTCGAGCCCCATGCGGATCATCGTCGACGATCGACGGATCGTCGTCGACGACGAGCACGTTGATAGCTGGGTCCATCTCGGCGTGTCGTCCTTTCTGGGCCGCCGCTGCCGCATGACCGCCGGCCTTGGCCGCGGCTTCCGCGCCACGGGATTATACCGAATCCGCCCGACGAACGGTTTTATTGCCGTTCGCGGTCGCGCCCAAGCCGCCTATCGTCAGAACTTGCCAGACCGGCGCATCCACCGCCGCGCTCGTCGCGCGAGCGGATCCTGACGCGGTGGCCGCGCGCGAACGGCCTACCTGCGAGAACCGAGCCAAGCGTCGATCGCCCGCGGCGGCGCGCTTGCCGGCGCCCATCGCACGGATGACGGTCGCCGAGCCGGTGACGATGTCGCCGCCCGGCGAAGACGCCCGGCAGGTCGGTGGCGCCGTCGTCGTCGGCGACGACGTAGCCGCGGCGGTCGCAGCTCGATCCCGGGCGCGGCCTTCGCGAGGATCGGATTCGCGCGCGTGCCGAGCGCGACGATCACGGTGTCGCACTCGATCACGAAGTCGGCGCCGAGCACGCAGACCGGCGCGCGCCGGCCGCTCTCGTCAGGCTCGGCGAGCTCCATGCGCGTCGCGACCATGCCGGTGACGAAGCCGTCGCGGCCGACGATCTCCGGCTGGCGAGCAGAGCATCTTGAACTCGACGCCCTCCTCGCGCGCGTGGTGGACCTCTTCCTTGCGCGCCGGCATCTCCTCCTCGGTGCGGCGGTAGACAAGGAAGACCTCCTCGGCGCCGAGCCGCAGGGCGGTGCGCGCCGCGTCCATCGCGACGTTGCCGCCGCCGACGACCGCGACCTTGCGGCCGCGCCACGACCGGCGTGTCCGACCTTGCCGGGAACTCGTAGGCGCGCATGAGGTTCACGCGCGTGAGGAACTCGTTCGCCGAGAACACGCCGTTGAGGTTCTCGCCGGGGATGCCCGAGGAAGATCGGCAGCCCGGCGCCCGCTGCCGAGGAAGACCGCGTCGAAGCCTTCCGGCCGCCATGAGGTCGGGAACGGTGTAGGTGGCGCCGACCACGGTGTCGGTCACGATCTCGACGCCGAGGCCGCGGAGCATCTCGATCTCGGCGGCGACGATGTCTCTTCGGCAGCCGGAACTCGGGGATGCCGTAGACGAGCACGCCGCCCGGCGCGTGCAGCGACTCGAAGATCGTGACGCTGTGGCCGAGCCTGGCGAGCTCGCCCGCGCATGCCAGCCGACGACGGCCCCGTGCCGACGACGGCGGCGCGCTTCCCGCTCGGCGCGCGCGACCTCCGGCACGGCAGCGGTCCTCGAGGTCGCAGGCGAGGTCGTAGTCGCCGAGGTAGCGCTCCAGCCGGCCGATCGCGACCGGCTGCGCCCGTGCGCGAGAGCACGCACGGCGGCCTCGCACTGCTCCTCCTGCGGGCACACGCGCCCGCAGGCGGCGGGCAGCGCGTTGCGCTGCCTTCAGCACCTCGACGCCGCCGCGCGGGTCGCCCTCGATGATGCGCGCCGATGAAGGACTTGATGTCGATGTTGACCGGGCAGCCGCTGCACGCACGAGCGGGTTCGCGCACTGCAGGCAGCGCATCGCCTCGGCGCAGGCCTCCTCGTCGGTGTAGCCGGACGTCGACCTCGACGAAGTCGCCGACGCGTTCGAGCGGGTCGCGCTCCGCCATCGGCGTGCGCGGGCCCTTCACCGGGCGATGGCGCGGCTGCGGACGGAGCGGCGCCGGCCTCCGCGCCCGGACCCCGGCGCGCGCCGGACGCGCCGGCGTCGCGGTCGTCTACAGGTTGCACCGGCACCCCTTGCTGTACTCGGCGTCGGCCTCGCGCTCGTCGTCGGCGTAGATGCGCTGGCGGCTCATGAGCTCCTCGAAGTCGACCGCGTGTCCGTCGAAGTCGGGCCCGTCGACGCAGCCGAACTTCGTCTCGCCGCCGACGGTCACGCGGCACGCGCCGCACATGCCCGTGCCGTCGACCATGATCGGGTTGAGCGACACCGTCGTCGGCACGCCGAAGTCGCTGGTCGTGGCCGGCGCAGAACTTCATCATGATCGCGGGGCCGATGGCGATCGCGTGATCGAGCTCACCCGCCTCGCACATCTCCTTGAGCGGCGCGCGTGACCAGGCCCTTCGCGCCCGGCCGAGCCGTCGTCGGTCATGACGACGAGCTCGCTCGAGCGGCAGCGCGCGGAACTCGTCCTCGAGGATGAGCAGCTCGGCGTTGCGCGCGCCGAGGATGACGCGTGACCGCGGTCGCCCGCGGCGCACATCGCCCGCGCGACCGGGTACGCGACCGCGGCGCCGACGCCGCCGCCGACGACCGCGACGCGCCCGAGGCCGTCGACGTGCGTCGGCACGCCGAGCGGGCCCGACCACGTCGGCGAGCGACTCGCCGGCCTCCATGTGCGACAGCTTGTGCGTGGTCTTGCCCACGCGCATGAAGATGAAGCGGATCCAGCCCCTCGGCCGCCGACCAGTCCAGAACGTGAAGGGGACCCGCTCGCCGTTCTCGTCGACGCGCACGATGAGGAACTGCCCCGCCGCCGCCTTGGCGGCCACGGCCGGCGCCTCGACGGTCATGTCGAAGACGGAGCCGGACAGCTGTTCGGTCGCGAGCACGGAGAACGGCACGGCATACCCTTCGTCTGTCGCAGTGCTGGGAACCGGTGCGTCGGACATCCAGTATACGGGCATCGACGCGCGGCAAGGAGCGCCGAGCGCGAAGCGGGCGGGCCCGAAGACCCGCCCGCGCAACGGCCCGGCCGCGGTGGCTACAGGTACTGCTTGATGAATCCGTAGACCACCGGGACCTCGAAGTACGCCCCGTTGTACGCCCTGACCGCCAGCACGATCTGGTAGATGAGCATCGCGAGCCACAGCAGCGGAGAAAGAAGGTCCACGAACGGGATGAAACCGATCACGAACAGGACCACCCACGCGGCGATGCCCAGAGCGAGTGCCTGGTATCCATGGAACCTGACGAACTTCTCGTTCTTGTACGGCTCGATGAGGATCGCGATCAGCGCGACGATCCAGATCGGGTAGCCCACCGCGGCGAGGATCCTGCTGGTATCGCTCTCGGGGGCCGGGCGGCCCGGCCCTCCGGGCCCTGCCATCGGTACCGGGGGTACCGGCGGCGCGGGCGGAGCCGGCGGTGCCGGCGGCATTGGCGGTGTCGGTGGTGCCGGCGGCGGGGTGTAGTTAGAGCTGTCGCTCATTTCGTGTCCCCTTCCACAGTCGCTGCGCTTCTCGGCGCGAGCCCCGTGGTTTCCCTGCGATCCGCGGGACCCGACAACCATTCTGTTCCAACATCGGTCGCGGTGTCATCACATGCATGTGTATACCGCAGCGCGTCGTTTTCGCGCGGTCGCGACCGCGTGCTCGGATGCGTGGGTGGAGAGGGCGTCGGACAGCGGGCGGGACTGAGACGCGCGAGCGCCGCCTAGCCGTTGTGCTCGGACATCGCCTGGTCGACGCCGCGCTCGATGACGTCGACGACCGCCTGCGCGGCGTCGGGGATGCTCGCCCTCAGCGCCTCGAGCTTCTCGCCGCGGAGCGGCTCGAGCACGAAGTCGGCCGGGTCCATCCGGCCGGGCGGGCGCCCGATGCCGACGCGGACGCGCAGGTAGGCGTCGCCCACCGCGTCGTGCAGCGATCGCAGCCCGTTGTGGCCGCCGTGTCCGCCGCCCCTCTTGGCGCGGACGTCCCCGGGCGGGAGATCGAGGTCGTCGTGCACCACGACGACCTCGTCGAGCGGCACGCCGTACGCCTCCACCAGGCGCTTCACCGACTTGCCGGAGACGTTCATGAACGTCTGCGGCTTGGCGAGCACGACGTCGACGTCGCCGAGACGGACCTTGGTGGTCTTCGCGCCGGCCTCGTCCTTCCAGTACGCGGCACCGAGCGTCTCCGCGAGCAGGTCGACGACCATGAAGCCCGCGTTGTGGCGGGTGTGCTCGTACTCCTGCCCGGGATTCCCGAGACCGATCACGAGTCGGCTCATGGGATGGCGTCGCGGCCCGCGGCCCGCGGTCGCTACGAAGCCTCTTCCTCGGTTGCCTCGCCGATGACCTCAGGTTCGGCC
Organism: uncultured Coriobacteriia bacterium; assembly: GCA_963701985.1. Classification (GTDB taxonomy): domain Bacteria; phylum Actinomycetota; class Coriobacteriia; order Anaerosomatales; family PALSA-660; genus PALSA-660. The sequence continues at coordinate 1,035,342 of OY969691.1, forward strand.
TCTTCCTCGGCGGGCGCGGCGACCTCTTCGACCTTCGGCGCGACGACGGAGCACACGATCTCGTCCTCGGCATCCAGCACGGTCACGCCCTTGGGGACGACGAGGTCGCGGATGTGCAGGGAATCGCCGACCTCCAGAGCGGAGATATCGCCGACGAGCGCTTCGGGCAGCGCGTCCGGCAGCGCCTCGACGCTGATGGCCGCGACGTTGTGCATCATGATGCCGCCCGCCTTCACGCCCGGCGAGTCGCCCTCGAAGTGGACGGGCACGGTGGTCGTGACGAGCTGGCGCATGTTGACGGCCCAGAAGTCGATGTGCAGCAAGGTGCCGTTGCTCGGCTCGCGCTGCATCGACTTCACGATCACGTGCATCGGCCGGCCGTCGTCGACGGTGAGGCTGATCAGCCGCGAAGAGATGTTCCCTTCGTGCGAGAGCGCGAGTTCGAACTGGTGCCGGTCGACGGCGACCGGCGTCGCGGCCACGGCGGTGCCGTAGACGACCCCCGCCAGCTGCGACTTGTCGAGGCGCCGGTTCGCCTTGCCGATGAGCTCTCGCTTGACGGCCTTCATCTCGATGGTCTCAGCCATGTCCCTCGTCACATCCCTTTCCGGCGCGCCGTCCCCGACCGGGGCCGACGCAGCGATCCTTCGGCTATTGGAAGTCCGGGTCGAAGAGCTCCGACACGGACTCGTCGTCGTAGACGTTCTGAATGGCGTGTGCGAAGAGCGGCGCCACCGACAGCACGCGGATCTTGGCGTCGCGCTGCTCCTCCGGGATGGGAAGCGTGTCGGTCACGACGACCTCGAGCGACGGGAGACGCCGCGATGCGCTCGTACGCCGGGGGCGAGAAGATGCCGTGCGTCGCCGCGCACGTACACCGCGTCCGCGCCCGCCGCCATGAGTGCCTTCGCGCCTTCGGTGATCGAGCCGGCGGTGTCGATCATGTCGTCCGCCACGATGCACGTCTTGCCCTGCACGTCGCCGATGACATGCGTGATCTCCGCGACGTTGTGTTCGGGCCGTCCCTTGTGCATGATCGCGAGCCCGGCGCCGAGCATGTCCGCGATCTTCTTGCACACCTTGACGCGGCCGACGTCCGGAGAGACCACGACGCAGTTCTCGAGGTGCAGGCTCTCGAAGTAGTCGGCGAGGATCGGCAGCGCGGTCAGGTGGTTGACGGGCATGTTGAAGAACCCCTGGATCTGCCCTTGGTGCAGGTCCATCGTGATGACCCGGTCGACGCCGGCCACCGTGAGGAGATCCGCGACGAGCTTGGCGGTGATCGGCTCGCGCGCGGCGGACTTCTTGTCCTGACGCGCGTAGCCGTAGTGCGAGACGACCGCCGTGATGGTCCGCGCCGAGGCACGGCGCGCGGCGTCGGTCATGATGAGCAACTCCATGAGCGACGCGTTGACCGGCTTCGAGATCGACTGGACGAGGAACACGTCCGCGCCGCGCACGCTCTCGAGGTAGCGCACGTAGATCTCGCCGTTCGCGAACCGCTCGATCTTGACGTTGCCGAGCTCGATGCCCAGATGCTCGGCGATCCCGTCGGCCAGCTCCGGTTCGTGGTGCCGGAGAACACCATCATGCGCTTGCTCATCACGCCCATGGCGGTCCGTCTCTGCTCCTTCACTCGCCGCTCTCCTCGCGGGCCGCCCGTCGGCGTTCCGCCCAGCCCTCCACATTGCGCTGCTCGTCCCGTTCGACGCCCAACGCCCCGGGAGGCACGTCCTTCGTGATGGTGCTGCCCGCGGCCGTCATCGCACCATGCCCTATCTCGACCGGCGCCACGAGCATCGTATCCGAACCGATGAACGCGCCGTCGCCGATCACGGTCGCATGCTTCTCGAACCCGTCGTAGTTGCAGGTGATGGAGCCCGCACCGATGTTCACTCCCTGGCCGACGGTCGCGTCACCGACGTAGGACAGGTGCGGCACCTTCGAACCTTCCCCGATGGTCGCTGTTCTTGACCTCGACGAAGGAGCCTGCCTTCGCGCCCGCCGCCAGCACCGTCCCGGGGCGCAGGAACGCGTTCGGTCCCACGTGGCGCACGCTCGCCGATGCGCGCACCGCGAACGACGGACTGTTCGACGACCGCGCCGGCGCCCACGACCCCGTCTGTCGACGCGCGTGCTCGGGCCGAGCAGGGCGCCCTCGGCCACCGCCGTGCTGCCGGTGAGCACGGTCATGGGCTCGATGACCACGTCGCGCCCGATCGTGACCTTCGGCGCCGATCCACACGAGGTCGGGGTCGGTCATCGTCACGCCCGCGAGCATGTGCGCGCGGTTGATGCGCCGCTGCATGACGCGCGCCGCCGCGCGCGAGCTGCACGCGCGTGTTCACGCCGTGGGACTCGTCGGCATCCGTCGATCGTCGACCGCGCGCGACGGCCAGCCCGTCGGCGCGGAACAGCGCGACCACGTCGGTCAGGTAGTAGCTCGCGCTGCGCGTTCTCCGGTTCCAGCCGGTCGATGCGCGCGAAGAGCGCGGCGGCGTCGAAGCAGTAGATGCCGACGTTGCACTCGTCGATGCCGAGCGTCCTCGCCGGCCGAGGTCCTTCTGCTCGACGATCGCCGTCACGCCACCGTCCTCGTCGCGCACGATGCGCCCGTAGCCGGTCGGGTCAGGGAATCGAGCGGTGAGCATGACGCAGGCCGCGCCGGCCGACTCGAACGTCGCGATCAGGTCGCGGATCGTCTCGGCGCGGAGCAGCGGCACGTCGCCGGCGAGCACGACGAGGGCGCCTCGGAATCCGGCGAGACTCGGACCGCGCGCACTCGACCGCATGGCCGGTGCCGAGCTGGTCCTCCTGCACGACCGCCACGGTGTCGCGCGACGAGCGGCGTCACCTCGTCCGAGCGGTGGCCGACCACCGTCACGACGCGCTCGATCCCGCCCTCGTGCGCGGCGTCGATCACGTAGCGCACGAGCGGGACTCCGAGGATACTCGTGCGCGACCTTCGGGTGCGCCGAGCGCATCCGCGTGCCTTCGCCAGCGGCAAGAACGATCGCGGCGGCCTGCATGGCGGTGGGTGACTCCTCGATCGGGGGGCATGGCGCACGCCGGGCTCGCTGCTGAGCCGGCTGACCTCGAGACGGCTGGCTGGGGCGGCAGGATTCGAACCTGCGGATAGGGGATCCAAAGTCCCCTGCCTTACCGCTTGGCGACGCCCCAAGGTACCCGGGAAGTGTAGCAGAATCCCGCGCTCTCTCAGCCTCGCCGGACCGAGCGGGCAGGGCTTCGTGGACCGCTCCAGCTCACGACGCTTCTCCCGGCACCGCCTGCCGACGGGACCGGTCACTCGTACGCGTTGGCGCTCTCCGCGGCGGCGGAGGCGCCGGCGTTCAGGAAGTACGTCGAGACCGCCGTCCGCCGCGAACTGCTCGAGCACGGCCGCTTGTATGCCCTGTCGAGCGTCGCTGTTGATGGGGTGGCAGATGTCCCGGAACTCCCCGTTGGGCAGCTTCCGCGACGGCATGGCGACGAACAGCCCCTTGTCGCCGTTCACCACCCTCAGGTCATGGACGACGAACTCGTCGTCGAACACGACGCTCGCGATGGCGCACACCTTGTTCATCGCGACAGGTCGAAGCGTGACCTTGGTGATCTGCATCTTCCTCGGTCCCCCCGTACCGTTCGAGCCGTCAAGCGGCGATCCCCCCGACCGGTCTGTTCGCCGTCCGCGCCGCCTCTCCTGCTCGATAGGTCGATTCACCTGTGCGAACGTCGCCCCGGCCCCTCCGAGCGGTCAGCCGCGTGGCAGGAGCAGCCGCTCGGCGACCTCGAGATCGCTCGGCTTGTCGACGTCCATCCCGATCGACGGATGGTGCACCACCACCGCCGCTCCGGTGCCGCCCAACACCTGCTGTATCTTGCCCGCGAGGTCCTCGGGCGCGAGCTGCCCGAAGACGAACTTGACCAGGAAACGCACGCCGGCCGTCTTCACGAGCGCCACCGCGTTCTTGCGGTCGCGGAACATGCGCTGCCCGATCTCGCGCACCGCCGGGAGCAGCGTGGGGTTCACGATCATCGCGTTGCCGCCGGTGAAATGCCCGGTCTTGAGCCGGAAGTACGTCCGCTGGACGCCCGGATACGCCGCTTCGATCTCGTCGTGCGGGACGAGCGGATAGACGAAGTCGGCCTCGGTCTTCAGGCCGTCGAACAGGAACGCGTCCACGGCCTCGCCTGTGAGGAGCGGGATGTCGCCGGTGGCGACGATCACCTGCCGCTCCTCCCGGAACGACGCCGCACCCGCGATCACGTTGTCCATGAAGTCGCGATCGGACACGACCAGCTTGTCGACGCGGTCGACCCAATCTCCGAGGTTCTCGGCGGTCGGGATCACGACGGCGATCTCGTTGACGAGTTCGGCCGCGCGGAAGGCGTCGACCACCCACTCCACGAGCGGCTTCCCCGCGACCGGAACAAGGCCCTTGAACCTGCACGACGGGTCGATGACCTCCCCGTCGCCTCCGGCCAGGATCACTGCGTCCGCTTTCGTGACCGTCACGGCTTCACTCCTGTCTGCGAGTTCGTCCCATCGCTCCGCGGCTCCGCACTCGCGGTCCACCAGCCCGGACGCGCGGCCGCTTCGGCGGCCGCATCCGCGCCCTCCCGATGCTCGAAGACGCCGAACACGGTCGCGCCGCTGCCCGCCATCGCCGCACCGAGGCATCCCGGCGCGTCCCGAACAGATGCTAGCGCCTGCCATATCGAGGGCACCAGCACGGAGGAGGATCCGGTCATGTTGTCCGACACCGAGGCCCCGAGCGCCACCGCGTCACCGAAGCGGATCGCGTCCGTCACGTGCCGCGGGCCCGGCATGGGCGTTCGCGCCGCACGGTCGAAGGCGGCGTAGGCTTCGGCTGTCGAGAGCGGCGTGCCGGGATTGACCAGGGCGAAGGCGACGTGCGGGAGCGGCAGCCTTCGAACGATCCGGTCGCCTCTGCCCTCGTAGAGGGCGCAACCGCCCGCCATGAGGAACGGGACGTCCGCGCCGAGCTCACGCGCCACCGCGGACAACCTCGGGTCGTCGGCCGGGACGCTCCAGGCCGCCGCGAGGGCCGCGAGCACGGCGGCGGCGTCGGCGCTGCCGCCCCCGAGACCCGCCGCCGCGGGGATGCGCTTCTCCACGGTGACCGCGAACGCCGGTTCCCGGCCGACGGCCCGGCCGAACGCCTCGGCGGCCTTCCAGGCGAGGTTGTCGGAGGGCTCCGCGGTGACGGCCGGCGAGCAGACCACACTCAAGCGGTCGGACTGCTCGACGACGACCGTGTCGTGCAGGTCGAGCGTCACGAGCACCGTGCGGACATCGTGATAGCCGTCCGGGCGCGGCCGGCCGACCTCGAGATAGAGATTGAGCTTCGCGGGTGCCTCGATCGTCAGCGGCGTCACGCGCCATCCCCTCGCCGAGCGCGAAAACGCGGCGCCCCTGCCTCGCAAGGCGGCGCCGCGCTGCCTGTTCGCCTGACGTCCGTGAGACGGCCGGCTAGTTCAGCCAGGGGAACACGCTCTCCCCGCTGTCGGGGTGCGTGAGCTCCACCGTGCCGGTCAGCACGTCCACGTACGAATACGAGACGCGGGCCGTGCGCTCGCGCTTCTCCTGCACCTTCACGACGAAGAGCGCGGGGTGTGTCTCTTCGAGGACCCCTTCGCGCTCGACGATCTTCGAGCGTCCCATGTTCGCCCTCAGGCGCATGCGCGTGCCCATGAGCGACTGCAGATCGCTACGGATGCGACCCACGACTTCCATCTGATTCATCGACTCCAATACCACCGCCTCCTTAAAGGCGTGATTATACAGCTCAGAGGCCCTTTTTTCAATCGTGCGCGTCCCGCGCGGTGCCGATATGCCCCGCGAGCAGCAGGTATTCCTCCACGCTCAGCGTCTCGGCGCGGCGCCGGCCGTCGATGCCGGTGCGCGCGAGCGCCGCGTCGAGCGCGTCGGGCCAACGGCGGCGCACGCGAGGATGGAGTTGCGGAGCGTCTTGCGTCTCTGGCCGAACGCGGCCTCGGCGAGACGTGCCGCCGCGGCGACGAGGTCGGGCGGCTCCGCCCGCTCGACGCGCTCGAGTCGCAGCACCGCCGAGTCGACGCGCGGCGGCGGCATGAAGCAGCCCGCGCGGCACGGGGAAGCGCCCGGCCGGCTCGGCGAACATGCGCAGCTTGACGGTGTAGGCGCCGTAGTCCTTGCCGCCGGGGCCGGCGGCCATGCGATCGGCCACCTCCGACTGCACCATCACCGTCGCGCTCTCGAGCTCGGGCATCTCCTCGAAGAACCGCAGCACGACGGTCGCCGCCACGGCGTAGGGCAGGTTGGCGACGAGCGCCACCGGCGATCCCGAGGTCGGAGCGCAGCGACTCGGTCGGCACGGTGACCGCGTCCGCGACCACGACGGTGACGTTCCCGCAGCCCGCCACCGTCTCGTGCAGCGCCGGCAGCAGCGTGCGGTCACGCTCGACGGCTACCACGTGCCCCGCCTCGCGGCACAGGGCGCCGGTGAGCGTGCCGATACCCGGACCGACCTCCAGGACGGGGGCGTCTCGTGCGTGATGCGCGCGAGTTCGAGGATCTTGCCCACGATGTTGTCGTCGACGAGGAAGTGCTGTCCCAGCGACTTCTTCAGGACGATGCCGTGAGCGGCGAGCGCCGCCCGCGTCGCCGACGGCGCGGCGAGCGGAGAGTGGACGGCCACGTCAGTTCAGGATCGTGACGCGCACGCCGTAACGGCGTCCCCAGTTCGCCGTGGCCTCGGCGGCCGCCGCCCGCTGAGCTTCGGGCGCGGGGGTCGTGACCGGCGCGTTCAGGTCCGCTCCCCAGAAGCACACGTCGATGATGTCCCCGTGGATGGCGCCGCCCGTGTCGGCGGCCACCGCGTAGCCGTATCCCTCGACGAAGACCCGCGAGCCCAGCTTGATGACCGACGGGTCGACGGCGATGATGCCCCAGCCCACGGGGATGTGATACCGGCGCCGCTCGGACGCGACCCAGTCGGCGTCCTTCCCGCATTCGAAGGGTGTGTAGGCGGTCGACTCGAGCTTCAGCTCGTTGCCGACGATCGGCGGAGCGGGCGCGGGCTTGGAAGGCTGTGACGGCGCGGAGCCGGCGCTGCTGATCACCTGGCGGAACGCACGCGCGGCGCCCACCCTGACGAGTCCGGAGACCGCGGGAGTGAGACCTCCACCGACCGCACGGTGCGCTTGCCCTGGACGCCTCCCGTGACCAGCGCCTGCCAGACACGGATGGCGGTGCCCGGGCGCCCCTTGCGCACGACGACCTTCGCGCCCGCCGGCAGCGACGCGTCACCGCGGACGACCGTCTCGTACGGAACGGCGATCTGCTCTTCGCTGACGCGCACGAAGACGTCCGTCGCCACGATCGTCATGCCGGGCTGCAGGGACGTCTCGACCGACGGCGTCACCGTGAGGCCGCCCGTCGGATCGAGGCCGTCGATGACGAGTGCGTCCGCGACGCTCCCGCCGACCACATGCAGCGTGAACGTCTTGCCGTCGTAGTCGAGCGTGACGGGGACGGCATGGCGGACGACGACGACCTCGCCGTCGGTGAGCGGCGTCGACGGATCGGGGCTCACCAAGTCGTCCTTGCCGACCGTGACGTCCGCCTGTTGAAGCAACGACGCCACGTCTCCACCATGCGCGACGAGGCTCGTCGACTGTCCGTCGACGAGGAGTGTGACGTTCCTGTCCGCCCATGCGAAACCGCTGAGTCCTGCGAGAGCGACGAGTGCTGCGATGAGGAGTGCGACCGTGTATCTGATCTTCAGGAACCGCGCCGGGCGTGCCGGCTTCCCCAAAACGTGACCCCCTGCGTTGCGGCAACGACTCGGTGACGAAAGAGTGACGAGTCGCCATTGTAAGCGAGTCCGGAGGGGCTGCACAAACGGGCAGGTCGGCACGGAACGAACTCGCGCGCGCCTCGAAACGATGCTTCCGAAGGCCGCGACAGACCCCGAGCCGAGGCCTCGTCGAGCGCTATCGGCGCCCCCGCGCGTCGTCCACGAGCGTGACTCCCAGAAGGCGTGCGCGGCCCAGCGCGTCGGGCTGGCCGCCGATCTCTGAGGGCGAATCGGCGCGGGCGAACACCTCGCCTCGGTAATCGAGCCCGAGCACCGCGAAGACGCTCCGCGTGGTGGTCTCGGCGCACTCGTGACCGTACGGGTCGCCGCCACCGCCGACCAGCAACAACCCGCCGGGACGACGCCGCTCGATCGGCTGGTGCAGTACGTAGCGACGCGCCCAGTACGGCTGGCAGCGGTCGTAGAAGGCCTTGAGCACCGCCGGCACGGTCGCGAAGAAGACCGGCGTCGCGACGACGATGGCGTCGGCCGCGTCGATGCGCGGATACACCGATCGCATGCCGTCGCGCAGCGACGCATCGCCCGTCCGTGGAGCAGGCGTTGCAGCCGAGGCACGGCGCGATGTCCTCCTCGACCACGACGAGTTCGTCGACCTCGCGCGCCCGCGTCACGCGCGCCGGCGACGCACGCGTCGAGCAGGCGCTCGCTGTTGCCGTGCCGGCGAGGGCTGCCCGCGATCGCGAGCAGGCGCACCGAGTCTCGCGACGCGCTCATGCGGTCGTCCCCGCCGCCAGGAAGACGCGACGCGCGTTGCGCGAGCGTCGCGCGTGCGACGTCAGCCGGATCGGCGCCGCGGACCTCGGCCAGCCGTGCCGCGTTCAGCGTCGACGAATGCGGGCTCGTTCGGCTCGCCACGGTACGGCGCCGGCGCCAGGAAGGGGCTGTCGGTCTCGGTGAGGATGCGGTCGAGCGGCACGACCGCGAGCCGCCTCGCGCACCTGCTCGGCCTTCGCGAACGTGACCGGGCCGGCGAACGAGATCGCGACGCCGGGTCGAGCGCGAGGAAGCGCTCGACCATGCTCGGCGCCCTCGGTGAAGCAGTGGATGATGCAGCCGGCCTCGGGCACGCCCACCTCGGCCAGGATCGCGAGCCCCTCCTCGTGCGCCTCGCGCAGGTGCACCGTGGCCGGCAGGCCAAGCTCGTGCGGCGAGAGCCAGCTGGTCGGCGGAACGCGGCACGCTGCGTCGTCGCGCGGCGAGTAGTCGTAGTGGAAGTCGAGCCCGATCTCGCCGACGCCGGCCACGACACCGCGGCCGAGGTCGCCGGCCAGCTCGCGCGACCGCGACGCCGCAGGTCGGCCGCGTACCGCTGCGCGTTGTGCGGGTGCACGCCGACGATGAGCCGGACGTTCGGGCACGGCGTGTCTCCGCCGGCGCCGCCACGTGCGAGCTCCTCCGCGGCCGCGTCGAGCCAGCGGCGGAAGCCCTCGAGCGTGACCTCGGGCTCCTCGGTCGGGTCGACGATCGTGCAGACGAGCGTCGACGCCGGCGCGCGCGGCGCGCGCGAGAGCGCCCGCCGGGTCCTCGAGCATGTCGAGATGCGCGTGCGTGTCGGCGACGGCGGCGCCGAGACGCGGGAAGCACGACCGGCTTGCCCGAGCCGGGGAAGGACGGCCTGCGCGCGCGTTCCTCGGCCATCGGTGTTCGCTACTCCGCTTCCTCGTGGATGCGCGGGAAGAGCGCCTCGCCCTTCTCTACGCGCGACGCCGGCGGGCAGCCCGCCCCAGCGCGCGGCGGCGGCCGACGTCGTCTGACGGCGAGCACGTCGCCGAGACCCAGCCTGCGCCACACCTCGGCCGACGTGTTCGGCATGACCGGCGCGACGTGAACAGCGCGGCGATGCGCACGGCTTCGAGCGCGTTGTAGAGCACGGCGTCGAGCCGCGAGGCGGTCTCCTCCGACTTCGCGAGGTTCCACGGCGCCGAGTCCTCGATGTAGCGGTTCGTGCGCTTGACGACCTCCCACGTGGCCTCGAGCGCGCCGACGTAGTCGAGGTCGAGCATGCGCTCCTCGTACGCGCGCGGGGAGCGCCGACGCCAGCGCGATCGAGCTCCGCGTCCGTCGTCGTGCCGGCGCGGCCGGCGGCGCGGGCACGACACCGCCGCAGTACTTCTCCATCATGTTGAGCAGGCGGGAGACGAGGTTGCCCCAGTCGTTGGCGAGGTCGCCGTTGTAGCGCTGCACCATCGACTCGATCGAGATCGAGCCGTCGGCCCCGAACTGCACCTCGCGCAGGAAGTAGTAGCGGTAGGCGTCGACGCCGAACGCTGCGACCAGGTCGGCGGGCGACGATCGCGTTGCCCTTCGACTTGCTCATCTTCTCGCCCTTGGTGAGCAGGAAGCCGTGGGCGAAGACGCGCTCGGGCAGCGGCAGCCCGGCCGCCATGAGCATCGCCGGCCAGATCACGCAGTGGAACCGGATGATGTCCTTGCCGACGAAGTGGTACTGCGCCGGCCAGTAGTGTGCGAGCGGGCCGGTCGAACGCGTTCGTGCCGTCGGCGCCGTAGCCGACCGCCGTGATGTAGTTGATGAGCGCGTCGAACCACACGTAGATCGACGTGGTCGGGTCGAACGGGAGCGGGATGCCCCAGGTGAACGTCGTGCGCGAGACCGACAGGTCCCGCAGGCCGCCGGCGACGAACGCTGACGACCTCGTTGCGGCGCGTCTCGGGCTGGACGAAGTCGCGGGTGCGCCTCGTAGTACTCGAGCAGCCGGTCCTGGTAGGCGGAGAGCGGAAGAACCAGTTGTCCTCGCTGATGAACTGCACCTCGCGGCCGCACTGCGGGCAACAGCCGCCCTCCGCGAGCTGGTCCTCCGTGTAGAAGGTCTCGTCGGGCAGGCAGTACCAGCCCTCGTAGCGGCCCTGGTAGAGGTCGCCGTTGTCCTTCAGCGTCTGCAGGAAGCCCTGCGCGCCGCTGCTCGTGGCGCGGCTCGGTGGTGCGGATGAAGTCGTCGTTGCGAGATGTCGAGCATCGCCCACGTCTCGAGGAACTTCGGTGCGATGGCGTCCACCCAGGCCTGCGGAGTCGACGCCGCCCTTCTCGGCGGCCTGCGCGACCTTCTGGCCGTGCTCGTCGAGGCCGGTGAGGAAGTGGACGTCGTCGCCGTGCAGCCTGCCGGTACCGGGCCAGCGCGTCGGCGGCGATCGTCGTGTACGCCGTGCCGAGGTGCGGCACCGAGTTCACGTAGTAGATGGGCGTCGTGAGGTAGAACGGCGGCTGCTGCATGTGCGTTACGCTACTCTCGCGTTGGGAAGGTAGGATTAGGCAATCCCGAGGGGCCCGAGGGCCGCTCGACACTTCTTCGGCATTCTACCAACGAGCCCGCATCGCACGAACGGGAGGCGACAGGCATGGCGGACACCGGCATCGTCCGACGGGTCGACGACCTCGGACGGATCGTCATCCCGATGGAGCTGCGGCGAACCCTCGGCATCAAGGTGAAGGACCCGCTCTCGATCTCCGTCGAGGGCGACCGCATCATCCTCGAGAAGCCTCGCGACCTGTGCGCGCTGTGCGGCAGCGACCAGAACGTGGTACGGGTCCGCGACCGCGTCCGTCTGCGCGAACTGCGTCGACGCGGTGAAGCGGACCTAGCGCCGCTGGCGCGCGCGGCCGGTGCCGCCCACAGCCGCCGCGTAGACGGCGTTGCGCGGCAACCCCGTCTCGTCGGACGCGCGGCTCACGGCGTCCTTGCGGCTCATTCCGCTCGCGACGAGCTCGTCCACGCGCGCACGCACGGCGGCCGCATCCGGCTCCGGCCGTTCGTGCCTGCTCGGGAGGGCCGACCAGGAGCACGACCTCGCCCTTCAACTCGCGCTCGGCCAGCTGCGCGGCCAGCGCCCCGGTCTCATCGCGCGCGACCTCCTCATGGATCTTGGTGAGTTCGCGCGCCATGGCCGCTCTCCGGTGCGGCATCACCTCTGCGATCGCCGACGCCGTCGTGGCCGCCCGGCGCGGTGACTCGTAGAAGACGAGCGTGGCATCGAGCGCCGAGAGGCTCTCGAGCATCCGCCGCTGCTCGCCTGCCCTTCGCGGCAGGAAGCCGCCGAAGTAGAAGTGGTGCGTGGGCAGCCCGCTCGCGACGAGCGCGGTGATGATGGCGCTGGGCCCGGGAAGCACCTCGACGGGCAACCCGGCCTCGAGGCAGGCATCGACGAGGCGGGCACCCGGGTCGGAGATGCCCGGCGTGCCGGCGTCGCTCACGAGCGCCACCGATCGCCCCGACCGCATCCGCGCGACGACCTCCGGGGTGCGGCGGTCGAGGTTCTTCGCGTGGTACGGCTCCAGAGGAGTGTGGATGTCGTTGCGCGCGAGAAGCCGACGCGTCACACGCGTGTCCTCCGCCTCGATCACATCCGCCGCACGCAGCGCGTCGAGAACGCGCAGCGTCACGTCGCCCAAGTTGCCGATGGGGGTCGCGCAGACGATGAGGCGCCCCTCAGGCACCGGCGGGCGGCTGCACGGGCGCGGGCGGGCCGGCGGGTGGCACGGGCCCGGCGGGCGGCCCCGCGGGCGGCTGCACGGGCGCGGGCGGCACGGGCGTCTCCGGCACACCGCCGCCGAGCGAGCCGGCGGGAGCCGGCCGCTCCATCCCCGTCATGCGTCGGAAGAACACCGTCCACGCCGCGTATCCGAACGCGGCGAACGCGGCGCTCGGGATGATGAGCAGCAGCGACACCAGGCCGGCCAAGCCGCCGGCCACCGCCCCCGCTCCCAGCGCCGCCGGCACCTCGAAGATCGCCGCGATGATCCCGACCACGACGGCATACGCGATACCGATGCCGAGAAGGATGAGCCACATGAGAAAGGCCCCGCGCCGCGCCCACAGGTCGCGCCAGCCCGCCTTCAAGGACGCGACGACACGCATCTCCTGCAAGACGGCATAGCGCACCGCGATCTCGCGCACGATACCCAGGATGACGCCGACGACGAGCGCGACGACGAGGAGGACGATCTCGACGAGGCCCACGCCCAGAAGAGACATCAGCACCGCGGCTACCGCGGCCGAGCCCTGCGTCGCCAACGCCACGAATCCGCCGACCCGGTCGACAGCGCTGATAACGGCGACCACACCGATCGCCGTCATGCCGGCGAACAGCACGAGGATCGGCAGCCCCGTCAGGAAGTCGACGCCGAACACGCGCCACCACTTCGTGAAGCCGACGCGCCAGCCCGCGCCGCCGCGGACAGGCCGGCCCTCCTCACCCTCGTTGACGAGATGGATGAGCGCCCCCTGGGCCGCCACGGAGATGACGAGGAAGAGCAGGCCGATCGCGGTCACCAGCACAAGGAGCGACACGATCAGCGCGCCGTTCTGGATCACGAAGTCCCGCACCACTCGGGCTGCCGCGTCGATCGATGCGGGAGTCACCGCCGTCGGCGCCGCGCCGACGGACCCCGTATTGGCGCTGTTGTTGGACGACGACGCTGAGGCGCCGCCCACGAAGAACCCGAAGAGCCACAGGATCTTGTAGCGCCACGTTTCGTGCCATGCGCGCTGCAGGACCGCTCCGTAGTCCATGTCTCCCCCTGACGTCTAAGCGACCGTGACCAACTCGTAGTCCGTCGTGCCCAGCCCGAGCTGTTCCGCGTACGTGATGGCGCGGGTCCCGTCCACGCCGGTGACGGCGGTGAACTTGTCCGCGCCCTGCCCGAGACCTTCCCCTCGAGACCCGGGAAGGCCGGCCGCGGCCGTGACTAGATCGTAGGCGGCGCGATCGATGGCGACGATGTCCGTCGAGGCGAGGACGCCGATGTCGCCCACGATCGGCGCGTCCGAGAACGCCCAGCAATCGCAGTCGGGCGAGACGGAGGTGACGAAGGAGATGTAGACGACCTTGCCCTCCTTGCCCGCGAGCGCGCCCCGGACGTGCTCGACGATCTTCTCCTGCAGGGCCTCGGGCTTCTGCCGCCATTGGACGGCGATCGCGCCCGACGGGCACGCCGCGACGCATTCGCCGCAGCCGTAGCAGGTCGCGTAGTCGACCGTGGCCACTCTGTCCGGGCCGATGGCGATGGCGTGGACGGGGCACCACTTCACGCATCGGCTGCACGCGGTGCAGAGCTCGGGATCGACCTTCGGACTGAAGTCGGCGTGCATACGCTGTTTCGCGGACCGGCAGCCGAGCCCCATGCCGACGTTCTTCAGCGCCCCCCCGAAGCCGGCGGCCTCATGGCCCTTCACGTGCGTCACGACGACCATCGCGTCGGCGCGCACGGCCGCGGCTCCGATCCGCACGGTCTCGAAGTGCTCGCCGTCGACCCGCACGTCGACCGCGTCGCGCCCGTCGATGCCGTCGGCGATGACGATCGGCGCATCCACGGTGGCGAAGCCGAACCCGTTCTGGATCGCGCACCGGACATGATCGACCGCGTTGGAGCGCATGCCGCTATACAGCGTGTTCGCGTCGGTCAGGAACGGCTTGCCGCCCGCCTTCTTGATCCGGGCGACCACCTCGCGGACGAACACCGGGTGGACGAAGCCGGTATTGCCGGCCTCGCCGAAGTGCAGCTTCACGGCCACGATATCGTTCTCGGCGATCGTCGCGCCGAGACCCGCGCGCTCCAGGAGCGACCCGGCACGGGCCACCATGGACAGCTTCTTGACCGACCGGACGGGTGCGAAGAAGACCGTGGCGCTCATCTAGTGGAGCCCTTCTCTCGAATCGTGGTCCTCGAATGCGAGCGCCGCCGCGCCCGCGACGCCGGCGTCGTTGCCCAGTTCCGCCGGCACGACACGCACGTCGATCCGCCCCGCGAGCGCCTCTCCCGAGATGCGCTCCGAGGCGCGCTGCAGCACGAGCGGGCAGCTCTCTCCGATACCCCCGCCGACGACGATCGCCTGGGGGTTGAGCACGTTGACGAGACCGACGAGCGCGCGCCCGAGTAGGTCGCCGACGCGACCCATGATCTCGACGGCCGCCTCGTCCCCGGCGTTGGCGGCTTCGATGACCATCTCGGCCGTGATGGCGTCGAGGTCGTCCCCGGCGAGCCTCTTGATGCTCGATCCGTGGTACGTCTCGGTGGCCTCGCGGGCGTCGCGGATGATCGCGCGCCGCGCGGCGAACGACTCGAGGTGGCCTGTGCCGCCGCAGGGGCAGGGCGGTCCCTGGAGGTCGAGCACCATGTGCCCGACCTCGCCGCCGAACCCGCGGTAACCGCGAGACAGCTTGCCGCCGATGAAGATGCCGCCGCCCACGCCGGTGCCGAGCGTCACCATCACGAAATCCCTGAGCTTGCGCGCCGCTCCGAAGCTCCACTCGCCGAGCGCCGCCATGTGACCGTCGTTGTCGATCGTCACCGGATACTTGACGCGCGACATCACCAGTCCGCGCATGTCCACGCCCGCGATCGGCAGGTTGGTGCAGAACTCGACCGTCTGCTTGTTGAAGTCGATCTGTGCCGGCAGGCCGATCCCCACGCCCGCGACCTCGGATGGGTGCACGCCGTTCGTGATCTCCGCGATGGCGCCGGTGATGGCGTCGACGATCGCGAACGGGCCGGCCTCCTTCGGCGTGGAGAGCTTCGCCTGGCGCACGATGCGGCCCTTGCGCTCGACCAGGCCGGCCGCGATCCGCGTGCCTCCGACGTCAAGACCGATCGCATACGCGCTTCGCATCGATGACTCCTGCCGCTGACGACCCGGTCGAGCGGTGCGAGCCCGGACGGCCCGCCGCCGCGAGAATGATACCCCGGGCCCGCGCGCCGGACCGCCTGCCGCCGGCCTGCCAGCGGGAGGAGATGCGACGGTCGGGTATCGGTACAGGAGCGGCGCCCGGATGGCGTCCTAGCATGGGCAGCGGCGACTGTTGGGGGCGATCATGGAGCTGTCCGGCGGCGGTGACCACAGGCCGGCCGAGCGCCGGCCACGGACGTCGAGGCCACGTCTCCACGGTCGCCGGCGACGCCGGCTGATGCGCACCGGACTCGTCGCCCTCGGCGTGCTCGTGCTGCTCGGCGCGGGCGCGGCGCTGTGGGCGCGCGGCATCGGCGGTGGCGCGACCGCCGGGGTCGGCCGCCGGACCACGGCACAGTCGCGGCCGGCCTGGGACCGCAGCAGCGCCGGTGCCCGACGACTGGCGCAGGCGGCGATGTCGCAGGTCGGCGTCACCATCCGCTACGACGCGAGCTACACGCCGATCGCGTATCCGGGTGGGGACGTGCCGATCGACCGCGGAGCGTGCACCGACGTCGTGATCCGCGCCTTCAGGGCCATGGGCATCGACCTGCAGGTCGAGGTGCACGAGGACATGCTCGAGGCCTTCTCCCACTACCCGCACCTCTGGGGGCTCACGGCGCCCGACCCGAACATCGACCAGCGCCGGGTCCCCAACCTGCAGGTGTTCTTCACGCGGATGGGCAAGTCGCTGCCCGTGACCAGGAACCCGAAGGACTACTGGCCCGGCGACGTCGTCACCTGGTCCGTGCCGGGATCGCACATAGGCATCGTCTCGACGGACCTGGACTCGAGCGGCACGCGCTACTGCGTGGTGCACAACATCGGCTCCGGAGTGCGCATCCAGGACCGGCTGTTCGCGTATCCGATCACGGGCCACTACCGCTGGTACTGAGCGGCACGCGGCCGAGTGGAGCCGGGCCGGCCGTCGTGGGTACCTTCTTCTCGTGGACGCTCAGGGCATCGGGAGGGACCCATGAGATTCGAGAATGACGAAGCCGCGTCGCATCCGCTCGTGACCGAGCTCGGCGTCGGGACGTACTTCTGGTGCCAGTGCGGGAGGACGCGGACGGTGCCGTACTGCGACGGTTCGCACGTCGGGAGCGGGCTCACGCCACTGCCGTTCCAGGTCGAGGAGGCGCAGACCGCCGCGGTCTGCAACTGCGGACTCACCAACAAGCCGCCGTACTGCGACGGGTCGCACGCCGCACTCGAGTAGACGCGGCGTACCGTTCGTCTGGCGCGGTCGTCCTCGGCGGGGTATCGTGATATCGTCGTAAGCGATATATCGTGTCATATCGATAGGAGGTACGGCGATGAGCGATGACAACGAGCAGCACGACAGCCGCTCCGAGCTTCACGGCCGTCATCACCACCGGGCCGACGGCGAGTGTGGGCGCGGACGCGGCCACCACGGTCATCCGGGATTCGGTCCGCGCATGAGCGCGGACATGCTGGGCGGCTGGGGCGGGCCGGGACGCGCCCGGCGTGGGGACGTGCGGAGCGCCATCCTGCGTCTGTTGTCCGAGCAGCCCATGCACGGCTACCAGATCATCCAGGAGCTGTCGGGCCGCAGCGAGGGCATGTGGCGTCCGAGCGCCGGATCCGTCTACCCGACGCTCCAGCTCCTCGAGGACATCGGCCTCGTGGCGAGCGAGGAGTCCGACGGCAAGCGTGTCTTCCGGTTGACCGACGAGGGCCGGAGCGCCGTGGCGGCCATCGGAGACGCCCGGGCGCCCTGGGACACGGCCGCGGAAGCCGGCTCGGCGAACGAGCTGCGCGAGGCGACGGGCAAGCTGTTCGGTGCTGTGCGGCAGCTCGCCGGTACCGCCACCGACGAAGAGCGCTCGGCGGCCGCGGCCATACTGACCGAGGCACGCAAGAAGATCTACGCTATCTTGGCAGCGGACTAGCTGCACCGAATGGGCATCCGGCTCGGCGCCCGACCGCACACAAAGGAGACTTCGATGTACCGATTGTTCCTCTGGCCGACGTTCATGTTCGGCGGACTGTTCCAGCTGCTGTTCGTACTCCTGATCGTCGCGCTCATCGTGCGTGGCGTGACGCACCATCACCATCGCGACGAGCGTTGGCTGCACCACGACCACTGGCAGGAGAACGCCGATCCGAGGCGCATCGCGGCCATGCGGTACGCAGCCGGCAGGATCGATCGCGCGGAGTTCGAACGCATCATGAGCGCGCTCGACGCCAGCCAGCCGGGGATGCAGACTCCGCCCGCACCGCCCGCGGCCACCCCGCCGCAGGCGTGAACGGCGTGTGACGGGGGCGGCACGCCGTCTCCAGCACGAAGAAGGGCTCCGGAGACCGGAGCCCTTCTTCGTCGAACGGGTCCGCCGCCGCGGCCCACATCCCGATGAGAGATGTTCCCAATCCAGGGAGTCGCCGCTCGTTCCGGGGTGCGTCGCGCCTCGCGAAGGCGTGTCGCGAGGGGGCCGCCTCGGCAGCGAACGGCGCTTGCCTTCCGGCGTGCCGCCCGTTATTGTTTCGATGCTCGTCGAACTCTTAGAGGGCGGAGCCCGATAGTGGAGAAGACACCCGCCGCCGAAGGCGCACCCGTGACCGCGGCGGCCTCCGCCAGCGATGCCACCGACCTCGTCTTTCGGGCGCTCGCGTCGCCGACGAGGCGTGAGATCCTCGCCGTGCTGCAGTGCGGAGCCCACGAGGACGACCCCCGTTGCTGCTCGCCGGACGGCGTGTGCGCCTGCGTGCTGGTCGAGCGGCTGGGCATCGGGGCGCCGACCGTGTCGCATCACATGAAGTCGCTCGTCGAAGCCGGACTGGTCACCGCGAAGAAGCGCGGCGTGTGGGTGTACTACCGCGTCCGGACGGACGCGCTCGACGACGCGATCGCCCAGCTCGCGCTCCTCACCGGCCGCCGCATCGAGCAACGCTCGTGAGCGCGCGCGTCGCGCGGCGGCTGGGCTTGCTCGACCGCCACCGTGCCGACGACGCCGCGCCTCGGCGCCGGGCCGGAGGACCGATGCCGAGATGAGACGCGTCGCCCTCCTGTCCGACGTGCACGGCGATCTGCCGGCGCTCGACGCAGTGCTGGCCGACATCGCGGCCGCGGGCATCGAGGAGCTGTATTGCCTGGGGGACCTCGTCGGATACGGGCCCGACCCCGCCGGCGTGATCGAACGCGTCCGCTCGCTCGGCATACCGGCCATCCGCGGGAACTACGACGACGGGGTCGGCAACCGCCGGGGCGAGTGCGGCTGCTACTACCGCACCGAACAGGAGAGGGCCGACGGCGCCGCGTCGTATGCGTTCACGGACGCGGCCCTGGACGATCGGGACCACGCCTGGCTCGCGGCGCTGCCGGAGACCGTTCGCTTCTCGGAGAGAGGCGTGCGCGTCCTGCTCGCGCACGGCAGCCCGCGCAAGATCAACGAGTACCTGCTGCCCGACCGCTCGGACGCGCAGCTCGCCCGCCTGGCGGACGCGGCGAGCGCGGACGTGGTGTGCGTGGGGCACGTCCACGTCCCCTACCATCGCGTGCTCGTGGCCGCCGACGGCCGACCCGTCCACTACGTGAGCAGCGGCTCTGTGGGCAAGCCCAAGGACGGCGACCCGCGCGCGTGCTGGGTGGAGCTGCTCTTCGGGCGTCGAAGCGAGGTCACGGCCGCTGTCCCCGACCCTGCCGCCGCCCCAGCGGGCCGGACGGAGGTATGGGCCGGCGTCGCGGTGCACCGAGCGGTCTACGACGTCGAGGCCGTCGCGGCCGCCATCATCGACGCCGGGCTGCCGCCGACGTTGGCCGACGCCCTCAGACGCGCCTAGCCGGCCCGCACGCCGCGGCGCGGGGCACCGGGCCGAGGCCGCTAGTGGCGGCAGGTGTGACGGCCGTCCATGACCTCGCGGCGCCCATCGAGGAAGCGGGCGACGGCGTCGCCCACGAGAGCGCTCGCGTCGTCGAAGTACACGGTGATGCCCGCCGCCTCGAACCCCGCCAGCGGCCGCGCCCCCATCCCGCCCGCGACGATCGCGGTGACGCCACGTGACGCCAGCAGGCCGACCGGCGCGAGGCAGCCGTTCTCGGTGTGGGGCGGATTCTCCACGATCCCAACGCGCTCGACGGTGTCGCCGTCGATCTCGACGACGGTGAACGAGTCGCAGTGGCCGAAGTGGCCGGAGCGCTCCGACGCCATGCCGCCCGCGCCTTGCGAAGGAACCGCCACGATCATCCGTTCGGGCATGTCGACCTCCAGTCAGTGAGTCTTCTTCTCGAGCGCTTGGGACAGGGCGTCCGCGAGCACCCCCGAGACGCGCTCCCGTTCGCGCAGATGAGCGACCCAGTCCTCGGCCAGCTCACGCCCTTCGGCGGTGAGCTCGTAGTCACGGCGCTGCGGGCCGGAATCCCCTGGGCCCATTCCGACGTGACGAACCCGTCCTCCTCCAGCCGGCGCAGCACCCGGTACAGCCCGCCTGCGTCGACCTCGAGCTCGCCGCCGGTGAATCCGCGGATCTCCCGGCGCAGGTCGTAGCCGTGTCCCGATCGCGTCAGCAGGGCCGCGAGCGCGGCCGGCTCGACGAGCGCGCCGCGACCACCGCCACCGGCCCTGCGGCAGCACGGCCGCCCACCGTGCACGGCCGGCCCGCACGACCTGTCGCGCGAACAGGCTCCGCCTTCCGGGCACATCGCGGTCCCTCCTGTTCAGACCGAGCGCCGATCCGTCCGTGGCTGACTATATGTTGCTCGCATCTAGGTGTCAACGTCCGATGGACGCGGAGAACGCTCAGACGCGCGGAAGCCCCGCCGCGACGGCGAGGCTTCCGATGACGTCCGATGGTGGCCAGAGACGGACTTGAACCGCCGACACGGGGATTTTCAGTCCCCTGCTCTACCGACTGAGCTACCTGGCCGTGAAGTGCACGCTATCCTAGCCGCCCGCCGCTCGCAGGGTCAAGCCGCTCGGCGCCCGCTCGCGCCGTCGGCGCCGGACCGCGATCACGCGCGATCCGCGTCGTCCTCGCCCTCTCCGCCGGCGGCGGCGACCTCGCCCGGTCCGGTCGGCCCGCGCAGCACCCTCGCCACGGCAACCGCCACGAATGCGCCGAGGAGCGGCCCGACGATGTAGATCCAGCTGCTCGCGAAGTGCAGCCGCACGACGTCGATGCCGAAGGAGCGGGCGGGGTTCATCGAACCGCCCGTGACCGGCCCGCCGACGAGCCCCGCGACGGCGATGAGCGCTCCCACGGCGATCGCGGCGTTGTGGCCGACGATCTTGGCGTTCGAGGCCGTGCCCAAGATGACGATGATGAGCATCGCCGTCAGCGTCGCCTCCATCAGCACGGCGGCCAAGGCGGAGACATGCGCGCCCGGCAAGGTGGCCGCGGCGGCGGGCACCGGACCGAAGACCGCCAGCAAGCCGGCCGCGGCGATCGCGCCGACGAGCTGGCCGAGTACGTACGCGGGCACGCGCTTCCACGGGAAGGCGCCGCGCAGCGCGAAGGCGACCGTCACCGCCGGGTTGAAATGCGCCCCCGACACTTCGGCGAGCGCGTAGATGAGCGCCATCACGACGAGCCCGGGCGCGACCGCGGCGGCCACCGCGCTGTGCGGCATGCCGACGGCGCCCGCGAGAGCAGGGACCCCTGCGGCCACGAGGACGAGGCCGAACGTGCCGACGATCTCGGCGAAGACACGCTTCCACTCCTCGCGAGCGTTCGCGAAGTCGCTGGTGAAGTACGGGCGGCCCGAGCCGCCCGCCGGGACATCGGCGGCCGCTGTGGCGGCCGCGGAGCCGCCGCTGGACTGCGAGCGCGGCCCGCCCCCGGCTCCCTGCGCGGGATCGGTCACGATGCCTTCGCCTCCTCATGAACGGGGCGCCAACCGACGAGGCGCAAGACGACGTCGATCGACGCGAACGAAGCGGCCGCAACGGCCGCGACCACGAGCGTGGCACCGCCGGGTGCGAGCGGCAGCGCGAAGAAGGACCGCACGGCGGGCAGGACGAAGACGAGCGCCACGCCGGCGATCATGGCGGCGATGAGCGCCGCGCGCCCTCGCGTGAGCGGCCGCGACAACTCGAACAGCACCCACAGCCCGACGAGCAGGAGCACGACGACCGCGGCGGTGCGCGCCGGCCCGACGGAAGCGGCCCCGCCGCCGGCGGCGAGCGCCCACGCATACACGCCGGCGCCCGCGAGCGCCATCACCCCTCCGCACACCACGGTGAACCGCATGACGCGCTTCAGCAATCCGGGCCGGTACCGCGTCGCCGCGGGCGCGAGCGCGAGGAAGAAGCCCGGGATCCCGATCGTGAAGGCGTCGATCAGCGTGAAATGGCGCGGCAGGAGCGGATAGCCGGCGGCGAACAGCCCCACGCCCACCGCGAGGAGCGCCGCGTAGACCGTCTTCGTGACGAACAGGTTCGCCACGCGCTCCACGTTCGACATCACCCTCCTGCCCTCCGCGACGACCGCGGGGATCGACGCGAAACGGCTGTCCAAGAGCACGAGATCGGCGACGGCGCGCGCCGCCGGCGCTCCGGCTCCCATCGCTATCCCCAGGTCGGCGGCCTTCAGCGCGAGCGTGTCGTTGACGCCGTCGCCCGTCATGGCGACGACGTGGCCGCGCCGCTGCAGCGCGGCGACCAGGTCGCGCTTCTGCTCGGGCGTGACGCGACCGAAGACGGTGTGCGCCTCCGCCGTCCGGGAGAGCTCGTCGGGGTCGGTCGGCAGGCAGTCCGCGTCGACCGGATCACCTTGGATCGCGAGTCCCGCGCGCCGGGCCACGGCAGCGACGGTGGCGGCCGCGTCGCCCGAGATCACCTTGAGCGAGACACCTTCGCGCCCGAAGAACGCGAGCGTCTCGGCCGCGTCCCCCCTGATGCGCTCCTCGAGCGAGACGAGCGCCGCGGCCGTGAGACCGGTCGGCGGCGCCGATCCCGAGCCGGGAAGCGACGACGCGCGCGCGAGCAACACGACACGCGCGCCCGCCGCGGCGGCCCGATCCGCGCTCTCGCGCACCGCATCGCCCCGCGGCAGCAGCACGTCGGCGGCTCCATGCACCCACACGCCGTGTTCGCCGAAGTCAGCCGCCGCCCACTTGCGCGGGGAGGAGAACGGCACCGCGCTCCTCCTCCGCCAACCATCAGGTGCCGGGAAGGCCGCGGCGAGCGAGCGCGACGTCGCGTTGCGCGCGTCCTCGGGCTCGAGCGCCGCGAGCGCCCCGAGTGCGGCGCGCACGGTCTGCTCATCGTCCGCGAGCGTCTGCACCTGCGTGACCTCGACCTCGGGCTCCGTCAGCGTGCCCGTCTTGTCGAGGCAGACCACGTCCACGCGGGCCAACAGCTCGACGGCGGAGAGCTCCTCGACGAGGGCGTGCCGGCGCGCCAGCCGGACCACGCTCACGGCGAGCGCGATGCTCGTCAGCAGCACCAGGCCCTGGGGCACCATGCCCACGAGCGCGGCGACGGTGCCCGGCACGAACGTCCTCGGGTCGTGAGCGTGCCGCCATCCTGTCGCCACGAGCAGCACGGCCACGGGCACCATGGCGATCGTCGTCCAGCGAAGGATCGTGTCGGTGGTGCGACGGAGCTCGGACGGAACGCGACGGAAGTGTTTCGCCTCCGCCGCGAGGCGCTGCGCGTAGGCGGCCGCCCCCACCGCGTGGGCGCGCATGAGGCCGGTCCCGGCGACACAGAAGGACCCCGACATCAGCGTGTCGCCCATGGCCTTCGGCGCGGGCCGCGCCTCGCCCGTCAGCAGCGACTCGTCCACTTCGAGACCGTCCGCGCTCAGCAACGTGCCGTCCACGACGACCTGGTCGCCGCGCCGGAGCTCGAGCACGTCGCCGAGGACGACGTCGTGCACGCCGATCTCGCGCGTCACGCCGTCGCGCACGACCCGCGCGCGCGGCGCCGCGACGACCGAGAGCCTGTCGAGCGTCCGTTTCGCCCGCAGCTCCTGCACGATCCCGATCGCCATGTTGAGCACGAGCACGACGCCGAACAGCGCGTCGCGCGGCTGTCCCCATACGAGGATCGCCACCAGCAGCACGGCGAGCAATCCGTTGAAGAGCGTGAACACGTTCGAGCGCAGGATCTCGCCGACGCTGCGGCTGCCCCGGACCCCGCCGGCGTTCGTCTCGCCGAGACGAACGCGCTCCGCCACCTCGGCGGCGTTCAGTCCTTGGAGCGGGGACCGTGCGTCCGCGCGGTCGCTCACGCGGAGGTCTCCCCTCCGGCCCTCACCGCGCGCAATTCCTCCAGAAGCTGCGTCGCATCGGTGGCGTCCTCGAGCCTGCCGCTGGCCAGCACGACCTCGATGAGCTTCGCGGCCTTCTCGATGTCCGGCGCCGCCGCCGCGTGGTCGTCTCGCAACGCCGCGGCCTGCGCCCTGCGCACGTACACCTCGGCCGCGAGCCGGGCCCGCGTGGGGTCGACCTCGCCACCGACCGACAGCAGGGCGATCAGGCCGTCCACCGTCAACTGCTCCACCAGGCCCGGCTGAACGCCCAAGATGAGCTGGAGCGCTTCCTGCGACAGATCGGTGGCCTCGTCCGGGCGGTCGCCCGCCAGAGCGTTCCGCATCGCCCTCAGCAGCATCCCCGCCTGCTGGATGATGCGCATGAGGTAATCCGTCTGGTACATGCGCCCTCCCATCGCGTTCGCCGGCCGGCAGGAAGAGATTACCCCTCGCGGCGAGCGTGCGGCGTGCGATAGTGAAGCGGGACCGGCGACGAGGGGGCCGAGAGGGGCCGCGCGATGACCTGCTACCAGCGCCACATGACGTGGCTGTTCGAAGAGCTCGACCTCCCCTATGAGAAGGCGGAGCGCCGAGCCGTCGACGACGCGCTGCGCGAGTTGTTCGGGCTCGAGGGCGACGCGCACTGTCCCGAGGTCTGGGCGGCCATCGAGGCGCTCGGCACCGAGGAGCGCGCCGGCCTCGCGCGGCGCGTGGACGCCATCCTCGTTCGGCCCTAGCGCCTCCCGCGTCGAACGGCCGCGCCTCGGAGCCCGGAGTGGAGCGCGGCCGAGGGCGCCTCTACAACCCCTGCAGGAGCTCGAGGTAGCGCGCGTAGTCGGGATCGCGCAGGAAGTCGCGCACCCGCCTGCGGCCGACGGCCAGGAAGCCGACCTGCGCGAACTTGTAGGCGAGGTGCAAGCGGGCCCACATCGCGATCCGCTGGCGCAGCGGCATCTCCGCGAGGTACGCGCGCTGCGCCTCCGTCAAGCGCCGGAACCGGCCGAAGAACCCGCGGACGGCCGCCCACACCAGCCGAGGCAGCGAGTAGAAGCGCCGGTACGCCGCCACGACGTTCGCCTGCATCTGCGCCGGGGTCATCTTCTCGGGGCGCAGGACGACGTGCATGCCGTCGAAGAGCGCGAGGTCGTGGACGTCGCGGAAGAGCATGCGCCCGCTCTCCTCGTGCTCTCGCGTGCGCTTCGTGCCGGGGAGGGGCGTCTCGAACAGGTACTGGAGCGAGCTGACGCACTTGCGCGCGTACAGGCCGTTGCGACGGATGACGTCGGCGGTGTCCTCGGCGAACGCGATGAACATGCCATGCACGACCAACCCGCTGCGCCGCATGGCGCGCAGCGCGCGGGCCGTGCGCGAGGCGTTCGCGTGCTTATGGATGCGAGCGAGATCCGCGTCGTCGGCGGATTCGACCCCGATGCACACGACGGTCACCGAGGCGGCGCGCTTGAGCAGCCGGAGGAACTCGCGGTCGATGCGACCCTCCTTCGTGAACGCGGCGTCGGCCCGGATCTGCGTGACGAGCGTGCGGGCGAATCCGCGCTCCCCCACGCGGCGGAGGAACTCCTTGAAGGCGGGCTTGTTGGCCGCGGCGTTGTCGTCGATGAGGAACGCGCATCCGTATCCCGCGCGCTGCGCCTCCATGAGCTCCTCGATGCTCTGCTGGTCGCCGCGGACCGCGTAGCGCGGCCAGATCCGGCACACCTCGCAGAAGTCGCACCGCTCCGGGCACCCGCGAGCGCGCCAGACGGGTGCGACGCCGGCGCGGTCGGCCTCGTGCACGAGCGAGCGATCGACCAAAGGCAACGCGGCCAACTCGGCGGCGCCCAGCTGCGCGGGCGGGGGGCCTTCGCGCAACTCCCCATCCTCGAGCCACGCGAGCCCGGGGACATCCGCGAGCGTGTCGGTGGAGGACCGATCGAGCGCGCGCAGCAGCCGCGGGAACGAGACCTCCGCCTCGCCGCGCAGCACGAAGTCGGCCCCGGCCTCCAAGCTTCTCGTCGGCGCGCACGTCGGCTCCGGGCCGCCGGCGATGATCGCGGCCTTCGCGTTGACCGCGCGCGCGCGTCCCATCAGCTCGAGCGTGCGCGGCAGCGTGCAGGTGATGGCCGAGAAGCCGACCGCGTCCGCGGACGCGACGAACTCCCAGTCGACCGTGTCCTTGCCCGAGATGTCCTCGACGAACGCGCGCACGTCGTAGCCCGCGTCGCGCAGGACGGTCGCCAGCAGCGGAAGGCCGCGCCCCATGGCGACGCCGGAATAGATGTTGAGCCCCGGTGAGCCCGCCTCGATGAGAGCGACGCGCCTGACCGGATGACCGGTGATCATGGAGCACCGCCGATCCGTCGGATGCCGTACAAGGTCTGCTCGAATGTACCCCTTGCGAGGCCGTCGCACATCCACCGATCCGTGGCCGTGCGGCGCCAGGGCCCGCCCGCGGACTCCTCCGCGCGAGCCGCTCGACGCTACGCGCTGCACGCTCCGCCGTCACGCGCGACGTAGCGCGTCCAGCGGTCGTCCGCCCATGCCTGCACCGCCGCCACCTCCTCCGCGCTCATGCCGCGGAAGCGCGATTGCGTGGCCACGTAGTCGGCCACCGGCACGCGCGCCGTGCCGCCGCGGGCGATCTGCGCGCTGCGGCCGGTGAGGCGGAAGATGCCGCCATCCACCTCGTACAGCACGACGAGGCCCGCGTCGACCGCCATCTTCCCGAGACGCACGGTGTCCTTGGGATCGAATCCCCAGCCGCTCGGGCACGGGGTGCTCATCTGGATGTAGCGCGTCCCGTGGATGCGGCGCGCCGTGGCGACCTTGTCGTACACGTCGGTGGGGTACGCCGCCGAGGTGGACGCCACATAGGGGATGTCATGGGCTTCCATGATGCGGCAGACGTCCTTGGCGTACTCGGTCTTGCCATGCGCGGGCGTGGTGGTCGTGCGCGCGCCGAAGGGCGTCAGACCGCTGCGCTGCGTGCCGGTGTTCATGTACGCCTCGTTGTCGTAGCAGACGTAGAGGAAGTCCTCGTTGCGCTCGGCCGCGCCGGACAGGGCCTGGATGCCGATGTCCGCCGTGCCACCGTCACCCGCCATCGCGAGCACGGTGATGTCGGAGCGGCCCGTGGCGCGGAGGCCGGCCGCCAGCCCGGTGGCCGCCGCCGCGGTGGAGGGGAAGACCACGTTCATCCACGGCACGGTGAGCGACGACGAGGGGTACATGCCGCCGAGCACGGTGAGGCAGCTGGCGGGCACGGCCATGACCGCGTTGCCCTCGAGAGCCTTGGTGATGGCGCGAAGTCCGATGCCGATCCCGCAACCGGCGCAGGCGCGGTCGCCGGGAAGGAGATACTCCTCCGTCGGCATGCCGAGGATACCGGTCACCGCGCGCCTCCTTCGTCGGAGCCCGCCGGACCGCACGGCTTGAGGTTCACCCACGCCGGGGCGCGCTCGGTGACGCCGGCGTCGCGATCGGCGACCGCGGAGCGCACGGCGTCGGCGAGCAGAGCGGGGCTCACGTCGCGCCCACCGAGGCCGGCGACCAGACCGAAGACGGGCGGCGGCGCCTCGGACCCGTACGAAGCGGCCTTCACGTCGGCGCAGATCGGCCCCTGCCAGCCATACGAGAGCGCCTTGTCGAACACGAGCGCGAGACGCCGTCCGCCCAGCGCCGCGCGCACGGCCTCGTCCGGGAAGGGCCGGTAGGCGCGCAGCCCGAGCACTCCCGCACGCAGGCCTTCTTCGCGCAGCATGTCGGCGGCGACCGTGAGCTCGACCGCTATGCTGCCCGCGGCGACCAAGGCCACGTCCGCGTCCTCGAGCCGGTGGCTCCACGTGAGCCCGCCCCACGAGCGGCCGCACGCCGCACCGAAGTCACGGTCGACCTCGGGGATGACGTCGAGCGCGTCGAGGAGCGCGGCGTGGTGCGCGCGGATCTCCATGTAGCCGGGGCACATCTCACCGGTCGCGTCGGCGCGCGGATCGGCGACCGTGACGGGGCCGATGTTGCGCGGGTCCGCCGGATCGAGGATGGTCACGGGAACGTGAACGGCGGGCAGGAACGCGTCGACGTCGGCCTGGGCAGGAAGCTCGACCGGCATGACCGTGTGCGAGAGCAGGAAGCCGTCGTAGCAGACCATCACGGGCACGTCGCAGACGCTCCGCGATGCGGTACGCCTGCAGGGTCGTGTCGAGGATCTCCTGGTTGTCGCGGCAGTAGAGCTGGACCCAGCCGGCGTCGCGCACCGACATCGAGTCCTGCTGGTCGTTGAGCACGTTCCACGGCGCGGCCATCGCGCGGTTGACGCACGCACATGACGATGGGCAGGCGCGCGCCGGCCGCCCACCATACCTGCTCGGTCATGTAGGCGAGGCCGTTGGCGCTCGTCGCGGTGAAGACGCGCGCGCCCACCGTCGAGGCGGCGATGCACGACGCCGAGCGCGCTGTGCTCGCTCTCCACCGTGACGAACTCCGCCGGCAGCTCACCGGACTCGACCCACGCGGAGAGCTGTCTCGACGACCGGGGACTGCGGCGTGATCGGGTAGGCGGCCACGACCTGGACCCGCGCGAGCTTGGCGGCTGTCGCAGCCGCCTCGTTGCCGGTCATGACCGAGATGTCTGCCATGTTCACGCTCCTCGAGGGATGGTGACGACGATTGTAGCGCGGCCGGCGAGCGTCACTCCCGGCGGCGTGCGGTCGAACGAGGCGAGGGCCCACGCGCTCGGACATCCCGCGCCAGGGACCGACCGGCGCGGCCTCGCGCCTACGATGCGCAGGCGCCGGGCTCGGCTTCCGGCACCATCGCGATGGCGTCGGCCGGGCATTCCTCGGCGCAGATGCCGCACCCCTTGCAGTACTCGAGGTCGATGCGCGGCGGCGCCCCCTGCTCGATCACGGCGTCCGGGCAGTGCGCCCAGCAGATCTGGCACGTGACCTTGCCCGCCTTGGCGGCAAGGCAGCGGCCGGCATCGAGAACGGGGCGCGCGCTGCGCCAGTCACCGGTGCGACCGGCCTCGCCCACGCACGGCGTGGACATCGCGATGTCGCGAACGATCCTGTCAGGCATGTCGTCCCTGCTTCGTGGTCGGATCAGAGCCGCACGCAGTCGTACGCGATGACCGCGGCGTCGTAGTTCTTCTTGGCGGCCGACCCCTTGAACGCGTGCGAGATCGCCACGTTCAGGCTGTCGAGCGTGACGAGACCGGTCGCCTTCGCGATGGCGCCGAGGATCGCGGTCGACACCATGGGCTTACCGCCCACGATCAGGTCGACCGCGCGCGCGGCGCTGGTGACGTCGGCGGTCACGACGCGCACACCTGAGGGCGCGTCGATCTCACCGGGCGCCATCGCCGTGTTGACGACGAGCGTGCCGCCGGCGCGCATCCCAGCGGTCGCGCCCGCGACGGCGAGCAGCGACTCGTCGAGCACGACGACGATATCCGGTTCGGTGACCGGCGAATAGCACGCGGATCGGTTCGTCGGAGAGCCGGGTGGACGCCGTGATCGGCGCGCCGCGCCGCTCGGCACCGAACGAAGGGGCGCTCGTCACGCCGCTGAAGCCGTCGCGGAAGGCGGCGTCGGCGAGTATCTTCGCGCTCGTCACCGCGCCTTGACCGCCTCGACCATGCCAGCGGATCTCGTACATCGGCCTATGCCGTCCCCTCGAAGACGTCGGTGTCGATACCGAGCGCCTCTTTGGCCATGTCGCGGAGTATGTACTTCTGGATCTTGCCGGAGGCGGTCATCGGGAACTCGTCGACGAAGAAGACGTACTTCGGCGCCTTGTAGCGCGCCATGCGAGCCTCGGCGAACTCCTGCACGTCGCCCTCGGTGATGTCGCTGCCCTCGGCGCGCATGATGAACGCGCCGACGACCTCGCCGTACTTCTGCGTCGGGCACGCCGACGACCTGGACGTCCTTGACGCCCGGCATCGTGTAGAGGAACTCCTCGATCTCGCGCGGATAGATGTTCTCACCGCCGCGGATGATCATGTCCTTGATGCGCCCGGTGATGCGGTAGTAGCCGTCCTCATCGACCGTGCCGATGTCGCCGGAGTGCAGGTAGCCGTCCTCGTCGATGGCGGCCGCCGTGGCCTCGGGCATCTTGTAGTAGCCCTTCATGACGTTGTAGCCGCGACAGCACAGCTCGCCCGGGACGCCGACGGGACAGTCCTCGCCCGTCTCCGGATCGATCACGCGGACCTCGACCTGGTCGTGCTTGCGTCCGACGGTCTCGCACTTGCGCTCGAGCGTGTCGTCGGTCGTCGTCTGCGTGAACACCGGGAGACGTCTCGGTGAGCCCGTAGCAGATCGTCATCTCGGAGGCGTGCATCCGGTCGATGACCTGCCGCATCGTCTCGATGGGGCACGGCGAGCCGGCCATGATGCCCGTGCGCATGCTCGTGAGGTCGAACAGATCGAACATCGGGTGCGCCAGCTCGGCGATGAACATCGTCGGGACGCCGTAGAGCGCGGTGACCTTCTCCTTCTGGACCGCCGCGAGCACGAGCACCGGGTCGAACTGCTCGACGCCGACGATCGTCGCTCCGTGCGTGAGCACTGCGAGCACGCCGAGCACGATCCCGAAACAGTGGAAATACGGCACCGGCAGGCACACGCGGTCGGCGACGGTGAACTTCTCCCGCTCGCCGATGTAGAAGCCGTTGTTGAGGATGTTGCGGCTCGTGAGCATGACGCCCTTGGGAAAGCCGGTCGTGCCGGACGTGTACTGCATGTTGATGACGTCGTCCGCGTCCAAGGCCGGCGTGAGGGCGCGCAGTTCGTCGCCGGGCACGTTGGCGCCGAGCACGAGCAGCTCCGGCACGTTGTAGAACCCGCGGTGCTTCTCCGGACCCATGTAGATCAGGGACTTCAGCTCGGGGAACTCCGCCGAGACCAGCCGGCCGCGCTCCTGCGTGAGCGACTCCGGCACGAGCTCGCGGGCGATCTGCACGTAGTCGACGTCGCGGAACGAGTCGATGATGACGAGCGCGCTGCATGTCGGACTGCTTGATGACGTACGCCAGCTCGTGGGCCTTGTACACGGGGTTGACGGTGACGAGCACCACGCCGATCTTGGCCGTGGCGAACGCGAACGTGAGCCAGTCGGGCACGTTGCGCGCCCAGATGCCGAGATTGTCGCCGCGCCTCATGCCGATCGCGAGCAGGCCCTTGGCCAGCTGGTCGACCCGCTCGTCGAACTCCGCGTAGGTCCAGCGCAGCCCGCGGTCGGGATACACGATGAACTCGCGGTCGGGCTGCTCGGCGACCTTCTTCTCGAAGTACTGGCCGATGGTGAGGTCGGTGTGGAGCTCCATGGTTCGCTCCCTCACGCCGGGGTGTAGACGACGGCGAGGATGCGCACGGGCGATTCCGTGGCGCTGCGCACCTGATGCGGCACGATCGAGTCGTAGTAGATGCTGTCGCCCGCGTTCAGCGTGTGGACGTCCTTGCCGTACTCGACCTCGAGCGTGCCGGCCAGCACGTACAGGAACTCCTCGCCCTCGTGGCGACGAGAGCGAGTGGTCGTGGCTCGGGCTCACATCGATGAGGAACGGCTCCATGTGGCGCGCCGTCTTGCCCGCCGCCAGCGAGAAGAACTCGAGCGTGCCCGCGCTCGTGCCCGTCTCGAGCGACCGAGGTGCTCGACCTCCTCGGCCTCGTTCGCGCGCGTGACGACCGGGCCGACCTGCGTGTCGTCGTCGAGCAGCGTCCCGAGCCGCACGCCGAGTGCGCGCGAGATCCTGATCAGTGGCGCGAGCGAGGGCACGATGTCGCCGGCCTCGATGCGCTCGATGAGCACGACGTCACATCCGCTGCGCTCGGCGAGGTCGTCGCGGGTGAGCCCGAGCGACTCCCGCACCGTGGCGATCTTCCCGCCCACGCGGCTGTCAGCTGTCATGTCCTACCCCTCTCCCCGTGACGTCACGGCCCGGCCGGTGCCGTTCGCCGGGCGCCTATCGTGCCCGTGCGTGTACGCGAAGGGTACACCGCGGCCGCGAGACCGGGAATACTGATGGGTGCGGACGACGTCGCGGGCGGTCGGCACGACCGGCGAGCGGCGCGGCGTCCGCGTCTACCGAGGAGGAGGTCCGGCTGTGAGCGAGGTCTATCCGGGCGTGCACATCGTGGACGGCGTCACGATCCCCGGAGCCCCGGGCGCGCACGTGAACGTGTGCCTGCTCGTCGACGGCGACGGGATCACGATGGTCGACGCGGGCTACAAAGGCTCGCTGCGCGAGCCGCTGCAGCGGTACGTGGCGTCCATCGGGCGCAGCCTCGCCGACATCCGGCGCATCGTGATCACGCACCACCACCTCGATCACACCGGCGGGCTGCCGTGGGCGGTCGGCGCCACCGGTGCCGAGGTGTGGGCCCACGTGAACGACGCGCCGTACATCGACGGAACGATGCCGCGGCCCGAGATGAGCCCGCCGCCGCCCGCCGGGCCCACTCACGGCGTCACGCCGGAGCAGGCGCAGGCCATCCTCGCCAGGCGCGCCGCCATGGAGGCGGCCCCGGTCCCCGTCGACCTCACGCTCGTCGGCAACGAAGAGCTCCGGGTGCTGGGCGGCTGCGTGTTCGTGCACACGCCCGGTCACACGCCCGGGCACCTCTCCCTCTTCCTGCCAGCGCTGTCGCTGCTCATCGCGGGCGACACCATGCGGTTCGCGGACGGCGTCATCGCGGGCGCGCCCGAGCACTACAACACCGACACGCGGCAACTGCACCGGTCGAACCGCGCGCTGCTCGACCTCGGGTTCGAGCGGATGATCCCGTACCACGGCGACCTGTGCGAAGAGCACGCGTGCGAGCTCGCCCGTCGAGCGTTCGCCTAGGCGGCACGCCATGGCGGCACGCGCCGGACTGACCTCGGCGGAGGCGAGCGAACGTCTCGAGCGCGACGGCCCGAACGTGCTGTTCGAGGCGCCGCCGCTGCGCTTCTTCTCGATACTCCTCGAGGAGATCCGCGAACCGATGATCCTGCTGCTGCTCTTCGTCGGGGTCGTCTACAGCGTGTCGGGCCGACTCGAGGACGCGCTCACGATCATCGTCGTGATCGTGCTCCTCGTGCTCGCCGAGGTCTTCAACGAGTACCGGGCGAAGCGGGCGATCGGCGCGCTGGCGGAGATCAACGCGCCGAAGGCACGCGTCCGCCGCGACGGCGCGATCGCCGAGATCGACGCGAGCGGCGTCGTCGTCGGAGACCTGCTGCTGCTGACGAGCGGGACGAAGGTCGCCGCCGACGCGACCGTGACCAGGGCGACCGGGCTCCAGGTCGACGAGTCGGCGCTCACCGGCGAGTCGTTCCCGGTGACGAGAGCCCAAGGGGAGGACGTCTTCGCGGGCACGGTCGTCGTCTCGGGTGACGCCGAGGCCGACGTCCGCGCGACCGGGTCGCGCACGCGGCTCGGGCAGGTCGCGGGCAGCGTCGCTCGGGTGAAACCGCCGCGAACGAGGCTGCAGCTCGCGATGCGCTCCCTGGCCGGGACGCTCGTGTGGGTCGCCGTCGGCTTCTCGACGCTGATCCCCGTGTTGGGAGTCCTGCGCGGCCAGGACCTGCGCATCATGTTCCTGACGGGATTGTCGCTCGCGTTCGCGACAATCCCGGAGGAGCTGCCGATCATCATCACGATGGTGCTGGGGGTCGGCAGCTACCGCCTCTCGGAGCGAGGCTTCCTCGTCAAGCGGCTCGAGGCCGCCGAGACCCTGGGCAACGCGACCGTCATCGTCACCGACAAGACGGGGACGATCACCGCCGGCCGGATGGCGATCGCGGCCGTGTTCCCGCGGGAACGCCGCGCCGACGTGCTGCGCGCCGCCCTCGGCACGATCGTCGAGTACGCGCCGGTCACCTCTCCGATCGAACTCGCGTTGCTCGAGGCGGCGCGCGCCGAGCGGATCGACTCGCCGGCGCGGGAGGCCTCCCGCCTGCGCGATCTCGGCGACGGCCGCGCGACGAAGGCCACGGTGCGCGGGTCGACGCTGTACCTGACGGGAGCTCC
Source organism: uncultured Coriobacteriia bacterium (assembly GCA_963701985.1). Taxonomy (GTDB): domain Bacteria; phylum Actinomycetota; class Coriobacteriia; order Anaerosomatales; family PALSA-660; genus PALSA-660. The sequence continues at coordinate 1,069,130 of OY969691.1, forward strand.
GGAAGAGGTTCTCGCGCGGTGCGCGGACGCGCCCGCAGGCGCTCTCGACGAGCTCGCCGCGCAGGCGCGCGCGGGCCGCCGCGTGGTAGCCGTCGCGACCCGGGAACTGGAGGCGGCGGCCACGGACGAGTGGGCCGTGCTCGAGCGCGACATGCGGTTCGTCGGCCTGATCGCCTTCGACGATCCACCACGGCCCGGCGTCGCGGACACCATCTGGCAGGCCGCGGCCGCCGGCATCCGGACGATCATGGTCACGGGCGACCACCCGGCCACCGCCGCGTTCGTCGCCGCCGCGGTGGGCATCGGGAGGGACACCGCCGCCCCGAGCCCGTCCGGCGGCGCGGACCCCGAGGCGCTCCCGGAGGTCCTCACCGGCGAGCAGCTGGCGACCCTCACCGACGCGCGACTCGCCGAGGCTGTCGCGCGGGTGTCGGTCTTCGCGCGCACGACGGCGCAGGACAAGTACCGCATCGTGCAGGCGCTCCAGCGGCGCGGTGACGTCGTGGCCGCGACGGGTGACGGGATCAACGATGCACTCGCGCTGCGCGGCGCGGACATCGGCATCGCGATGGGGCTCCGCGGCACCGACGTCGCCAAGGAGGCGGCCGACGCCGTCGTGGCGGACGACGACTTCGTCACGATCGCGCAGGCGGTGTGGGAGGGCCGCACGTTCTTCGACAACCTGCGCAAGGGCGTGAAGTACTACCTCTCGGTGAAGGCCGCGCTCATCGCCGTCTTCCTGCTGCCCGTGCTCGTCGGGCTGCCGCTCCCCTTCTCGCCGATCTAGATCATCGTGCTCGAGCTGTTCATGGACCTGGCCGCGTCCGCGGGATTCGTGGCCGAGCGGCCCGAGCGGGATGTCACCTCGAGACCGCCCGTGCCGGCCTCCGCGAGCCTCTTCGACGGGCGGCAGCTGGTCGACCTGTTCGTGAAGGCCGCCTTCCTGTTCGCCGCGGTGACCGGCGTGTACCTGTGGGCGCGCGCGGCGATGCCGCAGGCCGCGATGACGCTGGCGTTCTCGGCATGGGTCGTCGGTCACGTGGCTCTGGCGTTCGTGTCGCGCTCGCAGCGCGCGTCGCTCGTCGCCGTGGGCCCGTTCAGCAACCGCGTGATCGACCTGTGGGCGCTGGCCGCGATCGCGCTGCTGGTCGTGGGCGTCTACGTCCCCGGTGTGCGCGCGGGCCTCCACCTCGCGCTCGTCCCGCCGGCGACGCTCGCGATCGTCTCGGTCGTCGTGGTGTGCTGGCTGGGTGTCGTGGAAGTCTGGGAAGCGATCTGGCGACCCGACCGGTGACGCAAGAAGGGCCGGCGCTCTCGCGTCGGCCCTCCGGGACGTCCCTCCGCGTGGCGGTCTACTTGACGATGTAGACGGGCGTGCCCACCGGCACCTTCGGATACAGCTTCACGATGTCGCTGTTGCGCAGCCGGATGCACCCGTGGCTCTCGGCGTGGCCGATCGAATCCAGCTCGACCGTGCCGTGGATCCTGATGCCGGGGACGTTCAGGTACAGCGCGCGCAGCCCGAGGGGGTTGTCCGGCCCGGGCGGGATGTAGGCGGGCATGTTCACCGACCAGGCATCACCGGGGTTCGTCCACGACGGGTGCGGATTCTTCGAGACGACCTTGAACGTCCCGACCGGCGTCGGGTAGGCCGGCTGGCCGACCGCGCAGCGGAACGTGTTCACGAGCTTGGTGTCCTTGTAGAGATAGAGCTTGCGCTGCCCGAGCACCACGAGCACGGTCATGCCGATGTTGGCGCGCGTCACCTTGGCGGCGATGCTCTTCACGGGGAGGACGACGGCCGGCTGCGCGGCGCCGCCGGCTTCGGCCTCCGCCACGATCGCGGCGACGATGGCCGCGACGGCATGCGGCTGGTCGATCGTGCGCCCCTTCTTCTCCGCGACGACCGAGAACCTGCGCTTCGACACCGAGCGCCTCGCGTCGACCGCCTTGCGATCGAAGACCTTCGCAATGGCCGCGACCCGTGTCGTGATGGTGTGGGGGCTGACGGTGAAGGACATCGGCAACTCGAACGACGCGCCGTCGGTCGCGGCGAGGGCGGCGGACACCATCGCGCCGACGTTCACCGAGACGGTACCGGTCGCATTCACGGTGAACGTGGTGGTCATCGCCTTCACGACGATGGGCGCCATGACCGGCACGCTCGCCGTTGCCGCGATCGCGGCGCTCGCCTCGTCGGCCGTCATGCCCTGCAGCGAGACGCCGTGGAAGGTGATCGCGCCGACCACGGTCGGGGCGTCGGCGGACGCCAATGCCGGCGTCACCGCGAGCATGAGAGCGGCGGACACCATACAGCAGGTGATGGAGCGAAGCCACGAACGCCCGAATTCCATTGGTGGGGCCTTCCGGTCGAGGAGGAGAACAGCGTGCGCGACCAGTATAGAGGCAGCGGTGACCGCGGGGCGAACCGGAGCGACGAAACGTGACCGGATCGTCGCGAACACCAGTGCGTCAGCTCAGTTGACGACGTCCATGAGGCCGCAGCGGTACGCCAGCGCGACGAGCTCTCCCCGCGTATGCGACCCGGTCTTCTCGAACAGGTTGCTCACGTGGTATTTCACCGTGCGCTCCGCGACGAAGAGATCGGCGGCGATCGCGGCGTTCGTCTTGCCGTCGGCCACCAGCCGCCAGACCTGCAACTCGCGCTCGGTCACGTCGCCCACGTGCCGGGTGGACGAACCGCGAACGGAGGACACGAGCGCGGTGAGCGCGTCGTCCGAGAGCGTGCTGTCCCCGCGAGCGGCGTCCCGCACGGCCTTCACGAGCCGCCGCGTGTCCGTGGTGCTCTTCGTGAGGAAGGCGCACGCGCCGTTGTCGATCGCCGTGCGCACGTTGCGCTGGTCGCCGAAGCTCGTGAATACCACCACCGCCGCGTCGCTCCCTTGCTCCCGAAGCTGACGTATGACCGCGGCGCCGTCGGAATCCGGCAGCCGATAGTCGAGCACGATGACGTCGGGCGCGGTGAGCCGGGCCACCGACAACGTCTCCGCGGCGGAGCGCGCCTCCCCGACGACGTCGATGTCCGACTGGGCCTCCAGCGCCCCGCGGACCGCCTCCCGCATGAGGGGGTGATCGTCCACCACGAGGACGCGGGCCGCCGCGTCTGCCTTCGTCACGACCATGGCGCCTCTGTCGGGATCACCGCCTCCACGGCCGTCCCCGAACCGGGGGTGCTCAGCACCAGCAGCTCGCCGCCGCACGAGCGAGCACGCTCGCGCATGCTGGCGAGCCCGAGGCCGCGCGCGTTCCGCGCCTCGGAGAGCTCGAAACCGCACCCCTCGTCCACCACGCGGCACGTGAGCGTGCCTTCGGCGAGTCGGACGCCGACATGCGCCGTGCGCGCGCAGGCGTGCCGCCGGACGTTCGTCAGCGCCTCTTGGACGATCCGGAACACCGCGTCGCGGATCTGCTCGGGGAGATGGTCGATCGGACCCGCCGTCTTGAGCACGACGCCGATGCCGAAGCGGCGTTCGTAGTCGCCCACGTGCTCGGTGAGCCGCCTGGTCAGGCTCGAGCCGCCTTCCTCGGAGGGGCGCAGCTCGCCCATGAGCTCGCGCAGTTCCTTCGTGGCTTCGCCCAGCATCTGCTGCGCGCGGGCGACCTGCGTCCGGACGACCCGTGGAGCCTGCGCCTCGAGCACGCGGTCGAGGATCAGCTGCGCCGCCGCGACGCTCTGCGCCGGGCCGTCGTGCAACTCGTACGCGACGTGCCGAAGCTCCGCCTCGACCGGCCCGCGGGACCCGAAGTCCTGGTCGGGCGGCCACCGCGTGGCGTCGGCGTCGTGCGCGCGCGCAGCGGCGTCGGTCGTCGGCATGGCCATCGGTGTCACCCCCGAACCGCGGTACAGTGCGTCCGCCGAACCTTCGTTTCGAGTATGTAGCCCGCCGAGTCGCATCGGAAACACGCGGAACATGCTCGAAAGAACGAGGCTGTACGGCCCGCTCCCGCGTCACGGAGCCGGAGCGGCGGACGGCCACGACCGCCTAGGCGGTCTCCCCCGCCTCGGCGACGTCGCCGGCTGCGGACGAACGGACCACGAGCCCGTCCTGCTCGCTCGACGTGGAGACCGACGACCGCTCCCCGGCGCCCGGCAGCTCCGTCACCGTGCCACGCGGCGACCGTCGCATGGCGTGCAGCCCGAAGCCGCCCGCAGCGAGCGCGGCGATGGCGCCGACGCCCAGACTCCAGTGCGGGTTCGTCACCTGGCCGACCCAGCCGATGATGGGCGCACCGATGACCGTCGAACCCATGAACGCCATCGCCCACAGCGCCATGACGCGGCCCCTCATGCGCGCCTCGGTCGCCGTCTGCAGGATCGTGTTCGTGAGAGCCGTGAAGGGCACCGAGAAGAAGCCGACGATGACCATGGCCCCGATCGCCCACGTGATGGTCGGTGACACAGCGGCGAGCGCGGTCGCGAGCCCGAAGCCGATGCAGGCGACGGTGAGCGCCCCGATGGTTGCGCGCCGCCGGCCCGCGGTGACGAGACCGCCGATCACGGCGCCGACGCCCATCACGGACATGAGCCAGCCGGCGGCCAGGGCCGTTTGCGCCGGCGAGCCGTGATAGGTCACGTGCGCGAGCAACGGGAGCGAGACGGCGAATTCGTACGTCAAGGTGCCGACGACCGCCATCATCAGGAGAACGTCGCGCACGAGCGTGTTCTTGCGCGCATAGGCGAAGCCCGCGCGCAGCTGGCCCTTGGCACGCTCGACGGGCGCGGCCCTGTGCAGCGCGTTCGCGTCCATCATCGCGAGGCATGCCAGCACCGCGATGAAGGAGGCGGCGTTGATGATGAAGCACGGCGCGTAGCCGAACGCCGCGACGAGCACCGCGCCGATCGCGGGGCCGATGACGCGGCTGAGGTTCGCGATGATCGAGTTCAGCGTGATCGCGTTGTTCAGTTTCGTCGGCCCGACCATCTCATGCACGAACGTCTGGCGAGCGGGGTTGTCGAAGGCGTTGACGAAGCCGAGCGCGGTCGCGAGCACGAACACCATCCAGATGCGGATCTCGCCCGTCGCGACGAGGACGCCCAAAGCCAGGGCGAGGAGGCCGGCCGCGGTCTGCGTGACGTAGAGGAGCTTGCGCTTGGACAGCCGGTCCGCCAGGACGCCGCCGAAGGGCGCGAGCACGAGCACCGGCAGGAACTGGAGGGCGAGCACCAGGCCGAGCACGGTCCCCGAATGGGTGAGTTGCAGCACGAGCAGGCCCTGGGCCATCGACTGCATCCACGTGCCGCACTGCGAGATGGTCTGGCCGAAGAAGAAGAGCCGGTAGTTGCGCACGTTCAGCGACGAGAACGTGCGACGGGCACGCTGCTTGAGCGAATCGGAGATCCGCTCGTTGTTTGACGCCGGTAGGGTTCGCGGACTCACGATGTCTTCGTCAGCTCCAGTTCTCGAGGTTGCCGATCATGGTGTCCAGCGCCTTCTTCACCCGCGCGGCGCTCTGCGGGGGCACGCCTTCGAGCATCCGCTCCTCGAGCCCGATGTACGGGTCGGGGATCTTCGCCAGGCGCTCGCGTCCCGAGGGCGTGAGGCTCAAGACGCGCACACGGCGGTCCTCGGCGCTGTCCGAGCGCTCCAGCCAGCCTTTCCCGGCCAGCGCGTCGACGATGCAGGTGAGCGTCGCGGACTCGATGCGCATCCCCTGCTGCAGCTGCTTCTGGGTGAGTGTTCCCGCGCGCTGCAGGCGCGCGAGCACCTGCCACTGCGTGCGCGCCACGCCGTGTGGTTTGAGCGCGTCGTCGATGCGCTGCGACATCAGCTGGTAGAGGCGTCGCAGGCGATGCGCGACGTACTCCGGGTGAAGGGGACCGGCAGGCTCGTTCATATCGGATCCAATCTCTAGGTACCTAGGCGATATTACTAGGTACCTAGAGATACGTCAAGCGGCGCGGCCGGGCCTCAGTCCTGCAGACGCTCGTCCCGCTCGAGCACGCGGGCGAAGCTCTCGGGAGGCAGCGCGCGGCTGAACAGGAATCCCTGGATCGTGTCGCAATCCTCGGCGCGAAGGAACTCGAGCTGTTCGCGCGTCTCGACGCCTTCGGCGACGACCGCGAGGTCGAGGCTGTGCGCGAGCGCGACGATGGAGTGCACGATCGCCGCCGCGTGCTCGTCGAAGCACACGTCGCGGATGAACGAACGATCGACCTTGATCGTCTGGATCGGGAACCGCTTCAAGTGACTCAGCGATGAATACCCGGTGCCGAAGTCGTCGATGGCGACCCGCACGCCGAGATCGCGCAGCCGGCGGAACGCCTCGAGCGTGCGTTCCGCGTTCTCCATCGCCACGCTCTCGGTGATCTCGACCTCGAGCATCGAGCCGTCCAGCGCGCTCCACTCCAGCGCCGAGGCGACCGTCGCGGGCAGGTCGCCGTGGATGAACTGGCGGTGCGAGGCGTTGACGGCGACCACCGTCGGCGGCAGCCCGGCGTCTATCCACTCGCGGTTCTGGCGGCAGGCCTCGCGAAGCGCCCACTCGCCGATGGGGTCGATGAGCCCGGCGTGCTCGGCGATCGGGATGAAGACGTCGGGCGGGACCTCGCCGTGCACGGGATGCTTCCAGCGCAGCAGGGCCTCCACGCGGCTGATGCGCCCGTCCGAGAGAGCGACCTGCGGCTGGTAGACGAGCGACAGCTCGTCGTTCTCGAGCGCGTGCCGGAGGTCGCCTTCGAGCGCGATGCGCTCGAGCACTGCGGCGTTCATCTCGGGGTCGTAGAACTGGATCGTGTTGCGGCCGTTCTCCTTCGCGCGGTACATCGCGCTGTCCGCCTTGCGGAGCAGCTCTCCGGCGGTCTCGTCGAACGCGGTCGCGAGCGAGATGCCGATGCTCGCGCTCACGTACAACTCGCGGCCCTCGATGTGCATCGGCATCGCGAGAGCCTGCTGCAGCTTGTGCGCCACGACCACCGCGTCCTGGACTTCGCGGAAGCCGCGCAGCAGCACCGTGAACTCGTCGCCGCCGAGACGCGCGATCGTGTCGGCCTCGCGGATGTGGGTCCGCAGCCGCTCAGCGACCTCGGCCAGCACGTGGTCGCCCACGTCGTGGCCCAAGGCGTCGTTGATGTCCTTGAAATGGTCGAGGTCGAGGAAGAGGACGGCGAGCGTGTCGCGCGAGCGCTTGCGGCCGCGCAGGCCGGTCTCGAGCCGGTCGTTGAACAGGATGCGGTTCGCCAACCCCGTGTACTGGTCGTGGAAGGCCATCCTCTCGATCTCGGCTTGCGCCGCGTTCCGCTCGGTCACGTCACGCGCGAACACCACGACCACCGTGCGGTCCCACCATCGCATCTCCTGGAGACGCGCTTCCACGCGGATGAGCACGCCGTTCTTCGAGCGAGCATCGATCTCGAAGAGCGCCTCGCCGGACTCGGACAGCACCTCACCCACCGGCGTGTTGTTCAGGGACTCCACGATCTCCCGCGGCGGCATGCCCTTGATCTCGTCGATGCCGTAGCCGAGCGCCGAGCAGGCGGCCTCGTTGACGTAGAGGACGTGCCAGCCCTCCGGGTCGAGAACGAAGATCCAGTCGCCGGCGCGATCCAGAAGGAATGAGCGGAACTCGAGCTCGCGCGCGACGCGCTGCTCTTCGGTCACGTCCCGCGCGATCACGGACACACCGACGATGGTCCCGCCGATGTGCCTGATCGGCGACAACGTCAGCGCGGCCGTGATGATGCCGCCGTCCTTGCGACGACGTTCGACCAGGATCCGCTGGACGTGCCCGGTCTCACACACCTTGCGCCGCGCCTCGATGCCGGCGCCGTCGTCGGACTCCGGCAGGAGCACCTTGAAGCTGTCGCCGACGATCTCCTCCGCGGCGTACCCGAAGATCCGCTCGGCGGCCGCGTTCCACGTCGTGATCGTGCCGTCGAGGGTCTCGCCCGCGATGGCCTCGTCGGCGGAGCGAACGACCGCCGCGAGCCATGCGGCCGATTCCTCCGCGCGGATGCGATCGGTGACGTCGTACGAGATGACCTGCGCGGCCGGCCTGCCGCGGAACTCGATCGGCTTGCCCTTCGCCTCGACGTAGACGATGGTGCCGTCGGCCCGCACGACCTTCGACACCCTCGGCGGCGCCTCGATGCCGTTGAGCACGCCGGCGGCTCGCTCGGCGACGGCGCCCTTGTCGTCGGGATGCACGAAGTCGATCGGGCGTTTCCCGAGCAGCTGCTTCGCCCGCTTGACGCCGAACAGCGAGAGCGTCGCGGGATTGGCGTGGACGAAGATGCCGTCCTGCTGTACGTACACCGCGAACGGCGCCGCCTCGACGAGCTCTCGATAGCGCGCTTCGCTGTCTTCGAACGCGCTCCGCGCCTCCAGCTCGGGAGTCATGTCCCGGACCACCGCGATGAGCAAGGCCGACGCCGGCCCGTCGGGGAAGATCGGCCCCGAGATGACCGAGACCGGCTTGGTGGTGCCGTCACGGAGCTTGTGCGTCGCCTCGAACTGCGCTCCGCCCGAATCGAGCACCTCGCGCATCAGCCGTCGAACGGCCGGCTTGGGATCGGCGTTGATGTCCCAGATATGGAGCGCGAGGAACTCCTCGCGCCCGTACCCGTAGAACGCCTCGGCCGCCGGGTTGACGTCGCGGATCCCGCCGTCGTGCGGATCGATCAGCAGCACGGTCGAGCGGTGCTGGCCGAACATGTTCCGGAAGGTCGAGAGTGCGCCGCCGGTCGCCTGCTGCCCCATGAGTGCCCCGCCCCTAGCTCGTGAGTCCGTTGCTCGCGTGCCCCCGAGGTGCGTATCAAGACTAGCGTTCCACGTGCGGCGACGCGAGGAGGGGCCGACGACAGGTCAGACCGGCTCCGACCCGGTCGCCGGGAAACCCATGGCTCCCACGAAACGGGTCTCGAAGTCCGGCCTCGCCGCGAGATCGATCGCGCGAACGTGCCGCGAGATGGCCGCCGCCCTCCGCCGCGCCGCGCTGTCCAAGAGTGCCAGCGTCGCCCCGGCCAAGGCGGTGTTGCCGGCGAATCGCACGCGGCCCACCCAGGCCGCGGGGATCATGCCCATGCGCACGACCGCGCGCGGGTCGACGTGGTGACCGAAGCCGCCGGCCAGCACGAGCTCGGACACGTCGTCCGCCGCGATGCCCGCCTCGTCGAGCAGCAGCTCGATCCCGGACGCGATCGCGGCCTTCGCGAGCTGCACCTCCCGCACGTCGCGCTGTGTGAGCAGCACGCCGGGGGCAACCCGGAAGGAGCGCACATCGTCGTCGGACACGCGAGCGGCGAGCGGGTGCGCCGCGTCCGGGCGCATACGGCCGGACGCATCGAGCACGCCGGCCTCGAGGAGCACGGCGATCAGATCGAGCAGCCCGCTGCCGCACAGTCCGCGCGGCTCGCCGCCGCCGATGGTGACGAGCCGCAGGTCGTCGCCGCGCAGGGTCACGCGCTCGATCGCGCCGTCCTCCGCTCGCATGCCGTACGCGATGCTCGCGCCCTCCAGCGCGGGCCCGGCCGCCGTCGATCCGGCAACGACCCCTTCACGGGTGCGCACGACGATCTCGCCGTTGGTGCCCAGGTCGGCGAAGACCGCCGGCGCCTCACGCTCCGCGAGGCCGGTCGCCACCAGCCCGGCGGTGATGTCGGAGCCGATGAACGCCGAGACCCCCGGGAGGATGTGCGCCCGCGCCGTGCCGAGCTCCGTCAGACCGATCTCGGACGCCGGCCGCTGCACGGAACTCACGAACGCGGGCCCGTACGGCGCCGCGCCGAGCGGCGCGGGGTCGAGGCCGAGCAGCAGGTGGATCATCGTGGTGTTGCCGCAGATCTCGATCTCGCGGAGGTGGCCGGCCTCCGCGCCCGCGGCCGCCAGGATGCCGAGCACGAGCGTCGTGACCGCCCCGAGGATCGGCTCGCGCAGAGCGTCCGTGCCGTGGACGGCCGCGTGGGAGATCCGCGACATGACGTCGTGCCCGAACGGATGCTGCGGGTTCAGGACGGACGCGCGACCGAGCTCGCGCCCGCTGCGCAGGTCGACGACCGCGGCCACGACGGTCGTGGTACCGATGTCGACGGCGGCCCCCACCAAGGGCTCCTCACCGCGGATGCCGCGCGCCTCCGGCGGCTCGACGGTGACGGCGCGCTCCGCGCCCGGCTCGGGCGCAGGCGGCGCGCCCAGCGCGGCGGTGACGCGCACGGTGGCGTCGCCGAGGATGTGGGCGCGGCAGGACAGCCGCATGCCCGCGGCCAGCTGCTCGGGGGTCAGCAGCGTGAGCTCGTCGGCCGAAGGCTCGTCGAGTCCGCCGGTCGCCGTCACCGCGCACCTGCCGCACGTGCCGAGCCCTCCGCACGGCGCGTCGGCGAGCTCTCCGGCCAGCACCGCGGCCTCGAGCAGCGTCGCGCCCGGCTCGACGCTCACGCGCGCTCCGCCGGGCAGGAAGGTGACGGTGCGACGATCGCCGCTCACCGGCCACCCCCGTCCCGAGGTGTGAGGTCGATCCCGCTCAGCACGCGCTCGAGCGATCCGCCGAAGTGCTCGCGGTCTTCGTCGGTGAACCGCGAGGGCCCGCCGGTGCGGCCGCCGGCCCGGCGGTGGCGCTGCTCCGCGTGACGCAGCTCCATCTCGGCGTCGATGGTGGCGGGCCAGAAGATGCGTCCGCGCGGGCTCAACGCGGACGCTCCGCGACCGAGCGCCATCGCGGCCACACCGATGTCCTGCGTGACGACCACGTCGCCGGGTTCCAGCCGTTCGACGATGGCGAAATCGGCGGCGTCGCGCCCGGTCGAGACCTGCACGGCGTCCACCCCCGGGCGCAGCAACCTCGAGACATCCTGGGTGCGGTCGCAGACCAGCGTGACAGGGATGCCGCGCGACCTCGCGACGGCGATGGCCTCGCGCGTCACCGGACAGGCGTCGGCGTCGATGAACAGACGCGTCACGGCAGCAGCCGCGCCGTGGTGCCGCTCACGTGAACGGTCGTCCCGCGCGCCTTCGACGTCTTCTTCACGCTGGCGAGGATACGCCGCGCAGCCGCGCCCTTCGCCGGTACGGGCCGCCCGTCCTGGCCGATGTAGATCGGTTCCACGCTCACCGCGGTCACGCCCTCGGGCGTCAGCGTCGCGTGGAAGATGACGGTGTCCCGGCCGCTGGCGCTTCCCGGGGAGAACACGAAGTTGCCCAGCGAGTAGGCGATGACGGCCTTCCGGTAGAACTCGATGCCTTGGACGACGTGCGGGTGCGCGCACAGCACGATGCTCGCGCCGGCCCGGACCGCGGCCCGGCCGTCGCTCACCTGCCGCGACGTCGGCGAGTAGTCGCGCTCGATGCCCCAGTGGAACGAGACGATGACGTAGTCGGCCTGCTTCTTTGCCGCGGCGATGGCCTTCTCGACCGCCGACATGCTGCCCACGAACGCCGTCCCCGGCTTCTTCGTGCCCGCCGCGAACGAGCTCGGACCGATCTCGCAGAACGCGAGGTAGGCGATGCGTGCGCCGGCGCGGCTGATGATCGCGGGCTTCCACGCCGCGGCCTTGTCGACCCCGGCGCCCGCCCAGGAGATCTTCGCCTTGGTGAGATAGGTGAACGTGTCGCGCAACGCCTGCGGCCCGTAGTCGCCGGCGTGGTTGTTCGCGAGCGACACGAGGTCGAAGCCCGCGTAGGCGAGGCCTCGCGTGGCGCGCGGATCGCCTTGGAACGTGAAGGCCTTGTCGGGCACGGCATGCCCCCGCTTCGAGAGCGGACACTCCAGGTTGCCGAGGGTGACGTCGGCCGCCCTCAGGTCCGCCGCCACCGCGCTGAACGGCGCCGTCGCTCCGTCCGACTCGATGAGCCGCTTCGGCGCGCTGTCGAAGCACATGTCGCCGACAGCGGCCACGGTGATCGAGGGCACGACCGTCGCGGTCGGTGACGGCGTGGCGGTCGGTGACGGCGTGCCGGTCGGCGTCCCGCTGCCGACGGCGGACGCCGGGCCGAGCGTGCCGGACGCGGCCGCCGCGCGGGCACCGACGTCCGACGCGGCCGCGCCTCCCCGCGCCGGGGTCGCCGAACAGGCGAACGCCCCGGCGGCCAGCGCGATGGCGGCCAGCGCCACCACACGCGTGTCGATGCGCATCGCGGCTCCTCCCGTTCGATCGCCGGCGGCGTGCACCCGCCGCGAGCACGGCCGCGGACGTCCGCGCTCGCGCTCGCGCACATCGTAGTCCATCCGCCGCCGATCCCGGGCGCGCCGGCGCGCGTCGCAGCCGGCGAACGCCGCTCCGACGCCGGGCACGAGACAGGGCCGCCCCGGCGGGACGGCCCTGTCGAATGCGCGATGGCGGGATGCACGGGGCTCGAACCCGCGACCTCCGGCTTGACAGGCCGGCGCTCTAACCAGCTGAGCTAGCACCCCTCGTGAACGAGCAGAGGGCATTCTATCGGGGCCGCCACCCTTTGTCCACCGAGGCACGGCTCCCGCCCGGGGGCCGCGCCTCCGCGGTCACAGGCCCTCCCTGCCCCAGGCTCACTGCACGACGGTGATCACGACGGTCGACCCGGGTGCCGCGCCGGCTCCGGCGGCCGGGCTCTGGGCGACCACGTCGCCCACGGTCCCGCCGCCCGTCTGCAGGGTGATCCTCGACTTGAAGCCGGCCGCCGTGAGCGCGTTGACCGCGTTCGCCTGCGTCATCCCGACGACGCCCGGAACAGACGCCCGTGCGGGGCCGGTCGACACGTCGATCGTCACGGTCGAACCGGGGTTCGCGGTGACGCCGGTCACAGGGTCCTGGCTGATGACGCTGCCGGAGGCGACGCTCGAGGACGCGTGCGCCACCGTGTTGGCGCCGAAGCCTGCGTCGGCGAGCGTGTCGACCGCCTGGTCCTGCGCCATGCCGACGACGTTGGGCACGGCGGTCGCCACCGTCGCGGCCTCGGCGATCGTGAGGTCGACGGCGCTGCCCTTCGCCGCCTGAGTCCCGCTCGGCGGCGACTGCGCCAGGACGCTCCCCGACGGCTCGACCGAGGACGCCGCGACGGACACCGTCCCGACGGTGAATCCCGCGGCCTTGAGCGTGTTGGCGGCATCGGCCTGCGTCATGCCGACGACGTCGGGAACGCCCGCCAGCTCGACGCCGGCGAGGACGAGGTCGACGCTCGTGCGCGGGTCGACGCGGGTCCCGGCCGCTGGGACCTGCGACGCGACCGACCCCGTCGCCACGCCGGTGACCGGCGCGCCGGAGTACGTCACCTGCCCCACGCGCAGCCGCGCGGATGCCACGGCTGCCTGCGCCTCGGGCAGGGTCATGCCGGTCAGGTCGGGCACGGCCACCTTCCCGCTGAAGGCGCCCAAGCCCCACGCGATGCCAAAGGCCGCCAGGACGACGAGCACCGCCGCGAGCACCCACGGCCACACGCGCCTGCGCGCCGTCGGCGGGACCTGCACCGGGCCGGCCGCGACCTGGTCGAGGTCGGCCGCCATGGCCTGGGCGGAGTCGTAGCGGTCGCCGGGCTGCTTGCTCAGCGCCCTCATCGCGACCGTCTCGAGAGCTTCCAAGAAGTCGGGCGTCGATGCCTCGACGGCCGTCGGATGGGCATGCAGGTGACCCTGCGCGACGTCGGAAGCGGTCGCCCCCTGGAAGGGCACGTGCCCGGTGAGCAGCTCGTAGAGCACGACGCCCAGTGAGTAGATGTCGGAGGACGGCGTGGCCGCCGCGCCCTCGAACCGCTCCGGCGCCAGGTAGCTCACGTCCTCGGGAGACGCCGCCGCCAGGACGTCGGGTGTCACCGCGCGCAGCCCGAGCCCGGCGTCGACCACGCGCACCTCGTCGTCGGCCATGCGGACGATGTTCGAGGTCTTCACGTCGCCGTGCACGAGCCCGTGGTCGTGCAGCGCGCCGAGGGCGCGAGCCGCGGACGCGCCGTAGCGCGCGATCGCCGACGAGGCGAAGCGGTGCTGCACGCCGAGCTCGGTCTTGAGGTCCGCGCCGGGGACGAACTGCCTGACGACGAAGATGTCGGCTCCGTCGCGTCCCCACTCGATGATGGGGGCGAGGCCGGGATGGCTCACGCCGGCTATGGCCGCGATGTCGCGTTCCGCCGCGTCGCCGATCTCGGGACTCGGCGGCGTCATCACGCTCACGACGACTTGCGCACCGCCGGGATCGGTCGCCAGGTACGTGCGGCGGGCGAGGGCCGCTCCGATCTCACGAACGACCCGATACCTCCCCGAGAAGACCTTCCCGTCCATCCCGGGCCTCCTCTCGCATGGGCGCGCGGCGACGCCACCGGAGCCGCAGGAAGATGCATACCCTTTCCAGTGGCGGGCGCACGCGTGCGAGAGCGGCGCGGTGACCTACCAGAGCGCCGCGCCGCGGGTCATCGCCGTCTTCAGCGCGAGGCCGTGACGCGCGGCGACCTCCTCCACGATCACTCGTGTCGTTCCGTAGCCGAACTCCCGGGACGCCTGCGAGGCTCCGCGGACCGCTCCGTGGGGCGGATCGCTCACGGCGATGTCCGCCGCCGCGCCCGCCAGGGCGGACGAGACCCTGCTCGCTCGCTCCTTGAGGGACTCCCAGAAGTAGACCGAGCGTTCCGTGAGGGAGACCCGCAGTGCCGCGGAGTACTCGGCACGCAGGTCGCCGCTCGCCCACATCGCGTCGACCGGGTTGCTCTCGATGACGAGGTCGGTCTCGTCCGAGCGGCCCGCGCGGTAGGCGGGGCGTGCGGCCAGCACGGCCGTCAGATCGCGGAGGAACGCCTCGACGCGTTCCGCGTCCTGTCGGCTCCGGTTCCGGTCCGTTCTCGGCATCGGGCCTCTCCCCTTCAGAACAGCGTGGCGGACCCTCCGCCGTGCTCTCCGCGCTCCGGAACGAGATCCCCCAGGATCGTGGCGATCTCGGCGGCGTTCCGTTGTGCGTAATCGTACTTGTTGTTGTTGAACATCACGAAGGTCTCGTCGGTCTCGCCGGCCAGCCGCTCGATGGCGGGCACCCATTCGCGCAGCTCCTCGGTAGAGTACAGGTAGTCGAACCGTTCCGCCGAAGAGGCCGTGCGCGCGAACCACGTGTCGGCGTTGCGCCCGTGCAGCCGCAGATAGGCCCAACCCGCCGTGACGGCGGCCAGCGGAGGCATCGTCGAGCGGCCCGGGAACTGCGGGCTGTCGACGCTCACGAAGCACAGGCCCCGATCGGAGAGGAACCGCATCGTGCGGTCGAGGTGGCCCTCGTCCACCCACGAGGGATGCCGGAACTCGACGAGCACCCGGTATCCGTGCAGCTTGCCGGTCGCGTACTCGAGATAGTCGAGCGCACGCCGTTCGCCCTCGGTGCTCGCGGCGCTGAAGTAGGGCGGGAACTGCATGAGGATGCCGCCGAGCTTGCCCGCGGCCCGCAGCGGCTCGATCGTGTCGAGGAAGAGGTCGAACGCGGCGTCCACCATGTCGGGGTGGGCGTCGCGAACGCGGCCCCGTTCGCTGACGTACGGGAAGTCGCGCAGCTCCGGCGCGAGGGAGCGCTCCTCGACCTCGTGGCCGGTCATGAGCCCGTACGCCTTCACGTGGAAGATGAAGTCGGGCGGCGTGCGGCGTGCCCACGCCTCGACCGTGTCGCGCCGAGGTATCGCGTAGTAGGGCGAGTCGGCTTCGACGGTATCGAAGCGAGAGGCGTAGTAGCGAAGGCGCTGCTCCGGGGTGGTCACGCCCTTCGGATACCAGAGGTCGACCATCGTCTTCTCGGTCCAGGAGCAGGTCCCGACGTGAACGTGTCCCATGCCGCGAGTGTACCCGGAAGGCCGGCGGCCGGGAGACTCACGGCGTCGCCGGCACCGACGGGCTCGAAGGGACCCCGGACGGCGATGCCGTCGAAGCGCTCGAGGCCGGACGCAGCGCGAGATCGTAGATCACCCACCCGTTCCAGTCGCGCTGCAACAGCACGTCGCCCATGCCGCGCTCGATGGTGCCGGCGGTCTCGAACGCGACAAGGCCCTCGGCGCCGCTCGGATCCGGCTCGACCGTGATGCTCCCCGTGCGAGAACCCGCGACCATCTGCACGACCGCGAGCGGGCCCTTCCACACGGGAGCGGAGAAGACGACCCCCGTCACCCGTCCACGCTCGAGCGACGCCCGGAACGCGGGAGTGAGGCGCGCGGCGAACTGCGGCGTCGAGATGGAGGCGAGCGTGTCCGGATCGCCCCTGACGAGCGCCTCCACTCCCGCGATGGCGGTCTCCGCCTCGGGCACGGCGCCCCATCGCGCGTTCGCGAGCACCGTCAGCCAGCCCGCGGCGACGATGAGCGCCACGACGAGGACGAAGACGACGAGCGACCGCCACACGGGCGCGTGCGGACGGTGCGCCGGCTGTTCGACGCTCGGGACGAGCCGCTCGGGCACCCGGGGCCCCGCGCTCGACGCCCGGGGCATGTCGGTCGGCGGAGCGACCCGGCCTCCGGCACCTCCAGCACCAGAGGCGCCTTCGGGCTCGGACCCACCCGTCCACTGGCCGTTCACCCGCGCTCGCCCTCCCTCGCCCGCCCCATGCCGAGGTGATGCTCTCGTTCCGTCCGCGCCGTCACGCGCCACGGCGTGGATCCGCCATCAGGCGGCCGGCACAAGCACCACACCCGACACTATTCCCGAGACGGGGGCACACCGAGGCAGGCTCGACGAACACACGCCGCGACGCCGCCCCGCTCGCACAAGGAGACGGCGCCGTCGAGCGGGGCTCAGCGGTTGAGCGACCAGATGAGCCAGGAGAGGTACGTCGCGAACGCCGTCCACGCCACATAGGGAACGATGAGGAGCGAGGCGGCGACGCTGAGCGGCCACGCGAGCACGACCCACACGATCGCGGTGAGGCAGATCAGCGCCGAGTCCCAGGCGGCCGTCAGCCAGTCCTTGCGGCTGAACTGCAGGTACGCGTACGCCTGGTTGGCCAGCCAGTTCACGACGATGGCGACGAGGAGCGCCGGCCCGACGCGGAGGAGGCCGACCCGGGCCTGCAGCAGGGCGAGCGACGCGGAGACGCACGCGAACAGGACGAACCACACGATGCCGATCGCCCAGCCGGGCGGTGTCCACGACGGCTTCACGAGCGAGTCGTAGTACGCGCGGTCGATCCGCCAGATCGCGCTCGACGCGAGGTACAGGATGTAGGCCACGACGAACACGACGATGGCGGCGATACCCATGCTCGGTCTCCTCTCCCGGTTGCGCTACCATCGACGGTACCTTCTGCCGGCCCGCGTCACAACCCGGGGACGTCCCTAGCCGCCATGAGAATCGGCTTCTTCAGCGACACGTACACGCCGCAGATCAACGGCGTGGTGACCTCCATCCGCCTCTTCACGAAGGCGTTGGAGCGGCAGGGCCATTCCGTGTACATCTTCGCTCCGACACCACGGCAACCGGGTGACGGGCCGCACATCATCCGCATCCCCTCGATCCCGTTCGCCTTCCAACCCGAGATGCGGCTGGCGGGCGTGTACTCCCAGCGCGCGTACACCCTCATGCGGCACGCCGACCTCGACATCGTCCACAGCCACGACCCGTTCGGCGTCGGGCTGTTCGGGCTGGCGATGGCCAAGCGGTTCCGCATCCCCTACGTGCACACGTACCACACGCTCTTCCCGGAGTACGTGCACTACGTCTGGGAGACGAAGTTCACCCGCGAGATGGCGAAGCGCCTCTCGCGCGACTTCTGCGACCAGTGCGATCTCGTGCTGGCGCCGTCCACCAAGATCGAGCGCGCGCTGCGCGAGTGGGGCGTCACCGCGCCGCTGGAGATGCTGCCGACGGGCGTGGACGCCGACCGGTTCGCCGCCCACGACCCGGCACGCGAGGCGGCGCTGCGCCAGCGCTTCGGCATCACCGGCGACGAGGCCGTGCTCACGTTCGTGGGCCGTCTCGGCAAGGAGAAGAGCATCGAGACGCTGATCGACGCGATGCGCTACGTCCGCACGCCGAAGGCGCGGCTCGTGATCGTCGGCGACGGCCCGTACCGCGAGACGCTGTGGACGCATGTCTCGGCTCTCGACCTCTCCGACCGCGTGACGTTCACCGGCTACCTCGAGCGCGCCGACGTCGCCGCCGCGTACGGGATGTCGGACGCGTTCTTCTTCGCGTCGACCACCGAGACGCAGGGGCTGGTCATCGCCGAAGCGATGGCGGCCGGCCTGCCGATCGTCGCCGTGCAGGATCCCGCCACCGCCGACGCCGTCACCGACGGCGTGAACGGCCTCCTCACCAGGGACGACCCCGGCGCGCTGGCCGAGGCCGCGGACGCCGTCCTGGGCGACGCGGGCCTCCGCGCGACGATGGGGGCCGTCTCGCGCGAACGCGCGCAGGACCTCAGCATCGACAACCAGGCGCAGCGCCTCGTCACGATGTACTCGAGCCTCCTCGAGCGATGGCCGCCCCCGCGCAGAGGAGCGCTCGTGCGCCTCCCCGGCAGCGCCGGCGTGCGTCGCCAGATCAGCGCTCTCCGGCGCCGGGGCAAGCGGGTCATGCGGCGCTATCTGTAGGCGCGCGGCCGTTCGTCCAGCCGAGGCAGCCGGACGTCTTCCGCTCGTCCTCTCGCGTTGCGCCCGAACACGCGTTCGCACATAATCGAACGCGTGTTCGCATGCCGCGCGTCGCGGCGTGCCCCCGATGCGTCGCGACGGAGCCCCTCATGGAGAACGTGCCAGCACCGGTCCCCGCTCCGGTCGCCGCGGCGCCCGCGGCGCCCGCCGATACGATCGGCGACGTGCTCGCCGGCCTCAACGCCGCGCAGTTCGATGCCGTCACGCACGGCAGCGCGCCGCTGCTGGTCGTCGCCGGCGCCGGCACGGGCAAGACGACGACGCTCGCGCACCGCGTCGCCTTCCACATCGCCGAGGGCGTCGACCCTCGACGCATCCTGCTGCTCACGTTCACGCGGCGCGCGGCGGCGGAGATGACGAGGCGCGTCGACGGCATCCTGCGGCGCTTGCGCGGCGACGGCGTCAAGCTGCCGGGCGGCGAAGCCGTGTGGGGCGGCACGTTCCACGCGATGGGGACGCGGCTGCTTCGCCTCCACGGCGCGTCGATCGCCGTCGACCCCGCGTTCACGATCCTGGACCGCGGCGACTCCGAGGACCTGATGGGCGTGGTGCGAGCGCAGCTCGGCCTCGCCCGAACGGACCGCCGGTTCCCGCAGAAGGGGACGTGCCTCGACATCTACAGCCGCACCGTGAACTCGCGGCGTCCGCTGGGCGACGTGCTCGCGACGGCCTTTCCCTGGTGCCTGGAGCACGAGGACGACATCAAGCGGCTGTGCGGGGCATACGTCGAGCGCAAGATCGACGACGGCGTGCTCGACTACGACGACATCCTGCTGTACTGGCTCGGCCTGATGGAGGACCCGGCCGCGGGCGACGCGGTCCGGGCGCGTTTCGATCGCGTCCTCGTCGACGAGTATCAGGACACCAACGCGCTGCAGGCGTGCATCGTGCGCGCCCTGCGACCGGACGGGACCGGCGTGACCGCCGTGGGCGACGATGCCCAGTCCATCTACTCCTTCCGCGCCGCCGACGTGCGCAACATCCTCGACTTCCCGAGCATCTTCCCGGGCACGCGGGTCGTGCCACTGGAGCAGAACTACCGCTCCACGCAGCCGATCCTGGACGCCACCAACCGCGTGATCTCCCTCGCGACCGAGCGGCACGACAAGACGCTGTGGACCGCGCGGGCAGGCGGCGAGCGTCCGGCGGTGGTGAGCTGCCGGGACGAGGACGAGCAGTCGGACTTCATCGTGCGCCGGGTGCTCGAGCTGCGCGAGAGCGGGCTCGAGCTGAAGCGGCAGGCGGTCCTCTTCCGCGCGACGCACCACTCGCTGCCCCTGGAGATGGAGCTGCAGCGGCACAACATCCCGTACCGGAAGTACGGCGGCCTCAAGTTCACGGAGACCGCGCACGTCAAGGACCTCACGGCGATGCTGCGTCTCGCGGAGAACCCGCGGGACTCGGCGGCCGGGCTGCGCGTGCTGACGCTGCTGCCCGGGGTGGGCCCGGCGAGCGCGCAACGCCTCATGGACGCGCTCGCCGAGGCGGGCGGCGACTTCATGGCGTGGGCCGACCTGCCGTCACCGTCACCGGCCTCGCGCGCGGTGTGGGCGTCGTTCGTGCCGCTCATGCTCGACCTGACGCGGCCGGAGGGGATGGAGCTCACAGCCCAGGTGCACGCCGCGCGCGAGGTCTACGCGCCGCTGCTCGAGCGCCGCTACGACAACGCGACCGCCCGGCTGCGCGACCTCGAGCAGATCGAGCACATCTCGAGTCGCTTCGCCGATCGCCTCTCGCTGCTCGCCGACATCGCGCTCGATCCGCCGGCCTGGGCCGAGGAACTCGCCGGCCCGCCCGTGCTCGACGAGGACTACCTGGTGCTCTCGACCGTGCACTCCGCCAAGGGACTCGAGTGGGACGCCGTGTACGTGATCCACGCGGCGGACGGCAACATGCCCTCGGACATGGCCACGGGCTCGGTCGAAGAGATCGAGGAGGAACGACGGCTCTTCTACGTGGCGTGCACGCGCGCCAAGGACTGGCTGTACGTCTGCTTCCCGCTGCGTTACTACACGTCGCCGTGGAACCACACCGACGCGCACGGCCTCGCGCAGCTCACGCGCTTCATCGCCGACGGCGCGCGCGACACGTTCCGCGAAGAGGCCGCGGGCCCGGTCTCGGCCTCCGAGGACGAACCGGCCGACCCCGCGGTGAGCGGTGCGTCCATCCGGGAGACGCTGCGCTCGATGTGGCGGTGAGCGCGGCCCGGGCGCGCCGGGCGCGCCGCTAGCCGAGCAGGCGGGCCGAGGACAGCCACACCGCGGCGACGATCGCGCCGATCGCGGCCGCCACGATGTCCGGCCATCCGATGAACGCCCACGCGACCAGGACGCCCGCCACGGCGCACCCCGCCGCGATCGCCGCGAACTCCGCCGTGCGGTGTCCGCCGGCGCCGCGCCGGGTGGCCTCGCCGACCAGACCGCCGTACACCAGGTCGCCCAGGAAGAAGAAGGGCACCAGGTGCGCGAACGGCGCGAGCACCACGGCGGCGCCCAGCCCGAAGAGCGCCGCGCGCAGCAGCTGTGCCGGCTTCACGCCGCCGCGGCTGATGCGCGCGCGGCCGCACTCGCGGCACTTGTAACCCACGGGTGTGTCGACCATGTCCTTCGGGCACATGTAGCGCCCGCATTCCGGGCACGAGACGTTCGTCTCGGTCCCAGGGTGCCACGCACAACTCGGCATGCGCTTCCGGCCTGTTCTCGTCGAGGGGGCGATCCCGTCGGATCAGCAGCGAATACGTTACCAGCCGAAGGATCCCGGCTCTCCCTTGAACGGCCCGACGATGTCGGCCGTGATCCAGCCGCCGTAGAACGAGCCCGGCTGCGGCGTCACTCGCTCGCCGTCGACGAAGGCCGCGTCCGCGCGCCCGGCGAAGAACGCGATGTGCCCGCGGATGGCGGAGAACGCGGCCGCCGGGTCGGGGTACACCCACGCGATGTTCCGCTGCGTCCTGCCGTCCAGTGAGATGTCGTAGTAGCTCGCGCGCCCCTTGTACTCGCAATCCGTGTGGTAGGTGTTGAGCGTGAGCAGCTCGAGACGGACATGCTGCGGCGGCACGTAATACACCGGCGGATGCGTCCGCTCGAGGACGCGCACGGTCTCCCGGGAGTCGGCGACGTCGACGTCTCCGAAGCGCACGACGACATGGCGACCGCACCTCTCGGCGCGTGGAGGGACCGGGTAGTCCCACACCGACTCCTGGCCCGGTCCGGGTTTCAGACGTTCCACCATCCGCCCTCCTCGTCCTCTGCGTCGCGGCGCTCCACGTCCGGGCAGCGGGCGCCGTCCGACAGCAGTGTAGACCGGCCTCCCGGCGGCGTGCGCGTACCGGTCGGCGGAGAAGTGCGCGCGCCGGTCGATGGCACGCGTGCTGGGGTTAGGTGGGTGATCGCCGAGGGTAGAACGCCATGCGCGCAAGGATGCCGACGCGAGCGAGGAGGAGTGATGCCGTATGGAGGCGATGAGCCAGAACGAAGTCCGGAACCAGGACGGCGCCGTTCTCACGTGCACCGTGGCGGACTGCGCGTACAACCGGAACTTGGAGTGCTGGGCGTCGAACGTGCACATCGGTGACGACCACCCGCGCTGCGACACGTTCACACAGCAGGAGAACGTGGGCTTGGCGCAGCTCGGGGCCGCAGTGGGCTGGTGCGGTGTCTCGGAATGCGGCTTCAACGAAGGTTCGCACTGCGGAGCGCGCGGGATCACGGTCGATCGTCACAGTTCGCACGCCGATTGCGTGACGTTCAGGCCGTAACTGTCGCTGTCCCACGCGCCAGGCGCATCCGCTCGGCCCCCATCCCCCCTCCGACGAGTGGAGCGCCGTTCAAAAGGGGCGCGGAGTTCGATGTCCGCGCCCCTCACCTTGCCCCTCATCCCCGAGGCCGCCGGGAACGACGGTGGTCCGTTCGACGCGCCTCGCCGCGGAGCCGATCCGCGTGGTGGGCGATGAGGGATTCGAACCCCCGGCTCCCTCCGTGTAAAGGAGGTACTCTCCCGCTGAGTTAATCGCCCGTCCGGCGGCGCGGCGCCTCGTCCGCCGACCTATTGAAGCACAGGCCTGACGCCCCGGGTCGGCCGCCGGCCTTTCGGGCGCTCGTCACCTGTGCCCTGTCGCCGGTGGCGAGCAAAGCGCATCATGGGGAGATCGTGCCGGGCCGACGCTCGTGGGGGAACCGGCACGTCGAGCGGAAGCTCGCGGCCACGTGATGTCAGGGGGAACCGATGAGTGTTCGGAACGGCACGACAGCTCGGCGGTTGGCGGGTCTGATCGCGTTGGTGGCGGTGATGGTGTTCGCGCTCGGCGCCGGGACGGCGCTCGCCGCCCCGTCCGACCCGATCCTGGGCCTCACGGACCTGCAGCCGAAACTCGACGCGGCGTACCCGGACGGTCTGCCGGGCTACTTGAAGACGGTCGTGCACGGCTCCGATATCGTGACCCTCCCGGTCACCGTTCTCGAGACGTACAACGACGGCTCCCAGACCCTCATCCTGTTCCAGGCGACCGGGCCGCAGATTCAGAGCTTCGGCGGCATCGTCGACGGCATGAGCGGCAGCCCCATCTACGTGAACGACGGCGGCGTCGACAAGCTCATCGGCGCGCTGTCGTACGGAGACATCTTCACGCTCGACGGAGACGGGCTCGCCACGCCTATCGAGCCGATGATGCAGCTCGAGACGGACTACCCGCTCGCGCCGCTCAGCGTGCAGAGCCGGAGCGTGACCGCCGGGCAGGCGACGACGAACGCATCGGGCGACATCACGATCAAGCCCGATCAGAAGCTGTCGAAGCTCCTCGGCGGCCGGACGTCCGTCGTCGCCAGGCCACTCGCCGCGTTCCAGCTCGCCGGCTTGCGGAGCAACGACCCGGTGTTCGAGGCGTTCGCGGCCCGGATGGCGACGCGCGGCTTCACCGTGCTGTCGGCGTCCCCGCTCTCCGGCGTCCGTCCGAGCAGCATCGACGTGCCGGCGTCCTCTGAACTCACGGCCGGGGCGTCGGTCGCGGCGATGATCACCCGCGGCAACGTCTGGTACGGCGGCATCGGGACGGTCACCTACGCGACGACGAGCACCGTCGTGGCGTTCGGCCATCCGCTCATGCAGGACGGCAACAGCGGCCTCGACATGATGAACGCATGGGTCGACGGCGTGTGGCCCAGCTCCGACGAACCGTACAAGCTCGTCGAGCCGACGGGAGTGCGCGGAACGATCACGCAGGACCGCGGCGCGGGCATCCTCGGCCAGATCGGCGCGGGGCCCCAGGAGACGCCGGTGAACGTGGACGTCACCGACGTCGACACCGGCCGTGAAGCCACGACCACCACGTGGATCCCGCGGTTCGTGATGGATTCCTCGACGTGGGAGTACAACGGCCTCGCGCCGGTCGTCGCGTATGCGGGCGTCGAAGACATCTTCGATCAGAACGGCGTGCCCGGCAGCGCCGTCGCCACGACGACGCTCGTGGTGAGCGACGGCTCGCACGTGTACACGATCGTCCGCCGCAACCTCTTCGACGATTCCCAGGATGTCCCGGCCGCCGTGGTCGCCGACGTGTCGGACATGGTGGGAGAGTTCCAGAGCGCGAACGGGAACGGCCTCGCGCACGCGGACATCCAGGAAGTCGACGTGCAGGCGCAGGTGACGTCGCAGCGCAATCTCGCCGACGTCGTCGACGTGACGACACCGGAGGGCATCGGCTGGGGCGACAACCCGATCGTCATCTCCGTGCTGCGCTTCGGCGTGCCCGACACCGAGACGATCGATGCGACGCTCACCGTCCCGACCGGGACGGTGCTGCCCGGCACGCTCGACGTGAGCGCGTCCGATTCCGGCGGCATGTCGCTGAGCGGATCGAGCAGCGTCTTGAGCATGCTCGATCAGCTGCTGTTCGGCACCACGTCGACCTCATCGCCGACCTACGTCGACAGGCGGAGCGTCAAGGACGTCGTCGACGAACTCAACGCGGAGCAGCTCAACAACCAGCTCGTGATCACGTACATGCCCGGCTCGAACTCGAACTCGGATTCGAGCGGCATGAGCATCAGCAGCGTCGCCGTTCCGATCACCGACCCGGCCTCGATGACCGTCGACACCGACTGGTACGCGTCGGGCGAGGTCACGAAGGCCTCGACGCAGATCGCGTTCTCGGCGTATCCCAAGACGGTGGCCTACAACGGCTCAGTGGTGATCGTGGGATCGGTCGGCGGGCTGCCCGACCTCGGCAACGTCGAGATCTCATGGCGTGCCGCGGGCGCGAGCTCCGACACCGCTTCCGAGACCGTGGCCGTCGATCCCGATACCGGCACCTTCGAGGGCATCGTCCGCGGGCTGAAGAAGAACAGCACCATCACCGCTCAGGTCATCGGCGACGACTCGGTCCTCACCTCGTCCCAGTCCGTGAACGTGAAGGTCGCCGCGTCGATCTCGGTGAAGTCGTCGGCTGCCAGCGTCAAGACGGGGAAGCTCGTCACCTTGACCGCCACGACCGCACCGGCCGACGCGAACGGGTCGGTGGTGTTCGAGTACCTGAAGGCCGGCCACTGGACGCTCATCGCCACGAAGGCGTTGACCGGCACGGCCACGACGACCACGACGTGGAAGGTGCCCAAGGGGACGTGGAGTGTCCGCGCCCGCTACGTGCCGGGCACCTCGAACGCGGCCGCGACCTCGCGTAACATCACGGTCGCCGGCAAGTAACGCACCGTCGCACGGACGAACGTCAGCACGAAGGGCCTGCCCGGCATCGAACCGGGCAGGCCCTCTTCGTCGACCCGTCGAGGTCCGCGTCAGCCCACCGACACGTTGCGATCGATCGTCTCTTGGATGCGCTCCTGCGCCGCCGAGGCCAGCCCCGCGGCCGCCCGGCCGAAGACGTTCGCGGCGAGTCGCTCCGAGGCGCTCGAGCCGGCGAGCTCGTCGGCGTGCATCGGCGCCCCGATCTCGACGTCCAGACGCGGCCGGTAGCGCCGCAGCACGCCGCGATCGCGGAACCGCCAGACGATCGTGACGGGCAGGACCGGCACGTCGCACAGCTCCGAGAGCAGGAAGGCGCCCCGCTTGAAGGGCAGGAGCCGGCGGCCGCGCCGGACCATCACCCCCTCGGGGAAGAAGTGGAGGCTCTTGCCCTCCATGAAGGCGCTGTCGGCCATCTCGCGCAGCTCGTGCGCCCCGATCGGCGAACGCATCGGCACGCCTCCCAGCATGCGCAGGAACGTCGCGTACACCGGGTTGGAGAAGGTCTCCTCCAGCGCGGTGAACCGCACTCTGCGAGGGAAGACGGCGTACGCGACGGCAGCCGGGTCCAGATGGAAGCTGTGGTTCGAGATGATGAGGCACGGGCCGTCGAGGGAGAGCAGGTTCTCGCGTCCCCGGACCTGGATGCGGAACCAGAACCGGTCCGCGACGGCCGCCGCCGCGAAGACGATCCAGTAGACCGGCACCGCCGCGGCACGGAAGAGCATGCCCGGGCGGCGGGACGCATCGCGCTCGGCGGGCGACGGCCGGCCCTCGGCGGCCCGGCACTGCCCGGCGTAGAGACCCGCCGGCCGGCGAGGGACGCGCACCCGGCGTCCCTTCCAGTCGACACCCGCGCCATACCCGGTCCGCGCCATCGACACGACGAGGATCGCAACGAGGTCGAGGAACACGAGCGGATACAGGACGAACGAGATCGCCGGCGCGCGGCGGTCCTTCGTGACCAGCCCCCATTGCGCGGCGAAGAAGCCGGCGGCGGCCGTCAGCTGCGCGGGCGGCACGACATGCGAGATCGGCCACCACAGGACCGCGGCGGCGGGATAGACGATGGCCGCCAGGACGACGGCCGACATCGCCACGGCGGTCGTCGGCCCTCCACCCACGGCTCCGTAGATGCTCCGCATCGTGCCGTGGAACGCCGCGCGGTAATCGGAGTAGAGACGGCACGACGCGACGTCCTTCGCGTCCAGGAAGATCGTGCGGAAGCCACGCGCCTTCAGCCGCGCGGCCATCGACATGTCGTCCACGACGGAGTCCCTGACCGCCGTGAATCCGGTGACCGCGTCGAACGCGGAGCGACGGATGCCGACCAGCTGGCCTATCGCGAACGCGAGCTTGCGGTTGTGGCCGCGCGGCACGAGCGACAGCGGCATGAACATCATCATGGCGAACTGCGTGGGGACGACGAGCGCCTCCCCGAACGTCCGCATCTCCTGCCTCAGGTAGCCGGAGACGAGGTCGGCCGCGTGGTCCTCGAGGTTGGTCACCACCCACGACACGCTATCCGGCTGGTGCACGGTGTCGGCGTCGGTGAACACGAGGATGTCGCCGCGCGCGATGGCGGCGCCCTGCGACATCGCGTGCTGCTTCCCGATCCAGCCGTCGGGCAGCTCGGCGCCGCTCACGAGCCGCAGGCGGCGGTCCGACGCGTAACTCTCCACGATCGCCGCCGTGTCGTCCGTCGACCGGTCGTCGACGACGATCAGCTCGTAGTCGGCGTAGTCCTGGGCGAGCAGCGACGCCACGCACGGGCCGACGTTGCGCTCCTCGTCGCGCGCCGGCACGATCACGGAGACGAACGGGCCGGCCTTGAGCCGCGGCTTCTTGGTGGCCCGCCGCAGGTACAGGATGTTGCTCAGCGCGATGCCGAAGAAGCCCAGGTTCACGAGCACCGCGCCGGCGAGAGCAGCGTCACGCCACATGTGGGTCCTTCGACCGTTCGCCCGTCACTCCGCCATTGTAGTCGGCGACCTCACGAGGAGCGGCCCGCTCCGCGGCCGGGCCTCGCGCGCCATGTGCAAGGTGCCCACTCGCCCGAACGCCCTCACGCCGTCGGGCCGCGCACCGCGCTAGAATCGAGGCGCCACGCAGGCGGCCCGTCCCGGCCGCCTCGGCGATCGTTGGGAGCACACACATGAAGCGACTCGGCGGAGCGGGCACGGACATCGTCACGACGGTGCACAAGCTGGTCGCCGTCGTGTGGGCGGCCGGCGCGGTCATCGCGCTCGTCATCGCGGCGCAGCTCGCGATGACGGCCGGGGCGACCGCCGCTGACTGGGCGCGGGTCGCCCTCTTCCAAGGGGTGGCGGCGTACGCCTCGGTCGCGATGCTGCTGATCGGGCTCGTCTACAGCATCTGGACGCCGTGGGGCTTCTTCCGCAACCGCTGGGTGATCGCCAAGTGGGTGCTCTTCATCGTCGCGACCGCGCTGGGCGGCCCCGCGATGGGCGCCGCGCAGACGCACGCGAGCGGCGTCGTGATCGCCTTGACCGCGGGCGAGCTCGCCGCCCTCGCAGCGGCGGCGCTCATCGGGCTGAGGCTCGTGCGGCAGCGCCATCGGCGGACCGTCGCGGGATAGCCGGCGGCGTCCGCGTCGCGCGGTGCCGCTACCCGCCGGCGGCCGCTACTGTCCCGCGCCCGAGGCCCCGGAGTTCCCCATGACGCCGGACGCGCCGAAGACCCTGTCGTGGCAGTCGGTGCAGAACGACTCGGCGTGGCACTGCGCGCAGGTGGTCATCGTCTCCTGCCCGTCCGAGAGCGCGACGGCGTGCCCCTGCTCCCAGCCCGCGACGTGCGCCTGGGGGTGACACAGCAGGCAGTGGTCCATGCCCGCGGTCGGAGCGGCCGCGTGCGCGGTCACGACCGACGCGAACACCAGGACGAACACGGCGGCGGCGGCCGCGACGATGATGATGGAGCGTCGCACGGGACTCCCTCTCGCAGGCCGCTAGAGCGGCAATCGGACATCCGAAGAGACTCGCAGCACCTGCCGGTACGTGTCGGCCGGCAGTCCGCCGCCGAAGTGGCCGGTCACCACGGCCACGGTGACGATCGCGAGGAACACGGTGAGGAACGCCAGCCCGAAGGTGGTGGGGTCGATCCGCACGCGGCCGGCGAGGCGGAACTGCAGGGTGCCGCGGCGCGGGCAGGCCGCGACGCAGCTCGCGCAGCCCATGCACTCGGCCGACGTGACGGTGCCGCCGCTCGAGTGAGCGATGTCGACACCGTTCGGGCATGCCCGGTTGCATCGCTCGCAACCGGTGCACGTGGCGTCGTCCTTCGCGAGCACGATGGGGCTGAGCACGCCGAGCATGCCCTGGAGCGCGCCGTAGGGGCACAGATACCGGCACCACGCCGACTTCACGAGCAGCGAGAGGACGACGACCGCCGCGAGGCCGAGCGTGATGACGATGCCGAACTGCACCCACACGTCGAACAGCTTCATGTCCGCCACCGCGTAGAACGGTGTCGAGAGGAAGTCGCGGGTGGATCCGACCGGCGCGGAGACGACCCAGAGAACGAGCACGAAGGTGCCGACGTACTTGAGCCCGATCAGCGCCCGGTCGACCGGCTTCGGCACCGAGAGCTGCCGGCCGCCGAGGATGCGCTTCCCGGCCTCGCCGAGATACTCGGACGCCGCGCCGATGGGGCACAGCCACGAGCAGGGCGCGCGTCTGAACAGCCACGCGGTGACGAGCACCCCGACGAGCACGACGATCGCCACGGGGTGGAGCCGGTCCCAATAGCCGCTCGAGATCCATGTCTTGAGAGCGGCGAGTCCGCCGAGCGGCAGGAACGCGTCCGCGACGCTGGGCCGTGCGACGGCCGGCCCGAGGCCGGTCTGCACGTAACGCCAGAACCGGGCGTACTCCACCAGCGCGACGAGCAGACTGCCGATGAGCACGGCCCGAAAGGTCTCGCGGAACGAGAACGGCCACGACCGCGAGCCGTCGCGCGGCGCGCTCGCAGAGCGGTTCGACTTCCGGCCGGACGACGCCATCCAGACTCCCATCATGTGCGGAACCTACCAGCGTCGCTGCGCTGCCGGTCACAGCGAACAGCCCCGGGGCGCGCATCCGGCGAGCGGAGCGCGCGCGGGACGGACTCTCACGTTCCGAATGGTCGGGCAAACTCAGGTGATCCGCAGGCCCGATCCCGCGGAATCCACCGCATCTCCACAGCGTGCGGGTCTATCGCTCCGCCGCGACCGACGAGCGGTCGCCCGAGCGCGCGCACGACGCCCTAGCTCTGCCGCGTGAACGCGACCACCGCCGCGGCGACCGTGACGCACGAGAAGGCGAGCAGACAGACGACGTCGAGCGACAGCGGATACACGAGGATCTTCTGGGCCGCCGTCGCCGAGAGCGCCGATCCGAGCATCACGCGCCGGAACGCGTCGACCGCGTACGTGAGCGGGCTGATCTTCGCGACGATCTGGATCCACTGCGGTGCTTCTTTGAGCAGGAAGAACGTGCCGGACAGGAAGAACATCGGGAAGATGAGCAGCTGCATGATCGGGCCGTAGCTCTCGAGCGTGTCGAGCATCGACGCGATGAAGAGGCCGATGCCCGAGACGGCGAACGCGAGCAGCACCATGAGGAGCAGCAGGCTGAGCACGATCGTGACGCTGAGATGGACGCCGATGAACGGCGCGATGATCAGCAGCACGAGCGCCTGCACGACCGAGATCGTCGCCGCTCCGAGCGTCTTGCCGAACGCGATCGCGGTGCGCGGGAGCGGCGCGACCAGCATCTCACGCAGGAACCCGAACTCCCGGTCCCACACCGTCGAGATCGTGCAGAAGAACGCGACGCCCATGATGCTGATGGCGATGATGCCCGGATACATGTACTGCACGAAGCCGATGCCGATCTTGACCGCGGACAGCGTGCTGCCGAGACCGGAGCCGAGGATGGCGAGGAACACGAGCGGCTGGACGAAGGTCGACACGATGCGCGGCTTGTCGCGCACGTAGCGCAGGAGCTCGCGCTGCCAGATGGTGGCGATCGCCTCGACCATGTAGCGGAACTGCCCGGAAGTAGTCCTCCATCAGTGGTAGCCTCTCGCCTTCAGTCGTGTCCGCAACCGGTCCCTCGAAGACGCTTCATCCGGCCTGATGGTGCGACCGGTGAGCGAGAGGAACACGTCCTCGATGGTCGGCCGCCTGATGGCGATCCGCTCGATCGGGATGCCCTCGAGGCCGGCGAAGCAGGCGCGGCATGAAGGCCTCCGCGTCGTCCACTCGCAGGTCGAGCTCGTCGCCGTCCTGCGTGACGGGACGGCCGTACGCGGATTCGACCAGCTCCTTGAGCCCCGGATGCCGCGACACGATGGCGATCGACTCGCCGCCGACCTGCTTCTTCAGCTCCGCAGGGCTGCCGAGCGCGATGATCTTGCCGTGGTCGACGACGGCGATGCGGTCGCAGTACTCGGCCTCGTCCATGTAGTGCGTCGTCATGAAGATCGTCATGTTGCGTTCGCGCTTCAGCTTCAGGATGTACTCCCACAGGTAGGCGCGGGTCTGCGGGTCGAGCCCGATGGTGGGCTCGTCCAGGACGAGCACCTTCGGGTAGTGGATGAGGCCCCGCGCGATCTCGAGACGGCGCTTCATCCCTCCGGAGAAGGTCCGGACGAGATCCCTTCGGCGCTCCCACAGGTCGACGAGCCGCAGCACCTCCTCGATACGCTGCTCGTGCACGTCCCGGGGCACGTGGTAGAGCTCGCGCGTGGAACAGCAGGTTCTCGTTGGCCGTGAGACGGTCGTCGAGCGATGGGTCCTGGAACACGAGGCCGATGGAACGCCGCACGTCGTTGCGTTGCGTACGCACGTCGAACCCGCTGACGACGACGGTGCCTTCGCTCGGGTCGAGCAGCGTCGAGATGATGTTGATCGTGGTGGACTTCCCGGCGCCGTTCGGGCCGAGGAAGCCGAAGATCTCGCCCTGCTCGATGGTGCAGTCGATGCCGGCGACCGCTTCGAGGCCGTCGAAGCGTCGCACGAGACCGCGTATCTCGATCGCGGATGTCATCGATCTCCTACTCTCCTGGCTCGAGGATCTTGGTGATCGTCCCGAGCAGCGACGCCTGCTCCTCCGCGCTCAGACGGGAGAGCAGTTCGAGCAGGGCGCTCCGCTGCTCCGCTCGCCACCGTCCGAGCGCCTCGGACCCCTGTTCGGTGAGGCTGACGAGCACGACGCGCTGGTCGGTCTGCTGCCGTTCGCGGCGGACGAACCCCATCCGCTCGAGCCGTTTCGTCGCGGTCGTCGCCGACGCCTTGGTGACGTTGATGCCGCGAGCGAGCTCCGAGACGGGCAGCGGGCCCGACTTCATCAGCCGCCTCAGCAGCCAGTGCTGTCCGGGCGTGATGCGACCCTTGACGACGGGGTGCGACGCCATCCGCCACTGGCGCCAGAAATCCCATAGAGCGTCAACGAGCCGATCGGCGGTCCCGTCCGCGCTCGTCTTCGGCATCCGTGCCTCCAACCTCGGCGCCATCGACATCCGTATCCTATACTCAAATGGTTTGACTATCTAACTTTTTGGAAAGAGTCCGTCGGACACGACCGTGAGGGGAGCTCGAGGATGCCCGTCGACAGCTTGGACCCGAAGACGACCGCACTGATCCTCATCGATCTCCAGAAGGGCATCGCGGCGATGCCCGCGGAGCCGCACCCCACCCGCGAGGTGATCGAGAACGCCCGCCGGCTCGCGGAGCGCTTCCGCTCCGCCGGAGCGCCGGTGTTCCTCGTCCACGTCGTGTCCAGCCGTGACGGCAAAGACCGCCTGCATACGGAGGTCGACGAGCCGCGGCAGATGACCCAGACTCCTCCGCCGGACTTCGCCGACATCGTCCCGGAGCTGGCGACCGGCGGGCAGGACATCGTGATCGCCAAGCGGCAGTGGGGGGCCTTCTACGGCACCGATCTGGACCTGCAGCTGCGGCGGCGCGGCATGCGCACCATCGTGCTGGGCGGCATCTCGACGAACTACGGCGTCGAGTCGACCGCTCGCGATGCTTGGGAGCGCGACTACGCACTCGTCTTCGCCGAGGACGCGATGAGCGCTCGGTCGGCCGACGATCACGCCTTCGCGGTCACGCGGGTCTTCCCGAGGATCGGCCGCGTGTCCTCGACCGACGCCGTGCTCGCGGCGCTAGGCGCCGGCCTCGACGATCGGACGCGCTGATCCGCCACGCCGCCTGAAGCGGCGTCAGCGGCTCCCCCACTGGAAGAAGCGGATGCCGAGCCCCGCGAACACGACCGCGTAGGCGACGCTCACGACGAGCGCTCCCCACGTGCCGGCGTTCCACGTCGACGGCTGCATGGCTCCGACCAGCATGGTCGCGAGCACCCCGCCGGGCGACCAGCGCGAGATCAGCTCGAACGTCGTGCCGAGGACGTCGGTCTGCCCGAAGAGTCCGAGCGCGAACAGCGGGATGTAGATGAGACGCCCGACCGCGTTGAGCGTCTCGGCCGACTTCACGAACCCGACGAGCGCCTGGCCGATGGCGAGGAACTCCGCCGCGCCGAACACGATGACGACGATCGTCAGCGCGTACTCGACCGGGCTCAGCATCACGCCCAGGAACAAGCCCGCGACGAGGAACACCATCACGGACATGGCGAGGATGACGGCGGCCTCGACGATCAGCCGGCTGATCATGATCGTCCACGGCGTCGTGGGCGTCACCCGGAGCCGCTGGAAGACACCGCCGTCACGGTCGCGTGCCACCGCGAGCGAGTAGCCGAGGACGGCGATGGTCGCGACGCCCAGCATGAGGCACAGCGCGACGCGGACCGCGGAGTCGCCCAGGACCGGCCGGTGCTTGCCCGCGAACAGCGCGACGAGCATCAGCAGCGGCAGCAGGAAGCTCGCGATGAGCGAGCGCACGTTCCGCAGCTGAACGGTGAAGTCCGCCTCCAGGAGCGAGGCGAG
The DNA here is from genome assembly GCA_963701985.1 of uncultured Coriobacteriia bacterium. GTDB lineage: Bacteria > Actinomycetota > Coriobacteriia > Anaerosomatales > PALSA-660 > PALSA-660. The sequence goes on from OY969691.1 coordinate 1,102,342, forward strand.
CGCCCGGCCTTGCGGCGGCGCGGCCGGAGCGCCCGGGCGGAGCGGCGTCGGGTCAGTCACGGAGATCCTCTCCCGTCAGCCCGATGAAGACGTCATCGAGCGTCACGTTCCCGTGGGCGACCTTCAGCACCCGAGGGTCGTCCTTGTGCCTCTCGATGAGTCCCGCCGGCGTGTCGACGGTCAGGACCCTGCCGTGGTCCATGATCGCGACCCGGTCACAGACCGCCTGCGCCTCCTCCATCGAATGCGTCGTGAGCAGGATGCTGCGCCCGCTCTCGCGGATGCGCTCGATGCGGTTCCACAGCTGGCGGCGCGCCTGCGGATCGAGCCCCGACGTCGGCTCGTCGAGCAGCACAAGAGCGGGGTCGTGAACCGTCGCGAGCAGGAGCGACAGGCGCTGCTGCTGCCCGCCCGAGAGCTCGCCGAACCGCTTGTCCGCCTCCTCGTCGAGCCCGACCCCGGCGAGCAGGGCCGTGACGTCGTCGCGGCCGCGCGGCACTCCGTACAGCCCGGCGTACAGCTTGACGATCTCGCGGATCGTCAAGTTCGGCTGGAAGCCGGTCGACTGCAGCTGGACGCCCATCCTCGACTTCGCGCCGAGCGGATCGGCGAGCACATCGAGGCCGTCGAGGCGGATCGAGCCCGCATCGGGGCGCAGCAGCCCCTCGATCGCGCTGAGCGTGGTGGTCTTGCCCGCCCCGTTCGGGCCGAGCAGCCCGAAGATCTCGCCCTCGCGGATCTGGAGGCTCACGCCGTCCACGGCCCGCTTGGGCCCATAGCTGACATGCAGGTCTTCGACCTCGAGCGCGGTGCCGGGCGACGAAGCTCCGGCGGGTGAGGCATCGGGAGGCGCGGCCATGTCGGGCCTTTCAGTCTTCGTCGGACGCGCGCTCCGGTCGGGGCGCACGCTCACAGGCGCTCGGCGAACGTCTTCCACGGCTCCCGCCCGAGGAAACTCTCATCGACATTCTTCTCCATGTCGAGGAACCGTGTCCAAGGGATGGCGAAGCTGAGCACGTCGCGGTCGACGTAGCGGCGCGCGGCCGGGTCCGTGAGGCCCAACAGGCATCTCGGGTCGGCGGAGCGCGCCTGGTCGAGCGCGAGCAGGACGCTCGCCTGGCAGCCGGAGGCCGCCGCGAAGATCACCGCGTCGCGGCCGGGCCGGTCGTAGCCCGCGAGCGTCGCGAGGCCGGAGAGCTGGTCCGGCGTCGCCAGGAACACGACGACCTCGGGTGCCTCGGCGGTCTCGAGCCGGTCGAGCGGCTCGAGGACCACGAACGGATGACCGAGATCGACCGCCGGCAGCGACTCGACGAACGAGCGCGCGATCTCGGGCGTCTTGCGGTGATGCTCCCCCTCGACCTTCTCGCTGCCGGTCGAGAGGAAGTGCTCGATGTAGCCGAGCCGGAACGGCTCGAAACCGAGACCGACCCTCGCGCCGTTGCAGCCGCACGTGTCCTTGTCGAACGCGGCGACGCGGCCCTTCGACGCGGCGGACAGCATCGACATGACGCAGCCCCACGTGTTCTTCTCGAAGCGCAGCGCGTCGGTCGGCGCGGTGTCGGCCAGCAGCACGGCGACCGGCTGTGTCTTCATCCGGATGGCGTGAGCGATGCGAGACTGCATGGCGACGACCTGCCTTTCTCATGAGCGGAGCCGCGAGGCATTCTACCGCGCCGGCCCGGATCCGGGCGCGAACGTGGCGGGAGGCCCCGGAGCGGATCCGGGACCTCCCGCCGAAGCCGCGGCCGTGCCGCGCGCCGATGCCGTGGCGTCGGCGTCAGCGGCGCACGACGATCGAGCGCATCGCCGAGGCGCCCAGCACCACGCCGTCCCGCGTCACGACGGCGATCAACGCGTAGTGGCCGGCGCGCGTCACGGTCAGACTCGCGTCGTATCCCACACCCGCCGCGACCGGACCCGTCAGCGCCGCGGCAACACCTGAGACCAGCACACGGCCTCCCTTCGCGCCGACGCGGTAGAGGTGCACCGAGACGACCGTGGCCGTGTCATCGTCGGCGATCGCCGGTGAGACGACGCCCGTCGCGTCGAACGCCGAGCCGACCGTCACGGCCGCGCGCGCCACGCGCGGGGCGCTCACCTTGTACAGCGGGGTCGCGACGAGCGTGCGCACGCCGGAACGACCGACGGTCGTTCCGCTCGACGTGAGGACGGCGATCAGCTCGTAGGCGCCGCCGGACGGCAACGACAGCGTCGCCGAGTAGGCGTCACCGGTGTCGGCGATCGACGCGTCGATGGTCGCCACCAGGCTCGCTCCGCCCTTCACGCCGATCTTGTAGAGCTGCAGCGTGACGGCCGACGAGGTGTCGCCGGGAGCCAGAGCCGGCAAGATCGCGCCGGTCGCGTCGAACGACTGCCCGATCGGCACCCTCACGCTGGCCACGCGCGGGCTGCCCAGCGCGTACGGCAGGACCGCGCGCACGGGCTGGACCGCCGAGCGGGCGACGACCTTTCCCGACCGCACCACGACGCCCACGAGCAGATACCGGCCCGCCGCGGGCAACGTGACGCTCGCGTCATAGCCGGTGCCCCTGCCCACTGGCCCGGTCGGCGTGGCGTCGAAGCTGCCGACGAGCGTCTCTCGGGCCCGCGCGCCCACCGAGTAGGCGCGGACCGCGATCGCGGTCGCGGTGTCGTCGGGCGCGATCGTCGGGAGCACCGACCCCACCGCGTCGAAGGCCTGGCCGGCCGTGACGGTGCTGGTGGCGACGTGCGGCGGCGAGATGCGCACCACGGTCGCGCCACGCAAGGTGGCGGGCCGCACCGTCATCGCCGAGGCCGTCATCGGCGCCGACGCGACCACCAGGCACGTGACGAGCGCCGCGGCGAGGAACTGACGGATGTTTCGCATGAGACCTCCTCGAGTCCCGGGTGCGGGCGCGCCGACGGCGGAGATCGACCCGACGCCCGCGCTCGAACACGAGTATCGGCAGCGGCGATCCCAGCCGCGAGGACCTACGCGATATCTCCTTCAGGAATTAACAAACGGCCCCGCGACGAAGGCGATCAGCGGGTCGGCGAGACCGGGTCGCCGTGGCCCGGGAGGAGCAGCGTGTAGCCGCTCGCTTCGATGGTGTCGAACGACGCGAGCGCTTCTCCGTAGTCGAGCGCGAGGCCGCGGCGGGGCACATGCGCGTAGCCGTCGGAGCCATCGGCCGCGCGACCGCCCAGAGCCGCGTCGCCTGAGAACATCACGCCGTCCGCACGCAGGAAGGCGACGCTGCCGGAGGTGTGCCCCGGGACGTGCACCACCTTCAGTCCGGCGATCTCGTCGCCGTTCTCGAGAAGCCGGTCGGGCTCGACCGGCCTGATCCGCATCAGCGGCAGCAGCGCCCCCATGAGCGCGCCCATGGCTCCCTTGCGGCGGACGGAGTGCCGACCGCGGAGTGCCGGCGCGTCGGCCGAGTGGATCGCGACCCGCGCGGCGCAGCGCCGCTTGAGCTCGGCGACCGATCCGATGTGGTCGGGGTCGGAATGGGTGAGGAGGATCCAGCCCACGTCGCCCATGGTTCGCCCCGACGCGGTGACCGCCGCTTCGATCTTGCCCGCGTTGCCGGGCATCCCCGTATCGACCAGCACGAGTCCGTCCGCGGCCTCGACGACGTACGCGTTGCCGTTGACGCCGTCGACCCGTTCGACACCGTCCGCCACATGCATGACGACCTCCCACTCGGACCGCCGGGCATCCCGCCTACCCTGGAACGCGCAGCTCGACGGCCTCCGCGCGCTCGGCTCTTCGGGCAGCGTAGACCAGCGCCACCGGCATGGTCACGAAGACGAGCTTCTGGATGGCGGAAGCCAGATCGCTGATGTTCCCGAAGTACGCGACCGCATAGATCATGATCGGGACCTGCATGGAGGCCTGCCACATGAGATGCCGCATCGCGCCGAGCTGCTTGCGGATCTCGAACAGACCCGAGCTCGTCATCACCCAGAACGAGAACACGAACAGCGCCGAGCCGACCACATGGTAGGTGTGTCGGACGTCGTCCGGCGAGAAGGCCGCGATGAAGAAGCCGACACCCGCCGACAGGTAGAGCAGCCGCCACAGCAGGCTCGGCGACCCGGAGGGCCTGGCCTTCCCTCCGTACCATGCGGCGACCATGATCACGCCGCTCAACAGCATGCCGAGGCTGTAGAGATACGTCGACGGCGAGTTGCTCACGCCGAGCACGGTGTAGCGGGTGCCGAGATAGCTGTACGGGTACGACCAGAACAGGAAGTGCCCCTTGTAGAAGAGGAACGACAGGAAGAGGAAGACGACATCGACGGCGAAGACGGCGGCCAGGTAATCGCTGACCCGCAGGTTCGACAGACGCTCCCGCATCGTTGTGTCCAACCCCCTTCGAAGCCTGGCTCTCGCGGCTCTTTCCGCAACCCCGCTCTCATCTCGGCGTCGAGAACGCGCATGGAGTCGTGCGTACCCGTTCGGCACCGGAGGCATCGCGACCCGGGCGCCGCTCCGGCGTCGGGCTCGCGCCCTCCCGCCTACGATTCGGTGACGCCATGACGGCCCCTTCTGCTCCAAAGCTAGCATGTATCCGTCCGCATGTGCTGCCGGATCCGGGGGGCGACCATTGGCCGAGCACAAGGAATCTCCTGACTGCAGGGTCTGGACGCCGGCCGTGCTCGCGAACGCGGCGGCACGCGGGACCGCGGCGTTCGTCGGCCTCTTCCTTCTCGCGTGCACCCTCGCGAGCGTGTCGGGCTCCCGCCCCGATCAGGCGACGTGGCTGATCGACATGCGCTTCATGCCGTGGCCGCTCGGCGTGCTGATCTCGGTCGCCTCCTCCGGCCTGCTCCTCGCCTACGCCGCGGCCCCGCGACCGTCGACCTGGCGGCGGCGTCTGACGCTTGCCGCATGCGCCCTCCTGGCCGGCGTCGCCGTCGTCAACGCCGTCGGTTTCTACCGCACGTGGGCGGCGGGGGTCTTCAGCCCACACGTGCCGATCCCGCTCTCCCTCGTGGTGGCGGCCGTGCTCGGTCTCGTCGGGTGGTCGGCCTGCGCGCACGATGCTCCCTCCGCCGCGCGGTCGCGCGATCTCGCGGCGATCGTCGCGTTCCTGATCGTGGCGTCGCTCTTCCCGCTCGCCCAGGTCGGCTTCTTCGGCACGTCGGACTACCGCACCAAGGCCGACGCCGCCGTCGTCTTCGGTGCCACCGTGCAGCCGCACGATGTTCTGTCCACGTCTCTTGCCGACCGCGTGAACACCGCGATCGCCCTGTACCGCGCCGGCCTCGTGGAGAAGCTGGTCATGTCGGGAGCCGAAGAGCCCTCTCATCTCGACGAGCCGACGGCGATGCGCGCGGCGGCGATCAAGGCGGGCGTGCCGGCCTCGGCGATCCTGATCGACGACCACGGGGTGGACACCAACGCGACGGTCGCGGACACGGCAGTGATGTTCCGGCGTGACGGGATCCACAGCGTGCTCGCGGTGAGTCAGGGTTATCACCTGCCGCGCGTGAAGCTCGCGTACATGGCCGCCGGCCTCGACGTGCGGACGGTGCCGGCCGGCACGAGCTCGCCGATCACGCAGACCCCGCTGTACATCGCGCGCGAGATCCCCGCCTTCTGGGCGTACTGGGTGGAATCGCTGCTGCGCGGATAGCCCGCCGACGCGCTCCTTTCTCGCCCCGAAACGCTAGTCTGGACGCGGACGCGTCCCAGCGTCATCGGAGCCGAAAAGGGGGATCCCGACATGGCCGTGCACGCGAACGACGTCTTGGCCGAGTTCCGCGAGGCCGAGACCGGAGTGACCAAGTTCAACCGCGCTGTGGGCGAGGGCATCACGAACGCCGTGGCCACGATGTGGTGCGCCTACGCGTTCGCCCTGCTGGCGCTCGTCTCGCTGCCGCAGGCGCTGAGCGACTCCCTCACGGGCGGGTTCAAGCCGTTGCCGCTCATCACGTGGATCGCGCAGACGTTCCTCCAGCTCGTGCTGCTGGCCATCATCCTGTTCGGGCAGAACCTGCAATCGATGAAGGCCGACGCTCGGGCCGAAGCCACCTTCCGCAACACGAGCGACTCGGAGAAGCGGCTCGCCAGCGTGCTCGACGGCATCAAGCAGCGTGGCGAGGAGAACGCCAGAATGGAAGAGCAGAACAACGAGATCCTGAAGCGGCTCGACACCAAGGCCTGACCGACAAGGCCTCGGGGCCGGATCCGGACGCGCCACCCTCGACGGCTGGGTCACTCCGCCAGAGACGTCCTGACCGCGCGCTGGACGTCCCGTCGGCTCACCGCGAGGTAGACGACGGACCCGACGATCAGGATCGCGAGCACGAACGTGACCGGGCCGTCGCCGAGGCCGAGGCCGCCGCGGCTGTGCACGACGGCTGTCCAGTCCGCGAACGAAGCGCCGAGCGGCCTGGTGAGGATGTACGCGAACCAGAACGCCAGCGTCGCATTCAGCCTGAAGCGCCAGAACGCCAGCAGCGGCAAGGCGATGAGCACCGCGAACACCACGCCCGAGACCAGGTAGCCGAGGTGCATGGTCGAAGCGGTGAGGTCCCCCGCCGACGTGCCGAGCGCGAACGTCGTCAGCACGGTGAGCCAGTAGAAGGCCTCGCGGCGCCGCGTGTCGATGCTGTGGATCGACAGGGTCTTCTCGCTCGCGTACCACACGACGAAGATCGCGATCAGCACGATCGAGAAGAACGCCGTCGACACCGTGTACGGGATGCCCAGCCCGACGTGCAGCACATCGGCCGCCATGGTGCCGAAGACGCTCACCATCGCCACCGCCAGCCAGTAGATCCACGCCACGTACCGGCGCGTGGACAGTTGGAGAGAGAGCACGGCGACGAGGGCCACGCCCGCGATGCCGACGGCCAGCACGGGGTCGAACGAGTGGACGAGGTAGTCCGACATCGACTCGCCCATCCCCGTCGTGAGCACCTTGGTGATCCAGAAGAACGCCGTGATCGCGGGCACCTTCGCGGCGAGGCGCCGCGTGCGCCGGACCGCATCGGGAGCGGCCCCGCGGCGGGAGGGCACTCGGGCGTTGTCGTGTCGCTGCGTCATGCTGCCGCCTGCTCCATGCGGTGGTGGCCGGTCCGACGACACGCGACGCATGCAGACCGATCGGGCCGGCTGTCGGCGTCGGCGCGCGTATCTCACACGCCAGAGTGCCGGGAACACCTCGGGCCCCGCTAGCCCGGACGCCGCCTCGTTGACGCGTCGTTGACACCCTCGTGCGGCTCGGTGTGGAGCGAGGAGCCGACACGGCGTAAAGTGAGCGAGTCCTGCGTTGAATCGGCTTCGTGCTCGGCGGCTGCAGCCGCCGGCCGCACGGAGTGAGCGCGAGCTCGTGCCCGAAGGGGGCCGGCTCGGGATGCGCGTGCCCGGCCGACAGGAGAACAGTGACCACCCGGAGAACATGGGAAGGCGAATGAGCAGACACGATCTCGAGAAGCTGTTCAATCCACAGAGCATCGCCGTCATCGGCGCTTCGAACAGGAAAGGTTCCGTAGGCTACATCCTCCTGCGCAACATCATCACCGCCGAGTACCAGGGCGTGGTGTTCCCCGTGAACGTGAAAGCGCCGTCGGTCCAGGGCATCCAGGCCTACGCATCCATCGGGCAGGTGCCCAGCAAGGTCGACCTCGCCGTGATCGCGGTCCCAGCGAAGGCGGTCCCCGACACGATGCGACAGTGCGGTGAGGCCGGCGTCGCGGCCGCCGTGATCATCACCGCCGGGTTCAAGGAGACCGGCGCGGCCGGCCTCAAGCTCGAGCGCGAGGTGGCCAGGATCGCCGAGGATCACGGCGTCCGCATCCTCGGCCCGAACTGCCTCGGCTACGCGCGTCCTCCCCTCCATCTCAACGTGACGTTCGCGCACGTCGTGCCGGGCAGCGGACGCGTGGCGTTCATCAGCCAGTCCGGAGCGCTCGGCACCTCCATCCTCGACTGGGCGACCGCCAACCACGTGGGCTTCAGCGCCTTCGTGAGCGTCGGCGGCATGGCCGACGTCGACTTCGGCGACCTCATCGACTACTTCGGCGACGATCCCCACACGAGCAGCATCATCATGTACGTCGAATCGATCACCGACGCCCGGAAGTTCATGAGCGCGGCGCGCCACTTCGCGAAGAGCAAGCCGATCATCGTCGTGAAGAGCGGCCGCACGGCGCGCAGCGCGCTGGCCGCCGCCAGCCACACCGGCGCCCTCGCCGGCGACGATACGCTCTACAGCGCGGTGTTCCGCCGCGCCGGTGTCGTGCGCGTGGACGAGGTCTCCGACCTCTTCGACGCCAGCGAGGCGCTGAGCCGCCTGAGCAGCCCGAAGGGGCCGCGCCTCGGCATCCTCACGAACGCCGGCGGCCCGGGCGTCATGGCCTCGGACCGCCTGCTCGGCCTGGGCGGCGAGCTCGCCGAGCTCGCGCCGGAGACCGTCGAGAAGCTCGGCGCCGCCCTGCCGACGTTCGCGTCGTGCGCCAACCCCGTCGACGTGCTCGGGGACGCGGCGGCGGACCGCTACGCGGTGGCCGCACGAGCGCTCATGGACGACCCGAACTGCGACGGCATCCTCGCGATCCTCACGCCGCAGGCGAACAGCGAGCCGACGGAGACCGCGAACGCGCTGGTGGAGGTGGCGAACTCCGGCGGCAAGCCGCTGCTCACGTCGTTCATGGGCGAGATCATGGTGGCCGACGCCATCGACATCTTCCGCCGCGCGCACGTGCCGGTGTTCGCGACGCCCGAGGATGCGGTGCGTGCGTACATGAACATGTACGAGTACACGCGCAGCCTGGCGAACCTCTACGAGGCGCCCGCCGACATCCTGCCCGAGTTCAAACCGGACCGCGATGCCGTGAAGAAGATCTTCGTGGGCGTCGCGCGAGACGGCCGCTCGATCCTCAGTGAGCCCGAGGCGAAGGCGGTCCTCGACGCCTACCAGATCCCGACCGTGAAGACGGTCGTGTGCACGACGGCGGCGGATGCGGAGAAGGCGGCGGAGAGCATGGGCTTCCCCGTCGTCATGAAGATCCTCAGCAACGACATCACGCATAAGAGCGACGTCGGCGGCATCGCGCTCAACGTGCGCTCCGGCTCCGAGGCGGCGGCACAGTTCGACAAGATCGTGGAGCGCGTGCGGGAGGCGGCGCCGAAGGCCGCCATCATCGGCGTCACGGTCCAGGAGATGAGCCGCGGAGGCTACGAAGTCATCGTGGGGGCGAAGAAGGACCCGACCTTCGGCCCCGCGCTGATGTTCGGCATGGGTGGCACGGGCGTGGAGCTCTACCGAGACGTGGCGGTCGAGTTCCCGCCGCTCAACCAGGCGCTCGCGCGCAACATGATCCGCAGCACGAAGGTGTCGCGGCTCCTGCAGGGATACCGTGGCTCGGAGGCCGTCGACATGACGGCGCTCGAAAAGGTCATGGTGAAGGTGAGCTACCTTCTCGTCGACTTCCCGGAGATCCTCGAGATGGACGTGAACCCGCTGCAGGTGCGGTCGGACGGCCTCTGTGCGCTCGACGCGCGCGTGGTCATCGAGCCCAAGGACGTGCGCAAGATCGCACAACCCGGCGCCCATCTCATCATCCCGATGTACCCGAGCAAGTACGAGTGGGGCATCCCCGTCGGCGACGACGACGCGACGATCCGGCCGATCCGGCCGGAAGACGAGCCGCTGTGGGCCGAGATGATCGAGTCGCTGACGCCGACCACGGCGGAATATCGCTTCTTCGGCTCGGTCAAGGAAGTGACCAAGTCCATGCTCGTGCGGTACTGCCACGTCGACTACGACCGCGAGATCGCACTCGTCGCCGTCACGAAGCCGAAGGGCAGACGCAAGCAGAAGATGCTCGCGGTCGGGCGCCTCACGCTGGACGCGGCGGACGCCAAGGAAGGCGAGTTCGCGATCCTCGTCCGCGACGACGCTCAGCGCAAGGGCGTCGGCACGCGGCTGACGAACGCGCTCATCGAGGTCGCCCGCGACCGCCACGTGGAGGAGATCTACGGCGACGTCTTCGCCGACAACCCCGCGATGCGGCCGTTCGTGCAGGGCCTCGGCTTCGACATCCGCACCGGCCGGGAGGCACACCTCGCCACGATCGTGCTCAGGCTCTAGGAACCCGCGGCGCTAGGGCGCCAAGCCGAGCAGGCGCTGCGTCACCCCGGCGATCGTGGCGATCCCGTAGGACATGCTCGGGTCGCCGTCGGTCATGATCGCGACGGAGAACTTCGCCTTCTTGGTCTCGAGTCGCGCGATCTGGTGGACGAGCTGGCCGCGAGACGTCCCTCGCCAGCCGCCCTTGAAGAAGACGACCCACCCGTGGCGTCGCGCGACCGCCGGGATCCCCCAGCTCTGGCTCGACGTGATATGCGACAGCAGGTGGCGCACGAACGTGCGGTACTTCGACGGCGTCAGCTTGTCCATGTTGAAGAAGTAGCGCGCCTGGTCGGCAGGGGTGAGCTGCGCGCGGCCCCACGAGTAGGTCACCGAGAAGCGGCGCATGCCCGCGGCCTTCGCCAGCCTCCGCAACCCACTGTTTCCGACGATGTCGTAGATCGCGGTGGCGCAGCTGTTGTCCGAGACATGGATCATCTTCGTCAACGTGGATCGGGCCCACGGGCTCAGCGACGTATGCGAGCGGAGGTACGCGAGCAGCAGCATCGCCTTCACGACGCTCGCGGTGACGAACCGCTCGTTCATGTGGTAGCCCCAGAGGTGCCCGGCGCTGTCCATCACCGCGAAGGCGACGACGCCCTTGCGCTTCTCGATCCACCTTTCGGCGCTCGCGATCCGCGAGGACGTCGGGACGATCGCGGCCGGCGGCGTGGAAGTGGGGACCGGCGTCGAGGTCGTCGGACCGGGCGTGGAGGTCGTGGGCGCGGACGTCACCGTCGACTCCGCGGGCAGAACGACCCCGCTCGTCCACGCGAACAGCGCGCTCGTCGGACCGGCCGGCGGAGTCGCGGCCGACACCGGCAACGGCGCAACGGCGGCGGCGGAGAGGGCGAAGACGACCGCCAACGACGTCGTCCGGAGCGCGGCGCGCACGAATCGCTTTCCGACCATGTCACAGCCCCCTCTGCCGAGCGCCCGACCCCAGCGCATGTAGAGGATACCCCGCGGGTCCGTCGTGGGGACCGCGCGCGGAACGACTGGCGCCCTCCGCCACACGCGCCGCGAGGAGAGACGGCCTTCCGCTCGCCGGGCACGCTGTTTGCACCCGCGAGGCCTTCTTGACCCATATGGCAGCCGGGACCAGCATGGACGGTAGGACTCCGGGGTCTGGCGGAACGACGGTGAGCTCAACGTGGAGGTGCGTATCGGAAGCGACGACGAACAGGCCGACCGGCCCGAGCCGGGGGACGGGGACGACATGACGCCGATCGCCGAAGACGCGGGAGACCGGGCGTTCGAAGGCGCAGAGGCGGCCGCGCCGTCGGACGTCACGCCTCCACGACGCCAGCACCATCGCCTGCGCGCTGTGCTCGCCGTCGCGTGCGTGGCCCTGGCGGCCGCCGCGGCCGCGGCGACGGTCCTCGCGTGGTCGCAGGTCAGAGTGGCCGCCAGCCCCGACGCGCTCGCGAGCGTCGTGCTGCCCGCTCTCACCGGTCGAGTGACGGCCGTCCGCGTGGACGCCGCGAACGGGACGCGGGTGCCCGTCACGCTGGCGGGCGGGGATATCTGGCCGACGGGCACGCTGCAGCCGGGGCAACGTCTGACGATCGAGGTGACGGTGCAGCGACCCTCGTGGGCGGCCTGGGCACTCGGCCCCCGTCAGGTGTCCTCCTTCAGCATGGTCACGCCGGTCGCGCGCTTGCGCGACACCTGGCTGCAAGCGACGCCCGGCACCCCGGTACGCGCGGTCTTCGACGTCCCGGTCAGAGTCATCGCGCTCGGGGGATCGGCAGCCCAGACCCTGGCGAGCGCGGTCGCCACCATCGACCTCCCCGTGACCACCTCGGGAGGCGCAAGCGCCGGATCGATCGAGGTCGCGGCGGTCGCACGCTCGTGGGAGAGCCTGCCGCCACCGGTCCGCGTCACCTGGTTCGTCGCTCGCGGATATCCCCAGGTGCTGGTCGACCCCTCGGAGGCCGCCACTCTCACGCCGGACGGTGCCATCACCCTGACGTTCTCCGACCCGATCGCCACGGTGTTGGGGACGGCTCGTCCGCGGCTATCGCCCTCCGTTCCCGGTGACTGGCACGCGACCGACGCGCACACCTTGGTGTTCCAGCCCGCGGGATCCGGCTTCAAGCTGGGAACGACCGTGCGCGCCACGCTCCCGCGCGCCGTGCACGTCGCCGGCCGGCTCGGCACCCAGCTGACGAAGAGCCTGGCATGGCGGGTCCCCGAAGGCTCGACGCTGAGACTGGAGCAACTGCTCGCGCAGCTCGGCTACCTGCCGCTCGAATGGCAGCCGTCGAGCTACGTGGGTTCGATGTCCGTGGCCGCCCAACTCGACGCAGCCGTCTCCCCGCCACCGGGGCAGTTCACGTGGCGCTACCCGAACACTCCCCCGGAGTTGCGCGCGCTGTGGGTGGAAGGCCGTCCGAACGAGATCGTGTTCGGGGCCATCATGCGGTACGAGGACTCGCACGGGCTCGCGGTGGACGGGCTCGCGGGGCCGACCGTGTGGTCCGCTCTCATCGATGACGTCGTGTCCGGCCGCGGCGCCAGCAGCGACTACAACTACGTGTTCGTCCACCGGAGCGTTCCCCAGCTGCTCAGCCTGTGGCACGACGGCCGCGTGATCCTGACCTCACCGGGCAACACGGGGGTGCCGGCGGCCCCGACGCAGCTCGGCACCTTCCCCGTCTTCGAACACATACCGGTCGGCACCATGAGCGGAACGAACCCGGACGGCTCGAAGTACAAGGACCCCGGGATACGCTGGATCAGCTACTTCCATAACGGCGAGGCGCTCCACGCATTCCCTCGCGCCACGTTCGGCACGCCGCAGAGCCTCGGTTGCGTCGAACTGCCTCTCGACGCGGCCGCCAAGGTGTGGCCCTACACGCCGATCGGTACGCTCGTCACGATCGAGAACTGAGCGCGGGCACGGCCCGGTTCGCGGCATCGACGAAGACGACCCGCGGCCGCCAGGACGCCGCATCGGCATCGTCGACATCGACGAACGAGGCGAGTATGACGAGGTCACCCTTGGCCCCATGGTGGGCGGCCGAGCCGTTGAGGCAGACCGTTCCGCTGCCCGCGGGGCCACGCAGTGCGTAGGTGGTGAGCCGGGCGCCCGTCGTCACGTTCCACACGTCGACGGCCTCATACTCGAGGATGTCGGCCGCGTCAAGCAGGTCGCCGTCGACGGTGATGCTGCCTTCGTAGTCCACCCGAGCGTCGGTGACGACCGCACGGTGGATCTTGCCGCGGAGCATCCTGCGTCGCATCTCGACTCCTTTCCGCGTACCCGCCGACACGCGGTCGGGTCACGGCCCGAGGATCAGTACGCGAAGCCTAGCACGAATGCGGTGGATGCCCCGGGCGTCCACCGGCCGGCCGGTGCTATGCCGTCGCCGCGGCGTCCTTCGCCGGGCCCCTGTTGAGAAGCAGGTAGATGATCGGCAGGATGCCGACGCTGTTGATGATCAGAAGGAGCACGAACCAGACCGGCTGATCCCTGCGAGCGGACTTCCACAGTGCCATCCCCCGCCACACGATATCCCAGAGGACGACGACCAGGACCACGCTGACCAGCCATGTCGGGAATGTTGGAAGACTCGAACCGATGTGCATGGTCTGCTCCTCGCGATCGGGACTTCTTTTCGGACGCTACCGCACGGTCACGTATCGATACCCGCTCGACCATGTCGCCGAGTGCCCCGCGTCAGCGGGCGCGAACGCGCGCAGACGCCAGCGTCCCGCCGACGCCAGCCTGAGCGACACCGAGTACTTCGTCTCGGTGGCCGAGTAGGTGTATGCCCTCGCCAGCACGTAGCCGTAGCCGACCCACCTGCCGCGCACGTACCGGTACGTGTAGATCCAGACCGGGTGGGAGCCCGCCGTATGCCGTGGCTTCAGGAAGCCGTACGCTGTGAACGCCCGCGTGTGGGAGGCCGCCGCCGGCGCGTACACCGTGCTCAGGCTGACCTGCGGCACGACCGTGACCACGGCGCTCGTGATGCCGAAGTAACGCGACGTCTGTCCGAAGGCCACCCGATAGTACGTCTTGCTCGTGGGCTTCTGAGCGCCGAACGAGAACGCGCCCGAGCTCCTCGTCGTCGCCGTGGCGATCGCCTTGAACCGGCGGGCGTCGGTCGAGGACTGCAGCTGTACGCTCTGGCCGGGCAGGGCCTCCCCGAGACTCTCGAGCAGTCCGGAGAACGTGGTGCCCGTGAGGTAGGCCGGCGTCGTGGTATGCGCTGAGACGCTCAGCGCGGTATCCGCTTGGGCATCGCGATAGATGCCGGCGTCGAAGAGCGTGCCGCCCCCCGCCGCCGCGATCCGGAGCCGGCTGAATGCCGCGCCGCTCTCCGCGGGCGCGCTCCCGCCAGGCGTGGCCGCGTAGACGATCGCGCGACCGTCGTTCGTCTCACCGGAATCGAGCGCCATCACCTGCATCGTCCCGAGCGGGCCGCCGGCCTGCTCCCACGTGTCGCCCAGGTCGCTCGAGTAGTAGAGGCCGAGCGTGCCCGCGTACAGGCGCGTCGAGTCGCCGCCGGCGAAGAGGTACGTGGCCGGAGACGTGTTGGACAGGCACCGCACCCACGTGTCGCCGCCGTCCACGGACCGGTACGCCTGCGAGGTCGCCGTTCCGCCCACGAGCACGACGTGCTGCGGATGCGTCGCGATGGCCACGTCCTGAGCGCTCGCCATGTCCGGCTGATCGGCAGGGTCGACCCGGCTCCAGTCGTCGCCGTGGTCGGTACTCCGGTAGACGCCGGTCCCCTTCGTCGTGAGATACACCGTGCCGGTCGCTGCCGGATCGAACTGGATGGACGTGATCCATCGCATGGACGCGCTCGCGTCGGTGGACCGGTCGGGAACGGGCAGCGTGACCGGCTGCCAGCTGGCGCCGTAGTCATCGGTCTTGTACAGGGTACCGGCGCCGATCCCGTACATCCCGCCGCCGAAGCTGGCCAGCAGCCGACCGTGGTGCGCGGGGTCGGGGTCAGCCGCCATGTCGACGAACAGCCCCGGCTGCGAGACTCCCAGCAGCGTGCTCCAATCCCCGGTCGAGTCCCACGTGTCGCCCTCATCGGTGCTGACGTAGAAGCCCGTGTCGGCACCGACATAGACACGCGCGGGGTCCTGCGGATCCTCGAGGACCTGCCGCACGTTGGACGAGCCGGAGATCTGAAGGTACTGCCAGTCGTCACCGCCATCGGCCGTCCGGAAGATCCCGAGCGGCCCGTTGGCCGTCGCGTAGACACGGAGCGGGTCGGCGTGCGAGACCGAGACGGAGTTGGTCTGGAGACCGGCCAGCCCGTCGTTATCGACCTGCCACGTCTGGCCGCCGTCCGTCGTCTTCTCCACGCCGCACTCGTCGTTGGCGATGTAGATCGTCTGCGTGTCGTCCCGGTCGACCAGGACGGCCCCGTAGCCGTACCACGGCGTCGGGCCCCACGGCGACCACGATGATCCGCCGTTCACCGAGTGATAGCCCGGCACGTAGACCGAGTCCGCGCTCGCGAAGGAGATGCTCGCCACCCCTCCGGCGCCGGGCACGGACACGTTGGTCCAACCGGTGGCGGACGCGTCGGTGCTCTTGAAGAGACCCGCATCGCCTTGGGGACCGTAGCAGCTCAGCCAGATCTCGCCGGAGCGGTACGGGTCGTAGGTGATCGAGCCGCGCAACCAGAGGTGACTCATTCCCGGCGGGCTGGCTGCCGGCGTCCACGTGCCGCCGCCGTCGGACGACGTGTACACGTGCGCGTCGGACGTCGCGAGCGCGACGTGCTGCGGGTCGGCGGGATCGAAGGCGAGGTCCTGGACCGGAACGCCGGCCATGCCGGCGACCTCATGCCACGTGTCGCCGCCGTCCGTCGACTCGATCAGTCCGAACGGCACGCCGCTGTCGCTGGTGCCGTATCCCGACGAAGAGCTGGCGAACAGCGTCCCCGACGTGTCGGGCGAGACATAGACCTGGGGCGCGACGACCTGGACGCCCGGCGTGGCCGTGGCGCCGGTGCTGTCGAACGGCCACGACTGCATGATGTCCGTCCACGTCACGCCCTCGTCCATCGACCGCATGATGCCGTTGGGGGCGTAGCAGTAGATCCAGTCCTCATGGCCCGGGAAGGGGTCGACGACGAAGCGGTTGTTGTTCGCCCATGCCTGGTCCGTGACGAATCGCCACGACCCGCCCGCGTCATCGCTGCGGAACAGGCCGATGACCCCGTAGGCGAGGGCGTAGAGCGTGTCCGAGTCGCCCGGGCGCATGAGGATCTGGTCGATCTCGCCGCCGTAGAGGGCGCCGGCGTTCCACTGCCCGAGACCGAGCCGCACCGTGAAGGCGTTCGGGAACGTGGATGTGCCGCCGTCGGGGTTCGTGACCGTGAGCGAGTACAGACCGGGAGCCGTGCCCCACGGCACCGACGCGCTGAGCGTGTCGCTGTCCACCAGGCTGACGCCGGTGAGCGTGGCGACGACCGACGTCGCCGTTCCCAGAGTGACCGTCGGCTCCGCCACGATGTTCCCGGAGTCGTCGGTCGAGACCGCGAAGCCGGAACCATGGATCGTGACGGGAGAGTCGATGTCGTTCAGAGCCGACGCGGGATCGACGGATGTGACGTCTGGGTTCGTGATGTCCGCGGGCGTTCGCGTCGCCGCGCCGGGCGCGCGGCTCGCGGTGCCCAGCGCGAGGGCGCTCGTGGCGACGGCCGTCGCGACCAAGGCGACGGAAGCGAGCAGAGCCAGACGCGCGCGGAGCCGGTTCATAGCGCTACCCCCTCGATGTGGAGCGCCTCGGCGCGAGGCCGGGACAACACGCGCGAGCGTGCGTTCCCGCGATGAGTATACGCGGCGGCTCGGAGACCGGCGGCCCCGGGGAGCTTCGAGGACCTCCGCGGCCCCACTTCGCGTCGTCAGCAATTCGCGAGGATCGGCCCGCGCCGCCTCAGCGCGTCGCCGTGAGTTAGCGCGATGGGTCAGACATGGTATTAGTTGTGTGAGGAGGCCACATGTCACCGACATCGTCCGACCCACTGCTCTCGATCCACGGGCTCCGCGTCCGCGTGGGCGGGCGAGAGGTGCTCAAGGGCGTCGACCTGGAGATCCGCGCGGGAGACACGCACGTTCTGCTCGGGCCCAACGGCGGCGGCAAGACGACGCTGCTCTCCGCGTTGCTCGGCATGCCCGACTACGACGTCGTCGAAGGCGTGATGACGTTCAAGGGCGTCGATCTGCTGCCGCTGACGATCGATGAGCGGGCGCGCCTCGGCATCGGGATCGCCTTCCAACGGCCGCCGGCCGTGCGAGGCGTGCGCCTGCGCCAGATCATGGAGGTCGCCTCCGGCGACACGCTCGACGCGGCCGGCGTGGCCTCGATCGCCGAGGAGCTCGACCTCGAGGAGATGCTCGACCGCGACGTGAACCTCGGATTCTCCGGCGGCGAGGCGAAGCGCTCCGAGATGGGGCAGCTCATCGCCCAGCAGCCGGAACTCGCGCTGTTCGACGAGCCCGAGTCCGGGGTCGACCTCGACAACATCGCGGTCGTCGGCGGCGCCATCCAGCGCCTGCTCAAGGGCGCGATCGCGAGCGCGCCGCGGCGCGCCGGGCTGCTCATCACGCACACCGGGCACATCCTGCAGTACGTGAACGCCGACGTCGGCCACGTGCTCTACGGCGGCCGCATCGCGTGCAGCGGCAATCCGCTCGACCTGATCGCCGACATCACCCGCGAGGGCTACGACAAATGTGTGGAGTGTGCGCTATGCAGACCGTAGACACCGCCGTCGACATCCCGAACGCTTCCGAGACGACCCGCGCCCGGCTCGACGAGATCCGCACGCTCGCCGAAGCCGCCATCGGCAAGCCCGCCGCGCTCGGCCCGGACGTCGACATAACCGGCTTCACGACCGTCTCGGAGCGCCAGCGCATCGGCTCGCTCGACTCGCTCGGGAAGCACGTGCGCGAGACGGCGCTCATGACCGGGTTCACGGCGGACGAATCCGAGCGCGCCGCGTCGTACTTCCAGATGGACCGGACGCCGATCTACGAACGCGTCATGGATGCGTTCGGCGGCGCCGTCGAGATCATGGGCACCGAGGACGCGCTGCGGCGATATCCCGACGAGATGGCAGAGAAGTTCTGGTGGCGAGCGGTGGCTCCCGATAAGGACAAGTACACGGCGCTCGTCGCGCTGCACCAGACGGAGGGCTACTTCATCCGCGTCAAGGCGGGGCGCAACGTCGAGAAGCCCATCCAGGCGTGCCTCTTCA
Source organism: uncultured Coriobacteriia bacterium (assembly GCA_963701985.1). GTDB lineage: Bacteria > Actinomycetota > Coriobacteriia > Anaerosomatales > PALSA-660 > PALSA-660. The sequence goes on from OY969691.1 coordinate 1,120,715, forward strand.
TCTCGGAGAGCAACGTCAGCCAGAACGTGCACAACGTGATCATCCTCGAGGACGGCGCCGAAGCGAGCGTCATCACGGGCTGCAACATCAGCACGGGTGTGACGGAAGGGCTGCACGCCGGCATCAGCGAGTTCTATGTGGGCAAGGGCGCGAAGCTGACCTTCACGATGGTCCACAACTGGGACAAGGACTTCACGGTGCGGCCGCGCACCGGCGTGGTGGTCGACGACGACGGCACCTACGTGAACAACTACGTGCTGCTGAAGCCGGTCCGCTCGATCCAGTCGTTCCCCGTGGCGAAGCTCGTGGGCGAGCGCTCCCGCGCCGTGTTCAACACGATCGTCGTGGGGCTCGAGGATTCGATCATCGACCTCGGCACCGAGACGCAGCTCATCGGCGCCGGGTCGCGTTCCGAGGCGGTCGCGCGCACGATCTCGCGCGATCACTCCGCCGTCTACTCACGCGGACGCCTGATCGCGCGCACCAACGAGTGCAAGGCACACCTCGACTGCCGCGGCATCGTGCAGTCGGCCGATTCGGTCCAGTGGGCGGTCCCGGACCTCGCGTGCGAAGGGGCGCCGGGCGCCGAGCTGTCGCACGAGGCGGCCATCTCGCCGATCGCGGCCGAGGAGGTCTATTACCTCATGAGCCGCGGCGTGCCGAAGGACGAGGCCGTGTCGATGATCACCCGCGGCTTCCTCGACCTGGAGATCCCCGGTCTGCCGCCCGCCCTGAAGCGGGCCATCGACGCCGCCATCGAGGAGTCGAGCCGCGAGGCGATGTAGCTGGCAGCAACGGCCGGGCGAGCGTCGTCACACGTTGGCCACGATCGACCTGCGCCGATAGACCGCCACGGACAGAACATAGAACACCACGAGGATGCCCAGGATCCATGCCAGGGCCGTCCAGACGCTCGGGCCGGCTGTCCCGGTGACCAGCAGGGAACGCATCGTCTCCACCACCGGGGTCATCGGCTGGTTCTCGGCGAAACCCCGCAGAAGCGGTGTCATCGAGCTCGTCGGCACGAATGAAGGGCTGATGAATATGAGCAGGATGAGGACGTAGCTGAACGCGCCGGCGCCCTCCATCGTCTTCGCGAGCAGGCCGAAGAAGATGGCGAGCCACGTGGTCGCGAACGTGAACAGCACCAGGACCCCGGCGAAGACGAGCCACCCCACCAGTCCGGCCTGCGACCGGAACCCCATCGCGAACGCCACCAGCAAGACGAGCACCGACGAGACGAGGTTGGACAAGGTCGATGACGCGACCTGCCCGCCCAGGATCGACGACGGCGCGACGGGCATGGTCCTGAAGCGGTTGATGATGCCGCTCTGCACGTCCATGTTGAGACGTACCGCGGCGTAGGAGATGCCGCTGATGACCGTCATCACCACGATCCCCGGCACGATGAACGTGACGTAGCTCACCGAGCCCGTCTGATGGACCAGCGCCCCGCCGAACACGTAGACGAACAGGAGCATGAGAGCGATGGGCATCAGCAGCACGGTGATGATCGTGTCCGGGCTGCGAGTGATGTGACGCAGGCCGCGCTTGGCCAGCGTCCAGGTATCCGCGACCGCGCGCATCATCGTGCCTCCCCTTCGGTGGTGCCGATTATCTTGAGGAACACGTCGTCGAGCGTGGCGACCTTCTGGGAGAACTCGGTCGGCTCGATCCGAGCGTCCTTGAGACCGACGAAGATGTCCGCCACCTCGGCCAGGGAGCCGTCCGTGGTGATCGTCAGAGTCGGCCCCTCACCATCGATATGCTCGTAGTCGGAGCCGAGGAGGCGTGCGGCGGCGTCGCGGGTCTCTTCGTCGTGGAAGGACAGCTCGATCAGCCCGCCCGGCACGAGCTTCTTGAGTTCGCCGGCCGTTCCGCTGGCGACGATCCTGCCCTGGTGCAAGACGGCGATGGTGTCGGCCAGCTCATCGGCCTCTTCGAGATACTGCGTCGTGAGGAACACCGTCGTTCCGCCCGCGGCCAGCGCGCGGATCGTCCGCCACATCTCATTGCGGGCTTCGGGGTCGAAGCCGGTGGTGGGCTCGTCCAGGAAGATGACCGCGGGACTTCCGATCAGGCTCATGGCGATGTCGAGGCGGCGGCGCATCCCGCCCGAGAACGTCGAGACGCCACGATCAGCCGCCTCCTCCAGCCCGAACCGGCGCAGGAGCTCCTCCGCGGTCTTCGCGGGATCGCCGACGTGGCGCAGGTCGCCGATCAGCACCAGGTTCTCGCGGCCGGTCAGTCGATCGTCGACCGCGGCGAACTGGCCGGTGAGACTGATCTTGTTGCGCACCTTGTCCGGGCTCTCGGCGACGTCGTGCCCGGCCACCGTCGCCGTGCCGCCGTCGGCTTTGATGAGTGTCGTCAGGATGTTGATCGTCGTGGTCTTGCCGGCGCCGTTGGAGCCGAGCAGCGCGAAGATGCTCCCCCGCTTCACCTCGAGGTCCACGCCCGTGAGGACCTGCAATTCCTTGTAGGACTTCCGCAATCCACGGACCTGGATCGCCACGTCTCGATCTTCCACGCGTCTCGTCTCCCTCGCCCGCGGTCGCGTTTCCGCACGCACGCCTCCGGAACGACAGCATAACAACACATTGTTACGCTGTCTATTCTACCCATCGCACCGGCCGCGGAACCTCTCGGTCCTTCGACGCGCATGCTCCGGGCTACTCGGCGTAGACGCGCACCTTCTCGCCGTTCGCGCCTTCGACGTTGACCTCCATCTCGCGCAGCGCCTCGATGAGCTCGTCGATGTCCTCCGGCTTGAAGCTCGAGAAGTCGATCGACATGCCGCTCCGAGCCATCTGCTCGTTGATCTGATCCATCGCTTGCGGCGGGATGAGCGACGTCAGCTTCAGGCCGGACCGCACGAGTGCGAGCGGCACCTTCACATCGACCTTCTCGCCCGCGTCGCCGTCGACCTTCACGCGGAGGAACTTCGGCAGAGCGTTGCGGAGCGGCGTCGGGTCGCCTTGGATCGCCGACGGCGCCGAGCCCGGAGCAGGCCGGCCTGTCAGCGCGCGCGACTCCAGCGCGTCGAGCAGGCGTTCCGCCTCGTCGGCGGTGATCTTCCCGTCCGCGAGCATGGTCAGGATCCGAGCGCGGTCCTCATTCATCGTGGTCATCCTTCTTCCTAGGCGAAGCAGATGTCGAGTTCGGTCTTGTCCGCATGGATCCGCACTTCCGTGCCGCGCGTCGCGGCGAGGACGCCGAAGCAGCGGAACAGGAGCAGCGTGTAGTGGTGGTAGCGTTCGCCGGCGGTGAGCAACACCAGGTCGACGAGGATCGCGATCAGCAGCACGAGCACCACGATGGGCAGGAGTATCAGCCACACCAGGAACAGCGGCAGCCAAAGCCCGAACGAGGAACGCGCGGGCGGACCAAAGCGCAGGTGCAGCAGCATCGGCGGGAGCATCAGCGCCTCAGCCTCTCCGCGGCCTCGTCAGCCGAGATCTCGCCGCGCTCGAGCATGCCGAGCACGTCCTTGTCCGGGGCCGGCGCGGGTGCCGCCTGCGCCACCTGCACCAGGCTCAGCTGGTGGGCAATGCGGTTCAGCCGGTTCTTCACCGTCGGATAGCTCACGCCGAACGCCGTCCCCATGTCCTTGATCGAGCCGTGGCTGCGCACGAACTCGCTCACGAACACCTGGTCCTCGTAGCGGAGCCGGGCGAGCGGCGGAAGCTCGAACTCGCCCTCGATCGCGACGCCACCCTTCTCCAGCCGCACGCTCGTGATCACGAAGGCGCGGTCCCCCGTGAGGTCGGTCAGCTCGTGCCACTCGTTGGTCATCGCGTCCGCCTCCCCGATACGTCCCGTCGGGGGCATGCTAGGACGCTGACTCTAGAAAGTCAATCGATGACTTAAGAAACGTGATGTTGCGAGCCTAGCAGCATCAGTAAACGAATGTCGTGTATCACGAATGTTGCGCGATCGCGGGCTCAGCGCACCGTGACGTAGCGGTAGCCCGACCAGCTGGCGGTGTTCTGCGCGGTCGCGGGAGCGTACGCCCGAAGGCGCCATCTGCCCGAACTCGGGAGCCGCAGCGAGACCGCGTAGCGCGTGTACGACGAGTAATCGCTCGTCTTCGCGGTCACCACGCCGCCGGCGACCCATTTGCGGCCCACATACCGGTACTCGTAGATCAAGACGGGCTCGATCCCGCCGGGCGGTCGCGGCTTCAAGAAGCCGGACACCACAGCGCGACGGGTGTGCAGCATGGTCGACGCGGCGGATGGGACCGTGAGCCGCATCGCGGGCTCGAAACAGACGGCGTCCGTCGGCCCGGTCGCGAAGCAGTACGTCGGCCCATCGAACGTGAGGCGGTAGTACACCAGTGACGTCGGAACGACGTCGATGGTGAACTGCCCGGTCGGGCCGGATGATATCGAGGCCGAATCCGTGAAGGTCGTGCCGTCGGACGACCTCTGAAGGGTGACCTGCTGCTGCGCCAGCGGCACACCCGAGACGCTCAGGATGCCGGTCATGTCGACGCGCGTGCCGTACGGGAATCCCGAGGTCGATGCGGCGATCATCTGCAAGGTCGTGTCGGAGCTGGCGGCCGTCTGCCAGTCCAAGTCGACCGTTCCGAACGACCCGTAGAGGCTCCCGTTCCCCGAGACCTGTATGTGGTAGGTGACGCCTGCGGTCGCGACGAAGGCCGCTTCGCTGCTGGTGGGCGTATACAGGCCTTCGCCCTCATCGTCGGAGGCGACCTCGTGCAGCGAACTCAGCGAGCCGCCCGTGTAGACGCCGAGCACGGAGTCGAAGCTGCTGTCGACCGTCTCGAACGTGACCACTCCGGATGAAGGTGCCGTCCAGGCGTACCAGACGGTCGAGCCTATGACGCGCTGCGCGGTGGGATGCGGCTCACCGTGCTGCATGGTCGCGCCGACGTTGGTACCCACGGTGCTCCCGCTGCCGCCGGAGATCGTCGTGCCGGGGAAGTCGTTGTTGGCCGGCGAAGGCGGGGGCACGAACGTCGACATGTCGCACTCGTCATATTGGGTCTGCGCGCCCGTGGTGAAGTCGATGTACACGTCTTTCGGGGTCGACGGCCAGTTGTCTCGCACGATCATGTACTCGGAGGAGGCGTCGCCGGGCGTGTAGTCGTACCCGACGCCGGTGATGGCATGATCGCCGTACCTCTCCCTCACCGTCGGACCGTCGACGTTGAGAGACTCGAACTCCAACTCGACCGGTCGGCCCGCCGCTATCTCGTTCACGAACTGCGAGTAGCTGACATAGCCGTCGAACGACGTCGTGAACGGGTATTCGCCGTGGTCGAGTGCGTAGGCGACCATGCTCGGACCGGAACTGGACCCGTAGGCCGCTCCGCTGATGTGGTCGTCGGCTCTGAACGTATGCGTGTAGATGTGCAGGTCGTTGACGAGTTTCTGCCACCGCGCGCCGCCGTGCTGCGGGGTGGTCGTTGGTGCCAAGTCCGGGAACAGGCTCGCCCAGTACTGCACGATGTTCCCGGCAGCGGTCGCGACGCACCCGCTGTAGTACTTGAGGCCGAGATACGGAGACTTGTTGTACGGCGAGTACGCGGGAGGCACGGTGTACTGGTTGTACTCGGACGAACTGTAGAGGTACTCGAACTGGTCGTAGTCGGGAACCCCCGACACTTCGTGGAAGTCGGTGCCGAGAGCCCCGACGCCGCCGGTGGCCGGTGAGAGCGCCGCGCTCGGCGCCGGTGCTGTGGAGTAGCTCTCGCCTTGGAGTGTCTCGATCCGGCCGGTGCTGCCCTGGACGGCTTCGAGCCCGTACGAGAGCGGCCCGAAATACACCCATCGCACCGGACGCGAGCTCGGCCCTGCGGCCATCGCGGCCAGAGCAGTCCCTTGGGTCGTGAGTGCGATCGGCGGCGGATTGTGGGAGAACTCCAGGACGGCATCGCCGCTGCCGGGGTCCGCCGACACGGTCATGTAGCCGTCGTAGCCGCCCTTGTAGTAGACAGGCAGCAGATACGCTCGCACGGTGGTGCCGGAGCCGTCGAAGAGCGGGACCGGCGCGCCCAGCGTGGCCCGCCGCCATTCCCCGAAAGGCCCGTCGGCGCGAACCGTCTGCAAGAACCTGGACGCGCTGGCGCTGACGTCGGAACTCGAAGCCGAGGTGACCGCCAAGGCGGGAGCGGCGCCCCACAGGAACGCGACGAGGGCCACAGCCGCGCACGCGGCACCGAGCTTGAGTGCGGTCGCGCGCGGCCTACCCGCCGACAGGACGAACATGTCCATCGCTTCCCCCCGCGCCGAGTCTCTCGCCGGACTCTGACTCCGTGTCCGGACCGCGACTCTGCTCCGATGGGTGAGCACGACCGATGCGCCCCATGGCCAGACGGACGGCTATCAAACCCCGACGGGCACACTTCCAGTATCGGCTTCCGCCGCCGGAAGTTGTAGACGCGAATGGCGCAACGGCGCTGCAGCGCCACCCTCGTGTCCCACCTCGAGGCTCACCCGCTGCGCTTCGAGACAGGCGAGTCGCTCGACCACGCTCATCGAGCGCTGCTCGCGGTCCCGTCCGCTTGCAGGACGACCCGGCTCTTGCCCGCGTTCTTGGCGGCGTACATGCACCGATCGGCCCTGCCGACGGCATCATCGGCGTCCTTGGATCCGCCGACATCCACCACCCCGATGCTGAGGCCCAGCCCGGGATATCGTTCCCGCACCGTGACGACAAGGCGCTGAGGCCGGCTCTCGTTGGCCGAGAGCCGTGTGGGGCGTCGGTCCCTCGTCATCCCCTTAGGGTCTGCGACGCCGAGCGCGCGATCGACAGGTGCCCATCGCGGCTCCTTGCGCCTCTCGCCGCTTCCGAGAACGACTGCTGCCGGAGCGCGGCGAGTGTGTTCTTGCTGAAGAAGTGTGACAGCGCCCTGCCGACGACCTCCATGTCGTAGACCTGCCCCGCCTTCAGGCGTTCGATCAGCGCGCCTGGCTCGATGTCGACGAGGGAGATCGCCGCGGCCTCGTCGAGCAGTCGATCCGGCACCGTGTCGGCGATCCGCACGCCAGCCACTTGGAAGACGTAATCGTTGAGTCCTTGCAGATGCTGGACGTTCAGCGTCGAGATGACGCCGATCCCGGCAGCGAGTATCTCCTCGACCGCCTGCCACCGCTCCGCGTGGCGCGATCCGGGCACACACGCATGCGCGAGCTCGTCGATCAAAGCCCATCGGGGACGCCGGCGGAGCACAGCGTCGACATCGAGCTCTTGGAACGAGGCTTCCCGGTACTCGAGCGTCTCGGGAGCGACGCGCTCGAGACCTTCCGCCAGCCGCGCCGTGTCCGGACGGGAGTGGGGCTCCAGGAAGCCGATCACCACGTCTTCACCGTTCCCGGCGCGCCACCGGCCCTCCTGGAGCATCGCGTACGTCTTTCCGACGCCCGCTGCGTACCCCAGATAGATCCGGTGAGGGCCGGAAGCCAGCGCGGCCTCGCGAGCCGTCAGAACGACCAGGTCCTCGGGAGCCCTCTCGCTGAGGACACCATCGTGACTGACCAACACGCGGGACGCCGTTCTCCCGAAGTGCGTGCCCGCCCGACTCCGCTGTCCCCACATGGCCGGATATCACCCTACCTCGTCGCGTCGAGCGCCAAGTTGAGCTGCAGCACGTTGACGCGGGGGTCCCCCAGGATGCCGAACGTCCGGCCCGTGACGTGCGCGTCGACGAGAGCGCGGACGGCGGCCACGGCCATCCCCCTGGCTCGCGCGACGCGAACGACCTGGGCGAGTGCGTCGGCGACCGAGATGTCGGGGTCGAGGCCGCTCGCTGAGGCGGTGACCATGTCGACCGGTACCTGACCGACCAGCAGGCCGGGGTCCTCCGCGGTGACACTCGCAACGCGCGCCTTGACGGCGTCGATGTAGCTCTTGTTCGTCGGGCCCAGGTTGGAGGCCGACGATGAATTCGGGTCGTAGCCGTTGCCCGCCGCCGACGGACGCGGGTGGAAGTAGCGGTCGGAGGTGAATTCCTGGCCGATCAGCGCCGACCCGACGGCGCGCCCGTGGACGTAGACCAGGCTCCCGTTCGCCTGGCGGGGGAACAACACCTGCGCTGCCGCCGTGACGCCGAGCGGGAATGCGAGCCCGAGGACGAGCACGAGCACCACGATCATCCGAAGGGATGTGGAGGCGTGTCTGAGCATGGCGGGGACCCTCCTTACGCCAAGTGGAGTGCGGTGAGCGCGACGTCGATGAGCTTGATGCAGACGAACGGCACGAGGATCCCGCCGAGGCCGTAGACGAGCAGGTTGCCGCGCAAGAGCTTCTCGGCGCCCACCGGCCGGTACTTCACCCCACGCAGCGCGAGCGGGATGAGCACCACGATGATCAGCGCGTTGTAGATGACGGCGGACAGGATCGCGCTGTCGGGTGAATGGAGCCCCATCACGTTGAGGCCCGCCATCTGGGGATACGCCACCATGAACATGGCCGGGAGGATCGCGAAGTACTTGGCGACGTCGTTCGCGATCGAGAAGGTGGTCAGCGAGCCGCGGGTCATGAGAAGCTGCTTGCCGATCTCGACGATCTCGATGAGCTTCGTCGGGTTGCTGTCGAGGTCGACCATGTTGCCGGCTTCCTTGGCCGCGGTGGTCCCCGTGTTCATCGCGACGCCCACGTCCGCCTGAGCGAGCGCCGGAGCGTCGTTGGTGCCGTCGCCGGCCATGGCGACGAGCTTGCCGTCGGCCTGCTCGCGTCGGATCAGGGCGAGCTTCGCCTCGGGCGTAGCCTCGGCCAGGAAGTCATCGACGCCGGCCTCCCGCGCGATGACAGCTGCGGTGACCGGGTTGTCGCCGGTGATCATCACCGTACGGATTCCCATGGCCCGCAGCTGATCGAATCGCTCTCGGATGCCGCCCTTCACGATGTCCTTCAGATGGATGACGCCGAGGATCTGCCGGTCGCGCGCGACCACCAGCGGCGTCCCGCCCTGCTCGCTCACCTCTTTGACTCGAGCGTCCAGGTCGGCGGGGACGGTCCCGCCCTGCTCGCGCACCCACGCGACGACAGAATCGGCCGCGCCTTTGCGGATCCGCACGCCGTTCCAGTCGATGCCGCTCATGCGCGTTTGGGCGGTGAACGGCACGAACTCCGTCTCGTCTGTCTCGAGATGCCGTTGGCGGATCCCGAACTCCTTGGCGAGGACCACGACACTGCGTCCCTCCGGCGTCTCATCGGAGAGCGACGCAAGCTGCGCAGCGTCGGCGAGGTCGTGTTCGTCGACTCCGACGACGGGCACGAAGGCGGCCGCCTGACGGTTGCCCAGCGTGATCGTGCCGGTCTTGTCGAGCAGGAGGGTGTTCACGTCGCCCGCCGCCTCGACCGCGCGACCCGACATCGCGAGGACGTTGTAACGGACCAGGCGGTCCATGCCGGCGATCCCTATCGCTGAGAGCAGGCCGCCGATCGTCGTGGGGATGAGACAGACCAGCAGCGCGATGAGGATCGGCACCTGTACCGGAGCGGACGAGTAGATGGCGAACGGCTCGAGCGTCATCACCACGAGAACGAAGATGACGCTGAGCCCGATCAGCACGATGTCGAGCGCGATCTCGTTCGGCGTCTTCTGGCGAGAGGCGCCTTCCACGAGCTCGATCATCTTGTCGAGGAACGTCTCCCCGGGGTTGGACGTGATGCACACCCGGATCTCGTCGGACAGGACGTTGGTCCCGCCGGTGACCGCGCAGCGGTCGCCGCCCGCCTCCCGGATGACGGGGGCCGACTCGCCCGTGATCGCCGACTCGTCCACCGAGGCGATGCCTTCGATGACGTCTCCGTCGCCGGGGATCACCTCGCCGGCCGTCACGACCACGACGTCGCCCTTGGTGAGGCTCGCCGCCGGGACGCGCTGTATGCGGCCGTCCAACATGAGGTTCGCGGCGGTCTCTGTCCGGGTCTTGCGCAGCGTGTCGGCCTGCGCCTTCCCGCGGCTCTCCGCCAGCGCTTCGGCGAAGTTCGCGAAGAGCACAGTGAACCACAGCCAGGAGGCCACCCCGATCAGGAAGGGAACCGTCTGCCCGTGCATCGACACGGCCTTGACCGCGTAGAAGGTGGTCACGACGCTGCCGATCTCCACCATGAAGATGACGGGGTTGCGCCAAAGCGTCGTCGGGCTGAGCTTGCGCAGCGCCTGGCCGACGGCCTTGACCATCATGGCCTGCGTCATCCCCGCGCTCCTGCGACGGCTCATGGGCTCATCCGCGGGGATGCGATACGGATCATCGATGGTGACAGCAGTGCCGTCGTTCGACGTGTCCATGTCTGTGCGTCTCCTCCTAGAAGACCCGGCCGGCGTGCAGCAGGAAGTGTTCGAGGATCGGCCCGAGTGAGAACGCGGGCAGGAACGAGAGGGCTCCGACGATCACGATCACGCCGATCAGCAGGGCCACGAAGAGGGCGCCGTCAGTGGGGAAGGTCCCGGCGGACGCAGGCGTGACCTTCTTGTGCGCGATCGATCCGGCTATCGCGAACACGGGCACGACGAACAGGTAGCGCCCGAGCAGCATCGCGTAGCCGAGCATCGTGTTGTAGAAAGGTGTGTTCGCGGAGAGCCCACCCATTGCGGAGCCGTTGTTGCTGAGGGCTTGGACGAACGCGTACATGATCTCGGTCAGGCCGTGCGGCCCGAGATTGAGCCGTCCCGCGAGCCCGATCGGCAGGCTGACCGAGACCGCGGTGAACAGGAGGATGCCGGCGTTCATCGCCAAGATCGCGATCATCGCGATCTTCATCTCTTTCGCGCCGATCTTCTTGCCAAGGTACTCAGGCGTTCTGCCGACCATGAGGCCGGCGATGAACACCGTCAGGAGCACGAAGAGCAGTATCGAGAACAGTCCCTGTCCGATGCCGCCCCAGATCACCTCGCCGGTCGCGATGTTGAACATCGTCATGCCACCGGCGAGCGGCATGTAGCTGTCTATCGAGCCGTTCGTGCCGCCGTACGATGTCGTGGTCGACGCCTGCTCGTACAGAGTCGTCCCGAAGATCCCGTTGCGGACCTCCTTGCCCTCCATGTTCCCGCCGCCCTGCGTCGACGTCGCGGCGATGTTCACGCCGGCCTTCGCGACCAGGGGGTTGCCGGCCTTCTCGGTCGTGTAGACCACCGCGAACGAGGCCAGGAACATGAGCAGCATCGCCATGAACAGCGCCCACCCCTGCCGCTGGTTCTTGACCATGCGGCCGAACATGTAGGTGCCGGCCGCGGGGAAGAGCAGGACCATCAGCATCTCGACGAAGTTGGTGAGCGGTGTCGGGTTCTCGAAGGGGTGGGCGGCATTCGAGTTGAAGAAGCCGCCGCCCTGGGTGAGGTTCATGTGGACCCACTCCTGCGTGGCGGCGGGCCCGACGCGCAAGACCTGTTCGGCGCCCTGCACGGTCTTCACGACCGTCGCGGCGGCCAGGGTCTGCACGGAACCTTGCGACACGAGCCACAGCGACCCGACGATCGCCAGCGGGAGCGCGAAGTAGAGCCAGCTGCGGGTGAGATCGACCCAGTAGTTGCCGAGGGTCTTGGCCTCGCGGCGCGCGAAGGACCGGATGAGCACGAGCGCTATCGCGAGGCTGTTCGCGCCGGCCATGAACTGCTGAACGACGATGCCGGCCATCTGCGAGAAGTTGCTGAGCGAGTGCTCGCCCGAGTACGACTGCCAGTTCGTGTGTGTGACCATGCTCGCAGCCACGTTGAACGCGAGATCCGCGCTCACACCGGGCAGGTGCAACGGGTTGAACGGCAGCACGCCCTGTAGCCGCAAGGTCAGGTACAGGGTCGCGAACAGGACGAAGTTGAACAGCAGGAACGCGAGGCCGTAGGTCTTCCACGACATCTCGCAGTCCGGGTCCACCCCTGTCAGGCGGTAGATGGTGCGCTCGATGGGTTTGAGGACAGGATCGGCGAAGGTGTGTTCGCCTTGGAACACGTGCGCCATGTAGGTCCCGACAGGCCGCACGAGAAGGACGAGGAGTCCGACGAACAGGGCGAGCTGCACCATGTCGAGCCAGAACATGACCGGCCCCTCCCGCTAGAGCTTCTCGGCGAAGAGGAGCACGGCCACCAGGTAGATGATGACGGCGCACCCCAGCAGTCCGTTGACCACGTAGTCGAGGGTCATTCCGCGCCCTCCCTTCAGATCCGGCCGAGGAGCCGCAGAAGGCAGGCGCATACGACGAAGAAGATCGCTGTGCCTCCGAGATACGCGATGTCGGCCATCGAGGGTGCTCCCTGTCGTCCGCCTCCGAAGAACGGGACGCATCCTACGCGGCGCGGTGTCAGACCCTCATAAGGAGTGGCCGCACTGCCTATGGAATTCGTGAAGATTCGTATCGCAGCAGGTCAGAATGGTGCGCGGCGGCGGCCGCCGGCCTTGGAGAGACGGGCGGCAGGCGACGTGACGGTGTGCCGAACGGTGCTAGTGGTCCGAGAGGAGGAAGCCCACGCCGTGTTCGGTGAGCACCCGTCGCGGGACGGCCGGGTCGCTCTCGATCTTGTGGCGCAGGTTGCTGATGTGTACGCGGAGCGCCTGCGTGTCGTCGCGGTACTCGGGGCCCCACACGTTCTCGAGGATCATCGCCGAAGTCACCACGCAGCCCAGGTGCCTGGCGAGATACGCGAGCACGTCGAACTCGGTCCGCGTGAGCTTGACCTCGTCTCCGGAGACGCTGACGCGGCGGCGCGCGAGATCGATCGTGAGGTCGCCCACGACGACGGTGCCGGGCTGGGTCTCCGCCCCGTGCGCGCGCCGCAGCAGGGCCTGCGCGCGCGCGAGGAGCTCCCCCGCCGAGAACGGCTTGACCATGTAGTCATCGGCGCCGAGATTCAGCGCGTCGATCTTGTCCGACTCGTCGTGCCGCACCGAGAGCACCAGGATCGGCGCCGACAGCCAGCTCCGGAGTTCGCGGCACACCTCGAGGCCGTCCATATCCGGCAAGCTGAGATCCAGGACCACGAGATCGGGCGTACGGTCCGCAGCCTCCGCGAGACCTTCCTGCGCGGTCGTCGCCGTGATCACCTCGAAGCCTCGCGTTCCGAGTACGGATCTCAGTGCGCGCCTGATCTGGTCCTCGTCGTCGATGACGAGCACGCGACGCCGCTTCTCCGGTGTGCTCCCCGAGCCGGCAATCCGGTCGATCATCGCCGCAGCCCCCAAAGTGCCCTTCGCGGTCGTTCGCGAGCGGGCCTACGAAGAGTATGCCTCCGCAGGCGTGAAGAACGAGTTACGCCGTCGGCCCGGTGGTTTCAGAAACTGTGAAGATCCGATCGGCCGCGGAGGGCGGCAGAACGATCGAGAACCGAGCGCCATGCGGCGCGACGTCCTCGACGGCCACAGCGCCTCCATGCGCGTGAGCCACCTCGCGCACGATCGCGAGCCCGAGCCCGGACCCGCCAGGGACATGCTGAGCCGCCAAGCCTCGGTAGAACTTCTCGAAGACCGAGGCCTTGTCGGAATCGTCGACCCCGGGGCCCTCGTCCTCCACGCTCACCACGATCCCAGAGGCGGCCTGCGTGATCGCGACCCGGACGAGGCCGCTCGAGTAGACCAGCGCGTTGGTGACCAGGTTGCGGATGGCCCGCTCCATTTGACCGAAGTCGACGAGCATGGCCGCCGGCGCCGCCGATAGCTCGATACGGACGCGGTCACCATCGGGGCCGAGCCTCGTGAGCAAGGCGGAAAGCAGCTCGCCTGGCTCGCACACCTCCAGCTTCTGTCGCCATCCGTCGCTCTCCAGCCGGGAGAGATCGATAAGATCGTCGATCATGGCGCCGAGCCGGTCGAGCGCTGCGACCGTAGCGGTCAGATCCTCCGCCCGCTGCTCGCTGTCCTCGGACACGTCGCCGATGAGAAGGTGTGTCACGAGCGCCTTTGCCGCGGCGAGCGGCGTCTTGATGTCGTGGGAGACGCCGGCGACGAGGTTCGACTTGAGCCGGTCCGACTCGCGCAGCAGCGCCGCCGCGGTCGCTTCCTTTTGTAGCTCGCGCCGCTCCAGGAACGTGGCCACAAGATTCGCAGCGGACACGATGAGCCGTGACTCGCGGCCGATCAGAGCGGGCTGATTGATGCCCGGATCGGCGTAGAGCACTCCCTCGAGTCGCTTCGCGGAGAGCAACGGCACGAAAGCGCCCGGAGGAGCGTCAGCCGGCGCCTCTCCCGGCGCCACTCCGACCGGCCAAGGCTCGCTCGATCCGGGCTCGTCCGGCGACCTCGGGATGCCGATCGCCTTGTTCTCCCGCATGACCCATCGCGCCGTCTGCGCCTCCACCGCCTCGGGTGCGTCTCCGAGGGGGAGGAGGGTGTGGCGCCCGTCGCCTTCCGCTGCGTTCGCGACGAACAGGACGACCCTTCGCATCCCGACGGCTCTGAGGGCGTCCCGCAGCCGACGGGCCATGTCCTCCGAGGTCGCGGTGGAGACAAGTGCGGTGCTCAGGGTGTTGAGCAGCTGCACGTCGTGCTGGCGTTCCTCGGCCTGCCGAGTTCGGTGCCGAAGCCTCTCGACCTGACGGCTCGAGATGACCCCGACCAGCAGGAACAGTACGAGCATCACGATGTCGTGCGGCGAAGAGACGAAGAAGCTGTAGTACGGACGCGTGAAGAAGTAATCCAGCGCCAGTCCTGCCGACACCGGCGCCACCCACCATCCGCGGGTCGGCCCGAGATCGGCCATGAGGACGACCAAGAAGACGTAGGTCAACGCGATCAGGTCGTTCGAGACCACGGCGCGGACCGTGAACAGGGCCGCGGTGACCGCGGCGACGAGCGCGAGCGGGACCGCGTAGGTCAACGCGATGAGACCGTCGGAGGCCAGCCGCCCGCGCCCGGCGTCTTTCCCGCCCTGCGACGCGCTGTCGCGCAAGCGTGCAAGGTACCTCAGAGCCCGCGAGAGCGTACCCACCACCCCGCTCGGTCCGAACCCCGCCTGAGCTGACAGTGTAGTTCCTGCTCGCGCGATCCGGCACCCGCGGGGCGCCTGCGCGTGCCTCTAGCCCGGCACGCGTCAGCGCGACTGATGGCGCTGGGGGTTCACGACGGCCTTCACCTTGTTCGCGGCGCGGTCGACCTTCTTCTTCGCAGCCGCGCTCGCCTGGTCGACGCTTCCTTCACGGCGCAGCCCTTGGTCACCGGTCACGTCTCCGGCCGCCTTCTTCAAACGGCCCTTCAGATCCTGCGCAGCGTGGTCAGCCATGATGCCACCTACCTCTCACCGAGTCTTCCGTGGGTGTCCGAACCGTGCTCGAATGCGCCTCCTGTCGGGCGGTCCACCCTCGAGGGACCGCCGACCCGCGCATCCAGCCAGCGTCGGGCCGCCCTTGCTTCTGGGCTTGGTACCCACTCCCGCGCTCACCCGTTTCACATCCGAACGCCGGCGGTAGAAGGAGCGGGCCAACGGTGAGCAGGTGAGGAAATGCCTGGTAAAGAGCATGTTCGAGGCGTCGGCGAGAAGGAACAGCGGCAGTACGAGGAGATCAAGAAGGACGCGCAGCAGTCAGGCCGCTATGGCGGGCGTGCCGAGGAAGTCGCGGCCCGAACCGTCTTGAAGGAGCACAAGGAGAAGGGGCACAAGAAGGGACAGTGACCCGACTCCTCGGGATTCACCAGATCCGGGGAGAGACCGGGCTGACGGCGCGCCCCGGCGGCGGCCGGTCCACGAATCTTCAGCAGGAGGCGCGATCGTGCGCGCGAAACGACCGCATCGGCCTTCGGGCGCGGCGGACGTGGTGAAGGCCGCCCTCGCGGCATGGAGCGCGGACCGATCGCCGCAGATCGCCGCCGCGCTCGCGTACTACACGCTCTTCTCGATCGCCCCGCTGCTCCTGCTCGCCGCGCAAGTGGCCGGCTTCTTCTACGGCCGCTCCGGCGGCGCACACTTCCTGAGCCTGGCACGAGCCTTCGTCGGCGCACGGGTGACGCTCGTGCTGCGACAGATCCTGCTGGCCGGGTCGCGGCATCGCGCCGGCCAGGCGGCGACGCTCTTCGGCACCGTCACGCTGCTCGTGGGCGCGTCAGGCGCGTTCGCCTGCGTGCAGTCCGGCCTCGACCAGGTCTGGGGCGTGCGACCCAAGCCTGGGAGAGGCGTGAAGGGCGTGGTCGCCGATCGTTTGCCGACGTTCCTGCTTCTGGGTGTTGTGGGAGCGTTGTTCGCCGTGTCCCTTCTTGCGACGGCGCTCATCTCCCGGTTGCACGCGGCCGTGCCTGCCGTGGGAGCGGTCGGCCAGCTCCTCGCGGAGTCCGCGAACGCGGCCCTCGTCATCGCGCTGATGACCGTGCTGTTCGCGCTGGTATTCCGAGTGCTGCCCGACGCGGAGATCGCTTGGCGTGACGTGTGGCTGGGAGCACTGGTGACGGCGGTGTTGTCGGCCGTCGGACAGGCCCTGATCGCGGCGTACCTGTCGATGGCGACGGTCGGCACCGCGTTCGGCGCGGCAGGCTCGCTGATCGCCGTGCTGGTGTGGCTGTACTACTCCGGGCTCGTCTTCCTGCTCGGCGCGGAGTTCACCAAGGTGATCGCGACGCGGCGGGGATCCGAGATACGACCCTCGCCGGACGCGCAGGCCGTTCGCGTCGCCGTTGCGGACGAGCGCACTCCGTGAGCGAGGATGCAGCGAGCTGGGCAGCCAAGCGCCATGCGAACCCCTCGGCGATCCGCGACCGAGTCGCCGAGGAGGGGCGGCGGGAGGGTCAGGTCAGGGCTCGATGCCGTCTCTCGGGGCCACCGCCGAGCGGGCGGCGAACCGAACAGCCACGATCATCAGGCACGAGGACACGGCCACGAGAGCAAGCCCAGAAGCGGCGGACGAGAGCTGGCTCGTTATGCTCGCCGCTGCGGCTCCGAAGAGCCTGCCGGTGAGACCCAGCCCTGCCAAGAACCCCGCGTACCCCAGCAACGCCCCAACGGCGCCGGGAATCCACAGACTTCTCGATGCTCGTCTCCACCTGACCAACGAGTACGCGATCAACGCGAGCGCGCCAATGCCCACCAGCTGGGGCCACCAGTCGTGCTGGCCGGTTCGAGCAACGACAGTTCCAATGAGGGTCGCAATGACAGTCGCAAGCGCGTTCAGGAGCAAGGCCCAAAGCACAACGCCGCGAGCCAAAGGGTCATCCTGCCGACCAACGCCGAACATCTCTGCTATCGAAGGTCGCTTGCGACCGCCGTTGCCAGAGGCGGATGACGAGTTCCTCGACATGGCCGCCATGAGAACGACCGCCCCGAGCGCGACCAGCTGCGCAACCATCGCGGGAAGGACGGACAAGTCGAGTGTCGCCATCTGCCTGTGCAACGACGTCGACACGAGAGCCGGAATCGTGGCGAACAGCAGGTTGAGCATGATCATGCCCACCACATAGCCGAACACTGCGTGGGCTCGGTGAGTGGCTCTGAACGCAACGCGAGCACAAAGCGCCCACACTGAAGCGACGAGCAGGAGCGCGACCAGCAAGAGACCGACATTCGGGGGCAAGGCGGCGCCTTGGCCGAGGGCCAAAGCAACGCCCGTCTCGGCGGTGAGGAAGGACATCAGCAGTCCTGGGACGGCAACCGCGAGACCGGCATAGACCGCGAGCCGGATCTCGTTCCTGGGAAAGACGCTGGTCCAGCCCGACATATTGTTTCTCCGATATCCGCGTCCCGTTAGGAGGGCTCGGCGGCGCCCTGCGGCGCTTGTGCGGCGGCGAGCAGCGCATGGTCGCGACCAGCACGTCTGAGGACCACGAGCAGGGCCACACCGAACAGGACGCTGAACACTTCCGCCAAGAGGTCGACCCACAAGTAGACATTCAGGTACGAAATCGTCAGATAGAAATGGGGAGCGATGACACGGAGGATGTCCCCGAGCACTGCGGACGCTATTGCTCTTCTGAGCAGAACGAGCAGGAGGGTGCCGCCCGCCGTGAGGACGAGTGCAGACGAGGCCCACCCGCGAACGCGTCTCGCGAACGCGACGCTCGCGGCAAGCGCGACCAGTGCTCCCGCGCCGTCCACACTTGCCGTGATGAGGAACACTTCAACATGCGTCATCTTCGGTCCGGCCCTTCCGCACTCGGCCGTTGTGATCGACGAATCCACGGATCTGCTGGCAGCGACATGAGCGAGATGTGCTCCCTTGGATCAGTGCGCGCGACCGACGCCTTCAACCGATATCACCTGTCGGATCGGCTCCCGGCTGGCGGGGCTCGCTGCTCTCTGGCATCACTTCTGCGGCCGCGAGCAGTTCATGATCGCGCGCGGCACGTCGAAGGACCACCAGGAGCAGCACGCCGAAGAGGAGGCTGGATGCGCCCTCCAGCAGGTAGGCCCACAAAGCGGCGGGGGTTGCCAAGGTGATCCAGGCCGACACAAGGAATCGCGGGGCAGCGGCTCGAATGATGCCCGAAAGGGTTCCCGAGGCTAGCGCGAACGCGATCAGCGTCAGCACGAATGTGCATGCCGCTGCGAACACGAGCGCGCCTGAGGCCCGCCCACGAACGCGCCTCAGCAACATGATGCTCGCGATCAATGCGATCAGAGGCCCGAGCCCCCTCACGCCTTCTTGGACAAGAAGCTTGATCATCTTCGCGCCAGCTCTCCGCACGTCACTTGAAGTGCGCCCCTCGGCGTCTGACCCCGGACCGCGTGGCTGATTCCCCCAAGGATGCGATGTGTGCCCCCCGGCGGAACGTGGCTCCCTCTTCTAGTCTACGGCACGCGGCGAGCCGGCTCGACTTCGCATGATCGGGGCGGGAGTCTTCCGCATGCCGGTGCGGTGTCGAGAACCCGGGATCGGAGATCGCACTCGACGCGTCTGGATGTAACATGCGGTGCAGCGCGTCGGCGACGCCGCGTCGAGCTTGCGATCTTCAGAACGACGGCTGCGCAGAAACGGGGGGCAGCCATGAACGGATCAGCGCGTACTCGTCGTGTCACCGCCATGTGCGCTGCGCTCGGCATGCTCATCGGCGCGCTGATCCTGGTTCCCGCGAGCACAGCATCCGCGCAGGAGAGCACGGTGGCCGTCTATCCCGGGTTCTCGCAGGCCGACCTCGCGGGGCTTCAGCTCAACGGGTCGGCCGTCTTGAACGGTGACGCTCTCAGGCTGACGCCGGCCACCGGCGGGCTCGAGGGGAGCGTCTTCATGAAGGCCCCCGTCGCGCAGACGGGCGACGGTTCCTTCTCGACCCAGTTCGCATTCGGCATGAGCAACGCCGGCCCCTACGGCATGGGCGCGGACGGCATCGTGTTCGTGCTGCAGTCATCGGCCGGCACCGCTACAGCGCTCGGTGGCGGAGGCGGGGACATCGGGTATGGCGGCACCGGCCCCGGGGGCAGCGGCGGGATCCCGAACTCGCTGGGCGTCGAGTTCGATACCTACAACGACGCGAACCTCGCTCCGTGGGATCAGGACCCCAACAACAACCATGTCGGGATCGACCTGGACGGAAGTGTGACCTCGTCCGCTACGGCGACTCCGACATGCACCATGTCGCCCGGATACAGCCAGGTCAGCTACGCGTGGATCGACTATAGCGGGCTCAGCCATCTGCTCAGCGTCTACCTGTCGGACACCGACGCGCGGCCGGCCGCACCGCTGCTGTCGCGCTCGATCGATCTCGCGGATCACATCGGCTCCGGAGACATCTACGCAGGCTTCACCGCCTCTACCGGCGGCGCTTGGCAGGATCAGGATCTGCTGTCGTGGTCGCTCAGCGTGGACTCGTCGCTCACGAGCTACACGCTGGTTCCCGCCGCGGGCGCGCACGGCACGATCTCGCCCTCGACCACCCAGACGGTCGGCCCGGGCGGCACCGGGATCTTCACGATCAAGGCGGACGATGGCTACCACATCTCCGATGTGTTCGTCGATGGCGTTTCCGTGGGCGCGAGTTCATCCGTCACGTTCAGCAACGTCGTCGCCGACCACACGGTCTCGGCCACCTTCGCGTTCACCCCGATAGCCACGAGGCTCACGATCACCTCGAACAAGACGACCGTGGTACACGGGCATCCGATCACGCTCAGTGGGACGATCTCGTCCGGCCCGCCGAGGAACACGCCCATCGTCGTCTACGCGCGGAAGCCCGGCTCGACCTCATGGGTCAAGGTCTTCACCTGCCGCTCGACCAGTGCGCACCGCTGGTCGGGCACGTACTCCCCGCCCAAGAGGGGCACGTGGTACTTCGAGGCGCGCTTCGCGGGGACAGCGACGTACGCGGCGTCCACGTCGGCGAGCAAGAAGATCACCGTCAAGTAGGGCGCGGTGCTCGTTGGCGGAGCTTGTCAGCTCTCGTGCCGCCGCGACTAGATGATGGCCCCGGCCAGGTGCCCGACCAGGGCGGTGCACCCCATGGCCAGACCGCCCCAGAACGCGACGCGGAGCGCACCCCGGACGATGGTGGCGCCGCCGAGCTTGGCGGCGGTTCCGCCGAGGACGAGGAGCAACGCGAACGTCACTCCCACCACCACGACCGACAGGCCGCGCACCGGCATGAGCGCCGCGATCAGCACGGGCAGCGCTGCTCCAGCGCCGAAAGCGGCGGCGGATGCCAACGCCGCTTGCACGGGTCGCGCCCGATTCTTGTCGTGGATCCCCAGCTCATCTCGGGCATGAGCGGCCAACGCATCATGCGCGGTGAGCTGATCCGCGACCTCGATCGCGACGTCGCGACTCAGCCCGCGCGCTACGTAGATGTCTGCCAGCTCGTCGCGCTCTGCCACAGGGGCGGCATGGAGCTCGTCGCGCTCCCAGCGGAGATCCGCCTTCTCAGCGTCGGCTTGGGAGCTCACCGAGACGTACTCGCCGGCCGCCATGGACAGACCGCCCGCCACCATGCCGGCGACAGCCGCGAGCAGGACCGCCGACTTGCTGGACTGAGCCGAAGCGATCCCGACGATGAGGCTGCTCGTCGTGATCAGGCCGTCGTTGGCGCCGAGCGTGGCCGCTCGCAGCCAACCCATCCGCTCGGTACGGTGAAGTTCCCCTGGCATGGCCTGCCTTCGTCTGCGCGTGGATCGGGAATCTCATCCCCCTCCGCTCCTGCCGGGGGCATTTTCCCAGTGTCCCGCACGTGTCAACAAGATGAGGTGCGCCTGCCACGAGGCCGAGCGTGCGATCGGTTGATGGCGGCGGTCGCCTCCATGACCGCCTCCGCAGCGCCCACCGCGACGACGGCGATGTCGCCCACTGGCATCTGTGCTCCGTCAGTAGGTGCGCTGCCAGCACACGCCGGCACCCCCGCGGCATCGCACCCACCTCAACCGCGCAGCGTCACTGGTCGCGCCGCGCGATGGTGACCTTCGCTGCGTGGGCGAGGTGCGGCGCGTCGACGCGACGAACGGTCGCGAGACCGACGGCCTCGAGCATCCTATCGAGCGTCGCAGGGCTGTTGAACCGTCCGCCGTCGACGCGGCCGAACAACCAGCCGAGGCCCGGGAATCCGAGGAACCCCGCAGCCAAGATGTCGGAGAGCACGAAGACCCCGCCGGGCCTCAGCACCCGATGCACCTCTGCCAAGCCTTGCTTCTGATCGGTCCAGTGGTGAAACGACGAGGTCGTCACAACGAGATCGAACGAGGAGTCCGGCAGGGGCAGTGCTTCCGCGGACCCGACGCGCAGCGTCACGTCTACTCCGGCGGGCGCGGACGCGAGCGCAGCCTTGATCATCTCAGCGGACGCATCGACGCCCGTGAGCTTCGCTTCGGGAAAACTCATCGCTGCACGACGCAGAAACACGCCGGTGCCGCACCCGATATCCAAGATCGATCCGGCGCGCGGCCGCTCGATGCCGGCCTCGTGGAGCGTGAGGTCGTGAAGCGGCTCGAAGAATGTGCTCTGGTGCGGTGACTCGTCGTAGGTCGCGGCCCACTTGTCGAACTTCGCTTGAGCCTTCTTGGTCACGTGATCGCGTTCCTCTCCTCGGGCACGGACCGGCACGCTGCAGTCATGGGCTGTTCGCATGATACGGCGCTCGGCGCGGAACACCCTGGGCCCCGGGAGGTAGCGCAGGTCTATCCCCCGGGCCCATGTGCCCGCACCTCGGGGGCGATAGCGTGGATGGAGCACGACGCACGACTCTGCTTCCCACGAAAGGAACCACCAGTGCCGGTCATCGAAGTCAGCGACCTCACGAAGCGCTTCGGCGAGTTCACCGCGGTCAACGTGTGACCTTCGCCGTCGACCGCGGCGAGATCTTCGGATTCCTCGGGCCCAACGGCGCCGTGAAGTCCACGACCATCAACAATGCTCTGCACGCTTCTCAAGCCGTCTCGCGGCACGGCCACGATCAACGGCTTCGACGTGGCGGATCATCAGGACAAGGTGCGCCGCTCCATCGGTCTCATCTTCCAGGACCCGACGCTCGACGAGCGCCTCACCGCGTGGAAGAACCTGGTCCTGCGGCCTATACTTCGCGTGGGGTCCAGCCTCTGACTTCGCGATAGCGCGGGCTAGTTGAAGGACAGTCACGGGGGGAGCACCGGGAATGGTCCAATGGGGGAGTTGGGAGAGTTCGCGTCGGGTCCTAGTAGTCGTCGGCATCGTATTGTGCTTGGCGGCGCTCGTAGGGCTTCCGGCAGGTCGTGCTTTCGCCTCGCCGATATACGTGTCGGCGGTCGGCAGTGACACGGCTGGGAACGGCTCGCTCGCCAAGCCGTATGCGAGCGTCCAGCGCGCTGTGAACGCTGCGCGGCCGGGTGACGACGTCCGGGTGGGAGCAGGCACCTTCACCGGGAACATCGTGATGAAGGACAGCGTGTCACTCTACGGTGCTGGCTCCGACAAGACGATTCTCTCGGGCACCGGTTCGGGCTCGGTCATCACAGCCAAGAGCATAGGTGCGGCTACCACCATTTCCGGATTCACCATCACCGGCGGTACCGGCACGCCGCGCAGCGTCTATGGCCTTGGCCCATGGCTCAGCGGCGGCGGCATCTACTGCTATCTCTCCGCGTTGACCATCACTGACAGCAGCATCTCGGGCAACACGGCCCAGCACGGCGCCGGTATCTACTGCTTTGGCGGATGCAACGGCTGTGCGGTATTCACCAACGACACCATCTCGGACAATACGGGGGCAGACTCTGAGAGTTGTGCGGGTGCTTTCATCGATGGTTCCAACCCGAGCTTCATCAATGACACTTTCTCGGGAAACACGTGCCCGAGAGGTGGCATTGGCTGCATTGTGAACACACCCATCCTTTGCACCCCGGATATCAGCAACTGCATCTTATGGGATCAATGCTGGGAGTTGAACGGCTGCGCCGCGACCTACTCGGACGACGACGACTACTCCCCAGGAGTCGGCAACATCGACCTCCCCCCGAGTTTCGTTGGGACGGCAACCGGCGACTACCATTTGAACGGTGATTCCCCGTGCATCGGGGCAGGAACGTCCGCAGGCGCCCCGGCGACCGACAAGGATGGCGCGCCGCGCCCCAAACTCGGCGGATGTACCATGGGGGCGTACGAACCCCACGTGCCCCATCAACTCCACTACGTCGCCGGCAGCGGCGGCGTCATCAGCGGGACCACCAGTCAAACGGTCGACTTCGGTGGTTTGGGCACGGCTGTCACCGCCGTCCCAAACCCCGGCTACCATTTCACCGGCTGGTCTGATGGGGTCATGATTCCCACGCGCCGGGACGGCGAGTTCACGGTCAATGTCACGGCGAACTTCTCAAGCACCTACCAGCTGACCTATACCGCAGGAGCTCACGGCACTATCAGCGGCGATACATCGCAGGCGGTCGCGGCAAATGGTGACGCGACGACGGTAACCGCGGTACCAGACCCCGGATACCATTTCGTGGGTTGGTCCGACGGGGTCTTATCCGCGACCCGCCAAGAGACCAATGTGACCTCCGATCTCTGGGCCACTGCTAACTTCGATCTGCCAATTGCCGGGCTCGGGGGGAGCCTCGTCACCGAACTGAACAGCACCGACGGATACAAGGAGTACCTCGCGTCGAGCGGTCATCTTGTGGTCTACGACGTCGAACGTGGCGGCGATCCCGGCACGGTGCCGGAGCTCTTGGGGGTATACGACCTCAGCAACGGATCCGAGTCGATCGTTGCGACGAACGCGCGGTGGCCGGACGTGTACGGCAACACGATCACGTACGTTGACATCGGCGACGCGGGCCAAGAGAACGTTCTCTGCAAGCTCGACTGGCTCAGCCGCAGCACCACTGTGGTCAAGACGACACGAGACACCTGCATCCAGCCAGTGCTAGACGGGGATATCGTCGTCTACTCCGGGTGGACGTCCGGCATCCATGGCGTCAACCTCGCGACAGGGCGCTCTTTCACCGTGACCACGTCGTCGAAGGCGTGGGAGCCCGACGTGAAGAACGGGTGGGTGGTCTACGCCCTGCAGATGCCGAGCGAGCACGGAGTGGTGCGCGGCGACATCATGGCGTACCGCATATCCACCGGAAAGACGTACACCCTGTCCAGCGATCCGCATGACAAGTGGGGCCCAAAGATCTCCTCGAACGGCATCGTCGCTTGGGATGACGAGCGCAACTCGGGCAGCCAAGGGCCCGAGCATACCCAGACCGACGTCTACGGCTGTTCCGTGTACAACCGCACGAACTTCCCGATCGCGACCGGCCCAGGTGCGCAAGGCGTGGTCTCCATCAACGGGAATCTCGTTTCGTACACCGACTCCAATGCTTCCGCCGGCTATGGGGCCATGGGATTCGACCTGCTCAGCGGCGTGCATTTCGGCATGGTCCCGTCGTCCTACTACACGCCATCGACGGAGTGGGCCGGCTTGGCTGACGGCGGTGTCGTGTTCACCAGCAACCGCTGGGTGGATGGCAACGAGGTCTCCGATCTCTACACAGCCAATCCGACGCAGATCGACGTGACGGACGCCTACGACCCGTACACCAACGCCGCGTCTGCCAGCCGAGCGGCCTTCCCGGACGGCTGCGATGCCGTTGTCATCGCGTCGGGGCAAAGCTGGACGGACGATCTCGCGGCCGCAAGCCTCGACAGCACGGACTGCCCGCTGCTCCTCACGGAGCCCACGACGCTTCCGAAGGTGACCGCGGATGAGCTGAGGCGTCTCGGCGCCACGAGTGCCACGATCCTCGGCGGCACGGACGCCATCTCCGCCGGCGTGCAAGCTCAGATCCAGGCGATACTGCAGCAGAACTTCGCCGCGAAACCGTTGGCGACCGCCTCGTTCGATCTCAGCTCCTCCAGCCGCGTGCACCGCATATCGGGCGACAGATACGCGGTAGCGGATGCGATCGCCTCGCAGGTCGCCTCGCGCAGCGCATGGGACGGCACCGTCATAGTCGCTTCAGGAGTCAACTTCAGCGACGCTCTCGCCGCCTCACCGCTTGCCGCTGCCCGCGGGATCCCGATCATCCTGTCGTCCGCCAAGGGCCTCGGCTCCGGCGCATTAGCGCTGCTGCGTTCGATACACGCCGTCAGGGCTCTTGTGGTCGGCGACACGAAAAGGGTCCCCGCCAGCGTGGACACGCAGCTTCGCGCTATCGTCGGCGCGGGCGATGTCATCAGGTTCGCCGGCAAGGATTCTTTCACCTCGGCGGCTCAACTCGCCGCATACGCGGTGAGCACATACGGTCTGTCGTGGGACGGCGTCGGCCTCGGCTCTTCTGCATCGTTCGCCGATCTGCTGGTCGGCGGGCTCAGCAAGGGAAGGTCGGGCTCGGTGCTGCTGCTCACCAACGGCAGCATTCTCAGCACCTCCGCCAGCGCGGCACTGAAGGCTCATCATGTGTCGATCCGGGCAGCGTCGGTTCTCGGTGGCTTGACGTGCGTCACCAAGAAGGTCAGAGGCCAGATACGCTTGGTACTCCACTAGCGCACGACGACTGCGCATCTGAACGCAACTGCAGAGGGGTGCCGACCGCGAGAGCGCCACGGCGCCACGAATGTGCTGTGCTGGATGTCCACGTCCTTCCAACAACTGCTTCGACCGCAACGTGCCCCGGCTTCTCGACGGCTGCCCGGCCGCCTCACGGAGTATCCCGCCGGGAGTAGTCGCAACACCCACGAGTGAGGAGAGCCCCACTCGTCCACGGGAGATACCATGGCCTCGTCGCGACGCCCCAAGAGGCTCTGCTATCTGACGGCGCTCATTCCGGGCGCCGGCCCTCCTGCACTTCGTCCTTGTCGAGCACGGTCACGAAACCGCCGAACAGACGGCATTCGTCCATGCGGCAGGAGTTGACGAACCCGCCGTTGTAGATGGTGACATCGGGGCACGAGTCACACATGTCGGCTCGTCCATCCGGAAGTATGTCCGGAGCTTGGATGACCGCGATGCTCTGCATGTAGGTCCGCTCGAAGAGTCGCTGCGGGTGGCGCAGCAGGTAGCCGAGCCTGTTCTTCCACGCCTGGCGCAGCGTCCGGTCCCATGGCGCGAGCAGGAACACCTTGCTCCCGACCGTCGAGGCCGACAGGTACGCCAGGTACCGGCCGGTCCAGAGGTGGTGGCCGACCTGGGCGACCTCCATGGTGCGCTTGCCCACCGAGCCGTAGATCCGATGTCTCCCGCCAACCTGCGCCCCGATCAGCCACTTGAACGAGTCGTGCCTGACGGTACCGCCCAGATAGCAGGCGGCGTCGTACTCAGGGAACTGCTCGCGGAGCAGCGCGTAGACCTCCGGTGACGTCACGAAGTCCTCGTCGAAGGAATCGCGAGTGTAGCTGAGCTTGCTGATATCGACATCGTGATCGAAGGAGTCCATCGCCACGGTGTCGTCGATCGTCGCGGTCCGGTAGGTGATGAAGACCATGCCATGAACGCGGTCGATGTTGGCCTGACCCCAGCGAACTACGTCGGGGACCTGAGAAAGCGTGGAGGGATACACGGTCGAGTTGAAGATGACGTACATGCCGCCTTCGTCGGCGATCATGTCCGCGCACCTCTGGCGAAGCTCGTTGAGCTCCGCTTCCGACTTCCCGACCCAGCCCGGGCGCTCCTGGTGACTGTCGATATGGATGGTGAAGCCCGACACGCCCGCGGTCTTCAGCTTCTTCAGCAACTCGGGAGTGAGCGCCTGCGCGTTGGTGAGGATGACGGGCTTGATGCCCTTGCTCTTTATGTAGGAGACCAGCTCGAGGATGTCCGGGTGGATCAAGGGCTCCCCACCGGCCAGCGAGAAGTTGTCGGGATTGCGCCACTGGCAGAAGAAGTCGACCTCCGCCTTCATCTGATCCAGCGTCTTGTGCCCGGTGATGTGCTGACGGTAGCAGCCCTCGCAGTGGATGTTGCAGACGTCGGTGACTTCCAGCCAGGCGATCGGGTTGTCGTTCATCGACCAAGGCATGCGATACAGGTCGCGCTTCTCCAGGCTCAAGGTCCTGCCCCCATCGGAACGTCATCGGCATCCGAGCTGACACGAATGTGGTGTCAACGATACTCCCGACAATGCCCGACCGGCCGGTGATGCCTTCAGACACCGGGCCCATGGGAGCTCGCCGTGAGCGCGGCGCGGCGTGGCGCGGCCTATCGTCCCTCGTTCACAGCCGCCCGGCCGTGCAGGGTGTAGAGTCTGCGGTCCGGCCTGAGCGTGAATGCGAAGACCGGGATCGAATCGCCCTCGGCGATGTGCTCGTACGGTCCGAGCCCCGCGATCGACGAGGAAAGGTAGACGGCTGTGTCCAACGCGACCCGGTGCGCCTCGCGATATGAGCGGAAGGCATCACGAACGAAGACGAGTCGAGCCTTCGAGTCGCGAGTCTTCCACTCGTCCGCCGAGCGGATGGCAACTGACCTCGGAGGACACCCGTGAATGCTGCCGGCGCCTTGCTGCCCCACACCTATCTCGAGCTCAAAGCGTCCAAGATTCTTGACTCGATACACCCGCGTCGTCAACGCGCGGAATCGCGCTACTCGACGATTGCCTCGGCGCGGTGGTCCAGCATCGATCTCGGGTTGCCGCCGACCGGGTCGGCAGCACCGAGGCCGAATATCTTGATCGCGACGGTCACGTGGAGCGCCTTGAACTGCGCCATCAGGTACGCCTTGACCGATGTGGCACGCGCCAGTGAGAGCTTGTGGCGGTACGCGGCGGTGAGGACCTTGCGCGTGTAGCCGTTGACCGTCATCGTCGTGAACCCTCGGGCCGCGATCAGCTTCGCGAGGGTGTGCAGAACCGCCTTGGCGCGCGTCGTCAGCGCCGCCGATCCTCCCTTGAACGTGACGGTCGCGACCTTGACGGGCGTGGTCGCGAGATAGGTCGCTCGGACCGGGTCCGAGCAGATGCCGCCGGCGCCGTTCGCTTCGACCGTGATGCTCGCCCGCGGCCCGAGGAATGCCGGGATCGTGAAGCTCTCGGCCGCGGATCCGACCGTGCCCTTCAACACTCCGCTCACGAAGACGCTGTAGCCGGTCGTTCCCTCAGAGCCGATCCAGCGCACGCGTGTCGCCGTGGTCGAGCTGATCCCGTAGGTCACATGGGTCGGGCCGGAGATGGTGTTGATCGCGAAACTCGCTGTGTAGGTGGCGTCGGCCGTCGCTGTGTCGATCCTCGCGGCGTTCGCGTTCTCGTCGCTCCAGGCCACGAAGTGGTGCCCGGCATCGGGCATCGCGGTGACCGTCGTGCCGACGCTGCCGGCGTTCACCACTTGGGTGGACGACCCCTCGATGGAGCCGCCCGGGCCGGCCACGTAGCTCAGGGTATGGGTGTTGGAGGCGAAGTTCGCGGTCTCCCACATCGGGCCCGTCACATCGGTATCGTCCCGCGTGGCACTCGTATTCCCATCGCTCCAATCGACGAAGGAATACCCGGGGTCGGGCATCGCGGTGACCGTCGTGCAGTTCTCGCCGACGAACACCGCCTGGGCGGCGACACCCTCGATGCTCCCGCCGGGGCCCGCGGTGTAGACGACCTCGTTGGTGGCGTTCTGCGGGTAGCTCCATACGAAGGCGCCATGACCATTCAGTGTCTCGATCGTGGTCGCTGCAGGCGAGCCGCTGCTGAGATCCAGATCGTTGGACCGGACGTCCAGGATCGACAGACTTGAGAGATCCGCGAGCGGTGTCATGTCGGTGATCAGGTTGTCCTGGAGATACAGTTCGTTGATCGCCGTGAGTCCGCTCAGTGCACTGACGTCGGTGATCTGGTTGGAATCCAGATAGAGATAGTTCAACGCCGTGAGTCCGCTCAGCGGCGCGGTGTCGGTGATCTCGTTGGAGCCGAGGTTCAGATCCGTCAGGGTCGTGAGCCCGCTCAGTGGACCGACATCTGCGATCTGGTCGGAGCAGAGGTTCAGATCCCTCAGGGTCGTGAGCCCGCTCAGCGGACCGATGTCGGCGATCCGATCGTAGCTGAGGTCCAGGTCCGTCAGGTTCGTGAGTCCGCTCAGCGGCGCGGTGTTGGTGATCTCGTTGGAGCCGAGGTTCAGATCCGTCAGGGCCGTGAGCCCGCTCAGCGGGCTGAGGTCTGCGATCTGATCGGAGCTGAGGTCCAGGTCCGTCAGGTTCGTGAGTCCGCTCAGCGGCGCGGTGTCGGTGATCTCGTTGGAGCCGAGGTTCAGATCCGTCAGGGTCGTGAGCCCGCTCAGTGGACCGACGTCGGCGATCCGATCGTAGCTGAGGTCCAGATCCGTCAGGTTCGTGAGTCCGCTCAGCGGACCGACGTCGGCGATCCGATTGCCGCGGAGGTCCAGCGTCGTCAGGGTCGTGAGTCCGCTCAGCGGACCGACGTCGGTGAGCTCGTCGTCCGTGAGTTCCAGGTCCGTCAGGTTCGTGAGGCCGCTCAGTGGACCGACGTCGGCGATCTGGTTGAAGTCAAGGTTCAGCGTCGTCAGGTTCGTGAGGCCGCTCAGTGGACCGACGTCGGTGATCTGGTTGCCCCCGAGTGCCAGGTCCGTCAAGTTCGTGAGTCCGCTCAGCGGACTGAGGTCGGTGATCTGGTCGGAGTCGAGGTCCAGCTCCGTCAAGTTCGTGAGCCCGCTCAGTGGACCGACGTCGGTGATCTGGTCGGAGTCGAGCTCCAAGTTCGTCAGAGCTGTGCAGCTCGCCAACTGGCTGATGTCACTGCACCCGATGTTGTAAAGAGCAAGACCCTGGAGATCGGTCGCATACTGCATGCCCTCTAGGGAGCTGATGGGGACGCTGTAGATGTACAGGTGCCCCAGGTTGGCCATGTCGGCGGTTGTGATGTCGGAGTCCGCTGGGTGGCCCAGCGCCGCATTGATGGCCGCTGCCAGGTTCTGATCGGGAACGACCGTTGCCGCGTGCGCGACTCCGGTGACCCCGAATACCAGTCCGGTCGTCAGCGCGAGTAGGACGACGGTCTGCCAGCCCCGGAGACGTCTCCGCAGCCGAACGTGCACAGCACCGGCGACCTGCACTCGGGATGCCGATCCGCGCAGCATGCCCTTGCGAAACATGAAGCCCCCTCTGCGTCGCTCACTATCGCTGACCTGGGACCTTGCATGCCGGTACCTCGTAAACGAGTCTACTCCAGTGGGTGGCGCCTCGAGCCGAGAACTGGAAGCCACGATTCGAAACCTGACCTGCGAGTTTCAGCCAGGACGCCCAAGCCCGGTTCACTACGGGAGGGCACCCGCAGCAAGCAGAAGGACAACCATGGAGGCGAATGCGGCAAGGAATGCGACGAGTGCGCCGAGAGCGATCCAGAACGTCGCACGCCGACCGCCGCGCAGTCCGTGCGCAGCAAGCAAGAGGTCCATCAAGAGGGAGGCCAAGAAAGCCGAATACTGCAGCAGCCACTGCACGGCGCTGGCCGCGCCCAGCATCCGCCGCTGTACGAGAAGTGCGATCACTACCTGTGCTCCCAGCGCGACTACCTTGAGCGCCAGAGACCCAATAGCAAGTCGCCGGTGGAGTCCCCTAGCAGCCGCGATGACGTCACCGATTCCACCGATCGGCAAGGCGGCCAACATGGCAGTCGATATGAGAACACCAGCTACTTCCAACATGGCCTCCTGACCGACGCAAATGGCACGCGCCAGCCGCCTGATCGTCGCGGTTTCCAAGCGGTTCAGCCGACCTGGAACCCCGGGCGTTCTAATCCGCTACCGGTGTCTGCTCAGAAGCACGACGAGCGCAACCGCCACCCCTGCAGTCGCAATCACCAGAAGAAGCACAACCACAGACGGCGCTGGGATCAAGCTGTTCGGCGGCTGTGCGATCCGGATGCGATTGCCATAGCTGAGAACCGTGCCGCCATCCCCGGCCACCCACCCGTGACTCGCATCCCGAAAGTTCACAGACTCAAGAGCTACGCTTCGAGATGCAGACGAGACTGCGCTTGGTTTCCACGTCTTGCCATCATCGATACTCACGAGGATTGTTCCTGACTCGCCCACCACCCACACCGATCCGCCGACCGCGGCAACGGAGTTCAAGACCGCTTCACGCGCGTGCGCCGGCCGTGCCTCCATCCACCGCGCGCCACCGTCGGTCGTATGTAGGATGACGCCTCCGTCTCCGACCGCCCACACTTCTCTCGCGCTTGTGCACGTTACGGCTTTCAGGAGCGCATGGTCGCCAGGCGCGTCGTCGAGGGTCCAGTGCTTCCCAGCATCCCTAGTCCCGTAGATCGTCGAATCGACGCCGACAGCCCAGCCGTTCGCGAGATCGGCGAAAGCCACGCCGAACAAGTCCGAGTAGGCGGCGGTGCGTGTCACGATCTGCTGCACCCACGTGTTGCCTCCATCCGAGATCCTCAAGATGAGCCCAGCGAAGACCCCGTCTGAGCCAACGTGCCTTCCGACAGCACAGGCATGTGTCTTGTCCTGCACAGCAACACTCGTGAGGAAGTTGCCGTTCCCAGCACTATGCATGCGCCAATGGGCGCCGCCATCAGTGGTGGTCAGGATTGTCCCGTTGCCAACGGCAAGGCCATGCTTAGAATCAGAGAAGGCTACCGAGAACAGGTCGTCTCCGGTTGGGGAACTCTGGACATTCCAAGTTGCGCCGCCATTATCGGTGGCTAGCACAACACCACCCTCCCCGACGGCCCATCCATGTGCCGGGCCAACGAACGTGACAGAGAACAGCGACAGGCCCGTTCCACTGGCACTTGACGCCCATGCCGGCTCGGCCATCCCGGCCGATGGTGTCAGGCCCCCGACCGCCAACAGAGCGCACAACGCCAGCATCGCAAGGCGAGCGAGCTTATGCGAGAGCACAAGGCGACGACGCGTAGAGTTGAGTTCATGCTCCGCTGGTGAATGTAGCCCCAACACTGCCGTTTGCCCCTCAGCCCTTCGGCGCCGAGCAGTCGCGCCCACCCCGTTGGCGATCAGTGATCGCCACATGCTCAGCTAGCCAAGCCCCCCAGCGGGTGGCAACTGACCTCGGATGACCGTTGCCGAGCCGGTTGGCAGGTGAGTCGACGCCGTTTCTCTCAACGCCTGCGCCCAAGCGACGCGCGTGAATGCCTCTGGCACCTTGCTGCCCCACACCTATCTCGAGCTCGCGTTGTCCAAGATTCTTGACTCGAGACACGCTTCCGACGCGCAAGCCACGCGAATGGCGCAACCCACGCAATCAACCCTTCATAGAGCCTTAGGCGTTTCGGTCGGGAATCTCAAGTTCTCAGAGCTCCCTTAGTCGAAGCAGGGATAGCAGATAGTTTGGTAACGCCTCAGCGCCTACGTGTCTGACTCCTGGCGGCGCGCTGTTCACAACGAACACGAAGCTGGTCGGGTATGTGCCGTTGCGCTGGATGAACAGGTCAACGTCAGTGCTCGCGGATCGCCCGGGGTAAACCTCAACGAGTGCGTAGATCCTCGCTCGTGCTGCTCCCTTGAAGTTGACCTCTCGCCACCAGACGCTCCCGCGATTTGGGCTGGTTTGGGCTAATGATCTTGCCTGGCGCATGTCCGAGTCGAACGCAGAAGCGGACCGGTAAACAGTCGCATACCCCGCTACCCAGCTTGGCACTCTCGAACGAAACACGGCGGGTACTTGGCTCGTTCCGGAAGTTTCCGCTCCTCGGCTGAATAACTGGAAATGCCAGTCGCGAGGCACAGTGAGCTGGATGTCGCTACCCAGCACGACCGTTTGCCCTGCTGCATATGTGCCAACGAATGAACCCGGCGCTTGTCCCTGGCGCTCCGCCGGAGTATGGCCACCACCGCAACCAGCGAGTGAAAGCACGACCGCAACAAGCACCGCGGCGAGCCATGCCCGTGGACCGGATTCGGATGGAACGGCCCCGCGTACTCGTCGATACTGGCGCCTTCGCGGAACGCGACTGCTTGCAACCCGAAGGCCTCGAGAGCCGACCCTCCCAAACGACGGCTCGCGATGTGGATGGCAAAAGGCAGCCAAGATGTCTTGGATCATGGCGCGAGTAGTCTTCCCCTCATGTTCGCGCACCGCTGTGCGCCCGACTCCAATGCTCCTTGCAGAACTGTACGCTGAGGCCGCCGGGCTGCCGGCTACTGTCTTCGTTGTCCGCAGCCGTGCTCTACGGAGGGGCGACTTCCAGGCTCCTAGGGGTTTGCCAGCCTGCTATCTGTCGCCCGTCGTACAGAAGAAACCCATAGCTACAGGGAGAACTGAGACTATCCTGTACCAAGACTTTGTTAGATTGTTGTTCATGACATTCCAGCGAAATACAGCCCCAGTTGCTACTATTCCACATACAAATATTACTGGTAGAGAGAATAAAAGCACAAGCAAGACAACATCATATGCTTTCATATCTATGCCATTCTGCCCAAGAGATAGGTGACCACATGTCGTCGATAAACGTGCAGGCATGTCTCACGACGTCGCCGAGCGGCGAACAAGGCGACTCCAGTCGTGTGCGCTGCGCGCTATGCGCAGGCACGCGAGCTGCGTGAGCACGCGTAGGACCGAGTCAGCTGGCGCGTCACATCCCAAACCTAGTTGCCCGCGAAATCCTGCACGGTCCTGCCGAGCACCGTTGCGCTCTTCCCGTTCACCTCGAGCGAGAACGAGCCATCCCAGACGACGTCTGGCGGACCGCTATCGTCCCCGACGTAGACCTTCTCGGAAATCACGGGAAGCAGGGCCAGCTCAACGTCAACTTCTCCGTAATCCCGCCCCCAGGGTCCGGTCGTATAGCACCACGGCATCGCGACCAATAAGCCATTGGGAGAGGCCACTGCGTCGGCCGGATCGCTCACGTGTGTGCCGAGTAGATTCCCGAGGGATTGCAGCCCCGTCATTGCCGCCAATACGACCAAAGCGAGACTGATCGTCACCACCGTCATGGCGACCGAAAATCGATGCGGCGTAAGCCTTGAAAGATAGAGCCCTGAAACCATGGCGAGCACGACGACCGTCAGCAAGATCACACCCGGCTGACCAAAGAGAAACGGAATCGCCGTCCATGGGAGCAGCCTGCGAAAGGCTGTTGTGTCTCTGCCGACGGGCTGCCTAGCGGTCTGCGCACCACCTAGAAGAGCAAAGACCAGGAAGACGCTCGCCAAGATCCACTCGCCGAGTGGCGTGATCGAATAGGGCGAAGCAACAGGCGCAAGTGCTGCAACAAGACGCAGCACAGAAAGCACTGACAGTGCTAGCCAACTCTTGGTTGGAAGGCGCACTGAACCCAGCGTTGCGGTCATGATGGGTCACACCGTCCAAGCAATTGTGGACGCACCTTCGACCCCAACACCTCAAGTTGTGCCATCTCGTGGTCCAGACTGAAGCCACCCCGTGGCAGGCCGCTCATGCCGCCCCACCGCTGGGCGGCAGGGCCGAATCTCTGCCGCCTGTCTTCAAGGACGAGGCTTCAGGATTCGACCAGATGTTCAGATACCAAAATACGAGCTGTCCAAGGGAGCTTCCAAAGATGATGACCAAAACCCAGAGCCATCGGATGTGTCCGACAAGAGTGTTCGCATCAGAATTCAGAATATAGTATAGGTAGAAGAGAGTGAGACAGATTGTCAACAGCATGAAGGCGCTGAAAGGATAGAGTGGTGATAGGTTCGTGAATACAATCGGCATCATCAATAACGGCGCGAGCACACAGAGAAGTGTAAGTGCCGCAATTGTCTTCTTCTGCCGTTGTGACAGGTTCATCTACGCTATCTCCTCAAGCGCACCTTACTCCAGCGTGACGCTGCAACTGGATGGCCCTCCGGTATTGGCCGCGCTTGGCCCTTGGTACCACGGCTCTGGCGATCCGGAACTTCTTGAAACAGAGAAGATCGCTGTATCTCCGTCGTTGATCACAAAGTTCACGTGAATCCAGCTGGGCTTGGGCTCCAGGAAGGGTTTCCACGCTCGCGCATCCTCCAGGGTGAAAAGGTCTGCTCTGCGAACAACGAGGCGATGCTCACGTGCGTAGTCATTGACTTCTGCTTCGTCAACAAAGCTTAGTGGTCCGACAAAACTGTAGCCAAGCTTTGCGAATTGACGGCTCGCTGCTTCCCACACTTCATTTGCTGTCATCGGATACCTCTCAATTCGAACCCGAAGCACCGCATCTCGATCAGGCCGGGCCGCGCTGGCTCTCCGCACGTCACTCGCACATCCACACTGTCGGGCCCAAGACACCATGGCTGATGCGATGACTTTCCAGCGACCCCCGATCTTGCGCACAACCGCGGACACCACGCAGCCTGTGGACTACGTGTTCTCCGGCTCCTGCAGCTTCCCCGCGGCGCCCAGGACTCCTCGCTTCCGCAGCAGCGCCTCCCACCTCGTCCGCCTGACCATGGTTGGCCAAGCCGGTACGAGGGCGAGCCCGCACACCACCAGCGTTGCCATGTAGAAG
Source organism: uncultured Coriobacteriia bacterium (assembly GCA_963701985.1). Taxonomy (GTDB): domain Bacteria; phylum Actinomycetota; class Coriobacteriia; order Anaerosomatales; family PALSA-660; genus PALSA-660. Next base: position 1,156,403 of record OY969691.1, read on the forward strand.
CGCACGTCTTGGACGACGAAGGCACCAATGACGCCGCATGCCGCGGTCGCCATGCTCGATTGGGCCGTCGCGACGAGGACCGAAGCGAAGAAGACCTCGCGATCTCGTGGAGTGTCCTTGACCACTACCGCGAGCCGAAGCGTCAACCATGGCCCGAACGCTTCATGGGCCGCGAAGAGTGCAACCAACACGACAGCGCCAGCAAGCAGGCCGCTGAGCGCCCAGTGCGCATTCCATACGGGGCCGCCCACCCCGGCGGCGATTCCGACGAGCCCGAGACCGAGAAGCAGCTCGATCGCCGTGACGACTCCGAGCAGCGCCATCGCCGCCCGTCTCGGGTGCTCGAACCTCGAGAGAAGAGCTCTGCCTAGCACGGCGTCCTCCTCAAGCCGTGCGGCTTCATTGAGCGCAACGTCGCGTCTCCGCACGCTCTCACAGAAGATGCGTCCACTCAGTGTTCCGCTTCCGACTCGCCGGGGCGAGGGATTGATCGGCCGTGCGCGCGAGCCCAATCGTCCTCGCAAAGTTGGGCGAAACGAGCCGCCTCGTCCTCGCACTCGAACGCGGATGACGGGAAGATCTCCGCGCTCTTCTTGCTAACGAAGACGTAGGTGTCATTGCCGTTCCGATCCACGTGCAGCACGTCTTCCCAACTCGTCGAGCCCGACCGATCGCCTCGTTCGTGACGAATTGCATCTTTCGTCACAGTCATCTTCCAGTGCCCGAATTGCGGGGTGTAGGCAAGTTGTCTCTCGATGGCGATCCGCTCGCCAGCCTTCCTGATGCTCACAGGCGCGATCCAAGCCACGACTGCGGCAAGAACGGCAAAGATGGCTGCCACAACCGGCATCATGCGCGGTTGGGTGGGTGAGTACAGGGACGCCGCGATAGGCACGAGGAACGCGACGAACAAGATACCTCGCCACCTTGCGATCCACAGTTTCGAGGAACGCGTGCAAAAGACGCTGTAGTGGGTGAGCTTCTTGAGATCGGCCGGCTGCAGCTCGAACTCGACGATCACCTCGTCAGCATCTTGGATCCACGACACGTTTGCTCCTCAGAATGCTTCGGTTTCTGTGACTAGTTTGCGCTGGGGGGTCGCCAAAGAAGTCGTTCATGAACGCCTGACCTTTCGGCTAGCCGCTCCAATCACTGAGAGCAAGGATCTGCCACGGCAATGATGGCGATGTGCGCCCGACCCAAATCCAGATGACGACCGGATCACCCGGCGAATCATCATTGGTCTGGTCGTACTTGTAGACCTGCTTCAGAGCCACTGCGACAACAGCTTCAGCGCAGTATGGAGGGGTCTTCGCGTACGGGTAGGTCTCGACAACAGAGAAACCCTTCCAATAGCGGGGATTCCCGCCGCTCAAGGGCAGGAACGGGTCGCCCGCGGACCTCATTTGAGGCGCAAGGAGTTGCGCTGCGTCTCCCCCGCGGTTTCGCTCCAGGTCCTGGTAGTAGCGCGTGACCGTCTCGGTCGCCGTCGCGGAGGCAGGCAGCGGCGGGAGCGCCGGAAGCACCGGGCTCGTGAGGCTGACCGCCAGGTCATGAACGGGAGGAGCGAGGGTCAGGTACACGATGAGCCCCCCGAGCCCAACGAACATGGTGAGAAAGACGTAGCCGATCGCCCGAAGCCACACGACGCCCGCACGCGGGTGGGGAGCCGTCGGGGCAGCACTCCCACCCGCACGCGGCCGTGCCGACACGATGACGGCGGCGATGGTGACGATGACTCCGACGAGCAGAGCGCTCGGCAGCACACCCATCAAACCGAAGGGACCGACGATTGAGACGAAGAAGCCGACGACGCCGCTCCCCGCAAGAATCACAGTGGGCGCGGCGATCAGTCCCCATCCTAGGAGCGTGGGCCTGAAGAACTGGACCAAGGCGACAGCGATCGGGACCAGCAGCAAGAGGATGAAGAGGCCTTCTCGCTTTTGCAGCGCGCCGGTGGCGAACGACCCGACGCCTGCGGCATAGGTGACGGCCCACATGATGTAGATCCAGCCGTGTCGCGAAGCGCGCCGCGTGACCAGAGCACGGAGACGAGGCGTGCCGCGGTGCGGCGGCTCTTCCGTGTGCACGTCTTCCATGGGAATGGCCCCCAGCCGTTGGGCCGCCGAGCCGGCGCGCCCACCCCGTTGGCGATCAGTGATCGCCACATGTTCAGCTAGCCAAGCCCCCCAGCGGGTGGCAACGCCTGTTGCTTCGGCCTATTAACAAAGTCTTGGTACAGGATAGTCTCAGTTCTCCCTGACGCAGCCGACGGCTGCGGCATCCTGCGGACGACCCGCTGGTGCGAGTTGCGCAAGCTGCGCCAAAAGCCCGAGCGCAAGCAGCCAAGCAGCGGTACCGGCGATCCATGCCAGCCCTCGCACAAGTTTCATGAACCAACGGCGAATCGTCACGACGTGCGATCTCCAAGTGTCTGCGGCGGACAGGTAGCATCATGCCAGCGCTGGGCATGCCCGGCATAGGCGAGCCCCCGGCGCAGGAGGGCACGCGGTGGATATACTTGGTTCGTTCGCGACGCTGTCGCACGACGCGACGCTGAAGTCGGTCAAGACGACGGCGGGATCGCTCTCGCCGAAGTTCGAGGCGTCGAAGCTCTCAGGCGCATCCCCGCAGGGCTTGTGAATCTCACATGGCGCTACGGCAAGGACGCCACGTATTCGCTCAGGTCAGTGGTGCCGCGATTCGAACCGCGCATTCGGCGGAACCGGGCCGCGAGGTGCAAGGCTGGTAGGCCTAGGCACGGGCCGAGCGTGGGGAGGATACTCACAGGTGCAACGAGTGGCATCGGGGGCACGACCATCGGAGCGAAGATGAATGCGATCGATACCAAGAACCTGACCAAGTACTACGGCAAGTCCAGAGGCATCGTCGATGTGAACATGACCGTGCAGGAAGGCGAGATCTACGGGTTCATCGGACCCAACGGGGCCGGGAAATCCACGACGATTCGGACTCTCCTCGGTCTTATCCACCCGACGAGCGGTTCGGCCACGATCTTCGGAGAAGACGTCACCACGTCGGGTCCCCACATCCGGCAGCAGGTCGGTTACCTGCCGTCCGAGGTCTTCTACTACGACGACATGTGCGCGATCGACCTGCTGAAGTATTCCGCCAGCTTCTATGACCGCGATCCCCGCAAGATCGAGAAGCGGATCCGAGAGCTTGCGGACCTGCTCGACCTCGACCTGAAGAAGAAGATCGATGACCTGTCCTACGGCAACAAGAAGAAAGTCGGCATCATCCAAGGGCTGGCGCACGAGCCCAAGCTGATCATCCTCGACGAACCCACCGGCGGCCTCGACCCCCTCATCCAGCAGCAGTTCTTCACGCTGCTGAAGGAGGAGAACACCAAGGGCGCGACGATTCTGTTCTCCTCGCACATCCTGAGCGAGGTGCAGAAGCTCTGCGACCGGGTCGCCATCATCAAAGAGGGCACGATCATCGAGGTCGAGCAGATAAAGACACTGCTCGAGAACAGCACGAAGCGCGTCAAGCTCCAGACCGCGGGCGCTCCCGACCTCTCAGCGCTCAAGATCGAAGGAGTGAGCGCCCTGGGGGTGGCGGACGGCTCGGTGAGCTTCCTGTACCGCGGGCACGTCAACGACATAATCCGGATACTCGCGACGCTCGATCTGACCGACCTCCTGGTCGAGGAACCCGACCTGGAGGAGATCTTCATGCACTACTACAAGAAGGATGGCGAGCAGTGAACGTCTTCCTTCGCGAGCTGAAGGCGTACCGGCGGTCGACGCTCATCTGGGGAGCGTCCCTGTCCGCCATCGTCATCGTCTTCATGTCGCTGTATCCTGCCTTCGCAAGCGACCTGGCGGGGGTGCAGAAGGTCTTCGCCGGTCTCCCCGCCGCGGTGAGGACCGGCCTCAACCTCAACATCTCGTCGTTCGCCTCGGTCAACGGCTTCTACGGCTACCTGCTGACCTTCGTGGTCCTCGCGGCGGCGATCCAGGCGATGAACATCGGCACGGGGATCATCTCGAAAGAGGTCGCCGGCAAGACCGCCGACTTCCTGCTCTCCAAGCCGCTGCCCCGCTCCCGCGTGATGTCAGCCAAGTTGCTCGCAGCCTTGGTGTCGCTCGTCATCACGGACGTGATCTTCTGGGTCGTCGCCTACGTGGGGGCGCTGGTGGTATCGAAAGGCCCGTTCGAAACCGCGACGTTCTTCCTCATGTCGGCCACCGTGCTGTTGGTGCAACTCATGTTCGCGGCTCTCGGCGCGCTGTTCGCGGTGAGCCTGCCGAAGATCAAGTCGGTCATCGCCGTGTCACTGCCGACCGTGTTCGCCTTCTTCATCGTGGGCACGATCGGCGACATCCTCGACAACAACACCCTGCGTTACATCTCGCTCTTCAGGTTCTACGACACGAACTACATCATCAAGAACGCCCGCCTCGACGGCACCTTCCTGGTCGCCGAGGCGGTGCTCATCGTGATCGTGGTCGCCGTGACCTACGCGATCTACGTGAAGAAGGACGTCCGGGCGGCTGCATAGGCGGGCAGAGATGAACATCTACTGGCGTGAACTGAAAGCGCACCGCTTCGGAGTGCTCTTCTGGTGCCTCGGGATGGTCGCCCTGGTGGCGTCCGGCATGGCGAAGTACAGCGCCTATTCCGCCGCGGGGACGTCCATCACGGCCATCTTCTCCCAACTGCCGAAGGCCGTGATGGTCGTGTTCGGGCTCGGCGGGTTTGACCTGACCAAAGCGAGCGGCTTCTTCGGCGTGCTGTTCCTCTATATCGCCGTGATGGCCGCCATCCACGCGTCCCTGCTGGGATCGAACCTGATCGCGAAGGAGGAGCGGGACCGCACGTCCGAGTTCCTCTACACGAAGCCCATCTCGCGGGCCAAGGCGCTGACGGCGAAGCTCTTGGCGGGCTTGACGATCATCCTCGTCTTCAATGTGGTGACATCGCTCTCGTCGATCTACTTCGTCGGCTACTTCGGGAAGACCGCGTCCGACAACGCGCAGATCTTGCTGCTCATGGAAGGTCTGCTGTTCGTACAGCTCATCTTCTTCGCGATCGGCTCGCTCGTGGCCGGCATCGTCTCGAGACCGAAGGCGGCGGCCTCCACTGCGACCTCGATCATGTTCCTGACGTTCTTGATCTACTACCTCGTCAACTTCGATAGTGGGCTCGGATTCCTGAAGTGGCTGTCGCCGTTCCAGTACTTCGACGCCTCGGTGCTGCTTGCCCGCGGCCACCTCGATCCGGCGTTCGTCATCCTGTCCACCGCCATCGTCGTGGCGGCGGTCATCGCGACGTACTTCTTCTACGCCGCGAGGGACCTCAGCGTCTGAACGCACCCGCACAGGGTGCCGACCGCGTGAGCGCCCCGGCGCCACGGATGTGCTGCCGCTTGGATGTCCACGTCCTTCCAACACCTGTCTCGACCCCAACGTGCCGTTCCTTGACGCAGGACAACGCCGCCGCTGCGCAGGTCGACGTCCGCACTCGCGACTGCGCCGTGAGGACCAACGGTGCGCTCGAGCGACGAGCAGTGGCCGCCGGCCGGTCAGTACCCCGTGGTCGTGAGCGGTGACACGTCGGTGAGACGCAACACGCCGAATCCGACGGGGATGGTCGGATCGTAGACGCCCTTGACCGCGAGCCCGTGCACCACGACGGCGCGCCCCCGAGTGGCAGCAACGATACGGTCGCGACCACGGAGTCGGGCTCGGGCCTACAATGCGGACGATGACCGTGCCCGTGGCGGGTAGACCCGTCTTGCGCCCGTGAGCCCACATCGCGGAAAGGAACTCGACGATGGACCCTGCAGGCTGGGACGAATCACTGGAGACCGGCGACCCGCTGCTCGATCAGCAGCACCGCAGCATCCACCAACTCGTCGACGATGCCGAGGCCGCCACGGATCAGCCCGAGCTGCTCATGAGCGTGCTTGAGCGCCTGATGGACCACGTGGATTGTCACTTCGCCACCGAAGAAGCCCTCATGGCACAGACCGGCTACGCTGGCGCTGAAGCCGACGAGCATATCGCCGAACACCGCAGGCTCACCGAGGACGCACGCGACATGATCGTTCGCTTCCGGCTCGGCGAGCTGACCGAGATGGCGCCGGTCGCGGCGTTCCTGCGCGAGTGGCTCACCCACCATGTGCACGAGTGCGATCTGGCGTTCATCGACTACGTGCGCGCCCGAGGCGCTGTCGCAACAATGCCCGAGCCGTGGGCATCGCGTCCGCCTCGGTCCAGCCGCTACGAAGCGTAGCCGTCGGGGGACTGGACTCGCGCGTGTCGCTGGCGCGCCGCGTGCGCTCGATCGTCTCGTTGATGCACCGGGAACAGCCGACCCGACGACCGCCGTACGCGCTGTCTGCTGTCTCAACCGGCACTGCTGAGCGCCAGCTGGGACCGCTCGTCGTCAGCACGTTTCTGCCACACATGGCACGCGAATGGCACATGTGTGCCATCACCGGCAGGTCGCGCCGCTCGTCGCCCTCGGAGAAGACGCAGGTAGACCCGCCTGTTTCGCAGACGGGCCTACCGTTGATCGTGGTGCCCCCAAGGGAATTCGAAACCTGACCTGTGGATGTCGGCCGGCATCTGGTCGTCTCGCCAAGTTCCTCATCGTCGCAGGTCAACCGGCATGTGCGATCTCAGTTCGGTCCGGCACATTTCAGCACAATTCAGGCCGCTCCAGGGCGTTCCGTGCGCACACGGCACGCGAATGGCACGCGTTCACCACTTGGCGCCATCGGACCTGACACCCATGTTGGCCTCGAAGTATCCAAGATTCTCGGCTGGGTAGACCCCGCCGCATGGTCTAGTCGCCTCGTCCGGGCCTGCCGGCGATGCTCACGGTCCAACCCCTTCGGCGGCGCGCAGCCGCGACCGCCAGAGAAAGCGGTGTCAAGATGACGGCGACCGCAATCCCCTCTCCAACACCAAGAATACCCCAGGGCGGCCAGGGCAGGGCGCCGGGGTAGGGGTAAGCGCCTTCGACCATCATGAGCGCCAAGTCGCAGAGCATCCACACGCAAATGCAGGTCAAGATGCCAGCATCGGCCCAACGGATCATGCGCACGAACAGACCCGACAGGAGTATCCCGTACATTCCGAGGGACGCTGAGATACTTGCTGTGATCAGCACCCACTGGATCAGGATCATCTACATCTGCCCCTTCATGTGACGGGCCACGGCGGTTCTTCTAGCTGTTCATTCGGTTTGAATCTTGTACGCTTCCACTGCTGCACCAAGGACTCCGGCACCTGTGGTAGCCAATGAGAAGCCAGCCACAATGGCAGCAGCTCCCGCGGGGATGCCTAAGACGTCGAACAGCCCGGTAAGCGCCACCCCGGCTCCGCCGAGTATCAACACTGCACCCAAGCCCATCTGCCCAATACCAATCGCGCCCAAGAGCATGTACGCAGGTGGCCAGCCAATCACTCCGACCGCAATTGTCCCCGGATCTCCTGAGGCAGCGTTCTCGGAGGCACTGGAGTTCCAGCCCATTAGTCCCGCGCCAATCGAGTCATCTTCTTTCTCCGCAAGAGCCAGGGCATGGGCAAGCTTCGCATTCTCTGCATCAGCCGCTTGCTTGATCCGCCTGTCAAGTTCCGCCCGGGCCCGGGCCTCCTCCAGTGCTAGAGCCTTTGCGGCCGACACCGTGTTGTTCTCTTCGTCTTCCTTCTTTGAATCCGAACACACTTTGCCCCACCAGTAATGCTTCGCCTCGGGAGTCTTGGCGTTCAGATACGCTTGGGTTGCGGTGTCAAGTGAGGTGACCGTCCCGGTGCCGCTGGCATCGATCACCCACCCAGTCGGATCGGTGAATCCCACTGGGTTGCCCGCACAGTACTGGTACGCGCTTTCCTCCCCGTCCGATTGAAGAGCGTCGCGCGAGATGAACTGCATGGTGACCGGGTCGTAGTACCGCTGCGAGCAGTAGTAGAGACCTGAGAAGGAATCATAGGTGTAACCCGCATAGCGCAGACATTGCGCAGCCGCGATGCGGGCCAGATCAGAGGTCCAGGTGACGCTATTGTTGATGATGGCGGATGCAGTGGGATTCCCGAAGGGGTCGTAGGCATAATCCAAGCAGGAGAGCTCACCATCGGTGACGGGCGTCAGACCCACGACATCGCCGTGATCAGTGGTGGACACCTGCAGGCAATGCGTAGCGGAGCCACCGCCCGACTGGCTCACCTGTGCGATCACGGAGTCGGCTCGCCCCAGCTCATCGTAGAGATAGGTGAGCGTGGTGGTCTGGCTCGGCGTGGCGGCCACGAGCTTGAAGAGCTGGGTCCCCTCGTACGTGTAGGTGGTCGTTGTCGTGATGCCACCCGTGCCGCCGGTGGTCACCACGCTTTGCGTACGCTGGCCCGAGGCGTCGTAGGCAAACGTCGCCACCACGTCCGTGGTCGAGTGGCTTCGGTGCGAGTAGGAAAGCAGGCGATCCGCGTGCGCGTCCCATCCGTAGGTGGCGGACGCGTCCGGCGAGGACTGCGCGATACGACGTCCGAGAGCATCGTAGGTGTAGATCGTCGTCGTCGTCCCGACGGCGGAGGTGGTGAGCTCGTCTCCCGTGTAGGCAAGAGACATGGCGCCAGCGGATGTGATGTCGCCCGCCGTGTCGTAGGAGTAGGTGGTGGTCGCCACCCCAGATGAGCTCGACGTACACGTCGAGGCCAAGCGACCGGCGGGTGTGTAGGCATAGGTCGTATCGATCGTCGGCAGGTTGTCGCAGGTGAGATGCTGGAAGTTCTTCAGTCCCGTGCGCGCGTCGTATCCGTACGTGCTGCCACCATCAGATCCGCCCATCAGCTGGCACGTGATGCGGCCCGAGGTGTCTCGCGCCTGATACACCGCCGGGTAGTAGCCGTCATAGGCCCAATCGAGGGGCTGTTGTGCGTACGTGCGATCCATGACCTGCCAGCTCACGGTCTGCCCGGCCACGGTGAGCGAGCGGGTCGTCTCTTGTCCGGCGGCGGTGAGTTGGATCGTTCGCGTGGTGTCCCCGATGTGAGTGGTCAGACAGGCAATACCATCAGGCGTACTCGGATACGTGATATCGGTGACCATGCCCTCGACGGTGTCGGAGGCCTCTGTCGTCCTTCCCTCCGCATCGTAGGCGGCTCCCACGTCATGGACCTTGGTGCCGCTCGCGTTGTACTCCACTCGTCGCACGAGTTCACCGAAGGGGTCGTAGGTCATCTGGATGAGGCTGCCGTCCGGATTCTGCGTGAGTATCTCGTTGCCCACGGCGTCGTAGGTGTGTGACGTCACCACGTCGGGTGCGCCCGGTGCCTTCTTGTCTTGCGAGAGCACGCGGCCGTCGGGATCGTAGGTGTAGCAGGTGACGACCCCGTTGGGGTCGGTGGAGGAGATCACCCACCCGAGCGCGTTGTACGTGGCACTCGACTGTCTGCCACCTTGCACTCCTTGTAGGCTGCTGCTCAGCTCTCGGCCGAGCCAGTCGTAGACGGTGAGCGTCACATTGCCCGATGCGTCGGTGGATGACACCTCACGTCCGCCCAGGTCATACACCGAACTCGTCTGGGTCGCGCCGCTCGACGTCGGTACCGTGGCCGTGGTGAGGTTGCCGTCGGCGTCGTAGGTCATGGTGGTGGCCGCTGCATCCGTCGGTGTGTAGGTGGCGACCTCGTCCGCCCCAGGCGTGTAGGTGGTTGTGGCCGACACCTGTGCGGCCAGAGGCTGCGGAAATTGCAGGCCGGAGCTTTGTCCGGGGGAGGCGTCCGCGGTGACTCTCCCGTCTGCGTCGTATGCGATGGTCTCTGCGGTGTCCGTCCCGTCCGTACTCACACCCACCGCCCAGCGAGCCGTGACGTCGCCCGCCGCATCGTAGGCGGTCTTGGATACTCCGGCATCAGAGGCCGTGGTCGTGAGCTGGTTTCCGGCCCCGTCGTAGGTCTCAGTGACGGTGCGTTGCACGACCGGCACTCCACCGGAGCTCACGTAGGAGTCCTGCTGCAGCAACAGACCGGTGGGATCCACGGTGGAGCTCGTCCACCCGCTCCACTGCGCGCCGGCGGTGCGCGACGTCTCGATCACGTTGCCAAGTACGTCGTAGCGGTAGTGCGTGACCGTTCCGGTGGCGTCGGTGTCGGTGAGCACCCTGCCCGCCCAGTCGTACGTGTAGGTATGCGCGAGCACCTGGTTGGCGTCCGTCACGGTGAGCACGTCTCCGAAGCCGTCGAACGTCTCGTGCTGTGAGACATCTGCCGTCTGCGTTGTGGACAGCGCAACTGCAGGCGCGGTCACGTCCTGCGGTGCCATGAAGTCACCGTAGTTGGAGTAGTTCGTGACAGCACTTTGCGTGGCGCTGATTGCCTGCGTCACGCTCGACACACGTCCGTGCGAGTCCCCGTAGGAGTAGGTGGTCTGCGCGCTTTCCGTGGCGTCGAGCTGGTGGGTCTCCGTCTGCAGATCGCCATTTGCCGCATAGGTGTAGCAGGACAGGGCGCCCCGCGGGTCCGTGGAGGAGACGAGGTCGTCTGAGGGATCGTAGGCATAGGTCGTGGTGTTGCCCTGACCGTCCACCGTTTGGATGAGGTTGCCACGAGCGTCATAGACGTTGTCGCTCACCACACCCGCCGCGCTGACCTGGTCTCGCACGCACAGGTCCGGGCCGTAGTCGGTCGTGGCCGTGGCGGTGCTGCTGCCCGTCGTGGGGTTGCTCACCGCGACCTCGGCGCCTGTGCCGTCCCAGGCGAATGTCTGCATTACCGAAGTGTCTGAGGTCGCGAGATCCCCGACGCGCGCGAGCCACTGGATCGAGGCGGACGTGGTCGTGGGATATGAGATGGACAGCGGACGCGGAGAGGTGGTTTGCGGATAGTCCATGTGCGAGATCTTGCCGCCGCTGTAGCTGAAGTCCCACGTCGCGGCCACGCCGCCTGGTGAGAATCCGCTGACCGAGACGGTGCTGAGCCGCGAGCTGGCTGCGTCGTATCCATAGTCGACTTCGAGCGTCTGGGTCGCGGAGAGGGCGGTCTTCACACTGGCGTTGCCGACCTGGTAGTCGACCTCCTTGGTCACGCCGCCCTCGGTGTAGGTGGCACTGCTGGTACCAGCCTGAGAGTTGAACGTGACGACGATCGCATGGCCGTTGGCCGCGGTGATGGTGAGCTGGTTGCCGCTCCCTCCCCAGGTGTAGTTCGTCGAGTCGCCGTGGCGATCGGTCTCCTGCGCGAGCATGCCGGAGTAGTCGAAAGACAGGGTGGTTCCGCCCTTGAGAGCAAGCGTGTAGGGGCCGGTGGATGCAGGAGCGGTGATGGTGGCCACCAAGCCGCGAGGAGCAGCCCACGTGTTGGACATGCCGGCGACGGCGATGAAGCGGTGTGGGTCACCCTTCGCGTCCGTGTAGATGAGGGAGGAGCCGGAGCCAGGCTGCACTTCTTGCTCGAAGTTGAATCGCCAGCCGGGCGCGAAGTATGTCGAGGTGGTCAGGTTCGAGTTGTAGGTGCGAACGAGGGAGGCGTCCGGCCCGAAGGATTTGATCGACAGATCCGTGGAGGACAGGGTGAGCGCACCGGTGTCGAGGCGCAGGCTGCCGGCGTTCCCAGCGATCGAGCCGAGGTCGTAGGTCGTGTGCTGCGGATCATCGTTCACGCCGATCGTGCGGTTCGCGAGCTGCACGGTGATCGTCGGCTCAGCCGACAGCGTTGTCTCACCGCCGTCGTTTACGGCCGTCACCTTGAAGAAGTAGGCGGGGATGTTGGCCACGGCGCAGCCGGCCTGCTTCGCGTACAGCGGTGTCGGATCATCGCGAAGATCGAGCCCGCTGCGGTAGCGATAGGCATCACCGAGGTCGAGGGCGCCCATCCAGTACACGTTGTTGGTCGGGTCATAGCATCCCGAGATCTCGCGGCTGGCCGCCCAGTTCGCCTGCCACTGCGAAGCGATCGTCCAATCCGAGAGCCTGATCTTCGTGACGAGGGACTGCCCGTTCCACTCGATCAGGTAGAGGTAGGTCCCATCCGAGAAGGCACCGTCGGTGTAGTAGCTGGAGCTGCCGACTTCATGGTCGCCCAGGAAGTTGCCGTTCGTGTCGTAGACGCGCACGGTCCATCCGTTGTAGCCGCCGGCGCCGGGTTGGTCGGCTTGGCCGTAGGCGATCGAGTAGATCTGGTGGGCGTCATCGGCCAGCATGATGTTGTCGGTGGCGCCGGTGATCGGACTTCCGGTGTCGCGGGCCAGAAACGGCGCACTGAAACTCAGTGACGACGTCGCACCACTTGACGTGTTCACCCCTGTGATCGACGTGGCCGAGTCGGCATACCCGTTGTAGAGCTTGTTGTAGAGCAGGAACGCGGACAGGATGGGTTTCGAGGAGAAGTCGGGGCCGACATCGCCGGCGAAGCCTCCCGCGGTCGTTCCGCCAAAGCCGCTGCCGACCTTGCGCCATTTGGTCGGGCCCGCGTACGTGCTCCACGCGCGCACGTAGAGGTAGGTGCCGTCGCTCAGCACCACCCCGGCCCCGGTCTCGTTGGGCACGCTCACCGTGGCGTCTTTCGTGGCCAGCTGCGGACTTTCGGCGAGCAGACCCGGGCCGGCGTAGCTCGCGGGCAGGGACGCGATCATGGAGTCCGACGGGTAGAGACGCAAGCCCGCACTCGACCATGACGTATCCGTGGCGGCCACGCTGTCAATGTGCTCGTACGCTGCGCCGTCAAGCATGTAGATGTTGTAGGACTGCGCACCACTGACAGGATCCCACGAGAGTTGCGCGGAGCCGCGACCCGCGGTGTTCGTGTCGTCCGGCGTGTCGTTCACCCCGTCGCCGTTCGTGTCGACGTCGGTGAACCATCCACTCGCCGTCGTCTCGGCACTTGGCTGAATCGCGGACGGCGAGGCGCACACCACGAACGAGCCCCATCCGCTCCACGATGACCAGTCGTCGACGCCGCCCGGCATGGGCTGACTCGCAACGCGGACGTTGGCCCAATAGGTCTTGCCGAGAACCCACCCACCGCTGGGCACGGGCAGCGGGCCCGAGCTCGCTGAACTCGAGACGTCGCAGGTGGCAACGACCGCGCTTGCGGTCGGCGTTGTCGCGACCTGCATCTGATAGTCGACCTGCGGGTTGGAGGTCGCCTCGGAGTAGGCCCAGCTGGCCTGCGGCGTCGACCAGTACGCTCCTCCCCACGGCTTGAGCAGTGTGGCCTGGGGTTGGGGCGCATAGTCGATGGTGGTCTCGGGAGGGGTGTCATCCGAGTTCTCGGCGGAGCGATAAATGATCCGCCCACCTTCGGTGGCGTGCATCTCGATGTTGCAGGTGTCAATCGGGGTGCCATTGGTCTGCCAATAGGAAGCCGCGGTCGTGATGTCGTAGTCCTGCGGCCCGCTGTACATGCCGACCGGAGAGCCGCACGACACCGACGCGGGCTGGTTGTTCCACGTGACAGAGCCGATGCTCAAGCTCCCGGTCGTGCGATACGGCTCCACCTGGGTCGCGTAGGGCACGGTGGATGTGTAGATGGAAAGGGTGGCTTTGTACACGAAGTAGCTCTGCGAGTACCAGCTCGACATGTCGTTCACGAGCGAGGACCCCATCGCGTAGATCCCGTACTGGTAGAACCCGTAGCCGGGTGCGTCCTTGTTTGAGTACACGAAGGGGTCGTTGCAGTAGTTTGTCGCCTTGGTCGTGGCATTCTGGTTAGAGATGTAGCTGTCGGCCGGGTGGTCGCTATAGCCGACAACGCCCGGGTCGATCTTGACCGGGTAGACGCGCGCAGGATCGGAGAGCCACGAGCCGTCAGCCACGACATCGAGCTCATAGATCGGTGCGGTGCCGGAAAGCTCGTAGTGCACATCCTCGCTCACAGCCGGGTCGTTCGGATTCGAGGAGTCCCACATGCATGGCTTTGGGATGACAAGAGAGGGCGTCGTCTCCCCGGAGCGCAGCAGCGAGATCGACCCGTCAGCCTCCAGGCGCGGCGTGAGACCGACGAGATCCAGATCGAAGCTGTAGACGGTATTCGAGGTCGGCTCGGAAAGGGTGATGAGCTCCTTCATGCCGTCCGGGCGCGACTGATACGAAAGCGACGCGCCATCGAAGGCGCCGGCATATGCAACCATGGTGGCGCTGTGCGAGGCGAACCCCACGCCGGAGGACGGGACGGCAGCGTCTCCTGCCACCCCCGCTCTCATGGCTGGGCGCAGCGCCACCTTCACACCGTCTTGAACCAGGTTCACCCAATCGCCCGAAAGCTTCTTGGGAAACTGAAGCTGGAATGCGTTCGCGCGGTTGACCGCGTAGTCCTTGCCGGAGGACGAAGCGTCCACGAGCGTGTCGTCTATCGGGACGAACTTGCCGCTTTGTGGGTCGTGGTACTGGATCGGCTCCCCGTAATACGCGACACGGATCATGCCGTTGGAGAGCTCGTACGCTTTGCTGCATGAGGTTTCCTTGGAGGGCAGCTCACGCACGATCGTGGCGGTCGTGTCTCCGGCGTACGGCGTCGGCAGACTCGCTTCAACGGTTTGTGATGAGTCGCCTCCGGGGGCGATCTGCATGGGCTGAACCGACGACGTCACGCTCACGGCGTCCGATGAGGGCTGCGACGCGACCCCCCTGTCTGGTGAAGGCGAAGGAACGTCCGACGTGGTATCCGACGTCGGTACAGCATCCGTCGAAAAGGTCGAGGGAGCGACGACCGAGGACGTTTGGTCCTGAGTCTCGGCTGCATGGGTCAGGGGAGTCTCGGCCAAGGCCACGGGCAGCGTTGAGAAGCATGTGCTGAATGCGAACAGGAAGGCCAGCAGCCCCGCGAGTGCACGCTTCGGCCGAGACGCAGCATGATTCCGCCCGAGCACGGCAGACCCCCTCGCCACATCGGGCCGCCCCCACGGCCGCCCCATGAACTGAACTATGCGACTCGCCGCGAAATGGGCGCCAGACAGAAACTGCTAAATCTGACGACTGGCGCAGATTGGCTGACAAACGGGCAGAGGCTCATGCGACATGTGCCTGTCCTCTCGGGCCCTTGTGAGCAACTGCCGGCACCAGGTTGAAGACACATCGACCACATTGGATGCGCGCATGTCACCGATGCACTGACTCCCATGCCCACCTCGGCGGTGTCACCCACGAGCCGACACCTCCCCGTGGGCGACCCGCACTCGAGCAGGAGCCAGAGACCTCGAAACAGCGGCACGAGAGGAACTGGCGCAAGATCCTCTTGGGAGCATCCTGCGTCCGGCAGGCGCGCCCGCATGCCGATACAGAGAATGTGAGTGTTCGTCCTCGAGGATCGACAAAGGGGGGCGCCGATGGCCCAGTTCCTCGACTACCACACCGTTCGCCTGTGCTGCGCGAGGTGTGGCCACGCCACCTCGAAGACGATCGGGTGGCTCAAGGACAACGCGGAGTATGAGTGCGAGGCCTGCGGGCACACCAACGCGCTCGAGATCGATGATTTCGCATCCGATATCCGCCGCGCCGAGCAAGCCGTGAGCGCACTGGGGTTCTAGCGAGACCAGGACCGCCCATCGCTGCTAGAATCGCTGTCGGGGGTTGATCTCGGCGGCAAGGGGGAAGCACATGGCTGCCAGCCGCGGGCGGGGGCGCCGCGATTATCGCGAGCTCGCCAACATCTTGTTCCTCTGCGTCATCATCGCTGCGGGCCTCGTGTGGGCTGCCGCCTACAAGGGCCCCTCCATCCTCGCAGCCTCCCCCGCACTCCTCGGGGGACTCGTGTGGGTTCCCGTGCTCGTCGCGCTTGCCGCGATCATCGCCACGGTGGTGCTGCGCTCCCGAAGCGTGGATCACGCCCTCCGTCTCGCCCGATCCGAGTGGAGCCGAGGAGAGCATGGGCGCGCCATCGCGCGGCTTGAACGCATCCTTCCAACCCTTGATGTTGCCGGCAATCCTGAAGACTCACTGGTGATCTGTGCACTGGCCGAGATGCGCGCGTACTGCGGGGATGCGGGCAAGGCCCTTGGCCTGGTGAGCCGCATGCCGCTTCGAGCCGCGAATCTTTCCGGAGTCCAGCTGGAGTGTCTGGCTTCTCGTGCGATCGTGTACGCACGCACCGGGCAGCTCCCGAAGGCCAAAGCCGATCAGGGGCGTCTGTGCGCCCATGACCCGAGGCATCATCGGCTTCAGCAAGTCGAGGCCGAGATCGAGAGGGCGCGCGGCACACTGCCGAGACACATGGCGCAGTTCGCACAGCTCAGCCCGGATGCGTTCGAGGATGCGGTGGGCCGGCTGTTCAGGGCAGAAGGCTACGAAGTCACCCAGACCGCTTCCTCGGGCGACGGCGGAGTCGACCTCATCTGCAGAAGCGCCGACGGGATCGAGATCGTGCAATGCAAACGCTTCACGGCCACGTCGGTCGGAGTGCAGGTCGTGCGCGAACTCTACGGCGTCATGGGCGAGTTCGGAGCCGTGCGCGCCCACGTCGTCACATCCGGCACGTTCACCAAGGGTGCGCAGGAGTTCGCCGTGGACAAGCCGATCGCACTCGTCGATGGCGAGGACCTCGCCGCGCGTCTCGCTGCGGCGACGTAGGCCACGAGCGGGGCGCGCATCTCCTGAAGTCGCGTAGCCGCGCGCCAGAAGACCGACCGAAGATCGTCGCGACAGCGTCGCCGCACACGACTTGCCCGCGGCGTCGTGTGCCGCAGCTAGTTAACCGACACGCACACGGAAGCTCGCCCACGCTCGACGCGTCCTTCCACGTAGGTCTCGGCCTCGTTGATCATCGGCAACGGACCGTTGTCGAAGAGGAACACGATCTCGCCGCACTCCTCGCACGTATAGCTGTCATGCGCCTTGATCCAGCCGATCGTGCGGGGATTCTCATGACCGCACGATGGACAGTCCAGCCCCAGCGTCACATCGTCCAGAAGGTTGCTCATGTCGCCCCCGCCCTTCGCGATTCGCCGTGGAGGTCTGGTCACGGCGGAATCTGCGTCGCCAAAGAGCACAACCCCGCATCAGCAAGTCCGAAGGCGGTTGCGCATGGGTGTCATCGGCATTCTCGCGCGGTCACTTGAGCGGACGGTTCGGTGGGATGGACCCCAGCGGCATGGCACCCTCACGTCGAGGCAGGCCAGCCGCCCCTGTTGCGGTGGACCGATGTGGCGAGCTTGCCGGTCCTTCGCCCTTCGGGCGGTGCTTCCAACGCTTCGGTCAGACAGCGACAATGGGTGCCAGGTCGAGCGCGACCGGAAAGGCGGCGTTGCGCTCCGGCGGGGGGACACCATGAAGCGCGCCTACTGCAGCGACTGCGGACAGTACGTCGTACTTGACGGAGAGGGGTCGTGCCCGCAAGGGCACCCTCGCTCGTGCTATCGCGACATGAGCGACGATGCTGGGCCCGACCGGCCGACGAGGGCGGAGCCGCCCACCTCTCCGTCACGAGGGAACGGGCTCGGGCGCGGCGTCTGGATCGTTGCGATCGTCGCGGCCGTCCTGCTTTGCCTCGGCGGGGGCCTTTCGCTCATCCGCCTCATGCAACTTCGCGAGGTGAACGCTCTCGCAACTCGACCGCCGGCTGCGCAACCCGCAGCGCCGATCGCCTCCGCGCCGGTTGCGACCTATTCAGCTCCCAAGCCCGCGGCGGACGGCGCATTCCCGCCGTTCCTCCCAAGCAAGAGGATCGACTACCGCACCCTCAGTTCGACGCAGAGGCGATGGGGCCTCGCGCTCGATGCGATCCTCACCGAGATGAATCATGACAGCGAGAACACACTCGGTGGAGTCGCGGGCACGCCCACGCAGTTGCAGGCGCTTCGTCAGCGTCTCTTGGGGTATGGGGTCCACGACAGGAAGACACTGCTGGCTGCGTTGGCTGCCCTCGAGCATGGTGGCGACCGATCCACCTTCGATGAGACCCGCGCCGCACTCTCGAAAGCGACACCGGCCCAGATCGCCGCGTTCAAAGCGCGCTTCGGGGCGAGCGCAGCCGCCTCGGTCGACCTCGTCATCAGTGAAAGCGCCTCTTTGGGCGATGGCGGCATCGCCGCTTGGGACTTCGGCCGCTACGTGTCCCTCGTGAGGTGGGGCTACGCGCTCGGGTACCTGAGCGAGAGCGAGGCGTGGCAGCGGATCATCCCGGCGGCCGCGGCGATGCAGAAGACCTACTCGTCATGGCGGCAGTTCAGTGAGGCCTACGTCGTGGGCCGGGAGTTCTGGGGCGGGGACCCCTCCTCCGACGGGTACGTGCGCAGTCTCCGCATCCAGCTGCTTGTGCGTCCCAACAGCCCGTGGGTGCAGCTTCCATGGGGCCTCAAACTGATGTAGTTCGACCGTGAGGTGGCAAGGCCCCGGCTCACAGACGCCCCACATCTCTTCCGCGCGCGGGGCCCGTGCGCGCGCTCTTAAACGCACCCGCGCATGGCCTGTGAATCCCACACGGCGCTACGGCAAGGACCCTACGCATACACGCGCGTGCGAATCCAACCACCCGCAGCACAAGATGCGTGCTGGGGAGCGATGCCGTTGTGACGTCGGTGCAGGCGACTCAACAGACCGGCAGTCTGGACATTGTCACAGCCGAGGCACTGTGGTCTCAATCGAATAGACCCGGGTGGCCGGAACGTGAACGACCATGTGCAAGCCATGCCCCTTGAGCAGGTAGGTATCAGAACTGCCTGGCACGGTCATCAGCCAGCCGCTCGTGGAGACCTGAATGCCGCCTTGGTTGTATCGGACGTCCACGAACGCAAAATGGGACTGAGGCTCAGCTACGGAGACTGCCGCATCGACTTGCCCCACAGCGAAGGCTACGAATCCCAGCAACACGAGGGCTGCGCACGCCGCGATGGCACGTGAGAATACCCGCGACAGATCCGGAGTATCGACTTGCTGCGCTGCCTCGTACGCGAGCAAACGTGTTCCAAGTGCGAACAAGACAAGGGCAGCTATCACGGAGAAGCCGAAGAGAACGGCGCCGGAGAAGGCAAGGTGAACGGTGAACCACCCAGCGAGACGCGCAACCCAGTTCGCAACGGCCCCACCGGCTTCCACGACCGTGATTAGGATCACGACGGACCACAGTTGCACCGCCGAGTCGGGAGGTCGTGACTTCTCCAGCAGTCGCAGCGCACTGTTTCGGTAGTCCGGGAATGTGCGCTTCGCCGTCTGCTTGAGGTTCTCGAGCGAAGACACCACTAGTTCGTCGAGCTGCTCTTCTTCGACGGACCGACTTCCTCGCTCACGGAGGTCGCCGCGAAAGATGCCTCCTCGCCCTCGTGGCGCGTCGTCCGACACGCGACGTACGTGCTCTAGCGCATGAGCCGCTGCCATGAGTTCAATGGCGGCCGCGGTCTGCCGAGGGTGCGTGTACTCACGCCACTTGACCAGACCTACCAAGAAGAGCGGGAAGAGCAAGATCAGAAGAACCTCGGCGTGATAGAACAGCGCGCTCAGCGCATCCAGCAGCCCAAAGGATGCGAACGATGAGTTCGTGGCCTGCTGGTAGAAACCCTGAAGGTATAGCGAACCGAGAGCATAACCTGCGACGCCCAGATACGTGACAGCGGATCCCAGGGCAACAGCGGCTGCGCGCATGCCGATCTTAGTGCGCTCCGCGCGATCTGGCTCTGCATTCTCTTCCAGTAGTCGTGTGTATGCGAGAGTCGCTGCCGATGCACGGCGCACTGAGTCGCGCACATCATGAGCGCCGGGCTGGTCCTCAAGCCCGTTGAGACGCTCCACCAATGAGTCGGCCTCTTCCCGCAAGCCCTGAACGTCGTCTCGGCTACCGTCCTTTGATTCCGATGCGAGCCGATCCCTGGACTGCCGCGCGTCGTTGTTCGGTCGCGCCATGGGATTCTTGCTCCTCCCGCACTGCACGCCGCCATCTTCGCAGACCACGTTAGCCCACATCGGC
Organism: uncultured Coriobacteriia bacterium; assembly: GCA_963701985.1. Lineage (GTDB taxonomy): Bacteria > Actinomycetota > Coriobacteriia > Anaerosomatales > PALSA-660 > PALSA-660. Next base: position 1,176,262 of record OY969691.1, read on the forward strand.
TCACCAGCCCGTGGTGCTTTCAGACCAGCGGCTCCTGAAGGCAGCGTGCTGCTCGTGACCCCACCCAGACCATCGGGCCGCCTCGTGTAAGGGCCGCCCGACGATGCTCCAAGTGCTTGTCAGCGTAGCGGGATGCTTTGTGGCCATGGGTACCGCTTGGTATGCACGTCGTCTCGGAGCGGCGGCACAGCGGCGGCGCTGGTATGGTGTTAACAATACATGTATTATAATAGGCATGAGCAGGCCCCCACTTTCAACGGACCAGCGTGAACACGGCAAACACATCGGACGCCTGGTTGCAGAAGCGCGCATGCGGCAAGGCAAGTCAGCCCCCGCACTGGCTCGCGTCTCCGATGTCTCCGTGGACACGATCCGCAGTCTCGAATCCGGCCGAGTTCCGAGGCCGAGCTTCCTCACCATCGCGCAGCTCGCGGATGCACTTGGGCTGAGCCTCGATCAGCTGCAGGCGGACGCACGCCGGGTGGACCAGTCGGAAAAGAGCAGAGGGTGAAGATGCCCGAGGGCCTAGAGAACCCCGGCCCTGTCGTGATTCTCAGGACGCCCAACTACCCGCCGCGCCACGTCCGTTGGGGCCAGCCCTGGCAGGTCGGGACCGCAGCCTATTGGATCGGATTGACACACGCTTATGCCTTGGAGAGCCGACTGCCTACCGGCCGGCCCGTGACCAAGGACGCGCTTGTCGAAGAGGTAGCGGCCTGCTTGCTGGGCGGCTACGGAGTTCACCACGAGACGGCTCTCGCAGCGTTCGAGGCGCTGCGGTCCTGCGGCCTACTATCCGGCCCCAGTGAGCCGCCAGACATCGAGCGCGTTCTAACGTCCCCGCTTCACATTGCTGGCCGCACGGTACGCTACCGCTTCCCGGTGCAGAAGTCAGCCTACCTTTCCTCCGCGCTGCACAGACTCCACACGTCCAGTCCGCCGACCACGGCCCGCGAGCTTCGAAACTGGCTTCTCGAACTTCCAGGTATTGGCCCGAAGACGTCCGGCTGGATCGTACGCAATCTGTTGGGAAGCGACTCCGTCGGAATCATTGACATCCACATACTTCGCGCAGGCGTAGAAGCTGGCGTATTTGAGGAGTCTTGGACACCTGCCCATCACTACGCGATTCTCGAGGAGCTATTCTTGGCGTGGGCGGCAGCGGGCGGCGTGGGAGCTGGGGACTTGGACGCTGTCGTGTGGAGCGAGCGAGCAACGGCTCGGCGAGCCTATTGAGAGCCCCGTGTCTGCAGGACTACGGTTAGCCCGTCCGAGTCGTCGGCATTGGAGGAGGCATGGGAGGAAGCAACTGGCCTGGACCGTCGCTGGGCTCAGGCAGCACGCCGTGTGATCGTCTCAGACTCGATCGAGTACTCGAGGGAGCAATCCCCGAAGTAGCGGGCGCCCTTCAGGCCGGCGATGTGCTAGACATCGAGCTACGAGACGGCCCTCCCAAGCAGGTTGTGGCCGTCGACGACAAGGGCCGAGACGCGGGCGGCATACTCTCTGGAGGAAGCCTCATCGACTGCCTGGAGGAGGGCCATGAGTTTGTGGCCGTTGTCATAACGGTCGATGGAGGCGCGATCCGACTCGAAGTCCTGCCGCGGCCATGATCGTCATCGGAGGCACGTACCAGGAGCATGTGACAGTCCCAATACACGACGGTCTTGGTGGCAGCGGTCTCCGTGCAGCTGCCTCCCTTCGAGCGGTTGAAGCGCCAACGCTCGTCACGTGCTTGGATCCAATGACGCGTCAGCGAGCCGAATCGGACCTTGCAACATTGTCGATTCAGGTAGCCGCCGTCGACCGGGATGAAAGTGTCTCTTTCGAGTACTTCACGCCTATGTCACCCCCTTGCGTCACCGGACGCTCCGCATCGCATGAGCAACTCCTTGTCGCCGATGATGAGACGGTGCTCTTGTTTGGAATGATCGAGACGGGTCCTCGACAGATCTCCTCTGAACGTCTTGTGTTCGATCCCCAAGGCCCTTGTGATCCTTTACTCTTCGAGCGTCCGACCTTTTCGACCAACAAGCTAGCGGTCGTGGCGAACGCACGGGAGGTCGCAGCGTTAGCGCCGGGCGCAACAGATCTGAGCACCGCGGCATCGCTGGTTGTTCGCACGAGTGGCGCGGCCGCAGTCATCGTGAAGGACGGTGCTCACGGTTGCCTCGTGGCCACAGCTGGCAAGGAATCGCTCGAGTGGGTTGGCCCGAACCCGACGCGGTCCGTGTGGCCTCTTGGCAGCGGTGACATCTTCTCTGCAGCGTTTGCGCATGCATGGGCGAGTGGGGCAGAACCGCTGGAGTCGGCTCGTGTTGCAAGCAACGCCGCCGCCTACTGGTGCGCGACACGGCATGCACAGGTATCGGAAGCAATCCTTCAAGGGCTTTCAGTTTCGGAATGTCTCAGTAGCGCGTCGCCCGAACTGCGTGTGGGACAACGCCGCGCAACGGTGTATCTCGCCGCCCCGTTCTTCACGCTCTCCCAACGTTGGCTTGTAGATCTTTGCCGCAACGCCCTTATCGGTCTGGGGGCGGATGTGTTCAGCCCGCTGCACGACGTCGGGTTTGGAGACGACAGCGTCGCGTGCGAGGACCTGGACGGCCTGGGGAGATCAGATAGTGTGCTGGCACTCCTCGACGGCTGGGATCCAGGCAGTGTCTACGAGGTCGGGTGGGCACATCGCTTGGGCCTTCCCGTCGTGGGTTTTGTCAACGATCCTAGACATGAAGGCGCCAAGATGCTGGTCGGCGAGGGCGCCGAGCTTCACGACGACCTCTCCAGCGCCTTGTACCGCGCCGTTTGGGCTGGACAAGGCGCACAGGTAGTCGCAGGACGTTCATAGTCGATGGACTGTCAGTCGCGGAGCTCGGGAGCCGTTGGGCGCAGTTCTGTGCTGCTGCTGTCGGGTGGGATCGACAGCACCGCGCTGGCGGCCATCGAACGACCTGCTCTTTGCCTCGCCATCGACTACGGACAGCGACCTGCCGAAGCCGAGTTGCGAGCAGCCGAGAGGATTTCGAACATCCTGGGGATTGCATATCGGCAGCTCAAAGTAGAACTAGGAAGCCTCGGTGGCGGGCTCCTGAAGGATGAGCACCCTGTGCCTGGAGCCCCCACCCCTGAGTGGTGGCCTTTCCGCAACCAACTGCTTATCACCGCCGCCGCATCGGTCGCACTGGACTGCGGATTGGATTCCGTCACCATCGGCACGGTTGCTGAAGATGCAGCGCGCCATGCGGACGGCACCAGCGAGTTTCACAGCCTGCTTGATCGACTCATGTCAATACAGGAAGGCGGCATTCGGTTGCGCTGTCCCGCAATCGGCGAAACGTCGGCGGAATTGCTGATGAGAAGCGGCCTTGGCGAGAATGTAGTCGGATGGACGGTATCGTGCCATCGCAGCTGCCTTCCTTGTGGCGAGTGCCCTGGCTGCTACAAGCGCACAATCGTTCTGCGCCAAGTTGGACTACTCCAGCCCTGCAGTGTCAAAGCACGTAAGCAGCCGTGACCCCGGCCAGAATCGAGCCGCATAGATGACCGTGGGCCAAATGCGCGGGGGTTACCCGCGTCTGCAAGTGAGCGAAGTCTTCGAGTCTCTCCAAGGCGAAGGCCCGCGAGCTGGAGAGCACTCCCTGTTTGTGCGGCTGGCGGGATGCAACATGTCGTGCAGCTGGTGCGACACTCGGTATGCATGGGACTGGCACAGATATGACCGAGTTGTGGAGGTGCGGGAGAACACTGTCGAGGAGCTGTGTGACGAGATTTGCCGGCACGACACCGCGATCCGACTGCTTGTCGTCACGGGTGGCGAGCCGATGCTCCAGCAGCGTGCACTCATCGAGCTACTTGACAGGCTTCGACTTCGCCGACCGCAGTTGCAGCCCGAAATTGAGACAAACGGCACGCTTGAACCCGCTCTCGCGCTCAGTGTGCTGACGCAGCGTTTCGTCGTGAGCCCGAAGCTTCAGAGTACAGGCATACGCGAGGAACTACGAATCCGGCCGGCTGCGCTTCAGATGTATTCGGCCCTGCCCGAAACGATCTTCAAGTTCGTTACGCACGAGACGCGAGATCTTGATGAGATCGAAGCGATTTGCATACGTTGCGGAATCGCACGTGGCAGAGTCTGGCTCATGCCCTGTGCGCTGACGGTTCGAGAGTTGGTCGAGCGCGCTCCTCGTGCGGCCCAACTGGCCCTGGGTTCGGGCTACAACCTCTCAGGCCGATGGCAGCTCCTCTGGTTCGGAGACAACGCTCGGGGTCGATGAGCATTGGCGCCATCCTAGGCTCCAAACCCGCGGCTTTGGGCGCTGTCAGGACTTCGCTCAGCCCAGAGCGTAGGGCTCTCCGCACACCAGGCAGTGAAGCGGCGCGTTCCAATCCTCCGCAACCTTCGCGGGCTCCCAAGGATGGCAGGGCGGGGCGACAAGAGCCATATCGTGCGGCTCGTGCAGCGGGGCGGGCGGCTGCGCTGCACTCGCCTTGAAGTCAATCTTGAGTAGCCCGCCGAGGTCACCCACGGTGTCAGCCAGTTGCCTGCGAATCGCTTCGACCGCCGGCCCGGCGATACTCAGCTTGGCGTACTCTGCCTGCTCCTCGGTTAGCCAGTCCGAGATTGGCGCGCTTTCGCCGCAGTAGGGGCAGTGGTACGCGGAGGGATCGACAGCATCCTCGGGCCGGACGTCTGTTGGTCCAGAGTGCCATTTGAATTGTCGGCCGCACGCGGGACATTCTCTCCGCAGGAAACCGTCGTCGAGAGGCAAAGACACGAGTACCTCGGTCATCTGACAATCATCCTCCCAGGTCGATGAAGACCGACTCAGTAAAGGCCTCTCCGCTTGCGTCCACTCCGGACAAGACCGCCTCAAAGTTGCTCGGCCCCGGACCCATCCAGCGTGTCGCCGGCAGTGACACACTCTTGCCTGCGGGCAGTTTGCGCACGGGAAGGTTCTGGTCGAGCACTTGGAAGTTCTGGACGTCTGCGGGGAGCTCGATACTCACATCAAACAAGTCGACTGACCCTTGGTTGATGATGTGGAGCCGCCGCTGGTTTCCACCAATTCCGTCGGAGTACTTAGCATCAACGCGGATCTTGGGCGCTGGAGACGCAGGCAAGCGACGCCCAAGGGGCAGGTCACTCGCCTTCGGTGGCAGTAGCTTTGAGCCGTCCAGCCAGTCGGTGCCGCTCAGATCAACAAAGCAGCCTGCGGACTTCAGACGGTCCGCCAACTCCTCGAGCTGCAGCGCAGACCCGTCAAGCCTGACTGCGTGCCGTCCAGCGATGTCGGAGAACGGGCGAAGGTCGCCGATCTCGACAAGGATTGTCCGATCAGCATCGGCGCCGAAGGCCATCCCCGCCTCGAAGAGCACGTTTGGTCGTGCTTGCATGGCGGGTTCGGTATCCCGATCGCCCGCGCCCTGAGCGTAGTCGGGTCTCAGATACGCAACCTCGTCCGGAGTGAGAATGACGACCACGGCTTGCGCCGCATGAAAGGCTGTCTTCAGCACGTCGCCGATGTAGGGGCTGCCTTGCCCCGTCAAATGGACTGCTTCCGACCACTCCAGCGGGTGCAGGCCCAGCTGCCTGAGAAAAGTGAAGATGGCATCCCGCAGCGTGAGATTGCGGCCATGAACGACAAAGACCGTCTTGCCATCCGTCGCGCTTCGCTCCATCGGACCTTCTTCTGTGAAGAGTGTACGTGGCTAAGAACGCTACCACGGGGAGCGCCCGGTGCGCGATGACGCAAGAATGCTGCATCGGACGACCGGGCGCACGGACCGTCCGCACTTCAACCGAGCACTCCGCCGCTTCGGATGCGTTGTGGGCTGCAGAGCGCATGCGCTTCGGTGAGCGGACTGGCTAGCCGACGATGATCTGCGGGCCTGCCGCATACTGCTGATATTCGGCCTCCGCGATCGTCACGCCCATGGCGAGGGCGACGGCCGCATCGATCTTTTGCGCGTCGGTCTGCTTGTCCAGGCGTGGGCCGTACGGGGTCTCTTTGAGCGCCGCGTTGAGCACATGCTCGCGAAGGAGCGCGGCACCGCCATGGCGGATCCTGCGCAACGCCACGAGCGAGGTGAGCACGTCGAGGGCCCTGGCCATGCGCGGGTTGTTCTGTGGATACTCCTCGATGTCCACGCCGAACTCGGAGGCGAGGCGCATCATCTCGAGCACGAAGTAGTTGGGGTCGCAGACCATGCGCTCGACATAGTAGGTCTGCACGATCTCCACGATCTTGGCCATGACGGCCTCGCGGTCGATCGGCTCGCCGTCCTCCGAGGCGAAGATCCACGAGACGACGTTGTGATCGCCCTGCGAGTCGACCTGATCGAGCACGAGCGCCGTCGTGTCGCGCCGAAAGGACGCGTCCGCGGCAAGGATGCAGGGCCGCTGCGGGTCGATGTGCGGGATCTCGGACATGCTATCCCACGCTCGCGCGTCAAAGGCGCGCTTGATCCCACGCGCCGGAAAGCGGTTGAGGTGGTATCGCTCGAAGCTCGTGAAGCGCAGCTTCTCGTACTGCTGACGCAGCATCTGCTCGGTGATCCAGCCGGCCGGGTTGGCCGTCCGCCACACCGTGGGGTCGTGGCCGTCGTCTCCGTCTTGGGCCCCGAGCCAGTACACGTAGGTGTTCGGGTCTTGCGTCCAAGACACGAGCCCGTCCCCGCCATGTAGCAGCTCCCACAGCACCCCTTTGCGCTGCGCACCCGCGGTCGTGATGGCGACAAGCAGGCCGCTCTCGCGCCCGACCATGCCGGATTGCATCGCCTCGATCAGCGCGTGACTCTTGTGCACATGCACCTCGTCGACCGCGCAAAAGCTCGGGTGGAACCCTTGGGCGGAGTCCGCATCGGCCGGCAGCGCCTTGAATACGCATCCGGTCTCCTTGACCCAGATCTCGCGCTTGTAGATGTCGCAGGCGGCAGCCAGACGAGGGTTGGCCTGGATCATGCGCTTGACCGTGTCAAAGACGATGCCGGCCTGCCGCTCGTTGGAGGCCACGACGTAGGCCTCACCCTCGGCCACGCGCTCGACGAAGAGGTGGTACATGACCATGAGCGAGACGATCTCGGACTTCCCCGACCAGCGAGGAAGGCCGATGAGCGCCCGACTGTAGCGGCGGCGTCCGGCCGGGTCCACAGATCCGTAGATCGGCAGGATGATGTGCTCCCACTGCCACTCCTCCAGCACGAAGGCCTGACCGGCCCAGCGGTCCTTCTTGTGCACGACGAACTTGGCGCCGAAGTCCCGCACGCGCTGGGCGTATATGAGGCCGGTCTTGGACTCAGACGACATCACAGCGCGACCTCGATGCCGAGCTCCGCGTCGATGCCGGCGAGCAGAGAGGCTCCGGCCAGCGTGATGAGTCCGAGCCGCAGGCGCGCCACCGGGGTGAGCCCGAGCGTCTCGGCAAGGCGCAGATAGGTCGCCGCCTCGTCGCGCTCAACTCTCAGCAGCGGGTTGAGCATCGGGCCGCGCTGCCCCTTGACGAGGATGCCGAGCGCATCGATCTGCGCTCGTGCCTGAGCGTGCCGGTACGCGGCGGTGACCATCATCTCCACAAGCGGGAGGTCGGAGGCGTGAAGCGTGCGCAGCGAGCACAGCTCCCAGATCGCCGCGTCCCACATCGCATGTGCGCCCGCCGGCAGGCTCTCGGGCGCTGCCAGCGCCTCTTGCGCAGGCGTCTCAGAAACCGCGAGGCCCTCCGGCGGCCGCACGACGTCCGGGCGATGCGACGTGTCGCGCCGTCCGACGCTCGGGTCCTTGGGCCGCCCCCTAGCCATCGAGGAGCACGGCCCTTCCTCCGGTGAGCGCCTCCCAGCGCCTCACGATCACGTCGCAGTAGCCCGCATCCAGCTCCAGGCCGTAGCAGGCCCGTCCGAGCTGCTCGCAGGCGATCAGCGTGCTGCCGCTTCCAAGGAAGGGATCCAGGACCACGTCCGCCTTGCTCGAGCTGTACGCCACAGCGCGCGCCGGCACCTCCACGGGCTTCATGGTCGGGTGCTCCTCCGAGGCGCTCGGCCGCGGGATCTCCCACACGTCGTCGAGGTCGCGACGCGTCGTGAAGGAGGAGTTCGAGTCTTCGTGCCACCCGTACCAGATCGGCTCGTAGCGCCTGTGGTACTTGCTGCGGCCGAGCACGAAGTGGTCCTTGACCCATATCACGGTGGCTGACCAGTGATAGCCCTGCTGCCTGAGTGTGGCATCGAGCCGTGGCCACTCACAGGCGCCCAGCACGCAGTAGATGTCGCCTTCGATGTGCGGACGGGCGGCCGAGATGAATCCTTCGAGGAAGGCTTGGAACTGCTCGGGCGGCAGATCGTCGTTCGCAAGGCCGGGGCGCTGCCGGTGCCTCGGGTTCGAGTCCAAGCCGATCCCCACGTTCCACGGGGGGTCGGTGAACATCATCCGAGCCTTCGCGCCGGCCATGAGCCGGGACAGATCCGCCGCGTGCGTGCTGTCGCCGCACAGCAGCCTGTGGCGGCCGAGACCGAACAGCTGCCCCGGCTTCGTGAGCGGGTCCTTCGGCGGCTCGGGCACCTCGTCTTGCACGAGCGTGTCCAAACAGTCGGGTGCATCAAAGCCGAGCGCCTCGACATCCCAGCCGGCCAGATCCAGCTCGGTCAACGACTGAAGCAAGACGTCCTCGTCCCACGTGGCCAGCTCGGCGGTGCGGTTGTCGGCAAGGGCATAGGCGTTGGCCTGCTCGGCCGTCCAATCGGCAGGGACAACGCACACATCGACCTTCGGCCAACCCAGCTCGCGTGCCGCAGCGAGCGTGCCGTTGCCGGCGATGACCGTCATCTCGCTCGTGACCACGAGCGGGCGGCGCTGCCCGAACTCGGTCAGGGATGCCTTGATGGCCTCCAGATTCCTGCGGCCGTGCTTGCGCGCGTTTCCCGCATCCGGTGCCAGCTGCTCGACAGCAACGCTTCTCACGGTCAGGCTCACGAGACGGCCTCCTCAAAGTAGTGGGTCAGCGCCGCGCGAATGGCGTCGCTCATGCCTGCGCATCGCCACCCGAAGGACGGACGCGCCTCGTGTCCCAGACGCGAAAAGACGCCGGCGAGCGCCTGCGTCTCCAGGATGGCGCGCTCGATCTGAGAGTCGGTGTCGGCGCTTCGGACGCCGGATGCGGCCAGCACCGTGGCGGCCGGGTCGCCTATCGCTGCCTGCGGCATCGCCTCGAAGCAGCTGGCCCGATCCCTACACGCGGCGCTTCGACAGGCCGGGCTGCAGTAGCGGCGCCGGCGCCCGGTCGCTGGCTGCGCAGGGAGTGGCTTGTTGCAGTGTGCACACAGTGAGATCTCCATGCACCTATCGTGCACGGCATGTCAGCCGGTCGTTTCGTTGCCACGGTTTTCAGAGAAACGTCACGGATTGTGAAACTCGATTCTGCATTTTCGCGGGGAATCCTCATCGCGGGCATGCAGGGTCAGCGTTGTGAGCGCCAAAGAATCGACCCCCCCTATGCCCTGAGCGTTCGCCTCTTTCATGGCCTCGTCCGGCGAGCTCATCATCTCGGCGGCGACTGAATTGGCGCGAAGCCAAGGCGGCTCATGCACTAGAACATCGCGCCCGTATCCGCGCGCGGGATGTGCTCGATAACCTCGCGAACGGTGTACCCCGTCGTTTCATACGTGCCGATCGACGGGCTATACACCTGCACGCGCTCTAGCTTCACTCTGAGCACGTCGCCTTGGGCGAATGGCATCCCCGAGTCCACCTGCTCCAAGAATCTCTCGTCGGCGATCGGAGCCGAAATGCGGTTGCCGCCCCACAGGAACTGCCACCGCCGCGTCCGGCTGTGCTCGAGAACGACACGCACGATGTATAGCGACGCGTCCACGAGTTGAATCCTGGTTGTGCCGTCCTCATCTGCCAGTGGCAGCGGAGCAGCCGCCATTGGTCCGAAATCTGAGTGGTCGGACCCGAAGAGGACCGCTCGTTGGTCATCGAGTATCTCGAACCCGGCGATTGCCGGGTCGTCGTCCAGCGCGCCAAATGTCCGCGCCAAGGCGGGCGTCACGGCCGGATCATGGCTGTACATGTTGTAGACGTTGCCTTGAACCGTGTACGAGTCGCCATGGACGTCTGTGAGCACTACTTGTTGCGTCTCTTCATTCGGGCTTGCCGATTGAACGTCATGGCGTGCGAGCCACTTGCGCAGAGCGTAGACTCCGACCACCGCGGCGCCTATGTCATGCACAATGATGTCTGCCGACTGAACTACGGCCAGGGTGTTCTGTGGGTGGCTCAGGACAAGGCGAATGATGCTCTCGAAACTGCCCTCACCCGTCGCCTTGATGCGCACGTCGACATTCGCATTCGACTTCGCTTGCCTGTTCGCAGCCTTCACGACCTCAGCGAAGTCGAGAAGCGCGCGGCTGAACACGGTCACGTCGACCTCATGGAGCCGGCCGTCGAACCGAAGGTTCAGTTGCTCTGATGCGAGCTCCACGTCCTCGTTCACGCTGTCCCCCCTAACGCCGCGAAAGCTACTGTCGGGGCTGCATGACCACGTTTGACTCTGAGATGCAGGAACACGATACCGTGCCGCGGCTGGACGACGAGACTCCACCGATGAATGTTGGCCCGAGCTGTGTGGGGCTGGGGACCTCCGTGAACCTTCATGCTCGCGCCCTTTCTGCCACAGCCTTGTCTCTGTCGGCTTCGCAATGAAAGCGCACGAGCTCAGTATCGACCAGCCGACACGGCTCGCAGTTGTCCGCATAGGCGCTTGCGGCAGCGAGCGCACGCCGGACCGCAGCGTCGCCGTACTCCGCGCGAAGCGGCGCGAGGTCCAGCTGCTCCCCTCCCCGCACCCCACCTCTCCTGCGCTTGACCTCTTCTGAATCATCTCGACATGAACCATCAAGGCCTAACCCATCCTGTTCGCTGCCCAGCGATTGCACAGAATCTGTGCGGTTCCGGTCCTGATCCGTCCATTCTTGGTACTCGCCATGTACGTAGCAGACGCGTCGGCCTTGACCCTCGCCAACGATTGTCTTGCTCACCCACGGCGGCAGCGGAAGGCGGGTGTCCCTCGGATGCGGCGGGCGCTGGTGGCTATCGAAGGTTCTGAGATACAGCCAACGCCGCTCACGGGCTTCGAAGGGGATGAGCTTCCCGTCGGCAATCATCTCGTCGGCCCACTCCCGCAAGGCATCGGTCGTGATGGCGGAGTCCGTCGGAGAGGGGAACAGCGCGATCTTCCAGCCGAGGGGATCGTCCTCGACGACGCCCGAATCCTCAGCGATCGCGGTCAATCCGATGTAGAAGACTCTCTTGGCCAGCGGCCAGCGCGCGATCTCAGGGTCGCTCCAGAAGCCGGAGCGCAGGACGCGGGTTGTTGGGGCGCTCATGACTGCACGCTTCCCGTGATCGCCACGGTTGATGGCTGGAGAGGAGCGACGGGCAGCGGGGTCGGCGCATCGGATTCCAGCGCGTACGGGATGGAATAGCGGTCGAGGACCCGCATGGTCAAGACCCACCCACTGGCCGCGGAGCCCACCATCGGCCACGCCTCTCTGCGCGCCATTCGATAGGCGCCGCTGCGGGTGAGACCGAGAAGCTCTCCGATCGTGGCAACGCGCTCGAGCGGCTTGAGGCTGCGACCCAGCGCACGTATCCGCGGAGTCTCTCCTTGTTGGCTCATCTCTTTCGTCCTTCCTGCCGTGCCCATCCGCGCTCCATCGCGGGTCGCATCTCATCCTGAACACGATGTCAGCCGACTCCGGTAGCAGGCGGTCGCTGACAGTGGCGCTAGGCTGGATTCGAGCAGTTCGGGAGGCATGTTGGCGCACACCGTCGCATCTACGCCGAGACGGAGCCGCCGAGGCCGAGCCTCGTGCATCCGGGCTGCTTGACTGGCGCCCGGCAGCCTACGCAATGTGCACACGGACCGAAGCGAAAGCTTGGAGAGTAGCCATGACCCGGACCACATCGCGCGACGCCATCCTGAAAGTCGGCCCGCAGCACTACCGCGTCTTCATCGAGCTGCCGCCCGGCCCTGATGGCAAGAGGCGCCGCGAGTCGCACACCGTTCGTGGGTCGCTGGAGCAGGCCAAGGACAAGCGCGCCCAGCTGCTCTCCGACCGCGCCAAGGGCGAATACGTCGGCCGGTCCGACCAGCGCCTGGGCGACTACCTCGAGTCGTGGCTCACGTGGAAGCGTTCACGGGTGAGCGATCGCACATGGGAGCGGTACGCATCACTGCTTCGAGGCAGCGTCATCCCGAAGCTCGGGCGCATCCGGCTGCAAGACCTCACGCCGCAGCACCTCGATGAGTTCTACGCGGCGTGCCTTCGCGACGAGGCAGGGCAGCGTAAGAAGTCGAAGCTATCGCCCACGACTGTCCACCACCGCCACGTCGCGCTGAAGATGGCGCTGCGTCGTGCGGTGGAGCTCGGGACGCTCGTGCGCAACCCGGCGGACTTCACGTCTCCCCCGCGACCGGATCGCCCGCAGATGCGCGTGCTCAACGAGACCGAAGTGGGCAGCCTGCTGAAGGCGCTCGAGGGTACGCCGGCAGAACTGGTCGGCTTTCTCGCGCTCATGACCGGCGCGCGCCTCGGCGAACTCCTTGCGCTGCGGTGGTGCGACATCGATCTGGACGCTCAGGTGATGTACGTGCGCCAGACACTCGTCGAACACCTCGGTGGCACCGACAGCGAGACCTGGTACTCGTTCAAGGAGCCCAAGTCGGGCAAGGGCCGGCCGGTGGATCTGGATGCCGGCACGGTCGCGAGGCTCAAGACGCATCGCAAGGAGCAGGCTGAAGAGCGGCTTCGACTGGGGCTCGCTTGGACAGAGCTGGACCTGGTCATCACGAACGGCTTCGGCGAGCCGGCCCGTCCTTCGACCGCGTCGGCTCAGTTCAGGGCGGTGGCACAGTCGCTCGGCTTCGACCGGCTACGGTTCCACGACACGCGGCACACGCACGCCACCATCCTGCTCAAGACGGGCGTTCCCCCGCATGTGGTCTCGAAGCGGCTCGGGCATGCGTCGGTGGCCTTCACGCTGCAGGTCTACAGCTGGGTGCTGCCGGGGCAGCAGCGCGAAGCCGCGGAAGGGTTTGCGGCTGCGGTCGCCTCAAAGTAGCTCGAGGCCGGATCTAACGTGCCTAGCGATGCCGTCGCACCGCACTCATCGGGCAGCTGCCACACCATCCAAGAGCCTTGCCACGGCAGCATCGATGCGGGATGCCGTGCCGGAACGCCTGATGGCCTCACGGATGTCGTGGCGAAGCCTCTTGAAGTCGGCTCTCGAGGCATCGACCAGCTGTGCAATCTCGGCGGCTTCGTCGTGAAGTTTGACAAGTCTCGTGTGGTCGCGATTATCCGGGTCGAACTCCGGAATCGGCACGGACAGGAGCGTCTTGTGAAAGTCGCGTGCGCCAAACTGCCCTTGGCTCTGTAGGTGCGCGATTCTGCCGCGCGTTTCCTCACTGTTCAGTATCGCGACAAGATACTTGCCCTCCTCGATCGTGCGGACGGCGCTCCAGTAGAGCTTGTGGTCGATTACGCCTCTGCCGTCCATCAGCAGAGACGCGGCCGGCTGGCTGCCTGAGGTGGCGTACACAACACGAATCGGTGCAAGCGGAAACTGTGCGCTGAGTTGGCCTATGTAGTCTAGGCGCTCGACGATGGAACCGGTCTTCTTCCCGTGCGCGGCCCAGAGTGTCTCGGCGGCGCTTAGCCACTCAGCAAGCTTGAGATAGCCCATCTCTCGCGCCCGCGCAGCCGAAAGCAGGACTGCGGGCTCCTCGTCCCAAGGAATGACGGCCTCCGCCGGCTGAAGCAGCTTGAATAGTGCTACCGACTCGCCGAGGTAGGCGGGCCTGAGAAACCGCTTCTCAACTGGTCCCGTCAACCCCGGCAGGTTCTTCCACGGCGCCTTCTCCAATGAGGTTCTGCGGCTTGTGACTAATGGTGCCGATGGATCAGTGCCCAAAATCCCTCGCTGTTCGGCACGTTCAACGATGAACAGCATGCGCGGGACGATTATGGCCCCTTGCCTGAACCGGCTCGAGTAGATGGAACTGCTCATGTGCTCTCGCAACTCAGGCCATGGAGCATCTGACGACACCAGTGCCTGTGTCGCGACTGCGAGGCTTGCGTTGCGCACAGGCAAATGGCCGGCGAAAGCCGTGATGGTCTTTGGAAGAGGGCCGACGGGACCTTCCTCCGCGAAGAGAACGCACGAGGGGACTGGGAAGAGCGGGGAAACGAGATTGTCGAATTCCCATGCTGCAGTGAATCGCGCGGTGGCAACAACCTGCGAGCCCCCGAACTGACCCGACCGGAACTTGGCGAATTGGGCTCGGCTGGTGGCTGCCAGAGGCATGACTAAAGCAATCTTGCCACCGGGCTTCACGTACAGTTCCAGGCATCGCGCGAAGAAGAGGCCGCTCATGTCTTGGTGGGAAATGCGGCCCTGGGCTGGCTCCCAGATTCCCAAACGCTTGGTCTCACGCCTGAAGCGATCCTTCATCTCGTTCGACATGAACTGATAGGAGAGCCACGGCGGGTTCCCAATCAAGACGTCGGACTTCTCGTCAGCCGAGGAGAGCCAGACGGGTCTCGCGAGATTTCGAATCACGTACGCCCATACATGGTCGCGGCCCGTGCGATACAGCTCGGCCAACCTTTCGAACGTTGACACAAGAATGGCAGCGGTCTGTGCGTCGGTATCCCGCAAGGAGAGCCAAGCCGCAAAGGAGTCAGAGGAGCCATGGCTCTCGATCATCGCCAACATCGTGCTGACGGTGTTCTCGAATTCAGACGGGTCATCCACTGAGCCGACCGGAAACTCCAGATCCTCTCCGTCAGGAACCCTGATGCGTACTTCACTCGCGCCCAAGAACGTTGACGCATCCCACTGGAGCGAATCGCCCATGTAGACCGGGATGCGAAGGGCGCCCCGTCGCAGGGCTAGGCGTTCTTCGCCGATGGCCAGCAGGAACGTGACCCTGGCGACCATCACCGCGACGGGGTGTATGTCGATGCCTCGGATGTGCTCAGTGGCACCTTCCAAGGCTTTCGACATTGGCACCCCGGCGGCGGCGGCGGCGTCGAGATAGCGCCTAACAGCGTGAAAGAGAAAGGTGCCGGACCCGCAGGCCGGATCGAGAGCGGTTGTTACCAACGGGTCTGGAATGGCTGCCTCGCTCGTGAGGGCGGCAAGCCAGTCGGGAGTGTAGTACTCGCCCAACTCGTGCCTCTGGGAGGGGTCAACCAGGGACTCGTAGAGCGCCTTGAGAACATCTTCGGTGACGGCTGCTAGCTTGAACTTGTCCGTCTGAGTGGCGATTCGATTGACCACCGATGCACCCTCGGAAGCCTCCAGCACCCAGTCGAAGAAATCCGATTCCACCGCTCCGTAGATGCCGGATTCATCGAACGGAGCTCCAGAAAGGAGGTCTGCTGCCGGCGGAATCTCGAGTCCCAGGACTCGCACCGCCATTGTCTTGGCGACAACCGTCAGGTACGTGTGCTGAATGAACAGATCGTCGTCATCGACCGTGCTTCCGTACACGATGCTCATGAGGCTGCGCCACAGTTGGCGCTTAAGGATGCAATCTGGGCTCTGCGAAACAGAACTCCAGGCTTCAATCAGCCTGTCGCGGGCTATCGCGTAGGTCAGACTATCGCGGCCAAGCTGGCGACGGACGACGCCCGGGTCGGGTGTAATGCGGTCGATCACGTTGACCAGTCCATCGAGCCATACCAGGAGTTCGGCGGGAGCCTCTCTGTTTGGCTTGAAATCGCCGATTGCCCGAAGAGCACCCGACTTTAGCTCGTACGCGATGAAGATGGCCCCATCTGTGGCAACGCCGATGTAGTCGAGCCCGGTGGCCCTCTTTCGATCGCCGAGGTACCTCGTCAGCTCCTCTTCCGCGTCGGGTTTCTCGCGCCGGAGGTCACTCTTAAACTCGAGAACCGTGCGGCCCAAGAACGCGTCCATGCGGCCATGCACTTCGGGGAGCCGATGTTCGTAGTCGATGGAGGTGCTTGGCACGTGAAGACCATTGACCAGCAGCTCGTGGATGAGCGCGCGAACCTTCTCGTGCCCTGGTCGGTCGGCAAGCTCGAACACGATCTCGGTCAATCGCCGGGGCGATTCGCCCAGTAGCTGTGCTGGCAAGTCGCCGATTTCCAAGAGTCTCTCGGTCTGAGGCGCGGCGTCTGCCAATTGGGGACCCCCGTCACCCGATGTAATGACGCTTCACCAGCAGCCTAGCAGACAGGGCCGCGCGGCATCTCCAAGCGGCTCGGGCACGCCTCGGCCGCATTCACGCTGCAGGTCTATGCTGGGTGCTGCCCGGACAACGGCGTGAGGCGGCCGAGGGGTTCGCGGCGGCAATCGCCGTCCGGGAATGACGCAACGGATCCCCTGGCTGCACCTGGTTCTTCTCGGTGCCTGGGGCTCGTTGTCTTCGGAACGTCCTGTCGAGCGTTACTCGCCAAGTAGGTCACGGCTGTCAGAGAACACGCCGACTCGATCCACTGGGAAAGGCGCATCGTTCTCAACGGCAGCCAGCATCTGCCGGAGCTCCACGGGGAAGCTACGGTGGGAACGAATCAGAGCGGGCAACGAGAGGGACACCCCAAAGTCCGCCTGAGTCCAGCTGGCGACCTTGTGCAGAAGCTTCTTGCCGGGCACAATGGCCAGCCGCCCGTCCAGGGTCGACCACTTGGCTCCGAGCAGGCGCCTCGCCATCGGATTCGAGGCCCGAGGAGTGCGAAACCGTTTTTGTTTCGACAACGACTCGGAGATCATGTCGATTGTCTCGTCTTGCATTGCGTTCGTGATCTCGAAAAGCGACGACGCTATCTCCTCGACCGCGGGCATCGAATTCGTTGAGACATGAAGACCTAGGAAATCGTGGAGTGCCACCGGCCCGAGGAAGAGGTTCTCGAGCTCCTTGCACTCCCAAACGTGCAACCTGATGCCTCGTTCCTTAGCCTGGCCCATCCATTCCTCGACCTCATCCGGGAGGCAGTAGTCGCCATCGACTATGCAGTAGACGCTTTGCGCGCTGTTGTGAGAGCGAAAGGCAGAGGCATTCTCCATGGCAAGAGAGAGCCCGCTGAGCCCGCCGATCGGCAAGTGCGGAACGGTGTGCAGCGGCATTGGTGAGTCGGGGAACAGCGCCTCGTACGCAAGGGAGAGAGCCTTGTGGTCCTCCGGACCCTCCACCAGAAGGAACCTAGGGGCGGTCTGCAGTCGCGCGAGACTCAGATTCAGGCTGGTGCCAACTGCGTCAAGGAAGAGTTGGGCCTGGGGCAGGGTATCGGCGTATGACGAGCCCCGGGCGCTCTTGTCTACGAGGAGAAGGCTACGGGGCTCCACATCAGCCATGAGTTCAGACGAATGTGTGGCAATCACCGACTGGGCCGCCTCTCCTCGGACAACCTTGAGCAAACGGTGTTGCAGGTCAGGGTGCAGATGGGTCTCGGGCTCGTCGAGCACCACGACGGAGTTCGAAGGCATTCGCGCTAGGAACCACATCGTCTGCAGCCAGACCTGAAGACCGCTTGGGAGATCGCTCGCCTCGCATTCGTATGCCTCATAGGTCGCCCTTAGGGCGAGTTGAGTGCCCCGGCCGAGGTTGTAGTGGTCGCTGTCCTCCTCGTCAGCATCCGCGGGCGACGCGGCCGGAACTGGCCATTCGCCCAATGTCAGATTCGGAGTGGTGGCTCGAAGCAGCTGCTGAAAGCGCGCGTGGTGCTCCTGCAGACATCTGTACTGATTGCGGAAATGTCGGGCGCCGATAGGCAGGTCAAGGCATGCGACCACGTGGTCGTCACTCAACAGAGGCTCGCTACCTGCCAGCTCACCGGGCGGGACGAAGACTCCAACGTGCGGCAAGCGCAATGCGTTCAGTTCGACATGGTCGGTGACGAGGTCTGTGCGCTCATCGCTGAAGGTGGCGAAGAGGCCTGCCTCGGGGTGCACGTACACTCGTACGGACGCGCCTGTTGAGAAGCGCGCCTCGACCTGCGCTACGTTAAGCGAACTGTCGCGAAGTACGTTCTGCAACGAGAGACCCGAGGCCCTCAAGGAGGGGGCAAGACCATACGTTCTTCGCGGAAAACCTTCGCCTCGAACTGGCGCGAGCTCGAAGCGCAAGCCACGATGCCGGTTCACGGCGAGAGATACCAGCCGCAGCGCCTCTATGAGCGCCGACTTGCCGCAGCCGTTCGCGCCGATGATCAAGGAGACATCTCGAAGCGCAACGGTGTGATCCGCGAAGCAGCGGTAGTTCACAAGGCGAATCTCATCGATCGACGTAACGCTCATCAATGCGTCCTCTCAGCCGGCGCGCCGTGCATTGTGCGGCTGTGGTAGTCCATCGCCCGATTGCGTCCCGGTATTACGTGGCATTGTCGGAAGGTCCCGAAGCTGCAGACGTGGCCATTCCAGCGGTGACGAACAGACCGTTCATCAGGTCGACGACTCGAGCGAGGAAGCCGACCGTGTCCCCGGGCATCCAGATAGCCTGCTCGCGAGGGTGTGACGCGCAGTTGCGCATGAAGCGCACAAAGTCCCAGTGATCGAACTCCTCGTCAGATAGAACCCCTTGATCTCGAAGCCACTTGAGCCTCGATTGGAACCCGAGACGCTTCGGACCGCCAAGCTGCCTGCACCTCTCGCAGACGGCGGCATCCGCCACACGAAATAACTGATCCGATGCTAGCGTGTACAGAGGATAGAAGAAGTAGCCGTAGACCATGGCGCCGCGTGCCACCTCCAGCAGTGCACAGACCTGCTCCGGAACGGCTGGCCGAAGCCGTGGAGTGAGGATGTCGCGCAGGAGGTCCTCGCCCGATGTCGGGACGAGCTCTCCGGACGAATTCATCCGAGCGAAGATCTGCAAGGTCGGATCGCGCTCGAGCCAGTTCGACTCATCCACATGCTTGAAACGGAGTTCTGTCATGGTTCTCCTTTAGCCTGCGATCCCGGGCGTCGAGTCACTTAGATAGACATGGTCAGCCGCGGGCATGCTGTCTTCCGTCACCCGAGAAGACTGCTGACGAATGCCGTGTCCGAAGGCCGACGGCTCGACGGTGGCTGTGACCGATCCTCCGAAGGTCACGGTGCCCCGAATGAGAGCCGCGGCGGGCAACCCGGGGTCGACAAGCGCCCGAAGAACCCTCTCGACCAGATCCCGCAGGCGCATTGCGCCAAGGATGAGCTCGCCGAAGTCCCGCCTGCCCTCTGCCTTGCCGTTGCGACGATTGAAGGGCTGGAACTCGATCCGCTGGTGATTGTCATCGTGAAGGATGACGCGTCTTATGAACTCACGGTGCTTCGTGGCGTTGGTGAACTCACGGACATAGTCGTAGTCACGCGATCCGCTGAGCGCGGCAAGGGCTTTGCGAAGCTCCGCATCGAGCCGGGCGTCCTTGAGTATCGTCTGCAAACTGATGTCACCGCGTCCGTGCGCGGAGCCAAGTGCGCAGATGTTCACGACCTGTGCGACCAGGTCGCCCGCCGGGTGCAACGAGCGGATCATCGCTTCCGCGTAGTAGCAGGCCTCATCGGCGCGATTCGAGTTCATGACCTCTTCGTAGGGCCCGGCCAAGAGAGCCTGGGTTCGTGCGGGCACGAACTTGAGCGACTTGAACGAGTAATAGAGGCCGGAAAGCGCCTTGCCCAGTTGTTCGTCATCCTGATGGCGACGCAGCACCTCTTCGCATCTCGCGCGGAGGGCGCCTAGGTCGGCTTGGGCATCCATTGCAACCTCCCGTTCGAGCGCGTACCAGTACTATCGCCCGCGACCGTCCGATGCGAGCCAGGCGCTTCGTGCGGTGCGCAGCACGCTTCAGGAGTTCACAGCCCATACCTTACGCTGTCGACCGAAACATGGTGCGCAGAGCGAGTCTCTTGCTCGACCATGCCGACTCAGCGTCTCACCCGGTACCGCTTAGCGTCAGGCAGAACCGCTCAGCGTCAGGGCGTTTCTGCTCCACAAGGCACGCGAATGGCACACATGTGCCATCGCGGGCCAATCGTGCCATTCGTCGCCAACGGCATAAACGCAGGTAGACCCGCCTGTTTCGCAGACGGGCCTACCGTTGATTGTGGTGCCCCCAAGGGAATTCGAATCCCTGTTGCCGCCTTGAAAGGGCGGAGTCCTTGGCCGCTAGACGATGGGGGCCTGATGCACGCGCCCACGCACTCCGGCGGGGCAGATCGCGTGTATGCGTGGTGGGCCGTGCAGGGCTCGAACCTGCGACCTTGGGATTAAAAGTCCCCTGCTCTGCCTACTGAGCTAACGGCCCGGCTGTGAACGTGCGGGTTCGGATTATACGCAGCAGGTCCGACGCTCGTCCACACGGCCGGTGTGCTCCGCTCGACATGGCGGCGGCCCGCGACGCTCGCGACCCCGGCCCCCGCGGAATGCCGCCGCTACTCGCGGATGAAGACGGGGTCCCCGATCTGAACGCGAGGGAACAGATCGTGGATCGCGCTCGGATACATGCGCATGCAGCCGTGGCTCGCGTGCGACCCGATGCTGCCGAACTCGCCCGGCGGGATGCCGTGCAGGAACACACCGGGATAGTCGATGCCGATCTTGCGGTCGCCCATGGGGTTGTCGGGGCCGCCTGGGATGACGTCCGGCATGCTCGCGGACCACGCGTCGTGCGGGTTGAGCCACGGCGCGTCGATCTGCTTGCTTACGATGTAGAAGTCGCCCGTGGGCGTCGGCCACGCCGGCTGACCCGGCGCGCACGGATACGTCTTCACCAGCTTGTCGCCGTCGAAGAGACGGACCTGGCACGCCGACAGGTTCACGACGATCGCCATCTTGAAGCTCGATGCGAGCACTTTCGGCTTCAGTATGGTCGTCGGGAGTTGCGCGCTGCGCTCGACCGACGAGAGGTTCGAGTCGGAGGTCAGCGCCTGGGTGAGCTGCTGCACCGCCGCCGATTGATCCACCGAGACGCCGTCGACTTCGGGCTCGATGCGGATCGAGTAGGCCACAACGGTGCGCGTGGCGTCCACCGGCTTGTGGTCGACGTGCTTCGCCGTCTCGGCGACCCACGCCGCCAGCGCGGTCGTGTCCACCGAGTAGGCAGGCTTGACGGTCGCTGGGAGCGGACGCCCCGTCACCTTGTCGATGACCCGCGTGACGAGCGTCGCGGTGCGCAGCGGCGCGTACGCCTGGGCGACCATCCCGCCTTCATCGACGGAGACGATGCCGCTCGGATCGAGCGTCCACGACGACGTGCCGTCGGCGCTCACCATGAGCGGCCGCATCGCCGGAACGGCCACGGCCTGCTCGATGGTCGCGCGCACCTGCGCGGGGTCCATGCCGCTGAGGTCATGTCCTTCCAGCGACACTCCCCGTGGCACGATGAAGCGCGTTTGGTAGTCGCTCACGATCGCCCACGCGGACGCGGCCGTGAATGCGAAGAGCAGCGCGCACGCCACGCCCGTAAGGATGTTGCGCTTCACACGTTCCGACGTCACCGGTGACCTCTTCCGTCGCTCGGCACCCGGTTGGCTCTTTCCCGTCACCACGTCGTGCACGCACGACACACCGGCGATGCATAGTATGCCTCTACGAACCTCACGCCACCACGCCGCGCCGCAGGTACGGCCCTTAGCGAGCAGCGAACGCGCAGTCGCCGAGCAAAGGTGGTGCCGTGCGGTGACGCGGTGACGCCGTGTGATGCGGCGACGGCGCGGTGGCGCGGTGACGTCGCCTCGCATCGGCCGCTAGTGCCGGAAGTGCCGTCGTCCCGTGAACACCATCGCGACGCCGAGCTCGTCGGCCTTCGCGATGGCACTCGCCGTCGCGGATCGAGCCGCCCGGCTGGATGAGCGCCGTGACGCCCGCGGCGCCGCACGACCTCGAGTGTGTCGGGGAACGGCAGGAACGCGTCGCTCGCGGCCACCGCCCCGCGGCGCCTGCTCGCCGGCCTGCTCCACCGCGATGCGCGCCGAGTTCACGCGGTTCATCTGGCCGCGCGCCGACTCCGACGGTCACGAAGTCCTTCGCGAGCAGGATGGCGTTGCTCTTCACGGTCTTGGCGACGCGCCACGCGAACAGCAGCTGCTCGAGCTCTTCCGGCGTCGGGCTGCCGCTTCGTCGGCACGGTGAACGTCGCCGGGTCCTCGGTCACCGCGTCGCGACTCCTGGCACGAGCATGCCGCCCTCGACCGAGCGGGAGTCGTAGCGGCCCGCGACGGGCGGATGCCGCCCGTGCGCAGCACGCGCAGGTTGGGCTTGGTCGGCGAGGAGCTCGAGGGCGCGCCGGCTCGTAGTCGGGCGCGATCATGACCTCGACGAACTGCTTGTTCGCGATGATGGCCTCGACGACGCTGGGCGGGACCGGTGCGGTTGAACGCCATCACCCCGCCGTACGCGCTCGATCGGGTCGGCGTCGTGCGCTTTCGCTGTAGGCGGTGACGAGGTCGGCGTCGACGCAGGTGCCGCACGGGTTCAGTGTGCTTGACGATGACGCACGCCGGCTCGCTCGAACTCGCGCACGCGCCGTCCAGCCGCGTCGGTGTCGAGGATGTTGTTGTAGGAGAGCTCCTTGCCTTGGAGCTGCTCGGCTCGCGCGAGCGTGTGCTCCTTCGCGTCCGAGAAGCGGTAGAACGCCGCGCTCTGGTGCGGGTTCTCGCCGTAGCGCAGGTCCTGCGCCTTCTCGAGGCGGAAGCGGAGGTCGTCCGGGAAGTTCGGCGCGTCCTCGTATGCCGCGACAGGTACATCCAGATCGCGTTGTCGTACGCGCTCGTCTTCGCGAAGACCTCGGTCGCGAGCGCCCGGCGCGTCTCGTAGCGTGGTCGCGCCGCCGTTCGCGCGCATCTCCGCGAGGATGGCGTCGTAGCACGCCGGGTCGGTCACGACGGTGACGCTCGCGAAGTTCTTCGCGGCGCTGCGCAGCATGCTCGGACCGCCGATGTCGATGTTCTCGATCGCCTCGGCGAACGTGACGCCTTGGCGCGCGACGGTCGCCTCGAACGCGTAGAGGTTCACGACGACCATGTCGATCATGCCGATGCCGTGCTCCTCGGCGGCGGCCATGTGCTCGGGGACGTCGCGGCGCGCGAGCAGCCCGCCGTGCACCGCGCGGGTGCAGCGTCTTGACGCGGCCGTCCATCATCTCGGGGAAGCCGGTGAGGTCGTCGATCGGGCGCACCGCGGTACGCCGGCGTCGGCCAGCGCCTTGGCGGTTCCGCCGGTCGAGACGATCTCGACGCCGAAGCCTTCGAGGGCGCGGCAGAAGTCGACGATGCCGGTCTTGTCGGTGACGGAGACGAGCGCGCGGGCGATCTTGACGAGGTCGGTCACGAAGCAACCCTTCTGTTGTGTCTGCCGAGGGTAGGTACGATTGTACCTACTTTCAGCATGCCCGCAGCGTAGAGCCCGTGATTCGGCTTCGATCGGGCGGCCTTAGGAGCGCCACACGTCGTCGAACACGCGCCGCGCGGCCGCCGCCACCGGCCCGCCGCGACCGCGCACGGCGACAGCGCCGGCGAAGGCGTTCGTGAGGAAGAGCTCGTCCGCGGCGAGCACATCGGCGAGCGGAAGGGGCTCGACGCGCGCCTCGACGCCGGCGCGTGGCAGCGCTTCCAGCAGGAGGGCACGCGCGACCCCCGCGACGGCGAAGGGCGCCGGCGGCGTGACCGCGACGCCCGCGCTCACCGCCCACACCGAGGCGCTCCCGCCGTCGATCACGTGACCGTCGCGCACTATCAGCGCCTGATGCGCGCCGAGCGCGCGGGCGCGGCGCTGGGCCACGTCCCACCAGGCGCGATCGGCGGGCTTGGCGGCGCTCGTGGGCAGAGCCGGCGGCGGCTCGTCGACGTCGACAGCGGCGGCTTCCAGCACGTCGGCTCCACAGCCGGCGGACGCCAGCCGCGCTCGGTGGTACCGCCACAGCGGCACGACGCCGCCGACCAGTCGGCATGTCTCGCGAAGCGCGACGCCCTCGAGGTGTTCGGCGCTCACCGCACCGGCGGCCGCGGCTCGACGCGCACCCGGCGTCCGGCGACCCGCACGCGACCGTCGACCACGGCGGCGATCGCCGCCGGGTACAGGCGGTGCTCGACGGCGTGGATCCTTGCTTCGAGCGACTCGACCGTGTCGTCCTCGTCGACGACGACCGCTTCCTGGGCGACGATCGGGCCGTCGTCGAACACCTCGCTCGCGAAGTGCACGGTCACGCCGGTCACCTTGACGCCCCACGCGAACGCCTCGGCGATGCCGTGGGCGCCCGGGAACGACGGCAGCAGCGCGGGATGCAGATTGAGCACGCGCATCGGGTACGCATCGAGGATCTCGCGACCGAGCAGCTTCATGTAGCCGGCCATCACGACGAGGTCGGCCTCTTCCCCCGCGAGCACCTCGCGCACCGCGTGGTTGTACGCGTCGGCGCTCTCGTACGCTTTCGGGTCGATGAAGACGGCCGACACACCGGCGTCCTGCGCGCGCGTCAGCCCGTACGCGTCTTCGCGGTTCGAGATGACGACCGCGACTTCGGCCGCGATCTCTCCGGACGCGCACGCGTCGAGGATCGCCTGCAGGTTGGTGCCGCTCCCGGAGATGAGAACGCCCAGCTTCACCGTCGCGCCCCTCTCACGCGTAGCGCACGCGGCGCTCGCCCGGCACGATCTCGCCGATCTCGAACACCTTCTCGCCCGCCGCACGCAGCCTCGCCGCCGCATCGGTCGCCGCACGCGGATCGATCACCAGACACAGACCGATACCCATGTTGAACGTGCGCCGAAGCTCGTCCTCGCTCAAGTGCGTCGCGTCGCGCAGGACGCCGAAGATGGCGGGCTCCTTCCACGAACCCGGGTGCACGAGCGCGTCCACGCCCTCCGGCAGGCAGCGGTCGAGGTTCTCCGTGATGCCGCCGCCCGTGATGTGCGCCATGCCCTTGACCGCGACGCCAGCGCGCAGAAGGTCGAGCACCGGCTTCACGTAGATGCGCGTCGGCGCGAGCAGCACGTCGCCGAGCGAGCATCCACCCAGGTCGAGCCGTGGGAGCCCGAGCTCGTCCTCGCGGCTCTCCACGAGCGCGCGGCGCACGAGCGAGAAGCCGTTGGAGTGCACGCCGCTCGACGCGAGCCCGAGCACGATGTCGCCGGGCGCGATCTTCGAACCGTCGACCGCCTCGGGCCGGTCCACCACTCCCACGCAGAAGCCGGAGAGATCGTAGTCGTCGGGCGCCATCACGCCTGGATGCTCCGCCATCTCGCCGCCGACCAGCGCGCAGCCGGCCTGCCGGCACCCCTCGGCGACCCCTTCGACGATCGAGGCGACTCTGGCCGTGTCGAGCTTGCCGATCGCGATGTAGTCGAGGAAGAAGAGCGGCTCGGCCCCGGTCACGAGGATGTCGTTGGCGCACATGGCGACGAGGTCGATGCCGACCGTGTCGTGCCTGCCGAGCAGCTGGGCGAGCTTGAGTTTGGTGCCGACCCCGTCGGTGCCGGACACGAGCACCGGGTCCGCCATGCGCTTGAGCGCCGCCGCGGAGAACATCCCGCCGAACCCGCCGATGTCGCCGATGACCTCGGGACGACGCGTGGAGCGCACGGCGTCGCGGATGGCGTCGACCGCGCGCGATCCTTCGCCGATGTCGACGCCGGCGTCGCGGTAGGAGATGGGCCGCTCGTCTGCGTGATCGGGCATCGGGATCGGCTCCTGTTCTCCTGGCGCACACCGGGCGGACGCCCATGGTGCCCGCTCGCGGGGCGAGCGCGGCGGACGCGTGCATTGTCGCACACGCCTTCGCCCTCGTTCGAGCGCTGGAACAGGCGCGCCACTCGCGTGCGGTAATCGTCCGCTGGCCGACGCCGAAGCTCCGCTGGCGACACGGTATGAGGAGATGCGCGCCGTGGCGGATACGTTCTTCCCACGGCACGCGCAGCACGGCGCGTGCGCACCGGCATCGGAAAGGGAGGGGCGCACATGGCTGACGGGAAACTGGGCAATCCGGCCGTCGTCGGACTCGCTGGCTTCGGGCTCACGACGTTCACGCTGCAGTTGTTCAACCTGCACGTGATCGGGCTCGCGCCCGTGATCTGGTTCGGCATCGTCTTCGGCGGGAGCTGCCAACTCATCGCCGGCATCTTGGAGTTCCGCACGGGCAACAACTTCGGATTCGCCGCGTTCACCGGCTACGGCGCGTTCTGGATCTCGCTCGCGCTCCTGCTGACGCTGGGCTCGAGCCCCACGATCAAGGCCGCGTTCCCGGTCCTCGCGATGGGCCCGACGGACCTCGGCTACTTCCTCGTCGGGTGGACGGTGTTCACCGCGGTGCTGTTCATCGGGGCCATGCGGCACAACGGGGCGCTCTCGGTCGTGTTCCTCACACTGCTCGTGGGCTTCATCGGGCTCGATGTCGCCCAGCTCGCGGGGAACGCGTTCGTCGGAACGCTCGCGGCCTACGACCTGATCCTGTGCGCCGCGTCCGCGCTGTACCTCATGGCGGCCACGGTGTACGCCGACTGCGGGATCAGGCTGCCCATCGGCGGTCCCTGGCTCCGGTCCTCGACCGACGCGTAGGCGGACCGGCCGCGGCGATCGCGAGAAGGCCCCGGCACCGTGCCGGGGCCTTCTCTGTTCGGCCTTCCGTGAACGAGCCGAGGGGGGCCGGACCTCACCGGCGAGGACGTCGCGCCCGGCGGGCGGGCGGCGACGCCGAGGACGCTCGCCTCACGCGGCGCGGCGCCTCACGCCACCTCGACCTCGCCCGGCCCGGCCTGCGACGCGAACTGCGTGCGATACAGCTCCGCGTACAGTCCGCCGGCGCGCACCAGCTGCGCATGCCGGCCGCGTTCGATCACGCGGCCGGCGTCGATGACGACGATCTCGTCGGCGTCGCGGATCGTGGAAAGGCGGTGCGCGATGACGAGCGACGTGCGTCCGGTCAGCGCCGTCTTGAGCGCCACCTGCACGGCGTGCTCCGACTCCGAGTCGAGGTGGGCGGTCGCCTCGTCGAGCACGACCACGTCCGGCGCCTTCAGCAGCAGCCGGGCGATCGCGACGCGTTGCTTCTCGCCGCCGGAAAGGCGGTAGCCGCGATCGCCGACGATGGTGTCGAGCCCGTCGGGCAGCGAGTCGAGCAGCGGCAGGATCTGCGCGGCACGCATCGCCTCGCGCATCTCCTCGTCGCTCGCCTCCGGCTTCGCGTAGAGGAGGTTGGCCCGCAGGGTGTCGTGGAACATGTGCGCGTCCTGAGTGACCACTCCCACGACCGAGTGCAGCGAGGCGAACGTGGCGTCGCGCACGTCGATGCCGTCGATGCGGACGGCCCCGCCGCCCACGTCGTACAGCCGCGGCACGAGCTGGCTGATCGTCGTCTTGCCCGCGCCGGACGGCCCGACGAGCGCCGTCAGCGTGCCGGGCTCGATCGTGAAGCTGACCTCGTGCAGCACCTCGACGCGCTGGTTGCGCTCGACGGTCGCGATCGACTCGAGGGAGGCGAGGGAGACCTCGTCGGCCGTCGGATACGTGAACGCCACGTGGTCGAGCTCGACGCGGGCCGGCCCGCGGGGGATCTCGACCGCGTCGGGCTTCTCCTCGATGTGGAGCGGCAGGTCGAGCACCTCGAAGACGCGGTCGAAGCTCACGAGCGCCGTCATCACGTCGACGTTCACGTTGGACAGCGCGGTGATGGGTCCATAGAGGCGCGCGAGCAACATGGTGAAGGCGACGACGGTGCCGATGTCGAGCAGGTGGTTGACGGTCATCACGCCGCCCCACCCGTACACGAGGGCGGTCGCGAGAGAGGCGGTGAGCATCATCGCCACGAAGAACACGCGCGCGTACATGCCGCGCGTGATCTCGATGTCGCGGACGCGCGCCGCCTTCGTCGTGAACTCGGCGTCGTCCTTCTCCGGACGGCCGAACAGCTTGACGAGCAGCGCGCCCGCCACGTTGAAGCGCTCGACCATCGTCGTGTTCATCTCGGCGCTGAGCCCGTAGCTCTCGCGCGTGATCTCCTCCATCTTGCGGCCCATCCAGCGGGCGGGGATCAGGAAGGCCGGCAGCAACACGAGCGCCGCGAGGGTGATCTGCCACGACAGGTAGAACATGAGCACGAGCACCAGCGAGACGCCGATGAGATTCCCGATGACGTTGGAGAGCACGTCGGTGAAGGACTCCTGCGCGCCTTGGACGTCGTTGTTGAGGCGGCTCACGAGCGCACCGGTCTGGGTGCGCGTGAAGAACGCCACCGGCATGCGCTGCACGTGCGAGAACACCTTCGTGCGCATGTCGTAGACGAGCCCCTGGCCCACTCTCCCGGCGATGAAGCGTTCGGCCAGCGCGAGCAGACCGTCGAACACGGCGAGCACGGCGACGACGAGCGCGAGGGTGACGATAAGGCGTGTCCGCACGTCCGCGGCCGCGGTCCCCTGTATCCCCTTGTTGATGATCTCGCGCAACAACAGCGGGTTCGCGATGCCGACCACCGCGTCGACCACGATCAGCACGAGGAAGACGATCAGCTCCGCGTGATAGGGCTTCACGAACGTCATGATCCGCTTGACGGTGCCCTTGGGAACGTGGGCGTCCTTCACGGACGAGTCGCGGCGCATCGACCGCATCAGGTAGCCGCGGCGCATCGGAGGCATGCTATGCGCCCTTCTCGCCGGACTCGGAGCCGTTCAAGGCGACGAGCAGCGCGAGCAGCTCGCCGCGCTGGGCGTCGCTCAGCGCCGCGAACAACTCCTCCGCGCTCTCGCGCCGGGCGCGGCGCGTGCGCTCGAGCAGCTCGAAGCCCGCCGGCGTCACCGCGACGAGCACGGAGCGGCGGTCGGCGGCGTCGGGCCGGCGCTCCACGAAGCCCGCGCCTTCGAGCGCGTCGACCATCGCGGTCGCGGAGCGCGGGACGATCTCGAGCCGCGCGGCGAGGTCGCCGACGCGCACCGGCGCGTCCGCACGGGCGAGCACGCGCAGGGCGCGCGCCTGACCGCCGGTGAGGCCGAACGGTGCGAGCTCGCGTGCCGTGCCGCGGCGCAAGCGCCGGAACGCGCGCGCGAAGTGCTCGTCGAGCTGGGCGACGACGTCGGCGACGACGGCGACGGATGGATCCGGGTGTGGCACGAGGGGCCTCTTTCTTCGATGGGATCGCGGCCGTCAGCGAATTGCTGAGGTTCACTCTTATTGAGTCACATGATACATCTTCGCGCGACGGGCCGCCAGCGGCGGCCGCTGGCCGCCTGTCCCTCGACGCGAGGACGTGCGGAGCGCTACCTCCAGTAGCCGAGCACGGTGCGCCCGCCGTAGACCTGCTGGCCGAAGATGGCCGTCCACTCGACATGCGGGTCGAAGACGATGATGTCGACCTGGCTCCCCCGCTTGATGAAGCCGAGCTTCGCGCCGACGCGAAGCAGGTCGCCCTCGCGAGCGAGGATGTCGATCTTGTTCACGAACTTGTCCGCGATCTCCACGACGGCCACGTCCGGTTGCCCCGCCGGGCGCGTCGGCCCGTCCGAGGCTCCCTCCGCGGCGATCACCACGGTGTTGCGCTCGTTCGCGAGGTGGAACGCCGCCGCGAAGTTGTCGAACGGCCGGCGCAGGAACGCGATGCGGATGTACTCGGCGAGATCGACCATCGGCAGGTTGGCGTCCGCCTTCGTATAGCGCTGGGCAACCACCGTCCCGGCCACGGGGGCGTAGTTGAAGTGCACGTCGAACGGCGACATGTACACGCCGAGGATCCAGCCGCTGCGCCCGGCCGTGCGCGGCAGCTCGGCGAGCTCGGAGATCTCGATGCGACGATCGAGCTTCTCGGAGACGACCGCGCCGTCTTCGAAGCGCTTGACGTAGACGACCTGCCCGTCGGCGGGCGAGATGATGGCGCGCGGATCGGCCGACTCGGGGGTGCGGACCGGGTCGCGGTAGAACCACACGAACCGGTTGAGCAGGTACAGCCCGGCGAGGACGACGACCAGCGCGATCATCACTGCGAGAACCGATGCCATCGCATCCCCCTCGTGGATCGCGCCGCGGCAAGACTCCCCGATCGTAGCAGTGCGAGCCCGGCGAGCGGCCGTCGCGTGCTAGCGCGCCCGCACGCCGCGCAGGGCGCGCCATTCCGCGACGCTGGTGCCCGCCCAGCCGTACAGACTCGCGCCGATGCAGCCCTCGGCCCGCGCCCCGCGGACGAACGCCGCGACTTCCGCGCCGTTCGAGCTCTCGGCGAGCCCGCCGATCAGGTGGACGGGGATCGTGCCGCAGCCCGGCTGCGCGCGCAGGACGCGCACGTTGCCGATCGCGTTCGCGTAGACGGCCTTCGCGCCCGCGACTTGGAAGGTGTAGTAGCCCATCGGCAGCACGACGTCGTAGGTGCGGGCCACCGTGGCGTACGGGAACGTGTCCCAGAAACCCACCTTCTTGGTCAGCCCGACCGGCGACGGGATGATCGCGCCGAGCGGGTAGCCGGGCCCGACCATGGCGCGGATGTCGAGCGAGAGCCGCGCGAACGCGCGGTTGCGCGCGCGCTCGGACTTCACCGCCGCCGACTCGATGTCGAGCGCGAACGAATCGAACGACTCACCCTGCGAGCTGCGGAATCCCACGGCCGCCCTGATCCGGCCGAGGTCGAGCGACTCGGACGCGAAGTCGGGCAGGTACCAGGCGACGACACGCATCCCGTGCGCGTGCGCCTCGTCGATGAATTCGCCCATGGCGGCCGGGTCCCGTATCACCGTGGCGGAGTCGGAGTTGCCCGTCTCGATGTAGAGGGTGCGCACGCCGTGTGCCGCCATGTCGGCGACCGCCGCCGCGGGGTCGCCCCACGCGCGCTTGTCGAAGATGTCGACCCAGCTGCCGAGCCCTTCGTACGCGACCAGGAACGGCCCCGACGGCAGAGACGCGCCGGACAGCCACGCCTCCGGCGTGACGGCCGACGGATCGCCGACGGACCGCGTGAGAGCGAGCCCGGCGATGAGCAGGACGACCGCCATGCCCAGCGGTACCAGGCACTTCCACGCCCGCCCGCGAGCGGAACGCACAGGAGATCGGCTCGGCACGCTACGATTCCTTCACGTACTTCCACGCCACGTACGGCGCCTTCGGGAGGTAATACCCGGCCCAGCCCGCGGCGGCCCGGATGATGCTCGGGTGCATCGCGGCGACGGGGCGGGGCACGGGCGCGCCCCCGCGCCACGCCGCATCGAGCGCCGAATAGGTGGCCACGAGCCCGACGCGCTCGAACAACTCCCACGTCTCATCGGCGAGCGTGCGCGTGAGCAGCGCCTTCGGGACGTCGGCGATCCCGGAGACGCGCTCGAGGATCGGCTCGAGCGCGGGAGTCCAACCGTCCCGGGCGACGACGCCGCGCAGCGCGTTGTACGCGTCCCGCTCGAAGGGCAGGTCGGCGTCGAGGCGGGCGATCTCGTGGATCGCCCGTGCGAGCACGCGAACACGCTCCGTGTCCCATACGGGATCGAGGACGCGCACCTCCACCGTGCCGAGGCGCTTGCTCACGATGAGGTCCTGGAACCGCGCCGTGGGATCCGGTCCGAGCGGACCGATGGCGAAGCCGCGCGCCATGCGGTACGACTGGCCGAACCGCCGGCCTCGCACCGCGGGCGCGTTCGCGGAGAGCAGCGCCAGCAGCGGCAGCGCGTAGCCGAGGTTGCGGTATGCGCGCTCGCGGTCGCGCGTACCGACGTGGAACTGGAGCGCGGCGACCTTCGTCGGGCTGTCGTTCTGCAGGAGCTGCCCGACCGCGACCACGAGGCCGTGCCCGCCGACCGCGCGAGCCAGCTCGGCGCGGCGGCCGAGGAGGTCGTCGACGGCCGCCTCGGGATCGTCGTGCGGCTGCGTCGAGATCTCGACGCAGCTCATCAGGCCCTGCGAGACGTCCGCCGAACGCGCGAAGTTGCTCGCAGTGCGCGTGTAGTGGCGCCGCGGATCCGACCAGGTGAGCTTGGCGAGGTAGGCCAGCGAATCGAGACCGGGCGCCTCCGGCTCGCACACGAAGACCTCTTCCTCGATGCCGACCGTCGCGTCGCTCACAGCCGCATCGCCGCCTGCTCGAGCGCCTTGGACATCGCCGGCGCGGCCTGAACGAGCGCGCCGCACACCATGACCGCGACCACGATGGCGGAAAGCCACCCCGTGCCGCGCGTCACCTGCCGGCCGACGTATGCGCCGACGACGCACGGCAACGTGTAGCCCACGAGCAGCGCCGAGAGCGCCCACACGGCGAGCGCCGCCCACCCGCCGGCGGTCGCGGCCCCCCGCACGGCCGTGAACGCGACGCGGGCGCCGTCGGCGGCCAGCCAGACTGCCACCACGACGGCGACGCTCGTCCACGTCCGCCGCTGACGCGGGACGCGGGAGCCGGTGAGGGCCGCCGCCAGGGCGGAGCCGGCGACGGCGGCGACGGGATCGAACTGCAGACCGCTCGCGAGTCCCACCAGGATGGGCTGAGCGAAGCTTCCCATGCCGGCAGCGTCAGACCGTGCCCTCGAGCGCCATCTTCCCACGCCGCACCGATTCCGGGATCTCGATCGGGTAGTCGCCGTTGAAGCACGCGAGGCAGTACGCTGTCGGCGGGCGCGCCGGTGGCGGCGACCATGTCCTCGACCGACAGGTACGCGAGCGAGTCGGCGCCGATGTGCGTCGCGGATCTCCTCGACCGACTTGCTGCGACGCGATGAGCTGCTCCTGCGTGTCGGTGTCGATGCCGTAGAAGCACGGCCACTTCACGGGCGGCGAAGTGATGCGCATGTGCACCTCGGCGGCGCCGGCCTCGCGCAGCAGCGCGACGAGCTTCTTGGTCGTGTTGCCGCGCACGATCGAGTCGTCCACGACGACGATGCCGCTTGCCCTGCGAGCGCGTGCGCAGCGGGTTGAGCTTGAGCCGGATGCCCTGCTGGCGGATGCGTCTGGCTCGGCGAGATGAAGGTGCGGCCCGACGTAGCGGTTCTTGGCGAGGCCCTCGCCGAACGGGATGCCGCTCGCCTGCGCGTACCCGACGGCCGCCGGGGTGCCGGAGTCCGGCACGCCGATGACCAGGTCGGCCTCGACCGGCGCCGAGCGCGCGATCGCGGCGCCCATGCGCTGGCGCGCCTCGTACAGCGTGCAGTCGTACATCGACGGAGTCGGGACGCGCGAAGTAGACGAACTCGAACATGCACAGCGCACGGCGTCTCGGCCGGAACGGCCTGCTCGCTCTCGACGCCGTCGGCTCGAGATCTTGAGCATCTCGCCCGGAGCGATGTCGCGCACGTAGCTCGGCGCCCACGATGTCGAGCGCGCACGTCTCGGACGCGACGACCCAGCCGCGTGTCGTCGAGCTTGCCGAGCACGAGCGGCCGCACGCCGTTCGGGTCGCGGAACGCGTAGAGCGCCTTCTCGGTGATGATCACGACCGCGTAGGCGCCGCGGATGAGCTTCATCGTCTCGCGGATGCCGCTCGCGGATGTGAGTTGGTGCCGCTGCGTGAAGTGGTCGACGAGCGTGGCCATGACCTCGGAGTCGGTGGTGGAGCGGAAGCGGATGCCCTGCGCTCTTGAGCGCGTCGCGCAGCTCGACCGTGTTGACGAGGTTGCCGTTGTGCGCGAGAGCGATGGTGTTGGGCCCGATCGCCGAGAGCATGCGGCTGCGCGTTCTCCCAGCTCGTGGAGGAGCCGGTCGTCGAGTAGCGCGTGTGGCCGATCGCCGATGTGGCCGTCGAGCGAGTCGAGGTCGCTCTCCTTGAAGACCTGCGGGACGAGGCCGAGGTTCTTGCGCAGCGGTCATCGTGTGGCCGTCGGCGACCGCGATGCCGGCGGACTCCTGGCCGCGGTGCTGCAGCGCGTGGAGCCCGAAGTAGGTGAGGCGGCTCGACGTCCTCGCCCGGCGCGTACGACGCCGAAGACGCCGCACGCCTCTTCGGGGCGATCGGGCCTTTCGGACATGAGGCAGGGCTCCATGCGCTGGGAAGCTCTTTCGAGCGAGGGGTGTCGAAGACCGGATTCTAGCACGAAGGCCGGGCGCTCAGACCCGCTCGGCGTGCGCTCCCATTCCGTCGGCGACGAGCGATCCAGCGACGCCGATGATGAGCAGGCTCAGCATCCAGCCGAAGTCGACCGGGTGACCTGCGAAATAGCGTCCGGTCCAATCGAACCACGTGAAGGCGACGTCGGACGCCGCCATGAGCAGGAAGCCCGTCGCCAGCGTCCACCATTGGCGGACGACCTGGTGGCCGCTGATGGAGCGCGCGGCGAGGATGATGAAGAGCGCCGGCCCGAAGAGCAGCAGGATGTCCGCGGCGGGATACACCACGCCGAGCGTCTTCACCGCCAGCGACGCCGACGGATCGCGCACGATCGGGAGCGCGACGAACGCGTAGACGAGGAGCGCCGCGAGCGCGGTCACGACGATCCCCGCCACGAGCGTCGCGCGGAGCCGCGCCGCTCGCCCGAACGCCTGGGCCGCGCGCGTGAGGCCGATGGCGAGGAACACGTACGTCGCAAGGTAGAAGACATCGGCGGCGGACGGATACGGCACGGCGCGGAACTTCGCTCCGACGTCGAGCAGCATCCAGACCAGGTCGCCGACGGCGTAGACGCCGATGCCGACGCCCAGCATGAGCCAGATGCGACGCAAGGGGTTCCCCGCCGCGTAGTGCCCCGCCGCGAGCAGGAGCGCCACGCACGCGACGACGTCGAAGAACAGGGAGCCGAGGTCCGTGGCCAGAGACAGTCCGTCATGAGAGGACGCCGGGGACAGCCCGTGCGTCATGGCCAGCCCTCCGACGGCGAGCGCGAGCAGGACGACCAGACCGCCCACGATGAGCACGAAGGTGCGTACCGAGATGTGGCTCTCGCCGACGCGCATGACTCGCCTCCTGCCGGGGTCACCAGGGGCCGGAGTCGCCCGTGGCGTCACACTGAGCTCGCTAGCCCTCCACGAGCTGCTCGGGAACCGGCGCGTCGCCTGCCACGAGCCGCTCGAGAGTCGGCTCCCAGGCTCGACGGAGAGAGTCCAGCGGCAGGTCGATCTTGTCCTCGATCACGAGCCGATCGCCGCCGACCTCGCCGATCACGCTGAAGGGCACCCGCCTCTCGATGAGAAGGCTGGTAAGAGCATCGGCGCTTCCATCGGCGCACGTGAGCACTATCCGACCTTGGGTCTCGGAGAAGAGCGAGAAGACCGGCGCGAGCTCGTCGTCGAGCGCGACGGTGGCGCCGACGCACCCGCCGATCGCGCATTCCGCGAGCGCGACCGCCGCGCCGCCTTCGGAGCAGTCGTGCGCGCTCTTCACGAGGCCGGCCTCGATGGCTTCGATGAGCGCCTCGTGTATGGCGTGCTCGCTCCGCGAGGTCGATCGCGGGGGCGCCGGCCCGCGATGACGCGGTGGACCTCGACAGGTACTCGCTGCCGCCGAGCTCCTCGCGCCGTCTCGCCCAGCAGGATCACGACGTCGCCGGCGTCCTTGAACGCCGACGGTCACGCGCTTGGTCGACGTCGTCGAGCACGCCGACCAGCCCGACGACCGGGGTCGGGTAGATCGGCTTGCCGAAGCGACTCGTTGTAGAAGCTCACGTTGCCGGAGATGACCGGCACGCCGAACTCCTTGCAGGCGTCGGCGATGCCGCGGACGGCCTCGTGGAACGTCCAGAACACCTCGGGCTTCTCGGGATTGCCGAAGTTGAGGCAGTCGGTGATCGCGGCCGGGCCGCGCGCCGGCGCACGCCACGTTGCGCGCCGCTTCGGCGAAGGCGATCTGCGCGCCCGACGTACGGGTCGAGGTAGCAGTAGCGGCCGTTGCAGTCGCGAGCTCACCGCGATGCGCGCGGCCGGTGTCGCTCGATGCGCAGGACGCCGGCGTCGCTGCCCGGCAGCACGACGCGTGTTGAGGATGCACCTGGTGGTCGTACTGCTCCGCAGATCCACTCGCGCGAGCAGACGTTGGCGCTCGCGAGCAGGCGCGAGCAGCGTCTTCGCCGAGGTCGGCGCGCGTCCGTCGGCAGCGTGGAGCGTCATCGGGTCGAACGCCTGCACCTCGTCGAGGTAGGCGGGCCGCGCCATGCTCGGGGTCGTAGACCGGCGCGTCGTGGGCGAGCGTGGCGGCCGGCATGTCGGCCGACGACCTCGCCGCCCTCGCGCACGACGAAGCGGCCGGTGTCGGTGACGCTCGCCGATCACGGTGGAGCGCAGTCCCCACTTCTCGCACGACCGCGTGCGCGGCCTCGAGGTTCTCGGGCTCGACGACGGCGAGCATGCGCTCCTGCGACTCGGACACCATGAACTCGAACGGCTTCATGGCCTCCTCGCGCGCCGGGATCTTCGCCACGTCGATGTCGAGCCCGACGCCGCCGCGCGCTCGCCATCTCCGACGCGCTCGAGGTCAGCCCGGCCGCGCCGAGGTCGCCCAGGCCCACGAGCAGCTTGCTTCTCGAGCAGCTCGAGGCACGCCTCGATGAGCAGCTTCTCCTCGAACGGGTCGCCCACCTGCACGGCCGGACGCTTGTTCTCGGCCTTCTCGTCGAACTCCTGGCTCGCCAGCGTCGACGCGCCGCCGATGCCGTCACGGCCGGTCGTCGAGCCGATCAGCAGGATGCAGGTTGCCGGGTCCCGCCGCGACCGCCCGCGTCAGGTTCTCCTCGCGCATGAGGCCGAGCGACATCGCGTTGATGAGGCAGTTGCCCTCGTACGCCTCCTCGAAGTAGACCTCGCCGCCGACGGTGGGCACGCCGAGGCAGTTGCCGTAGCCGCCGATGCCCGCGACCGAGCCCTCGAAGAGGTAGCGCTGCCGCGGCTTGTCGAGCGTGCCGAAGCGCAGGGAGTCGAGGATGGCGATCGGGCGCGCGCCCATCGTGAAGATGTCGCGGATGATGCCGCCGACGCCGGTCGCCGCGCCCTGGTAGGGCTCGATGGCGCTCGGGTGGTTGTGCGACTCCATCTTGAAGGCGACCGCCCAGCCGTCGCCGACCGCCGATGACGCCCGCGTTCTCGCCGGGGCCCTGCAGCACGTACGGGCCCGTCGGTCGGGAACATCCGCAGCGCCTTCTTCGAGTGCTTGTAGCTGCAGTGCTCGCTCCACATGAGCGAGTACATGTACAGCTCGGTGAGCGTCGGGGTGCGCCCGAGGATCGCGACGATCTTCTCGTACTCGTCGAGCTTCAGACCCAGGTCGACGGCGAGCCGCGGGGCGAGTCCGGGCGAGAGGTCCTCACGCATCGTCATTGCGCTCCTCGAGGAAGGTCGAGCGGGTTCACGCGTGCATTGTAGACGAGGGCCCGGGCTCGCGAACGCCGCGGGCCGGCGCTCATCGCGCCTCGTCCTCGCCGGTGCCTCCGGGTGCGCCGGCGGCCTCGCGCAGCGCCGCTCGCGCCGGCGTCGGGAAGACGACGCGCAGCAGGTAGGCGACGCCGAGCACGAGCACGACTGGGATCCCGACCACTTGGATGACGCCGAACGCCGGCACCGCCTTGTCGACCGCCGGGGCCTGGCGTGCGAGCGTGGGGATCGCGTACACCGCCGCGACGGCGATGTAGAGCCAGCGGGTCTCCCACAGCCCGGCGAAGTCCCGCGGGCGGCGCCGCGCCGCGTCGGCGACGATGGCGATCGAGCCGAGCCATACGGCCACGAAGCAGCCGAGGATGACGTACGCGCCCCAGGCCATGGTGGCGGTGTGGCTCACGATGACGCTCCGCCGCGCACGCTATACCTCCGCGAGGCGCTGCACGATGGCGCGTGAAGAACGACTGCCCGTCGGTGCCGGACGCCTCCGGGTCGACCATCCGCTCCGGATGCGGCATCAGCCCGAACACGTTGCCGCGCTCGTTGCAGATGCCCGCGATGTCGTCCATCGCGCCGTTCGGGGCGCTGCCGCCCGGCGCGCGCGTGCCGTCGCTCTCGCAGTAGCGCAGCACGATCTGCCCGTTGGCGTCGAGACGCTCGAGCGTCTCGGCGTCGCACGTGTAGTTGCCCTCGTTGTGGTTGATCGGGATGCGCAGCGACGCTGCCGGCGGGCAGGCCGACCCATCGGCAGACGCTCTGCTCGACCCGGAGGTTCACGTCCTCGCAGATGAACTTGAGCCCGCGGTTGCGCAGCATGGCGCCGGGGAGCAGGTGCGCCTCGGTGAGGATCTGGAAGCCGTTGCAGATGCCGAGCACCGGGCCGCCCGACTCGGCGAAGCGCATGACCTCGCCCATGACCGGCGAGAAGCGCGCGACGGCGCCGGTGCGGATGTAGTCGCCGTAGCTGAAGCCGCCCGGGCAGCACGATCGCGTCGAAGCCGGTCAGGTCGGTGTCGCCGTGCCAGACGTAGGCGACGTCGAAGCCGAGGTAGCGGCAGGCGGTGACGACGTCCTGCTCGCAGTTGGAGCCGGGGAAGATGACGACGCCGAACTTCATGACGCCGCTCCCTGCCCGCCCCCGACGTCCACGATGCGGTAGTCCTCGATCACCGGGTTGGCGAGCAGCTTGTCGCACATCTCGCGGACGCGCGACAGCTGGTCCGGGCCGTCGGCGACGCTCAGCCTGATGTACTTGCCGATCTTGACGCTCTCCACCTCGCCGTACCCGAGGTTCGCGAGCGCACGCTCGGCGGTCGCACCCGGCGGGTCGAAGATGCCCTGCTTGTAGGTGACGAAGATCTCGTAGCTGGCCACGTCACGCACCCCCGTTCTCGTCCGTGGAGCCATCCGCGGCGGGACCCGCGGCATCGGAGCCGCGATCGTCCTCGTCTTCGGCCAGGACCTCGGCCGTCGTCCGCGCCGCGGCGGCCCGCGCGTCCGCCTTCGGCGTCCCGTCGTCGCGCCGATGGGGCGCGATCAACCCGCGCACCACCTGCAGGAGCAGCATCGATCCGAAGAACACGAGAATGGACGGCCACACCATCGCCGGCAGCACGAACTCACCGGTCATGCCGCCATGGAAGGCGTCGACGATCGTCCAGGCGAAGCCCACGATCCCGGCGAGCCCGCCCAGGAGCAGGACCGTCTCCGCCACCCGCAACACCCAGTAGACCGTGCGCGAGGGCGACGGCTGGCGCGGCGCGGCGCTCACGCGTCACCTTCCTTGCCGGATCCGTCGCCGGACGCCGAAGAGCCGGCGGTCTTCACGGGCTTGGCGGCGGTGGCGGCCGCCACCGCGGCCTTCCTCAGCCGGCGGATGGGACCGAACTCGAGGTAGAAGGCGCCGGCCATGGCGACGGCCCACGCCATCCAGACGAACGGGACGGCGGCGAGGAAGAACCGCAGCTGCTGCATGACGAGGATCAGCACGGCGACGCCCAGAGAGATCGCCCAGAGCGCCCACCAGATCCTGCGCAGCCGCCGCATCTCCGGCGTGTTCTGGACGACGACGGGCGGCGTGGTCGGCTTCGCACTCCGCGACCAGCGGCTCTTCTTCTTCGCCGACTTCTTGCCGGAGTCCGCGGGGGTCAGGTCGGCGACGGCCCGGCTGGGCTTCGCCGCCGAGGCGCTCTTCCGCGTCTTGCCCTTGCGGTCGACCTTGTAGCGATCGTTGTACGGACTGCGCTGTGACATGGTCCTCGGCTATCCCCGTTCGGGCTCGAACGTGCGGCCGGTGATGGACTCGTAGGCCTGGATGTAGGTCTCGCTGGTCTTCGCGACGACCTCGGCGGGCAGCGACGGCGGCGGCGGCGTCTTGTCCCAGCCCGTGCTCTCGAGCCAGTCTCGCACGTACTGCTTGTCGAAGGACGGCTGCGACTCGACCAGGCTCGTAGCGATCGCGCGGGCCAGAACCGCGAGGAATCCGGGGTCAGCACCTCGTCGACGAGCGTGACCGCGCCTTCGACGAGCCCGAACTCGAACTTGGTGTCGGCGATGATGATGCCGCGCGGGGCGGCGTGGTCTCGCGCCGCCGAGTAGAGCGCGAGGGACGTCTCCTGCGAGCTGCGCGCCGTACTCGTCGCCGACGATCTCGAACATCCGCTTCACCGAGATGTTCTCGTCGT
Organism: uncultured Coriobacteriia bacterium; assembly: GCA_963701985.1. Classification (GTDB taxonomy): domain Bacteria; phylum Actinomycetota; class Coriobacteriia; order Anaerosomatales; family PALSA-660; genus PALSA-660. Next base: position 1,216,181 of record OY969691.1, read on the forward strand.
GGATGCCGATCTCCGCCTTGGTCGACGGCGTGAACATCGGCTGCGGCAGACGGCGACGCCTCCTGAGACCGCCCGGGAGCCGCATGCCGCACACCGTTCCCGACTCGCCGGTACTCGGCCCAGCCGCAGCCCGCGAGATAGCCGCGCACGATGCACTCGATCGGGAAGACCCGCGCCTTGCTCACGATCATGAAGCGGCCGGCGAGGTAGTCGGCATGGGCCGCGAACTCGTCCGGGAGGTCGGCGACGTCGGCGGAGATCAGGTGGTTCGGGACGATGCCCGCCAGCAGCTCGAACCAGTACAGCGACAGCTTGGTCAGGACCTCGCCCTTGTGCGGGATCGGGTCGGGCAGCACGACGTCGAACGCGCTGATCCGGTCGGTCGCGACCATGAGGAGCCGGTCGCCGAGATCGTAGATGTCGCGCACCTTCCCGCGTGCGGTCGGATCGAGCTCGAGCTTGGCGTTCACGGCCATCCTTCGCGTGGTGTCGGCTCCGTCCCTGACCGCCCGCGGCGCGACCCTTGCGGGCGCCCGGGCGCCGCGAGCATGCCGGTATTGTAGCGGTTGGCGAGCGGCCGCGAGGCGCGCGCCGACAGCCGTCGCGGCGCACTTCGTCGAGTGCCGGGACCGCCGTTGCCGGCCGCCGTTCGCCGGCTCAGAAGACGCGGACGAAGAACGTGTCGACCGCGAGGACCGCGTGGAGCACCACGACGACGAGCAGGGCGATCCCGGCCCACTGGTGGACGCGCAGATGCAGCAACCCGCGGAAACGGATCCAACGCAGACCGGTCGCGACCTGGAACGCCACCAGCGCGAGATTGACGATCCCGAGAGCCAGGACGAGGTACGGCATCGGTCAGCTCCGCCCCTGACACCCGGAGCCAGCGTCCTGCTCGACCGCCGGCTGCTCGAGTACGGCGGCGCCCGCGCCGGCCGCCGCCGGGAAGACGCCGAGGCGGACGGCCCCGGCCATCAGTCTTCGTGGTCCGACTCGAAACCGCCGTGTGCGGGCTCGTTCACGCTGCCGGTCGCGCTGTCCCCCTCGGGCGCTTCCGGGTTCACCTCGCCCGCGTCGTCGCCCTCGGCCGACTCGACCGCGCGAAGGTCGTCGCTCTCCAGCCCGGCCCAGCGCTCCTCCTCGATGGCCGCCTCGCCTGTGAGCGGGCGTTGCCGCTGCCACAGGTCGCGCTCGTCGCGAGCGCCGAGCGGGGCCGGCTCGACGTCCTCGTCGGCCACGGTCTCGCCCAGGCCTCCGAAACCGGCGTTCCGGTGATCGGGACTCTGCAGCAGCTGGTCGGTGGGCGCCGGCACGTCGACGCCGTAATCGTACGGCCGATCGTCAGGCGTCCCCGGGACCCCGTCGTCGGGCAGGGTCTCCTCGACGTACTCGTCGGGGGCGCATACGTCCTCCTCGCACCCGACCTCGTGACCTCCGGCGCGTGACACGTACACGCCGCCATCGCGGACGAGCTCTTCGTCCTCCGGCGTCCGGTCGCGGTGCAGTCGAACCATGGGAGCCTCCTCGTCTGGGCCTTCGCGAGGAATATCCCCGTCGGGCGCGCGCCGCTACACGGAGCGCGCGTGGCTCTCCACCTCGCCCGCCGATTCCAGCGCTTCGAGCGTCGCGTCCGCCATGCGACGGATGCTCTCCGGCAACGCGCCGGGGCCTTCCGCGACGACGTCGGCGATCGTGCGCGGCCAGCGCCGCAGCACCGGTTGCACGCCGTGCCGCGTCACCTTCCACGTGCGCCGTGTCTGCTGGAAAGCGTCCCGTGACTCCGAGAGCAGCCTCTGCGCCGTCACGCCGTCGCGGAGCGAGCGGCGCAGCGAGGTGCGCACCCACTCCAGCGCCGGCTCCGTGAAGCGGCTCGGGTGCTGGAGCTCCCACGCCATGACGAGCAGGTGATGGCAGGCGTAGGTCTCCGGCGCGCCCCGGTGCTCCCATCCCAGGACCCTGGCGAACAGCTCGTCACACGACTGACCTGGTTGAAGGTCCGCCCCGCATTCAGGGCACCTGTTCGGCTCGTCCATGTCTCCGGCGCTCCCAAGAACCGCTCCGCCCGACCCGGCTGCCGCCGAGCCTTTCCCCCACGAGGTCACTGCTGCTGGATGCCGATGCGGTTGCCTTCGGTGTCCTCGAAGAACGCGATCCATCCGACCGTCTCGCCCATGTACTGCTTCGATTGGAGGATCGTGCCGCCCGCCGCCTCCACGCGGCGCACCGTGGCGTCGATGTCACCGCCCGACGTGATGTACACGGTCGGGCCGTCGTGGCTGGGCTTGCCTCCGACGAAGAGGTCCGCGCTCACCTCAGGGGCGCCCGTGTCGGCGGGGCCGCCGATGACGGCGACGGTATCCTGCGTCCCTGGCATCATCGTGACCGGCGTCTGCAGCACCTCCTGATAGAAACGGGCGGCACGGCGCATGTCGACCACGGGGATGTCGGCCCAGATGATGATGTTCGGCATGGGACCCCCTCCTGGATCGCGGCCCTGTCTTCATACCCTTCACCGGGTACACTCGGCGTATGCCGATCGATCCCATCCAGATCGTCGAGGCGACGACGCCCGAGGCGATCGACCACGTGCGCGACCTGTTCCGAGAGTACGCCCACTCCCTCGGGTGGACGAGCGACGCCGCGAGCTGGATGGAGCAGGAGATCGCCTCCCTTCCCGGGCCGTACGCGCCGCCCCGCGGCTCGCTGCTCCTCGCCTGCGCCGGCGGTTCGCCGGCCGGCGCGCTCGGCCTGCAGCCGGTGCCGCGCGACGTGCTCATCCCGGGTGTCGGCGCGGAGACCGCCGGCGAGCTCAAACGGCTGTTCGTGCGGCCCGAGTTCCGAAGCCGGGGTGCCGGCCGCTCTCTGATGCTCCGCTCCGAAGAGGAGGCCCGCGCGCGCGGGTACACCGCGCTCCTGCTCACCACCTCCGCGGAGATGATGCCGCTCGCCCAGCACCTCTACGATTCGCTGGGCTTCACCGAGACCGTCCCGTACCGCAACGACATGCCGTGGCCGCACATCCGCTGGATGCGCAAGCGGATCGCCGGGTAGATACCTCCGGTACGCGAGTGAGGGAAGGTGTCTCAGATGGCGCAGAGATGCGCGGTGACGGACGAGCGGCCCGTGGGCGTGGTGACCCACTACTGGTCGAGGATCGGTGTCGCGGGCGTGCACCTCGACGCTCCGATCGACGTCGGCGACCACATCCACGTCTGCGGGCATTCCGACGATTTCGAACAGGACGTGCGGTCGCTCGAGTTCGACCACCATCAGCTCATGCACGCGGAGGCCGGGTCGGACATCGCCATCCAGACGACGGCGCAGGCGCACGTCCACGACCGGGTGTTCAAGGCGACGGCGGGCACGTTGTAGGGCGGCCCGGCGGGCGGCCGGCGCGTGACGCGTGACGGGCGCGCGCCGAAAGCGGCCGGGGCGGCCCGGCCTCAGAACTCGAGCGCCTGCAGACGCTCGAAGAGCACACCGACCCGCCGCACAAACGCCTAGGGGTCGAAGCACGCGTCGAGCACCTCGGGCGGTGATGACCGAGTTCGCCTCCGGGTCCGCCTCGAGCTGCTCGCGGAAGGTCGCGCCCCGCGGCGCGCCTGCTGGAGGTCGTCCCAGACCCTCATCGCGTTGCGCTGCACGATCGCGTACGCGTCCTCGCGGGTGATGCCCGGCGTCGACCAGCGCGAGCAGCACGCGTGCTCGAGTAGATGAGGCCGCGCGTCGCTTCGAGGTTCGCCCGCATGTCGCTCGGGATAGACGCACGAGCCCGTCGAGGATCCACTCGAGCTTGCCGAGCAGGTAGTCGAGCGCGATCGTAGGAGTCGGCGAGCACGACGCGCTCGGCCGACGAGTGCGAGATGTCGCGCTCGTGCCACAGCGCCACGTCGTCGAAGCCGACCTGCGCGTTCGCCTTCACGACGCGCGCGAGGCCGCACGACGCGCTCGGCGGTGATCGGGTTGCGCTTGTGCGGCATCGCCGAGGAGCCCTTCTGGCCCGCGGCGAACGGCTCCTCGGCCTCGAGCGTGTCGGACTTCTGCAGCGCGCGGACCTCGGTGGCGATCTCCTCGGCGGTGGCGGCCACGGTCGCGAGCACCGCGAGGAAGTGCGCGTGGCGGTCGCGCGCGATGACCTGCGTCGAGAGCGGGTCCGGGCTGCAGGCCGAGCTTCTCGCAGACGTACTGCTCGACGAACGGGTCGATGTTGCGAGTAGCTGCCGACCGCGCCCGAGATCGCGCCCCACGGCGCACGAGTTCTCGCGGGCGCGCGAGCAGGCGCTGCTCGGCGCGCTTGCAGCGCCCACGCCCACGCGCCGAACTTCATGCCGAACGTCATCGGCTCGGCGTGGATGCCGTGCGTGCGCCCGACGCAGAGCGTGTCGCGCGAACTCGAGCGCGCGGCGCTTGCAGATCTCGCCGAGCCGGCGGACGTCGTCGATGATGATGTCGATGCGCCTGCGTCATCTGGTAGCACAGCGCCGTGTCGCCGAGGTCGGAGGAGGTCATGCCGTAGTGGACCCACTTCGACTCGGCGCCCGATGTGCTCGGCCATGTTGGTGAGGAACGCGATGACGTCGTGGTTGAGTCGTCGCGCTCGATCTCGTCGATGCGCTCGACCTCGAAGGCCGCCCTCGTCGCGGATGGCGGCCAGCTCGTCGCGCCGGGATCGACGCCGAGCTCGGCCTGGGCCTCGCACGCGAGGACCTCGATCTCCTTCCAGATCTCGAACTTGTTCGCCAGCGACCAGATCGGCCCATCTCGGGCCGCGTGTAGCGTTCGATCATCGGGGCTCCCTCAAGCGGCGTCGGCGCTCACGCGGCCATTATCGCAGGTTTGCCTTCCCCCATCGGCGCGGCGTGCCTCACATCGCGCTCGTCCGCTCGGCGCGAGCCGGCGCGCGGACGTGTGAGCGGAGCGGCTCGCGGGCAATGTCTCCTCCGCGAAGTCCCACGTGTTGGAGGCGATCCCCATGGCACCGATATCCACTCTGGAGGAGACGCAGCTGCCCACCCTGCGAGGCGCGCGCGTGACGATCCGCCCGCCCCGGCGGGGCGAGCTGAGCGAGATAGCGTCGATGATGGCGAGCGACCCGGAGGCGAGCGCGTGGTGGTCCCGCGACCCGAACGTCATCCGCCGCTGGTTCGAGGACCCCGAGTACAACGTGCTCGTCATCGAGGAAGGCGACCGCACGGCCGGCATCATCGCGTTCGAGGAGGAGGCCGACCCCGACTACCGGTCCGCCGGCATGGACATCACGCTGCTCGAGTGCTGCATCGGCCGCGGGCTGGGGAGCGAGGCGCTGCGGCTGCTCGCCGGCTGGCTGGTCGACCGGCGCGGCCACCATCGGCTGACGATCGATCCGGCGATGACGAACGGGCGGGCCATCCACGTCTACGAGAAGCTCGGCTTCCGGCCGATCGGCATCGCGCGCCAGTACGAGCGCGGCCCGAACGGCGAGTGGCACGACAACCTGCTCATGGACATGCTCGCGAGCGAGCTGGTGCGCTAGTCGGGCGCCGCTCGGCGCGACGCACCCGAGCCGGCAGCCGCCGGGGGCGCTAGTACACCTTCGGCACGAACCGCTGCGACGTGATCGGCGGCCGCACGTAGTCCTCGCTCGGAGGCTTGCGCGGCGGCAGCTTGAACGGCTTCGGCAACACGTTCTCGTAGGGGATCATCGACAGCAGGTGCGCGATCACGTTGAGCCGCGCCCGCTTCTTGTCGTCGCCGTCGACCACCCACCACGGCGAGTCGGCCGTGTCGGTGCGCTCGAACATCTCGTCCTTGGCGCGCGAGTACTGCTCCCAGCGGTCGCGGCCGTCGAGGTCCATCTGGGAGAACTTCCACGACTTGAGCGGGTCGTTGATCCGCTCCTGCAGCCGCTTGTCCTGCTCAGCGTCCGAGACCGAGAACCAATATTTGACGAGCACGATCCCGGACCGCACGAGCATCCGCTCGAACTCGGGACAGTCGCGGAAGAAGTCCGCGACGTCGTCCTCGGTGCAGAAGCCCATCACGCGCTCGACGCCCGCGCGGTTGTACCACGAGCGATCGAACAGGACGATCTCGCCGGCCGCCGGCAGTTCCTCGATGTAGCGCTGGAAGTACCACTGGGTCGCCTGGCGCTCCGTCGGCTTCGGCAATGCCGCGACGCGCGCGACGCGCGGGTTGAGCGCCTCGGTGATCCGTTGGATCGCGCCGCCTTTCCCGGCCGCGTCGCGGCCCTCGAAGATGACGACGACCTTGAGGCCTTTGACGCGCACCCACTCCTGCAGCTTGACCAGTTCGAGATGCAGCGCCTCCAGGTCGCGCTCGTAGGTCTCGACGTCGAGCTTCGGCGCGCGCTTCTTGCCGTCCTTCGCGTCCTTGGCGTCCTTGGCCATCGCGGTCCTCCTCGCCATCGACCGTCACATCCGAGCCGAGCCGCCGGGCCCCGCGTCTCTCTTCGCGTCAGACCGTGGACCCGCGCGTCGCGAGCGCCGCGTTCCGGTACGAGGGATCGTCGGTGATCTCCCGGCCGAACCACCCCGGCGGGCGGAACGCCTTCGCCTCGCCCTCGGACGCGAACTCCACCTCCACGACGTCGAGCCCTTCCAACGCACCCTCGTAGACGTCGAGCTCCGCGACGACGTCGGTCGCGCCCTCCAGCGCGATCCTGCTGCGCCGCTTCTCGATGCGCCTCCCCGCGGTGGCCGGCCACAGCGTGTGGAACTGTTCCGCGGTGAGCGCGACCTCCGTCTCGGCGCGGGACAGTCCCCCGGCCGACTTCACCGTGAGCGTGCGCACTCCGTCGGCATCGCGCACGCGGACCTCCCCGTCCCCGCACACGAGAAGGTACCCCTGCCGCAGGTGTGCCGTCCTCTCGTCCGGTTCCGGCGCCGGACGCTCGCGCACCAGGAACTTGCGTTCGATCTCCATGCCGCCGACGCCTCCCCGCTAGCTCGCACCGGCCGACCTCGCCGCGGCCAGCAGCAGCGCCTCCTGCGCCTGTATCCGCGGCTCGCCCGGCGCGGGCTCGATCCGCGCGTACGTGCCGTCCGAGCGCATCTCGCGCGCCTTCACGTTGTCCGCCAAGTACGTCGCGAGCACCTCGTCGCGCAGCCGCCGGACGATCGCCGGGTCGCGCACGGGCGCGAGCACCTCCACGCGCCGGTCGAGGTTGCGCCGCATGAGATCGGCGCTGCCGATCAGCACCGTCGGGTCGCCACCGTTCTCGAAGTAGTAGATGCGCGAATGCTCCAGGAAACGTCCCACGATGCTCACCACGCGGATGTTGTCGCTCACCCCCGGAACGCCCGGCCTGAGGATGCACATGCCGCGCACGAGCAGGTCGATCCGCACTCCTGCCCGCGACGCCTCGTAGAGGCGGCGCGCCGTGAGCAGGTCGACGAGTGCGTTCATCTTGAGGATCATGTGCGCAGGACGCCCGGCGCGCGCGTGCTCGATCTCGCGCTCGATGTGCGCCTCCAGGCCGGACCGGATGGTCCCGGGCGCCACGAGGAACCGCTCGTACGAGTGCTCGGTCGCGTACCCGGTGAGGTAGTTGAACAGCTCGGTGGCGTCCTCGCCCATCGCGGGCTCGACGGTGAACAGGTCGAGGTCCTCGTACTCCAGCGCGGTCACGACGTTGTAGTTGCCGGTCCCGACGTGCACATAGCGCGTGATGTGATCGCCTTCGCGGCGCACGAAGAGCGCGACCTTGGTGTGCGTCTTCAGGCCGAGCACACCGTAGACGACGTGGACGCCCGCCTGCTCGAGCTTCCGCGCCCATCCGATGTTGCTCTCCTCGTCGAAGCGCGCCTTGAGCTCGACGAGCGCCGCCACCTCCTTGCCGTTCTCGGCGGCGTCGAGGAGCGCCTCGACCACGGGAGAGTCGCGCCCGACCCGGTACAGCGTGATCTTGATCGCCAGCACGTCCGGGTCCGCCGCGGCCTGCTGCACGAGGCGCACGAACGGTTCGAACGATTCGTACGGGCGGTGCAGCAGGATGTCGCGCTCGCGTATGACCTCGAAGAGGTCGGGCTCTTCGGCGGCGTGCAGGTCCGGAGGCATGGCGGCATGGAACGGCGCGAATCTCAGGTCGGGGCGGTCGATCCCGTACAACGCCATGAGCTGGCTCGCGCCGATCGGTGGGTCGAGCACCACGATGTCGTCGGCCTCGAGCCCCAGGTTCTCCACGAGCACGTCACGCAGGAAGTCGGGCAACGAGGGCGTGACCGTGACGCGGACCACCGAGCCGAACCGCCGGCGCCGTACACCCTCCTCGATCGTCTCGAGCAGGTCGGGGGCCTCGAGTTCCTGGATGGCGTACTCGGCGTCGCGCGTGACGCGGAACGGGTGGGCGGCGAGGACCTCCACCCCCGGGAACAACTCGCCGAGATGGGCCGTGATGAGCTGCTCCATCCACACGAAGTAGTACGAACGGTCCGTCGTCACGGTGCACAGGGCGCCGCTGTCTCCCGGCGCCGAGAGCGGCACCAGGCGCGGCAGTGAGCTCGGGACCTTGACGCGGGCGAAATGCGTCTCGCCGTCCGGCGTGCGGACGTGCACCGCGAGATTCATGCTCAGGTTGGAGATGTGTGGGAAGGGCCGCGCGGGGTCGAACGCCAGCGGAGTGAGCACGGGGAAGACGTAGTCGCCGAAGTACGCGTCCGCGCAGCTCTTCTGCGTCTCGTCCAGCTCGTCGTAGTCGAGCAGCCACACCCCCGCCTCGCGGAGCAGCGGCTTCAGCCGTCCGTATGCGTCGCGCGTGCGCTTGAGGAGTCCGCGCGCGACGCGGCGGCATGTCTCGAGCTGCTGCGCCGGGGTCATCCCGTCCACGGACAGGTCGCTCACGCCGGCGGCGACCTGCTTCTTCAGCACGGCGATCCGCACCATGTAGAACTCGGCGATGTTCGAGCTCAAGATCGACAGGAACTTCACCCGCTCGAGCAGCGGATTGCTCTCGTCGTCGGCCTCTTCGAGGACCCTGTCCTGGAAGGCCAGCAAGCTGAGCTCGCGGTTGACGTACAGGTCGCGCGAGAGCAGGTCGGGCGCCCGGTCCGCGCCCGGCTCGGAGGCTTCGTCATGCGCTCGCTCGCCGACCGCCGATGTCCGCGCCATCAGGACCCGCCCTCCGTGTCGCTGTCGTTCTCCACCACGACCGTGCGCCCGAACGTCTCCTCGAACAGGTCACGCTTCTTGCGAACGCTGTAGAGCTCCGCCGTCAGGTCCGGGCCGCCGCGCAGGAGCAGCCGCGTGCTCGCCCCGTCATCGATCACGCGCACGCTCTCCACGCGCTCGCCGCCGCCGCGATCGAGCCCGTCGGCGATGCGCAGGAGCGACGCGAGCGCGCGGACCGCCGGGCGGTCCGCCGGCTCGATCGCCGACCACGACTCGTGCCGCGACTTCGGCAGCGCCTTCGTGTGGTACCGGGCGACGGACGCGACGATGCCGAGCTCCCGTCTCGTGAGCGGAGCGAGCGTCGAGTGGAGGATGAGGTGGTAGGAGTGCTCGTGGTGGCGGTCGTACGAGATGAAGTAGCCGATGTCGTGGAGCATCGCGGCCGCCTCGAGGAGCGGGCGGCACGCGGGATCCAAGTCCAACGTCTCCTCCAGCTGGTCGAACAGCGAGAGGGCGAGCCTGGTCACCTGCTCCGCGTGCGCGCGGTCGTAGTCGTAGCGCGTCGCGAGGTCCCGCACCGCGCGCATCAGATCGGGCGTCGCATCCGCCACGCCCTGCCGAGCGAGCGTGTCGATGACGATGCCTTCCCGGATGCCGCGCGCGTTGACGAGCACGCGCGGCGCGTCGAAGAGCGCCATCGCCTCGGCGAGCACGACCACCCCGGGCAGGATGATGTCGGCACGGTCGGCCGGCATGCCCGGCATCTTGAGGCGCTCGGCCGTCGTGCTCGCGCCGAGGACGATCCGCAGCCGCATCACCTCTGACCGCTCGACCTCGACGCCGTGGAGTGACTCGTACCGGCGGCCCCGCATCCCGGCCACGAGCGCGGCGATGCTCGTCACCGTGCCTCCCGAGCCGACCAGCGACGGCGGGCTCGCCTCGACCGGTACCACGCGTGCTCGCAACGTCCGTCGGACATGCCGCTTCAGCCGCTTGAACGAGTGCTCGGAGAGCGGGTCCTCCGTCTCGAAGCGCTCCGCGAGGACGCGGGCGCCGAGGCGCATGGACGAGACGGCCGCGGGCTCGCCGTCGAGGGCTTGCACGACCTCGACCGACCCTCCACCGATGTCGATCACCGCCGAGAAGTGGGCGCCGCGCGTCTGAGCGCTGGCGCTCAACCAGACGAGCCGCCCCTCCTCCTCCGCCGACACGACCTCGATCTCCAGCCCGAGCTCCGCGCGCACCCGCTCGACGAAGCCGGCACCGTTCGAGGCGCGGCGCACGGCCTCCGTCGCGACCGCGCGCACCTCTTGGACGCCGAGGCGCGCGCCGATGTCCGCCACGGCCCTGAGGGCGGCGATCGTGCGTTCCGTCGCGGCGTCCGACAACGCGCCCGTCAGCTCGAGCCCTTCGCCGAGCCGCGTCATGTCGCGCTCCTCGTCGACGACCCGCCACGGGCCGCCGACCGGCACCTCCACCACGATGGACCGCACGGAGTTCGTGCCGATGTCGATGACCTGCAGCAGCCTCACATGGCGCCCTTCAGCGCCGGCGTGAGCGGTGCGAGGAGCGCCTGCATCAGCATCCGCGGCTCGTGCTCGGCCGCCAGCGCGCGAAATCGCTCGTACTCGTCATGGGAACGCCGTTCCAACAGATCCGCCACCTCGTCGAGATCGTCGGCCGAGACGCCGGCGCGCAGCGCCTTCTCCCGCCGCTCCGGATCCCGCACGAGCTCGGTGAAGAGGTACAGGTCGTGCATCGTGCCCAAGGTGTCCTGGAACCCGGTGAGCGTGTCGTGCAGCTCGTCGAACGCCTCACCGTAGCACGGAGCGAACACCTCCACCGCGTAGCGCAGCCGCTTGTAGCAGATGCGGAGCGCGTGCTGCCGGAGCGGCCGCGCCTCGTCGAGTGCTTCCGGCTGCACGCTGAACGCGGCCTGCGCGCGCCGCTCGACCTCCGCGTGAGCGAACTCGGCGAGCGAGCGCTGGGCGGCCGCTCCGCTCTCGACCGCGCGCACGAGGCCGCCGAACGACGCCCGTCTCCGCGTCAGATCGAGACGGCCCAGTTCGCGGTCGAGCGTCTCGAGCTCCTGCTCCCGCTGCCCCATGCGATATCCGATGATGAACGCGACCGCGCGCTTCCCGCCGGCGCCGAGATCGCCGACCAGCGCCGCGAAGGAGTCGATGAAGACGTCCGCGTCCCTGACGGGCCCCAGCGCGCGCGTGATCCGCTTGACCCGCCGGTACCAGCGACGGAAGTCGCGAGCCGGGTAGACCGGCGCCAGCAGGCGCATCGCCTCTCGCAGGCGGCGCGACGCGACGCGCATGTCGTGCACGGCGTCCATGTCGGTGCCGGCGCGCGCCTTCGACTCGAGCCGGAAGAGCGGCTTCGCCTTGGCCAGGAGCAGCAACGGCGCGGCCTCGCCGACGGGCGTTCCGGCCGCCACGCCCGGCACCGCGAAGCGCTCGTCCATCGGTTCGGCCTCCGTTGGCGACAGTGTGCGCGACACGTCCCGGCGGCGGTCAGGCGCGCGACGGGCTCATCGCTCAATCTACCCAAGCATGCCACGCCGTGCGGGGCCACCGCTCGGAGCGTACCGCCGGCCGCGTGCGCGCGACGAAAGCGCTCGTATCTTTTCGGTTAACTCTCCGCGGCCTTGGCGCGACCCCCGCGCGTGCTCGAGCGGGAAGCGGCGTCGGGGGGCATCCCGAAGAGGCGCCGCTCCGCCGCGCGAGCACGGGTATGTACCGTTGCGCCATCCCGTCGGGCACGTCACACGCGAGGGAGGAACGCCGAAATGGCCACGTTCCATGTCCGCAACCAGATCGTGTTCCGGGCGCCGACCCGGGTCGGCTTGCTCTCCGACGTCGCCGAGCGGCTGGAAGGCGCGGGCGTCAACGTGCTCGCGGTGCGGGGCTACGAAGAAGGCGACGAAGGAGTCGTCCTCATCGACCCGGACGACAGCCGAGCGGCGATGGAGGCGCTCGCCACGCTCGACGGCCGGGCGGCCACGATGCCGATGATCGTGGCCGAGGTGCCGAACACGCCCGGCCAGCTGGCCGCCGTCGCCCTCACGCTCTCCAACGCGAACGTCAACGTGTCGCAGCTGTACGCGACCGCCTCGCCGGGCTGCGCGGAAGCGCTCATCGTCCTCGACACGTCCGACAACGTTCGCGCGCTCGAAGCGCTGCAGAAGCTCTAGCGCTACACTCCGCGCCATGGCCACGCCGTACGATCACTCATCCGCGTATCACCACATCCATGTCGACGACGATGGCGGCTCCCGCGTCCTGCGCTTCGAGCACAACCACCAGTCGTCGATGCGGCTCGACGACCCGTTCGCGACCGACATCCTCTACATCGCGTACCTCCATCTCACGCTCGCCGTGGCGCCGCTGGCGACGCGGACACTCGTGATCGGGCTCGGCGGCGGGTCGGTCGTGAAGCAGATGTGGCGCGACTACCCCGGCATGCGGCTCGACGTCGTCGAGATCGACCCGGAGATCGTCGAGGTCGCGCGCCGCTACTTCGCGCTGCCCGACGACGAGCGCATCCGCGTGATCGTCGGGGACGGGCGCGAGTTCGTCCGGATGGCCTCCGGCACCTACGACATCGTCATCGTGGACGCGTTCGACGACGACCACGTCCCGCGGCCGCTGCTGAGCGAGGACTTCATGCGCGACGTCCGGGACCGGCTCGCTCCGGGCGGCGTCGTCGCGTGGAACGTCCTCGGCTACCTGAGCGGGCCGCGCAGCAGACCGTTCCGGAGTCTGCACCGCACCGCCGAGAACGTCTTCCGCAACGTGTGGACCTTCCCCGTCGGCACGTGGGACGACCTCGTGGAGGTCGAGCACAACATCGTCGTACTGGGCTCCGACGCGGAGGTCTCCGACGACGAGCTCATCGAGCGCATCATCGACGGCGCGGGCGGCGTGGTGCGCTCCGCGGGGTTCGACCTGCTCGCGGACGAGATGTACCGCGGGCGCGTCAGGGGCGGAGACGTTCCGCTGATCGTCGAGTCTCCGCGGCGCGAACGCGGGCGGCGCCGGCGCTGACGCCGTGCTCGCGACCCGTCGCGCCACCACGCCGCTCCCGCGACCGCTCCGTCCATCTCATCCGTTCTCGGGTGGCACGCGTTCGCCGCGGGGTAGGAACGACCCCGTACGGCATGCCACGGGAGACGGGAGAAGGACATGGCCACTTCCACGATGACGAACACGGCGCCCGCCGTGCGGACGAAGCGAGGCGAGCTCATGTGGGCCGACCTCGCGGCCACGGACTTGGAACGCCAGACGGCCTTCTACGAGGGACTGTTCGGCTGGACGCACACCGACATGGCGACCGCTCCGGGACAGCCGGCGTACCGCTTCTTCATGCTCGGCGGATCGATGGTCGCGGGCGCCTCGCCGAGGGACCCGCGGCTCGACCCGGACATCCCCAGCATGTGGAGCGTGTACTTCGCGGCGGACGACGCTGAGGAAATGGCGCGCACGGCCACCGGGCTGGGCGGCGGCGTCGCCGTCCCGGCCAGGGACGTGATGGACCAAGGCCGCATCGTGGGCATCAAGGACCCGTCCGGCGCCACGTTCTTCCTCTGGCAGGGGAAGGAACGCGCCGGGGCGCAGGTCTTCGGCCAGCCCGGCTCGATCGCGTGGGCGGACCTCTCCTCGCGTGACCCCGAGGCGGTCGCTCCGTTCTACCAGAAGGTCGTCGGTTGGGAGATCGAGCGCTACGAGTCCGGCTCGATGCCCTACTGGATGGCGAAGATCGGCGGGCAGGGCGAGGCCGGCATCATGCCGATGGCTCCGGACATGCCGGAGAGCGCGCCATCGAGCTGGCTCGTCTACTTCGGTGTCGAGGACGCTGCAAGAGCGACCGACAAAGCGCTATCGTTGGGAGCGAAGCCGCTCATGGACGCGCCCATGGACGTGGGCACGACCATCTTCGACATCCTGCAGGACCCGGCCGGAGCGGTGTTCGCGATCATGACCCCGGTCCGCGAGATGTAGCAGCCACCGCATCGGGAGCGGCCGCGAGCGTCAGCGCGCCGCTCCCACGTGGTGTGCGACCTTCGAGCCGTTCCTTACAGGGAGGGACGATGAGCCAGACGTCGCTGGGTGAACGCGAGGCACGGGTGGTACGTGACGACACCATGGCGGTGCTCACGCAGATCCTGGGACCGGAGGAGCGCTGGCCGGTCGCCGTCCGCCTGCCGGACGGCACGGAGCACGGCCCCGCGGCGGCCGACGCGACGGTCGTGCTGCCTCATGCATGGTCGCTGCGCAGCCTGCTGTGGCCGCCGACCGAGGTGAACGCCGGAGAGGCGTACATCTTCGGGGACGTCGACCTCGTCGGGAACATGGAACGCATGTTCGACGCGCTGGACAGCCTCGCCGATCTCGAATGGAAGCGCCCGGCGTTCTTCGCGCGACTCGCGGCGAGGCTTCTCGCCCTGCCGGCGCCGCCCTCGTCGCACGACCGCGGCCGCGCTGCGGACCCGCACGGCATCCTTCATTCGCGCCAGCGCGACCGCGCGGCGGTCCGTTACCACTACGATGTCTCGAACACCTTCTACGGCATGTGGCTCGACCAGCGGATGCAGTACTCGTGCGGGTACTTCCGCTCACCCGGCGACACCTTGGACGCGGCGCAGACCGCCAAGCTCGAGCACATCTGCCGGAAGCTCCGGCTCAAGGCGGGGGACCGTCTCCTCGACATCGGATGCGGATGGGGTGGCCTGCTGGAGTACGCGGCCAGCCACCACGGCGCCCGGGGGCTCGGCGTGACGCTGTCGGAGCCGCAGGCCGCCCTCGCCAACGAGCGGCTCGCCCGCGCGGGCGTGGCCGATCGGGCACGCGCCGAAGTCCGCGACTACCGGGAGGTGTCCGGCACCTTCGACAAGATCGTGAGCGTCGGGATGGTCGAGCACGTGGGCGAATCCAAACTGCGAGAGTACTTCGGCAAGGCGATGAGCGTGCTCGAACCGGGCGGCCTCTTCCTCAACCACGGCATCACGACCGAGCAGTCCCAGCAGCCGTCACCGGGGAGGAACAGCTTCGTCGCGCGTTACGTGTTCCCCGACGGCGAGCTGCAGACGGTCTCCACGGTCCTGAAGGCGGCCGAGCGCGAGGGCTTCGAGATCCGCGACGTGGAGAGCCTCCGGGAACACTACGCGCGCACCCTGCGTCACTGGGTGGCGAACCTCGAGGCGCATCACGATGAGGTCGTGGCGGAGACCGATGAGGTCACGTATCGGATCTGGCGGCTGTACATGAGCGGTTCCGCGCACAACTTCGACGCGGGCCGCCTCAGCCTGTTCCAGTCGCTGCTCGTGAAGCCGAACGGCGGCCCCGCGCCGTTGCCTCCGACGCGCGAAGACCTGTACGCCGACGCGGGCATGGAGCGCCCGGCCTGATCCGCGCCGGCGCGGCCCGACCGAGGATCGTCCGCGCCGCGCCGGCGCGGACGCGTGAGCGGGAGGAACCGGCCATGACCGCCGACACCGCGACCGATGTCGTGACACGGCTCGACGTCCCATACGGGGAGGACGCCGACGATCGCTCGCGCACGCTCGACGTGGTGGCGCGGAAGGACGCCGAGGGCGTGCCGGTGCTCGTGTTCGCGCACGGCGGAGGCTGGCTCTCCGGAGACAAGTCGCAGGCGTGGCAGCCGTCGGGCGGTCTCGGCGGCGCGCTCGTGAGACGCGGTATCGCCGTGGTGAGCGCGAACTACCGCCTCGTCCGCAGGCGCTGGCGCGAGCAGGCCGCCGACCTCGCCGCCGCCGTCGCCTGGACGCTCGCGCATGCGGCGGAGTTCGGTGGCGATCCGCTCGAGGTCCATCTGGGCGGCCATTCCGCGGGCGCCCACCTCGCGGCTCTCGTCGCCCTCGACCCCTCGTTCCTCGCGGCGCACTCCCTGCAGCCCACCGAGCTGGCGGGCGTCATATGCATCGCCGGCCTGTACGACCTCGGCGCGTTCAAGGACGCGGCGCTGGCCCGCTACGACGAGATCTGCTCCCAGGTCATCCAGCCGGTGTTCGGCGCGCCCTCGGACGTCTGGGCCGAGGCCTCGCCGATCGCCTACGCCGGCCGCGCGCCCGCGCCACCGTTCCTGCTGATCGCCGGGGATGTCGACCCGCTCGACCGCCAGATCGCCCCCTTCGAGGAGCGGCTCGCCGTCTTCGGGATCGACATCGAGAGCGTGATCGTCCCCGGTGCCGACCATACCGGGATCATCGGGCGCCCCAGCGGCGCGAACCCCGTGACGGTCCGCCGCATCGCACGGTTCGTGGAGGCCGCCCGCGCCAGAGCATGAGACGGCCGTCTCCTCGCGTCGCCGGTGACGCCGCCACCCCGTGGCGCCGCCGGTGTCGCCGCCCTGCCGCGAAGCCGGTTCCGCGCGCGGGTATGTAGAGAGGGCGCACCCGAGGTGAAGGGAGCCGGCCGTGCCCGAGGTGGAGACCTCACCGCTCTACGCCGCCCGCATCTACACCGTCCTGCCGGCGGAGGATAGCGGTCGCGCGCTGCACTTCTGGCGCGACACCGTCGGGCTGCGCGTGAGGGAGTACGAGGAGCAGCCGGGATACTTCTCCGCCTACGCGGGCGACGGTACCGAGATCCTCGTCTATCAGCGCGAGCGCACGAAGGCCGAACACACGGTCGCGGGCTTCCGCGTCCACGACATCCACGAGGCTGTCGAGTGGCTCCGCGAGCGTGGGGTCGTGTTCCAGACCTACGACGTCCCTGGCGTCACCATGCGGGACTTCATCGCGGACAACGGCCCGGTGTGGTCGGCTTGGTTCCTCGACACCGAAGGCAACATCATCGGAGTGACCCAGGAGAAGTGATCGGGACCTGCACGCCGTCCGGACGCACGGGCGATCCACCCAAGGAGGAGCGACAACGATGGCCGCGATCGACAGGAGCCAACTCACCATCCTCGTGACCGGCGGAACGGGTCATCAGGGAGGCGCCGCCGCCAGGCACCTGCTCCAGGACGGCTGGAGGGTGCGCGCCTTGGTGCGCGACCCTCGCAAGCCGGCCGCGCGAGACCTCGCCGGAGCGGGGGCCGAACTGGTCGTGGGCGACCTCCTCGATCGTCCCTCGATCGACGCGGCCGTGGACGGCTGCCACGGCGTCTACAGCGTCGAGACGTTCCGCGAGGTGGGCGCCGACGGCGAGGTCAGGGAGGGATTCAACGTCGCGGACGCCGCCTATGAGGCGGGCGTCGCGCACTTCGTGTACAGCTCGGTCATCGGCGCCGACCGTGACGACGGGCCGGCGTGGATGCAGTCCAAGCACCGCATCGAGCACCACATCGGCGACCTCGGGCTGCCCGCGACGATATGGCGGCCCGCCACGTTCATGGAGAACTGGCTCCGGCAGAAGGACGACATACTGGCGGGGCACCTGCAAGGTCCCCAAGACCCCGACGAGCAGCACCAGTACATCGCGGTCGACGACATCGGGCGCTTCGTCGCACTCGCCTTCGCGGAGCACGACCGCTTCATCGGCGTCACACGCGAGATCGCGGGCGACGAGACCACGCCGAGCAAGGTCGCGGAGATCTTCTCGCTTGTGCTGGACAGACCGGTGACGTACGAGAAGACCGAGCCGCCCACGACCGTGCTGCCGGTGGCGAGGCCGCCGGTATCGCCGCTCCCGCCGCGACGCGCGGACATAGAGTCGCTGCGGCAGCTCATCCCCGACCTGGTCACGATCGAGCGATGGATACGGGCTCGCGACTGGTCGCCGGTGGCGGTGCGCTGAGACACCGCGCCACGGGACAGAAGGAGGGCCACCTCATGTGAGGTGGCCCTCCGCATCGCTGCCGAACAGCGACGTGACGTCCATCACGTGGAGCCGATGAATCGCCCGGGTTCACGTCACCCGGGCGTCGCCGTCCTAGGAGGCCGGCTTCTCCGCGCACGGAGCAACGGACCGGACCAGCGCAGCGATGTCAGGTCTACACATCTGCTGGATCACCTCCCCTGTCGGCGGGTCGCCGGAGTGCGCCCTCGGGAATCCCCGTGCCGACCTGCGCAGCAAGAGTCCGGCCAACCTCGGCCGGCGCTAGCGCAACGTGCCGCCGATGTCGGGATGCCTGCCGACCCGGTCGCCGGTGTCGAGCGCGTCGATGGCGGCCATCTCGTCCTCGCCGAGCGTGAAGTCGAACACGTCCGCGTTCTCCGCGATGCGCTCGTCGTGGACCGACTTCGGGATCGTCACCACGCCGTGCTGCAGGATCCAGCGGATGCTCACCTGCGCGGGCGTCTTGCCGTGGCGTCGAGCGATCCTGACGATCTCGGGGATCTCGGCGACGCGACCGCGCATGAGCGGCGCCCACGCCTGCATGGTGATGTGCTCGCGGAAGAGCAGGTCGCGGAGCTCCGGCTGCTGCAGCCGAGGGTGATGCTCGACCTGATCCACCGCGGGCGGCACGTGCGCGAACGACAGCAGGTCCACGATGTTGCCGGTGAGGAAATTGCACACGCCGATGGCACGGGTCAGGCCCTGGACCTGCAGTTCTTCCATCGCGCGCCACGTCTGACGAGTGAGCTGGGCCACCGGCCAATGGATGAGATACAGGTCGACGTGGTCGAGCCCGAGACGTGACAGGCTGCGTTCGCACGCGGCCAGCGTGCCCTCGTACCCCTGCTCGTCGTTCCAGACTTTGGTGGCGACGAAGACGTCGTCCCGCGGCAGGCCGCTGGCCACGATCGCGCGGCCGACGCTCTCCTCGTTACCGTACATCGAGGCCGTGTCGACACCCCGGTAGCCGATGCTGAGCGCGTACTCCACCTCGTGCTGCGTCTCCTCGCCCGCCCGAGAGCGGAACGTCCCGATGCCGAGGCGCGGCATCGGGACGCCGGGGGCGATCTCCACCCGGTCTTCGAGCGAGTGCAGCTCGAGGTGCGTTCTCGTCGCCTGTGCCATGTCACGCCGCCCCCTGAGTGCCGCTCCGGTCGAGAGAGTCGATCATCGACATCTCGGCGTCGGTCAGTTCGAAACCGAAGATGTCGGCGTTCTCCGCGATGCGCTCGCGGTGCACCGACTTCGGGATCGTGGTCATGCCCTGCTGCAGTATCCAGCGCAGCGTCACCTGCGCCGCGGTCTTGCCGTGGCGCCGGCCGATCGCCGCCAGCTCGGGGATCCGCGTCACCCCGCCGCGCATGAGCGGGGCCCAGGCCTGCGCGGTGATCCCGGCCGCGGCGCAGTGGTCGCGCAGCGCGCGCCGCGCATAGCCCGGGTGGTACTCGAACTGGTCGACCGCCGGCGGGACGCGAGCGAAGGACCGCAGGTCCTCCAGGTCGGCGATCCCGAAGTTGCACACGCCGATCGCACGCACCCGACCGGACGCCCGGAGCTCCTCCATGGCCCGCCACGTCTCGCGGGTCAGATCCCCGCGCGGCCAATGGATGAGGTAGAGGTCGACGTAGTCGAGGCCGAGCCGGCTCAGGCTGTGATCGCAGGCGGTGAGCGTCGCTCGATACCCCTGATCGGAGTTCGCCACCTTCGTCGCTACGAACACCTCCTCGCGCGGAACGCCGCTCGCGCGGATCCCCGCGCCCACGCCCGCCTCGTTGTCGTACATCGCCGCGGTGTCGACGCCGCGGTAGCCGATGCTGAAGCCGAAGGCGATCTCGTCCTCGACGGCGCCGCCCTCGTCCGAGCGCGAGGTGCCCAGCCCGAGCCGAGGCATCGCGACGCCCGGAGCTATCTCGACCCGCTCCATGATGGAGCGCGGTCCCGCGCGGAGATCGGTGCGAACGGGGGACATCCGGCTCACCTCCGCGGGTGTGTGTACCCGTCGCGCGAGAGGACGGCGCACGCCGGCAGATCGCCGCGGGACCGCCGGTCGTCGGGCACGGCCGTTGCAGTCTCGTGCTAGCATTCACATGTTCACAAGCTCGCCCCGCCGGACGGACGCGGGGCCCCGTCGACCGAGGGTCAGCCGATGGCACACGTGCGCTCGCTCTTCTTCAAAGGTCCGCTCGCGGACGTCGAGAACAAGGCCGTCACGGCCTTCAAGCTCGGACGTCCCAGCGACGTCATCTGGAACATCACCAACCGCTGCAACCTGCTCTGCGACCACTGCTACATGGCCGCCGACGCTCACTCGCGTCCCGACGAGCTCACCGACGAGGAGGCGATCGCGCTCGTCGACCAGATGGGCGAGCGCGGGCTCCCGGCGCTGTTCCTCTCCGGCGGCGAGCCGATGATGCGCCGCAACTTCTGGGAGATCCTCGAGCGCGCGCGCAGCTATGGCATCCGCGTGACCGTCTCGACCAACTGCACGCTCATGACGCGCGAAGCCGCGCGACGGCTGAAGGCGGATGGCGTCGACTGGATCGCCACCTCGCTGTACGGCCCCGACGAGTTCCACGACGCGATGGTCGGCGTGCCCGGCACGCGCCGACCGCGTGGTCGAGGCGATCAGGATCCTGCGCGAAGAGGGCGTCGGCGTCGCGATCAAGACCGCGATCAGCCAGGCCACGTGGCCGTACGTCTACGACCTCATCCAGGAGGCGCGCGACCTCGATTGCGGCCTCATCTACTTCTGCGACCTCATCACCGCCGGGCCGCAGCGAGGGCGAGGACGACGGCCGCATCACTCCGGAGCAGTGGCGCGAACTGGCCGACTACATCATCGAGGACCTCGTCGCCGGCCAGCGCGACGGCGCGAAGGGGCTCGAGTGGGACATCGGCGCGATGCCGTCGCTTCATCCCATACGTGGCCGAGCGCTTCATGGAACGCGGCATCGACGTGAGCAACGGCCTCGAACGGCTGAAGACCATCTCCGCGTGTCCCGGTCGGCAAGGGGCACATGAACATCAACTCCGAGGGCGGCATCATGCCGTGCCAGTTCGCCCAGGACTGGACGATCGGCAGCGTGCGCGAGATGACGCTGCAGGAGGCCGTCGGCGAGCTCTACAAACTCGACGTGCAGGAGTCCGAGGGCGTGTGCGCACCCGAGGCGTGCGAGTACTCGCGCATCTGTCGCGGATGCCGCGCGAAAGCGTGGCAGCGCACCGGCGACCCGATGGCGGAGGACGTGACCTGCCTGCTGCATGCCGGCGAGGACCGTTCCGCGCTCGCCCGGCGCATCGCCGCCACGCCCGAGTTCGCGCGCTCCGCGCCATGCTCGGCGCCCGGCAGCTGCTAGGCTGAGCCGAGGCCGTCGGCCCGTGCCGTTCGCGGTCAGGACACGCGGAGGGAGCGGATCGGCGAGGTGCTGCGCTTCTCGCGCGCGGTCCCGAGGAACCGGGCCTGGACGTGCCACACTCCCCGCCGCGTCGGCGCGAAGGTGTAGTGCCAGGCGATGCCGCTGTGGCCGTCGCTCGAACGAGCGACCATAGCCGTCAGGCATGTGTAGGTCGACGAGCCCGGCCGCTCCACGTACAGCCGCACGATGTCCGTCGTCGTCCCCGGCTTCAGCGAGCCCGAGAGCGTCACCCGGTGGTCCACCGCGACCGAGGCGTGGCCGAGCACGAGGGTGAGCGACGTGGCCTTCGGCTGGATGCTCGCGGGTACCGGGGCGGCCGCGGTGATGGTGAAGTCGACGGTGTGCGGCTGCTCGCTGTTGCCCGCGGCGTCGACCGACCAGAACGTGAGCGAATGCGCGCCGACGGCCGAGACGGAGACGGTCGTGCCTTCGACCGCGCGTACGCCGTCGAGGCTGTACCACGTGCTCGCGACTCCGGACCCGCCGGTATCGGTGGCCGTCAGCCTGATGGTGGCTGAGCCCGTGTAGGTCGCCTGTGCGTCCGACACCGTCGTCGGCGGCGTCGTGTCGGGCGCGGACGGCGACGCCAGCGAAGCCAGAGCGAGGTCCGGACGGACGAGACCGTAGCCGTACGTCGCATCGACGCCCTTGGCCCCGAGGTCCTGCGCGGTGTTCTCGAGCACCTGGGCCACCTGGACGGCGGTGAGACCGGGATGCGCCGACCACACGAGCGCGGCGGCGCCCGTCACGAACGGGGTCGCCATCGACGTGCCGCTCCAGCTCTGCGTCGTCGATCCGGGCACCGTCGAGACGATGTTCACGCCCGGCGCGACGAGCTTCTCGTCCGTCGATCCGTAGTTCGAGAAACTCGCGAGGTGGTTGCTCGAGTCCACGGCGCCCACGCCGATGACGCCGGGGAGCGAAGCGGGCACGAACGCGCTCGACGTCGCGCTGTTGCCGGCCGCGGCCACGACGAGCGCGCCCTTCGACTCGGCGTACGTGACCGCTGAGGAGAGCACCTCGTCGGCCGCCGCGCCGCCGGACGGACCGCCCAGGCTCATCGTGATGATCCTGCACGGCGTGTCGTCGACCGCGTCGCGGATGGCGGAGGCGATGTCGTCGTCGTATCCCTCGCCGTTCGCGTCGAGCGCCTTGAACGCGTACACCGTGGCCTGCGGAGCGGTGCCGACCCCCTCGATGCCGTTGTTGCGGATCGCCGCGATGATGCCCGCGACGTGCGTCCCGTGGCCGTTGTCGTCACTCGCCGAGGCGCCGGGCGTCACGTAGTTGCGGAAGAGGACGACCTGGCCGGCCAGATCGGGCTGGCTGGCGTCGATGCCGGTGTCGATCTCGGCGACGTCGACGCCGGACCCCTGGCTCGTCGCCCATGCGGCGGGAGCCCCGATGTCGGGCAGGCCCCATTGCTGCGTGTACTCGGGGTCGTCGGCCGGCAGCGCCATCAGGTGGACGAGGTGGTTGACCTGCGCGTAGGCGACACCTGGGACCGCGCGCACGAGCGCGGCGAACGCGGTCGCATCCGAACTCGCCGGCACGGTCGCCTGAAGCGCGTTCCAACGGAACTGCTCCGTGACGGTGCCGCCGTCCTTCTCGACCGCGGAACGCACCGACGCCAGCCGCGCGCCGCTGGTCACGGCGACGACGATGGAAGCCGGGGTGCCGTCCGAGGCCGGGCCCGCGGCCGCGGCGATCGCCGGCATGCCGGCGAGGCTCGCGGCGAGGAGCGCGGTAGCGGCGAGCGCGATCACTCTTTGGAGGTGGTGCATCCGGATCCTCGTGCTCCCTGTGTCCCGTTGACGGACGCGAGCCGGCCGGCGGCCCTTCGCTGCCGTCGAACCCTGTATCGGCCGGAGACCGGCGCGCGATAACCGAGCAAGAACGGTGCCCGGCGCGGACGCGCCGGGCGCGCGCGCATACTGGGGGTACACAGGGTGCGGAGGTGGACGGTGAACGACGTCGCGGCGTTGGCGTTCGGATACCTGCTCGGATCCTTCCTGCCCGCGTACTTCCTCGGCCGGGAGCGCGGTGTCGACCTGCGGTTCGTCGGGACGCGCAACCCGGGCGCCACGAACGCGTACCACGTCCTCGGGCCGTGGGCCGGCGCCGTGGCGCTGGCCGTGGACGGGTCCAAGGGACTGATCGCTATGGCGCTGGCCAGCGCGATCCGCGTACCCGCGCTCGTCGTCTACGGCGCCGGGCTGATGACGATCGTCGGTCACCGCTTCCCGTTCTACCTGCGCTTCAAAGGCGGACAAGGCGTCGGGACGAGCGCCGGGATGCTGCTCTTCGCGATCGTCGTCGCGCTCCTGCAGGGCCGCGTGGCGTCGAACGCGCTCGTCGGCCTCGCGGTGGTCGCGCTCGCCGCGTTCGTTCTGTTCAGGAGCGGAGCCGTGGTGGCGCTGTGCGTGCTGCCCCCGCTCTTCCTGCTGTTCCTGTTCGGAGGGCTCGACCTGCTGCTGTTCGCCTTCGCCGCCGTGGTCCTCGCGCACATCTGGATCGTCGACCTCGACCTGGTGCGCGCGAATCATCTGATAGCGAGCGGGCCGGGATGGCGTGTCCTGCGCCGCGCGCTCTCGGACAGGTCCCAGCGCTAGCGGCCCGGGCTCGTCCGCCCGGCGACGCGAGGGGACCCGGACGGGTACCATCATCTGCTAGGACCCACATGGATGAAGGAGGTCACGATGCCGATCAAGGGCAGCCGAACGGAAGCCAACCTGCTCAAGGCGTTCGCCGGCGAGAGTCAGGCGCGGAACCGCTACTGGTTCTTCGCGACGAAGGCGAGGAAGGAAGGTTTCGAGCAGATCAGCGCGTTGTTCCTGGAAACCGCCGAGAACGAGAAGGAGCACGCCAAGGTCTTCTTCAAGTATCTCGAGGGCGGCGACGCTGAGATCACCGCGACCTATCCCGCCGGCCGCATCGGCACCACCGCGGAGAACCTCCTGGCCGCCGCGGAGGGCGAGAAGCTCGAATGGGGCGTGCTCTATCCCGACTTCGCGACCGTGGCCGACGAGGAGGGGCTCGGCGAGGTGGCCGAGTCGTTCCGGCAGATCGCGAAGGTCGAGGAGCGGCACGAGGCCCGCTACCGCAAGCTCTTGGCGAACGTCGAGGGCGACCGCGTGTTCACGAAGGACCACCCGATCCGCTGGAAGTGCCGCAACTGCGGGTACGTCTTCGAGGGGACGACCGCTCCCGCGATCTGCCCCGCGTGCAAGCATCCGCAGTCGTACTACGAGGTGTGGACCGAGGCATACTAGGGGCCGTTCGCGGCGCCGATCCATCTCAGCGCTCGACGCCCGGCACCAGCGCCGGAAGGGCCGTCCCGGCAGGGGCGGCCCTTCCGCGGGTCCCGTCAGGTCGTCAACATCTTGAAGGCGTGGTCCCACACGCCGTAGTGCGTGCCGTACAGGAGCCAGGCGAGGGTGACCGGCTCGATCGCGCGGCTGGCCGTGATGTCGCCCAGATCGGCTGTCTCCCATCCGAAATCGTCCAAGATGCGCGTGACCGCGGCCTTCGCGCCGTTGTCGTTCCCGCAGATGAGCATGGTCGGCGGACCGCCGGGAAGCTGCGGGTGCACCATCTGCCGGTAGCCGACGATGTTGAAGGCCTTCACCACGTGCGCCTGCGGCAGCATGCGCTGGACCTGCTCTCCGGCGGAATCGGTGCATCCGACCGAGAGGCCCGGCCCGTGCTGCGAGTCGGGGGCGAGGGGGTTGGTCACGTCGATGACCACCTTGCCCGCGAGGTTGTCGGGTCCGCACAGCTCGACGACGTGCGGGGCCGCCATCCACGCCGGCACGAAGCAGGCGAGCTCACACCACCCGGCGGCCCGCTCGTACGTGTCCACGCAGGCCCGAGAGCCGCTGCGCCGCAGCCAGGCGGCGGCGACCTCTCCCTTCGGGTCACGCGTCCCCATCACCACATCGTCGCCGCGAGCGATGAAGCCCGACCCCAAGGTCCTGCCGACTTGGCCCGAGCCAAGGATACCGACGCGCATGGCCCCCTCCTCCGGATCGACCGGTCCCGAGGACGC
The DNA here is from genome assembly GCA_963701985.1 of uncultured Coriobacteriia bacterium. Taxonomy (GTDB): domain Bacteria; phylum Actinomycetota; class Coriobacteriia; order Anaerosomatales; family PALSA-660; genus PALSA-660. The sequence goes on from OY969691.1 coordinate 1,241,560, forward strand.
CGGGATCGGGGACACACCATGGTTCGTACCCGCGTCATCGCCGGCCGTTCGATGCCGGATCGTCGACGATCGCCGTCGCGCACGGACGCCAGACGCCGAAGCGGCGCACAATGTGCTCGAGCGGCAGGAAGAGGACGCCGGGATCGAAGGAGCCGGGACATGGATGTGCTCACTCGCGCGTTCTGGAGGTGGCTGCCTCTGGGGATCGCCATCTCGATGCTGTGCGGCGTCGCCTACGTCTTCAGCCAGCAGGTCTACCGGATGTCGGCGAACGACCCCCAGATCCAGATGGCCGAGGACGCCGCGCGCGCGATCGCGGACGGCGCCCGGCCTCTGACCGAGACCGGGCCCACCCATGTCGATCCGTCGGCGAGCCTGGCGCCGTTCCTCATCGTCACCGACTCCAGCGGCAGAGTCGTCGCGTCGTCGGCCCTGTTGGGTGCCACCGCGCCGACACCGCCCGCGGGCGTCCTGCAGGCCGCCAAGGTCAGCGGCGAGGACCGCGTGACGTGGCAGCCGAGGGCCGACGCGCGCATCGCCGCCGTCGTCGTGCCCATCTCCGGCGGCGCGAGAGGGTACGTCCTCGCCGGCCGCAGTCTGCGCGCCGTCGAGGAACGCGAGGATGCGCTTCTCGAGCTCATGTGGGCGGGGTGGGCGGCCACCATCGTGGTGACCCTGATCGCCACGTGGGCGGTCACGCGATACGTCACGCCGCCCGCGGCCGTGTCGGGGGACAGCGCCTGAGGAGAGGGCGCGCGTCGTCGAGTCGCGGCCCGCGCGTCCTCATGCCGCCGGCCGAGGCTCAGGAGCGCGGCCGGAGAAGCTCCCGCACCGAACCGTCGGGGGAGCCGAGCAGGAGGAAGTCCGCCGGGCGCAGCGCGAAGATGCCGCACGCGACCACGCCGGCGATCGAGTCGAGAGCGCTCTCCGCCGCGACCGGGTCCGAGAGATCGAGGCCGATGACGTCCAGCACCTCGTTACCGTTGTCCGTGAGCGCGCCCGGGCGGGGCGACGCCGACGCGCCGAGGTCCGCGATCGCGCGTTCGACGTACGCCTTGGCCATCGGCAGGACCTCGACCGGGACCGGATGCGACTCGCCGAGCTCTCGCACGAGCTTCTCCTCCGACGCGATGCAGACGAAGAGGTCGGCAGCGGATGCGAGCACCTTCTCCCGAGCGTGCGCTCCGCCGGCGCCCTTGATGAGCCGCAGGCGCACGTCCGCCTCGTCGGCGCCGTCGACGTAGACGGGCAGCCGGCCGGTCGCGGGAAGCTCGACGACCCGGATGCCCACCTCTCGCAGTCGGCGCGTCACCGCGACCGAACTGGCCACGGCGGCCTTGGGCAGTCGGGCGGAGGCGGCCATGGCGTCCACGAACGTGGCCGTCGTCGAGCCCGTGCCGACACCGATGAGCGCGTCCGAGTCCACGAACCGTAACGCGGCGTCGGCCGCGGCGACGCGACCTTCGCTCCCCGTGGTGACCTCCATCACGTCCACTTCCCCCTTGACGGCGCCGGGTCCGCCGGCGACCCGATCCGTTCGGGCCCGCCCGATCCGATCCCGTCCACGACTTCATTCCCGACGGCGGCCGGCACGGGTGTCGGCGACGTCTCGGCCGCGGCGCGACGTGAGGCGACTGCTCGCTCGACGGCGCGGCGTTCCGCCGCGAACCGTTCGCGCGCGGCCCTCACGGCCCCGACGCCGTCCGACGTGCCGCTCGCCGCAGGGCACCCGGCGTCGAGGGGCGCGGGCGACGGCCGACGGGAGGGGCTCGTGAGATCCCACAGCTCACGGTCGCCCAACCGCTCGTTCACCGCACGGAGCGCCTCAAGGATGTGCGGCCGGAGCTCCTCGCTGACCGGCACGCCGCCGTCATCGATCGCGGACGCGGACGCGAGGCGGCCGGACTCGGGATTCGCGGGCGCGGACTGCTCGACCTCGTGGCCGGCTGCCCTCCCGCCCCGGTCGGCGACCGCCGTGGGCATGCCCGGGTCTTCCGCCGCCGCCGCGGACTCGTCGGAGATCCCGCGGGCGAGCGCGGCCAGACCGCTCGCCAGCTCCTGGAGCCTCTCCCGCTCGGCGCGCCCGCCGGCGTGCCCGACACGCGCGCTCGCCGCCCCCAAGGCGTCGAGCGCGGCCACCACGTCCGACCAGTCGGTCCGCGACGCGTGCCGATCGGCCTGCGGCCCGTGCACGCTCGCGGACACCGCCGCCTGTCGCGACGTCCGGGACGCGCCGCGAGCCGGCGCGAGCTCGTGGCCGGCGCGAACGCTCATCGAGGGTGGAACACCAACGCGGCGGAGTTCATGCAGTACCTCGTATGCAGTGGTGCGGGCCCGTCGTCGAACAGGTGGCCGAGGTGACCGCCGCACCGACGGCAGCGGACCTCGGTACGGGCCATGCCGAGGCTCGTGTCGGTCGCGGTCTCGGTCGCGTCATCGTCGATGGGTCGCGTGAACGAGGGCCATCCGGTGCCCGAGTCGAACTTGTCGGCGGCGTCGAACAGCGGCCGGTCGCACCCCGCGCACCGGTAGACGCCGTCCGCGTGGTTGTCCCAATACGCGTTGTGGAAGGGCGGCTCGGTCCCCACCCGTCGAAGCACCCGGAACGCGTCCGGGCTGAGGATGTGGCGCCACTCCTCGTCGGTGTGCTCGACCTCGTACGGCATGCCTCGCCTCTCTCTCCGAGCGCCCGCCGCCAGCGGCGCGGGCCTCGATGGAACGCCCTACAGCATCGCGGCCGCACCGCGCGGCGTGGCGATGCGCCGCACCTCCTCCTGCGCGGACGCTGAGAGCCCCGTCCTCGGCAGGTCCCGCCGCATCTGCTCGATGTCGCGGCATCCGCCCAGCCACCCGTTGACCCGGGCCGCGGCCGTCGAGTCGACGAAGGCGCGGTCCTCCGGGTACATGGCGCGGAACTCGGCCATGATGGAACGGCGCGAGCGCAGCGAGTACTTCTGGTGATAGTCCTCCGCGCGGTAGAACCGCTGAAGCGGTTCGATCGCGGTGTTCACGACGCCGACGCGCGCCGCGATCCGGTCACGCGCCCGTTCCGCGACGAGGCGCTCCTCGTCCGTCCGGAAGAACAGCGCCGACCGATACTGCCGCGAGTATGCGGCGCGTCGCGGGTCGTGACTGAGCCAGAAGACGTCCACGAGGTCCTCGTAGGCGATCGTGGAGGGATCGAAGTCGATCTCGAGCGATTCCGTGTGATCGCCGAGGCGATGGTAGGTCGGGTCGGCCGTCGTCCCGCCCGCGTACCCCACGCGCGTGCGCACGACGCCGTCCATGCACCCGAACTGGGCGTCCGGTCCCCAGAATCAACCGAGGGCGAACGTGGCGGTGCGCACCTCGAGTGTGCGGCTCCAGGTCGAGCTCCGGCAACGCTCGCGGCTCGGCCGGCGTGCGATCGAACAACGGCATGGGCGACCTCCTCGGACAGCCGGTTCCTACCCATCCGGGAGCACGGCGATGTCAGCGGCTCGGCCGGCCGTCGTCCAGCTCGTTCGCGAGCATCTCCAGGAACAGGCCCACGTCGGTCACGACGCCGATCGTCTGGAACGAGCCCCGGTCGGCGAGCTTCGTCACGACCGCCGGGTTGATGTCGACGCACACGGTCGTCGTCGCGGCGGGCAGCATGTTGCCGGTCGCGATCGAGTGCAGCATCGTCGAGAACATGAGGCAGGCGCCCGCGTCGCGGCAGTACGCGCGCATCGCGGCCTGCGCCTCGAGCGCGTCGGTGATCACGCCGGGCATGGGCCCGTCGTCGCGGATCGATCCGGCGAGCACGTACGGCGTCCCGGTCTTCACGAGCGTGTACATGAGCCCCTCGGTGAGCACGCCCGTCCTCCACCGCCGCCTCGAAGCCGCCGGCGGCTCGGATGCGGTTGATCGCGCGGAGGTGGTGCTCGTGCCCGCCGGGCACGATCGTCCCGTCGTCGAGCCGCACGCCGAGCGAGGTGCCGAACAGGGCCGCTTCGAGCGTCGTGCGTGGCGACGGCGTTCCCGCCGAAGCATGACGGTCAGGTAGCCCATCTCGAACAGCCGCGCGAGGTGCGGCCGCCGCGCCGGTGTGCACGACGGCCGGCCCGACGACGGCGATCGCGGAGCGGCCCGTCCTCCCTGCATGCGTCGCAGCAGCTTCGCGACCTCGCACGACGATCTGCGCCTTCGGCTTCTCGCTGACGAGACCGCGGAGTTCATGAACTCGAACGCCGCCTTCTCGCGCGGGCGCTCGACCGGGATGACGCGCAGTCCCGCGTGTCCCACGAGCGAGCAGGTCGCCCGCGCGCACGTCGTTGATCGCGACGAGCTCGGCCGCACGGCTGGCCGTGTCGACGCGGATCCCGAGATCCATCTCGGCGCCGTCCACCGCGGCCCAACGGCCGCCGAGCCGCACCCACGTCTCCATGTTGGTGGTCGAGTAGAAGCCCTCGGGGAAGACGCCGTCGGCGGGCGCGGGCTCGACGTCCGCGTCGTCCTGCTGGAGCGGGACGGCGCCATGCTCCTGCACCGCCGGTCACTATGCGGTCGAGCGTCGCCTGGTCCGGCCCGATCACCCGGATGACCGCTCGCGAGACATCCTCGTTCGTCCGGCCGACGTCGAACGACAGCGTCTCGAACTCTCCACCGAGCTCGATGATGTCGTCCATGATGCGGCTGACTATCTGCGAGTCGATGAGGTGGCCCTCGACGACGACGTCCTCGTAGTAGCGAGCGGGCATGCGGATCCCTTCGGTGTGGCGTGTCCGGGGCGGCGGCGCGGTACGTCGTCTATACGGTCGTCCGCGCATCCTATGCGTCCCGTATGATAGCCGTCCGCCGTGCGCGAGAGACCCGCGCGTGGGACCCCGCCCCGCAGGAGGGACGCGGCCATGGCCGCGGTGGCGCGCGCACGTGCGTCGCGAGGGAAGAGCGGTGGCCGCGGTGGCGCGTCAGTACGCCGCGTACTCGATGCGCCGCGTGTACAGGGACGTCTCGGCGCACTTGAGGAGCAGCGCGGCAGCATCGGCCCGCGCGATGCGCGTGCCCCCCGGCACCGGCGCCCCATCGACCACGCGGTACCTGCCCCGCTGCGGCCCGTTCGTGAGACGGGCGGCGCGCACGATCGTCCACTCGAGGTCCGAGAGCATGATGTCGCCCTCCATGTGCTCGAGATCGTCACGCGCCTCCCGGGAGCACGCGACGAGCAGGAGGGCCCGGGCGCTCAGCGGCAGCGCGCCGCGCGAGGCGCCGACACCGAACGAGGAGAGCGCCACGAGACGCCGGACGCCTCGTGCCGTCATCGCGCGCACGACCGTGGCCGCGGCATCGGCGGCGTCGTGCGTCGACCCCGCCGAGGACGGCTCCAGGCAAAGAACCACGGCCCGCTGGCCCTCCACGGCCTCGGCCACGGCGGACGCGTCGGAGAACGCCCCGGTCACGAGCCGCGGCCGGCGTCCGGCGGTGTCGCCCGCCTCCGCGCGCGCGAACACGGTGACGTCGTGGCCGTGGCCGATCGCCTGCGACATCACGAGACGGGCCGTGGCACCTTCTCCGAGGACGAGGACGCGCATGGGATGCCTCCGCCGGCCCGGCCTAACCTTCGGCCATCTCCCGCTTCAAGCGCTCGACCGCGTCCGCGTACACGGGCATGGAGGTGGCGAGAACCTGCGTGGCGAGGATCGCCGCGTTCTTCGCACCGTTGATGGCCACGCACGCCACCGGCACGCCCGACGGCATCTGTACCATCGAGAGCAGCGAGTCTAGGCCGCCCAGGTCCGACGTCTTCATCGGCACGGTGACGACGGGGAGCGTCGTATGGGCCGCGACCACGCCGCCGAGGTGCGCGGCCTTCCCCGCCGCCGCGATGACGACCTTGACCCCGCGGCCGCTGAGCGCTTCCGCCCACGCGGTCACCTTCTCGGGCTGACGGTGCGCGGACGCGACGATCAGCTCGAACGGGACGCCCAGCGCCTCCAGCGTCCCCGTGCACTGCTCCATGACGTCCAGGTCGGACTTCGACCCGACGATCACGCCGACGAGGGGTTCAGCCACGGTTCACTCCTTGTCCTTCGGCTCGTCGCCCAGCCTGCTCGCCGGGCCTCGGAAGACGAGCAGCGCCAGCGCGATGAGCACGATCGCGACGATGACGGCGATCGCGATCGCCGACAGCTCCAGGAGCGACGCGATCACGGCCACGCCGAAACCCACGATCACCGCCGCGACGACGTAGGCGACCAGCAGTATCCCGAGGCCGGTCCGCGTCGATCTCATGGCACGTCTCCTTCTTCTTCGGTCACTCGCGCGGCCCGACGGGAGGCGGCGGCGCGCTGCCCTCGGCGGGGCACGGCTCGCCCTCGCCGAAGAGCAGCTCGCGCTCGTCGGGCTTCAGGCGCCGCGCGCGCCTGGTCGCGCACGTTGTTCACGCCGATGAAGAACTCCCGCATCATCGCGACCATGCAGGTAGCTGCCCGCGCTCGGTGAGCGTGAGCGACCTCCGGCGTCGTCGCGGTCGAACGCGCCCGCCGCGCGCATGAACGCCATCTCGATCGCAGCCCCCGGTCGATCTGACGCCGAAGTCGCGCTCGAAACGGCCTCTTGTCGAGCTTCAGGCCGAACAGCTCCATGAGGAACCGGTACCGCATGCGCTCGTGCGATGCCGAACGCCTTCCTGCCCGCGACGCTCATCCGGCCGGCGCCCAGCCGCTCGCCGTACTCGCGCAGCGAGAACGTGTTCACGTACAGCGTGCCGTCGAGGAACGAGAACGCGCCGCGAGCCGATCCCGACGTACTCCTCGTAGTCGACGATGTACTCGTCGATCATGCCGCCCGCCGATGCGCGAGAACGTCCACGCGCTGCCGTTCTCGAACGTGTCGGACAGCTCCTCCGAGAGGATGCGGTAGAACTGGGCCTCGCGCTCGTAGTCGACCGGGCCGACCGTGCGCGCGAGCTCGCGCGAGACGACGGGCGAGGCCATGAGCGGGTAGAACGTGGTCTGGTTGCAGCCGCTGCTCCTTCAGCAGCTCGACGTCGCGGCGCAGCATCGCTCGCGTCTGCTCGGGAAGTTGAAGATCATGTCGACGTTCATCGAGTGGAACGCGCCGGCGGTCGCCTGGATGCGCTCGAGGATCTCCGCGCCGGAGCCGTACTTGTCGTAGCGGTCCATCTGCCTGCAGCAGCCCGTCGTCGAAGCTCTGGACGCCGACGCTGAAGCCGCTGCACGCGCGGCGCGAGCGCCTCGACGTACTCGGGCGTCAGGTGGTTCGGGTTGGTCTCCGAGGAGACCTCGCGGATGGAGAAGAGCTCGCGCGCCAGGTCGATCGTGTCGGCGAGCTCGTCGAGCATGATCGTCGGCGTGCCGCCGCCGACGTACATGGACGCGAAGTCGTAGCCGAGGTCGGCGACCATGCGCATCTCTTCGCGCAGACGCTCGAAGTACGGGACGGCGCGCTCCTCCGTGAACGGGAAGCGGTTGAACGAGCAGTACGGGCAGAGCCGCTGGCAGAACGGCACGTGCACGTAGAGCAGGTACTCCCGGCCCGGCCGGGGCCCGGCAGCCGCGGCACGTCGGCATGCTCGAGGGCGAGGTAGCGCGAGTTCAGCGTCCGGACGACCGGGGTGAGGAGCCGCTCAGCGAGCACCTAGCACTCCGCCGTGTCCGGCTGCGCGTCGAGCGCCCGCGACGCGATGTCGCTGCGGTAGAACATGCCGTCGAAGCTGATCTTGCCCGCACGCCTCGTACGCGCGCTCGCGTGCTTGCGCGAAGCGTGGGCGCGACCGCGGTGACGTCGAGCACGCGGCCGCCGGCGGTGACGAGCGTGCCGTCGTCGCGCAGCGCCGTGCCGGCGTGGAAGACCGTGACGCCCGGCGACGCTCTCGGCGTCGGCGATGCCGCTGATCGGCTTGCCTTTCTCGTAGTCGCCCGGGTAGCCGCCGGACGCGAGCACGACGCAGACCGCCACGTCGTCGCGCCCACTCGAGCTCCGTGCCCTCGAGCGTCGCCGTCCGCGACCGCGAGCATGCACGTCGAGCGAGGTCGGTGTCGAGCCGCGGCAGGAGCACCTGGGTCTCCGGGTCGCCGAAGCGCGCGTTGTACTCGAGCACCTTCGGGCCGTCGCTCGGTGAGGATGAACCCGCCGTAGAGGACGCCGCGGTAACCGAGGCCCTCCGCGTGCAGCCCCGCGACGGTCCGCTCCAGGATGTCGACCATCTCGCGTGCGTCGTCGACGTCGCACGCCGGGCACCGGAGAGTACACGCCCATGCCGCCGGTGTTCGGGCCCGGTGTCGCCGTCGAGCGCGCGCTTGTGGTCCTGCGCGGGCACCATCGGCATGACGGTCGCGCCGTCGACGAACGCGAGGAGCGAGCACTCCGGCCCTCGACAGGAACTCCTCGATGACGACGCGTCTCGCCGGCCTCGCCGAACCGGCCGTCGAAGCACTCCTCGACGGCGCGCTCCGCGCCTCGCGCGAGTCTGTCGCGACGGTCACGCCCTTGCCCGCCGCGAGGCCGTCGGCCTTGACCACGATCGGGCACGGCTCGCGACTCGACGTACGTCGAGCGCCGCGTGACTCCGTCGGCTGGAAGGCGTGCGAATCGGCGGTCGGGATGCGTGGCGGCGCATGACGCCCTTCGCGAACGCCTTGCTGCCCTCGAGCCGCGCCGCGAGCGCGCTCGGTCCGAACACCTTGACGTCGCGCGCGTGCAGCGCGTCGGCGACGCCGGCCACCAGCGGCCCCTCGGGCCCGACGACGACGAGGTCGATGCCGTTCGCAGCCGCGAAGTCGGCCACCGCTCGCGGCGTCCTCGATGTCGAGCTCGGGACGTTGGTCGCGATGGCGGCGGTGCCGCCGTTGCCGGGCGCGACGAGGATTTCGGGTCGAGCGCGCCGAGCGTCGCGAGCGCCCACACGATCGCGTGCTCGCGGCCGCCGCCGCCGAGAACGAGGATGCGCATCGCCGACCCCTCCGATGCGACGGCGGCGTCCCGCAGACCCGCCCGCCGACGGCGCATGCCGGCTTCACGGCGTGATTGTACGACGTCGACGGGCCGCCACTCTCCCAGCGGCGCATGATCGTCTGCTCGCGGCTCGGGCCGACGGCGATGATCGAGACCGGCACCTCGGCGAGGTCCTCGATGAACCTGATGTAGTCGCGCGCCTCCTTGGGCAGCTCCTCGAAGTGCGGCAGCCGGTGATGTCGGCTCTTCCAGCCCGGGAGCTCCTCGTAGATCGGGCTTCGCGTGATGGAACGCCGTCTGGTGGCACGGCAGCTCGTTGTAGCGCGTGCCCTCGTACTCGTAGGCGACGCACACCTTGATCGTGTCGAGCTCGCGAGAGCACGTCGAGCTTCGTGATGACGAGGTCGGTGAGCCCGTTGACCTGCACGGCGTAGCGGACGATCACGCCGTCGTACCAGCCGCAGCGGCGCTGGCGGCCGGTCGTCGTGCCGAACTCGCCGCCACCTTCTGCGTGAGGCAGCTCGCCGACGCTGCCCGGCTCGGAAGGCAGCTCCGTCGGGAACGGGCCGGAGCCGACGCGCGTGATGTACGCCTTCGCGATGCCGAGCACGCGGTCGATCGCCTTCGGGCCGACGCCCGCGCCGGTGCACGCGCCGCCGGCCGTCGGCGAGCGACGACGTCACGAACGGGTACGTGCCGTGGTCGAGGTCGAGCAGCGTGCCCTGCGCGCCTTCGAAGAACACCCACTGGTCGGCCTCGCAGCGCGCGGTTGATGACGTGCGACGGTGTCGGCGATGTGCGGCTTGATGCGCTCGGCGTAGCCCATGTACTCCGTCGACGATCTCGTCGACCGTGTACGTGGGCAGGCCGTAGACCTTCTCGAGGATGTCGTTCTTCTCGAGCAGCGCGGCCTCGAGCTTCTCGCGCAGGATGTGCTCGTCGGTGAGGTCCTGCACGCGGATGCCCAGGCGCGAGGCCTTGTCCATGTACGCGGGGCCGATGCCGCGGCGCGTCGTGCCGATCTCGTTGCTGCCGAGCCGGCGTCTCGCTCGCGCCGTCGAGGTCGCGGTGGTACGGCATGATGAGGTGCGCGTTGCACGCTGATGAGCAGGCGGTGCGTCGACAGGCCGTCGGCCTCCAGCGTGTCCATCTCCTCGAGCAGCACCTTCGGGTCGATGACGACGCCGTTGCCGATCACCGGCGTGATGTGCGGATACATGATCCCGCTCGGGATGAGGTGCAGCTTGAGCGTGCGACCGCCGTGGACGATCGTGTGCCCGGCGTTGTTGCCGCCCTGGAAGCGGACGACGAAGTCCATGTCGTCCGCGAGAAGGTCGGTGATCTTGCCCTTGCCTTCGTCGCCCCACTGGGCGCCGACGAGCACGATGCCGGCCATGTGTCGGCCACTCCTTGAAGGATCGGTCCCGCGGACTCATCGCCGCCGCTCCCGGACCGGGTGCGAAGGCCTCGCCGGCCCCGCACGCGCGCGCACGACCGCCACGGGCCGCGCCTGGCACAGTATGACGGACGCTCCCCGACGATGCCACCCGAAGGCGCTCCGGTCCGCTGCAGCGCGAAAGCGGCACCGCCGCCGGAACCGGCCGCGGTCAGGCCGCCGTTCGGCCCGCCCAGCCCATGACGGCGAGCATCGCGTCGACGATCGCTGCGTCGTCGTCGGGCATCCCGAGCACCTTGGCGGTGGCGAAGTAGCCGACGAGCAGCGACGTGAAGGCGCGCACCGCGCTCTCCAGCTGCTCCGGAGACCTCGTGATGCCGAAGAAGGCGTCGACGCGCGGCACGAACGCGCGGATGGATGCGACCATCGGCCGCGCCAAGTGGTCGCGGAACGTGTCGAGCAGCGCCTGGTTGTGCGGGGCGGACGCGAGGAGGATCCCCATCATGCCCCCCGTCCCGGCACGTTGCGGCTGCGGACCGCCGCGCGCGACGAGGGCCGTCAGCGCCGCGTGGAGCGTCTCCGGCCGGACGTCCGCCATGCGGCTCGCCGCGACCTCGACGATGTGGTCTCCCGCCAGGCCGAGCAGGTCGGCGTAGAGCGCCTCCTTGCCGGCGTAGTGGCGATAGAGAGCGGGCTCGGTCACGCCCGAGGCGCGCCGCGATCTCGCTCATGGTGCCGCCTGCGTAGCCCTTCTCGCAGAAGACCGCGAGCGCCGCGTCGAGGATCGTCCCGCGCCGTCCCGCCACGAAATCGGCGAAGTACGGCGACGCGGGCGGCGCGACCCGCCCATCATGCCCGCCCCCCCTGCTCGCCGACGAGGTGCACGAACGCGTCCTCGAGCGTCGGCTCGACGCGTTCGACACCGTGGACCACGAATCCCGCCGCGCCGAGGACGGCCGGAAGGTCGGCCTCCTCCGCGCTCAGGTGGCCGATGTTCACCTGGAGCATCGCGCCCTGCATGTACGCCTCGGCCACGACGCGGGTTGTCCCTGCAGCGCCGCGAGAGCGCCCTCGCCGTCATCCACGTCGAGCCGCAGGATCGTGTCCTTCTCGAGGCCCGACCTTGATCTCCTGCGGGGTGCCGTCGGCGATGATGTCGCCCCGGTAGATGAACGCGAGGCGGTTGCAGTGCGTCGCCTCGTCCATGTAGTGCGTGGTCACGAACAGCGTCACGCCGGCGTTGGCGAGGTCGTAGAGCAGCTCCCAGAACTGCCGGCGGGCGTTCGGGTCCACGCCTGAGGTGGGCTCGTCGAGGAAGATGAGCTTGGGCTCGTGGAGCGTCGCGCAGCCGAGCGCGAGGCGCTGCTTCCAGCCGACCGACAGGTTCTCGGTGAGTTCGCGCTCGCGGCCCTCGAGGTCGGCCATCTTGAGGATGTAGGCGCGGCGCTCGGCGAACTTCTCGGCGGTCAGCCCGTAGACACCGGAGTAGAAGCGCAGGTTCTCGTCGACGGTCAGGTCCTGGAACAGCGAGAACTTCTGCGACATGTAGCCGATGTTGCAGCGGACACTGCTCGGGGTCCCGGCGCGATGTCGTAGCCCATGACCGTCGCGGTCCCGGCGGTGGGCTCGATCGTGCCGCACAGCATGCGGATCGTGGTCGTCTTCCCCGAGCCGTTCGGGCCGAGGAACCCGAAGATCTCGCCCGCTTGCCGACCATGAGGTCGATCGAGTCGACCGCCACGAAGTCGCCGAACATCTTGCGCAGCTTGCTGACGACGATGGCGTCGTCGCACGGGCGCGATCAGCTCGGGTGCCTGGTTCTTTCTGTCCAGGGGAGATGCCATCGGTGCCTGCCTTCGAAGATTAGTCGGCGAGGCGCTTCTGGAAGCGCGACAGGCGCGAACGATGAAGATGGCGAGGGAGAATACCGCCATCGCGGCGAACTGCGGCCACAGCGCGCCGAAGCCGGACCCCTTGAGGAAGTTCGAGCGCACGATGACGAGGATGTAGCGCAGCGGGATGAGGAAGGTGAGCGCGTACAGCCACGTCGGCAACGACGCCAGCGGGAACATGAAGCCGGACAGCATCATCTGCGGCATCTGGAGGAACGACGACGATCTGCTGCGCCTGCTGCCGGGTGCGCGAGATCAGCGACAGCAGCATGCCGACGCCCAGCGAGCAGAGCATGAAGAGCAGCAGGCCCGCGCCGATGACGAGCAGCGACCCGTTGAACGGCACCTGGAACCACAGGACGCCGACGATGAACACGAGCGATGACCTGCATCGTCCCCAGCAGGAAGTAGGGCGACGAGCTTGCCGAGCAGGTAGTCGGTGCGCCCGATGGGCGTCACGAACAGCTGCTCGAGCGTGCCGCGCTCGCGTTCCTTCACGATCGCCTGGCTCATGAGGTTCGTGGTCGACATCAGCAGGATGAACGCGAGCAGGGCCGGCACCATCGTGTTCACGGCGCGCAGCGTCGGGTTGTACAGCACCCGTGTCCGCGCGTCGATCCCCACCGCCGGCGAGGCGCCGGGCGCTATCGCGCCGCTGCGCCGTAGAACTCGGAGCTCAGGCTCTGGACGATCTCGGCCCCGTAGCCTGAGGCCAGCTGGCCCACCTGGCTGTCGGAGCCGTCGACGATGATGCCCAACTGCGACGGCTTGCGCTCCTCGACGAGCTTCCCAAAACCCTTCGGGATGATGATCGCCGTCGACCGCGGTGTTGCCGTCCACCGCGTTCTCCATGCGCCTGCTCGTCTGGCTGGCCGCGTCACGACGGTGAAGTAGCCCGGAGTCGACGAACGCCTGCGACCACGACGCGCGATTGCACGGTGTGGTCCTGGTCGAGCACCGCGAGGTCGATGTTGCGCACGCTGGAGCCGACCACGTAGCCGAACAGCAGCAGCTGGATGATCGGCATGATGAACAGGATGGGCAGCATCGAGCGGTCGCGCCGAGCTGCGATGAACTCCTTCCAGATGAGAAGGCGGATGCGTCGCCACGACATGCGCGTCACGCCCTCTCTCGGTAGGTGGCCGCCGCGAGCGACCACGATGGCGACCGCGAAGACGGCGAGAGCCGCGAACTGGGGCCAGAGGATCGCGAACGAGCCGCCCTTCAGGAAGATCGTGCGCGTGATCACCATGAAGTAGCGCGTCGGGAACAGGTACGAGATCGCCTGCAGCGCCAAGCGGCAGGTTGGCTGATCGGGAAGATGAAGCCGGACAGCATGAACGCCGGGAAGGATCGCGAGCAGCGCCGACGAGCTGGTTGGCGGTCTCCACCGACGATGCGCGGGCGGAGACGATGAGTCCCAGGCCGAGCGTGCAGACGACGTAGAGCAGGCTGCCGAGCGCGAACAGCACCACGGACCCGCGGAACGGGATCTGGAAGGCGAGGATCCCGATCACCGAGATGATGACGACCTCGAGCGCGCCGATGATGCGCCCACGGCGCGATCTTGCCGACCATCAGCTCGATCCTGCGGATCGGGGACACGACGAGCTGCTCGTAGGTGCCGTTCTCCTTCTCGCGCACGAGCGTGTAGCGCGGTCTGCTGGATGGTCACCATCGTCAGCAGGATGACGATGAGCCCCGGGACGAAGTAGTTGGCCGACTTGTCCTCGGGGTTGTACCAGCGTGCGGATCGACGCGGTGATGCCCGAGAGGAGTGAGGTGTTCGCGCCCTTCGCCTCGAGCCTCGCTCAGGGCGACGCGGCCGCCGAAGACGCCGCGACAGCGCCGCGGCGTAGCCCTGCGCGACCTGTGCGGTGTTCGGGTCGGAGCCGTCGATCAGCACCTGGACCGCCCCGAGCCGTCCCGCGGCGATGTCGCTGCCGAAGCGTCGGCGAGAGCACCACGACGACCTCGGCCTGGTTCTGCGAGAACACGTTGTTCAACCTGGGTCATCGACGTCAGGTTCTCGGTCGACCTGTGAAGTAGTTCGACTGCTGCAGGGCCGCCACGTACTGCCGGCTGTAGGACGAGTTGTCCTGGTCGAGGACGGCGGTCGGGATGTTCTTCACGTTGAACGACAGCGCGTAGGAGAAGAGGAAGAGCTGGATGAGCGGCATCAGCAGGATCGATGGCGAGGAGCCGCGCGGTCGCGCATGATGTGGATGAACTCCTTGCGCGCGATGGCGAGAATGCGGTTCATCTCGGCACCGCCAGGACCCGCGTCGCTCGCCGGTACGATCGTCGTGTCGGGCATGAGCGTCGCGAACGCCATCTCGAGATCGGTGGGCGCCTCTCGCACGCGCTCGACCGCGAAGCCCGCGCCTCCCAGCGCCGCCCGCAGCTCGCCCTCGCGCTCCCGCGGCGTCCATCGACTTGCCGACGAGCACCCGCAGGAGCTCACCCGATACCTCGACGCTCGTGACGAACGGCAGCGACCTCACGAGCGCCATCGCCCGCCGGTAGTCGCTCACGGCGACCTCGAACATGCGTCCCGGCACGCGCCGCTTCATGCCGGCTGGCGTGTCGCGCAGGATGATCCTGCCCTGCGTCATGAACGCGATCTCGTTGCAGCGCTCCGCCTCGTCCATGTACGGCGTCGCGACGAACACCGTGATGCCCTGCCGGTGCAGGTCGGAGATGATGCGCCAGAACTCGCGCCGCGAGACCGGGTCGACGCCCGTGGTCGGCTCGTCGAGGAAGAGCAGGTCCGGCTCGGAGATCAGCGTCGCCGCCAGCGCGAGCTTCTGCTTCATGCCGCCGGAGAGGAACTGCGCCTGCCGCTTCGCGAACTCCGTGAGCCCCGAGAACTCGAGCAGCCGCTTCGCCCGCTCCTCCATGGCGTGTCGCGCCACGCCGCGCAGCTCGGCGAAGAAGTCGAGGTTCTCGCGCACGGTGAGATCGCCATAGAGGGAGAACGCCTGCGACATGTAGCCGATGCGCGGCTTGATGTCGTGCGCCTGCGGTCACGACCGACTTGCCGAAGATCAGCGCGTCCCCCGATGTCGGGATGAGCACCGTCGTGAGCATCCGGATGAGCGTGGACTTGCCGGCGCCGTCGGGGCCGACGAGCCCGAAGACCTCGCCACGCGGCACGCTGAACGTCTGGGCGTCGACGGCCGTGATCGAGCGGAAGCGCTTGGTGAGCTCCCGGGCCTCGATCGCGTTCTCGGTGCCGTGGTACCGATCGGTCACTTGAGCACCACGTCGGCCGGCATGCCCGGCTTGAGCGAAG
Organism: uncultured Coriobacteriia bacterium; assembly: GCA_963701985.1. GTDB lineage: Bacteria > Actinomycetota > Coriobacteriia > Anaerosomatales > PALSA-660 > PALSA-660. The sequence continues at coordinate 1,257,080 of OY969691.1, forward strand.
TGTCGGCGTCGGTGATCCGCAGCTTGACCTGATAGACGAGCTTCACGCGCTGGTCCTTGGTCTCGATCGATGACGGCGTGAACTCGGCCTGTGAGTTCACGAAGACGACGACCGCCGTGATAGACCTTCGTCGTCGAGTCGGTGGTGAGCGTGCCCGCCTGACCGACGCTGGACCTTGCCGATCTCGTTCTCGGCGATGTAGATCGTGACCGTGAGGCTCGCGGGGTTGCTCAGGATGGCGAGCGTGCTGCCGGGCACGGCGTTCTCGCCGACGTTGGCCGCGATGTTGGTCAGAACGCCGCTGAACGGCGCCGTGATCGTCACGTAGCCCGCTTGCACACGGGTCATGGACAGTGCGACTTCCGCCTGCTGCAGCTGCGCCTTGGCGGCGTCTATCTGCGCGGACGTCGAGCCCGACGCGTCCTTCACGTCGCTGTAGTTCGCCTTCGCCGCGCTCACGCCCACTTCCGCCTGCTTGACCTGCAGGTCGGCGAGCGTCGGGTCCAGCCGGAAGAGCACGGCGTTCTTCGTGACCGCGACACCCTCTTCAGGCGGAGCCACGATGATGCGGCCCGACGTCTGCGGCGTGATCGAGATCTGGTCGGTCTCGATCGTGCCGCTGCCGGTGAGGCCGCTCACGTTGGCGCCGGTCGAGGTCTCGTAGTACTGGTAGCCGTAGTACCCGATCGCCGCGAGCACGACGACCACGACGACGATCACGATGATCCGTCTCATTTCGCCTTCGGACTCCTTCTTGGTCGGCGCCTGTCCCTGTCTCGTCGCTCAGCCGTGCGTGTGGATGACCAGATCCACGGGAGTGCCCGGCGGCGGTGCGGGACCGCGGTCGAGCGTGATGGTCACTTCGAGTGCGCGCGTGAGATGGATGAGGTTCGTCGGGAACGAGGTCGGCGGGAACGTCGAGCTCGCCGCGATGATCGTCACGCGCCCGTGCAGCACCGCTCCCGGCGCCGAGTCGTAGCTCACGTCGGCACGCTCGCCCACCGACACTCCGGCGATCTGGTTGTCGGCGACATACGTGTCCACCAGGACGGGGCGGTCCGGCGTGATCGCGTCCAGCGGCGTGCCCACCATCGCCGTGGAACCGGCCGCCAGCACGTAGGTCACGACCCCGGAGACGGGCGAGAGGATGCGTGCCTGGTCGCGCTCGACCTCGGCGACCGACACGCCGAGTTCCTGCGCCCCCACCATGATGTTCGCGACGTCGCGCGCGGTCTCGAGCTGGGAGCGGGCGGTGTCGAGCTGGGAGCTCGCAGACGCCAGCTGCGCCTTGCCGCTGGCCAGCAGAGCGAGCCCGCTCCGCAGCTTCACGATGGCGGCATCGAGCTGCGCCAGCTGCGCCTTCAGCTGGGCGAGCACGACGACCGGGTTCGGGCTCCGGCGGCCGGGCGGCACCGTCGACGTCGGCGGCATCGGCGTGGACGTCGGCAGGTGCGAGATGACCTGCTCGAGCGCCGCGATGGCCGACAGCAGTTTCACGCGTCCCGCCTCGGCCTGTGAGAGCGCGGCGGTGAGGGTCGAGCCGGTCGCGAGGAGCTTCGCGCGCGCGGTGGCGACCGTCTGCGCGCTGCCGCCGAGGGTGTCCAGGAGGGAGTCGAGCACGTCCACCTGCGTGCGCGCCCTCGTCGCGTTCGCCTCGGCCTGCTCGACGCCGAGGTCGAGCATGGCCGTGTCCAGTTGCACGAGCGGTTGGCCGGTGGTGACGCGGCTGCCGAGACCCACGTAGACCGCGGCCAGCCGGCCGGACACGACCGGCAGGCGCGACATCGAGACCGACATGCCCGCCGAAGAGCGCGCCGGCGGCCCGGCCGTCGCGGTCGTCGCGATGCCGACCGAGGTGTCTATCGCCGGGTAGACGATCGCCGGGGCGTTGACGGTCACGCTCTGCGCGCGCACGTCGCCGGCGAGCGCGAGGGTCCCCGAAGCCGGCGCGCTGAGCGCGCTTCCCCACGCGATGCCGACGACGGCCGCGATCACCACGACGACGGCTGCGATCCAGGCGAGCGTCTTGCGCGTCATCGGGTCCCCGGTCGTGCCGGGACGCGTTCCGGGAGCGGAGAAGTCACTCGTGCACCTTTTCGCGAAGGAGGGGCGAGCCGGACCGCATGCCCTGCGGCCGGCACGATCGAGGGCGCGGCGCGCGGCACGCCATGCCCGTAGTTATCAATCACTCACATTCCGAAGCTACAACCGCCGGTCGCGCATGTCAACGGGTTCCTGCCCCTGACGGCGCCCTGTCACGCTCTCCTCCCGGTAGAGCACAATCATCCCGACGATATCCGCCGGTCGCTGGGGGAACGTCCCAGAGGGGTAGAGATGCTCGATTCGCTCAGGCGCATGACCGCGATCGCGCGCAAGGAGTTCATCCACATCGCGCGCGACTGGCGCATGATCGTCGCCGTCCTCGTCCTCCCGCTCATCCAACTGCTTCTCTTCGCGTACGCCATCAGCTTCGACGTCCGCAACGTGCCCAGCGTGGTGTTGGATCTCGACAGGACCGCCCAGAGCCGTGCGTACGTGCGAGCGTACGGCACCTCGGGCTTCTTCGACCTGCGCGGATCGGTCGCCGACTACGCCGCCATCGACGCGGCCTTCCGGCGCGGCGACGCGCGCGTCGCGATCGTCGTGCAGCCAGGGTTCGGCGACGCGATCGCGGCCGGGCGCGCCGGCTCGGTCGGCGTGTTCGTCGACGGGAGCGAGCCGAACTCGGCGCAGCTCGGTCAGACGTACGCGGCCTCGCTCAACGACGTCCTCAGCCGCGACGCGCTCGCCACGTGGATGGCCGCGCGCGGCTCGGGCGGCACGGTGGTCGGCTCTCTCCAGCCCTTCATCCGCACGTGGTACAACCCCGAACGGCGCTCGGCCGACTTCCTCGTTCCCGGGCTCATGGTCGTCATCATCATGATCGTCACCATCCAGCAGACGTCCGTGACCCTGGTGAGGGAGCGCGTCAACGGGACGCTCGAGCAACTGCTGGAATCGCCGCTCACCCACGGCGAGCTGGTCGTCGGCAAGATCGCGCCGTGGGCGGCGCTGGGCGTGCTCGACACGGTGGCGATCACCGCCGTCGCGCTGGGCGTCTTCGGCGTCCCCTTGCGAGGAGACGTGAGCGTCCTGGCGGTCGGCGTCGCGCTCTTCATCCTGTGCTCGCTCTCGCTCGGGCTCGTCATCTCCGCGGTCGCGCCGACGCTCGAGAGCGCGAACATCGCGGCGCTCCTCATATCGTTCCTGCCGGGCTTCATGCTGTCCGGCATGGCGTTCCCGCTGTCGTCGATCCCCGTGCCGCTCCAGATCGTGTCGTACGCGTTCCCGGGCCGCTACATGGTCGAGATCGCGCGCGGCGTCTTCCTGCGAGGCTCGTCGTGGAACATCCTCGGTCCGCAGGTGCTCCAACTCTTCGCGTACGCGGTCGTGGCGCTCGCCGTCGCCACGCTCCTGAATCGCAGGAGCGCATGAATCGCCGCGGCCGAACGCGCTGCCCCGGCGAAGGAGGCGCGCGATGAGCCTGCGCCGTCTCCGCCTCGTCATGTGGAAGGAGCTGCTGCAGCTCCGCCGCGACCGCCTGCTGCTGCCGCTCATCTTCATCATGCCGATCATGTACGTGATCATGTTCGGCTACGTCGTCGGCGCCGACGTGCGCAACCTGCCGACGGCCGTCGTCGACGGGGACAACACCGCCATGTCCCGTCAGATCGCCGACGCGTTCTCGTCGAGCGGCTACTTCGTGATCACGCGGCACGTGTCGAGCGAAGCGTCGCTCCAGCCGCTCATCGACAGCGGGCGGGCCGAGGTCGGCCTCATCATCGAGCGGGGCACGTCCGACGCGATCGACGAGGGACGGACCGTGCCCATCGGCATCGTCGTCGACGGGGCCGACTCCAAGACGGCGTCGGTGGCCAGCGGCTACGCCGCCGAGATCGTCGCGGCCTTCGACCGGGACCTGCTCGCGGCGGCGGGCCGCGCGACGGGCGGTCCCACGATCGATGCACGCGTGCGGGTGCTGTACAACCCGGGACTCAAGAACGTGAACGCGATGGTGCCCGGCCTGGTGGGCTCGATCCTCATGCTGTCCATCATGGTGATCATGAGCCAGGCGGTCGTGCGCGAGCGCGCCGCGGGGACCCTCGAACAGATGATGGTCACGCCGATCACGCGTGCCGAGTACCTCACCGGCAAGGTCCTGCCGTACGTCGTGATCGCCAGCGTCCAGATGACCTTCATCGTGCTCATCGGCCGCTACTGGTTCGACGTGCCGTTCAACGGAAGCGTCCTGACCGTGGCGGCCGGGCTCGTGCTGTTCACGCTGACGTCGATCGGGATGGGGCTTCTGATCTCCCTCGTCTCGCGGACACAGCAGCAGGCACAGCAGACCGTGATGTTCATCATGATCCCGACGATGGTCCTGTCCGGGTTCATCTTCCCGATAGAGTCGATGCCGGCGGCGATCGTCCCGCTGACGTACCTGATCCCCTTGCGCTACGCGCTCGTCGTCCTGCGCGGCGCCTTCCTCAAGGGGTCGGACATCGCGGACCTGTGGGCCCCGCTCGCGGCGATGGTCGTGTTCGCCGTCGCCATCTTCGGGCTGGCGGTCACCCGGTTCCACAAGCGGCTGTCCGAGTAGCCGGCCTCAGACGGCGGCGAGTATCGCGCGCGCGGCGATGACGCCGCTGGCGCTCGATTGCACGAGCCCGCGCGTGACGCCCGCACCGTCGCCGACCGCGTACAGGCCCGCCACCTTCGTGCACAGCGTCGCGTCGACCTCGACGCGCGACGAGTAGAACTTGACCTCGACACCGTACAGCAGGGTGCCGGGCCCGTTCACGCCCGGCGCGAGCCGGTCGAGCACCTCGATGAACTCGAGGATGTCCGCGAGATGGCGGTACGGCAGCACGAACGCGAGGTCGCCGGGGACGGCGCACGTCATGGTCGGCGTGACCTCGGACTGCTCCATCCTCGCCGGCGTCGACCGGCGTCCGGCCTTCAGGTCGGCGAGGCGCTGCACGATCACGCCGCCGGAAAGCAGGTTGGCGAGGTGGGCGATCTCCTCGCCGTAGGCGATCGGATCGTCGAAGGGCTCCGTGAAGCGCTGCGACACGAGCACGGCGAAGTTGGTGTTCGCCGTGCGCGTCTCGGCGAACGAGTGGCCGTTGACCGTGGTGATGCTGCCGTAGCACTCGGTCGTCACCTCGCCGTACGGGTTCATGCAGAAGGTGCGCACGCGGTCGCCGAACTGGCGCGAGTGGTAGATGAGCTTGGCCTCGTAGAGCGCGTCGGTGAGCCGCTCCATGATCGGCGCGGGCACTTCGACACGCACCCCGATGTCCACCGCGTTCTGCACGAGGCCGATGCCGAGACGCTTGGCCTCGCCCGCGAGCCAGTCGGCGCCTTCGCGGCCCGGCGCCGCCACGACCGTGGCCGCTTCGATACGGGTCCCATCGGCGAGCTGGACGCCCGCCACGCGCGTCCCGTCGTCGGTCAGCAGCGCCAGGACCGCCGTGCCGGTCCGTATCGCGACGCCGCGGGACTCGAGCTCGGAGCGCATCGCCGCCAGGACCGAGGGCGCGCGATCGGTGCCGATGTGGCGCACGCGCATCGGCACGAGCCGCATGCCGGCGAGCGTCGCTTCGTGCGCGAGCAGTTCGGCCGTCGCGGGATCGGGCTCGGTGACGGTCGGGGGCGCTCCGAAACGTATCCAGGTCCCGTCCACGTCGGCGATCAGCCGCTCGAGCTGCTCGTGCTCGACGTAGTCTCCGAGCCAGCCGCCGACCTCGGTGGTCAGCGTGAGCTTGCCGTCCGAGAACGCACCGGCCCCGCCCCAGCCGGTCATGACGTCGCAGACGCGGCACTCGACGCAGCCGAGTTCGCGGCCCGGGCATCTGCGCTCGTCCAGCGGCCGGCCCTTCTCGAGGAGGAGCACGCGGCCGCGATAGCCGTTGTGCGTGAGCTCGAGCGCCGTGAAGATGCCCGCCGGCCCGGCACCGACGATGACCACGTCGTACCGCTCGCTCGACATCCCGTCTCCCCTCAGCCGACCGTCGCGGACCGCGCCGTGACAGGATCGTCTCACACGGTGCCGCCGATCGTGCATTCCCGCGCGGGGCCGGATGCCTACAGCGGGGGCGCCTCGACCGCGGCCGGAGCTTGGACGAGCCCCGAGGCGGGATGCGGGGTGACGAAGCGCATGAACGGCTCGTGGTAGATCAGCTGCACCGTGTCCGTCGGACCGTTGCGGTGCTTCGCCACGATGATCTCGGCGACGCCCTTCGGAGGCACGTGCCCGCGCTGCCCGTCGTCGCCGGGATCGTCACGCTTGTAGGTGTCGCGGTGGATGAACATGACCACGTCGCTGTCCTGCTCGATCGCGCCGGATTCGCGCAGGTCGGAGAGCATCGGCCGCTTGTCGGCGCGCTGCTCGACGGCGCGGGACAGCTGCGACAGGGCGACGACGGGTATGTCGAGCTCCTTGGCGAGGATCTTGAGCCCGCGCGAGATCTCGGCGATCTCGACCTGGCGGTTCTCGGAACGCGCCCGCTGCGGCTGCATCAGCTGCAGATAGTCGACGATGAGAAGACCGTTCGGCTTCCCTCGGAACATGCGGCGGGCCTTCGCCCGCAACTCCATGATGGAGAGCGCGGGCGTGTCGTCCACGTGCAGATCGCACTGGTCGAGGCGGCCCATGGCGTTCATGATCGGCGTCCAGTCGCCGTCCGAGAGCCGGCCCGTGCGCAGCTTCTGGCCGTCGACCTTCGACTCCGACGAGAGGATCCGCATCACCAGCTGTTCGGCGGACATCTCGAGCGAGAACACGCCGACGGAAACGCCGCGCTTCGCGGCGTTCACGGCCATGTTGAGCGCGAAGGCCGTCTTACCGACCGACGGCCGCGCGGCGACCACGATGAGGTCGCCGCGGTGGAGCCCCGCCAGCAACTTGTCGAGCTCATCCCAGCCGGTGGGCACGCCGGTGAGGTGCTCCTGGCGCTCGTAGAGCTCCTCGAGCTTCTTCCAGCCGTCCTCCATGAGCGCGTCGATCGGGCGGAACGTGGTCTCGATGCGCTCGTTCGTCACGTCGAAGAGTTGCCGCTCGGCCTCCTCGATGACGCCGTCGATGTCGTCAGGCGCCTCATAGCCGAGCGCGGCGATGCGCGTGGCCGCCACGATGAGCCTGCGCAGGGTGGACATGCGCTTGACGATGTCGGCGTACATCCCCACGTTGCCCGCGAGCGGCACCGTGTTGACGACGTCGAGCAGGTACGGCTTGCCGCCGGCCTGCTCGAGCTCACCGGTCGATTCGAGCCGAGCCGCGAGGGTGACGACGTCGCAGGGCTCGCCCTTCGCGAAGAGCGCGGCGGCGGCGTCGAAGATGCGCCGATGAGCGGGCCGGTAGAAATCCTCGGTCTTCACCTTGCTGAGCGCGGTCGCAGTGGCCTCCGCGGTCAGCAGCATCGCACCGAGCAGGGACTTCTCCGCGTCGAGATCGTGCGGCGGCACGCGGTCGGCTCCCCACACCGGGCCGCGTTCGCTCCGGCGTGCGCTGTCCTCCGCCACCGCTCCCCTTCCCGCGCGCTCCTTGGAGGAGCGGCTCCTACTCGCTGCTCGGCGGAACCTCTTCGGCACCGTCGTCGCTGGCCGGCTCGGTGGCTTCCTCGTCGGACGTCGTGTCCTCGCCGGTGGATGATGGGCTCTCGGCGGCGTCCGCCCCGGCATCGGCCGGCTCGGACGCGGGCTCGGTCTCGGGCGCCGCGACCGCGCCTGCCCGGCTCGGCTCCGCGGCTCCGCCCTCGGGCACCACGTTCACCAGCAATTCCGCCTTGACGTCGCCGAAGACCGACAGCGTCACGCGGTGCTCGCCCGTCGTCTTGATCGGCTTGTGCAGCTCCATGCGCTTGTGGTCGATGTCCTCGCCGAGCTGCGCCGCGACCGCTTCCTCGATCATGAGCCCGGTGACCGACCCGAAGAGCTTGCCCTCGTCGCCGGCCTTCGCCTCGATGACGACCGACTTGCCGTCGAGCGCCCCGGCGACGCCGCGGGCGGCGGTCTCCCTCTGCTCGTTGCGCTTGCGGATGTTGCTCATCCGAGCTTCGAGCTGCTTCACATTGCCGGCGCTTGCCTGGATGGCCAGGTGCCGAGGCAGCAGATAGTTCACGGCGTAGCCACGAGCGACCTCGACGACGTCGCCCTCGTGGCCCTTGCCCTTCACCTCTGCGGTCAGGATGACCTTCATGAACGTCTCTCCTTCGTCCGCGACGCCCCGGAGACGCCCGGAACGCCGCATCCATCACTGTAGCGGCCCGCTTCGCCGTCGGGAGCCTGAGCCCCGTCCTCGGAACCGCTTTTCCACAGGCCGTTGGCGACGAGTCCTGCGATTTCCACACTATCCACCGATATGACACGTTCCCGCCGAACGGTCGCTTTCGCTGACCCGATGGCGATCGGTACGTCAGGCGAGCGGAGCACCTGCCAGCGGCCGAGCCCCGCCACGCGGCAGCTTCCTCAGGTTGAAGAAGATGTCGATCAGGCCGAGCAGGGACACGAGCGGGATGAAGAGTTCGGTCGCCAGGAGCAGCGTGTACCCCAACCCCTTCATGAACCGCCCCGCGTTCGCACGCCGATACAGTGCGGCGAAGTCGCCGAGCCCTTGGGCCACGAGCACGGGCCGGACGAACAACAGGATGTCGAGCCCGATCGTGCCGAGCAGCGGCATCTTCGCGAACGACCCGCCCGCGAGCGCCGCGATCCCAGCGATCGCCGGCCACACGAAATGGAAGCTGACGTCGATCTGCGCGAGCGGCGGATACCGCCGGACGTCCACGGCCAGCGAACGCGCCGCCCTCGATGCGAGCGGCACCACGATGAGCGCGGTCAGGCCCATCAGGTAGTAGGCGATCCACGGCCACGCCTGCCGGTACAGCATGACCGTTGCGCTGATCTGCCGTGTCTGGGTGGTCGACGCCCCGGTCGCGATGAGCCCGCTCTTCACGAACGCGGGCACCGACGCGATCATCGCGGACAGTGTCGCCGCGCCGGTCGGCGACGCGACGAACACCGCGGTCAGCGCGAGCGCGACTCCGAGGAGCACGCCGAGCGCCGGGAACCGCCGCAACGCTGAGGCCGTGGCCGGGCCGACGATGGCGAGCGCCAACACCACGAAGATCGCGTCGAGGGGGTCTGCGAGCCCGAGGAACTGGCCGAATGCACCGACGAGAGCGGCCGCGACGAGCGCGGTCGCCACCCCGGCCGGCAGGCCGAAACGGTACGTGATCCAGCACAGCGCGAAGGCGGCCAGCGGCAGGCCCAGGAAGGGCAGACCGGGCGTGAGGAACCCGCCCGCGACGGTCGCCAGACTGAGCAATATCAGGTTTCGGACGTCGGCTCCGGAGGTTCGCACGGCTAGCCTCTGCGCCCCCGGCCTTCGACCTTCGTGCTGATGACAGGGACCGTGTACGGCAGCAGCGCCATCTCGCGAGCGCGCTTGATCGCCACCGACATCGAGTGCTGGTGCTGCGCGCAGTTGCCCGGTCACGCGGCGCGGCTTGATCTTGCCGCGGTCGGTCATGAACTTGCGCAGGCCCTGGACGTCCTTGTAGTCGATGTACTCGGTGTGATCCTTGCAGAACTGGCAGTACTTCCGCTTCGGCTTGCGGGTGTATTCACTCATGTGCGTCTATCCTCCTTCCCCGTCTCGCCCCGCGAACGGGGTGGAGATCGAGGCGTGCTGATCTCGTCACCGGCGGGCGGGAGGGTACCGCCCTCCTCGCCGGTGCTTGCGAACGTCGTGCGGGACTCAGAACGGGATGTCCTCGCCGCTGACATCCTCGGCGGCGGCCTCGAAGGCGGGCGCGGGACGAGAGGCGCCGCCCGCGGTGTCGCCTCGGCCGCCCAGGAGCTCGAGATCGTCGGCGACGACTTCCAGCTTGCTGCGCTTCTCGCCGGCTTGGCTCTCCCATTCGTGCCAGCGGAGCTTGCCCTCGACGGCGATCTGCTTGCCCTTGCTCAGGAAGCGGGACACCGCTTCGGCCGCGGGAGCCGAACATCGTCACGTCGACGTAGTTCGGAGCGTCCTCCCACTGCCCGCTCTGGGCGTTCTTGCGCCGGTCGTTGACCGCGAGCCGGAGGCTCACGATCGCGGTCCCGCCCGATGTCTGCTTGAGTTCCGCGTCCCGCGTGAGGTTCCCCGTCAGGACGACCCTGTTGATGCTCATCTATCCACTCCTGCTCTGATTCCTGGCCGATCGGAGGCGGCGCCTCCGTGGCGGCCTAGTCCAGATCGTCGCGGCGCACGATCATGAACCGGACCACCGAGTCCGTGATGTGGAGCACGCGGTCGAGTTCGGCGACCGCCTCGGGACCGGCATGGAACTGCATGACGGTATAGCTGCCGTCACCAAGGCCGCCGATCTCGTACGCGAGATGGCGCTTGCCCCAGTCGTCCGAGGAATCGACCGTGCCGCCGAGGCCGGTCACGACGCCGCTCGCCTTCTCGACGACGGCCGCGTGCGCCTCTTCCTCGAGGGAGGGATCGATGAGAAGCATGACTTCATAAGCCTTCATAGGTTCACCTCCCTTGGACTGTTCGGCCCCGGAACCGTGAAGGCAGCTGTCCGGAGCAGGAAATGAGCTTCCGAAGTGTAGCACCGCCCCGCATGCTCCACAACGATGCGTATCGTGACCCGACGGTCTGGCACACTTCGGCATTCCCTCGTGTCGCTCACGCTCGGACTCGCCGGGCCACGGCGGCCCGCGGACCGGCGGACGCAGCGCGCCACACCGGCAGGATGCAGGCGATCGCGGCGGCGGCCGCGAGGAGTCGCACCAGCCACGCCATGGCTCGCTCGCTCGCCGCAGCCACGGCCTCCACCAGGTCGGACACCCGGAGGGGCGATATCGGGAGCCATGCCGACGACCTCTGCGCCGAGCGGGACCCGGAGCTCGCGGCCCCTCCCTCGCCGGTCGCCGGCATCGGGACCGGCGACGCGGAGACGCGGGCGCCGGAGGGCGGCGCCGACACGCCTCGCTCGGTGCACGCGCCGGTGACGGGCGAGCCGACCGCGCCGGACACCGCGACGCGGACGGGCGCCCGAGGCCGCGGGACGCCCGGTCTCGCGGGCGCCGCGGGCACCGGCGCCGGGACTGACGGCGGCCCGACCACGGGCGCGACGGCAGTCGGATCGGCTGCAGGCGATGCGGGCGCGCCGGGAGCGGAGCAGAGGAAAGCGGAGGGGTCGAGCCGACGGTCACCGCGTCGTACCCCCAGATGCAGATGGGGGATGTCGCTCGAGGCATCTCCGCCGGCCGCCAGGAACCCGACGGTGTCTCCCGCGGAGACCCGCGCGCCGGCGGTCACCGGCGGACGGTCCAAGGGCACGTAACTGATCGTGAGCCCGTCGTCCGTGAGCACGGAGACCGCGAACGAGCGCGATCCCGCGCCGGCCGGCACGAGACCGGCGAAGCTGACGATGCCGTCGGCGCACGCACGTACCGGCGTCCCCGCGGCCGCCGGGATGTCGACGCCGCCGTGCGTGCATCGGCGTCCGTCGGGCGCCGTGTACGAAGCTCCGTAGCCGAGAGCGATCGTGGACCCGAGAGGCCACGGCCAGCAGCCCGCCGCACGTGCCGTGACACACGGTATCCCTACGGCGGCGATCAGGATGGCCGCCGCCACGCGACGATGGAACATGACGAAAACGCCCCTTCCTCCTCGTAGCGCGACGAGAGGGAGGGGCGTCCGCGCGATCGACCTTCAGCGTTGTAGTTCGACACAGGGCCGCCGAATCCTGCCGAGAGCACGAGAGCCGCCCCGACGGACGGCCCTCGCGTTGTGGAGGATGGAGCGGGCGACGGGACTCGAACCCGCAACTTTCAGCTTGGGAAGCTGACGCTCTACCATTGAACTACGCCCGCGTGCGGCCGCCGCGTGCCTCTGGCCGCGCGGCGGCGTCGGCCATTGTACCTGCGCCTCGTTCACCCGGCAAACGCCCCGCAAGGCCGCTCGGGGACGGCGCTCGACCGAGCCACCGGGCCCCGATACCACAGGGACCGGCCCGCGTATCGCGAGTCGGTCCCTGTCACAAGAAGCGGCGCTCTCAGTGCGCCGCGGGTCTTGAGAGCTACTTGCCGATCTTGAAGATCTTCGTGCCGCAGTCCGGGCAGAGACCCTGCGTCGCAGGCCGGCCGTTCTTCATGACGATGTCCTTGGGATCCTTGATGGCCTTCTTGGCCTTGCACTTGACGCAATAACCTTCCTTGGCTGCCATGCTCGAGCCCACCTCCTCATCGTGCGCGCTTGCGCGCAGTCCTGACCCACCCCGAACGAGGGCGATGTTCAAGGGCTGACGCCGCGAACGGGCGTGTCCCCCGTATAACTTTACACGTTGTCGGCTGTTCGTGAAGCGGAAAACCCGCTCGCGCGAGCGCGCAGCATGCGCGCGGCCACGGCGAGCACGCCGGCGCCCGCGAGCGACAGCCCCGCCCACATGGCCCCGGCCGTCTCCCAGAAGCGCTCCGGGAAGAGCCGTATCAGCAGCGAATCGGCGGGGAACATCCAGGTCCCGGCCTTGAAGAAGATCCCGTGGAACGCGGCGAAGAAGGCGTCGAAACTGGTCGCGGCGCCGACCACCGAGACCACCGCGACGAGGCCGATGACCAGGGCGCCCGCCCACATCCCCTCCCAGAGCAGGTCCGTCCTGCGCTGCGCCACGCACGCCGCCACGAGCACCGCGAGCAGCAGCGCGCTGGCCCCCGTGGCCACTCGCGCCGCCGACATCACCGCCCGCACGTCGAGCAGGTGCGAGACGGCCGCCCGATCGAACGCGGGCCGTCCCCTCCAAGTGGAAGGGAGCGGCTTGTAACGCGCGTCCGCCACGAGCGCCCTGACCTGCTCCGACAGCGTGATGACATCGGCGCGCGACAACCCCGCGGTCGCCGGGACGCGGAGCACCTGCTCGGCGGCCGACGTGTAGACGGGGAGGGTGAGCGCGATCTCGCAACAACCGACGACGAACGCCGCCCACACCAGCGCCGTCAGCGCGACCGCGAGGGGCCGGACCACGCGCGCCGCTCTCACTGCTCCCCCGCGTTCCCGAGGCGACCGCGGGCGACCCGGTTGCGTCCCTCCGCGGCCGCCCGAACGAGCGCGGCGTCGGCCGCGCCCAGGAGCTCGGACGACGTGCGCCCGTCGCGCGGGTAGGCAGCGATGCCGACGCTCACGGTCACGCTGCGGTCCTCGTCGCGTATGTCCGCCACTCGCGCACGGAACGATTCGGCCATCGATTCGCCGTGGTCGGTGCCGCCGGCGGTGTCCTCCGGCACGATCAGCGCGAACTCCTCGCCGCTGTATCGCGCGATGACCACCAGGCACGGCCCGTTGCCGCTGCAGCCCGACACGTCGCGCATCACACCCGCCACGCGCTCGATCATGCGGTTCCCCGCTTCGACGCCGAACAGCTGGTTGAATTGCGCGAAGTGGTCGATGTCGGCGAGCACCACGGAGACGCCGCGACCGGAGCGCTGCGAGCGTTCTATCTCGACGGCCAAGGCGCCCAGGAGCCAGTCGCGGTCGTACAGACCGGTCCGCGCGTCCCGGACCGACTGCTGGAGGAGACGGTCGACCCGCGCCTGGTTCTCGCGCATGAACAGTGTGCCGAGCGTCGCCGTCACCCCGAGCATGGTCATCGTCCACAGCACCCTGACGGCCACGTACGTTCCCATGAAGGGCAGGTCGTTGTGGACGAACGGCATGGCCATGTGAGGCAGGACGCGGAAGTAGACGAGCGCGAGAACGCCCACGTAGCCGGCCGCTCCGGCCACGGCGATCAGCCAGACCTGAGCGCGCGACGGCAGGATGAGCGCCGCCTCGACGACGAAGAGGAAGAGCATGCCCTCGAACCACGAGTACACGCCGCCGGAGTAGTAGATCAGCACCAGGACGACGCAGATGTCGAGGAGCAGCTGCGCGACGTTGAACTGGGCGACGTTCGCCAGCCGCCGGTAGGTGCGCTGGTAGTAGGAGTTGTAGACGAGGACGAAGACGAGCGCGACGGCCGGAACGATCATCTGACGCCACAGCCCCGCGATCGCGGGCTCGTCCACCGTCGCGTACACCGCGATCGCGACGGCAGAGAAGATGGCGATGGCGGCGACGATCGCCCAACGCAGACGTATCACGAGCCCGACGCGGCCGACGTTCGCCTCGAGGGCCTCGATGTCGCTCTGGCTCGGCTGCTCCCGCCACGAGACTTTGCTCAGCCGCCGAAGGTTCTTGGTGATGCGGCCGGGGCTCATACTCGCACGCTCACAACTCCTTGATGAGCGCCGCCACGAAGTCGACCGCCGACTCCAGGTTCGCCTCGCTGACGTTGTCCGCCGTGTCGGTCGGCCAATGCCAGTTCGGCAAGCGCCCATTGATGTCGAACGCCATCACGGAGACCGCCCGGAACCGGCGGGCGAGAGCGGCCGTCGCGTCCGTCGAGAGGCCTCGGTACTCGCGGCCGGTGATGGGGAGTCCGTTCTCGCGGACGGCGCGTTTGGCCGCGCTGATCAACCGGCGATCCGCGTCGTAGCGCTTCGCCATGCCCTCGCGGGTCACGTACGAGACCGCGCCAGCCCCGATGTTGTCGATGTTGATGATGGCGGCTTCGCGCAGATCCGGTCCGTACTCCTTGAGGAAGGCCTTCATGCCGACCGTGCCGGCCTCTTCCGCACCGGTCGCGACGAACCAGATCTCCTTCTCGACGAGCTCGCGGTCCACGTTCATCGTGACGCGGCGCCGGATGCGAGCCGCTTCGCTGGCGGCGAAGTCGGGGTCGTCCAGGCCCTCGATGACCGCGGTGCCGCCCTTCCAGCCGAAGTCGTCGTCGTCCTCACCCGGGAAGTTGTCCCACGATCCGATGCCCCGACCGGTCTTCTTCGCGTCGAAATCCTGGTCGATACCGAGCCAGTCGTGCACGTCGCGGTCCTCGGGATTCTTGCGCCGGCCGAAGATGCCCTTGCGCTTGCCCTCGGACCGGCGGGCCGAGGTCTCGGTCGCCCCCTCCTCGGGAGCGGGGTCTCCGAACGGATCGTCGTCCTCCTCGGGTTCCGCCGGCCGCGAAGCACGCCGCGGCCGGGCCGGCGCCGCGCCGAACAGACGCGCGGACACCTCGGAGTCCTGCTCCGGCGCCTCGTTCTCCGATGCGGCCGGGGTCGCTCCGCCCCGGTCGAGCGTCATCGAGGTCTGCCCCGCGATCGCGCCGGTGTCCCACGAGATGTCCTCGTCCTCCGTCCACGACTCCGGCGGGGCGGCGGGTGCCGACACGGGCGAGTACGTCAGGACCGAGCCTTCCGGGACCACGTCGGCGGCGAACGCGTCCTCCTCGGTCCGCATCCGCGCCGTGTCGCGCGCGACGGCCGCCGCGGCGTCCGGCTCCGGCACGAGCCGTTCGAACACGCCGAGCATCGCCGCGACGCCGGAGGCGTTGTCGTTGGCTCCGCGCGTGAACTTCCCCAGCGTCTCGCGCTGGATGTTGATCACCGTCGGCACGAGCAGGTACACGGCCGGCACCAGGGTGACGTACCAGGCCCACGGCTCGAGCCTGCTCACATACGGGAGTATCCGCACCAAGATGAGGACCGGGATCGCGTACATGGCGGCCTTCATCAGGCGGAACGTGAGAGCGAAGTGCTTGACCATGCCGGGGGAGAAGGCCCACGACGATCGCGCGGAGTCGCAGTGCGCGACGATCACGACCCGCGACACGCGCTCGTTCCGGCCGGCATGCGGCGTGTGGCGCGCGATCACGTTCTGGCTCGTGCGCCTCGGCATCAGTGCCGTGAGTCCCCAACGGGTGTCGAGATCGAAGTGGAACATGACCGCCACGAGCACCGCGACGACGAGCGCGGGCCAGGCGTACCAGTGCGACACGACCGCCGCCAGCATCGCGACCACGTAGTAGAGCACGTAGGCCCAGCTGTAGGTCCGCGGGGTCGAGAACGGCTGCGTCTCGACGTCGATCCCACGGGACCCGAAGGCGTCGCGGACGTAGGCCCCCGCCTGCTCCTCGGCGTCGCTGGCGGCCGGCCTCGGCCCGACGACGTTGGCGAGCTGCTCGACGTGCGACATCAGCGTGCCCATGACGCTCCCCTTCGTGCGCTGACGGCCTGAACGGACGGTCCACCGCTCTCAGACTCGAAGGATATACCACCCGCGCCGCGACCCGCCCGAGCGGCTCACCCGTGGCAGCTCGCACACTCCGAGAGGTGATAGACCGAATGCGTCATCTGGATGGCCGGATCCGGACTGTGGCACACGCATCCGGGGATCGGGATCACGAAAGCGGCGCGAACGGGAGCCTGCGCGCCGGCGTCGACCTCTGCCGCGTAGGCGTTCCGGATGGACGCCGCGGGCGGCATCTCCCCGCCGACGAAGTACAGCGTGACCGCGACGAGCGCGAGCCCGAGGAGCACGGCGCTCACGATGAGGGCGGAACGGCGCAGCCACGGATGGCCGCGGCGGAGCGCGCGGTCAGCCATGGATCAGCGAGGGCAGGCAGCGCGTGCAGACCCAGGTGGACGTTCCGGAGGTGCGCACGGGGAGCAGCGGCGTCGAGTCCTCGTCCGCGCCGCAACGGAAACACACCTGCCGCACGTAGTCGACGGCGCGCTCGGCCATGCGCTCTTCGGCGGCCGCGTGGTCGAACGCGACCGCGTCGCGCTCCTCGACGCTCAGCGCGCCGGTGGGGCACACAGCGAGGCAGAAGCCCGCGCCGTCGCACAGCGAGTCCGAGATCACCTTCGCCGTGCCGTCGACGATCGCGATGGCGCCCTCCGCGCAGGGCGTCACGCATGCGCCGCACCCGGTGCACAGCTCCTCGTCGATGCGGACGATCTGTCGCCTGCGCGTCGTTCCGCTCATCGCTCCTCCTTCGCGCCCGCAGAGGGGCGGGTGGTCTTCTTCTTCATGCGCAACCCCTCCAGCACATGCCGTACCCCGTCCGCGGCATGGCGCGTGAACAGCGAGCGGGGGCCGGCGTAGCGCATCACGTCACGCATGCGTTCTCGCATCTCAGGGCGGTAGCAGTGGGTGTCGCAATGGCTGCAGAACGGCTTCGGGTGCTTGGGGCAGAAGACCCTTCGCCGTTCGCCGTAGCGGAGCAGCTCCGCGCATTCCTCGCAGACCGCCGGCACGTGACCGCGGTACACGCCCAGCTCGGTCCCCGCGGAGGTGAGCGGCGAGCGCGGCCGGCCTCGATGCCTTCCGCGGCAGTACATGGCGGTGAAGTCCGCCAGCAGCCGCATGTCCGCGCACGCGGGCGGGGTCAGCCGCTCCGCGAATCCTTCCGGCATGCTGCTCCAGTCGAGGGGTCGTCCGACACGTCGACCGGCTTACAAGAAAGATGCGTGCCGAGTACGCGGGACGTCCGAGCCGGAATGGTCCCGGCCTCGAGCGTCAGCCGGCGACGTCAGGCTACCACCGCCACCAGGGCGGCCCCTGGATGAGCCTGATGACGAGCACGATGAGGGCGATCACGAGGAGCAGGTAGACCAGGCCGCCCAAGGTGTTGCCGGAGATGAAGCCGAGAAGCCACAGGATGATGAGGATCAACACGATCGTCCACAGCATGTTCCCGCCTCCCTGATCGGCGACGGCGACGTGAGCGTTCGAGCGCTCTCTCGTCCCGGACCTTCCACGCGACGAGACCTCACGGACCGTCGCATGCGACGTGTACCCATCCGGCGGCGGTCCATCCTTGGCACGGGCGTTGCTTTTTTTCGGGGCGAGGCCGTGGCGGCCCGCTCTCCTCCCCCCTCAGTGCGGGGCTCGCCCACCTCACGAGACGAGATGCGTTCCCCCCAGCGCGTCTCGTTCGCACACAAGGCCTCCGGCCCGTCCGCGGCGACGCTGGCGGGCCGGAGGCGTGTCCGCGGGGGATACAATCGCGGGTCGAAGGCTTCGCACGGCGGTGAGGGCGGGGTGACGGCATGGCTGATGCCACGGAGCGGATCGTGAACCTGGCGCTGTACCTGGCGTCGTCCGCGCGGCCGGTCACCGCGGATGAGATCGCCGCCGACGTGGCCGGATACCCGCCCGGTCAGGACGAAGACGCGTTCCTCCGCATGTTCGAGCGCGACAAGGCCGACCTGCGCGCAGCCGGTTTCATCATCGCCGTCGACTCGAGTGAAGACACCGACGCGTACCGGCTCGACGCCTCCTCGACGTTCGCGGAGCCGATCGAGCTCGATCGCCGCGAAGTGGCGGAGCTGCGCGCGGCCGGCGCCGCGCTGCTCACCGATCCGTCGTTCCCGTACGCCCGCGACCTCAGGTTCGCGCTGGCGAAGCTCATGGTCGAGGCCGACGCGGCGGGCCGCTCGCCCGTCGGCGTGGCCGCGCTCACCGCCGACGAGGACCCGGAGGCGCAGAGCCGTTTCGTCGCGGCGCTCACGGCCGCCGCATCCGCGCGAAAGCGCGCGGCGTTCGCGTACGCCGGAGCCAACGGCAGGCGCAGCGCACGCGAGGTCGAGCCGTGGGGGCTGTTCGCCCGTGACGGGCGATGGTATCTGGTCGCCTGGGACGCGTCCGCCGAAGCGGCCCGCGTCTTCGCCGTCACCCGGATGCGCGACGTGCGCGTCTCCTCGTCCAAGCCCAAGACGCCGGACTTCGAGCGTCCCGCGGATTTCGACGTGAGACGCTGGATGCTCATGCCGTTCCAGTACGGCGCATGCACCCGGGAGGCGCTCCTGCGCCTGCACGGTGCGTGTGCCCGCAGCGCGCCCGCGCTCACCGCGGGGCAGGGTACGCTGACGCGGAGCGGCCAGGGCACGGTCGAGTGGCGGGTGCCCGTCGCGGACGAGCGCCTGCTCGCGCAGTGGGTGGTCGAACACGGGCCGGGCATCGAGATCGTCGAGCCCTCGAGCGCGCGGAAGGCGCTCGTCGACGGCCTGCGCAAGGCGGTGGCGCTCCATGGCTAGGCCGAGCTCCTCGGAGCGGGCGCGCCGCCTGCTGGCCCTGCTCCCGTACCTGGGCGAGCGCGGTGCGGTGCCGCTCGCGCGGCTGGCGGAGGTGGCGGGCACGAACGCGGAGACCGTGGCCGCCGACGTCACCGTGCTGTCCATGTGCGGCGCGGGTGCCGGCGATCCGCTCGACCTCATCGGCGTCTACGTGGACGGCGACACCGCGGAGGTGTTCGCCGACCTGCCCGCGCTCGACAGGCCCGTCAGGCTCACGGCCGCCGAGGCGCTCGCGCTCGCGACGGCGCTCGAGATCGTCGGCATCGACCCCGGCGGAGCCCTCGCCGGCCGGCTCGACGCGCTCGCGGGTCGCGGCGTCGACCTCGAGGAGCTCGCTCGCGGCATCAGGTCGGCCTTCGTGCAGGGCGGACACGCCGCGGTGATCGCGGCTCTCAGTGCCGCGGCGAACGAACGCGTGTCCGTGCGCATCGCCTACGAGCCCGCCGCCGGGACGCCGGGCGCTCCCGCCGCTCCGCGCGTCGTGCGCCCCTTCCTCCTCTACCTCTGGCGAGGCGCCTGGTACCTTCTCGCCTACGACGAGAAGCGCCGCGAGGAGCGGACGTTCCGCGTGGATCGCATCGCCTCGATCGCCTCGACGGGTGAACGCTTCGAGCGTCCGCCGGGGCTGCCGGTCTCGCCCACCCCCCTGCCCGACCTCGAGTCGCTGCCCGTGGCGACCGTGCGTTTCGACGCGGACGCTCCCGATCTGAGCGACCGCGAATGGCCCGGCGGGCGCTTCGCGCGGGCAGGGGACGGCAGCGTGACGGCGAAGATCCCTTATGCGGGGACGGGGTGGCTCGCGCGGAAGGTCGCCGCCAGGCTCGGCACCGCGGAGGTGCTCTTCCCCGAAGAGCTGCGGTCGGCCGTCGCCGAGGCGGCACGCCATATGCTCGAGGACGCCCACAGATAGGTCCGGCGGGCCGGGACCGGCCGCCGGCATCGTGCGGGCGCCGACAGCGCCAGGATCCTGGGAGGTCGCCTCACCGCATGGCTGAGCTCGATAGACATCCTCGGGTCGTGCCCCAGGTCAAACATGACGGCGCGGCTTCGTGCCGTCTCTGCGCCGACGGCATCCCCGCGGCGGATCGCGAGTGGTGCCTAGCCGCCGGATGCCTCGTCTGCGACGAGTGCTGCCGGCGCCTCGTGCACGGAGACGTCGCCAGGCTCACGCGCATACGGCTCGAGGGCGGGCGGGCGATGACGCTGCCCGAGCTCTACCGCGCCTGCGCCCACTGCGAGCGCGGACATCACCGTTTCGCGGAGCATCTCCTCGACATCGCCGCGCCGGAGGGCCCTCCCTGCTAGTCTCGCCCCCGCGCGAGCGGGACCGGGCGTCCGAACCGCAGGCGCACCCTGCGCACGACCTCGTCCGTCGACGCGACCTCGACGTCCCGCACCGGCAGCGCCTCGAGGAAGTGCCGCGCGTATCCCTTGCCGCCGGTCAGCCGACCGTCCGCGACGATCACGCAGCCTTCGTCGGTGGACGAGCGCACCAGCCTGCCCGCCGCCTGCTTGAGCTCGAGCACCGCCTCGGGCAGGTAGAAGTCGTCCCACGCCGATCGGCCGAAGCGCTGCTGGCGCTCCTCGTAGAGCGGGTCGCGCACGCGCCCGAAGGGCAGCCGGGCGATCACGACGCAGCGCAGCGTGTCGCCCTTCGCGTCGAACCCCTCCCAGAACGACTTCGTCGCGAAGAGCGAGAGCCGCTCTTCCGCGAGGAACTCGTCGCGCACCCGCTTGTTCGACACGCCGCGGCCTTGGAGCAGGAGCGGCAGGCCTCGCTCCTCGAGCTGCGGGGAGAGGCGGTCGTACAGCAGCTCCATCTCCCGCTTGCTCGTGAAGAGCGTGAGCACGCTGCCGCCCATCGCGTCGTGCACGCCGAGCAGCAACCGCTCGAGCGCCGCCAGGTGGGCGGTCCCGCGCGGTTCGGGCAGGTCGTCCGGCACGAACACCGCCATCTGCCGATCGAAGTCGTAGCTCGACTCGAGCCGCATGGCGTTCCAGGCACCGGACGGCGAGGCGGTCGAGCCCGACGGTCCTGGCGAAGTGCGAGAAGTCGTCGCCGGTCGCCATCGTGGCGGACGTGAAGACGCACCGAGTGCACGTCGGGATAGAAGCGCTCGGCCAACGCGGACCCGACGTCGAGCATCGAGGCCGACAACGTGTCGCGGCGATCGTCGCGCCGTCGGCTCACGGCGACGCTGTAGACGAAGGACGCGTCGGCGCCGTCGAGCACCGCCTCGAGGCCTTCGAGCTGGTCGCGCAAGCGTGAGAGCAGACCGGCGAGGTCGGCTCTCGCGTCCACGAACTCGTCTCCGGCCTCCTCGAGCGCCGTGAGAAGGTCGCGCCCGAGCGCCGTGACCCCCTCCAGCCGTCGCGCGAGCGAGTGCCCGACCCCGGCCGCCACGCTCCAGCCGGTGCGTGTCGCGCACCGCCTCGGTGATGTGGACCTCCGAGCTGTCGTAGCCTTCGTCCTCCCCGCGCAGGTCCTTGAGGAAGTCGAAGAAGGATCCGGCGATCGTCGCGGTGGTCGTGATCTCGGCACGCAGCCGCGAGGCGAGCGTCTCGACCCGCGACGCGAGGTCCTCGTTCCCGGCGAGGAACGCCGCCGCGCGCACCTTGGACCGCACCGCGTCGACGGCGCCGCCCCGGCCTTCGGCGTGCAGCGCCGCGAGCATCGCCGATATGGTGCGGTGGTCCGCGGACAGTGAGAGCTGCTTGCGAGCCTCGCTCTCGGCGGCGTGGGCCTCGTCGATCACCCAGTAGCGCAGGGGCGGGAGGATCCCGCCCGCCGCGGCGCGGTCGCGGAACAGCAGGGCGTGGTTCGTCACGACGATGTGCGCCGATCCGGCTCGGCGGCGCACGCCGTGGAGGTAGCACAGGGTCGGGTAGTAGCGGCAGCGCTTGTGCGTGCAGTCCTCGACGGAGCACGCGACCTGCCGCCGCGATTCCGGCGTCCAATGAAGGTTGATCGCGTCGAGGTCCCCCCACGACGATGCGGCCACCCACGCGACGAGCGCGGCGAGGTTGGCGACGTCCTCCGCGGGCAGCGACTCCTCGCCCAGGCGCCTCTCGATCTTGCGCATGCACGGGTAGTGCTCGTACCCCTTGAGCGCGACGAACCGGAGTCCTCCGCCGAGCGCCTCGGAAAGCCGCGGGAGCTCGCTGTGCACGAGCTGGTCCATCAGCGTGTTCGTCTTCGTCGCGACGCCGACACCGAGCCGGTTGTGCAGGGCGAACGCCGCGGCCGGCACGAGATACGCGACCGACTTCCCCACGCCCGTGCCGGCCTCCACGGCGAGGTGCTCGCGCGCCGCGAAAGCGTCGAGGACGCCGCGCGCCATCGCGCGCTGCTCGTCGCGCGACTCGTATCCGGGGTACATCCGGCCGACCGCGCCCTCCGCCGCGAACTCGGCGAGCACGGCGTCGACGTCGGGGCAGCCGAGCTCGCGCTCCTCCGCGTCCGCCAGCCCGGGATGCTGGTGCCCACGCGTGGACGCGGCGCGCACGGCCTTGAGATCGAGCGACCGCGCCGGAGCGGCGGCCGACAGGTGACGAAGCACCTCCCGGAGGGGCCATGCCGTCCCCGGAGAGATGCGCGCGAGCTCGGCGACGACGTCGGCGCCCATGCCGTCGAGACCCGCGAGGGCGATGCGCCACACGTGGAACATCGCCTCGGCGTCGCCGGCGGCCCGATGGAACTCGGCCGTCAGCCCGAAGGCCTCCGCGATGTCCCGCAGCCGGTGGCTCCGCAGCCGCGGCAGGGCGATGCGCGCGAGCTCCAGCGAGTCCAGCCAGCGGCCTCCGGCATGCACGCCGGCGTCCGCGGCCGCCGCGTGCACGAAGGCCCGATCGAAGGCCGCATGATGGGCCACGCAATCGCGCTCCCCGACCACCTCGGCCACCTCGCGGATGACGGTGCCGATCCGCGGCGCGCCGGCGACGGTCGCGTCGTCGAGGCCGGTGAGCAGCGTGGTCTCATGCGGGATGGGAACGCCGGGATCCACGAGCGAGGAGTAGCGGGTCGAGGATCTCCGGGCCGCGCGCGACGATGACCGCCACCTCGATGATCGCGTCGCGGCGCGGATCGACGCCCGTCGTCTCGACGTCCAGGAAGGCGAGCTCGTCCTCGATGCCCCAGCTCGTGCCGCGCGCCGCCTCGGGCAGCGCGGCGTAGCGCAGCGCCACCTCGTCGTCGGTGCCCGGCGCGAGGAAGGAGGTCAGGGCGGCGAACCGGCCGTCCGGAGGCGTTGCGCTCATCGGCCGACGATAGCACGGCGCCCCGGTACCGGAAGGTGCCGGGGCGCCGTGCGCGATCGGACGGGGACGAGGCCTATGGAGCGGTCGGCGCGCCCATCTGGACGGCGCGGGCCTGCACGACCCAACCGCCGTTGTACTTCACGAGCGTCCACGTGGCGCCCCAGATGCCGTTGGTACCGAGGTCCTGCTG
Source organism: uncultured Coriobacteriia bacterium (assembly GCA_963701985.1). Lineage (GTDB taxonomy): Bacteria > Actinomycetota > Coriobacteriia > Anaerosomatales > PALSA-660 > PALSA-660. Next base: position 1,280,523 of record OY969691.1, read on the forward strand.
GATGACGACGGTGGCCGTCGCGTCCGAGACCTTCTGGCCGACGAACTTGAACGACTTCATGCCGTAGCTCGCCTCGGTCGCCTGGAAGTCGGCGACGCTCTGCCCGGCCTTGCTGGCGGCGGGCTGGCGGTCGAACGCGTCGTTCCACTTCTTGTCGAGGATGTCCTGGTAGTAGCCGGAGACGAAGTCCTTCGGCTGCATGCTCGCCGGTACCTTGGTGGCCGTCGAGGGGTCGAACGGCGCGCTCGTCGACGAGGCCAGCCCCGGCTGCGAGGTGGTCGCCGCCGTGGAAGCGGCGGTGTTGCTCGCCGTGGTGTTGGTGCCAGTGCTCGCGGTGCCGGCGGGCTGGCGCATGATCACGACGATCACGAGAGCCGCGAGCAGGATGACGATCACACCGAGGAGCAGCATCACGGTGCGATTCGTGTTCGGCGCATTGTCCGACATGTGGGTTCGATCCCTTCCCGATGCCTGTCTGAACGTGAGCGGGCGCTCCGCCCGTGCAAGGATATCCAGCATGGGCCGTGCCGTCCAACGCCGAATGGGAGCCGAACGGGCGCGCTACACTCTCGTTTGGACGCGTGACTCGACTATAGGGTTCCGGCGTGGCCGACGTGTGGAGAACGCGAGGAGGTTGCGCGAGGTGCCGAGGGTGCGGAGCGTCTTCGACGTGATCGGTCCGGTGATGATCGGGCCGAGCTCGAGCCACACGGCCGGAGCCGTCCGGCTGGGCAGGCTCGCGCGGGCGGTCTTCGGCGAGCGTCCCGCGAGCGCCGCGATCGCCCTGCACGGCTCCTTCGCGTCCACCGGGCACGGTCACGGCACCGATCTCGCGCTCATCGCCGGCCTTCTGGGATACGCGCCCGACGACGAGCGCATCCGGAGCTCCGAGCGGGAGGCGCAAACCGTCGGCATGTCCGTCACGTTCACGCGCGAGGACCTCGGCGAGGTGCACCCGAACACCGCTCGCATCACGATGACGTCGACCGACGGTCGCGTCGTGGTGGTGCAGGGCTCGTCGATCGGCGGCGCCGACGTCGTGCTGACCCGCATCGACGACTTCGACGTCTCCATCACCGGCGAGCTGCCCGTGCTGATCGTCGAGCACCACGACCAGCCGGGCGTCGTCGCGTCGGTCTCGGCCGTGCTCGCCGAGCACCACGTCAACATCGCCAGCATGGAGGTCTCGCGCGAGCGTCGCGGCGCGCGGGCCCTCATGGTCATCGAGACCGATCAGGCGGCGGACGACAGGACCGTGCACGCGGTCGAGAGCGCCGACGGCGTGGAAGGCGTGCGGATGGTGCCGGCGGTCTAGCCCTTCCGGGCCCCGCAACCGGCGACCCGGCACGAGGCGCACGAGCCCGTGCAGCCGCGGAGCAGGAACGCGTGACACCGCGGGCATCGGATCGCGTCGGCGGCCACGTCGAGCCCGCAATCCGGACACACGGTGTGACGCTCGGGCTCGGCAGCGGTCGCGCGCTTCTTCCTGCGCTCCATCACATCACTCCCAACAGCCGCAGCACCTGGTGCACGATGCCGCCCAGCAGGAAGGCGGAGCCGAGCGACCCGACGAACAGGCCGGCGAGGTAGCGCCAGCCGCGCTCCTTGAGCACGACGAGCGCGCTCGCCATGCACGGCACGAACAGTGTGATCGTCACCATCGCCACGAGCATCTGAGGGCCGCTCAGGTGCAGCGTCAGGAAGCCCGCCGCGCCGAAGTCCCGCCGTATGAGTCCCATCACGAACGCCGTCGCGGCGGCGGCGGGCAGGCCGAGCCAACCGGACACCAGCGGCCGCGCGGCCGTCACGATCCACGCGAGCGCTCCCGTCACCTTGAGCACGCCGAGGAACAGCGACCCTCCGATGAAGAACAGCGACACCTCTTTCATGAAGTTCCACACCTTGACGCCGCTCTTCTTGGCGATGTTGTCGAGACGCGGCAGGCGCAACGTCGGCAGGTCGATGAGCAGGTCGGTCGACTCGCCGGGGACGAGCTTGTTGAGCGCGGTCCCAAGGCCGACGAACACGGCGAGCAGGATGGCGAAGTAGATCGCCGTGTAGACGGGGGCGGTCGTGGCCATCAGCGCCGCGACGATGCCCAGCTGCGCGGAGCACGGCACCGCGATCGCCATGAGCGTGGTCGCGATGAAGCGCTCGCGCTTGCTGCCGAGGATCCGGGTGGTGAGCGTCCCCATCGTCACGCAGCCCAAGCCGAGTATCAGCGGGATCACCGCCCGGCCGTTCAGCCCCATCGATGTGAGCGACCGGTCCATGAGTGCGGCGATCCTCGGCAGATAGCCGGTGTCCTCCAAGAAGGACAGGAGAAGGTAGAAGGTGGCGACGAGCGGCAGGATGACGCCGAACAACGTGGCCGGGGTCATGGTCAGCACGCCGAACTGGCCGACGAGCAGTTCGAAGACCGGCGACCCGTGCGCGAACACGTGGCCGACGATGCCTTGGACGAACGGATACCAGTGCTTCTCGAAGAGTGTGCCCTGCAGGAACCCGACCAGATCGCCCGCGACGAGCTGTCCGATCACGACGTACATCGCGCCCAACAGCACGAGGAGCATCGGGATGCCGGTGAGCGGGTGCATCATCCGGGACGACAGCTTTGTCTTGAACGAGGCGCCGCGGATCTCCTCACGGATCACGTGACGGCACACGTCGTCGACGCGCAGGCGCCGGCGGGTGTAGATCTCGTCGCGCATCGTGCCGGGCGCGGCCCCGTGACGCTCGGCGACCGCCGTGTCGCCCTCGAGCAGCAGCAGCGCTTCGGCACGGTTGTGCACCTCGTCCAAGGCGTTCTCGAGAGGACCGACCAGTTCCGGGTCCGCATGTCCGGGACGCGCGTGCGGGAGGGCCGCCTTCAACTCCGGGATGCCCCGGCCCTCGACGGCGACCGTCTCGACCACCGGCACGCCGAGCAGGTCCTCGAGAAGGTCGCGGTCGACCGCGACGCCCTCGCGGCGCGCCTCGTCGGCCATGTTGAGAGCGACCACCATCGGCAGACCCATGTCGGCCAGCTGCAGCGTCAGGAACAGGTCGCGTTCCAGGTGCACGGCGTCGACCACGTTGACGACGCGGTCCGCGAACAGGATCACGTCACGCGCGACCGTCTCCTCGTCGTTGAACGAAGAGACTCCGTAGACGCCCGGCGTGTCGATGACGTCGAGATCGCCGAATCGCCCGTGGGTCAGCTCGACCGTGGTGCCCGGGAAGTTCGAGACATCGACGTAGACACCGGTGAGCGCGTTGAACACGACGGACTTGCCGACGTTCGGGTTGCCGACGAGCACGATCGCGCCCTCGCGGATCCCCAGGTCGGAAGCCGTGGGCGCGCGGTGAGCCACGGCGGCCTACCCTGCGACCCGTCGCACGCCGATCCGAGCCGCGAGCCGACGGCCGACCGCGATCTCCTGACGGCCGCTCCTGAGCACGATCGGCCCGGCCGGGACGCGCGTGACGCAGCGGACGTGCGCCCCCTCGGCCATGCCGAAGCGCAACGCGGTGATGCGTGCATGCTCGTCGTCGACCTTCGTCACGAGGAAGTGCTGCCCGGCGCAGGCATCGGCGAGCGTGCACTCGGCGCACTCTTCAGCGGGAACACAGGCGGCGTCCGCGCGTCCATCGGAGCCGCCGAGCGACCGAGCCGCGGCCGTGTCGCCGTCGTCGCTCTCCCGGGCCCCTTCGATCCGGCGCTCGTCTCCGCCGCGCGCTGCCTCGTTCGCCATGTGGTCGTCCTCCATCGCTGGGGTCCTTCGGGCCACTTAGCAGATGCTAAGCTGTTGTCTTGGTACAGTCTAACAAGGCCTGTGCCAGCGGTCAACCGGGCAGAAGACGGCTGACCAAGGAGTCCGCCGGTGGCGGTGCTACCATCGTCGGCGGGCGTTCCGCGGGCCTCGCCGTCGGCCCGAACGACGTTCGGCGGCTCGAGACGAGGGGTTGCGATGGGCTACGCGAGCTTCAGCGAACTGCTCGGCGCGACCGCCGACGGCACGGCGATCGGGGAAGCCGTCATCGCCCGAGAGGCCGACGAGACGGGACGGAGCCGGGAGCAGATCGTCGCCAGGCTGATCCGATCGCTCGACGTCATGGAGACGTCGGTCGCGACGGGACGCCGTGGCGACGTGCGGTCCCGTTCGGGACTCACCGGCGGAGACGCCGCTCGCGTGACCGCCGCCGGCGCGCGCGTGGCCGGGGACACCTTCAACGAGGTGGTCGCGTCGGCCCTGGCCGTCGCCGAGGTCAACGCGGCGATGGGCCGCGTCGTCGCCGCGCCCACCGGAGGAGCGTCGGGCGTGCTGCCGTCCGTCCTGCTGACGCTGGCGAAGCGGGACGGCGTGCCCCGCGAGCGTCTGGCGCTCGCGCTCGCGCTCGCCGGCGCCATCGGCGGCATCATCGCCGCGAAGGCGTCGCTCTCGGGCGCGGCCAGTGGATGCCAGGCCGAAGTCGGCGCCGGCGCCGCGATGGCCGCGGCCGCGGCGGTGGACGTTGAGGGCGGAACGCCGGAACAGACAGGGCACGCGGCGTCGCTCGCGCTGCAGGGGCAACTCGGCCTCGTGTGCGACCCCGTCGGCGGGCTGGTCGAGGTGCCGTGCGTCGTGCGCAACGCCACCGGCGCCGCCGTCGCGCTGGCCGCCGCCGAGATGGCGTTGGCCGGGGTCACGTTCCCGATCCCGTTCGATGAGGTGGCCGCGGCGATGGGTGCCGTCGGGCGGAGCCTGCCTCCGTCACTGCGCGAGACGGCACTCGGCGGGCTCGCGGCGACGCCGTCGGGCAAGCGGCTCGCGGGCGGGCCGGGCGAGCAGGGCACGCGGTGAGCGAGCCGGCTGGCGAAGGCTCCGCCCGCACCCCGGAAGAGGGCGGCGGCTGGCACCTTCGCCCGGCCGGAGAGGTCGCCGCCGTCTTCGGCACGGACCCGGTGCGCGGTCTCGCGTCGTCCGAGGCCGCGTCGCGGCTCGCGTCGGACGGCCCCAACGTGCTGCGCCCGCGCGAGCCCACTCCGCCGTGGAGGCTCTTCGTCGGCCAGTACGACGACTTCATGATCTGGGTGCTCTTCGCGGCCGTGGCGATCTCGGCCTTCGAGGGCCAAGCCGTCGACGCCGTCGCGATCGCCACGGTACTCATCCTCAACGGCGTGCTGGGCTTCGTGCAGGAATACCGCGCCGAGCGCGCCATGGCGGCGCTCCAGGAGCTCGCGTCGCCCTCCGCCACGGTCGTGCGTGAGGGCGCCGAGCGTCGGCTCGCGGCCGGGAAGCTCGTGCGCGGCGACGTCGTGCTGCTCGCCGCCGGCGACAAGGTCCCCGCCGACGGCCGGTTGCTGGAAGCCGCGTCGCTCCGGGTCGACGAATCGACGCTCACGGGCGAGAGCCGCCCCGCGTCGAAGGTGGTCGAGCCGCTCCTGGACCCGGAAGCCAGCCTGGGAGACCGGGCCAACCTCGTCTTCGCCGGCACGACCGTCGCCGTCGGCCGCGGGCGGTTCGTCGTCACCGGCACCGGGCAGGCCACCGAGATGGGCCACATCGCCGACCTCCTCGCGGAGCAGGAAGAGGAGCCGACGCCGCTGCAGAGGGAGTTGCGGACGGTCGGCCAGCGCATCGCCGCCATCGTGCTCGCGATCGCCGGTGTGATCTTCCTCGCGAACGCCGTCCAGGCGGGGCGCGTCCCCGGCGAGTCGATCGCGTCTCATCTCTCCACCGCGCTGCTCGTCGCGATCTCCCTCGCCGTCGCCGCCATCCCCGAAGGGCTGCCGGCGATCGTCACCGTCGCGCTCTCACTCGGCGTGCGGAAGATGGCCGAGCGCCACGCGATCGTCCGCAAGCTGCACGCGGTCGAGACGCTCGGTGCCACCACGTTCATCTGCTCCGACAAGACCGGCACGCTCACGCGCAACGAGATGACGGTGCGGCGCCTGGTCGTCGGCGACGTGGCCGCCCGCGTGTCGGCCGACTGGACGATCGAGCCGGAGGCGGGCGGGCTGGATGAGGCCGACCTCGCGTTCCTCCTGAGAGCCGCGGCATCGTGCAACGACACCCGCGTGGCCGCGGACGGCTCCCTCACCGGTGACCCGACGGAGACCGCGCTGATGACGGCGGCCGAGCGTCTTTCCGCCGATCGCGTTCGTCCACCGAGGGTGGGCGAGGTGCCGTTCGACTCGGCACGCAAGCGCATGACGACGGTGCACGACCTGGGGGGCGGCGAACGCGTCGCGTACATGAAGGGCGCCCCGGACGTCGTGTTGCGCCTCTGCGCGGCCGTCCGGCTGCACGGGTCGGACACGCCCCTCGACGAAACGCTGCTCGGACGGCTCGAAGGGATGGCCGAGACATCGGCCGCCGCCGGCTTCCGGATGCTGGCGGTCGCCGCCCGCGCGCTGGCGGACGGCGAGCCGAACGAAGGCGAGGAGATCGAGCACGACTTCGTCTTCCTCGGGCTCGCGGGCATGGTCGACCCGCCGCGGGACGAGGTGCCGGCGGCGATCGCGGAGTGTCACCGCGCGGGGATACGCGTCGCGATGGTCACCGGCGACCACGCCCTGACCGCTCAGGCGGTCGGCTCCGAGATCGGACTGCTCGAGGGACGAGAGATCGTCACCGGGGCGCAGCTCGAGTGCATGAGCGACGACGAGCTCCGCGACCGCGTCGAGGGCATCCGGATCTACGCGCGCGTCGACCCCGAGCACAAGCTGCGCATCGTGGACGCGCTGAAGCGCCGGGGCGAGATCGTGGCCGTGACCGGCGACGGCGTCAACGACGCGCCCGCGCTCAAGCGCGCGGACATCGGCGTGGCGATGGGCCGCATCGGCACCGACGTGAGCCGCGAGGCCGCCGACATGATCCTCGCCGACGACGACTTCTCGACGATCGTCGCGGCGGTCCGCGAAGGGCGTGCGGTCTTCGCGAACCTGCGCAAGTCGATCCTGTTCCTCCTCTCCTGCAACATCTCTGAAGTGCTCATCGTCTTCATCACGACGTTCTTGTCGCCGGTGCCCGCGCTTCGGCCGTTGCAGCTGCTGTGGATCAACTTCATCACCGACGGTCTGCCGGCGCTCGCGCTCGGGGTCGACCCAGCCGCCCCGGATGTGATGGACCGCGGCCCGCGGAAGGCGGACCAGGGCATCCTCACGCGCGCGACCCAGTTCGATATCGCGTGGCAGGGAGCGCTCATCACGGTGGCGGGCCTGTCGATGTACGTCTACGCCGACCGGCTCATGCCGGGGCACGGCGCCGCGACCGCCCAGACGATGCTCTTCACGACGATGGTGCTGGCGCAGCTCATCCACGCGTTCAACTTCCGCAGCGAGACGCGGAGCGTGTTCTCGGCGGAGTCGCTGAGGAACCCGTGGCTGCTGCTGTCGCTCCTCGGGTCGCTGGCCCTGCAGTCGCTGGCCATCTACGTGCCCGCCCTGCAGAGGATCTTCGGGACGGCCCCGCTCAGCGCGTTCGACTGGCTCGTCCTCCTCGTGGCCGCCCTGCTCCCCACCGTCATCATCGATGCGGTCAAGGTCGCCCGGGCGCGCCGCGCGGCCGCGTAGCCCGCGCGGCAGGCGGCTCGGAGCGCCGCCTGGGGACGCGGAAGCTCGCCGGTGCGCGTTCGTCGCGTCACGCGGTATCCGGCGCCGCCGAGCGGGTACTGCCGACAGTGGGCTTCCCCTATCCCGTACCATAGAAAGCCGCCGGCGGGTCTGCTGCCGGCGCGAGGGTCGACCATGAGCGGGAGAAGACGATGGCCGATCGGCCGATATCGCGCGCCGCGAGCCGCCTGCTGCCGGAGACGATAGCGAGCCGGCTCGTCGCGACGGTCGTGCTGCTCGTCGCTGTCACCGCGGCCGTCATCATCGCGGTGAACGCCTGGCTGATGTTCGCGCACGTCCCCGAGCAGACCGCCGTGCTGGGGTCCGTCGTGTCGGGACTCGTCGCGCTCGTGGTCGGGGTGCTCATCGCCGTCTGGCTGGAACGCACGGTGCGGATGCCGGTCACGCACCTCGTCGAGCGCGTGAAGACGGAAGGCTACCGGGTCGCGGAGGGTGCGCCGTACGAGGTCCAGGAGTCGGGCAACGAAGCCTACCTGCCTCGCGAGCTGCGGGAACTCGGTGCCGTCATCGACGATCTCCTCCAGCACCTGAGCGAGCGCCAGGCGGAGCTCAAGGAAGCGATCCGCGAGGCCGAGTACGCCGAGGAGACGCTGGGCAGCGTCGTGAGCGAGTCGCTCGAGGCGAAGATCGTCCTCGAGGACGGCCGCGTCATCATCGTGAACCCCGCGGCGTCCGTGGCGCTGGCCCGCCCGGCCTCCGTGGTGCTCGGGCGCACCCTGCAGCAGGCGTTCGAGGGCATCGTCATCCGCGACGTGAGCGACCGGCCGGTCGAGCCGGACGCCTTGCTCGACTCCGCGCTCGAGGGATCGGTCACCGCATCCCTGTGCCGCGAAGGCATGCCGGACCGCTGGTACGTGTTCCAGGCCTTCCCGCACACGGACGAGCTGCACAACCGGGTGGTCGTGTCGGCTCGGGACATCACCGAGGAACGCCGCCTGGAGGCGCTACGCGCCGAGGTCGCATCCCTGGTCTCGCACGACCTCAAGACGCCGCTGTCGGTGATCATCGGATACCTCGACGTGCTGACGAGGCCGCTCTCCGACGAGCAGCGGAACCACGCCGTGGAGGGCGCGAAGAACAACGCGGAGCGCATGGCCGACCTCATCGAGGACCTGCTGTCGGCCACCCGCGCCGAGGAACTGCTCGCGCCGTCGCACTTCGAGCCCGTGCCCGTGCTCGCCGTCGTCTCGGACGTCGTGGCGTCGCTCACCGCGTTGCATCCGAAGGATCCCCCCGAGCTGGACGCCGACTGTGACCCCGTCGTGCTCGGCGAGCAGAAGCGCCTTCGCCAAGTGCTCGTGAACCTGGTGACCAACGCCTACAAGTACGCCTCGGGCGCGCCCGTCGCGGTGCGAGTCCGCTGCGACACCCGGCGCGTCCACCTGGCGGTCGTCGATCACGGGCCCGGCATCGCGGAGGAGGATCGGGACCGGATCTTCAAGCGGTTCGTGCGCCTCGAGGGCGGCGAGAAGCGCCCCGGCATGGGCCTCGGGCTCTACATCGTCAGCATCATCGCCGACAACCACGGCGGCGTCGTTCGCGTCGAGGAGACGCCGGGCGGCGGCACGACCTTCGTGGTCGAGCTGCCGCTGGCCGGCAAGGTCGTCGACGGCGAGATCGTCCGCGAGCGGCCGAGGCGCTCGGCGGCGCGCGAGTCGTAGGGGGCCGCGGCTCGCCATGGCGAGCCGCCGAGGACGTCGCCTAGCGGGTGTGCCTCAGGCTCGAGCGGACCCGCCACTCCTCGAGGCCCAGCCGGACGAGACGCTCGCACAGGTCGGGGAACGTGATGCCCGCCGCCGCCGCCGCGTCAGGCAGGAGGCTCGTCGACGTCATCCCCGGGATCGTGTTGGTCTCGAGCAGGAAGACCTCGCCCGCCGGTGTCACGATCGTGTCCGATCGCGACATGCCCCGGCACCCGAGGGCGACGTGGGCGCCGAGCGCGAGGCGTTGGCATTCGCCGCACGACGTCTCGCCGACGCGGGCGGGAATGATGTGCTCCGACATCCCCGGCGTGTACTTCGACTCGTAGTCGTAGAACTCGTTGGCGGGCACGATCTCGAGCGTGGGAAGGGCGAGCGGCTCGTCGTTCCCGATCACCCCGACCGTGACCTCGACCCCATCCTCGAAGCGTTCCACCAGCAGGAGGGTGTCGTGCCGGAACGCGAGATCGATGGCGTCGGCCAGCCCCGCCGGATCGTGGACGATCGTCATGCCGACCGACGAGCCCTCGTTCGCCGGCTTGACGACGGTCCGCGGACCGAGCTCCGCGGTGATGCGCTCGACGTCGATCGGCGCGCCGCGACGGAGCGCGAGGTAGGCGGGAGTCTTCAGCCCCGCCTGGGTGTAGAGGTGCTTGCTGACGACCTTGTTCATCGCGACGGCGCTGGCGAGCACCCCGGACCCGACGTACGGCAGACCCAGCACCTCGAGCAGACCCTGCATCGTGCCGTCCTCGCCGAGGCGTCCGTGCAGCGCGATGAACACGACGTCGGCACGGCTCGCCCGGAGAAGCGCGACGAAATCGTCGTCGAGAGGGTCTATCTCGACGACCTCATGCCCTCGCTCGCGCAGGGCGCGCGCGACTTGAGCACCGCTGTTGAGAGAGACCTCGCGCTCGGCCGAACGGCCGCCGAGCAGGACGGCTATACGCACGGGGTCGGACGCGGCGCTCACAGGTCCCCTTCCGGCATGTCAGCGGATGACGCCGAGTCGGTGCAGATCGAGCAGGATCAGGCCGCCCCACCACAGCAGGACGCCCACGGCCATCCAGCCGACGGTACGCAGCGCGATCGCGCGGACCATGCCGGGCTCACCGGCCGACGCGTTCCGCGACGTGAGCCACACGACGAGCCCCAAGACGAGCCCGCCGACCAGCAGTCCCGCCCCGCCATAGACGAAGATGCCATAGTCGACCGTGCCCACAAAGGCGGTGGTGGCCGACGGCCAGATCAGAAACGCCATGAGCGCGGTGAAGACCAGCCAGACGGCGCCGTACACCCAGAACGGAAGACGGCTGCCGAAAGGCTCCCGCGCGAGCGCGATCTCGCCGGGCACCTCGGCCTCGGGCTCCGGCGGCGCGGTCTCCTCCGCGGGCTCGCCTTCCGGCTCCGGCATCTCGGCCTCGGGCTCCGGCTCCGGCTCCGGCGGCGCGGTCTCCTCCGCGGGCTCGCCTTCCGGCTCCGGCACCTCGCTCTCCGGTTCCGGCGGGGCGGACTCCTCCGCAGCCTCGACGGGCGGCTCGTCGAGATCGAACGCGTCGTCGTCCTGACTTGCCGGCGCCCCCGCTTCGGGCTCTGGATCGGGGTGCTCGACGTCGTCCCGGATCGGTTCGGTCAGGTCGTCCATGCGTCCCCCCGCGGTCGGGTCGGTCTCTCTCCGGCAGTCTATTCGAGTGCCTGCCGGGCGGCAAACCACCACGGCGAAGCGTCGCCGCTGCTCATCGGGGCGAAACCGCCTCGCTCGCGCCGTTCGAGACGAGTCCACTGTTTCCACACACCCATCCCCGCGCGCCCGGGTAGACTTCTGAAGTGATCCCGACCTGTGAGGTGCGTTCATGGACGAGAACAGCGTGTCCCCGCGAACGGACGGCGATCCCGGCCCCTCGCCGGAAGAACCGCTCACCGAGGTGGCCCCCGCGGCCCCGCTTCCACCGGCTCCGCGGCCGGTCGGATCCCGGCCGCGCGGCTGGATGGTGGTCGTCGTGAGCGTCGTCGCCGCGGTCGTGGCGGGTGGCGTCGCCGGTGCCGTCGTGAGCCGGTCGATCTCGCCGGCGACCGCGTCGTACAGCTCCCCGTCGATGAGTGTGACCGGTTCGAACGCGCAAGAGCCCGCTGTGGCGGCCGCTGCGGTCGCGATCCCCTCCGTCGTCAACATCGACGTTCAGGACGCCTCGGGCTCGATGTCGGGCCTGCCGGCGGGACATCCTGTCGTGCCCAGCGGAGGAACGGGCTCCGGAGTGGCGTTCAGGACGGCACCCGGCGGAGGCACGTACGTCATCACCAACAACCACGTCGTGAGCGGCGCTCGGACGATCGTGGTCACGCCGTCGAGCGGGGAGGCTCTCGACGCGACGCTGGTCGGGACCGACCCTCAGACCGATATCGCGGTCGTGAAGGTCTCGAAACGTCTGCCGATCATCAGGATCGGCGACTCGGAGACGCTGGTCGTGGGTCAGATGGTGCTCGCCATCGGCTCGCCCTTCGGGCTTCAGCAGTCGGTGTCGCAAGGCATCGTCTCGGCCGTGCACCGCGCCGTCACGGGTACCGACGGCGGCCCGTCGGACGCCAACCCGCTCGTGGACGCCATCCAGACCGACGCCGCCATCAACCCGGGGAACTCGGGCGGCGCGCTCGTCGATCGGACCGGCGCGCTCGTGGGCATCGATTCCGCGATCTTCTCCGACACCGGACAGAACGCGGGGATCGGCTTCGCCATCCCGGTCAAGACGGCGGTGAGCGTCGCCGACCAGCTGATCTCGACCGGCAAGGTCCAGCATCCGTTCATCGGCGTCGCGGGCTCGACCGTCGACGCGACCGTGGCCGGCCAGGATCACCTCCCCGTGGAACAGGGAGCGCTCATCGAGCAGGTCTATAGCGGGACGGGCGCGGCCAAGGCGGGCCTGAAGGCCGGAGACGTCGTCGTGAGCGTCGACGGCGAGGCCGTCCGCACCATGAACGACCTCATCCTCGACGTCCGTCGGGAGGCGGTCGGCGCGACGGTGACGATCGGCTACTACCGAGGGGGCTCGAAGCGGAGCGCCGGCGTCGTGGTCGGCAACGAGCCCGCCTCGCTGAACTGAGCGCGGCCCGCGATGGTAGAGTTCCCGGGATGGGATCGCTTCCTGCCATAGAGCAGTCGTCCCGCGAGGCGATCGCCGCCGCGCTCGCCGAGCTCGGAGAGCCTTCGTTCCGCACGGCGCAGGTCGTGAGGTGGCTGTATCGGCGCGGCGCGACGTCGTTCGATGAGATGACCGACCTGCCGCTCGCGTTGCGCACGGCCCTCTCCCGGCGTTTCACCGTCGGCGGCGCGGTCATCGGCGAGCGCCAGATCTCCAGTGACGGCACGCGGAAGTACCTCGTCCGATTCGGCGACGGTGTCTCGGTCGAGACCGTCGGGCTGCCGGATGGCGACCGGCTGACCGTGTGTTTCTCCACGCAGGCGGGCTGCGCGATGGGCTGCGCCATGTGCGCGACCGGCCGCGGAGGGTTCGTCCGCGACCTCGGCCCGGGAGAGCTCGTCCGGCAGGCCCTGGTCGTCGCCGCTGACTTCGAGAGCCGGGTCACCAACGCGGTCGCGATGGGCCAGGGCGAGCCGTTCGCCAACTACGACGCCGTCCTCGCCGGGCTGCGGTTCATGAACTCCCCCGACGGCATGGGCATCGGCGCCCGGCATCTCACCGTCTCCACCTGCGGGCTCGTCGGCGGTATCCGACGGTTCGCGGGCGAGGCCGAGCAGTTCACGCTCGCGGTGTCGCTGCACTCCGCGGTGCAGCGGACCCGGGACCTGCTCATGCCGGGCGTGCGCGGCGTGCCGCTGGCGACGCTGCGTGCGGCGATCGTCGACTACGCCGCCTCGAGCGGCCGGAGGCCGACACTCGAATACGCGCTCATCGCGGGAGTGAACGACACGCCGGAAGAGCTCGACACGCTCGTGCTGTTCTGCCGCGGCATGCTCGTACACGTGAACCTCATCCCAGTCAACCCGGTCGAAGGCAGCGGCATGACGCGTTCCTCGCGCGATCGGGCGGTCCTGTTCCGCGACACGCTCATGCGGGCCGGCACCGAGGCGTCGATACGGGCCGAGCGCGGCGACGACATCGACGCGGCGTGCGGGCAGCTGCGCCAGAAGAGCGGGCGGCGCTAGGCGCGGGCTCCACCTCGCGGACGCCTCGCGCCTCGGGCGGCGCGCATCGCGGAGTCGCGAACGGGGCACATCGCCGGCGGCACCGCGCATTCCGGGCAGACGTCCGCGTCGAACGAGCCCCGGCGCTCGAAGCATCCCGCCTCCATGAGCGCCACCTGCCGCTGGATCCGCGCGACCAGACGGTCGCGATCGTGCTCGCCGAACCGGAAGACCGTCTTGGCCAGACCGTGCTCGATCTCGATGAAACGGACCTCGACCGTCGCCGCTCCGTCTTCGAGCAGAGCCAAGGCGTAGATCCCCGCCTGCTCTTCGAGGACGGCCGCGCGCGCGCCCGACTCGCCCGTCTTGTAGTCGAGGACGGTGCACGACCCGTTCTCCCGGACGAGAAGGTCGACCGTGCCCACGATCGTCTGCGCGCCGACGCGGATCGCGAACGGCGCTTCCGGCCTTCCCGCGCGGATCGACGCGGCGAGGGGCGACCGGACCGTGGCGGCGACCGCCTTCCTCAGACGCGCCAAACCCTCGGGTCCGAGGCGGTGGGCCGCGGACAGGCGCCGCACCGTCTCGTCGGTGAGCGCCTCGCCCTCGGCGAACAGCTGCAAAGCCGCGTGGAGGGCGGTCCCGAACGCGCGCGGGTCGGTCTCCGGCGCCGGTCCGAGCCCTCGCAGGCCGACGACGCGCTCCATGTAGAAGCGGTAGGGGCACCGGCCGTACAGCGAGAGCGCGGTGTAGGAGAGCTCCTGTGGCACGAACGCAGGGCGCGCAGCCTCCGCGGCCGTACACGCCGGGCGCGGCGGCACGGGCGCGGCCCGGACGGCCGGCGACGCCGCTCGGGGCGCGCCGGCGGAGGAAGGCTCCTCGTCGCCGGCGACCACGCGGCGCACCGACACGCCGCGCACGCCGTCGGGGCCGTCGAGCGCCAGCCTCACCCAATCGATCGCCCGCTCGGGGTCGGGCTCGGACGCGGGATCGGTGGCCCCCGACAGGACGAGCAGTCTGCGGGCCCGCGAACACGCCACGTAGAAGACCCGTTTCGACTCCGCGAGGTCGTCCGCCCGCTCCGCGTCGCACACGCGCGACCAATCGCGTGGCTTCAGCGCACTCTTCCCGGCGCCGCGGACGGCCACGATCGGATCGCCGTCGAGGCCCCTGCCGACGAGGAATCTCGCGAAACCGCGACGCTGGTCGTGACCCAGGTCCGCGACGGCCACGACGGGGAACTCGAGACCCTTCGCGGCGTGCACGGTCATGACCCGCACGGCGCCGGCCTCCCCGGCGGCCGGTCCCGCGGCCGGCTCTCGCTTCACGTAGGCCTCGCGATCCTCGAGATGCCGGAGGAAGGCCTCCGGATCGCCGTCGCCGGCGGATTCCGCCTCGGCCGCGAGACGAGCCGCCTTCCGTACGTTCGCCCAAGCGACGGCCGAGAAGCCGCCCGCGACCGGACCGAGCGCGGCCGCCGCATCCAGGATCGCGTCGGCCAGTCCCTTCCGGCCCATCTCGGCTCGGACGCGGTCGATCGTCGCTCGGAGCGACTCCACGCGGGCCGCCTCGCGCTCGCTCAGCCCCGCGGGAGCCGGATCCTCCAGAGCGCGCCACAGCGCTCCGGGCCGCCGGTTCAGCAGGAACAGCGAGTCGTCGGACAACCCACCCAACCCACCGGCGAGCAGGCGCAGGAGACCTTCGTCGTCGAGCGGATCGGCAAGGACGCGCATCAAGGCACGGATGTCCGCGATCTCAGGCGAGTCGTGGAAGCCTCCCGCCGCCCCCGCGAACACGTCGAACCCTCGGGCCAGCAGCGCGTCGACGTACGGGCGCATCGTCGTGGTGGACCGGACGAGGAGCGCGATCTCATCGGCCGCGGCCACGCCCTCGTCGACCAGCTCTCGGAGCCGCGACGCCAGCGCGGCGGCCTCCGCGGCGCGCCATGTCTCCGCGCGGAGGCCGTTCCGGTCGACCAGGATCACGTCGATGGGAGGCCGGCGTGCACCCGCGGACGCGGGTGCCGGCTCCGCGCCCGAGGTCATGCCGAGGTGCGCGTCGCCGAGAAGGTGCGGACGTCCGAACAGGTCGTTGAGTCCGTCGAGGAGCCCGGGCTCCGACCGGTAGTTGACGGTCAGGTCGCAGCGGCCGTCGCAATCGGCGGCACGTTGGCGTTCGCTGATGAACACGCCCACGTCGGAATCCCGGAAACGGTAGATCGACTGCTGGACGTCGCCGACCACGCACAGGCGCGTGGCGACGACCGGCTCGATCGCCTGCAACTGCGCGGCGGTGGTGTCTTGGAACTCGTCGACCATGACCTCCGCGAACAGCGCTCGGTAGCGTCGGGCGGTACCTGGCCGTTCGCGCCAGAGACGCGCGGCGAGCAGCTGCAGATCGTCGAAGTCGAGCGCGTTCGCGACGCGCTTCGCCGCATCGTAGGCGACCTCGTAGGCCGCCAGAAGGGCCAGCCACGTGCGGCCTTGGGCGGCCGCGGCGGCATCGGCCGCGTCGAGGGTCGACGTTCCGATGACGGCGTTCACCTCCTCGGTGAGATCTCTCACCGAGGCGCCCGCCCGGAGGCTGCCGAGGTATCCGCCGGCGCTGGCGGCCAGCACGGACGCGGCGCGGTCGGGTTCCGCGTGCTCGAGCTCGGTGAGCATCTCGCGACAGGCGCGATATCCGGCCAGGTTGTCTTCCGCGGTGGGTGAACTCGCGAGCTCGGCGTATCGAGGGATCAGCGCGTCGAGCGTCGCCCCGCAGGCGGTGATGCTCGACGCCACATCCGGCGCCCGTCCCACGCGCACGGCGTCGACGGTGGCACCTTTCGAACGGACCGTGTCGTACGCGGAGACGATCGTCTCGCGGATCGCCTCGACGCCGTGCGACTCGAGGAGGTCGACGGTCGCCACGTCGCGCGCGATGCGCTGCCGGGCGGCGGTCTCGAACGCGTCGCTCCGCGTGAGACCGACGGCCGGGTCCGCGAGGACGGCGAAGCCGGGGTCGATGCCGAGCTCGAACGCGTGGCGCCTCACGATCCGGGCGCAGAACCCGTGGATCGTCGAGATCCAAGCATCATCGACGCTCCGCCCGAGGTCGGGCCGGCCCCGCTCGATGAACACCCTGCGCACCCGCTCGGTCAGCTCGCCGGCAGCCTTCTCCGTGAACGTGATGAGCAGCGCCGACGTGATCGGGCGCGCGACGCCCGACGCTTCGGCCTGCACGACGACGTCCGCGAACCGCTCGGCCAGCACGCGGGTCTTGCCCGACCCGGCCCCCGCGTTGATCACCACGCGCGGGGCCGAGCAGGCCAGCGCGCGCCGTTGATCGTCGTTGAGCTCGTCGACGCTCATGCGGACGCCGCGCAGAACGTGGCCGCCGGGCAGGTCCGGCAGCGCTCGGCCTCCGGAGCCGGGGCGATCCGGCCGGCACGGATGCCCTCGGCCGCGCTCCTGGCCGCGGCGACCGCGACGTCGAGAAGGTCGGCCAGCTCGGCGCGCTCGATCACGTCTCTCGGCTTGAACGCGCCCTCGACGTCTCCCAGCACGAAGCCGCGGTCGCCGTCGGTGGACGCGAGCGCCCGATACAGGCCGCCCGCGACCGGCAGCCCGAGCCGCCGGGAGGCGGCGGCGGCATACAGCTGGAGCTGCAGCAGCCCTTTCGCTCGTATCTGCGACAGTGAGCTCGCCGTCGAGCGCTTGTAGTCGACGACCACCAGGCCGGTCTCCCCGACGTCGATACGGTCGATGCGGCCCCGCACACGGACGCCGCCGAGGTCGATCGGGTCGTCGTCGCGGCCGAACGTCCACTCGAAGAAGCGCGGCTCGTGCGCCGGCAGGAAGGTGGCGTCGCGTTCGACCAGCGTCTGGACCTGGCGCCGTACGCTCGAGAGCAGATCGTCTTCCGCCAAGGTCTCCGCGCGAGGCGCACCCGCGAGCACGCGGTCCGTCTCGCGCTCGGCGAGGGCGAGCGCCTCCGGCACGGTCTCGGGCCGGACCCGTCTCTCCCCCGTCTCTTCGAGCCAGCGACGGTAGAAGGCGGCGAGTGCTTCGTGGGCTAAGGTCCCCGAGGCGGCCGCGTCGATCGCGGGCGCGAGTGGTCGCGGGCGCAGCGCGTTGCACACGAACCACTTGTACGGGCACGCGGTGTAGGTCTCCAGTTCGCCGGCGCTGAAGCACGCACGCTCCGCGAGCTCCTCCAGGACGCGGCTGCATTCAAGGCGTCCGCGCGCGACGCGTGCGGCGGTCGCCGCGTCCGGCCCCGGCGTCACGTCCAGCGTGTCCGCGCGAGGCCCGACGGCCTCATCGCCCGATGGCGACGGATCGCGATAGAGATCGAGGAACTCGTCCCAGAAGACGGACTCGTGGAGTGAACGCCCCTCGTCGTCGCACTCGCGCCGCACGATCGCCAAGGACTTCCTCGCCCGGGTCGCCGCGAGGTAGAACGCCAGTCGCTCCTCGCCCGCCCGTTCGGTCACCTCGAGCTGGACTCCCACCCCCTCCAAGGTCTCGCGCGCCACGTCGCCTTCGAGCGGCTCCCCGGCTCCCCGCCCCGGGATCTCCGACGCCGTCAGCCCCGCCAACACGACGCCGTCGAATCGGCGCGACCGCAGCCGGCCGATCGACATGACCTGGATGTGGCCGGGCCGTTCGGCCGCGGACGGCGCGACCCTTCCGGTCATGAAGGCGGCCCAAAGCTCGTCGGCGCTCATTGGCTGGCTCTCCAAGAGCAGAGCTTCGTCGAGAAGGCGCAAGAAGTATCCGTGCACGGCCGCGTCGAGCTCCGTGTCGCGGGGATCCACGGATGCGGACGCCTGCCCGTTCGAGAGCAGGCTATCCACGACAGTCTGCCAGTTTCTGGCAGCTTGGCGGTCGAGACGCCGCCGTGACAGCGCACGGACGTCTCGCACCAGTGCCTGCCACCGGTCGGCGCCGCGGATCAGCCCCTCTCCGCTCTCGAGACGCCGGGATCGCCAGGTGGCGTCGAGCTCGTCGCTCAGCGCCGGCGGCACGCCTGAGAACGGAGTCCGCAGGAACGCAGAGAGTCGCTCGCGCTCCATGCCGGCCGCCGCGAACAGCCACAGATGGCGCATCGCGCGCCCGAGCGGCGTGCCCGTGACCGGGATGCCGAAGTCGAGATCGGCCTCGAGCCCTCGCCGCGCGAGCGCGCGCGTCAGGCAGCCGAGACGGCGCGCGGGGTCCGGGAACGCGACGGCGATCCGGTCGGGCGCATAGCCCGCCGCCACCCACCGCGCCACATACGTGGCGACCATCTCCGCTTCCGCGTCGTCGCCGGCCGCCACGCCGAGCCTCACGTGTCCGTCACCGGCGCGCGGATGCGGGTGGGCGAACAGCTCCCGCGCGATCCGGGCCAGCTCAGGTGGGTCGTCGGCCCCTTCGGATCGATCGGCCTCGACGAGCTCGCGCACGGCCCCGCACTCCATGAGCCGCCCGACGAGCGGCGACACGGCGTCCGTTGCAGGCACGTCGAAGTCCCACGGCAACGAGATCCACACGTCCGCGGCGCCGCTCCCCCACGACGTCAGAACGGCCTCCTGCGCTGACGAGAGGTCGACGAAACGGTGCGCGAGGATGAGATCCGCCGGTGGAGGAACGCTCGCGAGCAGCGCGGCAGCCTCGCCCGGTTCGATCAGACCGGCGGCGTCGAGGCATGACCGGTACTCGGCGAGCGCCGGGAGCAGACCGGGGCCCCGCCGAGAGAGCCTGGCGTCTCGAAGAACGCCCCGGGAAGCGATCTCCGCGGCGATGGCGCCCAGTACGACCACGGCACCATGCCCGGCTGGGCGTTCCCGCGCGCGCAACGCGCGCGCGAGCAACGTGTCCCGTGTCGCCGTCTTCGCGATCTGGCGCCCGTCGCCGCGCAACTCCCACTGACGTTCGAGGCATCGGTCGGCCTGCATCACCTGCACGCCGAAGGGGAACTCGTGCGCCAGTTCAGCCCGCGCTCGCGCGGCCTCCGGCTCGGAAGGCATGAGCAGCAGCGCACGACGCCCGGCTCGGACCGCACCTCGCAGCGCCGCGTACATGCGTCCCGTCTTGCCGGAGTTGGCCGGCCCGGTGACAAGATGCAGCGGCACGACTCTCCCCTATTCCGGTCGATCCCGGATGAGAGTAGCCGTCCGCTCTGACACGGTCAGAGTGCCTGGGTGTAGCGCTCGACGCCTTCTCGGATCTCACGGACGGTCCGCCACGCGACCTCTTCGTCGCGGCCGAGGTAATGATCCACGCGCCCGCCGAGCACCTCCGCCGTTTCCTCCGCTCGCTCGGCGACCGCGCGCGCGACGCGCGCGGCGATCCGTGCCTGGTACGCGAGCCGGCGCCGCGTCGTCGCGCCGGTGGTCGGCGCGATCAGCAGGCCGATGAGTATGCCGAGCACGCCTCCGGCGATGCATCCTATGGCAAAATATTCCAGTCTTCGGATCATCTACGCCGCCCCGCCCTCTTCCGGTCTTTCACTCAATAGGCGGTAGATGCGCTCGAGTTCTTCCTCCCCTTGAAAGTCGATCTCGATCTTGCCTTTCGTTGCGGTCTGCCGAACGCGCACGTTCGTGGCAAGGAGGCGCCTGAGCTTCCGGGCAACGATCTTGAACGCCTTGGGCGAGACGGGCCGTACCGTTCGGGCGGCTGTCTGTCCTGCCGCGAAGAGTCGCGACAACGTCTCCGCCTCGCGGACCGACAAGCCGTCATCGACGATCTTGTGCGCGAAACTCACGCGGCGCTCCTCGTCTTGGACCGAGAGGATCGCCCGCGCGTGGCCGGCGGTCAGCTTGTCTTCGCTGAGGAGGTCCTGCACGTCATCGGGAAGATCCAACAGGCGCAACGCGTTCGCGATCGCCGGCCGAGACTTCGATACCTTGTCCGCGAGCTCGGCCTGCGTCATCTGGTACTCGTTGATCAACCGGCGGTACCCGCGTGCCTCCTCCATCGGGTTCAGGTCTTGCCGCTGGAGGTTCTCGATGAGCGCCAGTTCCAAGCACTCGGTGTCTCCGGTGGCCATGACGCGCACCGGCACCTTTTGAAGACCGGCCACCTTCGCCGCACGCCAACGCCGTTCCCCCGCGATGATCTGATACCCGTCGGCATGCGGCCGCACGATGATCGGCTGAAGGATGCCGACCTTGCTGATCGAGTCCGCGAGTTCGTTGATCGCCTGTTCCGAGATCACGCTCCGGGGTTGGTTGGGGTTCGGCGCGATGGCCGCGACGGGCAGCTCCGTGGTCTGCTCCTGGCCGGCGACCTGCCCGGCCCCTCCAGGTATGAGAGCAGCAAGACCGCGGCCGAGACCACGCTTCTGATCAGGCACGGTCGAGCACCTCCTTCGCCAGGCTGCGGTACGCTTCCGCGCCGCGCCCGGTCGGATCGTAGAGAGTGACGGGCTTGCCATGGCTGGGTGCCTCGGACACCCGCACGCTCCGGGGGATGAGTGTTTCGAAGACGCGGTCCTCGAAGAAGTCCCTGACCTCGTCGACCACCTGCTGCGAGAGCCGCGTGCGCGAATCGTACATCGTCATCACGGCACCGAACACATCCAATTCCGGGTTGAGGTGCGTCTTCACCAGCCGGACGCTATCGAGCAGCTTGCTGAGGCCTTCGAGCGCGTAGTACTCGCATTGGATGGGCACCAGGAGCCCGTCCGCCGCCGTCAGGGCGTTGATGGTCAGCAATCCGAGGGATGGGGGGCAGTCGATGATCACCCAGTCGAAATCGTGGATCACCGGCTCCAAGACGTTCCGAAGTCGCGCCTCACGGCTCATCGCCGAGACCAGCTCGATCTCGGCACCGGCCAGCTGGATGGTGGCCGGAGCCGCGAACACGTTCTCGCACTCGGTCGGCTCCACTGATCTGCGAGATCGGCGTGTCACCGAGCAAGGCGTTGTAGACGCACACGTCGCGCTGGTACTTGCTGAGCCCGAAGCCCGAGGTGGCATTCCCCTGCGGATCGAGATCCACCAACAGGATCTTCTCCCCGCAGCTCGCCAAGAGCCGCGGCCAGGTTGACGGCGGTCGTGCTCTTCCCGACGCCGCCCTTCTGGTTCACGACCGCGAGTATGTGCTTCGGACGCCTGCTGCCGCCCGTCAGTCCCACCTCCAAGGTCGGTTAACACGGACAGTATACGCATAGGGGCTTTCGGTCTTCTGACTCATTTCAGCGGATCTCGCTGCGCCAGACCTGTGCGCCGCGGCAGCTTCACGCGGGGCTGTGACGCCTTCTCATAGATGACGAGCACTCGAGCTCCGTCCACGAACGGCACAAGGACGGGCTTGAGCCGCCCGGGCGTCATCCCACACAGTGCGGCGGCCGCGTCTCCCGCGCTGAGCTCCTCGGTGGTCGGCCGGGCCTTCAAACAGATGAAGCATCCGCCCAAGGCGAGTAGAGGGGCCGCGAGTTCCACCAACGAGGGGAGCGCGGCGACCGCTCTTGCCGTGACGGCCGCGTATGCTCCTCCCCGAGACAACGCCAGCTCTTCTGCCCGGATTGGGTGAACCGTGGCGTTCAGGCGAAGGTCCCGGACTACGCCGTCCAGGAAGGCGGCCTTCTTCCTGACGGACTCGATCAGATCGACAGGTCGCCCCGATAGGATCGCGAGTGGTATCCCCGGATAGCCTGCCCCACTGCCGACGTCCGCGAACGCTCCGCCCGGAGCGTCATCCAAGGCGCCCAGCGCCGCGCAACTGTCGAGGATATGGAGCGGCACAGCGTCGTCGGGCTCGATCGACGTCAGATTCATGCGTTCATTGGCTTCGAGGACGAGCTCCAAATGCCGCACGAGTGCGCTCGCTGTCGCCTCGTCGACGGAGATCCCCATAGCAGCGAGGCCCTCCAGCGTCTGTGCCAAGAAGTCGGTCATTCGCGGAGGATACCAGAGCCGACCGTGCGTGTGCCTGCTCGGGCTGCCGGACGCGAGTACAGCGCCGGGAACGTTTCACGTGAAACATGGGCGGGGGGCCGGGCCGGGACGGGCCGAGACCGGCCGATTGTTTCACGTGAAACAATCTCTCCTTCGGCGCCCGCCGCGACCCGACGGCCCCGCGCCCGTGGAGCCGAGCGCTCGGGCCTCGCGCCGCCTTCCAGAAACGAAGGAGCCCGCCGGTCGGCGGGCTCCGTTCGCTCCATCATGGGAGGCGCGTCTACTTCGGCGACACGACCACGGCGCGCGTCGGTTCTTCACCCTCGCTCCCGGTGACGACTCGTCTGTCGTTCCGCAGGGCCATGTGGATCACGCGCCGTTCGTAACTGGTCATCGGGCGCAGCTTCACCGGCCGCCCCTGACGAGCCACCCGGTCCGCCGTCCGGCGCGCGACGTCTTCGAGCTTCTCGCGACGTCTGCCGCGATAGTCCTCCACGTCCACGACGACCGGATAGCGGAAGCCGAGCTGCCGGCTCGTGATCGCCCCGATCAGGGTCTGCAGCGCATCGAGCGTCCGGCCGTGACGGCCGATGAGCAGGCCCAGTTCGCCTCCGACGATGTCAAGGATGATCTCCCCCTCGTCGCCCTCGTACTCGTCGATAGCGGCTTCGATGCCGAAGGTGCCGAGGATCTGCTGGATGGCCGCGACCGCGGTATCCGCCACCTTGTCGAGCTCCTCCTCGCTGAGCTCCGGCGTCCCTTCGGTCGACGCGGTTCGCAACTCGGCCGGCAGCGGCTCCTCTTCCTCGTCGGTCTCCACCTGGTCGTTGCGCTGCAGAGACTCGACGAAGGACGGCTTGAGCCAGACCCTGACTCGTGCGGGTCGCGAAGCTCCGAAGACGCCGCTCACCGGCTGGTCCAGGACCTCGAACTCCGCGGCGTCGGCCTGAACACCCAGCTCCTCGAGCGCCGAGTCGATGGCCTCTTCGACGGTCGGTCCCTCGGTGATGGTCTCGGTCTGCATGCTATGCCTCAGCTCCCTTGGCGCGGTCCATCATCCGTTTGGTGATGATCTGCTGCACGATCTGCCACGCGCTGGACGTCACCCAATACAGGATCACGCCCGCCGGCGTGATGAATCCGAACCAGAGCATGATGATCGCCATGTAGAGACCGGTGCGCCGCTGCATCGGATCCTTTGTCATGAGATACGTCGGGAACCAAACGCTCAGACCGAAGAGCACCACGAAGATGAGATAGGGGAGCACGGCGATGGCTCCCGCGATGAACCCACCGTGGCCGGGAATGATCGACGAGGTCGCCACGGCGCTGACGGCGCCGCTCACCGCTGCGCCGACCGTGTGCGTCGCCGGTGTCGACCCCACGCCATAGACCTGGCTCGGCGACAGCGTGATGTCTGGAAGAATCACCCAGAAGTGCCTCGCCGCAGCCTGGGCGGTCACCGGCAGCGTCGCGATCTGCGCCAGCAGGTTCGTGCGCAGCACCTCGAACAACGCGATGAACAGCGGCATCTGCAGCAGGAGAGGCAGGCAACCCCCGAACGGGTTGACCTTGTTCTCCTGATAGAACTTCATGAGCTCTTCTTGCTGCTTCTCCTTGTTGTTCTTGTACTTCTCCTGCAGCGCCTTGATCTTCGGCTGGATCTCCTGGAGCTCGTACATTGACTTGGTCTGCTTCCACGTGAGCGGGATCATGAGCACGCGGAAGGCGATGGTCAACAGGATGATCGCGACGCCGTAGTCATGCACATAGCCATAGAAGAACTGCAGGACGTCGAAGATGATCTTCAGCAGACCATTCGTCCAGATGGCATTCCAGATGGCGACCAAGGACGGGAACCTCCTTCAAAGGCCCTGGTGACGGGCCCGGCGCGCCTCAGCGCTTGGGTCGGGTACTCTCCGGCACCGGGTCGAATCCCCCGGGGTTGAACGGGTGGCAACGCGCGATCCGCCTCACGGCCATCCAGCCGCCGCGCAGCACGCCGAATCTCTCGACGGATGTTATCGCATAGGCTGAGCATGTCGGATGGAACCGACAGTTGCTGCCGAGGACTGGAGAGAGCACCACCTGATACGCCTTCACAGGCAGGACGACCGCCGCGCGACACGCGCGTCGAAGGAGCCCCGCCCGCGCGTCCTCGCTCATCCCACGGCCCCCGCTCTCCTCAGCGCCTCGGCCAGCGCGGCATCGATCTCCGCAGGTGAGGCCGTCGCAACGCCCCTCCTGGCAAGAACGGCGATGTCGAGCCCGGGCCACCGCCCGCCGAACCTGCGGACCGCCTCCCGGAGCACGCGCTTGCTCCGGTTGCGCGCAACCGCACCACCGAGCTTCTTCCCCGCAACGAACAGGACACGTCCGTGCTGGTCGCGGCCGGCGGGAGTGGGGGAGCACAGAACCACGAGCAGCGCGGCATTCCCGCGCCGCCCGTTCTTGAACAGTGCGTCGATCTCTCGCGATGACGTCAGCGTCCGCACGTTCGCATCCTCACCAGGCCGATCGGGCCGGCTATGGACGACTGCTACGCGCTCAGAACCTTGCGGCCCTTGCGGCGCCTGGCAGCGAGCACGGAGCGACCGCCCGCGGTCGCCATGCGCGCCCGGAAACCGTGCGTCTTCGCGCGTCTGCGGTTGTTCGGCTGGAACGTGCGCTTCATGAGGTACTCCATCCCGTGAGGGGAGGTCGGCGAATCGAAGGCGCCGCGACGGGCGCATAGCCGCGTGAGTTTATCGCCCCACGTCGGCGGGTGTCAACGCGTCGCGGCTGCCCCCGAGTCCTCGATACAGCCGCCGAGGGTCGTCGGCAGCCCTTCTGGCCCTCGCAGCGGGCACCGTCCCGCTCCGTTCGACCTTTCCATCGCTCGCAGAAGAAAAAGTCCCAAATCTGTGGACAACGGGGAAAACGCAGGATTCCAGCATGGTCGGCCTGTGGATAACCTTCGTCCGCGCATTGTTGGACGGAGGGGTGTCTGATAGAATCGGCGGCACCCGTCAAGGGTACCTTGCACCTTCAAAATACCTGCTCAGAGGCTTCAAAGCCGTGCGATCCATCCATGGGCCCTCGCGCCACCCCGGTTGTTATCCACAGCATTCCGGGCGGTGCGGGGGCGTCGTTGTCCCTTATCCACAGAAGGGCCCGTGGAACGAGTCCGGAAAGACGCTGGATCGTGCGCTACACCCGTACGCTAGGGTTTCGGCTTCGCCCCGAGACGCTCGAGACGGCCATGTGTCCACAGATGTGGAAAGACTTGTGGACAACCTAGACAAGACGCTGGTCATGTCCTATCAGCGGTTTTCACGGCTTCCCGGTCCCGAACCATGGATACGGCCATGAGCAGGTGTGATGTGGTGACGAACCGGGACCGGTGTTGTGGACAAGGCCTTCGCTCCAGAAGGCCGCAGGGGAAAGCAGGCGGGTGCATGAAACGTTTCTTCGAAGCGGAGGCGGCGGACGTCGCAGTCCCCTCCGGCCCCGACACGGTCCGCGTCACGGCCGGTACCGCGGGAGCGCGGATCGCGGTGTACGACGGGATGGTCGCCGCACCGCGCGTCGAGGACGTGAGGGCCGACGACCTCGCGGATGCGATCGAGCAACTCGCTTCACGTGCATACAACATCGCGCGCGAGCGGGGAGGGTCGATCCCGTACACGGTGGTCCGTGAGATCTCGGAGAACCTCATCCACGCCGGTTTCCGGGAAGTCGTCGTGACCATCCTGGACGACGGCCGGACCATCCGGTTCGCGGACCAGGGACCGGGCATCGCAGACAAGGACAAGGCGTTCCAACCCGGATTCTCGACCGCGACCGCCGACATGAAGCACATCATCCGTGGAGTCGGCTCCGGGCTTCCGATCGTACGCGAGAGCCTCGGCTTCGCGGGCGGAACGATCGAGATCGACGACAATCTCGTCTCCGGCACGGTCGTGACGCTCCGTGCCGCGGAACCGGTCGAGGCCGCGGGGGACGGCGGGTTCGCCGCCGCAGCCGTCCCTCGACTCTCCGACCGGCAGAAGCACGCGCTCTCGATCGTCCTCGAGTTGGGGGCGGCCGGGCCTTCCGCCTTGGCGCGCGAACTCGCGGTCGGCGTGGCGACCGCATACCGCGATCTCGCGTTCCTGGAGACCGCCGGGTTGATAGAGGCCGACGCCACGGGTAAACGACGGCTCACCGATTTCGGTGTGTCGTGTCTCGAACAAGTCTTCGAATGATCGGGAGGTGAATACGCCTTAATGCCGCAAACGAGTGACGCGATCCCGGTTCAGGCGGACGCAGAGGTTCTGGCGCTGTGGTCGAGCGCCCTCGACATCGTGCGAGGTGAGTTGAACGAACTCGTCTTCAAGACGTGGTTCCGCGACACGGAACCGCTCGGGATCGTCGATACCGACATGGTGGTGTCCGTCTCGAACACCTGGGGGCGGAACTGGCTCCGCGACCGATACAGCGGGCTGCTGTCGGCCGCTCTGAGCCAGGTCTCCGGAAGTCCGATCGGCGTGAAGTTCGTCGTGCGGGAGCATGGCGGGGCGCCCGCCGAGAGCCTGGATGTCTTCGGCCCGGCCGAGGAGGCCGTCGAGGCGCCGGAGCCGGCCGAGACGCCCACGCAGCCTTCTCTCGTGCCGGCGGCACCGATCGATCGCGCCGGGGGCGCGTTCGATCTGAACCCGCGCTACAGCTTCGATCGCTTCGTCGCGGGTGACTCGAACCGGCTCGCGTATCAGTGCGCGCTCGCCGTGGCCGAGACGCCGGTCTTCAAGTACAACCCGCTCTTCATGTACGGAGGCTCCGGCCTGGGGAAGACCCACCTCCTGCAGGCGATCGGCAACTACATCGCGACGTACTACCCGCATCTGAAGGTTCGCTACGTCGACGCGCAACACATGGTGGACGACTTCACCGACTCGCTGCGCTCCAAGGGAATGGACGCCTTCCGCCGTCGCTACCGCGAGAACGACGTCCTGCTGGTCGATGACGTTCAGGCACTGATCTCGAAGAAGGAGACCCAGGAGGAGTTCTTCCGGACCTTCAAAGCGCTGCACGGCGCCAACAAGCAGATCGTGCTGACCTCCGACCGGCCTCCGTACGAGCTCGAGACGCTGCACGAACGGCTCATCAGCCGCTTCAACCACGGCATGATCGCCGACATCAATCCCCCGGAACTCGAGACGCGCGTGGCCATCCTCAAGAAGAAACTGGAAGCTGAAGGCGGCATGCCGGTTCCGAGCGAAGTGCTCACACTCATCGCGGAGCGCGCTTCGGCGAACGTCCGCGAGCTCGAAGGCGCGCTCATCAGGGTCCGTGCGTACGCCGTTCTCACGCCCAACCGGACGATCACCGTGGACCTCGCGCGCGATGTCTTGAAGGGCATGTTCCCGGAGCGCGCCACCCATCCGATCCCCGTCAGCACCATCCAGCAGGAGGTCTGCAAGTACTATGGCCTCTCGCTCGAAGACCTGAAGGGCAGCAAACGCTCCCAGAACATCGTGTTGCCGCGGCAGATCGCCATGTACCTGTCGCGAGAGCTGACCGACCTCTCGCTGCCTCGGATCGGTGCCGAATTCGGCGGCAGAGACCACACGACGGTCATCCACGCCAACGCCAAGATCACCAAATTGATCGCGGAGCGCAGGGACGTCTTCAACGAGATCCAGAACCTGACGAACACGATCCGGCAGAAGAGCTGAACCGAGATGCCTGTGGAGTACGCTGTGGAGAAGAGGCGGCCGGCCTGTGGGGTGTGTCGGCCGCGCTGTGGAAGGAAGGGACCGCGGGCGATCCATCCACATTCCCCACACGCGCGTCCACAGACGCAAGGCTCGACGGACACGCGTCCTGAACGGCGGGAACACCGCCTTTCAACAGTTCGCACAGCACGACGGTACACGACGATTTCATATATAGAAGTACGACCGTAGAAAGAACGGCACGGACCGGGACAAGGGGAGACTTGATGAAGCTTTCGATCGAACGAGGCGCACTCCTGGACTCGCTGAGCGTGGTCACGAAGGCGCTCTCCGCGCGGACCACGCTCCCGATCCTGTCCGGGATCCTACTGACAGCGGACGCCGGGACCGTGACGCTCCAGGCGACGGACCTCGAGATCTCGATCCGTGACGCCGTCGCGGCCGACGTCGAATCCGAGGGATCCATCGTGGTTCCCGGCAGGCTTCTGGCGGACGTGGTCCGGCGCATGCCGGAAGCGGCCATCCGTCTGGAGACCTCGTCCGCCGATCGGATCCAGGTCTCGTGCAGGTCGGAGAAGGCCGGCGTCATCTCGTTCGATCTCAGGACGCTTCCAGCCGACGACTTCCCTCGCTTCCCGGAGGTGGAGGCACAGAGCAGCGTCGAGATCCCGACCGACACCATGGGTTCGATGGTGAGGCAGGTCTCCAAGGCCGTCAGCCGAGACGAGGCGCGGCCGATACTGACGGGCGTGCTGCTGGTCATGGACGGGTCCGAGATCAGGATGGTCGCGACCGACTCGTACCGGCTCGCCATCAGGACGGCGACGCTCGAGGAGCCCGTTCCAGAACGTATCGAGGTGGTCATCCCGGGCAAGGCGCTGGAGGAGATCCCGAAGATAGCCGGATCGGCCGACCGCGTGAGCATGGGGGTGTCGGAGAACCAGATCGTGTTCAGCGTGGGAGAAACGACTTACGTCACGCGCCGGATCGAAGGAGCGTTCCCCAACTACCGGCAGCTCGTGCCGGCGGAGTCGGAGACCAGGATCGTCGCGGAGCGGGCGGAGCTGCTCGAAGCCGTGCAACGCGTCTCGCTGCTCGCGCAGCACAACGCACCGCTGCGGATGAAGATATCGGACAGCACGCTCACGCTGTCGGCGACCACCCAGGACGTGGGGGAGGCGACCGAGGATCTGATGGTGGAGAGCGAGGGCGCGCCGCTCGAGATCGCGTTCAATCACGCCTTCCTGCTGGACGGCGTCTCCTCATCGGAGGACGAGAAGATCTCGTTCATGGCCACGAGCCCGCTGAAGGCCGGCGTGTTCACGAGCGGCCAGGCCGCGGAGTTCACGTACCTGATCATGCCGGTCCGTCCGTGAGACCTCGGCCGCGTCAGCCGGAACGGGCGGGATCGGTGTGCACATAACGCGGCTCGAGCTCGCGGACTTCCGCAACTACGAGCGATTCTCCCTCGAGCCCTCGGAACACCTGACCGTGCTGGTGGGGCCGAACGCGGCCGGCAAGACGAACGCGATCGAAGCGATCCAATTGACGACGGCGACGCGATCGTTCAGACGACCCGCTTTCGGCGACCTGATCAGATGGGGCGCCAGCCGCGCCACCGTGCGCCTGCGCGCGGAAGAGGACGCGCGGCTGCTCGAGATAGAGCTCGAGATCGACCAGGACGGCAAGCGCACCTATCGGATGAACGGGCACACGAAGCGGCGCTACGCGGACGTGAGCGGCGCGCTGCCCTCCGTCGTGTTCACGCCTGACGACCTCGGGATCGTGAAAGGGCCGGCCGAGCGGCGGCGCGGCGCGGTCGACGACCTCGGAGAGCTGCTCTCCTCCACGTACGGGTCGATCCGTCGCGACTACCAGCGCGTGGTGAGGCAGCGGAACGCGCTCTTCAGGGAGGGCGCCGACCGGACCACGATCTCCGCGTGGGACGAGCAGCTGGTGTCGCTGGGTTCGCGCCTCGTGATCCATCGGCTGGCCCTGCTCGAGAGACTGGTCGGCCATGCGAAGGAGCGCTACGGCGAGATGGCCGCCGGCGAGAGCCTCGGTTACACCTACGAGGACCGTTGCGGACTCGGGTCCTGCGAAGAGCAGACGGTGGACGCGGTGGCGGAGAGCATGCGGGCCGAGATGCGCGCGCGGGCGTCGGACGAGATGCGGCGCGGGATGACCCTCGTGGGGCCGCACCGCGACGACGTGGTCTTCACCGTCGGCGGGCACGACGCCCGCACGTTCGCGTCGCAGGGCCAACAGCGCACGATCGCGCTGGCCACCAAGCTCGCCGAGGTCGCCGTCGTGAGAGAGATTCTGCATACCGACCCGGTACTCCTGCTCGATGACGTGATGTCGGAACTGGACGCCGCCCGGCGCGGTGCGCTCTCCGAGCTCGTGGCCGGCGAGATACAGACCATCGTCACCACGACGAACACGGGATATTTCAGCGACGAGATCCTGAGCCGCGCCCGCGTCGTGGAGATCGCCGCGGCGGACCGATGACCCGGCGGGAGCGCCGCGAACTGCCGGCTCCGCTCCTGGCGAAGCGCGTGCTGGACCGGCTCGACCCGGGCGGCATCGGGGTCGAGCGGGCCCGCGTCGGTCTCCATTTGGGAGAAGGTCGCGGGCGCCGAGGTCTTCTCCCACGCTCGGGGCTTCGCGCTGCGTGACGGGGAGCTGCTGATCTTCGTCGACTCGGCGCGTCTGGGCGAACGAGCTCGCGGCCCTGTCGGAGCACTACCGGCAGGCGATCAACACGGTGGCGGGTCGGGAAGCGGTCAGGTCGATGCGGTTCGCTGTCTCCAAGCGCGTGCGCGAGAGAGACGGACTGGGAGGACCGGGAGGCATCCGGGGCACGCGAGGCGGAGGAACCGCGGGTCGACCCGGTTCCGGCGACCGCGCACGAGCTCGCTCAGATCCGGCAGATGGCGTCGGCGATCCATAGCGAGGACGTCCGTGAGGCGGTTATCAGGGCCGCGATACGCAATTTGGAGTGGCAGAAGGGTATCGAGGCCCGGAAAACGGCTGAGAACGGCTCTGAGCGCTCCACAGGGCACGATTCGTGCTGAGTATCGGTAGCATTCGTGGTAGAACTAAGTGTTGTTCCCCCGACATGTCGTGTGTTCGCGCGCGCCCGCGCAGGCGCGCGGAACTCGGGTGGGGAACAGCCGCACGCACCGGAGAGCGAAGAAGGAGCAGATGCCCGTGGCGCAGTCGCCGGGGTCATACTCAGCCAAGGACATCCAGGTACTCGAGGGCCTCGAGGCCGTCCGCAAGCGGCCGAGCATGTACATCGGGTCGACCGGCCCGAAAGGCCTGCACCATCTCGTCTATGAGGTCGTCGACAACTCCGTCGACGAGGCGCTCGCGCGGATACTGCACGCAAGATCGACGTCACCGATCCATGCCGACGGCTCGTGCACCGTGGTCGACAACGGGCGCGGCATCCCGGTCGACAACGTGCCGAAGTACCGGAAGCCGGCGGTCGAAGTCGTCCTGACCATGCTGCACGCCGGCGGCAAGTTCGGCGGCGAGGGCTACAAGGTCTCGGGCGGCCTGCACGGCGTCGGCGTCTCGGTGGTCAACGCCTTGTCGACGCGGCTCGACGTCGAGGTCAAGCTCGACGGGCAAGATCTGGACGCAGAGCTACGACCACGGCAAGCCGACCGGGCCGCTGAAGGCGGTCGGCAGCACGAAGACGACCGGCACCACCGTCACGTTCTGGCCGGACCCCGAGATCTTCGAGACGATCGAGCTTCGACTACGACACCCTCGCCTCGCACATGCGCGAGACCGCGTTCCTCAACCGCAACCTGCGCATCACGCTCACCGACGAGCGCGAGCTCGAACCGCGGCGCGAGGAGTTCCGGTACGAGGGCGGCATCAACGACTTCGTGAAGTACCTGAACGGCAGCAAGGAGACGATCAACACCAAGCCCATCTACTTCGAGCAGGAAGGCGACGGAGGGCACCGTCGAGGTCGTCGATGCAGTGGAACACCGGCTACTCGGAGACGGTGCTGGCGTTCGCGAACAACATCAACACCCACGAGGGCGGCACCCACCTCGACGGCTTCAAGAACGCGCTGACCCGCACGATGAACGAATACGCGCGGCGCAACGCGCATCCTGAAGGAGAAGGACGAGAACCTCTCCGGCGAGGACATCCGCGAAGGGCTCATCGCGGTCGTCTCGGTGAAGCTGCGCGACCCGCAGTTCGAGGGGCAGACGAAGACGAAGCTCGGCAACACCGAGTTCCGCGGGTTCGTGCAGCAGGTCGTGACGCAGGGGCTGGCCGAGTACCTCGAGGAGCACCCGAAGCCGGCTCGCGCGATCGTGAGCAAGTCGACGCAGGCGGCGAAGGCGCGCGCCGCGGCGCGCAAGGCGCGCGAGCTCACGCGCCGCAAGGGCCTGCTGGAGTCGTCGACGCTGCCCGGCAAGCTCGCCGACTGCTCGATCAAGGACGCCGCGTTCTCCGAGATCTACCTCGTCGAGGGCGACTCGGCGGGCGGTTCGGCGAAGCAGGCGCGCGACCGGTCGTTCCAGGCGATCCTCCCGCTGCGCGGCAAGATCCTCAACGTCGAGCGGGCCGGCCTCAACCGGGCGCTCGCCAGCGAGGAGATCCAGGCGATGATCGCCGCGTTCGGCACCGGTGTCGCCGAGGAGTTCGACCTGGCGGCCGCGCGGTACCACAAGGCGATCATCATGACCGACGCCGACGTCGACGGCGCCCACATCCGCATCCTGATCCTCACGTTCTTCTACCGGTACATGCGCGAGATGATCGACGCCGGCTACGTCTACATCGCGCAGCCCCCGCTGTTCAAGATCAGCCACGGCAAGACAGCGACAGCTACGCCTACAGCGACGCCGAGCTGCAGGAGGAGCTCGGCGAAGCTCCCGGAGAGCACGAAGTACGCGCTCCAGCGCTACAAGGG
Source organism: uncultured Coriobacteriia bacterium (assembly GCA_963701985.1). GTDB lineage: Bacteria > Actinomycetota > Coriobacteriia > Anaerosomatales > PALSA-660 > PALSA-660. Next base: position 1,313,471 of record OY969691.1, read on the forward strand.
CCTCGGCGAGATGAACCCGGAGCAGCTGTGGGAGACGACGATGGATCCGGCGCAGCGGACGCTGCTGCAGGTCAAGCTCGACGACGCGCTCGCCGCCGAGGAGGCGTTCGTCGAACCTCATGGGCGACCAGGTCGAGCCGCGCAAGGAGTTCATCCAGCGGCACGCACGCGACGTGCGGTTCCTCGACATCTAGCGACGGAGCGGCGGGCGGAGAGCGGACGCGGGAGCGGCGGAGGCCATGACGGACGGGACCGGGCGCGAGAAGCCGAGATTCGAGCCGCCGCCATGGGAGCGGGAGCAGTTCGAGGCAGCTCGCGACGAAGCGCGCGGAGCAGGAAGAGGCGCGGCGCGCTCGCCGAGCAGGCACTGGCCGCGGCGGACGGCAGCCTCGACGGCGGCGGGACCGACCGCCACGGAGATCGCGGCGGCGAGCGGCGCGCGCGTCGAGGCCGAGGAGCGGCCGCTCGGGCCGCCGTCCAGGCGGAGCGGCACGAGGGTCCGGCCGGAGTCCCGGCCGGCGACGAGGCGCGGACGCGCCGCCCGCTCCGGCGAAGATCGACGACAAGCAGGTGGCGGCGATGCTCTGCCAGCTCGCCGCGCAGGAGCGCGGCCGCGACGAGCTCGTCGCGGCTCATCGGCCTGGATCGCGGCGGCTGTGACCGCGCTCATCGGGCGTCGCGCATGGTCGTGGCGGGATTCGTCGCGCTGCCGGCGACGAGGAGCCATCCGGCGGCGGTGCTCGGGAGCGGCGTCCTTAGCGTGTTCGGGCTCGGGTTCATCGGCATGGCGGTGTGGGTGTGGATCTCAGCGCTTCGCGTTCGAAAGGAAGCGGACTAGGTGGCGGAAGAGCAGCACGGACACAGATCGTCTCCGGTCGACATCGAGAACGAGCTGCGCGACGTCGTTCCTCGAGTACTCGATGTCGGTCATCGTGGCGCGCGCGCTGCCCGACGTCCGCGACGGCCTGAAGCCGGTGCACCGGCGCATCCTGTACGCGATGAACGACATGGGCCTCACCCCCGGCCGCGCGTACAAGAAGTCCGCGACCACGGTCGGCGAGGTGCTCGGCAAGTACCATCCGCACGGCGACACCGCGGTCTACGACACGATGGTGCGCATGGCGCAGGACTTCTCGATGCGTCTGCCGCTCGTCGACGGCCACGGCAACTTCGGCTCGGTCGACGGCGACTCCGCGGCCGCCTACCGCTACACCGAGGCGCGGCTCGGCAGGCCCGCGATGGAGCTGCTGCGCGACCTCGACAAAGAGACCGTCGACATGGTCCCGAACTACGACGAGTCGCACCACCGAGCCGAGCGTTCTGCCGGCCCGCTTCCCGAACCTGCTGGTCAACGGCAGCGCGGGCATCGCCGTCGGCATGGCGACCAACATCCCGCCGCACAACCTCGGCGAGGTCATCGACGGCACGATCATGCTGATCGACAATCCCGAGGCGACGCGTCGAGGAGCTGATGACGCGTCATCAAGGGCCCCGACTTCCCGACCGGCGGCGCGATCATGGGCCGCGAGGGGATCGTCGACGCCTACACGACCGGCCGCGGGTCGCTCAAGGTGCGCGGCAAGGCGCACATCGAGCAGACGTCGACGGGCCGGATGCGCATCATCATCACCGAGATCCCGTACATGGTGAACAAGTCGCGCCTGGTCTCGAAGATCGCCGACCTCGTGCGCGAGAAGAAGCTCACCGAGATCTCGCGACCTGCGCGACGAGTCCGACCGCAAGGGCATGCGCGTCGTCATCGAGCTCAAGCAGGCCTGCATCCCGCAGGTCGTGCATGAACAAGCTCTTCAAGCACACGCCGCTCGAGACGGGCTTCGGCGTCATCATGCTCGCGCTCGTCGACGGCGTGCCGCGCACGCTCACGCTCAAGCAGATGCTCGCAGTACTACATCGCGCACCAGGAGGACGTGATCACGCGCAGGACCCAGTACGACCTGCGCAAGGCCGAGGAGCGCGCCCACATCCTCGACGGCTACGTCATCGCGCTCGACAACATCGACGAGGTCATCCGGATCATCCGGGCGTCGCGACGACGACGCGGAGGCCAAGGCCGAGCCTGATGCGAGCGCTTCGGGCTCACCGAGATCCAGACCGACGCGATCCTCGAGATGCGCCTGCGCCGCCTCACCGGCCTCGAGCGCCACAAGATCGAGGAGGAGCTCGCCGAGCTGCGCGAGAAGATCGAGTGGTACCAGAAGATCCTCGGCGACGAGAAACTGTGCTGCAGGTCATCAAGGACGAACTCGGCGAGATCCGCGCGAAGTTCGCCGACCCGCGGCGGACCGAGCTGGCGTCGACCGCGCACGACCTCGACGTCGAGGACCTCATCGCCGAGGAGGACATGGTCGTCACGATCACCAAGGCGGGCTACGTGAAGCGGCTGCCCGTGGCGACCTACCGGCAGCAGAAGCGCGGCGGCAAGGGCGTCGCCGGGCGTCAACCTCAAGGAGAACGACTTCGTCGAGACCTGTTCATCGCGTCGACGCACGACTACGTGCTGTTCTTCTCGACCAAGGGCAAGGTCTACCGCATGAAGGTGCACGAGCTGCCGGTGGGCAGCCGGCACGCGCGCGGCACCGCGGCGGTCAACCTGCTGCCGTTCGAGCAGGACGAGAAGATCGCCGCGGCCATCACCACCCGCGACTTCTCCGCTGACGACTTCCTGCTGTTCGCGACCCGTGACGGCATGGTGAAGAAGACGGCGCTGCAGGCGTACGACCGGAGCCGCCGCGACGGCATCATCGCCATCGCGCTGCAAGGAGGGGGACGAGCTCATCTCCGTGCGCCGCGTGAAGTCCGGCATGAAGGTGATGATGGTCTCGGCCTGCGGCAAGGCGATCAAGTGGGACGAAGGCCAGGCGCGCCCGATGGGCCGCGACACCATGGGCGTCCGTGGCATGAACGTGCGCAGGCGGACGAGGACTACGTCCTCGGGCATGGAGATCGCCCCGCCGGACAGCGAGCTGTTCGTCGTGACCGAGCGCGGCTACGGCAAGCGCACGCGCGTCGCCGAGTACCCGACGCAGAACCGCGGCGGCATGGGTGTGAAGACGATCCAGGTGACGGACGAAGAAGGGCACGCTCGCCGGCATGAAGATCGTCTCGCCCGCAGCACGAGCTCATGCTCATCTCCCAGGAGGGGGTCGTCATCCGCGTCAAGGCCGAGGACATCTCGCGGCTCGGGCGCTCCACGCAGGGCGTCAAGGTCATGAACGTCGCCGACATCGGACCGGGTCTCGCGATCGCGCGCGTGACCGCCAACAAGAAGAAGCGCAGGGCGGCGCCGGAGGGGCAGCAGGTGCTCGTGCCCGACGACACCGTCGCCGCCTGGCGCGGACGTGCGCGAAGCCGAAGCCGAGGAGCTCGTGAGCGAGGAATTCGAGGACGAGGAGTAGCCGCGGCGCCCGAGCGCTCGCGCGCGGAGGCGAGCGATGGACATGAGAACGGCCCCGGTCTCCGGGGCCGTTCTCATGCCGTTCGACCGCCGCGCGCGGATCAGGCGGGCAGCGCGCCCTCCTGCCGCTTGCTGAGCACGAAGACCGCCTCGTCGGCGAGCATGTTCGGCCACGCGCGCACGAGGCGCGCGCGACCGTCGGCGCGGCCGACGAAGGCGATCTCCCGCTCGACCCTGGCGCCGTTGGCGGCGCAGAAGTCGCGGAAGTCGGTGATCGTCGTGTGGTGGATGTTCGGCGTGTCGTACCACGTGTACGGGATGGCCTCGGACACCGGCATGCGGCCGCGGAAGAGCAGGTGCGTGCGGATGCGCCAATGCCCGAAGTTCGGGAACGACACCACTCCGCGCGTCCCGACGCGCAGCATCTCGGTGAGGACGAGCTTCGGCCGCTTCACGACCTGCAGCGTCTGCGACAGGACGACGACGTCGAAGCGGCCGTCCGGGATGTCGGCGAGTCCTTCGTCGAGGTCTCCCTGGTAGACGGGCACGTCGCGCTCGATGCAACGGGCGACGTCGTCGAGGTCGATCTCGACGCCCCGCACGACCGCGCCGCGCTCGTCCCGCAAGCGGGCGAGGAGCGTGCCGTCGCCGCACCCGAGGTCGAGGACGCGCGCGCCCGTGGGCACGAGCTCCATGATGAGCCGCTGATCGGCGCGAAGCATCTCGGCGGGGGTCATCTAGAGCACCTCCTCCGTGGCGATCGGCGCCCTGTTGGCGGCCAGGCTGTTCGCGAGGAACGGCGCGATGAGGCGGTGCTGCGCCTCGGGCTCGAGGAGGAACGCGTCGTGCCCGTAGCTGCTCGGGATCTCGGCGAAACTGACCGGCAGGCCGATCTCGCGCAGCGCGGAGACGAGTTCCCGGGACCGCGCCGTCGGGAAGAGCCAGTCGCTCGAGAACGACATGACCAGGAAGCGCGCCGTGACGCCCCGCAGCGCCGCGGCGAGCGAACCGGCGTCCCCTTGCAGATCGAAATAGTCCATCGCCTTCGTCATGTAGAGATAGGTGTTGGCGTCGAACCGCTCGACGAACCGACGACCTTGGTGCGCGAGGTACGTCTCCACCTCGAACTCGGAGACGAAATCGTAGGCGTACGCGTCCGCGCCGCGGAGCCGGCGTCCGAACTTGACGTGCATCGACTCGTCCGAGAGGTAGGTGATGTGCCCGATCATGCGCGCGATGGAGAGACCCGACTCCGGCTGCTCTGCCTCGTCGTAATAGTCGCCGCCGCGGAACGCCGGGTCCTCGAGGATGGCGCGCCTGCCCACCTCGTTGAACGCGATCGCCTGGGCGCTCAGACGCGTCGTCGTGGCGTCGGCCACGACGGACGCCACGCGATCGGGGTATCGCTTCGCCCAGCACAGGGCCTGCATCCCACCGACCGATCCGCCGATGACGGATGTGAGCCGCCGGACGCCGATCGCGTCGAGCAGGCGCGCCTCGACGTCCACCATGTCCTCGATGGTCACGAGCGGGAAGCGCAGCCCGTACGGCCGGCCGGTCGCCGGGTCGGTCGACGACGGGCCCGTCGTTCCGCTGCAGCCGCCCAGGACGTTCGAGCACACGACGAAGTACCGGTCGGTGTCGATGGTCTTGCCCGGTCCGACCATCACGTCCCACCAGCCGGGACGGGCGCTCTCGGGATCCTCCCCGGGACGGACGCCGGCGACGTGCGCGTCGCCGGACAGCGCGTGGCAGATGAGGACCGCGTTGCGCCCGTCGGCGTCGAGCGAGCCGTAGGTCTCGTACGCGACGTCGATGTGCTCGAGCGTGCGCCCGCTCGAGAGCGCGAGCGTGTCGTCGATCACCAACGTCTTCTGCGGCGAGACGCCGATGCTCGCGGTCTCCTCCCAGGGGCGTCGCGCCGGGGGAACGGCGTCCATGGTCACACCTCCCGCAGCGCGTGATCCAGGTCGGCGATGATGTCCCCGATGTCCTCTATGCCGATCGAGAGGCGGATGAAGTCGGGGCCGATGCCCGCGCGCTCGAGTTCCTCCTCGTTCAGCTGGGAGTGCGTCGTCGATCGCCGGATGGATGATGAGCGACTTCGCATCGCCGACGTTGGCGAGGTGCGAGAAGAGCTCGACCGATTCGATGACGCGCCTGCCGGCCTCCGACCCGCCCTTGACGCCGAACACCACGACGCCGCCGTAGCCGTGCTCGAGCTGCGCGTCGGCGTTCGCCTTGGTGGGGTGGCCGTCGAGCCCGGGGTACGTGACCCAGGCGACCTTCGGGTGCGAGCGCAGGTGCTCCGCGACGGCGAGCGCGTTGTCGCAGTGCCGGCTGCATCCGCAGCGAGAGCGTCTCGACCCCGAGGAGGATCTGCTGCGCGTTGAACGGTGAGAGCGTGGCGCCGACGTCGCGCAGCAGGTTCACGCGGAGACGGAGCGCGAAGGCGACGTTGCCGAGCTCCGGGAAGTCGCCGAACGTCTCCCAGAACTTGAGCCCGTGATAGGAGGCGTCCGGTTCCGTGAACTGCGGGAACCGACCGCGGCTCCAGTCGAAGTTGCCGCCGTCGATCGCTATGCCGCCGATGCTGGTGCCGTGACCGCCGATCCACTTCGTGAGCGACTCGATGACGATGGCCGCGCCGTGCTCGAACGGCCGGAGCAGATAGGGGGTCGCGAACGTGTTGTCGACGATGAGCGGGACGCCGAGCGCGCGCCCCGCGTCCGCGAGGGCGCGGATGTCCGGGACGTCGAGCCGCGGGTTGCCGATCGTCTCGACGTACCACGCCTTGGTCGTGTCGTCGGTGGCGTCGATGAAGCCCTGTGACGTCGGTCGGCTCCACGAAGCGCACGGTGATGCCGAGGCGCTCGAAGGTGTGCAGGAAGATGTTCCACGTACCGCCGTACAGCGACGTCGAGGAGACGATGGAGTCACCGCAGCCGGCGAGGTTGAGCAGCGCGAGGTTCTCGGCCGCGTGCCCCGAGGCGAGCGCGACGGCCGCGGTGCCGCCGTGCAGGGCGGCGACGCGCTGCTCGAGCACGTCGTTCGTCGGATTCATGATGCGCGAGTAGATGTTGCCGAACTCGCGCAGACCGAACAGGTTCGCGGCGTGCTCGGTGTCCTGAAGTTGTAGGCGACCGTCTGATAGATGGGGACGGCGCGCGAGCCGGTGGTGGGATCGGCCGCGGCGCCGGCGTGCACGGCGCGCGTGTCGAATCCGGGGTGAGTCGAGTCGCTCATGGTCGGTCTTCCTCCTGATCGTGTCTCAGATGCTGACGGAATGATGTCCCCGCGTCGCTCAGGAACGACGTGCGAGGCGGCTGAGCCGCCCGGTTCCAGCGCATGCGCGCTCGGACCCGGGCTGGGTCATCATCATGTCCATCGCCATCATGAGCACATCAGGGCGGACCATGGTCTCTCGTCTCACCTCCTCTTCAGCGTCGGGCCGTCGCCAGCCTGGCCATCCGCGGTGCGGTCACACGGGTGGTGGTGCGGACTCTACCACACCTCGCCGGATGCTAGTATCGGCGCCATGCTTGGGACACCTGCCGAGATCCCGTCCGAGAGCGAGACCGCGCGCGAGTCGTCCGCGCCGTCGCTCGCGCGCGGGCCGGACGGCGTGGCGGCGGTGCTCTTCGACCTCGACGGCACGCTCATCGACACGGTCGAGCTCATCCGGCTCTCCTTCCGCCACGCGACCAGCACCGTGCTCGGTGAGGCGATACCCGACGAGCTCACGATGGCGGGCGTCGGGCGACCGCTGCTGCGGCAGTTCGGAGACCTCGCCCCGGGCCACGAGGAGGAGCTGCTCCGCGTGTATCGGGCGTTCAACACGGCGCACCACGACGAGCTGGCGCGCGCGTATCCCGGGACGCGGGAGGCCCTGGCCCTTCTCGAAGGACCGGGGCTTCCGCATGGGGGTCGTGACGAGCAAGGGAAGGGCGAGCGCCGAGCATGGCCTGAGCGCGTTCGGCCTGTCCGAGTTCTTCGAGGTCATCGTGACGGCCGACGACGTTCCCGTGCACAAACCCGACCCGTACCCGCTGCGGTACGCGGCCGCTCTCGATGCACGTCGACTTGGGTTATTGTGTCTACCTCGGGCGACAGCCCGCACGACATGCTGGCGGCCGTCGCCGGCGGCGCGGTGGCGGTGGCCGCGCTGTGGGGCGCGTTCACCGCTGACGAGGTGCTCATGCCGGGAGTGCCGTTCGCCCTCGCATCCATCTCGCAGTTGCCGGAGTTGTTGCTGGACGACGCACGGCCGTTCGCCATCGGGGAGCCGGCCGCGCGGCATTCGATCGAGCAGGGAGACGGGAGCGAAACGTGACCAGGGGCAGGATCATCGCGGCTGTGGTGGTGCTCGTCATCGTGGCGGCGGTCGCCTATGGGGTGATCGCGTCGGCCGGCGCGGCCACGTCCGTGAGCGTCGCCACCGTGACCAGGCAGGACCTCTCCGTCACCGTGACGGCCTCGGGCAAGACCGAGGCGGACGTGAGACGCGACGTCTATCCCGTGGCCCAGGGCATCCTGGCCCGCGTGCAGGTCACCGACGGGCAGAAGGTGTCGGCTGGCGACGTGCTGGCCAGCCTGCAGACCGGCCCGCTCTCCCTCGCGGTCTCCCAGGCCGCCTCGCAGCTCGACGCCGCCCGCGCCCAGCTCTCCCAGGTCGACGCCGGCGTCCCCTCCGCGATCGATCGCGCCGCCGCCTCCGCGGCCGTGGCCGCCGCCGAGGCGCAGTACAGCGCCGTCTCCTCCGCGTACCACTCGCTCGCCGAGGCCCTGGCCGAGGCCACCGCCTCGGTGAGGCCCTCGCTCGAGGCCTCGCTCACCGCGCTCGGGGTGCAGAAGAAGCAGGCGTACGCGGCGCTGCAGAGCGCGCGCTCCTCGTCGGGCAAGCTCACCGCGGCCGCCAGGATCTCGGCGGCGCGCACCGCCGCCTCCGCCGCGGTGGACGCGGCGCAAAGCGCGCTCTCCCTCGCCAAGAGCAACTTCGCCGGCGCCTCGATGGTCGCCCCCATCGACGGCGTGGTGGTCTTCAACCCGGTCGGGGCCCCGGGCACGGACGGCGCCACTCCGAAGGCGGCCGCCGGCGTGGCCGTCAGCCCCGCCGCCGCCCCCTTCAGCGTGGAGGAGCTCTCCCCGATCACCTTCGACGCGCAGGTTGACGAGGCGGACGTGGCCTCGGTGGGCGTGGGGATGAAGGCCACCGTGAGCCTGGACGCGTTCCCGGCCGCCACCTTCCCCGGCACGGTGAGCGTGATCCGCCCGACCGCGATCCAGACCACCACGGGCGGCATCGCCTTCCCCGTGCTCGTGACGCTGGACCCCACCACGCTGAAGGTGCTCGTGGGCATGAGCGGGTCGGTCGACATCGTGACCTCCGACGTGCCGAGCGCGCTCGTCGTGCCCACCGAGGCCGTGCTCGACCAGTCCGGCGGCAAGTATGTGTTCGTGGTGAACGCCGACGACACGGTCACGAGGACCGCCGTGCAGGTGGGCGCCATCACCGACACCTACGCCGAGATCACCTCCGGGCTCACCGAGGGGCAGCGGGTGGCCACCTCCGACCTCTCCTCCCTCAAGGACGGCTCCAAGGTCAAGCCGCAATAAGCGGCCGCTCGCGGCGCACGCGGAGCGTCTCCGCGGGAACAACAGCGAACATGACGGCAGGGGACGCGGTGCCAGAACCCGAATGCCGGCCGGTGCTGCAGCTGGTCGACGTCACCAAGGTGTATTCGCTCGAGGGCGTGGATGTCCGTGCCCTCGGTGGCGTGACGATCGACATCTGCGACGGCGAGATGGTGTCGATCATGGGCCCGTCGGGGTCCGGCAAATCGACGCTCATGCACATCATCGGCCTGCTCGACCACCCGACGTCGGGACACGTCGTGGTCGAGGGCAAGGACGTCTCGGGGATGACGCCCAACCAGATGTCGACGGTCCGCAACAAGCCGCATCGGGTTCGTGTTCCAGGCGTTCAACCTGCTGCCTCGGACGGGAGCGCTCGACAACGTCGAGCTGCCGCTCATCTACGCCGGGGTGAGCGGCGCCGAACGCTCCAGGCGCGCGCGGGAGGCGCTCGAGCGCGTCGAGCTCGGAGACCGGTTGCGGCACACGTCCAGCCAGCTGTCCGGCGGTCAGCAGCAGCGGGTCGCCATCGCTCGCGCGCTCGTCACCGACCCGTCGATCGTGCTGGCGGACGAGCCGACGGGCAACCTCGACTCGAGATCGGGCGTCGAGGTGATGGCGCTGCTGCAGACGCTCAACGCCCAGGGCATAACGGTCGTGGTCGTGACGCACGACGCCAACGTCGCCCGGCACGGACAGCGCATCGTCGAACTGCGCGACGGCCTCGTCGTGCGCGACGAGCCGGTCACCGACCGCATCGATGCACGAGACGAACTGGTGCAGCTCGGCATGAACACCGTCGCAGAAGCCGCCGTATCCGGAGACGGTTCCGGCATTCCGGGCGGTGATCTGTCGTGAAGTTCGTCGAGTCGTTCCGCATCGCGGTGCGCGCTCTCGGCGCGAACAAGGTCCGCAGCGCGCTGACGATGCTCGGCGTGATCATCGGCGTGTCCGCGGTGATCCTCCTTGTCGCGATCGGCTCGGGGGTGCAGGCGAAGGTGACCAGCACCATCCAGGGCTTCGGCGGCCAACGTGCTGTTCGTGTTCCCCGGCGTCGTCAACCGGAAGGCGGCGGATTCAGCAGCGGCGCGCCGGCGACGCCGTTCCAGCTCTCGGACGCGGAGCATCTGCAGCAGCAGCTCACCGGCGTCGACGCCGTCGTGCCCGTGGCCGAATCGCAGGGGACGATCCGGTACTTGAGCCGTTCGATCCTCAGCACCCTCGTGGGCAGCACGGCGCAGGGATACCTCGTGTCGAGCGCCAAGATCGGCGGCGGCAGGTACTTCAACAGCGCGGAGAGCGACGGCGGCGCGCGCGTCGCGATCATCGGCTGGACCGTGCGCACGCGGCTGTTCCCGAACGGGGAGGACCCGACAGGCCTGCTCGTGACCATCAACGGTCAGAAGTTCCGGGTCATCGGATGGTATCAGAAGCAGGGCGGAGGGCTGAGCGGCGACCAGGACAATCAGGCGGCGATGCCGATCTCGGCGCTGCAGAGCCTGACCGCGAACAACCAGGTCTCGATCATCCTCGTGAAGGTGACGAACGCGTCGAACATCCCGGCCGTGAAGACCCAGATCATGCAGGTGCTCGCGCCTCGCTTCGGCGACCAGATCACGATCTTCACGCAGGACCAGACGCTCGGCGTCTTCAACACGCTGCTCGGCACGCTCACCATCATGCTCGCGGGCATCGCCGGCATCTCGCTGCTCGTCGGCGGCATCGGGATCATGAACATCATGCTGGTCAGCGTCAGCGAACGGACGCGCGAGATCGGCATCCGCAAGGCTGTGGGCGCGCGGACCTACGACATCCTGAGCCAGTTCGTGATCGAGGCCGTGCTGCTCTCCGTCGCGGGCGGCGCCGTCGGCATCGGCCTCGGAGCTCTCGGCGCGCTCGCGCTCTCTTCGGTCGTGCCGACGCAGGTCACCGCGTGGGCCGTGGTGGTCGCGTTCGTGTTCTCGGCCTGTGTCGGGGTCTTCTTCGGCGTCTACCCCGCGTGGCGCGCCAGCAGGCTCGACCCCATCGAGGCGCTCAGGTACGAGTAGCGCGTTCCGGCATCAGCCGTGCAGACGCTCGAGCGTCCACGCCATGGTGCGGCCGAGCGCGCGCATCGTCGCGACACCCTCCTCGTCGCCTTCGACGTCACCGATGGCTCGCCCGAGGCCGAGGTTCCAGTACGTCGATCCGACGACGATCATCTCGGACATGAGGAAGAGGTGATCGATCGAGTCGAGCGCATGCACCGCGCCCGCGCGCCGCACCGCGACGACCCCCGCTCCCACCTTCCGGGCGAGACGGTTGCCGCCCTGCCGCGACGCGTAGCCGAGGCGATCGACCAGCGCCTTCGTCTCGGCGGAGATGTCGGAGAAGTAGACGGGCGAGGCGATGATGATGCCGTCGGCTTCGAGGGCGCGCGGGATGCACTCCTCGCTGATGAAGTCGCGGATGCCGCTGCACCGGCCGTCCCCCGTCTCGGCACAACGCATACAGGCCGTGCAGCCGCGAACGCGCTTGCCGGCGAGTTGCACCAGCTCACAGTCGATGCCGGCGGCGACGAGCTCTTCGAAGACATGGTTGACGAGCAGCGCGGTGTTCCCGTCCTTACGTGCCGAACCGGAGAACGCGACGACCTTCACGTCGTCTCCTTCCTCTCTCATGCGGACAGCTTCATGCGGGGGCGAGCCGCGATCGAGCGCCTCGGGGAACGCGGCGAGGCGGCGCGCGCCTACGAGGCGCCGAAGTCCTCGGGCGCGACGTGCTCCAGGAAGTCTCGGAACTCCTCGACCTCCTGCTCCGCTTCCTGCTCCGGCACGACGCCCGCTTCCAGGAGCACGGACTCGTCCACGAACACGGGGCAGCCGGTGCGGACGGCGAGCGCGAGCGAGTCGGAAGGACGCGCGTCGAGCGTCACCGACCGCTCTTCGCCGCGCAGCACGAGCTCGGCGTAGAACGTGCCTTCGTCGACACGCGTGATGTCGACCCGGTCGACGATGAAGCCCGCGGCGTCGATGATGGAGTTCATGAGGTCGTGCGTGAGCGGCCTGGCGGGCTGGACCCCCTGGACGGCGAGCATGATCGCCATCGCCTCCGGCTGCCCGATCCAGATCGGCACGACGCGGTGCCCCTCCATCTCGCGCAGCATGATGACGGGCTGGTTGTTCTCCTCGTCGAGGCCGAGGCTGTGGATGATGACGGGGACCATGGCGCGTACCTCCAACGAGCTTCCTACCCCTCACGCGCATCATACGGCAGCGCCGCCGCGGGGCGGCGCCCGACGCCTTGACGCTCCCGGAGTCGGAAGCTATGGTATCGGAGCGTTTCGCCCCTTCGGGCCCGTAGCTCAGCTGGTTAGAGCGCACGGCTGATAACCGTGAGGTCATTGGTTCGAATCCAATCGGGCCCACCATGGACGAACAGATCAGGCGGGGCCTCGGGGCCCCGTCTGTTCTTGTTCCAGCGGCCCTCCGAGCGCGTGGATCGCCGCCACGGGCGGCCGGCGGGCGTCGCTCGCCGGCGTCAGCCTCCGAGCATCGTCACGACGACGTCGTGCTCGCCGGCGGCGTCGAGCGGGATCCGGCCCTTCAGCGGCTTCCCGTCGAGGGTCACGCGCGCGACCCCGTGATTCGTGCCGCGCGGGTTCTCGACGCGCACGTGCCAGACGCCGCCGTCGCGCCGGATCGTCGCGCTGAAGCCCGGCCACGACTTCGGGATCGTCGGGTCGATCGAGAGCTGGGGCACCCCGTCGGCGCCGGCCGTCATCTCCAGTCCGAGGATCGACTGCGTGGCGACGAGTGTGGAACCACGCCGCCGATCCCGTGTACCAGGTCCAGCCGCCCCGGCCGACGTGGGGGGCGATCGCGTAGACGTCGGCGGCGATCGCGTAGGGCTCGACGCGATACAGGTCGGCGGCCGCCTTCGTCGAGCGCGTGGAGCGGGTTGAGGAGGTCGAGCAGGTCGAGCGCCGTGTCGCCGTCGCCCGTCAGCGCGTACGCCATGACGACCCACAGCGCGCGCGTGCGTGTACTGGCCGCCGTTCTCGCGCACTCCCGGCACGTAGCCCTTGATGTAGCCGGGGTCGTGCGGACATCCGGTCGAACGGTGGCGTCAGCAGCGCGATGAGCCCGTCTTCCCGGCGCACGAGCTTCTCCTCGACCGATTGCAGCGCGCGCTCGGCGCGCTCGCGGGAGGCCGTGCGCGCGATGACGGCCCAGGCCTGCGCGATCGCGTCGATGCGGCATTCGTCGGCCTCGTGGGTCCCGAGCGGCGTGCCGTCGTCGAAGTAGGCGCGACGATACCAGGCGCCGTCCCACGCCTCGCGCTCGATCGCCTCCACGAGGCGCGCGGCCCACTCCCGGTAGTCGGCGGCCCGCCCGGCCTCTCCGCGCGAGCTCGCACGACGGCGCGAAGCGGTCGAGCACGAGGGCGAGGAACCACCCGAGCCACACGCTCTCGCCCTTGCCGCCGTGCCGACGCGGTTCATGCCGTCGTTCCAGTCGCCGCCGCCCATCAGCGGCAGCCCGTGCGCGCCGGTGGCGCGGCTCGCCTCGAGGGCGCGCACGCAGTGCTCGTAGACGCGTCGCTTCCGTGAGCGTGGTCGCCGGCGTCAGGTAGTCGTCCTCGTGGCCCTCGGGGCAGCGGCGGCCCGACGATGAACGGCGTGCGCCTCGTCGAGCACGCTCGCGTCGCCGGTCGCCGCGAGGTACTCGGCGACCACGAAGGGCAGCCAGAGCGCGGTCGTCGACGATGCGCGTGCGTACGCCCCGACCCGAGTGCGGCTGCCACCAGTGCAGCACGTCGCCCTCGGCGAACTGGTGGCGCGACGCCTCGACGATGTGCTCGCGAGCGAGTATCGGGACGCGAGGGGAGCAGCGGCGAGCACGTCCTGCAGCTGGTCGCGGAAGCCGAACGCGCCGCTGCTCTGGTACAGGGCGGTGCGGCCCCACAGCCGGCAGGACAGCGTCTGGTAGAGGGCCGAGCCGTTGACCATGCGCGTCGAAGGCGCGCGTCGGGCGTCTGCGACTGGATCGTGCCGAGGAGGCCGTCCCAGTAGCGCCCGGACCCGGTCGAGCTGCGCGGGCGACCGCGTCGGGTTCGCGGTAGCGCGCGACGAGGTCCGCGCGCCTCTTCGAGCGTGTCGGTCTGTCCGAGGAGGAAGCGCACCTCGACGCTCGCCCGCGGCTCCAGGTCGATGGCGTCATGAGCGCGCCGCAGTTGTCGTGGAAGCGGCCGGTCAGCCCGCCGAGGCCGGTCCGCGTGCAGCGCGGCCGGGGCCGCCGGAGTGCCGTTGCGGCCCAGGAACTCCGTCCGGTTCGCGGTGTAGGAGTGCAGCTGGCGGTCGCACGCGAGGAACGGCGGTCCGCGCCGGGGAAGTCCTGGTTGAAGTACGTGTGCGCGACGAGCATCCGTCCTTCGGTGTCGTACGCGGTCGACGACGCGCTGGTTCGCGCGCGCTCCGCGAGCGACCGAGCACCCACTCGACGAACTGCGTGACGCGAGAGCGAACGCGGCTCCGTCGCTCAGGTTCGTCAGCTGCAGGCGTCACGACGCGCACGGGGTCGTCGGCGGGCACGAACCACGTGAGCCGGTGCGCGATGCCGTGGCAGGTGTGCTCGAAGCGCGTGTAGCCGCGGCCGTGCCGCACGACGTAGGGCTCCGTCGTCGCTGCACGGGCAGCGGCGTCGGCGACCAGACCTCGCCGGTCTCCTCGTCGCGCACGTAGACGATCTCGCCGCTGCCGTCGCTGACACGGGATCGTTGTTCCAGGTGGTCAGGCGGTTCTCATGGCTGTTCTTCGCCCACGTGCAGCCGACGCCCGGCCTCGCGTGACCATCGTCCCGAACTCCGGCATCGCCATGACGTTGACCCAGGGCGCCGGCGTCGTGAGCCCGTCGGCTCAGCACGATCACGTACTCGCCGGTCTCCGGGTCGAAGCCGCCGTAGCCGTTGTCGAAGTCGAGCGCGGGGCGGACGAACTCGACGTCGCGCCGAGGCGACGCTCCCGGCCGCGGCTCGGAACGAACGCGTCGGGCGGCTGCGGGGCGCGTCGCCGCGCCGGTTGAGCTGCAGCGCCGATCGGGCCTGCGTCGGCGTCGAGCGTCGCGCGGGCGACCGACTGCAGCAGGTTGAGACGTCCGGCGCCATCTGGTCGGCTCGCGCCTCAGGAAGACGCCGCCCGGGCTTGTCGACGCAGCTGCAGCGCCTGGCCGGTCCGCACGAGCAGCCGCAGCCGGTCGTCGAGCTCGGCGACGTAGGCGGACGGTCGGCGTGTTGAGGATCGACGAGGTCGACGGTGAAGCCCTTGTGCCGCCAGTACTGGTGCGCGAGGAGCATCTGCGCGCACGAGCGGCGGTGTCCTCGAGCCGCTCGATGCGCACGAGCAGGATCGGGTGGTCGCCCGAGATGCCGAGCCCCCACAGCGCCGAGATCGGCAGCGCGTTCTCGCGGCGCGTCTTGACCTTCAGGCGCGAGTACGGGATCGGTGAGCAGCAGGCGCGAGGCGAGGCGCTGGTAGCACGATCGCGTCCTCGGGCGCGATGCCGAGGTCGCGCAGCTCGACCTCGCTCGTCCTCCAGGCGAGGTCGATCGCGCGCTGCGCGGCGCGGATGTCGCGGTACTTCTCGGCGAGCCGCAACGCCGCGTCGCGCGATTCGGCGACGCCGGTCGTGTAGGCCACGCGGGCCGTCTCGCCGGGCGGGATCTGCACCCTGCGCCGGATCGCGCAGACCGGGTCGAGCACCGCGCCCGTCGTGTCCGACGAGCGCCCGCGCGCGTCGGACGCCGCCGCGGCGTCGCGCACCTGCCGCAGCCGGCCGAGGAAGCGCGCGCGGTCCGTCTCGCACGCTCATCGGGCACGGCGGCTCCGCCGAATCGCACGCGAGCGTGTGCAGGCCCCAGTAGCGCGTCTCGTCCGCGCTGCGCGGACGGCGCGTGAACAGCAGCAGTGCAGAGGTCCGGCAGCGCCTCGGTCTCGACGAAGAGGTTCGAGAACGCCCGGTGCGCCTGGTCGGCGCCCTGCGCCGCGAGCGACGACCTCGAAGTACGAGGTCGACCTCGAGGGCGACGCGTGCGCGCGCCCGTGGTTCGTGAGCGTCAGGCGGCGTATCTCGACGTCGTCCTCGGGCGAGACCGACGACCTCCATGTGCGTCTCGATATCGCCGTCGCAGCCGGCGGTACTCGGCCTGGTCCGGCGCGAAGGATGCAGTGGTAGTCGTCGGGCTCGGCGCGCACACCGGCTGGTAGCGGCGCCGACCACAGCCGTGCCGCTGGCGACGTCGCGGATGTAGACGAACTGCCCCCAGCAGTCGCGCGTGATGTCCTCGCGGTAGCGCGAGACGGCGAGGTCCTTCCAGCGCGAATAGCCGCCGCCGGCGTTCGTGACCATGACGGAGTAGCGGCCGTTGGAGAGGAAGTGCGTCGCCGGCGACGGGGGTGTCGGCGGTCGAGTAGGAGCGAGTGACCGGCGGCGGCAGCTCGCGCCGCGCGCGGACGAACTCGACCTCCTCGACGTGGGGCTGGGCCGGCTCGACGATGCGCGGCACGCGTTCCTGGAGCAGCAGCTCCGCCGACGCGACGAGCGGGTCGGCGTGGAAGCGGCGCCGCATCGCGTGATCCGTGAGCTCGTTGCCGAGGGCGACGAAGCCCATGCCCTGGTGGTGCGCCAAGTACGTCTTGACGACGGCGCGACGCTCCCCGGCCGGGACACGGCCGGGCGTGTAGTCGATCGCCTCGTAGTAGCCGTAGCGGCCCGAGCGCTCCCTCGCGCGCGAGCCGCTGCAGGTTCGCGATGGACGCCGAGCGCTCGACTGGCAGCGCGAGCATGCTCGCGTACGGCGCCACGACGACGTCGTCGGACAGTCCGCGCTTCAGCCCGAGCCCCGGCACGCCGAACGCCTGGTACTGGTAGACGAGCTCGGCGTCCTTCGCGTTGAACGCGGACTCGCGACACGCCCCACGGCACGCCGCGCTCCGCGCCGTACTCGATCTGCCGCCGCACCACCGTGTCGGTACGTCTCGATCGAGCAGCGTGTCGGGCCAGGTCGCGCATCACGAGCAGCGGCATCAGGTACTCGAACATCGAGCGCCGACCACGAGAGCAGCGCGAAGCCACCGGCGCGTCCGGGTGAGCATGCGGCCGAGGCGGAACCAGTGCTCCTGCGGACACGTCGCCGCTGCGCGACGGCGAGGTAGCTCGCCAGTCGGCACTCGCTCGCGAGCATGTCGTAGTAGGACGTCGTCGCACCGGCCCTGCTCCGTGTTGAAGCCGATCGAGAAGAGCTCGCGGCCGCGGTCGTAGAGCATGCGGAAGTCGGTGTGCTCCCACATCTCGGTGGCCATCGATTGCAGCAGGCGCAGCCGCGCCAGCACTTCGGTCGAGGCGGCCGCACCGGCGCGGAGCTCGGAGGCCACGTCGTGCGCCCACAGCGCCGACTCCGCGCTGCCGGGCAGCACGCCGGGCGGGTCGGACTCGAGGGAGGCGAGCGCCGCGAGTGGGGCGTCGAGACCCTCGGCCAGCGTCAGCAGCGACGGGACGCTCTCCAGGAGCGGCGCGACGTCGGCGAAACGGGGGTCCCGCTTCACGGCCTCCGGCGTGCGCGAGATCAGCGGCGCCCAGGGAGCGACCTGCGTGAGCAGCGTCCGAAGCCTGCGGATCCGCGTGCTCACGGCGCCGACGGCTCGCGCGGCGCGCTCCGCCTCGTCGCCCTCGGCCGCCCCGAGGCGCTCCGGCAACCCTTCCGCGGAGCGCTCGAGCTCGGAGATCAGCGCCGACCACGCCTCCAGGGTCGCCGGCGGCTCGGGCAGCGCCGCGCGCCGTCGCAGCTCGTCGAGCCGGATGCGCGCCTCGTCGCCCGCGGCGCCCACGTGCTCGCGCGCGTCGCGCACCTCCTCGAGCGTGAGATGCACCGTGTCGGCCAGCCCCGCGAGCGTCTGGGCCCCGATCAGCGGGCCTTCCGCGACCTCCTCGAGCCCGACGCGGAGGGCGAGCAGATGGCCGGCGAGGTTGCCGGAGTCGACGGTCGAGACGTAGGCGGGCCGGAGCGGGAGCAGCGTGAGCGTGTCGTACCAGTTGTAGAAATGGCCGCGGAACCTCTCGAGCCCCGCCATCGTCTCCATCGTGTGCGCGACGCGCGCTCGAGCAACTCGACGACGGTGAGATAGCCGAGGTCGAACGCGGTCAGGTACGCGAGGAGCGCGAGCCCGATGTTCGTGGGCGAGGTGCGGTGCGCGATCGCTCCGACCGGGTCCTCCTGGAAGTTGTCGGGCGGCAGCCAGTGGTCGTGCCTCGGTGACGAAGTGCTCGAAGAAGCGCCACGTGCGCCGCGCCATGCGCCGGAGCGCGAGCGTCTCATCCTCCGCGGGCGGGATCTCCTCGGCCCGGCGATACGGCTGCGAGAGCCGCCAGGCGAGGAAGGGAGCGGACGCCCACAACACCGCGCCGAAGCCGACGACGAGCCAGGCGACCGGCCGCAGCGCGATGACGGCGACGGAAGCG
Source organism: uncultured Coriobacteriia bacterium (assembly GCA_963701985.1). Taxonomy (GTDB): domain Bacteria; phylum Actinomycetota; class Coriobacteriia; order Anaerosomatales; family PALSA-660; genus PALSA-660. Next base: position 1,332,014 of record OY969691.1, read on the forward strand.
GCGACCGCCAGCAGGGTCGCCGGGCCGAGGAGACGCACGTAGCCGGCGAGCGTGCGGTCCGCGGACGATTGCGCCTCGGCGGCCGTCGTCCATTCCAGCAGCTTGCGGTGGGAGACGCGCATGCGCCACACCGCGCGCACCGCCGCGTCGACGAGGAGCAGCGCCTGGTGCGGCAAGAGGGCGAGCGTGGTGAGGGCGCGCGAGCAGGTCGTCGCGGAGATCGAGGCCGATCGAGCGCACCATCGGGCCTATCCCGGCGCCGTGCGTGCCTCCCGCAAGGCTGTCGAGCGCGTGCAGAGCCGCCGGATAGACGACGAGCAGCGCGAGGATGACCCCCCACAGCCAGTCCGGGCGCCCGATCAGGAGCCAGCCGGCGATCCCGTACACGACGATCGACACGGGCAGCACGCTGCGGCGCAGGTTCTCGAGGATCTTCCACCTGTCGAGCACATCGAGCGGGTTCCGGTAGCGCGTCGAGTCCGTGCCGCGCACGAAGGGGGCGACCCACGGCGTGGTCTGCCAGTCGCCGCGCGTCCAGCGGTGCAGGCGGGAGCACTGGGTGCCGTAGTCGGACGGATAGGCGTCGAGGACCTCGATGTCGGTCGCGAGCGCCGTTCGCAGGAAGCTGCCCTCCAGCAGGTCGTGGGAGAGGAGGGTCTCGTCGGGGATGCGGCCTTCCAGCATGGCGTTGAAGACGTCGACCTCGTAGATGCCTTTGCCGGTGAACGTCCCCTCGCCGAACACGTCCTGGTAGGTGTCGGAGACCGCGCCGGAGTACGGGTCGATGCCGGCAGGGCCGCTGTAGAGCGACGCGAACGGTGTCGACGTGCGCGGATTCCAGCGTCATCCCGACGCGCGGCTGGACGAGGCCGTAGCCGCGGGTGACCACGCGCGCCCGCTCGTCGAGCCGAGCGCGGTTCAAGGGGTGCGCGATCGTGCACACGAGCTTGCGGACCGTGTCGCGCGGCAGGACCGTGTCGGTGTCCAGCGTGACCACGAACGCCACGTCCTCGAGGTAGTCGGCGTCGCCCGCCACCACATCGATGGAGGTCTCGCTCGCGCCCCGCAGGTAGCGGTTGAGCTCGGTGAGCGCGCCGCGCTTCCGTTCCCACCCCATCCACTGGCCCTCGGCCTCGGCGAAGCTGCGCCGGCGCACGAACAGGTGGAACGGCCGCTCCCCGGTCTCGGAGTAGCGGTCGTCCAAGGTGCCGATCCCGTCCACGGCGGCGCTCAGCACCTCGGCGTCGTCGTCCGTCCGCTCGGAAGGGGCGGGGCGCAGATCGCCGAGCACGGCGAAGTGCACGTTCGTGTCGCGGTTCGCGAGGAAGTGCACCTCGAGACGGTCGAGCATCTCCGAGACGGCCTCGGGCGACGTCAGCAGCATCGGGACGACGACGAGGGTGCGGTGCGCCGCGTCGAGCGGCTGCTCGAAGTCGAGCTTCGCGAGCAGACGCGGCGGGAAGATCGCAGCCGCGATCCGGTTGGCCACGTCGAGCGCGACGCCCGAGACCGGCACCAGCGAGATCACCGCGAGCACGGCGACCGCCCACGGCACCGTGCCTCGCGACAGCATGTACGCCGCGATCAGGCCCACGAGCGCGGCGGCGATCGCCACGAGGGTCGCGACATACAGCGTTCCGCGACGCGACAGCCAGCCGCGCCGCCGCCGCTCGCGCCGTGACGCCCGGTATCGCAGCTCGTGCTCGAAATCGTACCGGCCGTCGCTGATGAGGTAGAAGCCGACGTGGCCGCGGACCAGGTCCGACGCGTCGGTCTGCAGCGCGGAGCCCGCGCGTTCGACGACGTGGTGCGCGACGTCGAGCTCGCTGCACGGGCAGCGCTTGGCGAGCTCCTCGAGCGCGTGGCGATACCTGTCGCGGCTGCGGAAATCCATGCGTCCGTACACGCCCGCCGGGTCGTCGCGCAGCACGCGCTCGACGAGGCTGACCTCTTCGAAGAAGGTCCGCCAGTCTCGCGCCTCGATGAAGCGCACCGAGGTGATGGCGTTCGCGATCGAGACCTGGTCGGCAGCGCTCCGGCGATGCTCCGCCTGCACCAGGTCGGCGTTCGTGAGGGCGAGCCGGGTGAGCGCGCCCGACACCCAGCGGAGCGCGGGCGACACCTCCTGCTCCTGGTCGCTCAGGCGTTGCGACAGACGCATGAGGAACGTCTGGGGAGCGTTCATCCGCGGGTATGCGCGATCCAGCGAGGCCAGCGTGGCTTCCAGCCGCCGCGGCCCTTCTTCCGCCGCCGCGAGCAACTGGTCCGCCCACGATTCCGCTTCGAGCTCGGCGCGCAGACGGTCCTCGGTCAGCCGCGCGAGGCGCCTCACGTCCTCGACGAGAGCGATGCGCAGCATGCCCGGGACCGCCCAGGTCTCGGCGAGCGTGAGCGGTTCGACTTCCTGGTACGCCTCGACGAAGCCGTCGACGTCCTCGGCCTCGAGGCGGGCGTCGGTGTGCGACACGAGGACGACGGCGGCGCGCCAGACGCGCGGGAAGCCCGCGGAGGGCCCGGTGGTGAGCCGCGGCAGCTCCGCGCCGAAGCCGACGGGCAGCCCGTCGCCGGCCGTGCGCACGAGCTCGTCGACGAGATAGTAGTTGTCGAGGAGCCACTCGACGGCCGGCGAGGACGACCGTCCCGTGCGCGACGTCTCGGTGAGGAACCGGTTGATGCGCTCGAGGTCGGCTCCGGCGCGCGACAGCAGGGCCGCGAGCGGCGAGGGGCGCACCGCGCGGGTCGTCGTCGAGCGCTGGGCCGCCGCTTCCTCGCGAGCCCGCTCGGCCAGGCGCTCGGGCGCCAGCAGTTCCTCTCGGAACGGCTCTTGGGCGCTGCTCGCGGGTCGACCGGCGGCCGCCGTGGGCTGCTTCACGCGACAGACCTCCCGGCTCGTCGACGGTGTCACCCGGCGGCGGACTCGGACGTCGCGTCGCTCGGGTCAGTCCCTCCGTCGCCATCCTTCCGAAGGATACCCGAACGCACCGGCCGCACCCCTTCACCTGCCACGGCACGCCGATTGCTCGCGAGGCGGACGCCAGGGGGCGAAGCCGGAAGGACGCGCGTGCGCAGGAAGCTGATCGCAGGGGTGGCCGCGGGCGCGTGCCTCGTCGTGCTGCTCGCGCTCCTCATCACGCCGAAACCCGGTCCGACAGCGACGCCGGCGTCCACGAGCGCGCCGGGCGCGTTGCTCGGCTCGGGTGTGTTCCCGGCCACCGGCTCGCCCACCATGTACGAGTTCTCGTCGGACACTTGACCGGTGTGCATCGCGATGCGCCCCGTGGTCGCGGGGCTGGAGCGGCGCTATGCCGGCAGGGTGGCGGTCCGGGTGGAGGACACGAGCTCGGACGCCACCGCGGCGGCGCTGGCCGCGAAGGCGGGCGTGCAGTACGTGCCGACGTTCGTGTTCGTGGACGGCTCCGGCGCGCGGCGCGACACGATCGTCGGCCAGGTGTCCACCGGCACGCTGGCCGAGAAGCTCGACGCACTCGAGTAGCGCCGCGAGGGGCCGCGCGAAGGTCTCTCGGCCTACACCGCGCCGGGTCCTCGCTCTCCCGTCCGTATCCGCACGACCTCGTCGACGGTCGAGACGAAGATCTTGCCGTCGCCCATCCTGTCGGTGCGCGCGGCCGCGACGATCGACTCGACCACTTCGGTGACCTCGTGGTCCTGCACGATGGCGACGATCGCGGTCTTGGGCAGCAGGTCGACAGGGTAGTCCTCGCCGCGCCACTCTTGCACGATCCCGCCCTGGATGCCGTGTCCCAACACCGTGCTCACCGTCATGCCTTGGTGGCCGAGCGCCGCGAGGGCATCCTTCACGGCCTCGAGCCGGTCCGGTCGCACGATCGCTTCGACGCGCTTCACCCGTCATCTCCTCGTCGCCGCACAGCCCAACGACTGGCCACGGTAGAAGCCTCGTGTTGCGGGCCGGTTTCGAGGCGTCGACACCGGCGTGAACGGTCGGGGACCGCCGCGGAACACGCGCCCGGGGAAGGGTGCGCGCGCCACCCGCGCCGCCGCCGGCCGCCTCGCCTTCGCTGGTGGGAGCCGCTATACTCACCCGCGCACGGGGACGTAGCTCAGTCGGGAGAGCATCGGCTTTGCAAGCCGAGGGTCGAGGGTTCGAGCCCCTTCGTCTCCACCAACGACATCACAGGTCAGGAGCCCGCGCGGCTTCTGACCTGTTCTTCGCTCCCGCGACGCGGGACGCGGCGTCGTCACGGCCGGCATCCGCGTTTGTGTTTGCCGCCCGCGGCTCTATACTTCCTCCCACGCGGCAGATAGCACCCCGCCCGAGAAGAGACGCGATGCGGTACCAGCCCGGCCAGGTCGTCGACCACTACGAGATCGTCGAGCCGCTCGGGGAGGGCGCGTACGCGGAGGCGTACAAGGCGCGGGACAGCCGCGACGGCCGCGTCGTCATGTTCAAGTCGCCCAACCCGCATGATGTTCGCCGACCCGCAGGTGTACCAGCGATTCCTCCGGGAGAGCGAGGTCACCCGGCGTCTGGACCATCCCGGCGTCCAGCGCGCTCTCGAGCTGCACAACGGTCCCGACCCGTACCTCGTGCTCGAGTACATCGAGGGGACCAGCCTCCGGCGCCGCCTGAACGAGTCCGCCGGCGGACTGCCCGTCGCCACCGCGATCGAGTGGGGCCGGCAGCTGGCGTCGGCGCTGGCCTACATCCACTCGGCCGGCGTGACGCACCGCGACCTCAAGCCGGAGAACGTCCTGATCGACGCCGACGGGAACCTGAAGATCCTCGACTTCGGGACCGCGCTGCTCGACGGGCGCGCGGCGCCTGACGTGGCGGCACCTCTCCGAGAGCGTCGGCACGCCCGGACTACATGAGCCCCGAGCAGATCCAGGGCGAGCGAGGCGACCCGCGCAGCGACATCTACGCGTGGGGCGTGATGATGTACGAGTTCCTGACCGGCGAGCGTGCCCTTCGAGGGCGACAACTGGCTCGCGGTCATGGCCGGCCACATGCAGCGGACGCCCGAAGCGGATCCGCGCCGAGCGCGCCCGAGGTCTCGCCGGCGCTCGAGGCGGTCGTGCTCAAGGCGATGCGGCGCTACCCGGAGAACCGCTACCAGTCGGCCGAGGAGCTCCTCGCCGATCTCGACCACCTCGACGCGCTGGACGTGTCGAGCATTCGACCTCTCCCCGGAGAAGCCCCATGGGCGGGATGTCCTCCGCCGGGTCGGCGCGGAGCACTCTGGGGATACATCGCGCTGATCGCGCTCGGCTTCATCGCGGCACTCGTCCTCGTCGTCGTCATCTCGGTGGTGATCCAGCGATGAGCGAGACCGTGGATCTGACCGGCATCTCGTGGGTGCGGCTCTCGTTCGTGGACGTGTTCGGCGACGAGCCACTCGATGCAGATCCCGGCGGCGCGGTTCGCGGCGGCGGCCGCAGGACGGCGAGCCGTTCGACGGCTCGTCGCTCGAGGGGCGCGGCGCGCCTCATCGAGACGGACATGCGGCTGCGGCCCGACCCGGACACGCTGATCCGCCTCGGCGCACGGGCTCGCCCGCGCCGTCTGCGACGTTCTCACCGACGACGGAACGCCGTGGCCCGGCGACCCGCGCACCGCGCTCGTCGCACGCCGTGGACGCAGGTCGGGCGCGCTCGCGGGCGAGTACGCCGCGGCCGCCGAGCTCGAGTTCTACCTGCTCGACCGGGACGGTGAGCCGATCGACGCCGCCGGATACTTCGACGAGACGCGAGGGCGCGGCATGACGATCGTGCGCGAGGCCGCCGACCGGCTTGCGTCGTGGGGGGTGCCGATCGACTCCGTCCACCACGAGGCCGGTCCCGGCCAGTACGAGATCGACATCGCGGCGCTCCCGGCGTTGCGGCTGCGCGGACGCGCTCGTGCTCGCCAAGCAGATCGCTGCGCGCGGTCGCCGACGCAGCGGGGCTGCGCGCACCTTCATGCCGCGCCCGCTCTTCGGCGAGGCCGGCTCGGGCCTGCACCTGCACCAGCGCGTCGGGCACGGCGCTCGTCGGACCGAGACGGCGCGCTCACCGACGACGGCCGTGCGTTCCTCGCGGGCCAGCTCGCGCACGCCCGCGGCTCTCGTGCGCCCTGGCCGCTCCGACCGTCAACTCGTACAAGCGGCTGCACTCGCGGGCCCGAGGCGCCGAGCGCCGCCGTGTGGGCGCACGTGAACCGCGGCGCGCTCGTGCGCCTGTCGCCCGATCATGGCGGGCGGCCCGACGCTCGAGTTCCGCGGCGCGGACCCCTCGGCCAACCCGTACCTGCTGCTCGCCGGGTCTGCTCATCGCCGGCTGCGCACGGGCTCGGAGAGCCGCTCGAGCTCGCGCCGGCGTTCGAGGAGGAGTTCGGTCGGCTTCGATCCGGCCGCCGCTGGACTCGCGCGCGCTCGAGCCGCTCCCGCGCGATCTCGAGAGGCGCTCGGCGCGCTGCAGGCGGACGACGTGCTGGTTGACGCGTTCGACGCCGCAGCTGCTCTCGCGGCTCGTCGACGGCCGCCGCGCGGAGGCGGCCGCCTACCGGACCAGGTGACGCCCTGGGAGATCGACCGCTACCTCGACGAGGCGTAGACGCATACCGCGCCAGACGCTCCATAGCCGAGGCACGTCTGGGGGACGAGATGAAGAAGATCGAAGCCATCATCAAGCCGCACAAGCTCGACGAGGTGAAGGAGGCGCTCGGCAAGATCGGCATCCAGGGCCTGACCGCGTACGAGGTCAAGGGCTTCGGCCGCCAGAAGGGCCACACCGAGGTCTACCTGGGCTCGGAGCTGTACGCGATCGACTTCGTGCCCAAGGTCAAGATCGAGCTCGTGGTCGACGACGATGCACGCCGACCAGGTCGAGCAGGCCATCATCGAGAGCGCTCACACCGGCAAGATCGGCGACGGCAAGGTCTTCACGTACGACTGCGAGATCGGCGGTCCGCATCCGCACGGGCGAGCGAGGGCCCGACGGCGCTGTAGCCCGTCCTCAGGTCCGATGTCCGCGCAGCGCGTCCGCCGTGTCATCGGCGGCGCTCGCTTTCGTTTCGCGCCGTGCCGATCCACGTCGACGCCATACGTCTTCACGAACTCGCAACAATCCGACAGCCCGCGCTGAAACACAACGCGGCGGATAGTCTCGGACACCTCCGGCGCCGGAGGCGGCTCGGCCGGTCGCAGCCGAGCGTCCAGGACCGAGACCGAAAGGAAGTGAAGCACCATGGCAGACCGAGACCGCGTCAGCTGGTCAGATGAGGCGCACGTTGACGCTCACAGGCGTCACGGTGAACGCGATGGCGTTCATCGCGCCGGGAGCGTTCCTGTGGACGACGTTCCAGCTGCAGGCCGCGCAGAGCAGCCGGGGGCCGAACGACAGCGCCGACATGGTGACCGGGCTCATGTTCGCCATCGTCCTGGCGTTCCTCACCGCGTACAGCTACTCGGAGCTCGCGCGCATCTACCCGCACGCGGGCACCGGCTCGAGCTACTACTACGCCGAGGCGGCGCTGCTCGACAAGGACAAGCCGCAGCACCGGAAGTTCGCGCGCGTCGCGAAGGTCTCGCTCGGCTGGATCAGCCACCTCTACTACTGGATCTATCCGGGCATCATGGTCGCCTTCACGGCGACGCTCGCCGGCTACCTGTGGAACGACCATCACCGGGCAGACGCTCTCGTTCCCCGTGCTCGCGGTCATCGCGATCGTGTTCGCGGCTCTCGCCGGCTACATCGCGTTCCGCGGCATCTCGGGCTCGACGAACACCGCGCTCGCGATCAACGTCATCCAGCTCGCCGCGATCGTCGCGTTCACCGTCTTCGCGATCTACTTCCGCATGACGCACCCGGCGCTCGCGCTACGCGCATGCGAGCCGCGGCGTCGCATCGCTCCTGCCGCACAGCCTCATCAACGTCATCTACCAGTCGACGATCGCCATCCTGCTCCTCGTCGGCTTCGAGTCGGTCACCGCTCTGGGCGCCGAGGCGGTCAACCCGGACAAGGACATCAAGCGCGGCGTGCTCATCAGCCTCGCGATCCAGGGCTTCGTGGCCTACATGGCGCAGTACTTCGCCGCCAACTTCGTCGTCGGCGGCGCAGACCATCCAGGCGAAGACGGCCGCCGGGCACAGGCGTCGCCGGCTACGCCGCCGCGGCCATCGACTCCGCGCCGATCGGCACGATGCTGAAGACCATGGTCGAACACGGTGTTCGGCGGCGCCGGCACGGCGGTGGCCGTCGTTCTTCTCGCTCACGGTTCTGCTCGCGCTCGTCGGCACGACGCTCGCGTGCCTCAACGCCGGCGTGCGCATCACGTACTCGATGGCGCGCGACAAGGAGGTCCCGAGCATCCTCGGCCTCATGCACGGCAAGTTCGCCACGCCGCACGCCGGCATCTGGATCCTCGCGGCGGTCTCGGCGGCGTTCGGCGTCTACGGCGTCTACAGCGTGGACACGGTCACGCAGATCACGCTGGCGTCGAACTTCGGTACGTTCATCGTGTACGGGCTGACGTGCGTGATCGCGATCATCGCGTTCGCCAGCCACCAGGACCGCAACGTCTTCAAGCACTACCTGGTCCCGGGACCGGGCTGCTCATGAACCTCGCCGAGCTGGTCGGCATCGTCTACCTGGCGTTCGTCGCGGGCGGTACGACGGCCAACGACGCGTTCATCGCCATGGGGATCGTCGTCGCTTGGATCGTGATCGGCGTCGGTCTGGGTCGCGCTCAACCCGGCCACGCGCGGACACGAAGCTGCTCGCAGGACCCGCGGGCGGTCAGCGCGTAGGGTCCGTGGACAGACGCACCGGCCGACTGGAGCGGCCGGTGGTGCCGACCGGACCGGGGGCGGGCCTCCCGGTCCGGTCGCTGCGCGCTGCTTGCGGCGCGAAGGCGGGTACCCGACGCATGACGGCAGGACGCTCGGCGCGAAGGAGGCGGTCGAACGGTGAACGACGGCGTCTGGAACGAGTCTCGGCCATGCCGACCTGCCCGAGCTCTCCTGGGCGCTGCGCTCGACATCCGGGGTGCGTGCGCGCGGACAACGAGGACTTCGTCGGCGCGTACGCCCCGCCGCGAGTCGAGGACCGCGGTCCGCTGTTCGTGGTCGCCGACGGGATGGGCGGGCACGCCGCCGGCGAGGTCGCGAGCCGCATGGCCGTCGAGACCGTGCTTCGAGCAGTGGACCTCGGCGACCGAGCGCGCCGCCGCAGCAGGCGCTGCGCGCCGCCGCTGCGCGCCGCCAACACCGCCGTGTTCGCGGCGTCGCTCGACAACGAGCACCGCGGCATGGGCACGACGGTCGTGGCGCTCGCGCTGGCCGGGCCGCGAAGCGCTCATCGGGCACGTCGGCGACAGCCGTGCCTACCTCGTGCGCAGCGATCAGTGCTCGCAACTGACCGCCGACCACTCGCGCGTGGGCGAGATGCTGCGCATGCGGCTCATCACACCGGAGCAGGCCACCACCCACCCCGCTCGCTCGCATGCTCACGCGCAGCCTCGGGCAGGCGCCCGGCGGTCCAGGTGGAGCTGACGCGGAGCGACGTGCGCGCCGGCGATCACTTCGTGCTGTGCTCGGATGGGCTGTGGGACCTGGTCTCCCGCGCCGAGATCGCCGAGGCGACGCGCGCGCCACGGCCGGACGAGGCGGCCGAGGCGATGCTCGCCAGCGCGCTCGAGCGCGGGGCGCCCGACAACGTGACCGTGGTCGTCGTGCGGGTCAACGACGTTCCGAGCGTCCCTCCGGTGTCCACGACCAAGCCCTGGTGGGCCTTCCTGCGCGGCGACGCCTGAACCGCAGGCGCCCGGGAAGACCAGCCCGTCCAACGCGGCGCCACGGCCTCGCGGGGGGCGATCGGGCCGGCCCGAGCGGGCAGGTACAATCTGCTGGGCCGACCGCCGCGGCGGGGACAGGAGGCGAGCGTGCGCATCACGTGTCTTCAGCACATCGGCTACGAGGGCCCCGAGGCCATCGGGCGCTGGGCATCCGAGCGGGGGCACTCCCTCGAGGTGGTGGTCCCGCTCCTCGAGGAATTCCCCGACCCGTCATCCGTGGACCTGCTCGTCGTGATGGGCGGCCCGATGAGCGCGTACGACGACGAGCACCACCCCTGGCTCGCCGCCGAACGCGGGTTCATCCGCCGCGCGATCGCTGAGGGAACGCCCGTGCTCGGCGTCTGTCTGGGGGCGCAGCTCGCGGCGCAGGCGCTGGGCGGCGCGGCGCGTCCTCACGACGTTCGCGAAGTCGGCTGGTTCCCGGCGCGCCTGACCGACGCGGGCCGCGCTTCCCGCGTGCTGTCCGTGCTGCCCGACGAGTTCGTCGTCGGCCTGTGGCACGGCGACACCTACGACCTGCCGGCCGGGCTCGAGACCGCCGCCCTCACGGAAGCGTGTCCGAACCAGGCGTTCGAGGCGGCTCAGGGCCGGGTGGTCGGCCTCCAGTTCCATCTCGAGTGGAGCCGTGAGACCTTGCGCGGCCTCGTGGACCGGCACGGCGACTGGATCGAGGAAGGCGGCCCGTACGTCCAGAGCGCGGAGGCATTTCTGCATCCGGGGCCGGTGCTCGACGCCGGGGTCGCGCTCCTCTACGACCTCCTCGACCGCATGGGAGCGCTCACGAGATGACGGACCTCGCGCGGGAGCCCGAGGCGATCGTCGAGGTGTCCGGCCTCACCAAGCGCTTCGGTGACAACACCGCGGTCGATGGCGTCTCGTTCTTCATCCGGAAGGGCGAGGTGTTCGGCCTGCTCGGGCCGAACGGCGCCGGCAAGACCACCACGATCTCGATGATCAGTTGCCTGCTGGCGCCGACGAGCGGCGACGTCACGGTGGACGGTCATCGGGTGACCCGCGAGCCGGACAAGGTGAAGCGGGCGTTGGGCGTGGTCCCTCAGGAGATCGCGCTCTACCCGACGCTCACGGCCATCGAGAACCTGCGGTTCTGGGGACGCATGTACGGCCTCGGCGGCGCGCAGCTCGACCAGCGGGTCGTCGAGGCGCTCGCGCTCGCGGGGCTGGAGGAGCGCGGGAAGGAGCGCATCGAGACCTACTCGGGCGGGATGAAACGGCGCATCAACATCGCCGCGGGCATCCTCCACCACCCCAAGGTGCTCATCATGGACGAGCCGACCGTCGGCATCGATCCTCAGAGCCGGAATCACATCCTGGAGACGGTCAAGGAGCTCAACCGCGCCGGTATGACGGTGCTCTACACGTCGCATTACATGGAGGAGGTCGAGTCCCTGTGCGACCGCGTCGGCATCATCGATCACGGCGCGCTCATGGCGCTCGGCACGATCCCCGAGCTCAAGCGCGTGGTGGGCGATGAGAACGTGATCTCGGTGCGGATGAGCGAGCTGCCCGACGGTGTGCTCGAGGAGTTGCGCGCCCTCGCGGGCGTCGACGGCGCCAGCTCGCGCGTCGAGGCCGCGGACGGCGAGGAGCGGGGCGGGCCGGAGCAGGGTGCCGCGGAGTCGCCCGCACCGGACGAGCCGGTGACCGTCGAGGTACTGTCCCGGGATTCGGGAGCCGTGGTCGCCGACGTGGTGGGCGTCCTCGGCCGCTCAGGCGCGCGGATCGTGAGCGTCGACGTGCGAGAGCCCAACCTCGAGAGCGTCTTCCTGCACCTCACCGGCAAGTCGCTCAGAGACTGACGAGGCGCTGCCGTGCGCTGGATCCACATCGGGCTGAAGGACCTGCGCATCACCGCGCGCGACATCGCCGCGGTGGGGGTCCTGCTCGGTATGCCGATGGTGCTCATCGTCATCCTCGGCTCGGCGCTCGGCAACCTGAACGCCAACATCGGCAAGATCCCGGTCGCGATCGTGAACGAGGACACCGGCGACGTCGGCGCGAGGATCACGGACGGGTTCTTCACCGACCCGTCACTGCGCACGCTGTTCTCGGCGACGCGTATGGGCGATCCCGCCGCCGCGCGGGCCGCGGTCGCGCGCGGTGACCTCGCGGGCGCCCTCGTCGTGCCCGCCGATTTCACGCGCCGCCTGAACGTCGGGCGCGCCTCGCAGCTGACGCTGTATGCCGACCCCGGGCGGCAGATCTCGAGCGCGGTCTTCCGCAGCGTCGCCGAAGCGCTCTCCACCCGCGTGTCGGCGGCATCGATCGCCGCGCGGACCAGCGCGTTCTATGTGGCCGGCGTCCGCGTGAATGACGCGGCGTTCTACACCGGTGTCATCGGGGAGGCCGTGCAGAGCGCGAGCGCGACGGGTGCCCTGACGGCGGTCGGCCTGCTCGAGACGACGGCGGCACAGGGAACGCAGATCTCCACGCTCGCCTACTACGCCGGAGCGATGTCCGTCATGTTCCTGCTGTTCGGCGCCATGTTCGGCGCCTTCTCGCTCATCCGTGAACGCGACACCTGGACCCTGCCGCGCATCATGATGACGCCCGCCACGAGGGCCGACATCGTCGGAGGCAAGACCCTCGGCGTGTTCTTCGTCGGCATCGCCCAGTTCGCGGTGCTGTTCGCGTTCACCACGCTCATCGGCGTGCGATGGGGCGACATCGCGGGCGTCGCGGTGATCGCGGTCAGCACGGTGGCTGCCGCGAGCGGCCTCTCGGTCCTCATCGCCTCCCTGGCGCGCACCGTGCGCGCGGTCTCCGGCATCGCGCAGATCTTCATCCAGCTCATGGCCGCGATCGGCGGCTCGTTCATCCCCGTCGCGCAGTTCCCGGCATGGTTGCAGCCGCTGCACTACTTCTCCGTGAACGGCTGGGCGATCGACGGCGTGCTGCAGGTGATGCGGGGCGGCAGCGTCGCCTCCGTGCTGCCGGACGCGGGCGCGCTCGTCGCGATGGCGGTGGCGTTCTTCCTCATCGGCGCCTGGCGCCTGCGGTGGGAGTGAACGCCGTGCGGAAGATCGCAGCGCTCGCATGGCTCAATCTCCTCCAGCTGGCCAAGGACCGTACCGGCTTGCTGACGCTCGTCGCCATGCCGCTCATGCTCACGTTCCTGTTCGGCACGCTGCTGGGCGGCGGCGAACAGAAGGTGCACGTCGCCGTCGCCGATCTCGACCGGAGCGTCTACAGCCGCGAGGTCGCGGCGGGCCTCGATCCGCGCAGCTACCTGGTCGAGAACGTCGGGGTACAGCAGGCGCGGGAGATGGTGTCATCGGGCGAGGTCGCCGCCGCGGTCATCATCGGGAGAGGTCTCGGGGGCGACGTCCTCGGCGGCACCGACACGACCGTGACCGTCGTGGAGGACCCGAGGTCGAGCTCGTCGTACGCGATCGCCGAGGCTGTGCGAGGCCGCGTACAGCGCGTGTCGGCCAACGCGCAGGTGATCCGCATGGTGCAGGGGGCGTTCCGGCAGGCGTCGACGCTGACCGGCATCCCTCAATCGCCGCCGCCCCCGGCGGACGTCTATTCCTACGCCGACCGGCTCTGGTCGCCGAGCCCTCCGCTGTCCGTCGCCGAGGTCTCGGTCACCGCGTCGAAAGTGCGCGGGTCCGCGACCGAGGCGGCGGGGTTCCAGCAGTACTCGCTCGGCTTCACGATCATGTTCATGCTGTTCATGGGGCTATCCGCGGCCGGCGGTTTCCTCGAGGAACGCGAGCAGGGAACGCTGTCCCGGCTGCTCACGTCGCCCACGAACAAGCCGACGCTGGTCGCTGGCAAGGTGGCCGGCATCTACGTCACCGTCGCGCTCGAGGCCGCCATCATGATCGGGTGCGGCGTGCTGATCTTCCGCGTGCCGTGGGGCGACGATCCGCTCGGTGTCGTGATGATCGTCGGGAGCTTCGCGCTCGCCGCGACCGGCCTGAGCGTCATGCTCTCGACGCTGGTGCGCACGCGGGGCCAGCTCTCGGCCATGACCGCGGTGGGCGCCACGTCGCTCGCCATGCTCGGCGGATGCTACTGGCCCCTCGACATCGTGAACCCGTTCATGCGGACGATCGCCTACCTGACGCCGACCGGCTGGGCGATGTCAGGCCTCACCGACGTCGTGGTGCGCTACCAGGGGACGGCGAAGGCGGTCACGCCCTCGCTCGTGCTGGTCGGGTTCGCGGCCGTGTTCCTGGCGGTGGGCCTCTCGCGGCTGCGGCTGGAGTAGGCAACGGCCGCGCTTCGCCTGCCGGTTCCCGGTGGCGCGCCCCGGGTGCCTGCGGGTATCGTATCTCGCTGATCCGTCCGCCCCGCGACGAGGATGGCCCCTGTGATGCGTCAGCGCCACGACATGAAGGCGGTCCTCGCCGCGATCGCCTCGCTCGTCGTGTGGTCGAGCGCGTTCGCCGGGATGTCGCAGGTCGTGACGAAGGGCGGGTACGGCGCCGGTCAGGCGGCCCTGCTGCGTTTCCTGGTCGCGTCGGCGACGATGGGCGTGGTCGCGATCGCTACGCGCATGCGGCTGCCCGCGCGGGAGGACCTGCCCGGCATCGCGCTGGCCGCCCTGTTCGGCATCACCATGTACCACCTGTGCTTCACCTTCGGAGAGACGCAGGTCTCGGCTGGGGCCGCCGCGCTCATCATCGCGTCCGGTCCGATCTGGACGGCGCTGCTCGCGGTCGCGTTCCTCGGCGAGCGGCTGAACCGCTGGGGCTGGGCCGGGGTCGCGCTGGCGTTCGGCGGGGTGGCGGCGATCTCGTTCACCGCGGGCGGCGACTGGCACTTCCAGCCGATGGCGCTGGTCGTGCTGCTGGGCGCGATGGCGACGGCGGTCTACTTCGTTCTCAGCAAGAAGCCGCTCAGGAAGTACTCGTCGCTCGCGTTCACGAGCTACGTGATCTGGATCGGCACGGTCCCGCTGCTCGTGTTCCTGCCCGGGCTCGTGCACCAGCTGCCGCTCGCGCCGGCGTGGTCGACGTGGACGCTCATCTACCTCGGCGTCTTCCCCGCGGCGGGCGCATATTGGCTGTGGAGCTATGCACTCGCGCGCATGCCCGCGACCACGACCGCGAGCTACCTGTACGCACAGCCGGTCCTCGCGATGCTCATGTCCTGGGCGTGGCAGGGCGTCGTCCCGGGGGTCGTCACGCTCGGGGGCGGCGCGCTCGCCCTGATCGGGGTCGTCCTCGTGCAGACCAAGGGGAGGCCGTCGCCGCGTATCGGCATCTCGGTGGCGCGGACGCCCGAGGAACGCGCGGCCGCCCGCGAGCTGGCCGAGGAGACGATCGCGAACATGGCGGAGCGCCTGGCGCTGCCGGACACCCACTTCGAGGACGAGCGAGCGCACTTCGACGAATGGTACGGAGGTGAGCGCGGGCGCTCGCTGCTGGCGACCGTCGAAGGCCGGCCGGCAGGCGTCGTCGTCATCCGCGACGTCGGGGACGGCACGGCGGAGCTGCGCCGCATGTACGTGAGACCGGCGTATCGGCGTCGAGGGCTGGCGCGGGCGCTCGTGCGGTCCGTGGTCGAGGAGGCGCGGAAGCTCGGGTATCGCCGCGTGCTGCTCATGACGTCCGACGAGTTCGAAGGAGCCGCGCCGCTGTACGAATCGGAAGGCTTCACGCGCGTCCCGCCGTACCGCGAGGCCAGCGCTCGGGCCTCGGTCGCGTTCGCCCTCGAGCTGTAGGGTCCGCGCGTCGGCGGTTCCGACGTCGCCCGCCCGTCAGGCCTTGGCGCCCCCCGGCGGCCGGTGTACCATCCCTTTCCTGAAGCGCACCTGGACGAAAGGCCGGTCCCTCGGCATGAAGCACTCCGCTCAGAACCTGGCAGGCGCGGCCCTCGCCTTCGTCGTCCTCGTCGGGGCGGTCGGCTGCAGCGGCTCCGCGTTGAACTCCGCGATCGCCAGCGCGAACACGCACTTCAAGAACGTCACGTCGCTCGAGGCGACCGTCCAGAGCGAGGCGGCCTCGATGACGGCGCAGTCGTACTCGAAGAAGGGCGCGCGCGCGGCGCTCGCCATCGCGGCGCAGCTCTCCAGCGACCTGTCCTCCGAGCGGCTCGAGCTCCTCGCGGCGCGCTCGGGGCTCGCGCAGCTCGAGGCCATGAACGTGAGCGCGGCCGTGACAGAGTACGCGCGTCTCGAGATCGCCGCGATCGACACGCGGGTCAGGATCGTGGACGCGACCAAGCAGGTGTACGCGGCGACGAGCCAAGCCTACGCGGGCATCCGCGACGGCACGGACAGCGAAGCGCTCATCGCCAAGGTGTCCGGCGAGGTCGACACCTTGAACAGCACGGTCGCGTCCCTCACGGCGCAGGCGGCGTCTGAGACCGCGGGGGCGGCGCGGTTCTTCACGACGCACGCCTTGGGGCAGTAGCGCCCGGCACGGCGCGGCTGCGGGAGGCCTCACCGGCGCGGTCGAACACGCTACCGGACGGCGAAGCGCGTCTCGCCGCGAGGTTCCTCCCACACGACGTCCACGCCTTCCACGCGGGCCCGTGGCGGGCCGAGGCGGACGAACCCGATCGCGGCGTCGACGGCGTCGCGTGGCCCCTCGAAGACGGCTTCCACGCTGCCGTCGTCGACGTTGCGAATCCAGCCGGCCACTCCGTGGACGGCCGCGCGGTCGGCGGCCGATTGGCGGAACCAGACTCCCTGGACCCGGCCCCGCACCCGGACGTGCGCCCTCACCCGCTCGGCCGCCATCGCGACACCTCCCGAGGTAGAATCGTCCCCTGCGACCGTGGTCCGCAACCTCGCCCCGTCAGGAGAGCCCCGCCCGTGAAGCGTCCGCACAGTGCCCGCGCCTCGTCCCGCCCGTCGTCCCTCGCCGCCGCCCGCTCGGCGGGAAGGGCGGCCTCGTGAGCGGCCCGAGCGCGACGCCCGCGGCGCGCGGCCGCGACTACACCGTCGGGGAGGAGATCGCCAACAGCGTCACGCACGGCGTCGGCATCGCCTTCTCCATCGTCGCACTCACGCTGCTCGTCGTGGATTCCGCGATCTACGGCGATGGCTGGGCGCTCGGCAGCGGCATCGTGTTCGGCATCTCGCTCATCCTGCTGTACACCGGCTCGACGCTGTACCACGCGATCCCGTTCCCGCGTGCGCGGCGCGTCTTCAAAGATGCTCGACCACTCGGCGATCTACCTGCTCATCGCGGGCACGTACACGCCGTTCACGCTCGTCACCCTGCGCGACGGCCGGCGGCTGGTGGCTGTTCGCGGTGGTGTGGGCGCTCGCGGCGGCCGGCGTGTCGACCGAGGCGTTCTGGACGTACCGGCCCCGCTGGGTCTCCGCGGTCGTGTACCTGGGCATGGGGTGGCTCGTCGTCTTCATGATCGGGCCCATGCATCTCCGGCATCCAGCCGGCCGGGTTGTGGCTGCTCGTGGCGGGCGGGCTGTGCTACACGCTCGGCACGTCTTCTACGTCTTCAAGACGTGTGCCGTACTTCCACATGGTGTGGCACCTGTGGGTGCTCGCCGGCAGCGCGTGCCACTTCCTGGCGGTGCTGCTCTACGTGGTCCCCACCGCCGCGCGCCTGCACGGCTAGCCGCTCAGCGCGCGGTCCGTCACGGCGTGAACGGGTTCGACGTGATGAGCCCCTGCTGGGAATAGCCCCGCTGACTCCCAGTACCCCTCGTACTTCGGGTTCCCCGACAGGTCGATCTCCGTGACCCATTTCGCACCACTTGTAACCCCAGCGGTCCTCGGCGACGACCATGAACGGGTAGCCGCGGATGGGCGGGATGACGACGCCGTTCATCTTGTCGGCGAGAAGGATGTGCGCGCTGCGGATGTAGGACAGGGGCAGCGATGTGGTGTAGCCGTCGTAGCCGTGGAAGACGACCGTGACCGCGCCCGGAAGCGGCGCGGAGCGGTCGAGGAGGTCGGAGATGAGCACGCCCTCCCACAGGATCTTGACGCTCCAGCCTTCGACGCAATCCAGCTGCACGACCTTCGTGTAGGTGGTGTTCTCGGAGATCACCTGTGCGTACGTGTATGAGGCGGGGTGCGCGACCAGGCCTCCGATCTTGAGCCGGTAGGTCTTGATGTCGATGGTCTGCGGGCCCCTGATGGAGTTCTCGCGGAAGTCGTTGATCGAGTCGAGCCGTTGCCCGTGGTAGTCGCGGATCTCCTTCGACGTCAACGCCGTGGGGACCTGCGGAGCGCAGGCCGACGCGATGAGAGCCACGCATGCCGCCACGGCGAACGCGGCGGCGAGCCGGGCGTCGCGGACGACCGGGCGGGATGTCGAGGTTCGCGGCCGACGTGCATGCACGCGCCGGGATGGATCGGCGTTCATGTGTCTCCCCTCACGAGATGGCGAGCTCCCTCACCGCGCCGGTGCGCGGCTCGACGACGGCCACGCGATGATGGTCGGTGTCCGCGACGAGCACGCGGTCTCCGGTCACGGCCACTCCGGAGGGATGGCGGAACACGCTGCCGGAGCCGGCGTCGCCCGGCAGGGCGCGGCACTCCCGCGTGAGCGGGTCGACCGTCTTCAGCTTGCCGTTGTAGGTGTCCGCGACGACCAGCGTGCGGTCGTCCAGCCACGCGACGTCCTCCGCGTGCTGGAGCAGCGCGCGGTCCCCGACCCCGTCCGCGTCGCCGAAGTCGAAGAGGCCGGTCCCGACGAGCGTCCGGACCTCCCCGCCGTCCGCGGAGGAGACCGTGCGCACCGACGACGACTCGGCGTCGCAGAAGGCGAACGTGCCGTTCCGTTGGGCGATGCCCATCGGTTGCGCCAGTGCCGCCCTCGCGGCCGGCCCATCGGCGATCGCCTCGGCGCCGGTGCCCGCGAGGAGGGTGAGCCGGCCGGACCGCGGATCGAGCCGCCAGAGCTGGTGCGCCCCGGCCATCGTGATGGCGAGCGCGTCTCCCGCGACGACGACGCCCCACGGGGAGCGCAACGCCGTCGGCCGGTCGGGGCGCGGCACGATCGCGCCGTCCGACAGCGAGCCCGTGCCCGACACCGTCGTCACCTGTCCGGAGGCGAGATCGACCGCTCGGATCGCGTGGTTCGCGCGATCGGCCACGAAGAGCGTCTCGCCGTCGCGCGCCAGGCCCTGAGGCGAGCGGAAGGCCGCGCTCTCGGGGCCCCCGTCCACGAATCCCGGCTCGCCGCGGCCGAAGGCGCGCACGACGCTCACCTGCCCCAGGCCCGGGTCGACGCGCATCTCCAAGACGCGGTGGTGTCCGCTGTCCGCGACGAACAGGCGGTCACCGTCCGCCAGCAGTCGGCCGGGGAACCGCAGCGGACCGGCGGGCTCCGCGAGCGCCGACGGGTCGCGCCCGAACTCCCGAGGCGTCTCGTCGAGGATGCCCGTCTCCCGCGCCTCGTCCACGACCCGCCCGACGGCGGCCGCCATGTCCTCCGTCGAGAACTCGCCCGCGTGCTGGCCGGCCACGCGACCGTCGGGCGAGACGAGCACGACCGTCGGCCATGCCTGAACGGCGTACGATCTCCATATCCGGAACTGCCGGTCGTTCACGACCGGGTGCGCGACGCCCGTTCGCGCGCATGCGGAGCGTATGGTGGTCGTGGAACGTTCCGCCGGGAACTTCCCGGCGTGGACGCCGATCACCACGAGCTCTCGCTCGAACCGCTCGTGAAGCTCCGCGACACGCGGGAGCACGTGCATGCAGTTGATTCAACCAGCGGTCCAGAAGTCGAGGAGGACCACCTTGCCGCGCAGATCGGCCATTCGGACGGGAGCGGCGGTCCCGATCCAATCGAGCCCGTCGGCGAACTCCGGCGCGCGAACCGAGAACATGCCGCGTACTGCCATCGGGTCCCTCTCCTCGCGCCGGATGCCGGGCATCCACTATGTTCCCGAAGGAGGCACTCCAGCATGACCGACGCATACGCCGTCCCGTTCATCGAGAGCGAGCCGTTGTGCGGGAGCACGGCGTCGTTCCGCTTCGGGAAGCCCGAGGGGTACGGCTTCGAGGCGGGACAGTACTTCTCCGTGACGCTCGCGACCGAGAAGGGGCACGTCACGGAGGATTTCTCGCATTCGAACGCGCCCGCCGACGACTGCCTCGAACTGACCACACGGCTCACGGGAAGCCCGTTCAAGAACGCCCTCCAGGCGCTCAAGCCCGGTGACGAGGTGAACGTCGCCGGGCCCAACGGGCGTTTCATCCTGCCGGAGGGTCTCGAGAAGGCCGCCTTCCTGGCGGGCGGGGTCGGCGTCACGCCCTGCCGCAGCATCGTGCGCGACGCCGTGCGGTGCGGCAGCGGCCTCGAGCTGCTGGTCTTCTACGGCACCCACGACCAGTCCTGCGTGCCCTTCCGCGATGAGTTCGACAGCTACGAGGCCCGCGACCCGCGGATCCGCGTCGTCGAGGTGCTCGAGAGCCCGACCGAGCCGTGGCCGGGCGAGCGCGGGCCGATCACCGCCGAGATCGTGCGCCGGCACTGCGATCCGCTCGACGGGTGGCACTGGTTCGTGTCCGGCCCGCCGGCCATGATGACCGCCATGCAGAAGGTGCAGGCCGACCTCGGGCTGCCGCCCGAGCGCGTCACGCGCGAGCTCTTCCTCGGCTACGCCTGAGCCGCGACGGCGCCGTTGCCGTCGTGCCCGCCACGGGTACAACCACGCTGCGGCGGGCCGGTCGGACGCCGCGCCCACGGGGCGGGTGTCGGACGGGAAGGAGGCGTCGGCGATGGCTTTCCTGGCGCGGACGTGCAACTACGACGCGATGGGTGGAGAGCGCCTGGCGGCACGGCTCTTCGTGGCGCTCGGCGGGATCTTCTGGATCATCGCCGGGATCGCCGGCGCGACCCTGTACACGAACACGGCGTTCGCGACGGCGGCTGGCGAGGCGCTGCTCCCGTTCGTGCTCGCGGGGCTGGCACTGCTGATCGGGTGGTTCTACGAGAACCTGGCCGCGGTCCTGCTGTTCCTGGGCGTCGTCGCGGAGATCGTGTGGGGGATCGTGGCGGGCTGGGAGGCGGGCGTGTGGGGCCTCATGGCGTTCGTCCTCATCGGTCCGACCCTGCTCGCGGGCCTGCTGTTCCTGATGGCGGCGCAGATGCAGCGCGTGTGCGCCGTCGACGTGTCGAAGGGCGGCTGAGCCCGGCGATCGGCCATGCGGAAGCGCGCCTTCGGATCAGTAAGCGTGAGTGACGATCTCGACCAGCTCGAGATCGAAGGTGAGCGCCTCACCGGCGAGCGGGTGGTTGAAGTCGAGCTTCACGTCGTCGCCCTCGATGGAGACGATGATCCCTTCGAGCTGTTCGCCTTCGGGCGAGGTCACCGTGACGCCGCCGCCGACGAACGGTTCGGTGAGGAAGGCGTCCTTCGAGACGACGCCGATGAGATCGGGCCGGACGGGCCCATACGCGTTGTCGGCGGAGATGGTGACGGTCGTCGTGTCGCCGGCCTGCATGCCGAGCACCGCGGCCTCGAATCCCGGGATGACGCTTCCGGCGCCGATCGTGAATTCGATCGGTTCGCCGTCCGCGCTGGAATCGAACACGCTCCCGTTGTCGAGCCTGCCCGTGTATCCCACCTTCACCGTGTCACCGACCGTCGCCGCCATGCGGGCGCCTCCTCGGATGTCATGTCGCGGACGGACCCTTATACCATAGCGGCCGCCCGGCGTTCCGCCGCGGCGGCGCGGGCCCGCGGTGCTCCGCGGCGGTCCGCGGCGGCGAGCGGCTCCGCCCCTGTCAGTGCGCGATGCTACACTGCTGGTCAGAGAGGCCGTCGCCGGGGGGACAGTCTCGAAGCGACGTGTGGGAGGCTCGTCGGAGCATCGGCTTCGGCGGCATCGATCCCGATGTGCGGTGAGTGCTGAAGTGGACGAGATCGAGGGTGTGCTCGGACCCTCTCTGACGAACTTCGTGGAATGTCATGTCAGATCTCTGCTGACGTGGGACATCCTCGTGTTCTTCCACCGCAACCCGGACGCCGTCCTCGACCTCGAGGGTCTGGCGGTCCGGCTCGGCCGCCCGGCCGACGAGATCCGCTCCGAGGTGGACGAGTTGAACCGTGACCGGATACTGCAGGTGGCGGGCGGCCTCGTGCGGTTCCGTCCGGATCCCGAGCTGCGCGGCGACATCGTCTCCTTCGTCCGTGCCTGCCAGGACCGGAGCATGCGGCTGGCGCTCATCGCACTCGTGCTGCACAGGATCAGGCCAGGGGACTAGCGGTACGTCCCGGAAGGTCTTGGTAAGGTAGAGCGCATGGGACGCTATCTCGGCGACGTCGTCGCCATCGCCATCCTCATCCTGCTGAACGGCTATTTCGCCGCCGCTGAGATGGCGCTCGTCTCGGCGCGCCGGACCGCTCTGCGCGGTGCCGCCGACAAGGGGTCGAGCGGCGCGCGCACGGCGCTCCGGCTGCTCGACGACCCGAACCGCCTGCTCTCGACGATCTCGGTCACCATCACGCTGGTCGGCTTCTCGGCGGCATCCTTGGCGGCCGTCACCTTCGACGGTCCGCTCAGCTCGGCCCTGCGTGCCCTCGGGGCGGGGGCGATCGCGTCGATCGCGTCGCCGCTGGCGGTCTTCCTCGTGACCATCGCCATCACGTACGTGACGCTCGTGTTCGGGGAGCTCACGCCGAAACGGCTCGGTCTGCAGCGCTCCGAGCGCGTCGCACAGTCCGTCGCCGGTGTCGTCTCGGTGCTCTCGGTCGTGCTGACGCCGGTTGTGTGGGTGCTCGGAAGGTCCACCGACCTGGTCGCCCGCGCCCTGGGCATACACGCCGACCAAGCGGCCCGCAGGGCGCTCAGCGAAGAGGAGATCCGGATGCTCGTCAGCGAGCAGGGCACGCTGCTCGATGAGGAGAAGCGCATGATCGGCGAGGTGCTCGACATCGGCGACACCGTCGCTCGCGAGGTCATGGTGCCGCGGGTCGACGTCGCCATGCTCGACGATGAGGTCACGATCGAGCATGCCATGCCGCAGTTCCGCCGGACCGGCTTCTCGCGCATGCCCGTCTACCACGAGGACGCGGACTCGATCGTCGGCATCGCGCTCCTTAAGGACCTGCTCGGCCCGCTGGCGGGCGGCGACGTCGCGCAACCCGTGCGCGCCATCGCGAGGGACGCGTGGTTCGTGCCGGAGACGAAGCCGATCCTCGACCTGCTCGCGGAGATGCGTTCGTCGCACAACCACATGGTGGTCGTCGTCGACGAGCACGGCGGCACGGCGGGTATCGTGACCATCGAGGACATCGTCGAGGAGGTCGTGGGCGAGATCTCCGACGAGTACGACCGCGACCATCGTTTCGTGAGTGTCGTGCGCGAGGGCGAGTGGCTCGTGGACGGTCGGATGCCGGTCGACGAGGCGGACGAGAAGCTGGGCCTGCACGTGCCGCCGTCCGACGAGTACGAGACGGTGGCCGGGTGGGTGCTCAGCGAGCTCGGTCACATCCCGGTCGCCGGGGAGACCGTCGAGACGGACGAGATCACCGCGTCGGTCCTGTCCGTGCGGCGGCGTCGCATCGCGCGGCTGCGCGTCGTGCGCAAGCCCGCGGCGCCCGACGCGGCGACCGACGGCGAGGGGAGGCGCGCGTGAGCGACTCGAACGCGGCGGGAGCGCCGACGCCGGGACCGCTCGGCCCCGAGCCGTCGCCACCCGTCGTGCCTCCCGGCGGATACGACCGCCGTGGACGCGGCGGCGGGATCGCGCTCGGCATCGTATTGGTGCTCATCGGAGCGCTGGTGCTGGTCGGTCAGTTCACCAGCCTGGCCGACGTCTGGCGCCTGTGGCCGCTGGTCGTGGTCGCGATCGGCGTGGCCTCGCTGTTCGGTTCGCGGCACGAACCCGTGGCGAACCGCATCGTGCGGGCGCTGGGCACCATCGCGGTCGGCCTCGTCCTGCTCGCCAACACGTTCGGGGCGCTGTCGTGGGCGGTCTGGCTCAACGTCCTGTCGCTGTGGCCGGTACTGCTCGTCGCGATCGGCATCGACCTCGTCGGCCACGGGCTGCGTCTGACGTGGATGCGGGTGGCTTCGGCCCTCCTCCTGCTGTTCGCGTTCGTGTACGCCGTGTTCGCCGTCCCGCCGGGCAGCGTCGTCCCCGCCTTCCGGCTGCCGGTCCTGACCGCCCCGGCCGCGCGCTTCGGCGACACCGTCGCGCGCGAGAGCGGCGTCACGGTGGGCGGCCTCGCGGTGAAGGTCGGCGCGACGCGACTGTCCGTCGGCCCGGGCGCGGAACTCATCGCGATCTCCGGGAGCGCGCCGGAGGGAGCCGCCCCGACGCTCGGGACGGAGACGAAGGGTGCGGCGGCCAGCGCGACCGTCGAGGACCCGAGCGGCGCCGCGCGCGCCTTCAGCTCCGGGGCCCGTACCTTGGATGTCGCGCTCGATCGGGCGCTCGAGTGGCGCTCGCTCGTGTTCGATGTCGGCGCTGTCGAGGCGCGCGTCGACCTGCGGCAGCTCGATGCCCGGTCGGTGACGCTCGATTGCGGAGCCTCGGCCATCGACGTGACGCTCGGGGAGCGCTCTCGCTCGGTCGAGTTCGACGTGAGCGGCGGCGCGACCAGCGTCACCCTGCACGTGCCGGCTTCCGCCGCGGTCACGGTGTACGCCAGCAGCGGCCTGTCGGCCATCACCGTCCCGTCGTCGTACAGGCTGGTGAGCGGCACCTCGTTCGTCGGGGACAGCCGTTGGGCCGCTGCCGGCAGCGGAGGGCCGACGATCACCGTCCGCGTCAGGTCCGGCCTGTCGGCCCTGACGATCGAGAGCTACTAGGAGGCACGAACGATGTCGACACCTCGAGACACCCGATCCGTGGTCGCCACGGTCGCCGGCGTCGCGCTCATCCTGCTCGGAGGCTGGTGGCTGGCGAGCCAGCTCATCCCGTCGGCCGTCTACAGCCTCGCGAGCCGAGTGCTCGGCGGCCTGGTCCTGATCGCCATCGGCGTGGTCGTGCTCGTCGTGTCACGGCGCGGCGCCTTCCAGGGTGTGCGTCTCGGCACGCGCCTGGTCCGTTCGCGGTCCGACCGCTGGATCGCGGGTGTCCTCGGCGGGCTCGGCTCCCACCTCGGCGTCGATCCGCTCATCCTGCGTGTCCTCGCGATCCTTCTCGTGCTCCTCGGGCAGTGGTGGATCGTCGTCGTCTACATCGTGATGTGGATCCTCGTGCCCGAAGAGCCCGCCCCGGACACCTGGCAGCCCCGAGCGGCCGCGCCGTCACCGCCCGCGTCACCTTCCGCGGACGCGGCGACCGCCGCGCCGGCCGCTCCGCAGCCACCGGACGAACGGGCGGGCGAGTGACATGACGAACGACCCCTCTACCGCGCTGTCCGCCGCGGAGCCGACACGGCCCGGCGACGTGATCGACGCCCACACGCACCTCTTCACCGTCGGGCTTCTCGAGGAGACGCTAGCCGAAGCAGCCTCCCGAGGCGATGAAGCGGTTCCGCGAGTCGCTCAAGAACCGCAGATGGGGCCGGCCGGGCCGCGAGCAGACGCTTCCCGACCTGACCCCGCTCGAGTGCGCGTCCTTCTACGTCGAGCGGATCGAGGCGGCGGGAGTGGCGCGGGCGATCGTGATGTCGGTCATGCCGGACAGCCAGTGGATGCGCGACTTCCTGGTGGCCGCGAACGGCCACGTCCACGCGCTCTGCAACATCGATCCGCGCGATCCGGGCGCCCCCGACCTGCTCGAGCGTGAGATCGCCGCGGGCTTCAAGGGCGTGAAGCTGTATCCGGTCAACCGGTGCTACCGGCTCTCCGACCCGTCGTTCCGCCCGTTCTTCGAGAAGGCGTCCGAACTCGGGGTCGCCATCACGATCCATTACGGGGTGACGGTGGACCCGACGGGTGACCTGCGGTACGCCGACCCCATCGACCTGTCCCCGGTCGCGCGCGACTTTCCACAGATCCCCTTCGTGATCGCGCACTTCGGCGCCGGTTGGCTCGACAGCGTGCTGCGCCTCGCCTATCAGTGCAAGAACGTGTGCGTCGACACGTCGGGCACGAACAACTGGATGGACTACTACGCGCCGAAGATGACGCTCTCGGAGGTGTTCGAGCGTGCTCTGACGGCCATGGGGCCGGAGCGCGTGCTCTTCGGCACCGACGCGGGGACCACGGCGCCGTATCGCACGTGGATCAAGTTCCAGCAGATGCGCGATGCTCGACGAGATCGGCCTCTCGGAGCGTGAGAAGGATCTCGTCCTCCGTGCGAACGCGGTGCGCATCTTCCGGCTCGAGGAGCAGGTGAGCCGATGACGCCCGACCACCCGGAGCCCGCGGGTGTGGCGGGACCCGCCGACCACGCCGACGCGTACGACCGTTTCGTGGATTGGGGCGCCCGCCTCGCGCGTGAGGCGCCCCTGTTCCGCCGCCTGTTCGAGGAGGCCGGCGTTCGCCGCCTCGTCGACGTGGGGAGCGGCACGGGGATGCACGCGGCGATGTGGGCCTCGTGGGGACTCGACGTCACCGGCGTCGACCCGAGCCCGTCCATGCTCGCCAAGGCGCGCGACCATGCCATATCGGTCGCCGACGAGGTCCGCGCGTCGGGGGGCGCGCTGCGGTTCCTGGAGGGTGGCTTCGGCGGCCTCGCGTCGCTGGGCCTCCGCGGCATCGACGCGATCACGTGCACCGGCAACGCCTTGCCGCACGTCGACGGCGAGCAGGGCCTGCACGCGACGCTCGACGACTTCGCGGCCGCGATGCGGCCGGGCGGCGTCCTCGTCCTGCACCTTCTCAACCACGACAGACTCCTCGAGAAGCGCATCCGCGCGATCCCGCCGGTCGTGCGGGACGCCGAGGACGGCACGTGGGTCTTCCTGCGGATCGTCGACTACGCGCCGGGTCGGCTGCTGCTGGATTTCGTCACCATGCGCCGGCCGGGCGGCTGGGCCGGGGACGCGCCGTGGGAGATCCGCTCGCGAAAGACGGAGCACGCCGCGCTGCCGTCGGCGCTCCTCGTCTCAGAGCTGCGCGCCACGGGCTTCGAGCGCATCGAGCTGCTCGGCTCCCACGACGGTCGCGTCCTGGACCCCGTGGCGGACGAATCGGTGATCGTGGTCGCGCGCAGGCGCTGAGCGCGGTCCGCGCGATCGGCGTGGCGTCCGCCACGGTCATCGCGCTCGGGCGCACACCCTCTCGCCGAGCGGGCACGGTCTGCCGCACGCCTCCGTGCAGGCCGCGACCGGAGCGGCCGTCTCGATCCCCAGCCTCGCGAGCCGCTCGTGGACGTGGCACACCGGCAGTCCCGCGACGTTCTCGTAGCACTCGTCCGGGCCGACGGACGCGAGGTGGTGTTCGATGTTGTAGGCGCCCGCGCAACCGAGCGCCTCGTCTCCGGAGAGCCACGCGTCGACGGTGTCCCGGTCGAGCTCGCGCATCGAGACGGGCGTCGTGACCGCGAACGTCGCCGGCTCGGCGTCTTCGCGGAGGAGGACCGCGACGCCCGTGACGACGTCGTGCCCGCGGCCCGACAGTTCGCCGAGCATGCGGCGCGCCTCATCGAGGTCCGCCGGCTTGCCCAGCACGCGCCTGTCGAGCACCACGAACGTGTCGAAGGCCACGATCGTCGCGGCGTCGGGCCGCATGCGCCGGGCCGCGCGCGCCTTGTCGGCGGCCAGCGATCGGGCGAGGACGGGCG
The DNA here is from genome assembly GCA_963701985.1 of uncultured Coriobacteriia bacterium. Taxonomy (GTDB): domain Bacteria; phylum Actinomycetota; class Coriobacteriia; order Anaerosomatales; family PALSA-660; genus PALSA-660. The sequence goes on from OY969691.1 coordinate 1,359,409, forward strand.
GCACCATGCGCAGCGAGCAGCCGAGGTCCTCGTCGATGTCGGTGGCGACGGCTTCGAACGGGATGTCGAGCCAGGTGATGAGGCGGCGGCGCCGCGGTGAGGCCGAGGCGAGCACGAAGGAGGGCGTTCCCATGGCGGCGATCATAGCATCCGCCGGGCCGGCCGGCCGCCGCCGCTGTCGTCGAGTCGCCGTCGCGAAGACCCGCACGTCCGGCGGTCTGTCAGGTCATGGCATGCCGGACGGTGTCGGTTCATAATCATGAGGGGGTGTCCTCGCGACGGCCTCCATTCGCCGCACGTCGAGGAAGGGGTGGTATGGCGGGACCGAGTGCCGGCAACGCTCCAGCCGCGCCGAGAAGCGTCGGCGTCTTCGTCATCCGGCTCAGCTCCACCACCAAGTCGCTGCGGCTCTACCCCGGCAGCAGCGAGATCCCCCGCCGCAGCGCCGCCGAGGTCATCGACATCCTCCACGAGGCGCTCGCCGACGATGACGCGCTCGCGTTCGACATCAGCCGGGAAGGCCTCGTGTACAAGGACGCGGTCGTCTTCCCGAAGTCCGCGTCGTTCCGCACGTTCGCCCGCGAGTTCTACACCCGCAACCTGGCCCAGGTCCGGTTCGACCGGGCCACGAACGCCGACGACGTCATCAAGTTCCTGTCGCTCGTGGTGAAGACCCCCGAGGAGCTGGTCACGCTCGGCGGGTACGAAGCCGCCCTGTGGGCGCTCGGTGTCGAGCACATCACCGTGGTGGAGACGGCGACGCGCGTGACCGACACCAGCCTGCCGGAGGAGCTGGTCGAGGCCCTCGAAGAGAACAAGGGCATCGAGGAGATCCTGCACGAGGAGCGCGCCAGCCAGTCGCGCGACCGCCGCGTGCTCATGCGGGTCCTGCGCGACCGGCGCGCGGTGGCGTCGTACCTCAGGGCCGCCCGCGACAAGCAGGTCGAGAACGTGGTCAAGGAGCTCGCCGCCCGCATCGCGACGCTGTCGCGTGCCACGCGCAACGAGCTTCCGGACGACCAAGCGACCGTCCTCGGCGTCATCGCCGAAGCCATACTCGAGCTCGAGCAGCCCGAGCGCGGCGAGTTGTACGAGGGCAAGCTGCTCGAAGAGGCGCGGCGCGACGGCCTCATCGCGCAGATCATCGAAGACCTGGGCGTCGACGAGGTCGTCGACTCGATCCTGTGCGAGATCGACGAGACCCCGGAAGCGCTCGGCGGCCTGTCGCGAGCGGTCCGGAACCTCGCGCTCATCAACGCCTCGTCGCCGAAGGAGACGGTCCTGAACCGGGCCGTCGACAAGATGCAGTCGAAAGGCCTCCCGGAGAACGTCGTCCGCGACCTGCTGCAGCGCGTGCAGCCGACGAAGCTCGTGGGAGCGGAGGGCCAGCCCATCAACGACCTGCGCCCGGTCGAGGCGATCATGAAGCTCGTCGACATGACGCCGGACGCGAGCGACGTCTTCGTCTACGACGAAGCGGTCGAACCGCTCCGCCAGGAGGCCGGGCACGGCACGACGGACGGCGACGTCCTCGCCGTGCTCGTCACGGTCGCGTCGCTGGAACCGCGCGACGAGGAGTTCGGCCAGGTCATGAAGATGCTCGATGAGAGCGTCGGCTACCTGGTCGACGCGGAGGAAGCGGACGTCGCCGCGGACGTCGCCGAGGCGCTCACGGTCGGCGGCAGCGATCCCGCGGTGCCGAAGGAGCACCGCGAGCGCATGCTGAAGACCGTGCAGACGATCGCGAAGCCTGAATCGCTGCGACGGGTCACGGCCGCGCTGGGCCACTACCGTCCGGACTCCCCGGAGTACATCGCGGCACGCCGGCTGATCGCCGTGCTCGGGGCCACGATGATCGACTCGCTTCTCGAAGTGCTGGCCGACGAGTCCGACATGGCGGCCCGAAAGGCGATCGTCGACCTGATCTCGACGAGCGCGCGCAACTACATCCCCGAGCTCGGCGCGCGCCTCGGCGACCGGCGGTGGTTCCTGGTCCGCAACGTGGTCTCCATCCTCGGGTCGACACGGTCGCCCGACGCCCTCCCGTACCTGCAGCGAACGCTTCGTCACGCCGACGCCCGCGTTCGCCGCGAGACGATCCGCGGCTTCACCTCCATCCGTTCGGCCGCGTCCGACTCGATGCTCGCCGCGGCGCTCGCCGACGACGACGAACAGAACGTGATCATGGCGGAACGCTATCTGGCGTCGTTCGGATGCCGCTCCGCCATCCCCGCGCTCATCGAGGCCGCGAACGGCGCTGGGAGGGGCTGCCGCACCGTCCCGGTGCGTGTGGAGGCGATCAATGCGCTCGCGCGCATGAAGGACTCCCGCGCGCTGCCCGTGCTCGAGGAGCTCGCGCGCAAGCGCGGGCTGTTCGGAGGCGGGCGCGACCGCGAGGTGCGCGAAGCCGCCACCGCCGCGATCGCGGCGTCGACCGCGCCGACGACCGGGGAGAGGTGAGCGCGGGTGGCTGAACCCGATCGCGACACGTCCGCATCGGCCGCTCCGACGCCGGGCGCAGGCACGGACGAGCCGTCGCAGGGCGCCGGCCGCGCCTCCGCGCGCGAGGGGTTCCCCGGCGAGAGCGACCTCATCTTCAACCCGCATCAGACGCGCCGCGCTCGCGACCTGCTCGCCCGCCTCTCGGGTGCGCGGCGGGCGGTGACGTTCTACCCGCACGGGCACGCGGTCGTCGGCGAGAACGTCGGCGGCCTCATGCGCGTGATCGAGCAGTACCACCATGAAGGCGTCGACGTCCCGCTGATCTTCTTCGAGGACGAGGTGCTGCTCGGCGAGCAGCTGCTCCCGCAGGAGAGCGTCATCTTCGACCAGCTCATCCGCGACATGTCCGCGTCCGGCGAGACGAGCGTCACCTTCCGCATGGGGCTCACGCAGCCGGAGCTGGAGCGGGCGCTCGACGTGCTCTCGTGCGACGCGGCGGCGCTCGAGGCGAAGGGCGGGCTCGAGGCTGCGGTCAGGGCAGCCGACATCCCGCACGTGGAGATCGGCACGGTCACGTTCGCACGCGACGTGGACAACCTCGGGGACCTCGGCGAGACGACGTCGCGGGACTCGTACAACGACGCCCTCGACGCCGTGCGCGAGTTCAGCGAGCAGCTGAAGGACCAGCTGCACCCGTCGGCGGACGAGGCGCGTGTCGCGGTCAAGAGCATCGTCGACAACATTCTCACGAACCGCAGCGCGATGGTCGAGCTCAGCGGTCTGCGGGCGTACGACGAGTACACGTTCTTCCACTCGGTCAACGTCACGATCCTGTCGGTCGCGCTCGGGACGCTCGTCTCGACAGGGAGGCGCTTCCTCAACTCCCTCGGCGTCGGCGCGCTCATGCACGACGTCGGCAAGCTCACGGTCGACCTCGACGTGCTCAACAAGCCGGGTGCGCTCACGCCCGAGGAGTGGGAGCTCATGCGCATGCACCCGGTGTACGGGGCGGAGGTCGCGGCCTCGATGCGCGGCCTCGACCGGGCGTCCATCGTCGTCATCCTCGAGCACCACATGCGCTACGACCTCGACGGGTACCCCGAGCGCCGCCCGCGCCGCCCGCAGCACCTGACCAGCCGCATCGTCGCGATCGCGGACGCCTACGACGCGATGACCTCGACGAGGCCGTACGCGGCGACGCGCCGTCAGGACGAGGCGATGGAGGTGCTGGCCAAGGGCGCCGGGACGGCCTTCGATCCGGTCCTCGTCCGCATGTTCACGCAGATGATGGGCGTCTATCCGCCGCGTAGCGTGGTGCGTCTGAGCAGCGGCGAGATCGGCATCGTGGTCAAGCCCACGCTCGAGATACTCGAGCCGGTCGTGCGCCTCATCACCGACGGGGCCGGCGTCTTCCACGACCCGGTCGACGTGGACCTCTCCGACGCCGACGCCGCGAAGGGCCGCCGCGTGGAGTCGTGCCTCGACCCCGAGCCGCTCAACATCGACGTCGACGAGTATCTGGGTAAGCCGGAGCACCCGTTCACGGCCGCTTAGCCCGCGATCCCCAAGAAGGAGCCCACATGGCCACGAGCCGTGCCGCGCGTGGAGTGCCGTCGTTGCGTTCGCGCATCATCACCGCGGCGGTCGTCGTCGTGCTGTTCCTCTTGGTCACAGCGCCGGCCACCGCGCAGTTCTACACGAACGTGTTGTGGTTCCGCGACCTCGGGCAGAACCAGGTCTTCTGGACGCGCATCTGGAGCACGCTGTCCGTCGGGCTGATCTTCGGCGCGCTCTCCTTCGCGATCGTGTACGCGAACCTGGTCGTTGCGCGTCGCATGCGTCCTCCCGTGCGAGCGACCGCCACCTACCTTCCGGGCGTCATGCAGACGCCGCAGCAGCAGTTCGAGGAGACGCTCGCGCAGGTGCGCGCGAAGATCGACCCCTTCGTGGGGTGGGTGCTCCTCGCGATCGCGGCCCTGGTCGCGATCAGCATCGGCTCCGGCATGTCGAGCTCCTGGGAGACGTTCCGGCTCGCGCTCGGCGGCGTGGCGTTCGGGAAGGTCGACCCGCAGTTCCATCTCGATATCGGCTTCTTCGTGTTCAAGCTGCCGGCGCTGCGCATGATCTCGGACTGGCTCTTCTCGACACTGGTGCTCACGCTCGTTCTCACGCTCCTGGTCCATCTCTTCGAGGGCGGCATCCGGCCGACGGAGCGCTGGCGCGGCATCGACGCCCATGTCAAAGCGCACGTATCGGTCCTGCTCGGGCTGATCGTGGCGTCCAAGGCGTTCGACTACTGGCTGTCCATCTACGAGCTCGATTTCTCGCCCCGAGGCCAGGTGCTCGGAGCGTCGTACACGGACGTGCACGCCCAGATCCCCGCCTACATCATCCTCATCGTCATCGCGCTCGCCATGGGGCTGCTGCTCATCGTCAACCTGCGCTACCGCGGGTGGAAGATCCCGCTCATCGGGCTCGGGGTGTGGATCGTGGCGAGCGTCCTCGTCGGCAGCGTCTATCCGGCGATCGTGCAACAGCTGGAGGTCGCTCCCAACGAGCTCGCGTTCGAGACGCCGTACATCCAGCGCAACATCTCGTCGACCCGTGACGCGTTCGATCTGAGCTCGATCGATGCGACGAGTTTCGCCGCGGCGACCGACCTCACCGCGGCCGACATCGTCGACGCCACGTCCACGGTGAAGAACGCGCGGCTGTGGGACCCGAACGTCGTCGTGGACTGCTACAAGCAGCTTCAGGAGATGCGCTTCTACTACGACTTCCACGACGTGGACATCGATCGCTACACCATCGACGGCACGGAGCAGCAGGTGCTGGTCTCGGTCCGCGAGATGAACACGTCCCAGCTCAGCGCGACGGCGAAGACCTGGATCAACGAGCACCTGGTCTACACCCACGGCTACGGCGCGGTGGTCAGCCCGGTCAACCAAGTGAGCCCCGACGGCCTGCCGACCTTCATCATCCAGGACCTGCCGCCCAAGTCGAGCACCGACCTGCAGGATCACCGTCCCCGGCATCTACTTCGGCGAGGAGACCGAGCGACTACGCGATCGTCGACACGAAGCAGAAGGAGTTCGACTACCCCGTCGGCGGGACCAACGCGACGACCACGTACCAAGGCGACAACGGCATCCCGATCGGATCGCTGCACCAATCGGCTCGCGTTCGCGATCACCACGGGGGACGTCGAGATCCTCTTCGCCGACGCGATCACCGATCAGAGCCGCATGCTGTACCGGCGCATCGATCATCGACCGCGTGCAGGCCTCGCTCCATGGCTGCAGCTCGACAAGGACCCCTACCCCGCCATCGTGGACGGCCGCATCGTGTGGGTGCTCGACGGCTACACGACGTCGTCCGACTACCCGTACTCGCAGACGGACGTCGCGGCGGCATCAACTACATCCGCAACTCGGTGAAGATCACCGTCGACGCGTACGACGGCAAGACCACGTTCTACGCGTTCGACCCGACGGACCCGGTGCTGGAGGCCTATCGCACCATCTATCCCGACCTGTTCACCGACGCCTCCAAGATGCCCGCCGAGATCCGCGCACATCTGCGCTACCCGGAGGACCTATTCACCGATCCAGGCGGACGTCTACAAGACCTACCACATGCTCGACCCGCAGGTCTTCTACAACAAGGAGGACGAGTGGGCGCTGCCCGGCGAGGCCGTCGGCGCGCCGATGGCGCCCTTCTACATCCTCATGCAGCTCCCCGGGCGAGTCGAAGGAGACGTTCCTGCTGATGGAGCCGTTCACGCCCGTCGGCAAGGACAACATGATCGGATGGATGGCGGCGAAGTCGCGATCCCGGCGACTACGGGCAGCGGATCGTCTACAACTTCCCGAAGCAGCACCTCGTCATGGGGCCTCAGCAGATCAAGGCGCGCCTCAACCAGGAGCCCGACATCTCGAAGACGCTCACGCTGCTGAACCAGCAGGGCAGCAAGGTCATCTTCGGCAACCTGCTCGTGATCCCGATCAAGAACTCGATCGTCTACATCGAGCCGCTCTATATCCAGGCGGAGCAGTCGCCGATGCCGCAGCTGCGAGCGCGTGGTCGTCGCCTACGCGCGACAGCATCGCGATGGCGCCGGACCTGAAGACGGCGCTCACCGACGTGTTCGGGGCGGCTCCGCGGGCTCGGAGTCGACGTCCAGCACGGCCGTGCCGAGCGGCGCCACGCGCCCGCGACGCTGCCCAGCGTTCCGGCCACGCCCTCGGGCGTGACGGCGACCCTGCTGGCGCAGGCCCGCGACCTCTACGCCAAGGCGCTCGCCGCCGAGAAGGCGGGCGACTGGGCCACGTACGGCGCGGACATCAAGCAGCTCGGCGACGTCCTGGACCAGCTCTCGACGAGTTCCCGGGCTCGGTGACGCGCGCCACGGGAGCCCGGTTCCAGGCACCCCTGTGAGCAGGCCGATTAGGCCGATCGGCACGATCTGTGGTACAGTTCGACCCCGGTCGTCCGAACGGTAGGGACGGCCAGACAGGTGCTCCATAAGCGCGCCGCCGGCCTTTCGGGCTGGTGGCAGGGACCGGCGCCGGAGCACGACACTGATGCCAACAGGTCGATGGTCGCCGCGTGAAAAGCGCGGACATGCCCGTCATCGATCCGGAGAGCACCATCGGTCCCGCGCCCACAAAAGCATACTCGTGCTTTATGACGGCGCACGGCGGCGGCTCGAGTCCGGGGCCTCGCGATGTGAGCCAAGGTACGAGGCAGCGACTGCGATCCCTTCCGCGCCACATCAGGCGCATCCGCTCTTCACCCAGCTGTCTTGACGCGTTCAACGCGCCTTTTCGCGTGCCCTCGCATGGGGTCCCTCTGTGCCCGCCGCCCGTCATGTTTCCGGATCCGGGAGGCTCGTGTGAAGGTACACAACATCGTGATGGACCGCGGCGCGGCCCGCAGACTGGTGGCGGCCGCGATCGTGTCGGCTCTCATCGTGCCGGGCGCGATCTCGCCGCTGTCCGCGAGCGCGGAGGTGGCGTCGACGTCCCCGACGTCGACCGCGAGCGTGGCCGCGACGGGATCGGTCACACCGACCGGCACCGCGTCCGCGACGTCCACCGTGAAGCCGGCGGCGAAGCCCAAGCCCAAGGCGAAGGCTACGGCGAAGAAGCTCACGATCCCGCAGCAGATCTCCAAGATCGCCTATTCCAAGAAGCTGTCGAAGGCGGAAGTGTCCGCCCTGCTGTGGATCTGCAAGCGGGAGTCCGGCTTCCATCCGACGGAGGTCACCGGCTCGTGCTACGGCCTCTTCCAGCTCTCCAGTTCCATGGTGCGCGGACATCCCTGGAAGCAGCCGCTCTGGAACACCACGCGCGCCATCAGGTACATGAAGGGCCGTTATGGCGGCGTGCTGCAGGCGAAGTCGTTCTGGATGGCGCATCACTGGTACTAGCCCCGGCGTCGACGGAACGGCTGCCCCGCACGCGGGCCGCGGCCCGCACCGGCGTTCGGCGGCGATCGTGACGAGCCGCTTCCCCACAGCCAAGGGGAGGCGGCCGTCGCGTTTCTGGGGTATGTTCATGCAGGCAGATTCCCAGACGGGATCGGGGGAGAGATGAGCGACGAGGTGCCCGCCCCGGAGGGCGGGGAGCCCCGGAACGACTTCCTGACACGGATCCTCGATGAGCTGGTCGATCTCGCGCAGACCGCGCGGGACTGGGTTCGGCAAGAGGCGGGGGCGGTCGTCCGCGAGAAGATCGTCCCGCCGCTGCAGAAGGTCGGCATCCTGATCGGCGCCGCCATCGGCGCGGCCACGCTCTTCGCCGTCGGCATGATCTTCGTCGCGGTCGCGGCGGTGGTCTATCTGTCGCAGCTGCTCGGCGTGCCGCTCGCGTTCCTCATCATCGGGGCCGTCTATCTCATCGGCGCGCTGGTCTTCACGCTGGTCAAAGTGAGGTCGATGCAGAGATGACGGCTTCGGGTGCGGCGGGCGAGGACGCGCGCGAGATCACGCTGGACGACATCCGCCACAAGGCGCTGAGAGTCCGCGACGACGTGCGCGACGAGGTGCAGCGTCAGGTGGACGACCGGGCGAACCAGCTCGTCGCGGGCGTGGTCGTCGGCCTCGTGGTGGTCGTCGGCATCGCATACCTTCTGGGATCGCGATCGGGCTCGCGCCGGGCGGCGGCGCGCGCCGAGCGTTCACGGCGCGCCTAGCGCGGTGCGCGTCGCCGAGATACGCGTCACTCCCGAGGCGGTGGAGGCGGTCGTCGCCTTCGAGCCCGGCGAAGCCATGCGGACGTCCGAGGCGGCGGGGGCGGCCGAACGCCTCATGCGCGTGCTCCCCGGCCTCCGCGGCCACGGCTGCGACAACACCGCGCGCCGCTCGTTCGCGGCGGAGATCGCGGACACGGAGCTCGCTCACGCGCTCGAGCACGCGACCCTCGAGATCATGGCCATGGCGGGGAGTCCCTCGGGCCTGAGCGGGCGGACCTCGTGGGACTTCGCGCGCGACGGGCGCGGCGTGTTCCGTCTGCGCGTGGAGTACGACGACGACCTCATCGCGCTCGGCGCGCTCAAGGCCTCGGAAGCGGTGCTGCGGTGGGCCGTCGCCGGTGAGGGCGCCCCGCCGGACGTCGAAGGTGAGGCGCGCAGGCTCCGCGGGCTGCGGCGGACGCGAGGCGGTCGCCGCTGACGCACCGCGGGCGACCACCCGCCGCGGCCCCCGTGCGGCGGCGGAGCGTCCGGAGAGGGGAGTGCGCCCCGCTGCCGCACGGGCCATGGGAGGATCACGGCGGCCGGATGCCGCTTGTGGACTATGCGTCACTCTCAGCGCGGAGAATACCACAACACAGGGTATGTGTGACCCATAGTCCGTAGACTCATAGTGCGCACGCCCGTCTACTCGACGCATGCCGACGAATGCCAACCCCTGCGTCGATTTCGGGCGCCGACTACGAACCCTGAGACGAGAACGCGGGCTCTCCCAAGAGGAGCTCGCGAACCTGGCCGGGCTGGACCGCACCTACATCAGCAGTTGCGAGGCAGGCCGGCGCAACGTCACGCTGCGCACGATCACGCGCTTGGCGGCCGCGCTCGGTGTCGACGCGGATGTGCTGATCAAGCCCGCCGCGGAGTGCGTCGCCGAGGAACCGGGCGACTACACGGCGGGAACCGACCGGGACCCGGCATCCGGCTCTCGCGCGCGCTGACGGCGAGCGATCGCCGCTCCGCCGAACCAGCTCCACCCGCGGCGGGCCACGGCTTCTTGCTCGGCCGGGCTCCGCGCAGGTCGGGCCGGCGTTCCGCCGGAGAAGGTGGACTCCGTTTCCCGCCGCATGCTATCGTGCACACCGAGGAGGGGTGACGTAAAGTCAGCATATAGCACGTGGGGGCCGGTGGGGCGACCGGCGGGGGACAGGGGGACACCACATGGACCAGGGCTTCTGGTCGGACTTCTTCGCGTTCCGGAGACTCATCTCGGCGTCGTGGATCAAGGCCATCTACGTCATCGGGGCGGTCTTCATCACGCTCGGGTTGCTGGGCGCGCTCATCGCGGCAGCCGGCGCGGAACGAGCGGGCCTGGGCCTCGTCGTGGCGGTCGTCTACTTCGTCGCCCTGAACGTGGGCTGGCGGCTCGTGTGCGAGTTCCTGATCCTCTTCTTCAGCATGCACGAACAGCTCGTCACCATCGCGAAGGCGTCGCAGCGGCCGGACGCCGGTCCTCCGGCCAGCCCCTTCCGCCCCGCGCGCGCTCAGGGGGCGCCGGCCGGCGGGCCCAACGAAGCGGGGGGCACGACCGTCCCTTTCGGCGTCGTCCGTGACTACGACCGCTGGGTCGGAGGCGACGCCACCGCGCTCCGCGACTTCCTCGAGCGGCTCGAACAGTCGTTCGACGTGCTTCCCGAGCGGATCGACGGCACCTTCTTGCGCTATCGATTCAAGGAGGCCGTGGGCATCCCCGCGTTCGACGAGCTGGCGAAACGGCGCGACCGCTGACACGCATCCGAAGCGGTGTCGGGTGAGCGCCGCGACGGCCGAGCGGCGGCCGCCATTTGACCGTGCCGCGCGAGCGTAGTACCCTCGCCGCACACCGCGCGAGCAGCGTGGACGTTCACACACCGTCATGATGGACGTGAGGGAAGAGGGGCGCGGCGCCGCGAGGAGCCGCCGACGATGAGGCGCCGATAGCGGCGGCTCACGATCCCCAGCCACCCCTCCGATGTCCCCGGCCAGGTCGCTGCGAGCCCTCTTCGGGCGAGTCGCGACGGAAGCCGGTCGGTCTCCCGGACCGTTATCGCACCGGGGTCGAGGCTTCGCGGCAGCTGCGTGCACCGCGGGCGAAGAACAGGTGGTACCGCGAGAAGACGACCCTCGCCCTGTCAGCAGGGGGTCGTCTTTGTGTTCGTCACGGCAGAGGCGCGTGAGCGCCGACGCGCCCGGCTCGGCAGAGCGGGCCGCGCGAAAGAGGCGGGTGGTGGTCGTGGGTACCGCACGAGTGGTCTTCGACACCTGGGACGGGCGTTACGCCGCCGCGATGGGCAGCGTGCGCGCCTCCGCGGTGCGCGACCTGTTCGCGGCCGCGTCGCGACCCGACATGATCTCGCTGTCGGGCGGCATGCCGGACGTGCGGCGTGTTCCGCACGAGGCGGTCGAGCGCGCGGTGCGCGACGCGCTGGAACACGACGGCGCGGCCGCGCTGCAGTACGGCTGCAGCGAGGGGCGCGTCGCCCTGCGCGGCACGATCGTCGACCTGATGGCCGAGTCGGGCGTGCGCCTCAAGGAGGACGACCTGATCGTCACCGCGGGCGCGCAGCAGGCGCTCGACCTGCTCGCGAAGCGTCTTCATCGACCCCGGCGACATGATCGTCACCGAGGGGCCCACCTACGTCGGCGCGCTGCAGGCGTTCTCGGCGTACCGCCCACGCGTGGAGTGCGTGCCGATGGACGAGCACGGGATGCGCATGGACCTGCTGGAGGACACGCTCCGGCGGCTCGGGCCTCGCGGGCGCGAAGTTCATCTACACGATCCCGAACTTCCAGAACCCCGCCGGCGTCACGCTGTCCCCCGAGCGCCGGCGCCGGCTGGTCGAGCTCGCGCACGAGTACGACATCCCGGTCGTCGAGGACGACCCGTACGGGCGGTTGCGGTTCGAAGGCGGGCACATGATGCCGCTGCGCGCGCTCGATGCCGACGTCATCTACCTCGGCACGTTCAGCAAGATCTTCGCGCCGGGCCTGCGGCTCGGCTGGATGGCGGCGCCGCGGCCGATCCTCGCCAAGGTGCTGCTCGCCAAGCAGGCCGCCGACCTGTGCGGCTCCGAGTTCGCCCAGGCGGTGTGCCGAGCGCTACTCGCGGGCACCGCATGGCGGCACGTGCTCGCCGACCTCGCCGCGCACCTACGCCGAGCGGCGCGACGCGATGTTCGCCGCCCTCGACGAGCACTTCCCGAGCGACGTGGCCTGGACGCAGCCGGACGGCGGCTTCTTCGTCTGGGTGACGCTGCCGGCATACCTCGATACGAAGGCGCTGCTCGCCGAGGCGGTCGAGCACGGCGTCACCTTCGTGCCGGGCAGCGATTTCTTCCCGGACGGGAGCGGGGGCAACTGCATGCGCATCGCGTTCTGCTACGAATCGGACCGGAGCAGATCGCGGAAGGCGTCCGCCGGCTCGCCGAGGTGCTGGAGGACAAGCTCGAGCTCTACCGCGCGTTCGTCAGGGATGGCGCCATGGGATCCACCGCCGGATCGAGCCCGGCGCCGGCCGGTATCACGAGACGGGGGCACACCGATGAAGGAGAAAGTCGCGGTTCTCATGGGCGGCCGTCGCTCGAACGCGAGGTCTCGTTGCAGAGCGGCCAACGCGTCTTCGACGCGCTCGTGGAGCTCGGGTACCGCGCCATCGCGCTCGACGTGACCCCCGACCTCGTCCCGACCCTTCGCAGCGAGCGGCCCGACGCCGTCTACATCGCGTTGCACGGGAAGTTCGGCGAGGACGGCACGCTCCAAGAGGCGCTCGAGTTCCTCGGCATCCGCTACACGGGCCCCGGCGTGACCGCGAGCATGCTGGCGTGGGACAAGTCGCTCTCCAAGCGGTTGTTCCGGCGCGCCGGTATCCCGACGCCCGATTGGGTCACGTTCACGGCCGACGCGTTCAAGGAGATGGGCGCCGCCACCGCGCTGGACCTCGTCCCGGAGGCGGTCGGCGGGTTCCCGCTCGTCGTGAAGCCGACGAAGCAGGGATCGGCGCTCGGCCTCACGAAGGTCCGGTCGGCCGACGAACTGCCTGAGGCGCTGCTCACCGCGCTGTCGTACGGCGACGCCGCGCTCGTGGAGAAGTGGATCGACGGCTGCGAGCTGGCCGTGTCCGTCCTCGACGGCCCCGAGGGCGTGGAGGTCCTGCCCGCGGTCGAGATGGTCGCCAAGTCGGGGCTGTTCGACTTCACCGCCATGTACACGAGAGGCGAGACCGACTACTTCGTGCCGGCCCGCCTCGACGAGGCGGTCGCCGCCGAGGTCTCGAGACTCGCCGGCGCGTGCCACACCTCGCTGGGTTGTCGTGACGTCTGCCGGGCCGACTTCGTCGTCGACGAGCGTGGCAGGCCGTTCGTGCTGGAGGTGAACACCAGCCCCGGGATGACCGAGACGTCGCTGCTCCCGATGGCCGCGGACGCCGCCGGTATCGACTTCCAGCATGTGGTCGACAGGGTGGTCCGCGCCGCGCTGGATAGGCTACAGTAAGGGGTACATCACTCGTGCGCCGGACGCGACGTCGACGCAGCCACAGACAAGATCCTCATCGTGCTACGGAGGTGTGCGGGATGTACGACAACAGGCGTGAGAGGGGCTCCTTCGGCGCGTTCCTGTTCGGCGGGCTTCTCGGGGCCATCCTCGGCCTGCTCTTCGCTCCGCGTCCCGGCAAGGAGACGCGCGAGATGATCGTGGCGCGCGGGCAGGACTACCTCGACCAGGCGCGTGGAGCCTATGACGAAGGCCGCGAGCGCCTGGTGGACGTCTACTCTTCGGCCAGAGAGACCGCGGCCGAGCGAGCCGAGGAACTCAAGGGCCGTGTCGACGAGACGCGCGAGGCACTGAAGGTCAAGGTCGATGAGACCGCCGAGGCGGCCGACACGACCGTCACCGAGCTGGGCCGCGGGGCCCGGAGCGGGATCAAGTCGGGGGCGGCCGCGACCCGCGGCGGCATCGATATCGCGAGCGAGAAGGCCAAAGAGGTCCTTTCCAGCATGGCGGAGAAGAGCGCGGCCGAGAAGACGGAGGCCGCTCCGGACAAGCAGGAGCCGGCCGCCGAGTAGTGTGCGGCTCCGGGCCGCACGGTCGATAGCGTCGAGCGGGCCGGTCGTCGTACGCTGACGGCCGGTCCTGCATTTGCTGTGCGGAGCTCACCGCGGCCGGCGCAGGCCCCGCGGCACAGCGTTCGAGCAGCCGCTCATCGGAGGTTCGCGTGCCACTGGCCATCGACATCGAGGGGCGTCCGCTGACCGGCAGCGGCGGGGCGTGCCTGGGCACCGTCGAGCGTCTGCTCTACCATCCAACGGAGCCGCGCGCCATCGGGGCGATGGTGCGGCCGCCATCCGTCATGGTCGTCCTCGAGCGACGCCGGGCGTTCCTGCCGCTCTCCGACCTGACGTTCGACGACGAGGGCGCGCACATCGCGGCGGCCAAGCTCCCCTCGCCCCGCGATGCGGCGGCATCGCTGGGCGTCGACCCTGACGAGTCGGTGATCTGGACGGGCATGGAGGTGCGCGGGCCGTCCGGAACGGCGATCGGGCGTGTGAGCGACGTCGATTTCGACGCCGGGAGCGGGGTGGTGGCGCGCATCGCCATCGCGGCGGGCGCGGTCGCCGATGTCGCTCACGGGCGGTTCGTGGCCTTCGCGCATCAGATCGAGGGATACCGCGACGGCGCGATACGGATCGGAGCGGAGTCCGGCGACCTGCCGACGTCCGGTGGCCTGGCCCGGAGCGCGGCGGCGGCGGCCGTCGCGGCGGGCGAAGCGGCGGACAAGGCCGGCGCGGCCGTCGAGGCGGCCGTGATCGGCGCGAGCGGGATCACCGGGCGCGCCATCCGCGCGGCGACGGACTCCGACGCGGTCGAGAAGGCGGCGGGACGGGCGGGCAAGCGGATGCGGGGCGCGTGGACCGGGATGAAGGACGCGTTCCGGGACGGCCTGAGCGGCGACGGGTCGTAGCGAGATGGCGCGTCGCTTCAAGTGGCTCACTCCCGAGCGGATCGGCGATCTGCCGGACCTGTGCGCTCGTTGCGCGCTGTGGGAGAGTGGAGCGGCGGAGCCGGCGTGCGGCTCGCCCGAGGACCGAGAGCGCTTCGCGCGGTGGATCCGCGAGGTGCGTTCGGAGTGGGGGGAGTGCGGCAGGCTCGCGTTCGAGAGCGGGGAGATGCTCGGCTTCGTGAAGTACGCGCCACCGCGGTTCTTCCCGGAAGCGGCACGGATGCCGTCCGGCGCCCCGGACGACGACTCCGTGCTCATCGCGTGCCTGCACGTCTCCTCGGATGTCCGCCACGTGGGGCTCGGGAAGGTCCTCCTGCAGGCGGCGTTGCGCGATCTCGTCTCGCGCGGCGAGAAGGTCGTGGAAGCGTACGCGGCGGCCGACCCGCTGGACCGGGCGCGCTCCCCGCTCATGAGTGTCGAGTTCCTCCTGCGGCAGGGGTTCACCGTTGCGCGGCCCCACCCGAGATACCCGCTCATGCGGCTCGAGCTGAAGGCGCTGGCCGCGTGGACGGACAACGTCGAAGCCGTGCTCGAGGCGCTCCAGCTGCCGCTCAGGATCGGTGAGCGCATGCCGGCGCCCGTGCCCGGGCCGCGGTAGCCCGCGCTCGACGGGCGGTGTGTCGGCCCGCGGCGCGCCCCAGCGCCCGACCGCGCGTCGAGGCGTCGTCTGGTCGCTCCGAGACCGAGTACACTGCTGTCGGGACGCCTTCATCGTCGGTGCGGATCGCTCGCGTCACGCTCGTCTCGCTCGCCGGAGGCCGCGTGGTGCCCGTCTCGTGTGAGGAGAAGGCATGGCGGCCGGTGGCGACAGCAGGATGCTCGCGGGGACTCCTCGCTCGCTCGCGGACGACCTGGGATCGGCGGGAGCGAGGCGCCGCAGGAGCAGGTTCGGCGGGTTCGCCGTGGTCGCGGTGGTGGCGGTCGCGCTGCTCGTGCTCGCGGGAGCCCTTTTCGGGCCCATCCCGGTGCATGTGGACGGGCGCGCGCTGTGGGTCGCGAGGTCGTCGACGCCCGCGCGGCTCGTCCGGAGCGGCGCGCTCGCCGTCTCTTCGGGCGATCTGGTGTCCGTCAAGGGAGCGGTACTCCGGCGCGGCGGCGGCCAGCCGCCCGACTTCGAGGTCGGCGGCGCGCTCGTCAGCTCCACCACGGCGTTGGGCTTCGGCGCCGACCTGACGGCGACGCGTGGCGGGAACGTGACCGAATCGGTAGTCACGACCGTCGTCGAGATCACCGCGCCCGTCGACTATCGCGGGACCGGCGCCGTCGTCACGGTCGAGACGAGCGGCGTTCCGGGCATCGCGAGGGTCGTCATGGGCTCGATCTCGCACGAGATCGTGTCGAGGACGGTGCTGCAGGCGCCCGTCGCGATGGTCGTGCGGAGCGAGCCCGACTGGTCGGGGGCGAAGGTCGTCGCGCTCACCTTCGATGACGGCCCGTGGCCGGCCCAGACGTTGCAGGTCCTCGGCATCCTGACCGCCAACAAGGTCAAGGCGACGTTCTTCGAGATCGGGTATCTCGCCCGCCGCTATCCGAACCTCAGCAAACAGGTCGTCGCCGACGGGATGGAGATCGGCGACCACACCGAGTCGCACAAGCTGCTCGACAAGGCGACGCACGCCGTGATCACGAGCCAGATCGCGCAAGGCCAGGACGACGTGCAGAAGGCGTCGGGCGTGCGTCCGCTGTGGTTCCGGCCGCCGGGCGGCGACATGAACGCGTTCGTCATCTCGGAGACCAAGCGGCTCGGCATGCGGCTCGTCCTGTGGACGGTCGACCCCAACGACTGGAAGCGCCCGGGCGCCAAGGTGATCGAGCAGCGGGTGCTCGACGCCGTGAAGCCGGGTTCCATCATCCTCATGCACGACGGCGGCGGGGACCGCAGCCAGACGATCGCGGCGCTGCCGGTGATCATCAAGGCGTTGAAGGCGCGCGGCTACTCGATGGTGACGCTGACGCAGCTCTACGGTTCGCCGGACGCACCGAAGGCCGGCTAGCGCGCCGCCCCGCCCGTCAGTCGGCGGGCGCTCTCAGGACGCGGGTCGGCGTCAGGACGATGTCGACCGCCGCGTCGTGCGGCTCACATGGGACGCGCGCGACGACCTGCTCGTCGAAGGCGATGCCCGCCTTCACCGCGCCCGCGGGCAACAGCGGGAGCAGGCGGTCGTAGAAGCCCCCGCCCATGCCGAGCCGGTGCCCTTCCGCGTCGAACGCCGTTCCGGGGACGAGCGCGAGCTCGATGTCCGCCGGCTGAGCGACCGGAGCGTCGGCCGCGGGCTCCAGGATGCCGCGATAGCCCGGCGGCAGCTCGGCCTCCGTCGCCCACCGCAGCGAGAGCGCGCGTCGAGCTTCGACGCGCGGATACGCGACGCGAGCGCCGCGCGCCCGGAGCGCGAGCACCAGCGGCGCGGGGTCGGCCTCGTCCGGGAGCGCCGCGTACGCGAGGACCGCGCGGGCCCCCGCGACCTCGGGCAGCGCGAGCGCGCGCGCGGCTATGGCTTCCGACCGCGCGCGGCGCGCGTCCTCTCCGAGGGCGCCGCGAGCCGCCCGCCCGGCCGTTCGTGCCCGTCGCTTCTCGTCCATCCGCGTCAGCGCATCAGGCCGGGGAAGACGGCCGTGAACATCATGAACAGCGCGGCCGCCGAGCATGCCGAGCACGCACGCCCACGCGAGCACGTTGTAGCGCCGGCCGTTGACGTGCTCGCCCATGAGCGTCGCGGTCGTTGACGAGGCGCAGCGCGAAGAACGCGGTCACGGGCACGAGCACGCCGTTGAGCACCTGGGAGCCGAAGATGATCGGGATGAGCGGCGCGCCCGGGATCAGGATGATCGCCGCGCCGAGGACGATCATGACGTGTAGATCCAGTTGAACTGCGGCGCCTCGCGGAAGCTGTGGTTGACGCCGCGCTCCCAGCCCGAGACCCTCGGCGACGCGTGTACGCGGTCGACAGCGGCAGGATCGACGCGGCGAACAGCGAGGCGTTCGCGAACCCGATGGCGAAGAGCGCGGCTGCGTATTTGCCGGCGAGCGGCTCGAGCGCGACCGCCGCGTCCTTGGCGCGTCTGGATCGTGATGCCGTGGACGTGCAGGGTGGCCGCGCACGCGACGATGATGAACAGCGCGACGACGTCGGTGATGATGCAGCCCGACGATCGACGTCGATGGCCGAAGCCCGGTAGTCCTTCGGCTTGATGCCCTTCTCCACGACGGCGGACTGCAGGTAGAACTGCATCCACGGCGCGATCGTCGTGCCGATCGACGCCGACGAGCATCACCCAGTAGCTCGACGTCGGGCTGATCGGCGGCACGAGCGTCTGGTGGAGCGCCAGGCCCCAGTCGGGCTTGGCGAGGAAGCCGGAGATGACGTAGGTGACGTAGATGAGCGTGAAGAACAGGAAGATCTTCTCGACCGAGTTGTAGCTGCCGCGCACGACGAGCAGCCACACGACGAGCGCGGCGATGGGGACGGAGACGTACTTGCTGACGCCGAAGATCTCGAGTGCCGCCCGCCCAGCCGGCGAACTCGGCGACGCGTGTTCGCGAGGTTGCACGAAGAGCAGCGCGATCATCAGGTAGAACGTGACGCGGACGCCCCACTTCTCGCGGATGAGCGTCGGCGAAGCCCTTGCCGGTCACGACGCCCAGCCGCGCCGCCATCTCCTGGACGACGATGAGCGCGACGGTGATCGGGATGAGCGACCACAGCAGCGTGTAGCCGAAGCTGCGCGCCGGCGATCGAGTACGTGGCGATGCCGCCGGCGTCGTTGTCGACGTTGGCCGTGATGATGCCCGGGCCGACGACCGCCAGGAAGGCGAGGATCGCGACCCAGCGCGGGTCGAGCTTCTTCGACAGGCGCTCCGCCATCGCGCTAGCCCGTCACCGCTCCGGAGCACGAGCAGCCAGGACGAGGTAGAGCGACGATGCCGACGGCTCCGGTCACCGAGCGTCACGAGGGCCGACGAGGCACGCCATCCCTCGCCGCCGCGCTTGCGGCAGCCAGCCACGGGAATGCGGTGCGAGATGACGTCGACGACCAGCGACCGTGAGCGCGATGGCGCCGGCGAGCGCGAGGGAAGCGGCGAGCGGCTGCGCTGCGAGCGACCTGCGAGCACGCCGAGCGCGACGAGCCCCGACGACCGCGCCGAGCCCGAGGCCGACGGCGGCGTCCGAGCCGAGGCGTTGCGCGCAACGAGCGCGCGGTCCGTCCTCGCCCTCGATCAGGACCCCCAGCGCGTGGCTGGCGACGTCCTCGGACGAGCCGCAGCACGAGCGGCATGAAGAGCGCGGCGATGAAGACAGCACGCCGCGGTCCCGCCGACAGCGCCCAGACCGCGAGCCGCGGTCGCGATGCCCAGCACGACCCACACGATGAGCCAGTTGGCGTTGCGGCCGATCCAGCTCCAGATGCCGTCGAGTCCAGCGGCCTGCGTCGGCCGGTGGCCAGCGCGAGGTCCTCGGCGGACTCCTCCTCCATGACGTCGAGGGCGTCGTCGACGGTGACCATGCCGAGGAGCCGGCCGATCTCGTCGACGACCGGCAGCGCGAGCAGGTCGTACTTGCTCATCATGCTCGGCGACGTGCTCCTGGTCGTCGTCGGGGCCGACGGTGAACAGGTCGCGCTTCACGATCTCGGCCACGCTGCGTGTCCGGGCGCGAGACGATGAGGTCGCGCAGCGAGACGACGCCGTCGAGCACGCGGCCGTCCTCGACGACGTAGACGTAGTAGATGCTCTCGATCTCGTCCGCGCTCGGCGCGAGCTGGTCGATGACCTGCTGCACCGTCATCTCCTCGGCCACCGTCGTGACCTCGGGCGTCATGATGCCGCCGGCCGTCTTCTCCTGGTAGCCGAGCAGCTTGCGGACTGACGCGCGCTCGCGGACGCCCATCAGGCGCAGCAGCGTCTCGGCCTTGTCGTAGGGGAGGTCGCCGATGATGTCGGCGGCGTCGTCCGGGTCCATCATCTCGAGGAGGTCGGACGCGCGCTGGTCGGAGAGGTCGTCGACGACGTCGGCCTGCAGCTCGTCCTCCAGCTCGGAGATCGTGTCGGCGGCCTGCGTCGTTGTCGAGGTGCTGCGAAGACGGCCGCGCGCTGCGACGGCGGAGAGCTGTTCGAGGATGTCGGCGACGTCGGCGGGGTGCAGCTCGTGCGAGGCGCTTGTGCGTGACCGACAGCTTGACCTGCGACAGGTCGCGGTCGAGCAGGTCCATGTAGTTCCACGCGATGAGGTTCTCGTTGAGCGGCGCGCGCCGAACAGCTCGCGCGACCCAGCCGATCGCGTTCTCGAGCGCGGGCGAGATGCCGCGCAGGATGCCGCGCGTGCCCACCTCGGCGCCGAGCAGCCGCAGCTGGTTGCGCGACTCGGAGAGCTTGAGGTCGTTGACGCGCACGACCTTCATGCCCTGCGTGTCGACGATCTGCTTGTTCAGCAGGTCGCGGGCGAGCAGGACCTCGTCGGGCTGCAGGTAGGAGAAGCGCAGGTCGGTCGGCGCGACGTTGAGCTGCGACGCCGCTCGTCGTCGAACGTCGTCGACGAACTTGCGCCACGACAGCATGAACGGCGTCTTGTCGGGTCCGACGAATGCGAGCGAGGTGACGCGCGGGAAGACCTCGCCCGTGGCGATGGCGAGGTCGCTGATGTTGCCGATCTGCTGCGCCCGCGGCGTCGCGCACCGGCTTGCCCAGCATGCGGGTCAGGTAGATACATGGTTGCTCCCTCCTGCCGTCGCGCGCGCGCGAGCGCGGCCCGTGAGAGGTCTGTCGGAGTGGCCCCGGCAGACCCGCCGACGTGGCGGGGAGCCGGGACCTAGTCTCCGGACTTTGAGGCTTCACGAAGATCCTTCTCATTCCGGCTACAGGACCGACACACGAAAAAGCCCCTGCGTCCGGGATCGGACGAGGGGCGGCGTGGCGAGCCACGGGCGTCGCCGCCCGCGGTCGGTCGCGAGACTCCGCCCTCGAGCGGCGGGCCTCGCGTCTTCGCTCACATCCCTCGTCTGATGGTTTGAGCACTGTCCGACGTAGCGCCGGGGGGTACCGGCCAGCCACCTTATCCTTCGCCTTAAGCCGGCGAGGGCTGTTCTACCCATTGGCGTCTCTCGACATTTCCGGGCAGTGGCCTGTGTTCGAACAGGAGCCGCACCTAACGGATGGAGCTGTATGCGCGTGTCAACGCCCCGAAGGGCAGGGCCATTGTAGGCGCGCACGCCGGGCCGGCGCAACCGCGCGCGGGGTCGCACGCCGGGACCGGGGCAGGTCAGGCGCGCGTGGCGGCGATCCACGCGTCGGCCAGCTCGCGCCATCCGGCGCCGAACGAGCCCGTAGCGCGCCCGACGTTCGACCTCGTCGCGAGTTCGTCCACCATGCCGTCGTCCTCGAGCCCGTTCGCCACCGACACGAACAGGCCCACCGCGTCGGCCATCGCCACGTCGGCCGCCGAGTCGCCGATCGCGAGCGCCTCGTCGCGAGGGATGCCGTGGTCCGCGAGGTCGGCTTCGATCGCGTGCGACTTGGACGTTCCGGCGGGTACGAGGTGCAGAGCGTGGATCTCTTCGACGCCTCGGAGGGAGTGTGTGTGCGGATGGATGATCCCGTTGTCGACCAAGGCCACCGGCAGGGGCAGCGTGTCGAGAAGGGCTTGCGCCTCCGCCAGCGGCACGCGCCCGCGCAGGATGTGCGTCACCTCACGATCGAGGTGCCACGGGTCGTGGTACTCGATGCTGCCGGGGTAGCGCTCCATGAGAAGGGCGACGGCGCCGATCCGCTCCATCGCCTCGTACGGGGTCTCCCCGTCCCGCAGCGCGTCGGCGGGCCACGCCCCGAGGTCGCGGGCGCGCGTGCCGCGACGCCCGTAGCTCCGGATGCAGCCGAGCTCGGCGATGAAGTCGCTCCATCCGAGGATGCGCGTGACCTCGGTGAGCTGCCGCGCGTTGCGCCCGGAGGTGACGACGACGCGCAGTCCGGCGCGGTTCAGCGCGACGACCGCCTCCGCGGCGTCGAGGGTCGGGGCGCCCTGCCCGTCGCACACGAGCGAGGCGCCACGGCCGAGCAGCGTGCCGTCCAGATCGGTGTAGAGCACCCTCGTCGCGGCCAGTCTGTCCGCGACGCCCGGGATGTCGCTGAAGTGGGGGATGTCGCGCCGCATGCCGCCAGCCTCTCACCGCCGCGCGCGTGTCGTATGCTTGGTTCCCAAGCGTAGCAGGTAGGAGGGAACGTGGTGTCGGAACTGCGGCATGACCCCGTGACCGGCATCTGGACCGTGGTTGCCCCCCACCGGTCCGCGCGCCCGAGCGACTACGCGTGCGCGCCTCAGCCCGGCCCGGCCGGACAGGGATGCCCGTTCTGTCCGGGCCACGAAGCGGAGACGCCGCCGTCGCGCCTCACCCTGTCGCTCCCTGGCGCCACCGGCTGGACCGTGCGCGTCTTCGAGAACCGCTTCCCGTTCCTCACCGCCGCCCCCGACGATGACGGGCTCGGCTCGGCCGATGCTCCGGCACCCTACGACGCGCGACCCGGGTTCGGCGTCAGCGAGGTGATCGTGGAGACGCCGGTGCACGCCCAAGGTCTCGCCGACTTCTCGGGCGAGCACGCGGCGCTCGTCGTCGACGCCTACGCCGAACGCATCCGTGCGTGGCGGGAAGACGGCCGCTTCGCCGCCACGCTGGTGTTCCGCAACTACGGCTGGTCGTCGGGCGCCTCGCTGGCGCACGCGCACGCGCAGCTCGTCGCCACCGTGCGGGTGCCCGACGCGATCGTCCGCGAGCTGGGCAACTTCTCGCAGGCCTCGACCGAGCGAGGCTCCTGCATCCTCTGCGACGCCATGGCCGCCGACGACGGCGGCGGGCGGGTCGTCTTCGACGACGGGGTGTGCGTCGCGCACGTGCCGTGGGCCGCGCCCGTCCCGTACTTCGTGCGGATCGCTCCGCGGCGGTGCGCGGCCACGCTGGCCGACGCGACGGCCCAGGAGCGCTCGTCGCTGGGCGCGGCGCTCGTCGCCACCGCCAAGGCCATACGCGGCGCCTTGGGGGACGCCGGGTTCAATCTCGTGGTGCACGACGCTCCGTACTCCGCGCAGCACGCCGGGCTCGCGTACCACTGGCATCTCGAGGTCGTGCCGCGCACCGCGGACATGGCCGGCTTCGGCTGGGGCAGCGGCATGTACTCGACGACCGTCGACCCCGACGAGGCGGCCGCCGCGCTGCGTCACGGCCTGTCGCTGGAGCGGCGCGCGGAGTGAGGCGAAGGCGCGGGCGGCGCTCGCCGCCCGCCCGGGTCGCGCGCGTCCCGATGCGGTAACATGACGGCTTGCGCGACGGGAGCGCGCGGCGTCTTCGCGAAGGCGGATCGAACGTGGACATGCATGACGTCAAGGCACCGTACCCACAGTACCTGTGCCCGGTCGACGGCAAGGAGCTTCCCCTCGCCGAAGCGCGGATGAGCGTGACGTGCGCCGAGCACCAGGTGCGCGGCAGCCGGGCCGAGTTCGTCGTGCGCGACGCGAAACCGGCCGACCGCGCGGCCGTCGAGGAGATCTGCGATCGCGCGTTCGGCGAAACGGAGGTCGACGTCTTCGGGCGTTCCTTCGACGTGCTGGCCGGCAGGAATCTCGTCGCTGCCGTCGGGAAGGAGCTGGTCGGGCTCTTGTCACTGGCGGTGCACGGCGGGGACCTCACCATCGTCATGTACTCGGTGTATCCCGAGTACCAGGGCCGCGGGATCGGTTCGGCGCTCCTCGAGGCCGCCGTCACCGAGGCCCGGTCGAGGACGCTCCCCGCGGTGAAGGCGGCGGTCTCCAACGACGACCTGCCGCTGCTCTACTTCTACCAGCGGCACGGCTTCGCGATCGCGGACGTGGCGACCGGTGCCCTCTCCGACCGGCTCGGATACGCGGGAGTCGGCTTCGCGGGCATCCCGATCCGCGATGAGATCCATCTGCACCGCCCCGTGAGCGCGTGAACCATCCACCGAAGGGAGCCCAGTGATGCCCCGCACGATCCGCACGGCGTTGGCTGTCTGCATCGCGCTCGTCATGGTCCTCGGCGTCAGCGCGTGCGCGCCGTCGACGACATCGAGCAGCGCCCCCCCGGCGCCGCCCTCGACGTCGGTGACTCCGGCGAAGGTCCGCATCGGCACGCTGCCGACCGAGGACTCACTGCCGTTGTGGGTCGCCCAGCAGGAGGGCCTCTTCAAGGCGGCCGGCCTGGACGTCACGATCGTGAGCTTCCAGTCGGCGGCCGAGCGCGACGCCGCCTTCACCGCGGGTGCGGTGGACGGCTTCATGGGTGACATGGTGGCGGCCGCCTCGCTGAGGGCGGGCGGGATCCCCGTGAAGGTCGTGACCATCATGCTGGGCGCGACGCCCGCGCAAGGGCGGTTCGGCATCGCGGTGAAGCCGAAGTCCACCGTGACCACGCTCACGCAGCTTGCGGGGGTGCCGATCGGCACCTCGAGCGACACGATCCAGGAGTACGTGCTCGACAAGCAGATGGAGGCCGCGGGGGTGCCCGCCTCGCGGATCAAGAAGCAGGAGGTGGACAAGGTCCCCGTTCGCTTCCAGCTGCTCATGAGCGGCAAGCTCGAAGCGGCCGCGCTCCCCGAGCCGTTCCTGTCGCTCGCCGAGAAGTCGGGCGCGCGCGTCGTCGCCGACGACACGTCGGGCGCCAACCTCTCGCAGACGGTGCTCGTCTTCGGTGAGAAGTACCTCGACGACCCGTCCGGCGCGGCCTCGGTCACGAAGCTGCTCCAGGTGTGGGACCAGGCGGTCGCGAGTATCGACAAGGACCCGAACTCGTTCCGGCCCGTGCTCGCCGACAAGGCGAAGCTGCCGCTGCCGCTGCAGAGCAACTACCAGGTGAACACGTACCCGACCGCGCAGCTGCCCAAGGAGAGCGACGTCGATCCGCTGCTCGCGTGGATGAGGGGCGCCGGCTACCTGAAGACGTCCGTCACGTACGCCGACCTCATGTGGAACGCCCCGGCGCCGGCGAAGTAGGCCGGCGACGGGCGAAGCGATGGCGGATGTCCGCGTCGAGCAGCTGAGCGTCACGTACCGCGGCGTCGAGGCCGACGTTCGCGCGTTGTCGAGCGTCGACCTCGAGCTGACCGAGGGTGAGCCCGTCGCGATCATCGGCCCGTCGGGGTGCGGCAAGTCGACGCTGCTGCTCGCGATCGCCGGCCTGATCGCGGCGGACTCCGGGACCGTGCGCGTCGCCGGCGCGCTCCTGGAGGGCCCGCGGCTGCACACCGCGCTCATCCTGCAGGACTTCGGCCTGCTGCCGTGGAAGACGGTGCTCGCCAACGCCGAACTCGGCTTGGCGATCCGCCGCCATCCTCCGGAGGAGCGACGCCGCCGGGCGATGGAGGCCCTACAGCGGGTGGGCCTCGGCGAGTTCGTGCACGCGTATCCCGCCGAGCTCTCGGGCGGCATGCGCCAGCGTCTCGCGCTCGCCCGCGCGCTCGCCCTCGACGCGGACCTCCTGCTCATGGACGAACCGCTCTCCGCGCTGGACGCGCTCACGCGCGAAGATCTGCAGGAGCTGCTGCTCGAGTTGTGGCGCGACCGGGCGCACACGCCGGTGCTCGTCACGCACTCGATCGAGGAGGCCGTCTACCTGGGGCGGCGCGTCGTGATCATGAGCCCGAGGCCGGGGCACGTCTCCACGATCGTCGCGAACCCCGACATGGGGAGCCACGACTATCGGCAGACCGAGGCGTTCTACGCGAAGTGCGCCGAGGTGCGCGGGCTGCTCGCGGCCGAAGGCGCACTCCACGTGGAGGGCGGTGCCTCGTGAGCCGCGTCGTCCGCCGGGTGCTCGGCTACGTCGGCGCCATCGCGATCGTGCTGGTCGCCTGGGAGGCCGCGTCGCTCGCGTTCGGGAATCCGGCGCTGCCCACACCCGCGGCCGGCGTCGGGCAGCTGTTCGCGCAGGCCGGCGTCATCTGGCCCCACTTCCTCGACAGCGCCTACCGCGTTCTCGCGTCGATCGCGATCGGCCTGGGGGTGGGAGCTCCGCTCGGTCTCCTGCTCGGCCGGTCGAAGCGTGCGGACTCCGTGCTCGGTCCGCTCGTGTTCCTCAACTATCCGATCCCGAAGGTCGTGTTCTTCCCGGTACTGCTCGTGCTGTTCGGCATCGGCGACATCTCGATCATCGCGCTGATCACGCTCATCGTCTTCTTCCAGATCCTCGTGACGGCGCGCGACGCCGCCCGCTCGATCCCGTCCGCGTCCGTGCTCTCGGTGCGCTCGCTCGGCGCGAACCGCTGGCAGGTCTTCCGCCACGTCGTCGTGCCCGCGGCGATGCCGGAGATATTCACGGCGTTGCGGATCAGCTCCGGTACCGCGGTGGCCGTGCTCTTCTTCGCCGAGACGTTCGCCGGGTCGACCGGGCTGGGCTACTACACGTTCGATGCGTGGGGACGCATCGCCTACGCCCAGATGTTCGCGGGCATCCTGGCGATGGCGATCCTGGGCGTCCTGCTGTACGAGGCGGTCGAATTCGCCGAGGCGCGCGTCTGCCGCTGGGCGAAGGCCGGGCGCTAGGGGAGCGCGGGACCGGCGCCGGCGGGAGCGGCGCGGGGACGCGCCCGAAGGCGCGGAGAAGGCGTGGTGCCCCCGGCAGGATTCGAACCTGCGACACCCGGTTTAGGAATCCCGAGCTGGCCTTTTCGTGTCGCATCCCGTCAAGCCATCTCGTGCTCTTCTAGACAGGTCACGGGCGGCTGGAAGTCCTCGGGCTGCACTTCACAGCGTTTCGTCCTCCGACGTTTTGGGGTGCAGATTCGGGGTGCGCGGCGACCCTGTGTAGACGGGTCGTTCATTCCTCGGTTTCGAGTTCGCGGATATAGCCCCGAAGCCATTCAATGGACGGCCCTAAGTCGGGTCTACTGTCGAAGCCGCCGAGCCAGTTGAAACGCGCAAACGCGCGCTGGCGATCCGGCCACGCCGCGAGCGCGCTAAACACGTTGCCGTGCCATCGGCCGTATTCGGCGATGGAGGCCGCGCTCATCCAGAACTGTTGCGGGGTCATGGGCTGAGCCTCTTGTTGCAAACGCGTGCCCTCGATGAGCAGTCGTCCGAGACTGCCCGTCGTTCGGTCAAGCGGTCTGTCACCTATTTCGGCGATCTCGGCTCGCAGGTAGTTCAGCGCGCTGCTGTAGTCCACGGTATTGTCGTCCCACTGACATGCTCGCTGGTACGGGAACAGATACTCCTCGCCCGTCCACCGGTACAGCGCGGTGCCGACGCGGCGATCCCACATCATGGCCTGCTCGTAGATATCTTCGGGAGCGGGAACGACCCCAGCGAACGGCTGGGCATCTTCCGCAAGACGCTCGCCCTCGGCTAGGAGCTGCTCCAGATCGGCGATTACGTCGGGAAAGAGCGTTGCCACATTCGCCCGCGTAATGACCGCTGCGACGCTTGCGGTCGCCTGTATGGTGGTAGAGACAGCCACTTCCAGCGCGCCTGCGGACCCGATCGCACGGGCGGCCACAAGTTGGACAGACGAATCGACGAGCCCACCCGCCTCCCGGACTATGGTCACGCGCTTCTGGATGGCCTCTAGCAGTTCCGGTGTCATGGCGGGCTGATAGGTGTCAACAGCAACGGCCTCAAAGTCTGCAAGCGACTTCTTGTCGAGCATCTTGTTCGGGGCACACAAGATCGGTTCGCACCACTTTGTCCATTCAGACCAGAATCCTGTCGGGATGCGCTCACCAGGAAGGATTGATCTCGCCATTGCGAGGAGACTCAATCCGACCCGCTGAGCCGACCCTCTTCTCGCAACGTTCTCGCGATGGCGAGTAACGCCTCCTGCGATGTAGAAGCCTACGCCCACGAGGACCACCACAAAGCCAACGAATGTGACCACGATGCTTAGGGTCAAAATGGCTGAGTTTGGTGGCTCGCCGGTGAAGTACCACGCCCAAAGACCAGCCGAGGTGGCGAGTGTCACGAGACCACCGCCAATGGTGCACCAGTTGCCCACTTCAAAGAAGAACTTGGCGCGCTCGCGTTCCATGTAGCCCCGCCCTTCGACGGCTTCACTGTACAGCCGCCTTAGGGAAGAGTGCGCGACAGATGGAAAGGACGGGGCTCACGGCACCCCGTCCTTCCCGTGGTTACTCTGCCTTGCTGCCGAATGTGTACCGAACTGACTGGAGGCGGGGTGCTCGGATGTATGCAAGCGGACATAGCCTGTCCGCATCGCACGTGTTGCCGTGGTTGACCCAGCACTCTTGGCAGGTGTCCAAGTACAGGAACCCCGCGCACTTCCTACACGGATCGAACGGTCGTGCCATGTGATTCCGATCTACTCGGCGTGTCCGAACTCCGCCGTGAGGGTTTCGGGCCGCTGCTGCCCTCCGCTTTCGGAGGCTGTTTTCGTTTGAGGTCAGGCGCGTCCAGTACCCATGCACCAACCACAGGTACTGCCGCCTTCGGCGTCCTTGCCGCTTCCGCCACAGTCGGGACATGAACCGTCCGACACGTCGCTCCCATCGGGCAGCCTGCGCGCGGCCTGCTCGCGGGCTGGGGTGCGGGCTGCGGTCGGCCCCTTTAAGTTCGTTAAGTTCGCTTGGAATGGATTGGTTGACTTCTCTTCGTTAGGGAGGGATGACCCGAGCATCTCGCTCATCGAGCCCGGCCATATGTAGCGCCCCGATCCCTTCTGATTCGTCGCGTCAGAAGGGATGAACACGATGCCGGGCGGCAGCGGCACACTCACCGGCTCGTTCCAGCGCGATAGGGAATGCTGCCAAGTCCTGAAGTCGGGAAGGTGCGCATAGGGCTTGCCGTTGCTCTCGTAGGGCCACACACGACCCTCCCCCACGAGTTCGGCCATGTACTTCTGGATGCAAGTCGCCGTCACGGTGTCGAAACGGAACAACTCCCCGCGTATGAAGCGCGCGCTCCACGGGAGACAGCCGCTGTCTTCCGCGAGAGTCTGTAGGTTCTCGAAGAGATAGCGCTTTTCCACCGGGCACAGGTCGGGGTCCGAGAACACATCCGGCACGACGCAGCGCTTTCGGATAGCCATCAGTCAGGCGCTCTGGCAGACGTGAGACAGCGCACCAGCTGCGGGATCTTGTGTGAAGCGTTCGACCGCAACCTTGGGGACACGAAGCGAGCGCCCGAGGGTTATCGCATGCAGCTGGTGAGTTCGGATGAGCGTGTAGACGGTTGCCGTGCCGCAGCGCAGGTACTGGGCGATCTCGGGCACGCGGCACAGATCGGGAAGCTCCTCGAAGCGGAGAGCTTGGCTACGAGGCATCTGCGCTTACCTCTTCGAGCAGCGCTTTCGGATCGCTGCCCCAGCCGAGCGCGGTAGCCAGCTTCCTCACCTGCGACGGATAGCCCAACAGCACTCCGTTCTCGATCTGGCCCACGGTTGAGTCGTTCATCGAGGCTCGACGGCCCAGTTCAGCCTTCGACCATCCATGCGCCTGACGCTCAAGGGTCAATCTCTTCACTCGGTGCACCTCCGAATCTTGGTCTGGCGTTGGCCCACACCAAGTAGTATGCTGCTTCTGGTATCCCCAGAACAGGAGGACGTTTCGTGGGACATACTGAGCGAAACCCGGTAGAACTCTGGCCCGGCGTGCAGCTCCCTGTTCCTGCCGCGCTGCGCGTTCCCGTGCGGGTCACGCAGGTCTCGGGGCAGCAGGTACTTGAGATCGAAGTGGAACTTCCAAATCCCCTGTCATCGGGAAGTCCCGAAGCGGTCTCACGATTCGAAGAGCGCTCCCGGGGGTGGTTTGCCTTCAATCTGGCGCTCAACGGTGGGTCTCCGGATGACCACGATCTGGGGGGCTTCACCGTTCCAGTGCCAGAAGAGCTACACCTACGCGGTCTCATGACGCTCGATCTCGACTCGGCCGAGGCAATCGCGGACTTCTGCAACGAACACGGCCTAATGCGACTGGCCCCTAAGAGTCTTCACTGGGCTAGTGCTGGCGATCTGGAGTTGGCTCCGGATGTCGACCGGGTTGCTCTTCTGGACAAACGAATCGCGGAGATCAACGCGTGGCAGACAGACGAGGGTGCGAGCCCTAGTGACATATACATCCGCGAAGCGTGCCTATTGCCTGAAGTCCTGCTGAGTTCTGCTTCCTTGGCAAATCGTCTTGGGCAACGTCCGGGGTATTTCGCCTTCGACCCCGACGAGTTCCGCGTTCTCGCGTGGCAGATGCGCGACATGGTGCGCATCTGGCAGGCGCACGTGGGCGACCGGCCACTCGCCTTCGTGTCGGGCGAATGGGAGTCTCGACATTGGAGCCGACCGACGACATGGAGGGACGCGCTGAGATACCTCGGTACTGGGCTGACCGAGGCGCTAACGTTCGTCACCCCAACTGTGCGTTTCAGAGAGAACGACACAGTTCGACAGCCGATGACTGTGTGGCTCTACCAAGCGCTCGCCTTGCGGCTCTACAACGACATCGCGTCCAACGAGGGATACCGAACATGCCGCAACGAGAAGTGTCCACTGCCTCATGGTCTCTTCAGTCGGCAGCAAGGGCGAGCCAAGTACGGCCAGAACTGGACAAACTCACAGTATTGCTCGCCGCTTTGTGCTGACCAGCAGAAGAAGCGGAACAGGCGACGGGATCAAAAGCTCGCTCTGGAGCTTCGCGCCGACGGGCTATCGGTTGCGGAGATCGCCGCCGAGATGACTCGACGCCGGGTCAGCGACGTTCCAAACGGCCGTCCAATCGGAGAAGAGCAGGTCAGACGGTGGTTGGAGTCCCACGACAAGCGCTTGGGGGGTGGAACGGAATGAGTAGGCGAGGTGACGGAATCCGGACTCGCGCCGATGGAACATACGAGATTCGGATCAGCACCGGACTTGACCCGGAGACCGGCAAGTACGGGCGCGTGAGCTACTACGTCCACGGCAGCCGCTCCGAAGCAGTCCGCAAGCGCCGTGAATTGCTCAAACAGATGGACGATGGGGCGCTGGTTGGGCCGAGTCGTCAGACGCTCGGCGCATACCTGACTGAATGGCTCACCTATTGCGAAAGCAAGGGACTATCGCCCACCACGCTTGCTGGATACCGAGACATTGTTCGGCTCCATCTGAAGCCGACGCTCGGACGAATCCCGTTGCAGAAGCTTTCACCGGCTCAGATCGAACGGCTGTATGTGAGCTTGCAGATCGGCGTGGACGAGGGTGGGGCTGGACTAGGCGCTCGTAGCACTCTCCACGTTCACCGCGTGCTGCACACAGCGCTAAAGCGCGCTGTCCGTCTGCAGATGATGGCCCGGAATCCATGCGAGATGGTTGAGGCTCCGAAGCCCAAACCGGCTACGACGAACGCGCTGGACGAGCGCGGTGTTCGCGACATGCTGGAAGCGCTCGCGCCGGGCAGCGACACGACGCTCTACGTCGCTGTGCTCCTTGCCGTCTACACCGGGATGCGACGCGGCGAACTGCTGGCTCTGCGATGGAGTGACATCGACCTTAAGGCGCGGACCCTGACAGTCGCACGCTCCGTTGTCATCACCGAGGATCACGGACTGGCATTCAAGAAGCCAAAGTCCGGGCGGGTTCGCACGATCAGCATCTCTGAGCGAGCGGCAAGCGAACTGCAGAACCATAAGGGGCGGCAAGCCGAGGAGCGGTTGTCGCTGGGGGCGGCCTATCAAGACACTGGTCTCGTCCTAGCGCGCGCAGACGGTGGTCCTCTGCATCCTGCGGCTTTCAGCGCGCGCTGGCAGAAGGCTCGGGCCGACTTCGGGGTTCCGGTTCGCTTCCACGACCTGCGGCACACGCACGCCACGCTGCTCCTGAAGGGCGGCGAGTCAATCCGGGTCGTCGCGGATCGTCTCGGGCATTCGAGCCCGACGCTCACGCTCTCAACGTACGCGCACGTCCTTCCGGGGCAAGATGCGGCTGCGGCCGCTCGCTTCGATGCCATGCTTGCGGTCTCCGAGGAGATCGCGTAGCAAGCTCCGGAGCGGGATCACCTTCAGAACGAGGCTCGAAAGGGGGGACGATGGAACGCAACCAACAGGCTTCTGATCAGGTCGTTGCTCAGTTGCACAAGGAGATCGAAGTCAAGGAAGCCGAGCTGCGTGAGGTGTGGGAACTCGTTGACGCCATGCAGAACCGCATTGACGAACTCTCAGGAAATGCCGGGAAGTAGTGAGCAGGTTCACAGGAGGTTGGCGATGACAGCAACGACCAGTGCCGAGGACGTGTGTCTTACAGCGCAAGAAGTGGCGGACATGCTGCGCCTCTCACCCTCGTACGTCTACACCCTCGCGAGGAGAACCCGTAAGGGACACCCGGAGACTGGAATGCCTTGCCACTTCATTGGCAAGTACCCGCGCTTCTCCAAGAACGAAGTCATGGAGTGGTTCGCCACCAAGTAGGGGCGGCTTGCATTCCCAACGATTAATGTCTGTGGGAGGCCCGATTGCCTTTCGATGGGGCTGCTACCCTAGGGAATCCCGAACGCGCCTCAAATGGCGTCAGAAAAGCTCCTCACGGCATGTCACGCGTGCGGAACCAGCCCCGCCGGACTGGTCGGTGTTTCGACGAAGGCCGCGATGTAGGGCGCGAAGTCGCGTTTTGCTCGCGGACCTCTTGTGACAGCGATCCTGCCGACCCGGCGGAATCCGTACGCCGCCAGATCGTGCGTCGGAGGTACCATGTTCGGCAGGGGGGTGGGGGAATGGGAGACGAAACCGCAGTCAAGGCGCTGGCGGCTGTCGCGATTGTTCTGGCGTTGCTCGCCGCCGTTGTGCTCTACAACCAGTCCCAAGAGAGGATCGCAGCGACGAACGCGGCTGCGAGGGTTCAGGTGCAGACGCAGCGCACCATCGCCGCGGACAATGCACAGGTGCTGAAGAACCAGCAGAAGGCCAACGATGCGCTCAACGGAGGTAGCGCACTTCCGAACATATTCAGCACCGGACAGTAGCGCGATCGAGCGGCGGCTTGGTCATCCGTGACGGTCAGTTTTGGCAAGGGTGCCGTCTGATGTGGGGGTAACAATTTTTTCGCGCGCCGGTTTCCTTTTCGGGGTCGGCGTGCGTCTCATTTTGTTGGCGGAAAAATCGCGGCGCGAGCGTGCCGCAGCATTTCACAGCGTGGGTTGCTTGGGGTCGCTCGACCGGCCACGCACGGCGACGTAGGGGGATTACCACCCCGGCTGAGGCGAGGACTTCGAGGGCTCGCACGTGCTGCTGCACAAGTGGCTACCCGCGACGACGCGCCTGTGACTCCCATGGGCGGCGAGCACTTGGGGTCACACCTGAGCGAGTTCGATTTCGGCTTCAACACGCGGGCGCTCACGGATGCGCAACGTACCGATCTGGCGATTGAGGGCGTGGCCGGTCGGGCGGCTGCTCTACACGAACTGGACTCCTAGCTCAGGATGTCGTAGCGGAGGCTAGACGTCTTCGTGCGTGACGCGTAGTACTTATTGCGCTCGAAGCCTCGCTTTAGATACCAGTCAACCTTGTCAGGATTGGCGTCAACGGTCACGAATCGACACCCGACGTGGTTGTCGCGCAGCTCGAGCGCCGTTCCTATACATGTCCTCAGTATTTCGCTACCTATCCCGATTCCCTGGTGCGCGGTCTGAGTCGCAAGCCGGCCGACCTTCAATGCGGGGTAGGTGCGGATGTCTTTCCCGAGACACCCGTCAGGCTGCGGCTCAGCCTTGTCGAGCGGAATGGCGTCTGCTGACATGGAGAAGAACGCGACAAGGGTTCTGCGCCGAAACACTACCCAGACGCCCGCGAGATGCTGATCTTGGTAACCGAGCGCGTCCGACTGAAGGAAGTCGTTAAGGTCGTCGTTCCCGCAATCGAAACGCCTGACGTCGTGTTCGGGCGTCAGGCGTTCGAATGTCAGGTGCAAATCGGACAACGTGCTACTTGACCAAGTACTTCTGGTACGCCGCCCTGCATTCGGCGAGATACTGCTTCTTCTGCGCCGAGCGATCCGGATTTGCAGCCTTCTTCAGGAGCCGCTGCGCGTCGCGGCCCTTCAAAACTGGTGTGGGCTCAATCGGCTTCGCCATGTTCGCTCCTCCTTTCAGGCTACTTTGTTCTTCGGCTTGGGCTTGGCCGAACTTGACTTCTTCCTTGGTTCCGGCGGGGTGCTCAGGGCGCGCTTCAACGCCTTGTCCATGCGGACGCAGGCGTCATCGGCCACGGATTTCTCCCTCATTGCGGCACCTCCCGGGTGGGCCAATGACCCACCCTACAGGTTGTAATGTACCAACTTGCCCTCTAGTTGCCTACCAACGGAAGCGAATATTTCGCCGAACGCACCGCAATTTTCGGGCCGGGAAAATGCGCACTCCGAGGGACAATATGTGACTCCTTGCGACGATTTGGGGCTCCTTGCGGAAGGATGGCGCTCTCGCCGGGGACTTCGCGTCTGCATACTTCCGAGCCGATATCCGATAGACTTTGGTTGTGCCGCAATGGGGGTCGCGCCAGAACATCCACATGCGTCGTGAGGGGATACGATGACTTGGGTTCCCACGTTCCACTCCATCAGTGATGAGGACCGCGAGGTCTACCACAACAACGGCGAGTGCGACGACGGTAGGCGCATCAAGGCAGAGAACCGGCGGTCTGGCGATGCTGGTCGGCCCTTGTGCGATCGGTGCAAAGAACTGAACGCCCAAGGCCGATAGCCTCAGCCTTCCACCGGAACGCCAGCCCCAGTAGCTGCCGGTCGGTCCCCCATCTACGACCGACCACATGCGGTTCAGTGACCGCACCGGAAGGCCAGCCTTTGTAGCGAGCCCGAGCGCACGGAAGCCCTCACACTCCCGCCATGGGAAGCGAATCGCGGGAGCGGGATAGGCCTACGGGCGGATGCCGGGGTCCGGGGGCACATTAGGGCTAGGTTCCCTACGAATGTCCCATCAGCCAGTTCACGAGAGCGCCGACGCCGAGCTTGCCAGCGTTGAATGCTTGGTCGGCCATGACAGGGACGCCGTTCACGATCCGCTGCCAGTTGGGTTCGTTCGCAGTCGGAACAGCCCACTTGTCCATGAGGTCGTTCTGGATGAGTGGTTGCGCCCACGGGTTGAACGCGCTGTTGGACGGATCGCTCACCGGAGACACGGGAGCCGCGATAGGCGTGGAAACCGTGGTGCTCTGCGGCTGCGTTCCGTAGGGAGAGTCGGACGGAATCAGGTTCTGCGCGCCCATTGATTTGAGCAGCGAGATAGCCTGCGGGTTCCCGATAGCCGCCTCTTGCGGCAGGTTCACCTTGTAGGCCGCGTTGAACATGGCGACGTACTGCTCGGGCGTATGGGCCTGCGTGTAGCCGATGACGTTCTTGCCCGTGGCGTCATAGGTCGGGATGCGGTCACTGTTGAGTTCAGCGGCCATCTTCGTGTACGGGTCATTCGCAGCCTTGTATGCGGCGCTGTTCGGGTTGCTCGCGTTGTCAGCCCATTCCTGCGCCTGCAACGCGTCCGTCTTCTGCGCTTGCGCTTGCTGCCACGCGAACTGGGCGTTGGCGAGGTTGATCTTCTGCTGGTTCTCGCTGTTGACGACCTTCTGCTGAGCAGCCGCCGCGTAGGGGACGTTGATAGTCTCCATGCCGGGTTCGCTCGCGATAGCCTTCCCGCCCACCATGAGGTCATTGACGGTCGTTGCATCGCCCGTACCGCTCGCCACACTCGTAGCAGCAGCCTGACTCGCGGATGGCGTGAAGGCGTTCTGGATGATGCTGCCGATGCCCTTGGGCAGCGACGGGAACGCAACACCCTTTGTGGACTGCGCGATGCCCGCACGACCGAGAGCGCCGGAGTAGAGCAGGTTAAACCACTGTTGCGCCAGCGTCTGGTTGTTGTAGGCGTCGGCAGCCTGCGCGTTGGCGAGTGTGCCAGCGGCTGCCGTCGAGGACAGCATCCCTTGGTCGGCGAGGTTCGCCTTCGCGGCGTTATAGTCGGCCCCGTACTTGGGATTCGATACGAAACTGTAGTTCGGTGTTGTCATCGTCGATTCTCACTGAGCTTTCGTGTCGAATGCGGCTCGGGGACGTTCCGGACGACAGCGCCAATAGGCCAGCGGGCAGAGCTTGTGCTTGCCACAGCCGGGGTTTGCCCGGCTGTTCCCCGCGGAGCACTCGGCGCAAACCTCGATCAGGCGGAAGCCGTCACACGCCCTCGTACACGGTCCGCTCACGGCTGCCTGCAATCGTGTC
Organism: uncultured Coriobacteriia bacterium; assembly: GCA_963701985.1. GTDB lineage: Bacteria > Actinomycetota > Coriobacteriia > Anaerosomatales > PALSA-660 > PALSA-660. The sequence continues at coordinate 1,395,257 of OY969691.1, forward strand.
CTCTCTGCCATCTTGACCTGTCCAACCCTGAAAAGAAGGGTGCGGATCGAGAGGCTAGCTCTCGATACTCGCACCCCTTGTACTTCCAAACTATTATGCTACTTTCGAGCACCAAAAGGCAATGCATCAGCGATGAACGGCTGTATTATCACGCCGAACGGTATCTAACACCCCTGCAGCTGCCACCGCAGCTGACCTGAGCTGCCACGGGGCCGGATGTCGGACTACATTTCCGATCCGGCACAGACGCGTGGGCTCGTTGCCATGACGGAGCGCGTCAACACCGAACGGTTCCACCTCTCGTGCGTCCCAATCGTGGAGTACGAGGCGCTTTACAACGACGTGCTTTACATAGCCTAGGAGGGTTTACATGGCGTGCAAGAAGGACGATGCAAACTGGATCGAAGGCGCAATCGGCAAGCCATCTACCAGCACAAACAGACGGGAAATAGCATACGACTACGCTACGACTAGCCTACCTGTCATCCAAGGAAAGGGAGGGAAGGATTAGACGCTTGTGCAAGACCCGGGACGGGAGAGGTTCGCTGAGTTCTGGAACGTCTGCGCGAGAAGGACCGCACGGGCTACCACCTGCAAGGTGGTCGCCTTTTCAGACCCTTTCGGGGTAGGTTTTGGGGTAAACTCGCCGATCACACGTGCTGCATCATGGCGCGCATGAAGCGCAATGCGGCGTATTCCCGCAGGTAGAAGGCATGGTGCCCCCGGCAGGATTCGAACCTGCGACACCCGGTTTAGGAAACCGGTGCTCTATCCCCTGAGCTACGAGGGCGCGAGGCCGCACGGCCGTGCGGCCGCCGACGCGTGCGCAATCGTACACCGACCGCCGCGCACCGAGAAGCTGCCCCGTCGAGTGCGCCGGTCGCCGGGACGGGCGGCTACAGCGCCATCTCGTAGATGCGCCAGCGCTTGTACTCGTGGCCGCCCATGGCCGCGGACGGGCGGATCACCATGTCGTTGTCCTCGAGGAGCAACGACGGCTCGCCGGTCGTGTAGCCGCGCGGCAGACCGTAGTCGACGAGCTCGTCGAAGAGCAGCGCGTCGACGCCGATGCGGCGCCACGCCGGCCGGATGCCGAAGAACATGACGCGCACCCGCGGGATGTGCCGCCGCACGGCGAGAAGCCTCGCGAGGCGCACCGCGTCGGAGTCGCCGTACCACTTCCATCGGGGGCGCAGCGCCCAGTTCGGGTCCGGGACGCCGCCGAAGACGGCGACGGGCTCGCCGCCGATATAGGCGAAGCGCACGAGCCCGCGGGTCCACGATCGGCTTGAGCGACTCGGCGAGCGCGTCCGCCTCGCCCTCGGTGATGGGCAGGAAGCCCCAGTTCTGCGCCCAGGCCTCGTTGTAGATGCGCACGATGAGCGCGACCTCGTCGGTGAAGTGCTTCATGTCCGCCATGCGCGTCTCGATACGGTCGCGCTTGCGAACGGCCGCCCCGAGGCGCCGGATCCGCTCGCGCGGCAGGTGCTCGAAGTCGGCGATGTAGGCGACATAGTCCTTCGACCTTCGCCAGCCCGTAGGCTTCGAGCAGCTCGCCGTAGTACGGCGGGTTGTGGGTGAGCTCCACGGTGGGCGGGAACTGGAAGCCTTCCACGAGAACACCCTGGCGCTCGTGTGTCGCGTTCGAGTACTCGCCCGGTCCGCGCATCGCGGTCATGCCGCGGTGTCGCAGCCACGCGGCTGCCCCGTCGAGCAGCGCCTTCACGGCTTCGGGATCGTTCTCGGTCTCGAAGAACCCGAAGAAGCCGATCTTCGAGTGGTAGAAGTCGTTGAAGCGCCAGTTGACCGCCGCGGACACCCGCCCGACCGCGCGCCCGCCGCGCCGCGCGATGAAGTGCGTCACCTCGGCGTGCTCGTGGTACGGGTGCTCGGCGGTGAGCAGCCCTTTCGCGCCGAGCAGCCGGTTGCCGAGCAGGTCCATCTTCAGCGGAGGCGTCCAGCACGGGTCTCCGCGGTTGAGCCGCCACGGCAACTCGGCGAACTCGCGGATGCGAGGATCGCCGAGGCCGAACTCCTCGAGGACGAGCTGGTCCGCGGCCTGCGTCACGATCGGTGCCCCTTCTTCGCCGCTCTCTCGCCACAGCGTAGCATCCGCCGCGTCCGGGCGAGCGGGCCGCGGGCCGGTTAACGCGGCGTAAGGCTTCGGTGAAATCTTCGGGGCGGCCCTTCTCCGGCGCTCCCGCGGCCTTCAGACTCGAGCCGAGCGTCACGCAGCATGGTGCGAGTCTCGTGTCCGGCGCGCACTCACCCGCAGCAGACAGGCCCACGTCGCGAGGGGAGTCCGCCATGGATGAGATGAGCGTGTGGTGCGAGGTCGTGCGGGCGATACTGCCGCCCCGTTACGCGGTGAGCATGGTGTGGGAGCGGGGCGCGCTGGTCGTCGCCTCCCCGAGCGAGGATCGCGTCGCGTGGGTCGGCGAGCGCGAGCTCGCGGGCCTGTCCCCGAGCGCGTGCGTCCGCCTGATCGAGGCGAAGCTGTACGGGCCGGCCGCTCGCACAGCGGCACGCGCCGAGCCGCTCCTCGCGATCTAGACGAGCGCGATCCCGCGCGAGCCGCGACCGGACGCGCGGCGGGACGCCGCCGCCGGCATGCCGCTGTCCCGGAGACTCCGGGACGCCCCTACTGTCAACAGCCGGGCTCGCCCGGGTGGCCGCAGCAGACGCGGTGCTGCGAGATCTTGATCCACGTGTTGCGGCGGACGAGCCGGATCTTGCGCGGAAGGGGCATCGGCTTCCGCATGTTCTCCATGAACGGGCTCCTGCCGGTCGCACACATGCCGAGGTCCTTCCGTCGCGGGTACATTGGTCTTTGTAGAGGCATACCCAAGCGAGCGCGGCATGCCGCATCGGCGCGTGACGACTCGGGGGGACGAGATGGCGGAAGAGACGACCGGGCAGACCTGCGTCGTGTACTGCCGTTCCTGGTGCGGCGATTGCCGCAGGGCGCTGCAGTGGATGGATGAGATGGGGTACGACTACGAGCTCGTCGATATCGAGCAGGTGCCCGCGGCGCGCGATCGGGTCGTCGAACTCGCGGGCAAGGTCATCACTCCGACGTTCGAGATCGGCGAGCGCTGCATCGTCGACTTCAGGCCCGACGAACTGCGCGACGCGCTCGGCGAGCCGCCGTCGCGGTAGCGCGAGGGCGGTCTTCGTCGGAGGCATGGCGACCGGGAGGCGATCCTGGTGTGGAGCGACCGGGTCCAAGCAGGTCGGGAGCTCGGTGAGGAGCTGGCCAGACGCGGCTACGCGCGGCGCGAGGACGTCATCGTCCTCGGCATCCCCCGGGGCGGCGTGGAAGTGGCGGGCGTGGTGGCGGAGCGTCTGAGCGCGCCGCTCGACGTCGCCGTCGTCCGCAAGATCGGCGCGCCCGACAATCCCGAGTTCGCGGCCGGTGCGGTCGATGCCGACGGTCGCGTGTATGCGAACCCGATGGCGGGGGTCGGCGACCGCTGGCTGCGCGAGGCGGCCGCGCCGGAGCATGCCGAGGCCCTGCGCCGGGTCGCCGCCTATCGTGCCGGGCGGCCGGCCCTCAGCGTCGGCGGCCACACGGTGATCGTGGTCGACGACGGAGTCGCGACCGGGCTGACCGCCATCGCGGCGCTGAGCTGGCTGCGTGGCCGCGGGGCGGCGCGCACGGTGCTCGCCGCGCCCGTCATGGCACCCGACACGGCACGACGGCTCTCCCACGAGTGCGACGAGCTCGTCGTTCTGGAGACCCCTCCGGGCTTCTACGCGGTCGGCGCGTACTACCAGCGCTTCCCGCAACTCTCGGACGACGACGTGACGCGGCTGCTGGCGGCGGCGCCCACGCCGTCCACGCCGCTGCCTTCGGACATGCGCGGCGGCAGGAGCCGGTGACGTATCATCCGAGGTCGGCGCGAGCCTGAGGAGCGGCCGAAGGCAGCGGGAGCCCACGAGCGCGTCGCGGGAGGCCTCGGGTGGTCGACGAGCGCGCGAGGGACGCGTGGAAGCGATGGGGGCTGCGCCTCGCGCAGTCCGCGCTCGCCGTCGCGGTCCTGTACTTCGTCTATCGCGCCGTGTCGGGACAGCTGTCCTCGAGCCGGTTCTTCGCGCTGCACTTCTCCGTCGGCTACCTGATCGCCTCGTGGATCGTGATCGCGGCGTACTACCTTGCGTACGCCGGCGGTCTCACGCTCGTCGTCCGCGCCCTCGGGTACCGCGCGGGATATCGCGACATGTTCAAGCTCTCGTTCGCCGCAAACCTCGGCAAGTACCTGCCCGGCGGCGTCTGGCAGGTCGCCGGCAAGGTCGCGATGGCGAAGCAGGCGGGGATCGACCGGCATGCCGCCCTCGTCGCGACCGTCGTCGAGAGCGCGCTGAGCATCGCGGGCGGGTTGCTGCTGTTCCTCGCGACGGCGCTCTTCGGCGGGCCGTTCCCCGCCGGCGTTCCGAGATGGCCGCTCGCCCTCGCGCTCGTTGCGATCATGGTGGTGCTCGCGCCGCCCGTGTTCTCGCGCCTGGTGTCGGCCGGCATGAGGGTCCTGCGGATCGAGGGCGGGCCGCCGCACCTGCGACTCGGTCCCATCGTGTGGCTCACGCTCTACTACACGGCGGCCTGGGTGCTGGCCGGAGGCGCCTTCTGGCTGTTCGCCCGCTCGCTCGTCGGCGACCCGGGCGCGAGCTGGCTCGCGTACGGCGGGTTCTATGCCGCGGCCAACATCGGCGGGCTGCTCGTCTTCTTCGTCCCCGCCGGACTCGGCGCTCGCGAAGGAGTGATCGTGCTGCTGACGCGCTCCGTCATCGTCGGGGGCGCGACCGCGGCCGTGATCGTCGCGTTCGCGTCGCGCGTCTGGTCGACGATCATGGAACTCGTGCTCTCGGCGGTCGCCGTCGCGTTGCCCTTCAAGGGCACCGCGGAGGCCGACGCGACGGACGCGGTCACCGACGCGTCGCGCCGCTCGCCCGTTCGCGCGCGCCGTCGGTGACGGACCTCGGAGCCCGCTAGGGCTGGGGCTGCTGCGTCGCCACCCAGATCGTCACCGTCGTGCTCTCGTCGACGCTGGTGTTGGCCGCGGGATCCTGACTCTGCACCAGTCCGGTGTCGGCCGGCGTGGGGTCGAACACCTGCTGTACGTTGACGTTGAGTCCCAGCGCCGTGAGCTGGGAGACGGCCGCGTTCTGCGTCAATCCCTTCAACGACGGCACCTGCACCTGGGCCGGCCCGCTCGACACGTCGATCGTGACCTGGCTGCCCTTCGCGGCCTGCCCGCCACCGGCCGGGCTCTGGTCGAAGACGGTGCCCTTGGCCACCGTCCCGTTCGCCTTGTTCACCGTCTTCACGACGAAGCCCACCTTCTGGAGAGCCGTGATGGCGTCGGCCTGCGTGAGATCGATGACGTAGGGGATGCCCACCATCTGCACGCCCTCGGAGACCGAGAGCTGCACCGTGGCGCCCTTGGTCACCTGGTCGCCGGGCGAGGGGCTCTGGTCGAAGACCGTGCCGGACTTGTACTGCTTGTTGTACGCGCGTTCGATCATGGGATCGACGTTGAAGCCGGCGGCCTGCAGCGTGGCGATCGCCGACTGCTCCGCCATGCCGAGCACCGACGGCATGCTCACGAAGGGCGGTCCCGAGCTGACCACGAGATCCACCGGCTGCCCCTTCGAGAGGGCCACACCGGCGGACGGGTCCGTCGAGATGACCATGTCCTTGCCGACGGTCTGCGAAGCCGTCGTGTCGACCGCGCCGACCGCGTACCCGTCGCCGGTCAACGTTCGCTCGGCATCCGCCAGCGTCATGCCCGTCGTGTCGGGCACCCGGGGCGTCGGCGTCAGCGCCTTGACCAGCCACGCACCGCCGAGCCCCAGCGCGACGACGAGCAGGACGATGCCGATCCACAGCCACGGGTTGGCGCCACGGCGTTCGCGCGTGGCGGGCTTCCCCGACGGCGCTACGGCCGCGGCCACCGCCGGCATGACGGTGGTGTCCTCGACCCGGGGTTGCGCGGCGACCGCGCGGCCGGACGCCACGCGCTGGAGGTCCTCGCGCATCTCCTCGGCGGAGTGGTAGCGCTCGCGCGGGTCCTTCCGCATCGCTTTCAGGATGACGGCCTCGAGCGCCGGCGGGATCTGAGGATCGATCTGCCGCGGCGGCACGGGCGCGTCGTTGACCTGCTTCAGCGCGACCGCGACCGGCGTGTCGCCTTCGAACGGCGGGCGCCCGGTCGCGAGCTCGTAGAGCACCACGCCGAGCGAGTAGAGGTCGCTCTCGGGGCCGAGCTTGCGGCCCTGCGCCTGTTCCGGCGAGACGTACTGGGCCGTTCCGAGCACCGAGCCGGTCTGGGTGGCGTCCGAGTCCACCGCGCGGGCGATGCCGAAGTCCATCACCTTCACGGCGCCCTCGGGCATGAGGACGATGTTCTGCGGCTTGATGTCGCGATGGATGATCCCGTACCCGTGCGCGACGGAGAGCGCCGAGCAGACCTGCGCCCCGTACCGCGCCACGTCGACCGGATCGAGCGGGCCCCGCTCGGTCACGACGCGCTTGAGGTCGGTGCCGCGCACGAGCTCCATGACGATGTAGTAGACGCCGCCTTCGACGCCGTAGTCGTAGATGTTGACGATCGACGGGTGCGAGAGGTTGGCGGCCGCCGAGGCCTCATGGCGGAAGCGCTGCACGAAATCGGGGTCCTCCGCGAAGCGTTCGTGCAGGACCTTCACGGCCACCGTGCGTCCGAGCGTCTCGTCGACGGCCTTGTAGACGTCCGCCATGCCGCCGGACCCGATCTTCTCGGTCACCCGGTAGCTGCGACCGAACACCGTCTCTTCCACCTAGCGCTCCAGCTCCTTCTGTATGCTTTCCCGCACTGGAAAGCCGCTGGTCATACCCGGCATTCTAACGCAGCACGGCACCCGCACGGCGATTACCGCTCACACGACGGCGCTCATCGCCTCAACGCGGCTTCCAGCACGGCCTTGGCGCGCGGCGCGGCGACCTGTCCGCCGACGCCGCCGTTCTCGATGATGATCGCCATCGCGACCGAAGGCGTCTGCCCGTTCCCCGCCGGCGCGAAGGCGATGAACCAGGCGTCCGGCGCGACGGTCTTCGACACCTCCGCCGTGCCGGTCTTACCAGCAACCGTGACGCCATCGATGCTCGCGCGCGTGCCGGACCCCTCCTTCACGACGTCGACCATCAAGGACCGGACGGTGGCGTCCGTCGCCGGATCGGTGGCCGTCGTCCACTGGCGCGGGGCTGTCGAGCTCAGCACCGCGCCCGAAGGATCGGTCGTGTGCTCGACGATGTACGGCCGCATCACGACGCCGCCGTTCGCGACGCCGGCGGCCACGAGCGCCATCTGCAGCGCGGTCGCGACCGGTCCCTTGACCGCGGAGGAGCCCACCGGCTGCCCGACCGCGGCCCACGCCGTCTCCCACGTGGTCATGAGAGCGGGCGCCGGCATGATCGAGGGCGCCACGCCCAGCTCGAACGGCACGGGACTGTCGAAGCCGTACGCCCGCGCCTGGTCGACGAGTGCCGCCGGCCCGATCCGCACGCCGAGCTGTGCGAACACCGTGTTGATCGAGTTCGCGGTGGCCGCGCGGAGCGTGGCGGTGCCGAACGCCCTCGCCTTCGAAGTTCGTGACCTTCCCGCCGCCGATGGTCAGCACGGGCGGCGCCGAGAGGACGGTGTCCGGAGCCGCCACGCCGCTCGCCAGCACCTTCGTGAGCGTGACGATCTTGAAGGTCGAGCCCGGCGGGTAGAGCGCTGGAGATGGCGCGGTCGACGAGCGGCGCCGCCGTGTCCTTCGACAGCGTCGCCCATTGCGCGTCGACGGCGCCCGGCTGGTAGGTGGGCGACGACGCCATCGCGAGCACGGCGCCGGTGCGCGGGTCGATCACCACGCACGCGCCCGCGCCGGCCCTGCGAGCGCCTGCTCCGCCGCCTTCTGCACGCGGCTGTCGATCGTGAGGACGACGTCGTCGCCGGTCACCGGCCGTCCGAGCGCGTCGTCGATCACGTCGGCGCAAGCTGGCGTAGTCGCGGTGGCCGCCGCGAGCACGTCGTTCTCCGCCGCCTCGATGCCGGCGCGGCCGTAGCGCAGCGAGTAGTAGCCGATGACGTGCGCGGCGAGCGATGCCGGACGGGTAGACGCGCGTGTACGTGCCCGAGGCGTCCTTCACCGAGCGCGCCAGCACGATGCCGTCCGACGTGAGGATCGCGCCTCGCTCCGCCTGGCAGCTGCTTGGCGAGCGTTGCGCGTGTTCGCGGGGTTGTTGTCGAGGGCCGAGCGCGTCGACGACCTGCACCCACGTGAGGTTCAGTACGAGCGCGCCGGTGAGCACCGACGACCAGGACCGCCACGCCGGTCAGGCGCCGGTACAGCGCCGACCGGCCGAGAACGCCGCTGTCATCGGCGGGCACGGCCCGCTCGCCTTCCGCCGGTGCGTCGTCGCCCGCGCGCATGAGCAACGCCAGCAGGATGAAGTTCGAGACGATCGAAGAGCCGCCGTAGCAGATGAAGGGGAGGGTGATGCCGGTGAGCGGGATCAGCCGCGTGACGCCGCCGATGATGACGAAGGCCTGCAGGCCCATCGTCGCGACCAGGCCGGTCGCGGTCAGCGAAGCCATGTCGGAGCGGGCGCGCACCGCGGTCGCGAGCCCGCGCAGGCAGAAGACGAGGTAGGCGGAGACGATCGCGACGCCGCCGAGCAGCCCGAGCTCCTCGCCGATCGCCGAGAAGATGAAGTCGGTGGCCACGAACGGGATGCGCGTGGGCGAGCCGCGCCCGGGGCCGACGCCGATGATGCCGCCGGCCGCGAGCGCGAACAGCGACTGCACGAGCTGGTAGCCCTTGCCGGCCGCGTCGGCGAACGGGCTGCAGCCAGATGTCGACGCGGACCCGCACGTGCGCGAAAAGGAAGTACGCGGCCGTCGCGCCGATCGCGAACAGAACCGTGCCCACGAACGCGTACGACCAGCGGCCCGGTCGCGACCATCACCATGACGAGGAACACGCCGAAGAACAGCAGCGACTGAACCCAGGTCCTTCTCGGCGACGAGGACGACGAGCGAGACGAGCCACATGAGCACGAGCGGGCCGAGGTGGCGGGCCGAAGGCAGGTGCATCCGGCCCACCTTGCGCGTCGAGACGGAGAGCACCTCGCGGAACTCCGAGAGGTATGCCGCCGAGGAACAGCACGATGAGAATCTTCGCGATCTCGGCGGGCTGGAAGCTGAAGCCGAACAGATGCGCAGCCACAGCTTCGCCCCGTTGATCTCGCGTGCCGATGACGGCCGGCAGCAGGAGCAGCACGAGGCCGGCGAGCATGATCGTGTACTTGTATCTCGCGAGGCGCTCGAGCGAACGCACCGCCGACCAGCGTGGCGATCATGCAGGCGACGCCGATCGCGATCCAGGCCGTCTGCGGCGCCGGCGAGCGTCGGAGTCGAGGCGGCCCACGAACGCGAGCCCGATGCCGGAGAGCAGCGCCGCGATCGGCAGCAGCGCCGGGTCGGCGCCCGGCGCGAGATAGCGGACCGCGACGTGGGCGACCGCGAACGCCGCGAGCAGCGCGACCGGCGCGACGAAGTCCGAGGCCGCGAGCGAGCCGTGCTGCGCGCCCGCGACCAGGGCGAAGATGAGCAGCACCACCGGTGCGGCGGCCCCGAGCAGGAGCAGTTCGATGGTGCGTCGGGATCCCACGGCGGGGCCTACGGTGCCGGCGGGGTCGTCGACCCCGCCGGCGACGGGGTGACCGCGGCGCTCATCTCGTCCGCGCGCTGCAGCGCCGAGGAGAGGTCGTCGAAGGCGATGCCGTCCAGCAGACGGACCTGGAGCGGCACGTCGAGGCGCTGCACGGGGATCGACGTGGTGCGCTCCCGCCAGTGCAGGCTCACCCCGGCGAAGGACCCCGGGATCCCCCGATACACGGCGACGACGCCGTTCTCGTCGATGAGATACGCGCGTGACGCGGCGTACGACCGGGCCGACCACGCCGCGAGGCCGCACAGGGCGAGCGCGACCACCACCCACAGCAGCCGCGAGGCGATCCGCCGCTTCGCTTCCGCGCCGCCGCGCATCGGCGGGAGGTCGCTCGCGGGCGTCGAGTCGATCTCGACGACGACCACGGTGACGTTGTCATAGCCGCCCGCGCGGTTCGCGGCCTCGACCAGTTTCGCCACCGCCGTGCCCGTGTCGCTCGCCGACGCGAGGATCTCGCCGATGTACTCGTCGGGCAGCATGCCCGTGAGCCCGTCGGTCGCGAGCAGCAGGCGGTCTCCCGGCTCGGCCTCGAGTTCGTAGAGGTCGGCGGCCATGTCCGGGTCGGAGCCGAGCGCCCGCGTGATCACGCTCCGTTGCGGGTGGAAGCGTGCGTCCTCCTCGGTGATGGAGCCGGTCCTCACCAGGTCGGCCACCATCGAATGGTCCTGGGTGACGCGGGTGAGCCGGCCGTCGTGCAGCAGGTAGGCGCGCGAGTCGCCCACGTGGCCGATGACGACGTGCGCGCCGTCGACCATCGCGGCGGTCAGGGTCGTGCCCATGCCCGTTCGCGTCCGGCTCTTGTCCGCGGACTCCATGACCGCGCGGTTCGCCGCGCGTATGGCGCGGACGAGCGCCTTCGCGTCGACGCGGCGCGGTGCCATGGCGAGAAGCTCGTCGAGCGCCACGCGGCTGGCCACCTCGCCCGCGCGGTGGCCGCCCATCCCGTCCGCGACCGCGTACAGCGGCGGCTGCGCGACGAACCCGTCCTCGTTGGACGGGCGCGTGAGCCCGGGATCGGTGGCGCCGGCGAATGACGCCATGGTCAGAGCGCACGACCTTCATCGAGAGGGTTCCGATCTCGATCACGTCGCCCGCGTTCAGACGTGCCGGCGCGCTGACCTTCCTGCCGTTGAGCAGGGTCCCGTTCGTGGAGTCGAGGTCCTCGATCACCGGGCCCGTGTGGGTCGGTGCGATCCGAGCGTGGTCGGTCGAGACGAAGTCGTCCGCGATGGTGAGCTCGAGCCCGGGAGCGCGGCCGATGCGGACCGCGCGGTCCAGCGCGATGCGGGTGCCGCGCAGCTCGGGCGGGCCGGCCGTTATCGCGAGCATGAGCGGCTGGGCGCCGCGCGAGGGCGCGCCGCGGCTGATGAGCCCCATCCCGGCGCGGACGGCGGCGAACAGGAACAGGTAGAGCAGCGCCAGCAGCAGGATGCGCCCCGACGAGCAGCGCGACGTCGACCACGCGGACTCACCTGCCCCGGCTCGTGGAAGACGAGCCTCGTGACGCCGATCTCGATCACGTCGCCGTCGTGCAGCACGCTCGCGCTCCACCGGCTGACCGTTGAGCAGCGTCCCGTTGGTCGAGTCGAGGTCCTCGAGCGCCCAGCCGTCCTCCACCTGGATGAGCGCCGCGTGACTCGCGCGAGACGATGGCGTCGCTCAGGCAGATGTCGCACGTCCTCGAGCCGGCCGACGACGAGCGCGTCGCCTTGCAGCACCACGTCGTGCTCGGCCTCGCCCACGGTGACCGTGGCGAGACCGCCGATCGCGGCGGCCGCGCGCTGGTCGGACTCCTCGTCCTCCTCGAACTCGGCGGACGTCGGGCCTCTCGCGCGACGAAGGCGAGCTCGGCGCTGACGCGGAACCGGCCGAGCCTCAGGTCGTCGTGCACGACGAACGTCGACGTGCGGCGTGCTCGGCGAGGTGATAGGCGTTCTCGCGCGCGTGGTCCCGTCAGGAACGTCGAGAGCTCGCCGGCGAGCGTGCCTCGTGAACGGCGCCGAACTTGGCGGCGTCCTGCGGCGAGAGGGCGACCGTGTAGGCGACGGGCGCGTACACCTTGCCGACCCCGACGGTGCGCCCCTCGTCCATCGCCTTCGCCAGCGCCTTGGCTATCTCGACCGGTTGCACGGGGGAACGGAACACCCCGGCGAACATGCCCTCCAGCGCGCCGCCGACCCTGTCTTCGAAATCGGTGAGGATGCTCATGTGCCTTCTTCTCGAGGCGTTCCATCGTCGCCGGACGCGGCCGGCACGGGTGGTCCGAGCGCGACGACCACGACGACGAGTATAAGGGCGAGCAGCAGCTGCAGCATGGCCGCGGGCGGCGGCCGTGAACCTCCCGTCATCCACGGGACCTGAGCCGATGGCGATGAGCGCGAGCCCGCCCAGTGCTCCGAGGACGGCGGCGGCCCGGGTGCCTCGCCGTGCGCCGAGCGGACGAGAGCACCGCGGCGGCCGCGAACGTGGCGACCAGCGATCGCCGCGCGCGCCCACCACTGCGTGGCGTAGGGGGTCCCGAGCGAGAGCGCGAGCGGCGTCGCGGCCGCGTCGCGCAGGGTCGAGGTCGCCACGACGGCGACCGCGGCGCCGGCTCCCGCCGCGGCGGCCGGCGCGAAGCCGTCGAGGAAGAAGCCGGCCAGCGGCGGAAGCGCGAACGCCACGCGCGCGACCGCGGCGAGCGGCGCGAAGGCGGGCACCGCGGCCGCTGCCGGGCGCGTGCGGCCGACCGCGGCCCACCACACGGCGGCGATCGCGGCCATGACGAGCCCCGAGGGGATCGAGACGGCGAACGCGCCCGCGGCGAGCACGACGAGCGCGGCGGCGAGCCCGATGGACGGCGCGAAGAAGCACGCCGTGGCCGCGACGGCGGTGGCCGCCAGCGCCGCGGGCCACCCGAACCGCAGGGGTTGCATGCCCGCCCAGGCGAGGTAGGCGCTCGGCCAGCCCGACGAAGGCGCGCCCCCCGATCGCCGAGCGCGAGGCGAGGCGGTCCCAGATGCCGAGCCGGGTGAGCGGCATCTCCTCGACGTCGGGCTCCTCCGCGACGATCTGGCTCACGAGCCTGCGCAGCGCGGCCCGGCCGCGCGCCTGGTCGCCGAGCGCGCGCGAGCAGGTCGTCGGCGAACTCGCGGAGGTCGGACGGCCGCTCGGACGGGTCGGCCGAGAACGCGGCGGCCAGACTGCTCGTCCACCTCGGGCGGGACCGACGGCACGAACGCGGTGGGTGGCGGGTATCCGCTCGCCCTCGGCGACCTCGATCGCCGCCGCGACATCGTCGGCCGCGAAGGGCACTGCGCCCGTCAGCACCTCGAAGGCGAGCGCGGCGAACGCCCACAGGTCGCTGCGGGCGTCGACGCGGCATCCCCGCAGCTGCTCGGGCGGCATGTAGCCCAGCGTCCCGCCCGCGCTGATCGCCTGTCCGGCGGCGTTCGTGAGGGCGGCGACGCCGAAGTCGGCGACCTTCACCAGGCCCGTCGCGCGTTATCAGCACGTTCTCCGGCTTCAGGTCGAGATGGAGGACACCGTTCGCGTGCGCGTAGGACAGCGCTTCGGCGACGGGCGCGAGCACCGCCGCGGCCTCGTCGACGTCGAGCGGCGCGTACAGCGTCGAGCACGGACGAGAGCGGTGCGCCGTCGACGTGCTCCATGATGAGGAACGCCTCGTCGTCGTCGGTGTCCCACTCGTAGCACCGTGACGATGTTGGGGTGGTTGAGCAGTGCGGCCGTGCGGGCTTCCTTCAGCCCCGCGGTCCGCGAGAGTATCTCCATGCCGCGCCGCGTGAGAGGGATCCGCTTGATGGCGACCCTGCGCGCCATCTTCGTGTCGAAGGCGAGGTCGACCGAACCGTGGCCGCCTTCGCCGAGTTCGGCGAGCGGCCTGTAGCGGCCGAGCATCAGACCTTCGTCCACGCGCCTCCCGACCTCGCGCTGCGCCCCGAGTCATTCTACCGTGCTCCGCGCCGGCGGGACCGCTCGGCCGCGCGGGTTTGCGCGGACTTTGCTACATGCCGATCAGGTCGATGACAGGCGGTACCACTCGGCCGAGCTGTGCGCCTCCGCGTATGGCCGGTCCTCGCCCGAAGACGGACGGCTCGAACCACTCCGGCAGAGACGAGGTCTCTTGGCAGCGGAAGACGACACGGGAACGTGCCGGTTCAGCGAGCGACGTGTGACGCCCGCGGACGTGGTACGGCTCAGCCCCCTGGGGGGCGCGGGCGCGAACAAGCGGATCGAGAGGCTCCGGGTCGATCACCTCGGGTTGGGGCAGATCGTCGTCATGCTCGTGTTCGGCATGGTGCTGTCGGTCGCCGCGCTCAGCGTCGCGGTCGTCCAGCTGTTCGCGCTCGGCGCGAGCGCCGGGCCGATCAGAGCGGTCGCGATCGGGCCGTGGACGACGTACGTGTCCGAGCAGATGCCGATCCCGCAGCTGATCGCCATCTCGCTGCTGGGGATGGTCGGGGTCGCGATCGCGGCGGTCGCCCTCGAGACGGGGTCCACGCTCCTCATGGCGCTCAGCCCGCGGCGGCGGGTGCTCGCGGCGTACCGCCACATCCGCGACGAGGCGCCGCAGGCGGTGCGACCAGTGCGGATCACCGTGCTCATCCCCGCCCACAACGAGCAGGAGACCCTTCCCGCCACGCTGGCGGCCCTGCTGGAGCAGACGCGGTGTCCCGACCGGGTCATCGTCGTGGCCGACAACTGCACCGACCGCACGGTGTCCATCGCGTTGGACGCTCACGTGGAGGTCTTCGAGACCGTCGGCAACACGGAGAAGAAGGCGGGCGCGCTCAATCAGGCGCTGCACCTGCTGCTGCGCGGCAAGGGGCCGTCGGACGCGGTCCTGGTGGCCGATGCCGACACGGTCCTGCACGAGGAGTTCATCGAGGTCGCGGCGCGGGCGCTGGACGAGGACCCGGAGCTCGCGGCGGTCGGCGGGATGTTCCAGGGCGGGCCGGGCGGAGGCGTTCTCGGCCAGCTCCAGCGCAACGAGTACCTGCGCTACTCCAACCAGATCGACGCCCGCAAGGGGCGCGTCTTCGTGCTCACCGGCACCGCGACCATGTTCCGAGCCGACGCGCTGCTCGACGTCGCCGCGGCGCGGGGGGTCTACGTCCCCGGCGAGAGCGGTCGCGTCTACGACACGGCGGCGCTCACCGAGGACAACGAGCTCACGCTCGCGTTGAAGTCGCTGGGCGCCGAGATCGTCTCGCCCCAGGAGTGCGTCGTCGTGACCGAGATCATGCCGACGTGGTCCGACCTGTGGGCGCAGCGCAAGCGATGGGAGCGGGGAGCGCTCGAGAACCTCAGCCACTACGGCATCACGGGCACGACGGTCCGCTATTGGGGCCAGCAGTTCGGGATCGGGTACGGGACCGTCGCGCTGAACGCGGCCATCCTTCTGATGATCGTCACCGTGCTGTCGGTCGACCGCTGGGTGTGGTTCCCGTTCTGGATGGTCGTCACGGGCGTCTTCATGGTCGAGCACGTCGCCACGGTGTGGCGCGGCGGCTGGAAGGCCGTGCTGCTCGCGCTGCCGCTCGTTCCCGAGATCTGCTACGACGTCTACCTGCAGGTCGTGTTCGTGAAGAGCCTCATGGACATCGCGTTCAGCCGGAAGGCCAGATGGGGCCAACCCGAAGAGGAAGCATCGACGCCGTGACTCCGATACTCGCCGGCATCCTGTTGCCGCAGAGCGTGCTGCACTCCCAGTGGTTCATCGTGTTCGCCGCGTTCGTGGGCGTGAACACGATCATCTACATGGGCCTGACGTTCTCCAAGCTCATCCCGTGGCCCGCGCCGATCCATCCGCGTGCGATCCGCAAGGCGCTCGGCATCGGCGAGGCCGAGGGTGCCGCTCGATCCGCGGTCGCCGTGGTCAGCCGGGAGACCGCCGCCGAGACGGGCGTGCACGACATCGCGCGCGGTTTCGCGTGGACCGGCAGCATCATGGTGCTGTGGAGCGCCCTTCTCACCTTCCTGCCCGGTCGCAACCTGGTCGACTACGCGGGCATCGCGGCCGGGATGGTGCTGCTCGCTCTGGCGCAGATAGTGGCGCGCACGAAGATCTCGGCGCGGAGCGCGTCGTGGATCTGGTCGGTCAGCCTGTCGGCGCTCGCCATCGGCACGCTGTACGCGGCGTCGCAGGGTCACATCGAGCGGATCGGCTACGTGCTCGTCCTCGCCGTGGTGCTCGGGGCGGTCGCGCTCACGTGGCCGTCCTTCATCGTCGCCTCGGTGATGCTGGCCGGTTCGTTCGCCGTCTTCACCTTCGAGTTCACCAGCGTGTTCGACCCCCGCTGGATCGCCCCGTTCTCGGCCGCCCTCGTCGCGGGCGCGCTGTTGATGGTCATACGCCGGCGGTCGCTCCGCATCCTGGGCGAGGTCGACCGCCTCGAGAACCAGCTGGGAAGCACCGACGTGCTGACGGGTGTGCTCACCCGGCAGGGGGTGTTGACGCTGACTCCGCAGGTCAGGCGAGGTGCCCAGCGGGACAACCAGCCGATGTTCCTGATGATCGTCGACATCGACGAGCTCGACCGGGCCAACAGGGACTACGGGAGCGGCTACGGCGACGATCTCCTGCGCGCCACGGCGGATGCGATCAAGTCGTCCGCACGCGACGCCGACCTGCTCGGACGGTGGTCGGGCGACGAGTTCGTCCTGATCGGCGTCGGCGCCGAGCAGAGCATCGAAGCCCTGAGCGCGCGCATCATACGCAACGTGGAGGCGTCCCCGGTCGCGGTCGGCAAGTACCCCCTGCGTGTGTCCATCGGCACGGCGGTCGGGCTCCCGCAGGACAGCCTCGACAGCTTCATCGACACCGCGATGTCCGAGCTGACCGGCGCCGCGCCCGCCGTGCCCGAGGCGGGCTAGGCGCTCGCGGGCGGTGACGCGGCGTCGCGGCCGGCCGGCGCTCGCGATGGATGTCACGGCCGCACCGGCGCGCCTCGCGCGCCTTGCTGCGCTCTTGCGCCCCTGCTAGACTGCCCTTTGCTACACGCGGGTGTGGCGGAATGGCAGACGCGCATGGTTCAGGTCCATGTGGGGGCAACCCCGTGAAGGTTCAACTCCTTTCACCCGCACCACACCGTCGAACGAGCGGCTTCCGCGGACGATCGCGGGAGCCGCTTTCCTTCCATGGGCCCGCCATGCGACGCAACGGGCGAGGACCTGCCGCTCGTGGGCGCGAGCCCGTTCGTCGGGTGGCGAGGCCCGTCCGGCCGCCGGTTGGCGCATCCTTGATGACGTGAGCGCCGGCGCCGAGGAGGCCCTTCGTGGCGATCGATGGATCCAAGATCGGCAAGCAGCCCGCGAGCAAGGACGTCTACGAGAGCCCGCTCATCGGCTTCGTCGCGCACGCCATCGTGTGGGTCCCGGTCGCGGCGCTCATCTGGTTCGCCTACTGGTCCGGCACGTGGATGGGCGGCTGGATCTGGGGCATCGTGTCGGTCCTCTCCACGGCGGCCACCGTCGGGATCTTCTGGGCGATGATGCGCCGGAAGCACCACCGGTAGGGCGCGGCCGTTCCGGCAGGCACGGCGGCCTCATCGGCCTGCGGGCCGCGACGCGCCTTCCGCGATCCCCGAGATCGCCTCTCATGTCCCGGCGCCGGCGCGCCGATAACTACGCATGGAACGTTCTTACAAGTCCGGGACGTCGATACCGTGGAATTGAAGCGCCATGCGTTCGAAGGGTTGGCAGCCGTGGGAGGCAAGTGCGCATACTGGCGCGAACGCATGCACGAGGAAGACCGCTTCGACCCGAACCTCAAGGAGTCGGACAAGCGCGTCATCTGCTCGTGCTTCATCGAAGGCACGGTGTGGGAAGTGACCGCGGGCACGGTCATGCCCGATTGCCCGGACCGCTGGCACTGCCGCTACTACGTGCCCACCGCCTGAGACCGGGCGCCTCGAGCTAGTCGCGGTCCCGGTTCATGATGTCGACGATGGCCCGCAGCTTGCCGGTCTTCGCGTGCGCGTCACGGTCGGCGACCTTGCGCTTCTTCGGGTCGAGGAACGCCTCGACCTTGTCGGCCAGGTCCTTCGGCTTGATCGGCTTCGTGATGTAGTCGGTCGAGCCGTCCTCCATGGCCTGCAGTTGCTTCGAGAAGTCGCCGACGGCCGTGAGGTGGATGACCGGGATGTCCTTCGTGCGCTCGTCCTTGCGCAGGCGGGCGAGCACCTCGTGCCCGTCGAGGCCCGGCATCACGACGTCGAGCAGGATGAGGTCGGGCTTGTCCTTGATCGCGTCGAGGAGCCCCTGGTAGCCATCCGGCGCGGAGATGACCTCGAAGCCGCGCTGGGTGAGCACGTCGGTGACCATCTTGACGACCATCGGCTCGTCGTCGACGACGAGGATCTTCTTCGGCACCTTTCAGCCCCCTTCCAAGGCGCACAGCACACTACGCCGTCATTCTACGTCCGCGAAGACGTTCCTGCCGCCCACCGGCCGGTCCGACGGTCGGTGCGATCCGCTCAGCGGGCGAGATCGCCCAGCCGGTGGATCGCTCCCGCCCGATAATCGGCCACCCACAGCTCGCCCGACCCGTCGACGCCGAAGGTGGTGATCCGGTAGCCGGTGTCGAGCGCGAGGCGCATGACCCACGAGGAACCCGAGTGCCGGAGCGTCCAGATGTGGCCGCTGTCGAGGTCGCCGAACACGTAGAGCCCGCGCTCGTCGGGGTAGCGCGAGCCCCGGTAGACGTAGCCGCCGATGACGGCGTCACCCTGCGAATGCGAGTACTCGGTGACGGGCCAGGCGAATCCCGGCAGTTTGCGGGAGGCCTTGAACAGGTGGTCACCCTCGTACAGCGACCAGCCGAAGTCCAGCCCGCCGGTGCGGTCGCCGGCGACCCGGTCGACCTCCTCCCACCGGTCCTGCCCGACATCGCCGATCCACAGGTCACCGGTGGCGGGGTCGAACGAGAACCGCCACGGGTTGCGCAACCCGTACTCCCACGTCTCGGGTCGCCGCCCCTTCTTGCCGACGAACGGGTTGCTCGCCGGCACGCGGTAGCCGGTCTTGTCCGGCGTCGAGTCGACGTCGATGCGCAGGATCTTGGCGAGAAGGATCGCGAGGTTCTGGCCGCGATCGCCCGGGTCGCGCTCACTCCCGCCGTCGCCCAGCCCGATGTAGAGGTATCCGTCCGGCCCGAACGCGAGCTGCCCGCCCTGGTGGTTCGAATAAGGCTCCGCTACGCGCAGGATGAGCTGCAGGGACGTGGGATCGAAGCGGTCCGTGCCGTCGCTGCGCATGCGCACGCGCCAGAAGGTCGCGCGGCCGTGCGTGTCGGTGAAGTAGATGTAGGCGTACTGCTTGGAGGCGAAGCCGGGAGGGAACGCCAGTCCGAGCAGGCCTTGTTCGCCGCCGTAACGCACGCGGCTGCGGATGTCGAGGGCGGGTGACGCCTCGAGCTTGCCGTTCCGGATGACGCGGATGATCCCCCGCTGCTCGGTCACGAAGAGCCGGCCGCTGCCGTCGTCCGGGGCGACGATGTTCGTGGGCGCGGGCAGTCCGGTGAACGTCGCGGGCCAGGTGGCGGTCGACGACGTCGTGGCCGGCGTGGACGACGCGGGCGTCGCCGTCACCGGGGCGGCGGGCGTCACCGGTGCGGTCGGGTTCGACGGCGGTGTCGAGGAGCCGACCCCGTTCGCGGGCCCGGCGCTCGGCGTGCTCGAGCACGCCGCCAGCGCGCACACGGCGCACAGCGCGGCCGCCCATGCGATGGGACGCAGCGAGGCCCGCATCGTCCGCTCCTTCGGCTGTGGGGACGGATCGGTTCCGCGAGATTCGTTCCCAACCGCGAGCCCGGATACCTATACTGCCCGCATGCACACCGAGCGCACGCACACCGAGCGCACGCACACCACCCGCGGCCGCGATCGATCCCCGTCGCCTCATCCGCGCGACCTCGACGCGTTCCGTGGCGAGGTCCGGGACCTCGGCCGCGTGCTGTGGCGGGAGATGCCGTGGCGCGACGTCGACGACCCGTACGCCGTGCTGGTGAGCGAGGTCATGCTGCAGCAGACGCAGGTGGCCCGCGTCATGGAGCGCTACCCCGCATGGCTCGCGGCGTTCCCGACGCTCGAGGCGCTCGACGCCGCGCCGCTCGCCGAGGTGCTCGGCTGCTGGCAGGGGCTCGGGTACAACCGCCGCGCGCTCGCCCTCAAGCGCGCCGCGGAGATGGCGCTGTCCGAGTTCGGCGGCGCGCTCCCCGCGAACGCCCGCGAGCTGCGGCGCCTGCCCGGCGTGGGCCCGGCGACCGCGGCGGCCGTCGTCACCTACGCGTTCCGGCTGCCGGAGCCGTTCATCGAGACGAACGTGCGGGCCGTCTTCCTCCACCGTTTCTTCGCGGGCGCCGAGGCGGTACCGGACTCCGCCCTGATGCCGATCGTGGAGGCGACGTGGGACAGCGACGATCCGCGCGGCTGGGGCTACGCGCTGATGGACTACGGCTCGTGGCTGAAGCGGGCGCTGCCCGACCCGTCGCGCCGAGGCGCGAAGTACGCGCGGCAGGGACGTTTCGAAGGGTCGAGGCGGCAGTCGAGGGCCGCAGTGTTGCGCGCGGTGCTCGCCGAGCCGGGCCTGGCGGCCGGCGCCTACGCCGTCGCGGCCGGTCTCGACGGCGCGTTCTGCCTCGAGCTGCTGGCCGAGCTCGCCGCCGAGGGCTTCCTCAGCCGCAGCTCGGACCGCTGGGAGATCGCCCGCTGAGGCGGGCCTCCGCGTCGTCGGTCAGCGTGCGCGCCACCTTGTCGAGGGGAAGGCCGGTCTCTCGAGCGATCCTGACCACGTCGTCGTTCTCCGGACGCACGCGCAGCGAGGCGCCTTCGCCCTGGACCTTGACGCGGATGGTGCCGAGCGAGGTGTCGACCGTCTCGATCCTGCGCGGAGCGACGTCCCGCCAGGTGAACGAACGCCGGACGCCGAGCGTCCCGGTGTGCAGCATCAGAACGTCGCTGAGCCGCCGGGCCTCCGACGCATGCGCGAGCACGGTGACCGCGGAGCCGAGCCGGCCCTTCTTCATGGCCACCGGTTCCGCCCAGGCGTCGAGCGCGCCCGCTTCGAGGAGCAGGTCGATCGTGGCGGCCAGCAGCTCGGGTGTCACATGATCGATCGCGGTCTCGAGCACGACGACCTCGGAGAGCCGGCCGCCGCCCAGCTCCTCCTGCGCGAGCGTCAGCCGCAGCAGGTTCGGGATGGCGAGCTCACGGCTTCCCGCGCCCCAGCCCTCCGCGACCGTTCGGACCGGCGGCATCGGCGCGAACCGCGTGACGAACGCTCGGACGAGCGCGGCGCCGGTCGGGGTCGTCATCTCGCCCTCCAGCTCGCCCGCGTAGACGGGAAGGCCGCGGGCCAGCACCGCCGTGGCGGGCGCGGGGACCGGAAGCATGCCGTGCGACGTCATGACGAGGCCGGCGCCCAGCCTGACCGGCGTGCTCCACAGCTCATCCACGCCCAACGCGACCAGCCCGATGGCGGTGCCCACGATGTCGACGATCGAGTCGACGGCGCCGACCTCGTGGAAGTGGACGTCCTCGACGGAGACGCCGTGCACCCCGGCCTCGGCCTCGGCGAGCGCCGCGAACGCGCGCAGGGCGCCGTCCTTCTCGGGCTCGGACAGCGCCGAGGCCTCGATGAGCGAGCGGATCGTGCGCCAGTCACGGGACGGCTGCCCGTCTTCCACGATCACCCGGACCTGCGTGCCGGGCAGTCCGGCGCGCTCGACGGCGGCCGTCTCGAGACGCCAACCGCCCAGCCCGAGGAGCCGCAGGCGCGCGTCGAGCAGCCCGGCGTCGAGCCCGGCCCCGACGAGCGCGCCGAGGAACTTGTCGCCCGAGACGCCCGAGAAGCAGTCGAGGTAGCGCGAGCATGCCGGTCATCCCTCCGAGGGGCCGGCAGGCCGCGGCGTGGTTGATGCGCGACGCGAGCGCCGCGGCGCCGTAGCCGTTGTCGATGTTGACGACGCCGATGCCCGGCGCGCACGAGTTCAGCATCGTGAGCAGCGGGGCGATGCCGCCGAAGTGCGCGCCGTAGCCGATGCTCGTGGGCACCGCGACCACCGGCACCCGCACGAGCCCGGCCACGAGCGACGGGCAGCGCGCCCTCCATCCCGGCGACCGCGATCGACCACGTTGGCCGTCCGCCAGGGTCGGCGCGCGCCGCGAGCACGCGATGGATGCCCGCGACGCCGACATCGAAGAGGCGCGTGACGCGGTCGCCCATCACCTCGGCGCAGATCGCGGCCTCCTCGGCCACGCCGGGATGTCGGCGGTGCCGGCGCTCGCGACGACGATGTGGCCCATCGGTGGGCCGCGTCTCGCGGCGGTCCACGAGGAGGATCTGCGCCCGCTCGAAGTAGCGCGCGTCGTTCGCGATCTGCGCGACGGCCTGGAAGTGCGCCGCGGAGGCCCGCGTGCCCAGCATCACGTCGCCGTGGTCGAGGATCTCGCGCGCGATCGGCGCGCACCTGCTCCGGCGTCTTGCCCTGGCAGAAGACGACCTCGGGGAAGCCCGTGCGCAGCTCGCGATGGTGGTCGATCCGGGCACACGACTCGCCTTCGACGGTCGACCTCGGCGAAGGGCAGGTCTTCGAGAGTGGCGGCCGCGTCCTCGACGCTCGTCTCTCCCCGAGCGATGGCCGCCAGCAGTTCGATCAATGACGCACGGTCCACGTTGGAGCTCCGTTCCGGGGTGGGCGGACGACGCGCCCGCCGGTCGTCCCGCGCCGCCGGCCGCGATCGTCCGGTCGACCGTCAGAGCAGGCGTTTGGTCGTATACTCGTGGCCACCAGTGTAGACGTGGAGGACCGTCGAAGTGCAGACCGCTCTCGTCGTTGCGATCGTCGCCGCCGTCATCGCCGCGCTGGCGATCGGCTGGGACTTCGCGCTGGCACAAAGGATCCGGCAGCTGGGAGCGGTACGCGGCGAGCTCGGCCGCATGGCGGCGGCCGGTGACTTCGTGGGCCTCACGCACGCGTTGCAGGCCCGCCTCGACGAGTTGTCGGTGGAGGACGAACGGCTCCGGGCCGATAACGCCGCGCTCGCGGACCGCCTCGGCCGCGCCGTTCGCCATCTCGGGATCGTCCGCTTCGACGCGCTGCCGGGGGACGTCGGCGAGAACTCGTTCGCGGTCGCGCTGCTCGACGACCACGGCACCGGGTTCGTGCTCACGTCCATGTACGGCCGGGGCGCCTACCGGCTCTACGCGAAGCCGGTCGTCGACGCCGTCGCCGAGCTGGTGCTCACGGATGAGGAGACCGCGGCGTGCGCGCGCGCGCTCGCGGGGACCGGCATGACCGTGGTGAGCACCAGGAGGCCGCGCCATGCCGGCGTCTGACGCCGCGGCCGGCGCCGTGCGGTCCCCGCACCGTCTGAGCTTCAGCGACCGCGTCATGCTCGCCACGCGCATCGGCGCCGCGACGCTCCTCACCGCCCTGTACGTGACCTCCGGGCTCCGCTTCGGCGCGACGACTCGTCCGTACTTCCTGGGCGGGCTCGCACTGACCGATCTCGCGGCCCTGGTCGCGCTCGTCGCGATGACCGTGCTGCGCCAGCGGCGGCGGATGGTCATGCGCGAGCTGGTGATCTTCGATGTCGCCTCGATCGCGCTGCTCGCCTTCGCTGTGGCGCCGGCGCAGGACCTCGTGTACGCCTGGGCCCTCGGGCTGTGCGTCATCTTCGGGGACACCATGCCGGCGTTCGAGGCGCTCGCCTTCGCCACGTTCATCGGCGCAGCCTACTTCGTCGGGCAATTCGCCGGCCCCGCCTTCACGTCGTCGACGGGTGCGGTGGTCGTGCTTGCGGTGAAGTCGTCCTTCACGCTCCTGTTCGCCTGGACGCGCTCCGCGGCGCTCGTGCTGCAGGACGAGCGCGAGCGGCGGCTGCGGAAGACCCAGCGGGAGTACCACGACCTGAACAAGGACCTGTCGCGCCGCATCGGCGAGCTCCGCGCGACCTCGGACATCAGCGAGATCATCCATTCGACGCTCGACTTCGACGAGGTCGGGCAGTTCGTGCTCGAGATCCTGTGCAAGGTGATCGACCTGCCCGCCAGCGCGCTGTTCGTCATCGACCACGCGCAGAACGAGACCCTGTTCGAGGCCTCGTTCGGCGTTCGTCCGCCCGTGCCGGAGGACCCGTCCGAGCTGCTGATCGTCCGAGGTCCGCGAGGCCTCCTCGGAGATGTTCGCGTGCTCGACGGTCGTCGAGCGCAACGACTACACCGTCGTCTTCTGCGCGTCGAGCGACCGGTGGGAGGGGCTGAGCGCCGAGGATCGGCTCGTCCTCACCTCCGTCGCCAACGAGCTGCTGGTGGCTCTCGAGAACTCGCAGCTCTACAAGCTGACGAAGCGACTGTCGATCACCGACGAGCTCACCGGGCTGTACAACTACCGTTTCATGCAGGAACGCGCTGCAGGACGAGATCGAGCGCGCCCGGCGGTTCGGGCGCATCGTTGTCGCTGCTCATGATCGACGTCGACAACTTCAAGATCTTCAACGACACGCACGGGCACATCGCCGGGGACGCGCGCGCTCGCGCGAGCTCGCGACCGCGTTCCGGGGCGAGCGTGCGCGACATCGACGTGGTGTGCCGGTACGGAGGCGAGGAGTTCACGATCATGCTGCCCGAGACCGACGCGGACGGCGCATTCGTCGCGGCCGAGAAGGTCCGTGAGGCCGTCGCGGCGCACCGCTTCCCGGACGCGGACGGCAACGCGAACGTCAGCGATGACGGTCTCGATCGGGCTCGCCACCTTCCCGGCGCACGCCGACGACCGTGAGGAACTCCTGCGCCAGGCCGACAACGCGCTGTATCGCGCCAAACGGTCGGGCCGCAACCGCGTCTGCGCGCCGACGGCCGGTCCGCCCGTCGCGCACCCGCGCACCGCGCCCGGCGGAACTGAGCCGCTCGCGGCGGCCGAAGGGGAGGCGTAGACGATGGCACGCTGGGCCTTCCTCGGTCCCGCCGGCACCTTCACGGAGGAGGCGCTCCTCTCGATCGGCGAGCCGCGCGATGGAGCCGGTGCCCCTGCCCACCATCCACGACGTGTTCGCGGCCGTCTCCGCGGGCGCGTGCGACGCCGGGGTGGCACCCATCGAGAACTCCGTCGAAGGGTCGGTGAACGAGACGCTCGACGCGCTCGCGTTCGACAACGACCTGCACATCACGGGCGAGTTCGTGCGCGACATCCATCACGCGCTCATCGTGGCTCCCGGCACGCGCTTCGACGCGGTGACCGCCGTCGTCAGCAAGCCTGAAGCGACCGCACAGTGCCGGACCTGGCTCTCCGCCAACCTCCCCGGCCGCCCGGCGATCGCGGCGAACTCCACGGCGGAGGCCGTGCAGCAGGCGGTGGCGACGCCGGGCCTCGCCGCGATCGGGACGCCGCTCGCCGCCAAGCTGTACGGCGGCGAGGTCGCGCGCGAGCCCATCGAGGACTCGAGCGCCAACCAGACGCGGTTCGTGACCATCGGGCGGGGCATCCGCGAGCGCACCGGCCACGACAAGACATCGCTCGCCCTGCTCCTGCGCCGCGACAAGCCGGGCGCGCTGCTCATGATCCTGTCCGAGTTCGCCTACGGGCAGATCAATCTCACCAAGATCCAGAGCCGTCCGACGAAGAAGCAGCTGGGCGAGTACATGTTCTTCGTCGACCTCGCGGGCCATGTCGAGGATCCCGCGGTCGCGCTCGCGCTGGAATGCCTGCGGCTCAAGCTGCGCGAAGTGAAGGTGCTGGGCTCCTATCCGCGCGAGCACTGAGTCCTTCGTCCGCGGACAGACGAGAAGGCCCCCGGGTGCCCCGGGGGCCTTCCTTCTCTCGCGCGCGCGTCCGGGCCGGCACGCCATGTGGCGGGCGATGGCGCCCCCGATGCCCGAACCTAGTGCTCTTCCCCTGGCGTCTCGCGCCACAGGAAGATGAGCCCCCACAGCGGCTTGAAGCCGTCGATGGCGGCCAGGTAGGCATGCACCATGGTGAACAGGATGATGACCCACATGCCGAAGTAGTGGGCGATCCTGACTCCCATGTCGTTCACGAAGACGGCCTGCGCGGTGGCGAACACGGGCCAGATGGCCCAGTTGTGCGCCGGGGTGTAGATCGCAAAGCCGGTCCATGCCATGTAGAGCACGAGCAGCGGGGTGATCAGGTAGGCAGGCTTTTGCAGCGATCCGTACTTGGCCGAGATGACGCGCGTGTTGCGGAAGAAGAGGTAGTACTTCGCTGTCTCCAAGAGCTGGTGGCGGTTCTCCTTCTGCGGCAGCCAGTTCTTCAGGTCGATGTCCGTCTTGCGTGATCCCAGCTGGTTCGCGTCCTGGACCCAGAAGGCCAGGATGACACGCGAGACCATGTTGATCACGAGCACGAACATGAGCGTGAAGTGGATGATGCGCGCGCCGTACATGAACCCGGCGAAGAACGGGGAGTGGATGTAAAAGCCCGTGAAGGCCAACCCGATCATGCACAGCAGGTTGATCCAGTGTGTGAACACGAAGATCAACGGATGTGCTTCACGATAGTGTGCCTCGTGAGCCATTCTCGATCACCTGCCAACGGGTGACGTGACGGTCCTGAAGCTCTTGCCGGTCTTCGGCTCGAAGACGTGCACGGCGCATGCGACGCACGGGTCGAAACTGTGCGCGGTGCGCAGCGCGTGCAGCGGCTTCTCAACGCTTTCGACCGGGCAGCCGATCAGCGCCTGCTCCATCGGCCCGCGGACATCGTTGTCGTCACGCGGAGAGATGTTCCATGTCGAGGGCACGACACACTGGTAGTTCTCGATCTTGTTGCCCTTGACGTTGGTGTAGTGCAGCAGGGCGCCGCGCGGCGCCTCCCACATGCCCACGCCCTCGCCGTCGGTCGAGTTGAGCGGCTCGTAGAAGCTGGAGTCGCCGCCCTTGACGTTGGCGATGAGCTGGCCCATGTAGTCGAGCATCAGTTCCGAGACGTAGAGCGCCTCGAGGTTGCGGCCCGCGGTGCGGCCGAGCGTGGAGACGAGCGCGCTGGCGGGGATCGGTTTGCCGGCGGCCTTGCTGAGCGCTGCCAGTGTCGAGTCGATGAGTTCTTTGATGCGTGGCACGCCACGCGTGTAGGCGACCATCAAGCGCGCCAGCCCGCCGACTTCGATCGGCTTGCCGTCGTAGCGCGGCGCTTTCGACCACGTGTACTTGTCGTCTACGTCATAGTTCGAGTACTCCGGCGCGGTCTCGCCCTTCGTCGGGTTCAGCCCCGACGGCGACGTGTAGTACGAGTGCTTGACGTACTCCGCGATCTTGGTCTCGTCGACATCAGCGAGCTGGCCCCCGATGAGCATTCCGGCGGGCAGAGCGCGCTAGTTCGGCGTGCGGTCCTTCTCCTCGAAGACGCCCCACGCGCCGAAATCGCCGACGCCTTGGCCGTAGCCCGCGGCGTCCAGATAGAACGGCGCGATGGCGAGCGTGTCCGGGATCATCGTCGCGAGGATCCAGTCGTGCAGGTCCTGAAAGCGGTAGAGCACGTCAGCGAGCTTGTCCTCGCTCGGGACCCACGTCGTGCCACCCGCCGCGCTCGTCATCGTGTGCGGCATCTTGCCGCCGATGATCGCGGAGATCTGCGACGCCTCGGCCTGCTTCTGCAGGGCCTCGAGATAGTGAGCGGTCGCGATCAGGTCCAGCTCCGGCGGTAGCTTGTAGCCCGGCGCGTCGAACCAGTTGCCCGAGAAGATCGAGAGCTGTCCGCCGGCCACAAAGTTGGAAAGCCGCTTCGCGACAGCGCCGAAGTCCGCCGATCGACGTGCCGGTCGACTCGGCGAGCGCGTACGTGTTGGCGATGTTCGCCTTGAGCGCGTTGACAGGGTTGACCCAGTCGAGCGCCGCGAGGTTGTAGAACCACAGGATGTGGCTGTGGA
Organism: uncultured Coriobacteriia bacterium; assembly: GCA_963701985.1. Lineage (GTDB taxonomy): Bacteria > Actinomycetota > Coriobacteriia > Anaerosomatales > PALSA-660 > PALSA-660. The sequence goes on from OY969691.1 coordinate 1,422,895, forward strand.
GGAACTGCGCGCCCTCGAGCAAGTTGCGGATGATGCGCGCGTTCTCGGGAATCTTCGCGCCGTTCTTGTACAGCGCGGCCTCGGTTGCCAACGTAGACGTGTGGCCGTGCGAGACCGGGCACACACCGCAGATGCGCTGCGTGACGAAGTACGCGTCGCGCGGCTCGCGGCCCTTCAGGATGAGCTCGACACCGCGGAACAGGCCGCCGGATACCCAGGCGTCCTTGACGATGCCTCCGTCGACTTCCATCTCGACACGAAGGTGACCCTCGATACGGGTGATCGGGTCGATGACTGAGCGTACCATCTACTGCTCGCCTCCCTTCTTCGCGTCGTGGACCTTCTGAGCCTCGGTCGGAACGCCCTTGACGCGGCCCTTGGAGACCGACACGACGCCGTGGACGACGAGCCCCGCCGCCGCGACGCCGGCGAGCACTTCACCGACGGCCGCCGGTGTGACACCGCCGATGCCCGGGAGCCGGACCGTCGCCAGGCGCGAGAAGAACGGCGCGTCGGCGTCGACCCAGTTGCCCGGTCCGCCAGCGGTCGGCTTGGCGTTGCCGCATCCGACGCAGGGAGCGCCGGACTCGACGCACCACGAGACCTTCTCGTTCCAGCGCACGAGCGGGCAGTTCGTATACGTCTGCGGCCCCTTGCAGCCCATCTTGTACAGGCAGTAGCCCTTCGCTTCCTCGGGGCTGCCGAACGCTTCGACGAACTCGCCGTTCTCGAAGTGGCCGCGGCGGGGGCAGTTGTCGTGGATCGTCTCGCCGAAGATCGACGTGGGACGGCCCTCGGAGTCCATCGCGGGCAGCTTGCCCAGCATGAGCACGTCGACCACCATCGCCACGACCCACTCCGGGTTCACAGGGCAGGTGGGGAGGTTGATGACCGGCGTCTTGACGCCCTTTGTGGTCAGGTAGGCGGTCACTCCCGTGGCGCCGGCAGGGTTCGGCTTGGCCGCGACCCAGCCGCCGTCAGCCGCGCAGGAGCCGACCGCGATGACGGCGTCGGCCTTCGACACCGTTTCGAGGAGGATGTCGACGCCCTTGTTGCCGGCGACGCGCAACGCGTTGCCGTCCCAGCCTGTCATGACGGAGCCCTCGTACACGACGAGGTAGTCTCCGGCGGCGATCGTGTTCTTGCGCGACTGCTCCGCCGAGTAGCCCGCACCCGCCATCAGCGTCTCGGAGTAGTTGAGCGAGATGATGTCGAGCACGACCGTGGCGATGTCGGGAGACCCGACCTGTGCCATCGACTCGGTGCATCCGCTGCACGACCCCGCCTCGAGCCAGATGACCGGCTTGAGCTTGGCCGCGGACGTGAGAGCGGATGCGATCTGCGGCGCCATCGTCTCGGCGAGTCCGAGGGACGCGGCGATCGTCCCGCAGTACTTCAGGAAGTCACGGCGTGAAACGCCCGCATCCTTCAGCGCTGCTCCCAAGTCCTTGGACCCGTTGAAATGCCTCATGCACACACCTCCTTGATGTCCCCTGCGAATGGGTCCGGGCGGAGTACGGCAAGGCCGAGCGCGCCGTCCGGGCGAGCAACCGCGCACGGGGCCGCCTCAGCGATCGAGTGCCCCGATGCGGTCATGCGGCGGCCGACCACCCCCTCCCGAGGGAGGGGGCCTTCGGGTCCGCTGCCCCCACGTTCCCGCGCCGAGCGACCGACATGCTTCGCCGTTCCCTGACTGGGCCATAGCCGGTGACCGATGCAATCAATAGCAACAGATTATACGTGAAATAGCAACTAATGATTGCACGCGCGGCGGGCAGGATCAGGTGTGACGAGCGGCCTCGGGCAGGCCGCGGTCGAAATAGGCCGAGAGCACTTATCGAACGCATGAAGTAGGCTTATACTCTGGCCTGCGCACCGAAGCGGTGCGGGGATCCGGTTCCTGTTTCCAAGGGGGAGACGCATGAGCGACGCACCGGTCGATTACCACCAGATGTGGGCCGATCTCGGCTTGGACCTGCCGATGCACGACGTGCTGCTGCAGGCCGTCGGCGGCATGTATGGCGACACGTTCATGTCGCAGAAGGACCGGCCCGAGGGCATGGGCTATCTCGACTTCGTGATGAGCGAGGTCCACGGCCTGCGCATCAAGGAGCTCGACGACTTCCGCAAGAGCGGCGGCAAGGTCGTCGGCACGTACTGCCTCTACGTGCCGGAGGAGCTCATCCGCGCGGCGGGCGCATGGTCGGTCGGCATCTGCGCCGGCGCGGAGTGGGCGTACGACCAGGTCGAGCAGGTCCTGCCGCGCAACACGTGCGCGCTCATCAAGTCGATGATGGGCTTCAAGCTCGGCAAGGTGTGTCCGTACCTCGAGGAGTCGGACCTGCTCATCGGCGAGACCACGTGCGACGGCAAGAAGAAGGCGTACGAGGAGCTCGGCAAGCTGCAGAACCTTTACACGATGGAACTGCCGCAGATGAAGCGCCCCAAGGATGTCGCGTTCTGGCGCAGCGAGCTCATCGACCTCGTCGCCAAGCTCGAGGAGCTCACCGGCAAGAAGGTCACCGCCGAGAGCCTGCGCCGCTTCGATCAAGGAGGTCAACGGCAAGCGCCGCGCGCTGCAGCGCGTCAACGCCGCCCGCGCCGCCGACCCGGCGCCGATCTCGGGGCTCGACTCGCTGCTCGCCGTCCAGGTCGCCTTCTACGACGACGTGCCGCGCTTCACGCAGATGATGAACGCGCTGGCCGACGAGCTCGAGAAGCGCGCGGCAGACGGCGTGGGCGTCGCCGCGAAGGGCGCTCCGCGCATCCTCATCACCGGCACGCCGATGGCGCTCCCGAACTGGAAGCTGCACCGGATCGTCGAGAACGCGGGCGGCGTCGTGGTCGGCGAGGAGATGTGCACCGGCTCGCGCTACTACGAGAAGCTCGTGAGCGAGGACGGCGACGACGCTGGATGGGATGCTCGACGATCTCGCGGCGAAGTACCTCGACATCAACTGCGCGTGCTTCACGCCGAACGACGGCCGCAAGGACGACATGGTCCGCATGGCGAAGGACCTGCACGCCGACGGCGTCATCGACTACGCGCTCAGCTTCTGCGGCACGTACCAGATCGAGTCGGCGGGCGTGGCCAAGACCGTCGAGGAAGGCGGTGTCCCGGTGCTCCGCATCGAGACCGACTACTCCGCCGAGGACGTCGGCCAGCTCTCCACGCGCATCGAGGCGTTCCTCGAGATGGTCGAGTAGCGGGCACGGCGGCAGGCGAAGGAAGGCGGCGACGGACGATGGGCGAGCGGATCCTCGGTCTCGACATCGGCTCCCGCTCCGTCGACGCGGTGTGGCTCGAAGACGGCGAAGTGATCGACGTCGGCGGTGGCGGACTCGGGGCACGACCCCGCGTCCGTCGCCGCCGCGTTCGTCGAGCGCGGAGCCCACGACCTGCTCGTGGTGACCGGGTACGGACGGCACGTCGCCGCGGGCGTCTTCGGCGCGGACGTCGTCACCGAGATCCGGGCATACGCGATCGGCGCGTCCGCGCTGCTACCCGTCCGCGCGTGCGGTGCTCGACATCGGCGGTCAGGACACGAAGGCGATCGCCCTGCGGCCGGACGGGCGGGTCGCCAACTTCGAGATGAACGACAAGTGCGCCGCCGGCACCGGCAGGTTCCTCGAGGTGATGGCGCGCGCGCTCGGCTTCTCGCTGGAGGAGATGGGGACGGCCGCGCTCGTCGCCACGTCCGGCGTGCAGATCTCGTCGATGTGCACGGTGTTCGCCGAGAGCGAGGTCACCGGCCTCGTGCACCGCGGCGAGGACCGCGGCCGGATCGCGCGCGGACTGCACGAGGCGATCGCCCGGCGCACCGTGAGCGCGCTCAGGCGGGTGGGTGCGGCCGGGCCACTGGTGTTCGCGGGCGGTGTGGCGCGCAATCCCGTCGATGGTCGTCCTCATCGCGGAGGGCTACGGCGGCGAGGTGCTCGTGCCCGCGGAGGCGCAGACGGTGGGCGCGTACGGCGCGGCGCTGAGCGCCCTCGCCTAGAGGCCGGCCGGACTGCCGCTACCTTCCGCTCCTACCAGCGGCCGGCGTGCACGAAGTCGGCTCGGAACCGGTCCGCCCCCGGCTTCACCTCCGCCGGATGCCCCACGGCGACCAAGGAGTGCGCGGCCACCCCGACGGGCAGGCCCGCGACGCGGCGGACGCGGCGCGCGAACGGCCCGATGGGATAGACGCCGATCCACACGCCGCCCAAGCCGCTCGCGTGCGCCGCCAGCAGCATGTTCTCGATGGCGGCGGCGCAGTCGATCACCCAGAAGCGCAGGAAGCGCGCGGCCTTCACCTCGGCGCACACGACGACCGCGAGAGGCGCCGCGGCGAGGGCGCCCGCGAACGGCGTCGCATGCGCCAGACGGGCGCGCGTCTCGGGATCGCGTACGACGACGAATCGCCACGGCTGCTCGTTCGTGGCCGACGGAGCGGCCATGGCCGCGCGCAGCAGCAGCTCGACCTCGGCGTCGGTGACGGGTTCGTCCGTGAACGTCCGGACGCTGCGCCGCGAGAAGATCGCATCGAGCGCGTCCACGGGCTAGCAGCACCCCCCGCTTCGCGGATCCGAGCTGCCGCCGGTCGTGCCCGCGCCGGCCTCCGCGGGCCCGCACGAGACGACGTCGCGCCGTCCGAGCCAGGACCCGATGATGGCCGCCGCGCATCCGACGCCCGCTTCCACCTCGATGGCGCCGAAGGCGCAGTTGCGACGGCACGCGCCGCACTCCATGCAGGCGCCGCGATCCGCCAGCTCGGCGCGGCCGTCGTGCATCACGAAGACCCCGTGAGGGCACACCGTGGCGCACATGCCGCAGCCGGTGCACTTCCCGGCGTCGTAGCGCAGCGTGACCGCGTCCTCGATGTAGCGCAGGCCGCCGCTCATGCGACCAGCCCCGTCACGATCCAGAGCACCGCCGCGATCGACGCCGCCGCGATCTGCCAGGGCATGGCGGCGCGCATCTCGCGTTCGACCCCGTGCAGCGAGGTGAACGTCGAGGTGCCCGTGAAGTTCATCGCGACGAACGACGAACCCGCGACGATGAACAGCGCCGCCGCGGCCGACCGCGGCATGCCGAGAGACCCGGCCAGTGGCGCCAGCACCGCGATGGCGCTGAGCGCACCCATCTCGGCGCCCTTGAGGGCGAACATGCGGCCGGGGAGCCACGGCAGCAGCATCGGTGTGAGCAGCGCGCCGGACAGCACGGTCGCCGACACCACCGCCGCGACCGGGCCGACGGCCGACAGCGCCCGCGCCATGGAGAAGGACCCGCGCCCGAAGCCGGAGACCAGCGCGGCTCCCGCCGCGACGGCCAGCGCGACGGCGAGCACGTTCACGATCTCGACAGGCGCGAGCACGAGACGGTCGCGCATCGTGAAACGCACGCGCCGCATCTCGGTCGTCGCGCGCATCCCGGCGTCGAGGTACGCGGGCAGGTCGCTCGCGCGGACGGGTCCGTACACCGCGCGGAAGCCGGTGCGACGCCGCACGTCGGGCGCCGCGACTCCCGGCGCGGCCAGCTGCGGCAGGATGACGATCCCCGAAGCGGCGACGAGGGAGAGGTCGCTCGACCCGATTCGGCGGACGAGCTCATCCGCGCCGAACGTGCCCTTGCCCGCGGCGCACCAGACGTTGATGCCGCGTGTGTCGAGCACGAGGATCCACGCGTCGCGGCCCGCGAGACAGCGGCGCAGCACGTCGAAGCTGAGCTTGTAGTTCGCGCTCACGACCACCGGCGACAGGGGCGTCGGGGAGCCGACGGCGTACAGGCCCGGGTCCACCGTGTAGCGGTAGCGTCCGATCCCGCAGCGGACGCGAAGCGCGCCGAAGCGATCGCGCCAGGTGAGACGGCTGGGGACCACGGGCACATCCCCGGCCGGCGTCGCGAGCGAGCCGCCGACGAAGTCCTGGTCGAGACGGGGCCGCGCTTCCTTGCTGCCCGGCAAGGTGCGCGGGCCTCAACAGGGCGCTTCAGGCTGTGGACTCACGACGACGTCGGACACGGGTGCCTCCTCGTGGGGCGTACCGGAGGCAGTGTACCCAATAGTTCGACATGTGTCGAATTAAGCCGGTGGCGAGCTAGCTCTGCGGCCGGAACGTCATGCAGTCCGCGTGAGCCTGATGCATGCCGACCGTGACGCCGTTCGCGTCGCAATGTCGAAGATCGTTCCACGCGCACGATGCTACTTGGCAGCGCGTGACGTGCGCATCGTGATCTTCACGCCGGACGGAGTCCGTCGTGAACGTGTCGCAGTTCGGGTGGTCTCCGCCGCCGATCTCCACCGATGGCGCCATGCACTCCTCGTCCTTGTTGTAGGAGCACTGCGTCGTGGCGCATGTCAGAACACCGCCGAGCCCTTCCATCTGTCGTGCCATGAGAGCACCTCCTTCCGAAGTGCCGAGGTACCCGCTTGGCGGCCGGAGGAAACGAGAAGGACGGAACGAGCGGGGACGTGTCGCCGCGGGCATCCGGAGACATCCCGATCCGGTGACGGAGCGCCACGCCGCTCCGTCGCTGTGCGAGAATCGGGGCAGCGCCGAGGAGGGCAGACACGATGTTCAAGAAGTTCATGCAGGAGTTCAAAGAGTTCGCCGTCAAGGGTGACGCGATCGACCTCGCGGTCGGCGTCGTCATCGGCACGGCGTTCGGCACGATCGTGAAATCGCTCGTGGACAACATGCTCATGCCGGTGGTGTCGCTGCTGACCGGGCGCATCGACTTCATGAACCTGTTCATCGTCATCAGACAGGGGAAGACGCCCGCGCCGTATCCGACCCTGGCGGCCGCGCAGGCCGCGGGCGCCACCGCGATCGCCTACGGGGTCTTCATCAACGCGATCGTCACGTTCGTGCTGATCGCGTTCTCGATCTTCCTCATGGTGCGCGCGATCAACCGGTTCCGCAGACAGCCCGAGCCGACCGAGAAGCCGTGCCCGTACTGCTTCACGAACATCCCGATCGCCGCGACCCGCTGCCCCGCCTGCACGTCGGCGCTCGACCGGCGTTAGCCGGCTTCGCCGCCAGCTTCGCCGCCGGAACCATCGCGCAGCCGCGCGAGCGCGGACTCGTACGCTGCCAGCGTCGCCTCGTCGAAGAGCACGAACGTCGCGTCCGTCACGTGCCGAGCGCCCTCGAGGGCGCCGCTGACCGCGCGGAGCGCGATGGGTGCCGCGAGCGCGACCGGATATCCGTAGACGCCGGTCGAGATCGACGGGAAGGCGATCGTCGCCACCTCGAGCTCGTCGGCCACGCGCATCGCGGCCCGGTAGGCGCTGGCGAGCCGGTCCGCCTCGCCGGCGCGGCCGCCTTCGTACACCGGCCCGACCGCGTGGATCACCCAGCTGACCGCCGGCAGGTCGCCCGCGTACGTGGCCGCGGCCTCGCCCGTCGGCACGCGGCCGTTCTCCGCCACGTGGCGGCGGCACGCCTCCGCGAGCCCGGGCCCGGCGGCGCGATGGATCGCGCCGCACACGCCGGCGCCGGGCAGCAGATGCGAGTTCGCGGCGTTGACGATGGCGTCGCTGGGCGTCCGCGTGATGTCGCCCAGCTCGAGATGTATCGGCATCCCCGGCCTCCGTGAGGGGTGGCGGACCGCGCGCACATCGTAGCGCAGGACGCGGTAGCCGAGGTCGGGCCGCCGAGTGCGCGGACGCCCGCGCTATACTTCCCCCCGACACGTCCGCTCTGGCGCGAAAGGCCCCGTGAGCAGAGATGCTCGACCCCCGCTTCGTCCGTGAGAACGTGGAGCTCGTGCGTCAGGCGATGCTGGATCGCTGCTCCGCGTGGAGTGTGGACGCGTTCCTCGAGGTCGACGAGGAGCGCCGCCGGCTCATCGCGCGCACGGAGGAGCGCCAGTCGCGACGCAACGAGCTGTCGCGCCGCGTCGGCGACCTCGTGCGGTCGGGAGACGTCGAGGCCGCCGACGCCATCAAGGCCGAGGTCCGCGCCATCAACGACGAGCTCGACAGCGACGAGGGCATACTCGAGCAGGTCGAGCAGGACGCCCACGCGCTGCTCATGACCGCGCCCAACCTGCCGCACGTGTCCGTGCCCGCCGGGCCGGACGAGACGGCCAACGTCGAGGTGCGCCGGTGGGGCACGCCACGCGAGTTCGACTTCGAGCCGAAGGCGCACTGGGACCTCGGGCCCCAGCTCGGGATCATCGATTTCGAGCGCGCCGTCAAGCTCGCCGGGTCACGCTTCGTCCTCATGGCGGGACTGGGCGCGCGCCTCGAGCGCGCGCTCATCAACTTCTTCCTCGATACGCACACGGCACGCGGCTACAAGGAGTGGTGGCCTCCCGCGCTCGCGAACGCCGAGACGCTCACGGGCACCGGGCAGCTGCCGAAGTTCGAGGACGACCTGTTCAAGACGAGCGACGGGCTCTACCTCATCCCGACCGCCGAGGTGGTGCTCACCAACATCCACCGGGACGAGGTACTGGATGGCGAGAGCCTGCCGCTCCGCTACACCGCCTACACACCGTGCTTCCGCGAGGAGGCGGGCGCGGCGGGACGCGACACGCGCGGGATGATCCGCGTCCACCAGTTCGATAAGGTGGAGCTCGTGAAGTTCACGACGCCGGAGTCGTCGATGGACGAGCTCGAGAGCATGGTGGTGGACGCGTCGCGGGTGCTGGAGCTGCTCGACCTGCCGTATCGCGTCATCACGCTGTGCACGGGGGACATGGGATTCTCCGCGGCGAAGACGTACGACATCGAGGTCTGGATGCCGAGCTACGACGGCTACAAGGAGATCTCGAGCTGCAGCAACTGCCTCGACTTCCAGGCGCGCCGCGCGTCGATCAAGTACCGGGATCCCGCGTCGTTCAAGGGCTCGCGCCTCCTCCACACGCTGAACGGCAGCGGGCTCGCGGTCGGGCGCACGGTCGCGGCGATCATCGAGAACTATCAGACGGCCGACGGCTCGGTGATCGTGCCGGAAGCGCTCCGGCCCTACATGGGCGCGAGCGTCATCGCGGCGTCGGACCGCTAGGACACCTCCGCCGGCCGCCCCTCAGCGCGCGATCAGCCGCTCGGCGTTCCCCGAGAGGATGGCCGCCAGCTCCGGCTCGGAGAACGGCAGCGAGCGCAGGTGCTCGAGCTGCTCCGCCGCGTCCGTCCACGGGCCGTCGCTCCCGAACATCACGCGGTCGCACCCGTGCTCGCGCGCCAGGGCCACGAACTCGTCGTCCGGCAGGTGGCCGAAGGTGTACGCGGTGTCGAAGAGCACGTCGCACCCGGCGAGACGCCCGCGCACGGCGTGCCACTGCCGGAAGCCGCCCATGTGGGCGAGAACGGCGTGCAGCCGCGGCCACGCTTCGATGACGCGGACGAACGACTCCGGCGTGCCGCGCACGCTCGTGAAGGCGACGTCGCCGCCGGCGTGGAAGAAGAGCGTCATGTCGTGCTCGATCGCCGCGCGGTAGATCGGCTCCAGCCGCGGCTCGTGCGGCTCGAACGACTGGTACTCGGGATGCATCTTGAAGCCTCGAAGGCCGAGACCGCGCATGCGACGGATCTCGCCCGCGGGGTCCTCGACGTCCGGGTGCATGGCGCCGTACGCGACGATGCGGTCGCTCGCGACGCCGGCGACCCAGTCGTTGATCGTGCGCACCTGGGAGGCTTTCGTCGCGACCGGCAGAACGATCGAGACGGCGACGCCCGCCCGGTCCATCGCGCCGATGAGACCGGTGGCCGTCCCGTCGTAACACGCGGAGATGTGGCCGAGCGATCCGACCGAGGCCACGGCGGCCGGCGCGAGCGGATCGGGCCAGATGTGCGTATGGACGTCGATGATGCGCATGCGGGCAAGGATAGCGCAGCCCACGGCGTGGCGTCGCAGCAGCCGACGCCCGGGCGGGCACGCGGGCTCGGGTATGAAGGAAGCGCGTTCCAGCGTGTCGTCGACGGGAGGTCCATAGGGAGATGGCGACGGACACACACGATTCCCCCACGGTGCTGGTCGTGTTCGGAGCGACCGGCGATCTCATGGCCCGCAAGATCTCGCCCGCGCTGTACCACCTCCACGAGAAGGGCCGGCTGCCCGGGCGCTTCCGGGTGATCGCGTTCGCGCGCCGGCCGTTCCCCGACGACGTGTACCGCGAGATGGTGTGCGGCGACATCCGCGAGCACCGGGCCGAGGCCTCGGACGAGGGCGACATCCACGACTTCCTTCGCTCCTTCACCTACGCGCAGGGCCACTTCGACGAGACCGACGCCTACGTGCGCCTCGTCGCGGCCCTCGAGAACATCGACCGCGAGTGGGGCGTGTGCGCCAACAAGCTCTTCTACCTCGCGGTGCCGCCGGAGTTCTACCGGACGATCCTCGAGAACCTGGCGTCGAGCGGGTTGACGGCGACGTGTGCGACCGAGGGCGACGGCGGCTGGACGAGGGTCATCGTCGAGAAGCCGTTCGGGCGCGACGGCCGGAGTGCTCAGGAGCTCGACGAGCTGCTCGGCACCCTGTTCGAGGAGCGCCAGATCTACCGGATCGACCACTACCTCGCCAAGGAGATGCTGCAGGGCATCATGTCGTTCCGCTTCTCGAACAACCTGCTCGAGCCGTCGTGGAACAACCGGGCGATCGACCGGATCGAGATCGACCTGCTCGAGACGCTCGGCGCGGAGGGCCGGGGGGAGTTCTACGACGGTCTCGGCGCGCTGCGCGACGTGGGGCAGAACCACCTCCTGCAGATGCTCGCGCTGGTCACCATGGACCAACCCGCGGGGATGGACGCCGACGCGATACGCGCGCAGCGCGTGGAGGCGCTGCGCGCTCTCGTGCCGCCGGCGAGCGCGGAGGTCGCGCGCTGCACGTACCGCGCGCAGTACGACGGCTACCGCTCGGTCGAGGGTGTGGCGCCCGATTCCACGACGGAGACGTACTTCAAGGTGGTCACGCGGTTGGACTCGCCGCGCTGGAGCGGCGTGCCGGTGATCATGCGGGGCGGCAAGCGGCTGGCCGAGCCCCGCAAGCGGATCGTCGTGACGTTCGAGCACCCCGACCCGTGCCTGTGCGACGGCGTCGAGCATCTCGAGAATCGGGTCGAGTTCACGCTCGAACCCGCCGACTCGATCTCGATCGCGTTCTGGACGAAGCGTCCCGGGTTCGAGACGGAGATCGAGGAGCGCGACTTCACGTTCTTCCTCTACGAGCGCGAGGAGAAGACGCAGTACGTCGAGGAGTACTCGCGTCTGCTCGCCGACGCGATCGCCGGCGACCAGACGCTGTTCGTCTCGACCGGCGAGGTCAAGGCGATGTGGCGGTTCATCGACCCGATCGTCACCGGCTGGCACCACGGCCTGGCGCCGCTGGGGACGTACGCGCCGGGCACCGACGAGGCTCTCGAGGCGTCGTCCGGCGTCTGCCGAACCTCGCTGCGGGCGGCCGCCGCTCCGGGCGAGATCGGTGTGGTGGGTCTGGGCAGGATGGGAGCCGGCCTCGCGCGCAACCTCATCGATCACGGCTGGCGCACGGTCGGTCTCAACCGCACGACGTCCGTCGCGCTCGGCATGGCGCGCGAAGGGCTGGTCGTCGCGCGGACACCGGCGGACCTCGCGCGCGAGCTGTCGCGGCCTCGCACCGTCTGGATGATGCTGCCGGCCGGCAGCGCGACCGAGGCGGTGCTCTTCGGGCCGGGCGGCGTGGCGGACGCGCTCGCGGAGGGTGACACCGTCATCGACGGCGGCAACGGCCACTATGTGGACGACCTCGCGCGCTGCCGGCGTCTCGCCGAGCGCGGGATACGCTTCATCGACGTGGGCGTGTCGGGAGGGCCGGCGGGGGCGCGCGACGGCGCGTGCCTGCTCATCGGGGGCGAACGCGACGACTTCGAGCGCTTGCTCGACCTGTGGCGCGCGGTCTCCGTCGAGAACGGCTTCCGGCACTTCCCCGGGAACGGCGCCGGGCACTTCGTCAAGATGGTCCACAACGGCATCGAGTACGGGATGATGCAGGCCATCGCCGAGGGGTTCACGATCCTGAAGGCGAGCGACTACGAGCTCGACCTCACCGGCGCGGCCGACGTCTACGACCACGGCAGTGTGATCGAATCGCGGCTCGTCGGCTGGCTCGAGCGCGCGCTGCGGCTGCACGGCGAGCGAGCTGGACGGCGTCAGCGGGTCGGTCGGGCAGACCGGCGAGGGCGGCTGGACGGTGGACGCGGCCCGCGAGCTCGGAGTGAAGGCGCGCGTCATCGAGGAGGCGCTCGCCTTCCGCGAGGCGTCGCGCCGCGAGCCGAGCTGGACGGGCCGGGTGCTCAGCGCGCTGCGCGAGCAGTTCGGGCAGCATCCCGTCGGCGGGTGAGCCGCGGGGCGGCCGTCCCGGCAGGACGCCGCCCGCACGGCCGCGGCCGCTACATGGGCCTCATGCGCCCCGTCACTCGCGCCCACATCAGCCTGAGCCCCCCGAGCATGCCGCCGCCCCGCACACGGCGCACGGTGCCCGACGCTTCGCCCGGGACCGTGCAGGCGGCGTCGACGAGCGCCGGGCCGACCATCTCGAGAGGCGTGCCGATCGCCTCGAGCACGATGCGGATGTTGCCGGCCAGGTCCGCGAGCTCGGGGCCGACCTCCATGCCGGCGCCGTAGAAGTCCGTGTCGACCATGCCCGGCAGGAACACGAGGACGGACAACGGCTCGCCGCGGTGCTCCTCGGCCAGGCTCTTCGAGAACACCATCACGCCGGCCTTGGTGGCGGCGTAGGCGGCCGTGAAGGCCCCGGCGTCTCCTCGGCCGCCGCGGCCGGAAACATTGATGAGCACGCCGGAGCCGCGCTCCCGGAAATAGGCGACCAGCATCCGCGACGCGACCATGGTCGACGTCAGGTTGACGGCGACGATGCGGCGCACCTCGTCGGGGCTCACGTCGACGTGCCGCCGCATGCCGAGCGACATCCCCGCGTTGTTCACCCACACGTCGATGCGGCCGTGCCGGTCGATCGCGTGGCGCATCAGGGAGGCGAGCGCCGCGTCGTCGGCGACGTCGCACGCGATGCCCGACACGCTCGCGCCGGAGGCCTCGAGTTCCGCGACCGTGCGGCGCACCGCGTCCTCGTGGCGCGACGACACGACGACGGTGGCGCCCTCCGCGGCGCACGCGCCGGCCATGGCGCGACCGATGCCGCGCGTCGACCCGGTGATGACGACGACCTTGCCGGCCAGCCTGTCCGCCGTCACCGGTCCTCACGGCCCTCGAGCGCCGCGCGGACGGCCGCGATGGCCTCGTCCACGCTCCCGGCGCGCACGAGGCGAGCGCCGGCTGGGGCGCCGGGGCGGTCGAACGCGGGCCCCGGGTCGAACCCGAGCGCGACCACGGTCTTGCCGGCGTTGAGGGCGAGAGCGATCTCCGACATCGTGCCGTAGCCCCCTCGCATGGCGACCACGACGCGGGACGAGAGGACGTTCACCACGTTCCGCGCGTCACCGAGCCCGGTGCAGACGGCCACGTCCACGTAGGCGGACGCGCGCCTCGCGTCCTCGTCGGGCAGAACGCCGACCACCAGGCCGCCGGCTTCCGACGCGCCCCGGGCGGAGGCGTCCATGACGCCCGTGGAGCGCCCCCCGTTCAGGAGCGTCCAGCCTTCACGCGCGATCGCCGCACCCACGGCGTACGCCTGCTCCAGGAGCGCGGCGTCGGCGTCCCGGCCCGAGCCCATCACGCCGATCACCGTTCTCACGCTTCGCCGCCTTCCGGAGGGTTCGTCCCCCTTCGCGGATAGCATGCGGCACCGGCGGATCGCCGTCGAGCGGCGGGCGTGCCCGTGCGGGTCCCGGAACGCGAGCGCCGCGCTCGCGTGGTGTCACGCGGCGCGGCGCTCGAAGCGGTATCCCTCGGGAGGGCTACTTCTTCACGTTCTGATAGAAGCTGTCGTCGACGAGCTGATCGTACGTGTACGGGATCTTGAAATAGCCGCACTTGGTCATGTAGTCGACGACCATGTGCAGGTAGGACGGGTTGGCTTCGGCGATGAGCTGGTCCTGCGTCGGCTGGAGGATGTTGGGCTTCGCGCCGTAGTTCTTCACCCAGTAGGCCTCGTACATGGCGTAGTCGGGCTGGACCCACGCGTTGCTCGCCTGCGCCATCTTCGTGGCGTCGTAGTTGGCCTGGACGACCGCCTGGACGACGTCGGGGTGCTGCTGGACGATGTCCCTGCGGGCGATGAGGTACAGCAGGGGGATGTCCGAGCCGTACCCCTCCTGGGTCCACGGCACGAGCGTCTTCCAGTGCGACTGCTTCTTGAGCTGCACCTCGTACTTGCCCCAGACGTAGCCGGCCTGGACCTTACCCTGCAGGATGTCGTTCATGATCATGCCGGGGGTCGCCATGATGACCTTGACGTTCCCGCCCGCCGACTCGGTCGCCAGACCGACGGTGGCCAGCGTGTGGTTGAGCTCCGCCTCGGTCTCATACGAGGGATTCATGATGCCGACCGTCTTGCCGGCGAGGTCCTTGAGGCTCGTGATGCTCGGTGACGACAGGAGGTCGATGCCGCCCTCGTACGACGCGCCCACGATCACGTAGTCGTCGCCAGTGCGCCACAGCTCCTGATACTGCGAGACATTGCCGCTCCACAGCTCCGTGACGAGGTTGCCGGCCATCCACGCGAAGTCGTAGTAGCCGAGCTCGAGGTTCGGGAAGATCTTCGTGTGGCCGGAGTCCTGGAGGTAGGAGATCTTGTATCCGGTGCTCGCGACGTCTTTGTTCACTGTCCCGCCGGCGTTGTAGAACATGTAGTACCACTGCGGGGCGATGCACTGGTTCATGAGGTCCAGGAACTTGTACGTCTTGTTGTCCGTGGCCGGATAGGCCCGATTCAGGATGCCCTCGTCGTGCACGGGCTTGAAGTACGGGATGTTCGACGGAGCGCCCGTCATGGCGGTCATCGGGAAGTCGGCCGCGTCGTACGTCTTCGTCGGCGTCATGTATATGGTGTCCTGGCCGACCGTCTTCGTCGTGAACTTGGACGCGTCCGGCGACACGCCGAGCGGCGCCGGAGCGCCCTTCGTGGTCTTGCTCGGCGCGGCTGCCTTGGGGGCGCAGCCCGACAGCGCGAGTGTGGCTGCCGCCGCGATCATGACCGCCGCGACCGCGATCTTCGTGTTCGGTTTCATACTCCTCCTCGCCTTCCCTCGTCTCCCGGAGAGACGGCTTCACGTCGTGCGCGTACACGTGCGTAAAGCATAGGGGGAGGTCGCCGTTCGCGCCACCCGAGCCGGGCGAACGGTCGGTTGCATCGGTGCCGCGGACGGCGCGAACACGCGCGCCGACGGCGTTCGAGCGCGTTCCGTCGCTCAAAGAGGGGCTCTCAGCGGTCGAGCCGGACGACGACGCCCCGATCGCCGGCGAGCATGAGCGTCCCTTCGCAGTGCTCGCCGGTGCCGTGGCCGTCTGTCGTCAGGACGACCGTGCCGGTGAGGTCGGCGAGATCGACGGCCGCCGGTCCGTGGGAGAGGTTCGCCGCCACGAGGAAGCGGCGCCCTTCGTGACCGCGAAGCCAGGCGAACGTCGTGTCGCTCACCGCGTGTTCGCGGTAGTCGCCCACGCTGAGCGCGGGTTCCCGGCGGCGAAGGTCGATGAGTGCGCGGTAGAGCGTCAACATCGAGCCCGGGTCGTCGCGCGCGTCCGCCACGTTGCGCCCCTCGCACGTATCGCCCACCGGCAGCCACGGCTCGCCGGTCGTGAAGCCGGCGGTGGCGCTGCCGTCCCACTGCATCGGCGTCCGCTCGGGATCCCGCCCGAGGCCGAGGCCCGGGAGGTTCTTCTCGAGCGGGTCGTGGACGCGTTCCGCCTGGATCGGCACGTCGGCCATGCCGATCTCGTCCCCGTAATAGAGGATCGGCGTCCCTCGCAGAGTGAGCAGCAGCAACGCGGCCACGCGCGCCTGGTCGTGGCCGATCCGGCTCGCCACGCGATGCGTGTCGTGATCGCCGAGCACCCAATCCGGCCAGTCACCGTCCGGGAGCGCGCGCTCGTACGCTTCGACGGCCTCGCGGACCGACCGCGCGTTCCATGCCGTGCTCGCCAGGAGGAAGTTGAGCGGCAGCTGCACGCCGTGGCGGCCGCGGCCGTAGTACGACATCAGCCGTTCGACGGGAAGCCATATCTCGGCGAGCAGGCAGCGGTCGCCGTACCGGTCGATCATCGCGCGCATCTCGCGGATGATGTCGTGCACCTCCGGCTGGTCCTGGGAGTAGACGTGGATGAGCCGGTCGTGAGGGCTCGCGATCGGCGTCCAGTCGGGGTTGGGCGGATCGTCCCTGAACCGGGAGTCCTTCACGATCTGGTACAGCACGTCGATGCGGAACCCGTCGACGCCTCGCTCGCACCAGAAGCGCAGCACGTCGAGCATCGCCGAGCGGACCTCGTCGTTGCGCCAGTTCAGGTCCGGTTGCTCCTTCAGGAACGAATGCAGGTAGTACTGGCCGGTGGGCGGATCGAACTCCCACGCCGAGCCTCCGAAATGCGACAGCCAGTTGTTCGGGGGACCGCCGTTCGGGGCGGGGTCGTGCCAGATGTAGTAGTCGCGCTTCGGGTCGTCGAGCGACGAGCGCGACTCCTCGAACCAGGAGTGGCGATCGGAGGTGTGGTCGGGGACGTAGTCCAGCAGCACGCGGATCCCGCGCTCGTGCGCCGCTTCCACGAGCGTGTCGAAGTCCTCGAAGGTGCCGAACAGCGGGTGGATGCCGCAGTAGTCGGATACGTCGTAGCCGAAGTCGGCCATGGGCGAGGGGAAGATCGGCGAGATCCACATGGCGTCGACGCCCAGCCACTGCAGGTGATCGAGCCGGCTCCGGATCCCGGCGAGATCCCCGACGCCGTCGCCGTTCGTGTCCTGGAACGAGCGCGGATAGACCTGGTAGATCACACCGGCCTGCCACCACGGCCGCGAAGGTGGCAACGGCTC
Source organism: uncultured Coriobacteriia bacterium (assembly GCA_963701985.1). GTDB lineage: Bacteria > Actinomycetota > Coriobacteriia > Anaerosomatales > PALSA-660 > PALSA-660. The sequence continues at coordinate 1,439,800 of OY969691.1, forward strand.
AGGCATGATCGGGCTCCAGCGGCTTCTGGACGACGCGGTACCACGCGTATCCGTAGGGCGCGAGGCTCACCCGGTGGCAGCCCTCCTGCCCGTCCGAGACCGACGGAGACCCGACGACCAGCTCGAGCTGCCGTCCGGGATGGTCGCGAAGGTCGATCACCACGTCGACCGGCTCCCGGGCGAGGTTGTGCACCATCATCACCGTGCTGTCCTGGTACACGTACTGGTGGGACAGCACGCTCTCGGGCTCGGTCTCGAACGGCTGCCACGACCCCGACCCGATCTCCGGGCAGTCCAGCCGCGCTCGGATGAGCGCGCGCACGGCGGAGCGCAGCGAGGCCGGGTCGTCCATCTGAGAAGCGACGTTGACCGCCGTGTACGAGAACGGCCCCTCCGCGATGATCGGGCGGACGAGAGAACGGGCGGGTGCCGCCGAGAAACCCGCGTTCCGCTCCGCGGACCATTGCATCGGCGTGCGCACCGCATCGCGGCCCTTCAGCGTGAGGTCCTCACCCATCCCGATCTCGTCGCCGTACATCACGAGCGAGGAGCCGGGCAGCGAGAACATGAGCGAGAAGGCGAGCTCGACCTTGGCGCGGTCTCCGATCATCGGGGCGAGACGCCGGCGGATCCCGCGTTCGTAGATGCGCATCCTGCGCTGCGGCGCGAACGCCTGCAGGACGGCGGCGCGGTCCTGCTCGGGCAGCCATTGGATGTTGAGCTCGTCGCTGTTGCGGAGGAAGTTCACCCACTGGCAGCCGTCGGGGACCGACGGCAGCAGCCGGAGCCCTCGAAGGATCGCGCTCGGCGACTCGGTCGCCAGGGCGAGGAACACGTAGTTGTTCAGCAGGAACCCGAGCAGGGCGTTGAGCTGGTCGCCCTCGCCGAAGTAGCCGATCAGCTTGCCGGCCTCCAGGTCGACCTCTCCCATGAGCAGCGAGTCGGCTCGTCGCCGCGCGACCACGTCGCGGGCCTCTCGCAAGATGCCGAGCGGGTCCTTCGGGACGTTCACGGCCGGCCCCTCGAGCCCGAGCATCAGCGGCACCGCGTCGAGGCGGAATCCCGACACTCCGAAGCACAGCCAGAAGTCGAGCACGCGCATCAGTTCGTTGCACACCTCGGCGTCGGACATGTTGAGCTGCGGCTGGAACCGGTAGAACGGGTGGTAGTAGAAGGCGCCGGCGACCGAGTCGTACTTCCACAGGCTCGACTCCTCCCCGGGGAAGGCCGAGCCGTGTGCCAGCCCCACGCGCGGCGGCATGTCGACCCAGGTGTAGTACGAGCGGAAACGCGACCGAGCGTCGCGACGGGCGGCTTGGAACCAGGGATGCTCGTCGGACGTGTGGTCCATGACGATGTCGATGATGATCCGGATGCCGCGCTCGCCGCACAGCCGCACCAGGCGGTCGAAGTCGTCCAACGTGCCGAAGCGCGGGTCCACCCGGTAGTAATCCGTGCAGTCGTACCCGTTGTCCTTGCGCGGGGAGGGATAGAACGGCAGCAGCCACAGTCCGGTCACGCCGAGGTCGTCCAGGTAATCGAGCCGGTCGATGAGGCCGGCGAAGTCGCCGACGCCGTCACCGTTGCCGTCGGCGAACTTCTCGACGTCGACGGCGTAGATGACCGCGTTGCGGTACCAGGGCTCGGAAGCCGGAGCAGGATGGCGGGGCTGGCTCTCCACGACCGCGACCTCCCGATATCGCCCGACGGATGCCACGTTCCTACCCGTCGGCGCGACGTGGCTTCCGCGGGCGGGCGTTCGCGAGGCCGCGGGGCGCCGGCGGGAAAGGGGTATCGGTGTTGGGACGGCTGCCCGGCCGTCTCCGACGGGGGTGAACGTGGGGAAACTTCTGATCGTGGCCAACCGCCTGCCCGTCAGCGTCGAGAGGCGGAAGGGGACGCGGCGGTATCACCGCAGCGTCGGCGGCGTGGCGACGGGGCTGGACGCGATCCGGTCGTCCGACACCAAGGTGTGGGTGGGATGGCCCGGTGTCAGCAGCCGGCTCGACGGAGACGAGCGCGCCGCCGTGCGGAGCGAGCTGCGGGAGCGCTACGGCTGCGAGCCCGTGTTCCTGACGCCGGACGACCTGGCGGGCTTCTACCACGGCTTCTCCAACCGCACGCTGTGGCCCCTGTTCCACTACTTCCTGCGGTACGCGGAGTTCGACCCGTGGTTCTGGCAATCGTACGAGAGGGTCAATCGCAAGTACCGCGACGCGGTGCTCGAGCTCTACGAGCCGGGCGACCGCATCTGGATCCACGACTACCACCTGATGCTGTTGCCCCAGATGCTGCGCGAGAAGCTGCCGGACGCGTCCATCGGCTTCTTCGGGCACATCCCGTTCCCGTCATGGGAGCTGTTCAGGCTCCTCCCATGGCGGCACGAGCTGATCGAGGGCGTGCTCGGCGCGAGCCTGGTGGGCTGGCACACGCACGACTACGTCCGGCACTTCCTGCACAGCGTGCGGGCGACCACGGGGATCGAGGACCGCAACGGGCGGCTCCGGGTCTCCGGCCGGATGGTCCTCGTCGACGCGTTCCCGATGGGCATCGACTTCGAACGCTACGCGAACGGGACCGAGAACCCGGCGGCGCGGCGGGAGTGCCGGCGGATACGCGAGCAGAGCACGAAGCAGCGCGTGATCCTGTCGGTCGACCGCCTCGACTACACCAAGGGGATACCCGAGCGACTGCGGGCGTTCGACGCCTTCCTGGAGCGCTATCCCGAGTGGCGCGGCCGCGTGACGCTCATCTGCGTCGCCGTGCCCTCGCGCGACCGCGTGGAGAGCTATCACCAGCTGAAGCGAGAGGTGGACGAGCTCGTCGGCGATATCAACGGACGGCGGGGCACGATCGACTGGACGCCCGTGCGCTACCTCTACCGCCAGCTCTCGTTCAACGCGCTGATCGGCACGTACGCGGCGTCGGACGTGGCGCTCGTCACGCCGCTGCGTGACGGGATGAACCTGGTGGCCAAGGAGTACGTGGCGGCGCGTCGCGGCACCGGCGACGGCGTGCTCGTCCTGTCGGAGATGGCGGGCGCCGCGCAGGAGCTGACGGAAGCGTTGATCGTGAACCCGTTCGACAGCGACCGCGTCGTGCAGGCCATGAGCGATGCCCTGTCGATGCCGCAGGACGAGCAACGGCGCCGCGGCGATGCGATGCGTGGACGCCTCGCGCGCTACGACGTGAGGCGGTGGGCCGACGACTTCCTGAGCCGGCTCGACGACGTGGCGATGATGCAGGTCGCGCTCGACGAATACACGCTCGAGGGCGAGGCGCGCGCGCGGCTGCTGCAGGCGTTCGCGCACGCCCGGCGGCGACTGCTGGTGCTCGACTACGACGGCACGCTCGTCTCCTTCGGCGCGCGACCGTACGTGGCCGCGCCCGACGAGGAACTCCTTGGGACGCTCGGCCGTCTCGCGGCGGACGAGCGGACGACGGTCGTGGTGGTCTCGGGACGTGACCCGCGGACCATGGAACGCTGGTTCGGCGGTCTCGGGATCTCTCTCGTCGCCGAGCACGGGCTCTGGCTCAAGGAGCCCGGCCACGACCGGGTCACGCTCGTCCGCGTGACGAACGAGTGGAAGGACCGCGTGCGCCCGATCCTCGAGACGTGGACCGATCGCACCCCCGGCTCGTTCGTCGAGGAGAAGGACTACTCGCTCGCGTGGCACTACCGCCTCGTGGAGCCCGAGCTGGCGGCTCGTCGTCTCGCCGAGCTGACGGACAGCATCGGCGGCATGGCGGCGGACCTCGGGTTGTCGATGCTGCGAGGGAACAAGGTGCTCGAGATCAAGAGCGGGGCCGTCGACAAGGGCAGCGCGGCGCACCGGTGGATGGCCTCGGGCGACTTCGAGTTCGTGCTCGCGGCCGGCGATGACGTGACCGACGAGGACGTCTTCGAGGCGGCGCCTCCCGGTGCGTGGACGATCAAGGTCGGCGGCGGTCCGTCGCGCGCCACCTTCGCGCTCTCGAAGCCGAGCGAGATGCGCTCGCTGCTGCGCGCCTTGGCCGACCTCGCCGAGGCCGACGGCGGCCCGGCCGAGGCGTCCGGAGCCCCGGAACGCGGGCGCCGCCCACCGCGACGCCGCGCCCCGCACGCGGGCGGTCGTTCCTGACATCGAGCACGTCAGGGAGCATGTCACAATCCCCGCTCGGCTCGATCGCCGCCGCGTCGCCGCTCCGGGGCGGACGCGAATCAGCCGTCCCGAGCGCCGCGCATCCGCCATGTTTTGGGTAAAGAGTGGCGGTCGGTGGCGCCCACAGGAGGGGTGGGGATCATGCGCAACAGGCTTCTTGCACGCATCATCGGGACGGCACTGTTCTTGATCGTGGCGCAGTTGGCGGCCGCACCTGTCGCGACGGCGGCGACGACCTTGAGGCCGCAGATCGCTCTGTGTTTCGACGACGGCCCGACCGCGGGAACGCCGCAGCTTCTGAGCATCCTGGCCGCGAAGAAGGCGAAGGCGACGTTCTTCTTCGTGGGGGAGAACGTGGAGGCGTACCCGGCAGAGGCGTTCGACGCGGCCGCCGCGGGGATGCTCATCGGCAACCACACGTACGACCACGCCGATGTCACGAGCGAGACCACGGATGCGATCTACGCGGACATCCAGCAAGCCCAGACCGTGATCACCTCGTACTGTGGCGTCACGCCCCACTGGTATCGATCGCCGTTCAACTCCTGGAACCCCGCCTACAACACCGTGCTCCCCGAGCTCGGTCTCAAGATCTCGTGGGCGACGATCGATCCCCAGGACTGGTCGGACGTGCCGCCGGCGAGCATCATCGCGACCGTCATGGCCAACGCGGCCGCGGGGGCCACGGTCGAGCTCCACGACCAGGGCGCATCCAGCAACACGCTGGACGCGCTGCCCGACCTCATCGACGACCTGCGCGCGGCCGGCTACGATCTGGTGACGCTGGACGACACGTGGCAGGGTGCGATCGAGGGCACCGTGAGCGCGAACGGTGAGCCCGCGGCCGGCGCGGTCGCGGAGGCGTACGCCGTGAGCGACAACAGCCTGGTGGCGACGGCGCTCGTCGGAGACGACGGCACCTACCGGATCGGGCCGCTTCCGGCCGACGCCTACCATGTCGAGTTCGTCGACGCCGGCTACCCGTCCCGGTTCTACGGCGGCGCGAGCATCTACAGCGCGACGGATCTGGACGTGGCGCCCGACTACGCGATCGCGGGCGTCGGGATGGCGCTCGGCACGCAGGACGTGACGCCGCCTTCGACCGCGATCAGCGGTGTCTCGAGCGGCTGGGTCACGCACGATGTGACCTTCGGCCTGAGCGCGACGGACGCGGACTCGCCCGACCTGATCGCGACGTACTACGGTCTGAACGGACCCGCGGACACGCCGTACTCGTCATCGGTCACCGTCTCCTCGGAGGGCACGACGACCGTCGCCTACTACTCGGTCGACTTCTCGGGTAACGCCGAGACGCCGAACACGACGGTCGTGCGCATCGACAAGACGCCGCCACAGGTGGGCGACGACCACGTCGCGCAGTACGACGACGCGGCGACCATCCACATCAGCGCGACCGACGCCGTCTCGGGCGTGGCCGCCATCACGTGGACGCTGGATGGGACGCCGGGCTCGGGGCCGACCGTCACGACGAGCCAGCCGGGCACGCACACGCTCGACTACACCGTCGCGGACGCCGCCGGGAACACGGCCGGGCCGGTCCAAGTGGTGTTCCACGTCGCCGACCTCACGCCGCCGGTGACCTCCGTGGGAGGCCTGCCGTCGGGCTGGGTGAATCACGCCGTCACGCTGACGCTGAGCGCGGTCGACACCGGCACTCCCAACGGCATCTCGACCTTCTACGGCATCGACGGACCGGCGACGACGCCGTACGGCGGGCCGATCAGCGTCACGACACAGGGCGTCACGACGGTGAGCTACCGCTCCGTGGACGCCCCGGGCAACCAGGAGGCCACGCGGACCGCGACGGTGCGCATCGACACGACGCCGCCGACGATCACGGGATCGCTGATGACGACGCCGACGCCGTGCGGTTGGTGCCGCACGCCGGCGGTCGTGCACTTCTCGGCGGCCGACGCGCTCTCCGGGCTGTCGTCCGTGACGCCCGACCGCGTCATCGCGTCGGACGGCGCTTCGCAGTCCGTGACCGGGATCGCCGTCGATGAGGCCGGCAACACGGCGACCGTCACCGTGAGCGGCATCGACGTCGACTGCACGCCTCCGAAGACGACCGACGACCACGTGGCCAGCTACACCGGCGGCGCGGTCGTGCATCTCACGGCGACGGACACGTTCTCGGGGGTCGCGACGACCACGTGGACGCTCAACGGCCACGCCGGCAGCGGCACGCTCGTCCAGTCGAGCACCGTGGGCACGAACACGCTCCAGTACCGTTCCATCGACCACGCGGGCAACGTCGAGGACACCCGGACCGTGACGTTCGCGGTCGCCGCGCTTCATCGCGCGACGAAGCTGGCGCTCTCCGGAGTGTCCGGCATCATGGCCGGGGGGACGTACAAGCTCACCGGCAGCATCAGCCCGACCACGGCAGGAGGCACGGTCACGATCAGGTGGCAGCGGCTCGTCGGGCGCACGTGGGTCACGTCGAAGACCGTGCGCGTCACGATCGCGAAGCACGCGTTCTCCTACGCGCTGCGGCTGACCATGCGCGGGAAGTGGCGCGCGGCGGCGACGTACGGCGGGCAGACGATCGGGGCCAGCATCTTCGGCCCGTCGTCCGCGACCAGATACTTCACCGTCAGATAGTCGAGCCAGAGGGGCGCGTCCGCCGCACCCGGCGCGGTCTCGGAGTCCGCGAGACGGCACCGGGTGCGGCCGCGCTCCGGCCGATGCCGACGTTCGTCGAACGGAGCGGCCGAGGGCGCGCCGGGTGCGCGCCGGGTGCCGAGATGAAGAAAAGCGGGAACCGAGGTTCCCGCTCCTTCGACGGTGGCGCGCCCTGGAGGATTCGAACCTACGGCCTTCTGATTCGTAGTCAGACGCTCTATCCGCTGAGCTAAGGGCGCATGCCCGAGCCCGGTTCGGGGGCTTGAGGGCCTTGGTATCCTGCCATCGCGGCAGGCGGGATGTCAAATGGCGGAGAGTGAGGGATTCGAACCCTCGAACGGGCTTTAAGCCCGTTACTCGCTTAGCAGGCGAGCGCCTTCAACCGACTCGGCCAACTCTCCGCGTGTCGCGCGCCGCGCGGGCGCAAGGCGACAGTATAGCGAGGCGGCGGCGACAAGACCACGCCGCGGGACCGCCGTCACGACGCGACACCGACGATGCCGAGCACGAGGCCGAACCCCATGCGGCGTGTCTCCGTGACGCTCAAGCCGGCGGCCCGGACCACGGAGATCAGCGACGTCGCGCGGCCCATGGCCCGCGTGCTCGAGGTCAGACGTTCGTAGAGCGCACGGTCCCCCGACAGCGCGGCCGCGACGCGCGGCAGCACGTGGAAGAAGTAGCCGGCGGCGACGTCGGTGACGGGTCCGCGGTCGGGGACGACGAAGTCCACGATCACCAGGGGCGCGCCGGGCCTCAAGCTGCTCGCTATCGAGCGAACGACATCCGCCGGCCGGTCGAGGTACCGTGCCCCGAACACCATCGTCGCCGCGTCGAAGGGCGCGCCCGGCACGGCCGGTCCCGGTGCCGCGAGGTCGGTGACGACCTCGCCGACCTCCACGCCGCGCTCGCGGGCGCGCCGCGTCGCGACGTCCAGCATGGCGGGGCTCGCATCCGCCAGCGTCACCGACGCGCCGAGCTCCGCCGCACGGATGCCGACGAGCCCGGTGCCGGCGAACGCGTCGAGCACGCGGGCTCCGGGCCGAGCGCCCGCCGCGCGGGCCGCCCAGTCGCGCCAGCGGCTGTCCAGTCCCAGGCTGACGATCGCGTTGACGCGGTCGTACGTCGGCGCGCTCCGTTCGAACAGCGCACGTGCCTCGGCGGTCTCCATCCTCACCACCTCAAGATGCTCGTGCCCAGCACCAGCACGAACACGAACGCGGGCACGAGGCTCGCGCGGTTGAAGTACGACGCCGCCCGGCGCGGCGTGGGATCCCCGAGCAGGCGCGCCGCCGGCAGCACCATCAGCCACAGCGCGACGGCGGCCCCCGCGGCGGCCGAGAGCGCCGAGACCGGGAGCGCCACCATCGCGAGGAGCGTGGCGAGCGTGCCCGCCGCGATCGCTCGCGCCGACGTCCGCGGTCCGAAGACGGTCGCGACCGTCCGGATGCCGGTCGGGCGGTCGGCCTCGATGTCGGCGAGATCGTTCGGCAGGTTGCGCCCCGCGATCTCCCACAGCGCGAGGAAGCCGAAGAAGGACGCGGCGCGCACGGTCAGCGGCGCCACCGCCGCCCACCCCGCGAGTCCCCCGATGCCGACCATGACGCCGGACACGACCGTCTTCAGCCACGTCACCGACCGCAGCATGCAATAGAGCGCTTCCAGAGCGACGGCCGCGCCGAACAGCGCGAGGCACACGGGTGAGAGCACCCACGCCGACACCGCGCTGACCAGCCCGAGCGTTCCCACCCAGGCGATGGACGCTCCGAGGGAGAGGTCGCCGCGCGCCAGCGGATGGCGCACCGCGACGGTGTCGATGTCGAACCCGCCGGCCGCCGCCTCGTTCGATTCGAGCGCCCTGACGTCGGCCTTCAGGTCGAGGACGTCGTTGAGCGAGAAGACGGCGAGGAACCCGGTGGCCGCCGCCAGCACGCCGATGGCGACCACGCGGACCGGCGGCAGGGCGCCGTAGGCGATCAGGGCGCCGAGCGCGGGCTGCGCGATCGAGAGGAGCGCCTGACGGGCGCGAGAGAGATCGACGAGGGCGGGCCCCCAACCGCCGCGGCGCCGATCCGCGCCAGCGACCATGGTTGCCCTCCCGTCGGGCCCGGGGCTACCGGTTGCGCCGGGAGGAGAAGGCCTGTTGAAGGGCAGGTCCGATCCGCCGGCGGCTTCCGCCTGCTCGCCCGCGCTCGGCATCCTGCTCCCGCGCGCGGAGGAGGACATCGTCGTAGACGAGGAGCAGGTGCTCGGCGAGGCGAGCCGTGTCGAACGACTCGGCCAGCTCGATCGCTGCCCGACTGTAGTGTTCCCGCAACGTCGGCTCGTCGCGCAGGCGGGCGAGCCACTCGACGAACGTATCGTCGTCGGCCGCGATGTAGCTGTCGCCGAACAGCGCGCCGTACGCGGGCAGGTCGCGCAGGAGCAGCGGCAGTCCGGCGGCCGCCGCCTCGACGACCGCGAGCCCGAACGTCTCGTGCCGCGACGGGAAGAACAGGCAGTCGGCCGCGGCGTAGTAGTCCCGGGTCTCCTCGTTCAGCACTTCGCCCACGAAACGGCAGTTGGGAGGAGCGTCGGCCATCTCCCGCAGCATCCGGTGGTGGTCGGCGGTCAGCACCCGGAACGGCATGCCGCCCACCCAGATGAACTTCACGTCGGGGAGGGCGCGAGCGGCCCGCAGGAACGGGTCGATGCCCTTCCGTGGCTGGACCTGGCCGACGCAGACGGCGACGAAGTCGTCCGCGGACAGCCCGAGGCGCGCGCGTACGGTTTCTCGAAGGCCCGGGACCGGTCCGAACGCGGCGACGTCGATGGCGTTCGGCACGACGTGGATCGGCGCCTTGATCCCCATCTGGTGCAGCTCGTCCGCGACGGCCGGCGAGACGGCGATCACCTCGGCCGCCATGCCGTAGAAGAGCTTGAGGTAGCCGGAGGCCAGCGGGAGCCACGTGCGAGCGAAGCGGAAGCTGCCGACGAGCGACTCGGGAACGATGTGGGCCGTCACCACGCAGCGCGAGCGGTTGCGCGCCAGTGTGACGAGGGCCTTCGGCCCGGTCGTCTGGATGTGCAGGATGTCGCTCGGCTTCCGCGAGTTCACGCGCACGTCGACGCCCGCGCGCCTGAGGCCGTCGCGCGTCTGCACGAACGCCGTGTGAACGCCGTGGCCCTTGAAGGAGTCGGCCATCTCGGACACCACGTTCACGGTGAGTGCCCGCCCGGCGCCGCTCGGTCTCTCTGTCGGGATGACGGTGGACATGGAAGAAGGTCCGTTCGTTTCGGTCGAGGCCGCCGTGCGACCGCGGGTTCCGTCGACGATGCTACCCGACCGGGCGCTGCCGTGGCACAACAGCCAGTCAACGTATTCCCCGAACGCAGCATAGCGCGGCGGCTCGGGCCCGCCCCTCACGGCCGCGGCGGGAGCACTCAGCGCGGTGGTGGGCCGTACACGGTGATGTTCGTCGAGCCGGTCACGACCGCCGGCTCGACGAGGTCGCCGATGCGCGACGAGAGGTCCTCCGCGGAGACGTGACGGGCGCTCGGCCCCATCTCCACCAGAGCTCGCACGTCGGCGCGCGTCAGCGTCATCGTCCATTCGAGCGTGCGCGAGCTCGTCTCAGGCAGGACGCCACGGAAGCCGTCCCGAAGCCGCGCGTCCTTCCGGTCGTCGATCGCGACGAGCCCGAGCGAGTCGCGCACCTCCTCGAGATGGCGGCCCGTCGGCGTCACGACGACGATCGCTCCGCGGTCGGAGAGCACGCGACGCATCTCCGGAGGGTTGCGCGGCGCGAAGATGTCGAGGACCAGGGCACATGTTCCGTCGCGGACCGGCAGCGCCTTCCACGTGTCGCACACGGCCGCGCCGATCCGCGGGTCGGCTCGCGCCGCCGCCCGGGCCGCGTACTTCGAGATGTCGAGCGCCAGCCCGGATCGCCCGGGGAGCGCGTCGAGCACGGTCGACAGGTAGTGGCCGGTGCCGGCGCCGACGTCGCAGACGACACCCCGGGCGTCACCCGGGACGAGGTCCCTCGCGGTCGCGGCCACGCTCTCCGCCAACGGCCGGTAGTGGCCCGCCCCGAGAAGATCCGCGCGCGCGGCGACCATCGCCGCCGTGTCCGCCGTGCCGGGGACGGCGCTTCCCACCAGCAGATTGACGTACCCCTCGCGTGCGACGTCGAAGGAATGGCCGACGGCGCAGGCCAGCGCACCGGCGCGCCTATCGAGCGGCCGGCCGCACACCGGGCAGCGCAGAACGTCCACGATATCGGCGAGCACCGTCGTGTCCTCTCGTCGGGCGACGCCTCCAGTATGGGCCCAGGGCCGGCGGCGGCGACGCGGCGCCCCGTGCCGGGCCGGTGGAACGGCGTCCGGGCGAAGGGGAAGAAACCGAGACGATACGTCGATCCGCGCGAGCGTCGGGAGACGGCCCTGCCCGAGCGCGGCGACCGACTGTAGGGAGGGCGAAACCCATGCCCGACGTGGCGTACACGCGCGAGAACATCGACAAGTGCTGGTGCGGCAGCTGCCCGGTGCAGATACGGAGCGCCTGCGCGAAGGAGCTGTACGAGGCCTCGAAGAGCGCCTCCGAGCTGCCTCCACCGGAACGTCTCGGCGGCCTGTACTGCTCGACCGGCACGACCATCTGCGCCGACGTGGCGTTCACGAACCTCTGCAACTGCCCGGCGTGCCTGGTATGGAGCGAGAACCGTCTCGCCAGCAACCACTACTGCAAGTCCGGCGCGGCCCGAGACATCGGCCGTTAGCCGCTCGAGGAACGGAGATCGGCCCATGAGCATCGAGATGAAGCGCGCCTACGATCCCCCGGCCTCCTCCGACGGCTACCGGGTGCTCGTCGACCGGCTGTGGCCGCGCGGCGTGAGCTCGGAGCGCGGCCACATCGACCTGTGGCTGCGCGACATCGCGCCGTCGACCGACCTCCGCACGTGGTTCGGTCACGACGTGAGCCGATGGCCGGAGTTCCAGGAGCGCTACGAGCGGGAGCTGCTCGGCCACGGTGAGCTCCTCGACCTCATTCTCGATCTCGAGCAGCGGCACCGGACGGTGACGCTCGTCTACGGGGCGCGCGACGAGGAGCACAACCAGGCGACCGTCCTCCGGTCGGTGCTGGCCGAGCGCCCGATGCATTCCCACGTCTGACGGGACCGCGGCGGTGAAGGTCCAGGACACCGAGAGCAACGCGGTGCAGTGCTTCTGCCCCGACTGCCCGACGTACAACGACTGCATGCGCGACGGCGGTCAGCGGCTGTTCTGCGCGCGCGAGGCCACCGGCTGTTCGCCGACCGCGGACACGTGCATCTGCGGCCGGTGCCCGGTCTGGGCCGCGTACGGGTTGGCGAGCTACTACTTCTGCGTTCGGGGCGCGGCCGGCTAGCTCGGCCCGATCGGCGTGGTCGTCTGGACCGACCGGCCGACGTAGAACGCGATCCCCACGTACCTGAACGCGGGCTTCTTGCCGCTCGTGAGCGAGGACTTCGTGGCCGCCGACGAGGTGTACAGCGTGGCGTGTGTCGCCTTGCTGTCGAGGCGGTACACGGGCAGGGACGAGCCGCTCGGCAGCTTGGCCGCGATCCGGCAGACGCTCCCGCTCGACTTCCATGCCTTGCTCGCCACCATCGCGCTCTCGACCGAGCCCGAAGGCGTGTAGAAGTAGACGCCGGTCTTCTTGTTGCGCAGCTGGTAGAGCGGGTTCGTGTTGGCCGTCGAACTCGTGTCCACCGTGAACGCGACGCCGTCGAAGTGGAAGGCCGACGACCGCAGCAGCGTATAGCGGGTGGCCTCGGAGGCCGTGTAGAAGTAGGTGCCGGTGCGGACCGCGCGGAAGCGGTAGACCGGGCGGAGGCGCGGCGGCGTCTGCGGGTCGCCGAAGTAGCGGACGTACACGGACCACACCAGGCTCTGCGGGTAGTACGGCGTGTACTTGTAGAGCGCGAACGTCGAAGCGTTCTTCGGCTTGATCGTCGTCGTCGTGCCGTTGCTCAGCAGCGTGACCGTCACCTTCATGCCCGGCCCCCACTTGTAGACGATCTCATACGTCGAGTAGACACGCGCGGCGTTCCAGATCTGGTTGCCGAAGCCGGGGTAGCGGTTCTTCGTGGCGCCGGTCTTCGGGTCGACGCCGTACACGCCGCAGCCGACGGCCTTCTTCAGCCGCGCCGCGTTCTGCGAGTCGCTCGTGGTGAGCAGACTCTCCTCCTTCTGGAGGGTGGCGAGCATCAGTTTCGGATTGATGTTCCAGTAGGTGCACGCCTCCGAGATGATCTCGGCGGCCGTCTTCTTCGGCTCGCCCTTCTTCCACGGGACGCCGCATCCGCCCGTCCCGCCGGGGGTCACGTAGTCGGTCGTGTCGAGCGACCCGAGCGGACCCGTCACGGTGTTGAGGAAGGCCTGGATGTCGGCGGCCGACATCGAGCTCGACGCGCGGAACGTCTCGTACGGGATGACGTTGAGGGGGTCGAACGTCGGCGCCGCCACTGCCGGCACCGCCACGAGCAGCGTCGCGGCTGCGACCACCGTGGCGACGACGAGCAGGCGAAGGCGCACACGAGACGTATGCTCGGTGGGCGCGTGCAAGGGGGACCGCCTCATTTCTACGGTTGTATCGGCTTCGTCGAGGCATGTGGTGAGCGGTCGAGCTGGGATCCGCCACATCCCTATCATAGCCGCTGCGCGCAACCCCATAGAAGCGACGAGCGGCTGACCTGCGCCGACGTCCGGATGAACCGCCTTCTACTCGGGTCCGCTCGCCTCGCGGGCGAGTTCGGTCAGCGTCACCATGCGATATCCGTGCTCCTGCAGCCAGGCGCAGATCATCGGCAGCGCTTCGATGCTCTCCTTGTGGCTGAAGTGCATGAGGACGATGCAGCCCGGGTGGATCTTGGTGATGACGTTCTCGTACACCTTCTCGGGCGGGATGTACGCCTGGTGCGAGTCGTAGGAATCGATGTCCCAGTCGACCACGATGTGGCCGCTCTGTTCCGCCGCTTTCAGCCCGAGCGCGTTCACCTCGCCGCCGTAGGGGCGGACCCACGTCGTGTCGTGCCCGATGAGCGGTTTCACGATGCGGTCGAGATGCTCGATCTCGCCGAGGTCGTATGCGAGCGAGCCCGTGAGCGGCTTGTGGTCGAACGTGTGATCGCCGATCTCGCCGACCTGCGTGAGCATCTGGATGGCGGCGGGGAAGCGGTACACGGCCCATTTGGTGGAGAAGAAGGTCGCGCTCGCGTCGTAGGAGCGCAGTGCCTTGGCGACCGCCGCCGCCGAGCCGTTCGGGCCGTCGTCCAATGTGAGCGCCACCAGCTTCTTCGACGTCTTGAACCCGCGGACGAGGACGCCCATGTAGCGGGCCTCCCACGCCGTGTCGGTGGCGGCGACCGAGGCCGTGGGCGGAGCGGACGGCGATCGCCCGGCGGTGGCCGTGACCGATGCCGTGACCGTCACCGACGGCGTGACGGCCGGCTCGGTCGCCTGCGGAGTGCCGGGCGTCGAGGGTGAGCGCGAGGATGTCGGCGAGGCGCACGCCGCGAGCGCGAGGAGGACAGCGGCACCGGCGGCCAGTGCGAACGTTCGTGGGAAGCGGGACAGCATGGAGGAGGCCTCCTTCCGCGCCGCGCGCGGCGCGATGGCGGAGGGGGTGGGATTCGAACCCACGAGCCCTCGCGGGCTAACGGTTTTCAAGACCGTCGCATTCAGCCACTCTGCCACCCCTCCACAAGGCGCTGAAGCCGCGAGGGCAGTCTATCACTCGGTCATCGGCGTTCCCGCTCTTCGTGCCCATAGACGGGGTGCGCGATACACTCCGTTCATGCCCGGCGGGAACACATCGGAACGAGATGCGGACGAGCGCTTCATGCGCTCCGCGCTGGACGAGGCGCGCGCGGCGGCGGACGAGGGCGAGGTGCCCATCGGCGCGGTGGTCGTGTGCGGCGGCGAGGTCGTGGCGAAGGGCCGGAACCGACGCGAGTCGGACGCCGACCCGACGGCGCACGCGGAGATGCTCGCCGTGCGCGCCGCGGCGCGTCGCGCTCGGGCGCTGGCGCCTGAGCGGCTGCACCGTGTACGTGACGCTCGAGCCGTGCCCGATGTGCGCCGGCGCGCTGCATGCCGCGCGGATCGACCGGTGCGTGTACGGCGCGGTCGACCCGAAGGCGGGCGCGCTGGGCACGCTGTACGACATCGCCTCGGACGAGCGCCTCAACCATCGCTACGAGGTGACCGCCGGGGTGCTCGCCGAGGAGTCCGCGGCGCTCCTGCGCGCGTTCTTCGCCGCACTGCGGTCGGGCGGAGCGCGAGACGGAGCCGCTGGAGGGCTGAGGGCGCGGCCGCGTTGCCGCGCCCGCGGCGCGCGGTCTGTACTGCCGCGGGCGCTCGCGCGTTGGCGCGCGGCCCAGCGCGGGATACGCGACTGCCCGTGCCGGCGCGCTCACGGAGAGTTGTCCGAGTGGCTGAAGGAGCACGACTGGAAATCGTGTGTGCGGTGTTGAACCGTACCCAGGGTTCGAATCCCTGACTCTCCGCCAGGATCGCATCAGGCCCGTCCCGCCGAGACGCGGGGCGGGCCGTTCGCTTCTCGGCTGCTCTCGCGATGGCGCGCGGGCTTGCGCGCCGATCCCGGACCGGTCCCGTCTTTCCCCCCGGCTCGTTGCCGGGCGGTGGGCCGCTCGGTACACTAGCGCGTGCGCCTTCAGGCGCCACCTTCGGAGAGGTGGCAGAGTGGTTGAATGCGGCGGTCTCGAAAACCGTTAGGCGGTTACCCCGTCTCGGGGGTTCGAATCCCCCCCTCTCCGCCAGTCGCATGTCGTCGGGACCCTCGGATCCGCCACACGAGGGTCCCGTCCTGTTTGTGCGTGAACTCCCGGCGGGATAAGCCGGACGATCGAGGCGGAAGACGAAGGGGGACGGTCATGAACGCGGGTGAAGCGATCGACGACCTGTGCGCGCGGTATCCGGACTGGCGCGGTACCACGCTGTCCGAGCTTCGCAGGATCATCCTCGAGGCCGACCCCGATATCGTCGAGGAGTGGAAGTACATGGGGGCACCGGTCTGGTCGCTCGACGGCATCCTCTGCGTCGGGAACATCTTCAAGGACTCGGTGAAGCTCGGGTTCATGCACGGCGCGTCGCTCAGCGACCCTGACGGGCTGTTCAACGACGAACTGGCCGGCAATCAGAGGCGGGCCATCAAGTTCCACGAAGGAGACCGCATCGACGAAGGGCCACTGAAGGCTCTCGTCCACGAGGCCATCGGCTACAACCGGGCGAAGGCGACGAAGTAGCGTTCCTGTCGAGCAGGCAGGCCGCGCGAGGTACAATCCCAAAAACCGGCGGCGCACCTTTGGGAACGCCGGCCGTACGCGACAGTCCCGCTGCGTGGACGCGCGTGTGAGGACGTGCCGGTGATGGCGATGCCTGAGCAGCGATCGACATGCGCGGTCGTCGGAGTCGGGGCCTCCGCGGGAGGGCTCGACGCGCTGCGGCGCCTCGTGGGCGCGCTCCCATCGGACGCGCCGTTCGCCGTCGTCGTCGTGCAGCACCTCGATTCGAGCACACGCAGCCAGCTCGCCGAGATCCTCGGCTCGGCATGCACGCTGCGGGTGGTGCGCGCTCGCAGCGGCGACACCCTGACCGCCGGGACCGTCTACGTGGTCCCCGAAGGCCGCGAGCCGTTCCTCGAGGAAGGCCGGCTGCGGCTCCATCAGCGCTCGAAGAAGTGCTTGGAGCCGATCGACGCGCTCTTCACCTCGCTGGCGGCACACAACGAGGCGCGCGGCTGCGGCGTGCTGCTGTCCGGCACGGGCACCGACGGCGTGCAAGGCCTGCGCGCGATCCGCGGCGCCGGCGGGATGACCTTCGCCCAGGATCCCGCGACCGCTGAATATCCCGGCATGCCCACGGCGGCGATCGAGGCCGACGTGTGCGACCTCGTCGGTTCGCCGGAGCACATCGCCGGCGACCTCATGGCGCGCGTGCGCCATCCGGCCTTCGGCGGCGCGCCGATCTCGGCGGGCAAGCCGAGGTCCTCCGCGAAGGCGGACGCGAACGCGATGGCGCGCATCCTCGGGCTCGTCCGCATCGAGTCCGGCCTCGACTTCTCGGGCTACAAGCCCACGACCGTCATGCGCCGCGTCGGCCGCCGCGCGATGCTGCACGACGCGCCGGACCTCGAGGCCTACCGGCGCCTGGTCGAGGAGGACCGGTCCGAGCTCGCGTCGCTCGTCGACGACCTGCTCATCAACGTCACCCAGTTCTTCCGGGACGGTGAGGTCTTCGAGACGCTGCGCACGCGCGTCTTCCCCGAGATCGTGGCGACGAAGCCGGCGGCCGAGCCGATCCGCGTCTGGGTCGTGGGGTGCTCCACCGGCGAAGAGGTGTACAGCATCCTCATCACGGCGCTCGAAGCGATCGAGGATGCGGGCGTCCAGCGGAAGGTGACCGTCTTCGGCACGGACGCGAGCGAGGCATCGATCCGGCGCGCGCGGGCCGGGATCTACCCGGCCAGCATCTGCACGTCTGTCTCGCGGGAGCGGCTGGCGAAGTACTTCTCACGGACGGAGAACGGTTTCGAGATCAACCGCGATCTGCGGGACATGTGCGTGTTCGCGCGCCAGGACATCACGCGGGACACGCCGTTCTCGCGCCTCGACGTGCTCTCCATGCGCAACGTGCTGATCTATATGGACCAGGCGCTCCAGACCCAGGTGCTCGCCGTGGCGCACTTCGCCCTGGCGCCCGGCGGCGTGCTGCTGCTCGGCACGTCCGAGACGCCGGAGTCCGCGCCGCGGCTGTTCCGCACGATCGACAAGCTGACCCACCTCTACCGCCGGCAGGACGTCGCGCCCCGCCTGCCCGCCGGGGTCGCCAACGCCGCGCACATGAGCATCGACGCACTGTCCGTGGCCGCGCCGGCCCTCGATGTGGAGCCCGATCTGCACGACCCGAGCACGGCCGCGAACGAGATGGCGCTGCTCGTGTACGCGCCTCCGCGCGTGGTCGTCGACGCCGGCGGGCACATCCTCCACTTCTTCGGCGACACCTCCCCGTACCTGGAGCATGCCGCTGGCCGGGCCACCCTCGACATCAACGAGATGGCGCGGCCGGCTATCGCTCTGGACCTCAAGGAGGCGCTCGAGACGGCGGTCACGACCGACGCCGCGTCGACGCGGGTGGCGACGATGGTCGAGCGCCGCACGACGCGGCATGTCTCGATCGAGGTCATGCCGCTGCCTCCGGCGCCGGGGCGCAGCACCTTCCTGATCGCGTTCCGCTCGATCCCCGTCGGCGAGATCGTCTCGGCCGGCCCGGTCGGCGACGAGGACCTCGCGCAGCTCTACGAGTCGCGCGAAGGGCGGCTGCGCGTCGAGCTCGGCGCGGTCCGCGCGCGGCTCCGCGCCGTCGCGGACGAGAAGGAAGAGGCCACCCAGTCGCTCCGCAGCGCCAACGAGGAGATACGCTCGAGCAACGAGGAGCTCCAGAGCATCAACGAGGAGCTCGAGACCGCGAAAGAGGAGCTCCAGTCCGCCAACGAGGAGCTCGTCACCGTCAACGACGAGCTGCGCAGCAGCAACCGCGGGCTCGCGCTCGCCAACGACGACCTGACGAACTTCGCCGCCAGCATCGACGTGCCGGTGCTCATACTCGACCGGTCGCTCCGCATCAGGCGCTTCACGCCGCAAGCGTCCCGCGTCGTCCGCATCGAGGAGACCGACGTCGGCCGGCTGCTGGAACATCTGCGGCTGCGGGTCGACGTCGACGACCTCCCGGCGCTGGCGGCCTCCGTCATCGAGTCGGGCGGGACCGAGCGGCGCGAGGTCCGCGACGAGAGCGGCCGGTGGCACCTGATGACCCTGCGCCCGTACCGCTCCGCGGACGGGAGCAGCGACGGCGTGGTCGTCGCGTTCGCCGACGTCGACGACCTGCGTCGGAACGCGGACCGGCTCGAGCGGCGCGCGGTGCTCGGCGAGGCGTTGACCTCCATCGACGCGGCTCTCAGCTCGACGATGGAGACCGAGGAGATCCTCCAATGCGCCCTCGAGGAGGGAACGAAGGCCGTCCACGCCGACGCCGGCACCATCGAGATCCGTGAGGGAGCGTCGTGGGTCGTGCGCTACCAGCACGGCTTCAGCCCGGAAGACGTCGGCGTGCGCCTGACGGAGGCAGAGGCGCCCAACGCGGCCGCGGCCGTGAAGCTGGGCGAACCGTTCACCATCACCGACATGCAGGCCGACGAGGCCGTGGATGTCGGCTTCGTGCGGGCCCACGGGCTGAAGTCCGTCCTCGCCGTTCCCATGAGGATACGCGGATCGGTCGCGGGCTGCCTCATGTTCTACATGAGCACCACGCTGCGCGAGTTCAGCTCCGAGGAGGTCGATTTCGGCCGGCGCCTCGGCACCGCCGTGACCTTGGCCCTGGAGAACGCGCGCCTGCTCGAGGTGGAGCGCGACGCGGCCCGCCGAGCGGAGACGCTGAACGCGATCAACGAGATCGTTCGAACCGCTCTCACGCCCGACGAGCTGATCGCCAAGCTCGTCGGCGAGGTGTCCGAGACCGCCGGCGCTGACAAGTGCCTCGTCATCGCCGTGCACGACGGAGGGGCCACCGTCACCCACGTGCGCAACGTGCGCGACGGCCTCGTGGGCGTGCCCCGGGACGCGTCGTTCTTCCCGGCGTTCACGCGAGCCGCTCGAGAGCGCCATCCATTGCTCATCCGCGACACGTGGGCCGATCCTCTGACGAACAAGGACTTCGTCGTGCCCTACGAGACGCGAGCGTTCGCGCTGATCCCGCTCGTGGTCGACGGCGACGTGACGCACGTGCTCGCGCTGGCGTACTCCAGCCCGCAGGACTTCGACGCCGCCGACCAGGACTTCGCGGGCCGCCTGTCCGTGGCCATGTCGGTGGCGCTCAAGAACGCGCTGCTCTACGAGGCGGAGAGAGAGGCCCGGCAGGACGAAGCGGCGCGCGCGGAGCGCACGGCGTTGCTCAACGAGATCGCGGCGATCGCCTCGTCCTCGCTCGACGTCCACGAGTTGGCGAAACGGGTCGTGGACGGGGTCCACGAGCTGCTCGGTGCCGAGCTGGTCCAGCTGCGTCTTCTGAGCAAGGACGGGACGACGCTCGAGTCGGCGGCGGTCGTCGACTCGATGGACGGCTTTCTCGCGCGGATGGGCGCGATGCCCGTCGACGCGGCGGTCGAGACGGCGGCGGCCTTCCGTTCGAAGCGGTCGCGGTTCTGCGACGATCTCGCCGGCAAGAAGGTGACGCCCGCCAGCAGGCGCAACGCCCGGAAGTCGAAGGTCCGCGCGTACGCGCTGGTGCCGCTCGTGTCGCACCGCCGCGCCATCGGCACGTTCTTCGCCGGCTGGGCGAGACCGCGGGCGTTCACACGCGAGGACAAGGCGTTCTTCGAGGCGGTGGTCTCGCTGCTCACCGAGGGGCTCGCGAACGCCGGCTCCTTCGAGGCGGAACAGGGCGCGCGGCGCCGGGTCGAGGCGCTGCACGAGCTCACCGAGCTCGCGACGTCGTCGCTCGAGATCGACGAGGTCGTCGGCCGGGCGCTCGCCTTCGTGCACGAACGCCTGGGCGTCGACGTCATCACGTTCTGGTCGCTCGAAGAGACGGGCTCGCGCCTCACGCCGGTCTCCGGTGTCGGCTTCCCCTCCGCGTTCTTCGAGGAGTTCCGCGCCGGCGTCGGTCTGGATCAGCCGTTCGAGGTCGCGAAGGCGGTCAACACGCGCGCGCCGGTCGTGCGTCCGGGCGGCCACATCCGGGAGGTCCCCAAGGTGGTGCGCGATTCCTACGCGCGCCATGGCGTGGACCTGCAGGCGCTTCTCGTCCTCCCGGTCGCCGGGCGCTCGGGCGTGCTGGGAGCGGTCACGCTCGCCTGGTGCGAGCCTCGCGGCCTGGACGCCGACGACGTCACGTTCTTCTGGTCCGTCGCCAACGAGTTGGCGATCGCCGTGGAGAACGCCGGCCTTCACGCGGCCGAGCAGCTGGAGCTCGGCCGGACGCGCATGCTGCAGTCCGTCGCGACCGCGGCCGCGAGCTCCCTCGAACTTCGCGAGATCTGCCGGCACGCGGCCGACGAGCTGGGGGCGGCGGCGGACGTCGCCTCGATCGCGATATACGCGTTGGACGAGTCGCGCCACGTGCTCGGCGCCATGGCGCTGCACGGGTACCCCGACGAGCTCGTCGACGCCGTGTCCGAGTTGGCCATCGACGACACGAGCAACCCGGGCCGCATCGTTGCGCACGACCTTCCGATGATCACGCACGAGGACCCGGACGTCCCGCCCGAAGCCGAGGTGCGGTTCGCCCGGCTGGGCGTGCCCGACGCCCGCTGGATCGTGCTGCCGATGAAGAGCGCCGGCTGGCTCGTCGGTGCCATCGCACTGGTCTTCCACGGGAGACGCTCGTTCGCGCAGCAGGAACTCACGCTCTACGCCGGCATCGCCGACACGCTGGCGACCGCGATGGCGAACGCTCGCCTGGTCGAAGACCTGCAGGCATCGCAACAGCTGACGACCACCATCCTCGAGAGCATCAGCGACGGGTTCTACGCCTTGGACCGCGAATGGTGTTTCACCTACGCGAACGCCGAGGCCGGCCGGATGATCGGCGCTCCGCCGGAGGAGCTGATCGGACGCACGATGGGCGAGGTCGTCGGCGACCCCGCCACTCAGCGTTTCCAGGAGAGCGCGTTCGCGCCCGCGATGTTCGAGGGCCAGGTCGTCGAGCTCGAGCGCTACCTCCCGCAGACCGACATCTGGGCGGATGTCCGGGTGTTCCCCTCGGCCGAGGGGGTATCCGTCTACGGGCGTGACATCACCGAGCGCCGCGTCTCCGAGGAAGCGCTGCGGAGCGCGCGCGAGCGCGCGGACTTCATGGCGACGCTGTTGGACGACTCGTCGCAGCCGTTCGGGGTCGGGAACCTCGACGGCACGATGGGGCTCGTCAACAAGGCGTTCGAGCGTCTGGTCGGCTACAGCGCCGCCGAGCTCCTGGACATCTCATGGGCGAGCAAGCTGACGCCGCCCGAGTACGCGGACATGGAGACGGAGATGCTGGCCGAGCTGGTGCGGACGGGCGAGCCGGTGCGCTACGAGAAGGAGTACGCGCGCAAGGACGGGACGAGAGTGCCCGTCGAGCTGCTCGTCCACCTGCTGACGGGAGGCGAGGGCCGACCTGTCGCGTACTACGCGTTCGCGACCGACCTGACCGAGCGCAGGGAGCGTCAGCGGCTGGACGAGGCGTTCAACGAGCTGCGCACCGCGATCAGCGGCACGCTGGACCGCTCCGAGATCGTGGCGACGACGCTCGAGGCGGCGGCCAGGGCGGTGGGCGCCGACGCCGCCGTCGCCTTCATGCGGCACGGTGACGGGTGGGCGGTCCCGTGCGCGCTCGCGCTGGCGGCCGGCGGTCCCGCGCAGCCGCTCACCCAGCGCGACACGCCTTCGGCCCCGATCACCGCCCTCTCGCGTGGCGCGGTGCTCGTCGCCGACGCCCTGGCCGACCGGCGAGCGGATGCCGGCGCGGCCCGACGGCACCGGGTCCGGTCGCTCCTCGCCGCGTCGCTCGGCTTCTCGGGCGGCGAGCTCGGCGTGCTGGAGTTCTACCGTCGGGCCCGCCGGCCGGCCTTCAACGACCTCGAGCTCGAATTCATGTCGAGACTCTCGAGGTCGGCGACGCTCGCCCTGCAGAACTCGATGCTGTACGAGCGCGAACGCACCATCGCGGATACGCTCCAGGAGGCGCTGCTGCGCCCGCCCGAGCCGATCGAGGGCCTCGAGTCGAGCTACGTGTACCGGCCCGCCTCGAAGACCGCGAACGTGGGCGGCGACTTCTACGACGTCTTCGCTCTGCGAGACGGGCGGTGCGGGATCGTGATCGGCGACGTGTCGGGCAAGGGGATCGAGGCGGCGCGGCTCACCTCGCTCATGCACGACGGCATCCACGCGTACGCCCTCGAGACGGACGACCCGGCTGACATCCTGCAGCGGCTCAACGACCTGGTGTGTCTGCTGTCGCCGGTCGAGCAGTACGCGACGGTCTTCCTCGGTGTGCTCGACGTCGGCACCGGCCGTCTGCGTTACTGTTCCGCGGGCCATCCACCGCCCATCGTCGTCGGCGACGAAGGCGTGTCCTTCCTGCGCGGCACGCGGTCTCCGATCCTGGGCGCGGTGACCGCCGCGCGATTCACCGATGTGGACGCGACGCTCCCGCCGGGCCAGCGGCTCGTCCTGTACACGGACGGGGTCACCGAGGCTCGCCGCGGGCAGAAGTTCCTCGGCGAGGACGGGTTGCTCGCCATGCTCAGCAAGATGACGAGGACGCCGCTCGCCCGAGTCCCTCAGCGCGTTCTCGACCAGGTGCTCGCGTTCTCCGACGGGGAACTCCGCGACGATACCGTCGTCCTGAGCGTCATGCGGACACCGCCGGCGAAGGCGCGCGTCTGACCGCCGCCTCCGGCTATCCGCCGAAGGCGGCCTTGGCCTCCTTGAGCAGCTCGCGGATGGGCAGGCCCTGCGGGCACATGTCCTCGCACTGCCCGCATTCGGTGCACAGGTCGGGCTTGCCCTCGATCCGCGTGTAGCCGGTCAGCCAGGGGTTCGCGTCGTTCCACATGGCGGCGGCGTTGAGGGCCGCGAGCACGTCCGGGATCGCCACGCCCGACGGGCACGGCTGGCAGTAGCGGCAGGCGCTGCAGTCGGCCTTGATGCGTGCGCGGAGCGCGTCGCGTGCGGCATCGTAGACGGTCAGCTGGTCGATCGTGAGCGCGCTCTCCTCGGCGGCGCCGGCGACGCGCAGGTTCTCCTCGAGCTGCTCGGGCGCGTTCATCCCGGAGAGCAGGAGGCTCACCCCGGGCTGGTCCCAGACGTAGCGCAGCGCCCATTCCGCCGGACTCCAGCCTTCCGGGCGCTCGTCGAAGACGGCCTGCATCTCCGGAGGCAGGTCCTGGGCGAGCCGGCCGCCCTTGAGCGGCTCCATGACGACGACGCCGATGCCCTTGTCCGCCGCGTAGCGCAGGCCGTTCAGTCCCGCCTGATAGTCGATGTCCATGTAGTTGAACTGCATCTGCCCGAAGGCCCAACCGTCGTACTCGTCGATGATGCGAGGGAAATCGGCGGCCGGACCGTGGAACGAGAAGGCCGGGAAGCGGATCAGCCCGCGTTCACGAGCGCCGTCCATGAACTCGCGCACGCCGAGGTCGCGGATGCGGTCCCATGTCTCCCCGTTGAGGCCGTGGACGAGGTAGAAGTCGATGTGGTCGGTCCGCAGGCGCTCGAGCTGCTGCTCGAGGAAGCGGTCCATGTCCTCACGGGTGTGCGTCAGCTGCTGCGGGAGCTTCGTGGCGAGGTTGACGCGATCCCGCCAGCCGCCCGACAGGGCGCGGCCGACGAACGGCTCGCTCTGCCCCGCCTGCCCGAAGCTCGTGGCGTGGTAGAACCACGCGGTGTCGACGTAGTTCACGCCGCGGTCGATCGCATCGTGGAGCAGTCGGGTCGCGGCCTCCTCATCGATCCGGTCGGGTGCGCCGAGCGTCGGCAGCCGCATGCATCCGAACCCGAGCGCCGACACGTCCACACCGGTGCGTCCCAGCGAGCGATAGCGCATCCGAGAAAGCCCCCTTCGGCTCGAACGAGAGCCTTCATTGTACGGCGTCGCGGCGTCGGGGCTCAGCGGGAGGCAGGCTCCCGGAGGCTTCGGCAGGTGAGCCGTCCGGCACGCGCACGAGACCGTCCAGCGGTGCTCCCTCGCGCCATTGGCGCGCTCCTCGCTTCGGTTCTCCCCCGCCGGTCCTGCGGTTCCTTCCGAGCGGGCAGGGGGTTGGCAAGAAGCGCCGCATGCGCGATATATGGGAACGTCGCGACGACCAGCAACGGAGTCACCGAATGCGCAGTTCGCTCGCACGCCGAATACGATATGTGATCGTCGGAGTGCTCGTCCTTCTCGGCGTCCTGTACCTCGGTGTGTACGGGTTCACCGTGTCCACCGTGCGCAGTCTCGAGTCGCGTGACGCGGACGTGAACGTCTCGCGCGTGCGCCAGGGGGTCGCCACGCTGCAGCACGGGCTCGAGGGTGTCGTCGACGATTGGAGCCACCGGAACAGCGCCTATCAGGTGCTGCTCGGCAAGGACCCGGGCTTCCTGAACACGAGCCTTCAGCCGGCGTCCGTGCAGGCGCTCCAGGTGGACATCGTCGCGTTCGTGGACGCCGGCGGCCACGTCGTCATGGACCGCAGCATCAGCGTCAAGACGGGAGCGGTCGCGCCGTTCCCCGCCGGCTTGGCTTCGCTGATCGCGTCGCCCCCCTCCTACCTGCGCTTCACCGGCACCGGGCAGCGGTCCAGCGGGCTCATCATCCTTCCGCGGGGCCCGCTGCTGTTCGCCGCCGAACCCGTCACCGACGCGTCCAGGAAGGCCACGCCGCACGGCTACCTGCTGATGGGGCGTTTCGTCGACAGCGACGAGATCGCGACCCTGTCGGCTCTGACCGGGCTCGACGTCGCGTGGTACGGGTCATCCGACACGCATGAAGTGCCGCCGGCGGTCGCCACCGCGCTCAGCTCGCAGTCGAAGGTGGTGCCGGTCGACGACAGCAGCTCCACCACGATGACCGCGTACACGGTGCTCGACGGCATCGACGGCAGGCCCGCGGCGCTGGTGGCCGTGAGCTTCCCGCGCGCGGTGTACCAGTTGGGGCAGCGTTCGATCGGCGAGTTCGGTGTGGCGCTCGGCCTGTTCGGGATCATCATGCTCGGCATGGTGACGGTGACGCTCACCCGTGAGAGCCGGGAGAGCGAGCAGAAGCTGCTCGCCCAGAGCGCGGTGCGGGTGTCCGAGGAGCGCTATCGCACGCTCATCTCGAACATGGCCGACGCGGTCCTCGGCCTCTCGGCGGACAACCGCGTCATCTTCGCGAACCCGCGCGCGAGCGCGCTCACCGGCCTGGCGAACGACCTGCTCCTCGGGATGCACTGCAGCCGGCTGATCCCGGAGAAGTTCGCGGACCTCGTGCGAGACCGCCGCGTGACGCAGCCGGGCGCGACCGAGACGGTGGAGATCGAGATCCGCAACGCGTCCGGGAGGGCCGTCCCCGTCGAGCTCTCCATGACCGCGATGGACGCGGATGCCTCCGACGGCATCGCGAGCCAGTGGATCATGCGCGACATCACCGAGCGCAAGCGGCAGGAGGCCCAACTCGTCTACCTGGCGAGCCACGACTACCTGACGGGCCTGTTCAACCGCCGCCGTTTCGAGGAGGAGGTCGAACACGCGCTCGAGCGCTCGCGCCGCGGCAAATCGTCCGGGGCGTTCCTCTGGGTCGACCTCGACTCGTTCAAGGACGTGAACGATCGCTTCGGCCACAAGGCCGGGGACGAGGTGCTCGTGACCGTCGCGGGCGTTCTCGCGAGGAGCCTGCGGGCCGGGAGCAGTGTCGGGCGTCTGGAAGGCGACGAGTTCGGCGTGGTGCTCTACGACGTCGACGCCGAAGGCGCGACCAACGCGGCCGAGCGTCTTCTCGGCAAGATCGCGGACGCCGAGTTCACGTTCGACGACAAGCCGGTCCGCGTCACGGCGTCGATCGGCATCGCCCTGTTCCCCGCTCACGCGACGACCACCGACGAGCTGCTCACGCGCGCGGACGCCGCCTCGTACGCGGCCAAGAACGAGGACCGCAACTGCTGTCGGCTCTACGTGCCGGACGAGGACTGGAACGCCGAGCTGATGTCACGGTTCGAGTGGGCGGGCGTTATCGAGCGCGCCCTCGACGAGGACCGGTTCCTCGTCTACGCGCAGCCGATCGTCAACCTCGCCGACGCGTCCGTCGATCGCTACGAGCTGCTGATCCGGTTGCTCGGCGATGACGGCGAGATCATCTACCCCGATTCCTTCCTGCCGGTCGCGGAGCGTGTGGGGCTCATCCACCAGATCGACCGCTGGATGATGCGCCACGCGATCGGGCTGCTCGCCGCGCACGACGGCGATGAGGGGCTGCACCTGGACGTGAACGTCTCCGGGAAGGTGCTCACCGACGCTCGCATGGTGTCGCTCATCGACAGCGAGTTGGCGGACGCGGGGGTGGACGCGAGCAGGCTCGGCATCGAGATCACCGAGACGGCGGCGATCTTCGACATGACGAAGGCGCACGCGTTCATCGATGCCGTGAAGGGCATCGGCTGCCGGGTCACCCTCGACGACTTCGGCTCGGGGTTCTCGTCGTTCTACTACCTCAACAACCTGCCGGTCGACGGCCTCAAGATCGACGGGGGCTTCGTCAAGGGCCTCGTGTCGAACCCCCGCGACCAGCACATCGTGCGCGCGATGGTCGAGCTCGCCGGCGGGTTCGGGATCGCCTCGACCGCGGAGTTCGTCGAGGACGACGAGACGTACCGCATGCTCGTCGGGTTCGGCGTCACGTACGGGCAGGGCTTCGGGATCGGACGGCCGGCCCCCGCCGAGGAGGCGTTCGCCCGCTTCGGCTCGCGGACGGAGGATCCGGCCGGCGAGGAGTGAGCGTCCGCCGGCGGCAGGCGACGCGGCGGGTCAGCCGGCGAGCCGCTTCCGTGGAGCGCCCACGCGCCCGTCGTCCTGGGACCGCCCGGCCGCGACCGAGTGCGCCTGCATCTCGAGCGCGTCGTCCAGTGGGGTGAGCGGCTCGGCGTGGCCGTACCGGTGCGCGAGTGCGGCCACGATGAGATGGTCCGCGAGCTTGGGGTTCTTCGGCAGCAGCGGTCCGTGGAGGTATGTCCCGATGGCGTTGCGGTAGACGGCGCCCTCGGTGGTGCCGTTCCCCAGGTTCCCGGCGCCGCGGATCACGTGGCCGAGCGGCCGGCCCGAGGCCCCGAGATGGGTCACGCCGGCGTGGTTCTCGAATCCCACGAGCCGCAGGGGCGGCTGGGAGTGCGCCGCGCCCCAGCGCCGCAGCGATGCCTCGATCGTGACGTCCCCGATCAGCCGCTCCTGGCCGCCTTCGGTCCACGCGTCGAAGACGCCGATCCCCGGCAACACCTGGCCCGACGACGTCTCGTAGCACAGGCCGAACAGCTGGAAGCCTCCGCAGATCACGAGAGCCGCGGCGCCCGCGTCGACGAGGTCTCGCAGCTGGGCGGCACGCGCCGTCAGATCGGAGGCCACGAACGCCTGCTCGGCGTCCTGGCCTCCGCCCATGACGATGACGTCGGCGTCGCTCAGGTCCGTCCGGTCGCCGACCCGCACCTCGAGCACGTCGGCCTCGATGTCCCGCCACTCGCAGCGGCGCCTCAGAGCCAGCACGTTCCCGTTGTCGCCGTAGAGGTCCATCGCCTCCGGATACAGGTGCGCGATCCGGATCCGCTTCGTCGCGACCTCAGGCATCGCGCCGCATCCTCCGCCCCAGCCCGGCGAACCGGTCGTCGGCGGGAGCGAACGAATCGCGGATCTCGAGCATGGCCGTGTACGTGGCGAGCATGTGCGCGCTCCGGCCGCTGCACGCGTCGTGCGAGAGCGCTCCGACCGCCTCGTCGAGGTCCGGACAGACCTGCATGCGGTCCTTGCCGATCCCCGCGTACTTCAGCCGCACCGCGGCGTCCTCGGCGCGTCCCCCTGCCAGGATGAGGTCGCACTCGGAGAGGTCGAGCGACTCGAAGTCGATGTCCCAGATCCACGACACGTCCGTGCCGTCGGCGGCGTTGTCGTTCAGCGCGATGCCCACGGTCTTGGCGCCCGGCTCGACGAGGACCGACGCGAGCGACTGCTCGGCGCCCGCGGGGTTCTTCGCCAGCAGCAGGGTCACGCTGCTCCCGCCGACCTCGAGCTTCTCCGCGCGGCCGAAGGCCGGGACGTAGGCCGCGAGCGACGGCGCGACCGCGGCCGTCCCGAGCCCCGCCACCCGCGCGCACGAGATCGCCGCGAGCGCGTTGTAGACGTTGTGCAGACCGGCCACCGGGAGGTCGACGCGCAATGGCCGATCGCCGGCGACGACGGTGAACGAGGACGAGTCGACGCGCAGGACGACGTCGCGCGCCGCGACGTCGAGCGGCCGCCTCCCGGCGCCACAGGCGTGGCAGCGCCAGTCGCCGAGATGCCCGTAGTAGACGCGCGAGTAGGAGAGCGCGCAGCCGCACACGGGGCAGCGCGCCGCGTTGAGGCCGCGTCCCGAGGGCGGGCGGGCGACGGAGGCGTCGTCCACGCCGAAGCGCAGGACGCCGCCGCTCGCCGGAGCGAGCGAGGCGACCACCGGGTCGTCGCCGTTGAGGACCACCGTCGTCGCGGGGACGGAGGCGATCGCCGTCCGCACCATCGCGGCGGTCGTGTCGAGGTCGCCGTAGCGGTCGAGCTGGTCGCGGAAGAGGTTCGTCACGCACACCGCTCTCGGCGCGAGGTCCGCGACGACCGTTGGCGTCGACGCCTCGTCGACCTCGAAGACGCCGATCCGCCCACGGAGCCGCCTGCCCAAGGCGTCGGCCGACCCCACGAACGTGGACGCGATGCCGCGACGCATGTTCGAGCCCGACTCGTTGCGCACGACTCGCAGCCCGGCCGCGCCGAGCGCGTCGCCGAGCATCTTCGCCGTCGAGGTCTTGCCGTTCGTGCCGGTGATGACGAGCGAGCCGGCTTCGAGCGTGCCGGCGAGGTCGCGGATCAGCGTGGGGTGGAGCCGCTCCGCCACGAGCCCCGGATAGGTGAGCCCCGAGCCCGCGCGCAGCAGGCGCGAGAGCCGTGATACGTTCTTGCCGACGATCACCGCGGCCATTCTCATGGGCGAGAGGGTCCTTCCGTCGCTGCTCGAGTGCGCTCGTGCGCGAGACGTCCAGTGGCACTTATCGCAGAGTCGCGATGAAAACTCGGTGAGAGTCACCGCCGAACGGCACGTCTCCTGCTCTCATCGTGCTCTCATGCGGCGGCGGGCATGCTTTCCAGGGAGGAGCCCGGATGCGCATCCTGGTCGTGGAAGACGAGACGAAGATGGCTCACGCGATCGCGCGCGGGCTCGAGAACGAGGGCTACGCCGTCGAGGCCGTGGCGACGGGCGACGACGCCCTCTTCTGGGCCACGGAGCAGGACTTCGACGCCATCCTCCTCGACGTGATGCTGCCCGGCGCGGACGGCTTCGCGGTCTGTCGCGACCTGCGTGCCGCCGGCATCTCGACGCCGGTGCTCATGCTGACCGCGCGCGGCGGCGTCGAGGACCGGATCGAGGGGCTCGACGCGGGAGCGGACGACTACGTCGTCAAGCCGTTCGCGCTCGGCGAGCTGCTCGCGCGCCTCCGCGCGCTGCTCCGTCGCGGCCCCGCCGAGCGGACGCCGGAGATCGTGGTCGGAGACATCGTCGTCGACCCGGCGGCGCACACGGTGACGCGGGCCGGCGTGCCCGTCGAGCTCTCGCCGCGCGAGTTCGCGCTGCTCGAGTACCTCGCGCGCAAGCCGGGGCAGGTCGTGACCCGCGCGAGCATCCTCGACCACGTCTGGGGGCACGACTACGACGGCATGTCGAACGTGGTCGACGTCTACGTGGGCTACCTGCGCAAGAAGATCGAGAAGCCGTTCAAGTCCAAGGTCATCCGCGCGGTGCGCGGCGTCGGCTACGTCATGGAGCCGCCGTCGTGAAGATCCCGCTGGCGAATCGCCTCACCCTGAAGGCCCGACTAACGTTGTGGTACGTGACGCTGTTCGCGGTGATCGCCGGAGCGTGGAGCCTCGGTCTCGTCACGCTCGTCCGCGCGGACCTCTACGCGGGCATCGACCGGGACCTCGCCTCGCGCGCGTCCCAGATATCCGTCGCGCTGGCGTCGCCGCACGGCGGCGAGTTCCGCGACGTGAGCGACTCGACCCTCACGAACGTCCCGCGGCAGGAGACGGTGGCGCAGCTCCTGTCGCGGTCCGGCAAGGTGCTCGAGTTCGAGGGAGGGCCGGCGGCGTCCAAGGCGCTCGCCCCGAGCGAGTCGCTCACCGACGCCGAGTCGTCCTCGACGCCCCAGGTCGTCATGATCCGGCAGGGGGAGGACCGGTTCCGGCTGCTCGTGGTGCCTCTCAAGGCCAGCAGCGACCGGCTCATCCTCGTCGGCACGAGCACGGAGAACGCGGACGACGCCGTCACGCGGCTCATCGCCACGTTGCTGCTGACCGGACCGCTGGTGCTGCTCGCCGCCGGCGCGGGCGGGTGGCTGCTCGCCGACCGCGCCCTGCGGCCGGTCCGGCAGATGACGGCGACCGCCGCGGGCATCGGCATCGATCGCCTCGACGAGCGCGTGCCCGTCCCCCCGACGACCGACGAGCTCGCCGCGCTCGCGGCGACGCTGAACATGATGCTCGGCAGGCTGGAGAGCGGGGTCGAAGACAAGCGCCGGCTCGTCGCCGACGCCTCGCACGAGCTGCAGACGCCGCTGGCGGTGATGCGGGCGGAGATCGATGTGTCGCTCGCCGCCGGCGGGCTTCCCCCCGAGGCCGTCGCGGTGCTCGAGTCGGCTCGCGAGGAGACCGACCGCATGACGCGGATCGTGCGCAACCTGCTCACGCTCGCCCGCTTCGAGGAGGGCACGCTGCGGCTGCTGAAGCGGCCGGTCGACCTGCACGGCCTCGCCCTCGAGGCGTCGGAGTCGCTCGGGGCGCTCGCGCGCGAGTGCGGGGCGACGATCGACGTGTCCGGCTCGGAGGCGGTCGTGAACGCGGACGCCGAGTACCTGCGCACCGCGGTCGTGAACCTGCTGGAGAACGCGATCACGTACTCAGGACGCGGGAGCAGCGTGACCCTGAGCACCTCGGTGGAGGGCGGCCGGGCGCGCCTCTCGGTGCGGGACACCGGTCCCGGCATCCCGCCCCAGGCACGGCCCCACCTCTTCGACCGGTTCTACCGCGTCGATCCGTCGCGCTCGAAACGGCTGGGCGGCAGCGGGCTGGGTCTCTCCATCGTGAAGGAGATCGTGGACGCGCACGGCGGAGCGGTCGAGCTCGAGACCGAGATGGGCCGCGGGAGCACGTTCACCGTGGTCCTGCCCGTCGACGCCTGACGGGCCGGCTCCCGTCGGGGTTCACCGCCGGGCGCCGACCGGCTGCTGGGAATACTCGCGCAGCACCGGTCCGGGCCCCGGCTCGTCCAGCAGCGCGAACGTCTGGCGCAGGATCTCGCGCTGCAGCGGCGCGTCGTTGGGGGCGCCGAGGGCGTAGCCGTGCGGGAACGGCACCCAGAGCGCGCGCGGCGGACGGAGGCGCTCCGCCGCTTCTCGCAGGTAGATCTGCAGCACGGTGGGGATGCCGTGACGCTCGATCTCCGCTGCCGCCAGGCTCACGGTCTGGTTGCACATCGGTCAAGCCGGCACGAGCACGACCACGTCGGCACCGTCCTCCGCGAAGACGCGGGCGATCTCCGGCGCCGTCTCCTCGATGAACCGTCGCGGTCTCGGCAGGTGTCCGCACAACGAGACCGCGCGCGGCGTGAGCGCGCCGATCTCTCCGGCGGCGGTCATCTCGTGAAGCCGGTCGAGAGGCACGAGCAGATCGGGGTCGGCGGCGAGCCCGCTGTGATCGAACGCCTGCTGCGGGAACGTGTTCACGAGCGTCCGCGGATCGGTGTCCGACGGCACGATCCGCAGCGTCGGGTCGTTGTCGGGCTGATCCGCGCGGAAGGGCGGCTGGTCGCGCAGCGTCATGCACGCGGTCGCGACGAGTCCGACGCGGGCGTGGGGGAGGATGGTGCGCATCCGCGCCCACGGGACGGGGTCGATGCGCGTCCAGGCGTACAGCTGCACGAAGGCGCGAACGTCGGGCGGGAGCCCTTCCATGGTCGCCATCTTCGGCCCCTCCTTCGGTCCGGTCGGTCGGTCGACCGGGTGAGAGTACCCATCGGCGGCGGTTTCGCACATGGCCGCACCGCCGTCGGCGCGGCGGCGCATCATGAGGCAGGGGATGCGGAAGAAGCTCCGGAGGGGCCTCGGCGTCGCGTCGTTCGGGCGGGCACGCACCCGAGCGCCGGGGCGCGGTCCGGGGCGGGTCCGGCGGAGGAGGAGCGGAAGTGCCGCAGCACAGCGCGGGCGTTCTCATGGTCCGGCGGGCGAGCGGCGGGCCCGAGGTGCTGCTCGCGCATCCCGGCGGACCCTTGTGGGCGCGCCGGGACGACGGGGTCTGGTCGATCCCGAAAGGCCTCTACGACCCGGCGACCGAGGCGCCGGAGGACGCGGCGCGCCGGGAGTTCGCCGAGGAGACGGGGTCGGGAGCCGCGGACGAGCTCACCGACCTCGGCGAGGTGAGGCAGCCGAGCGGGAAGCGCATCCGCGCGTTCGCGGGCGAGGGTGACCTCGACCCGGCCGGCGCGACGAGCGAGACCTTCGAGATGGAGTGGCCGCCGCGCTCGGGGACGCTCCGCTCGTTCCCGGAGGTGGACCGGGTGGCGTGGTTCGACATCGCGACCGCGCGCATCAAGCTGGTGCCGGGGCAGAGGCCGTTCCTGGACCGGCTCGAGCACGCGACGCGGGCGGCGCTGCGGCTCCGCGCCGACCTGGCGCACCCGTGGCGCGTGACGCGCGAGGAGGCGGCGGCCATCCAGCGGCGGCTCGCGGAGCACGTGCGCCTCGCCCCGCTGCCGGCCTCCGGTCCGGACTCGCCCGCCGTGGCCGTCGGCGTCGACGTCGCCTACGCGAAGGACGGGTCGCGCGCGTGGGCGGCCGCGGTCGCGATGGACCGCGCGTGGCGCGTGCTGGGCCGCGCGGTCGTCGAGGGCGTCCCCGACCTCGAATACGCGCCGGGCTACCTCGCCTTCCGCGAGGGGCGGCTGACCATCGAGGCGCTGCTCGCCCTCGGGCTGCGGCCCGGCGTCGTCTTCCTCGACGGCCACGGGGTCGTGCACGAGCGCGGGCTCGGCCTGGCATCACACGTGGGCGTGCTCCTCGACGTCCCGACGGTCGGCGTGCCGAAGACCCCGTTCCACGCCATCGACCGCTCGCCCGGCCCGCGACGGGGCGACTTCTACGTGCTCACCAAGGAATGGGGCGCCCAAGGCGCGTCGATCAGGCTGAAGGCGGGCGTGAAGCCGGTCTACGTGTCCCCCGGCCATCTCGTCGACCTCGGCAGCGCGAGAGAGCTCGCGCTCGTGTGGTCGAGCGGCCGGCATCGCGTGCCGGAGCCGTTGGCCGCCGCGCACACCGCTTCCGTGCACGCGCGCAACGCCGCGATCGGAGCGGGCCGCCCGCTCTGAGCGCCGGCGCCGTCAGCGGTGCCCGAGCCTGACGGCGAGCCCGGCGGCGGCCTCGAGCACGAGCAACGCCGCGAGACGCACGGTGCGCTGGTCGGGCGCATCGGCGGACGCGTCGACCTCGGTGACGTCCATGCCGCGCACCCGCGGGTCGAGCGCGAACAGGTACGCGAGGTGGCGCAGCTCGTCCGGGGAGATGCCGCCCGGCGCCGACGCCGGGCATCCGGGCGCGGCCGAGCGCTCGACCACGTCGACGTCGAGGTCGACGTAGACCGGCCTGCCGTGTCTGCCGGCGATGTGGAGCGCCCTCGCGACCACTTTCAGCAGGTCGGCGCCGTGCAGCTCCTCGCGGCTGACGACGGTGATGCCGTACTCGCGGGCGCGCGCCGTGTACTCCGCCGAGTTCGCGAAATCCGCGATGCCGATCTGGACGACGTTCTCGCCCGGCAGCCCGGCTTCGACGAGCCGGCGCACCGGAGAGCCGTTCGACACGCCGTCGCGCAGGTCGTGGTGCGCGTCGACGGTCACGAGGCCGCACTCGCGGATCGGCTCGGGCACTTGGCCGCGCATCACGGAGTAGGTGATCGAGTTGTCGCCGCCGATGGCCATGAGCAGCGCGAACCTCTCGCGGACATGCTCGACCACGTCCTTGACGCGCGCTTCGCCGTCCGGCCCGTCCGGGTCGTCGACATCGCCGAGATCGAAGGCCCGCAGCGTGGAGATGTCGATGTCGCGTCCGCCCGCGAAGGTCGAGTAGCGCGCCAGCGCCTCGCGGACCGCGCGCGGTGTCGCGTGCGCGCCCGACGGGCTGATCGACGTGCGATACGCGGGGACACCGACCAGCGCGAGGTCGCCGGTCACACCGTCCGCCGGGCTCGCCGGGCGGAACCACTCCGAGGCGCGTGGCCACATCGGGTCTCTCGGCAGCGACGGAGCGGGCATCGCGCTCCTCCTCCTGCTCGGCGCGCCGGTGGGCCGACTTGCCGAGCGCGACGAAGTGGACATACTGATGAGCGGACCGGACGCGACGCGACGCACCCGCGCCGTCGTCGAGAGACTCTAGCGCATCGGTTCGGATGCGCGCCCGTTCGAAGCCCGCTCACCGGATGAAAGGCCACGCCGCGCTCATGGACGCACCGCTGCAGGTCGGATCCCGGCCGCTCGAGATCGCCGACGTCGTGAAGGTCGCGCGGGGCATGGCCCCGA
Source organism: uncultured Coriobacteriia bacterium (assembly GCA_963701985.1). GTDB lineage: Bacteria > Actinomycetota > Coriobacteriia > Anaerosomatales > PALSA-660 > PALSA-660. The sequence goes on from OY969691.1 coordinate 1,474,968, forward strand.
TCGAGCTCACGCCCGGCGTCCTCGAACGGGTCGCCGAAGGCCGGCGCCGCATCGAGGAGCTGGCCTCGTCCGGCTGCCCCGTGTACGGGGTCAGCACGGGATTCGGCGCGCTGGCGACGCGCTACATCGAGCCGGCGAAGCGGCATCCGCTCCAGCGGTCGCTGGTCCGCTCGCACGCGGCGGGCAGCGGGCGCGCGGTCGAGCCCGAGGTCGTGCGCGCGATGATGCTGCTGCGGCTCGCAACGCTGTGCAGCGGCATGTGCCGGCGTCCGCGTCGCGACCGCGCGCGCGTACGCCGCGCTGCTCGAACGCCGGGCATCACGCCGGTGCGTGCCCGAGTATCGGGTCGCTCGGCTGCTCGGGCGATCTGGCGCCGCTCGCTCACTGCGCCCTCGTGCTCATGGGCGAGGGCGAGGCGTTCGTCGCCGGCGGCGAGCGAGTGACCGGCGCGGAGGCGCTCGCGAGCCGCGGGCATCGCAGCCGCTCGAGCTGGCCGAGAAGGAGGGGCTCGCGCTCATCAACGGCACCGACGGCATGCTCGGCATGCTGTGTCTCGCGATCGACCGACCTTCGTCGACCTCGCGACCTGCGCCGACGTCGCCGCGGCGATGAGCGTCGAGGCGCTGCTCGGCACCGACCGCGTCTTCGCGCGCGGAGCTGCAGGCGTCTGCGCCCGCATCCCGGGTCAGGCGGCGTCGGCGCGCAACATGGTGCGGCTGCTGGCGCGGCTCGCCGATCGTCGCCTCGCACCGCGACGGCGACGCTCGCGTGCAGGACGCCTACTCGCTGCGGTGCGCGCCGCAGGTGGCGGGCGCGATGCGCGACACGATCGCGCACGCCGCGGACGGTGGCGGGAGCGCGAGCTGGCCTCGGCGATCGACAACCCGGTCGTGCTGCCGGACGGGCGCGTCGAGTCCAACGGCAACTTCCACGGCGCGCCGGTCGCCTACGTGCTGGACTTCCTCGCGATCGCCGCGGCCGACCTCGCCTCGATCGCCGAGCGGCGCACCGACCGCATGCTCGACGCGGCGCGCAGCCACGGCCTGCCGCCCGTTCCTCGCCGCACGACCCGGGCGTCGACTCCGGCCTCATGATCGCCCAGTACACGCAGGCGGCGATCGTGAGCGAGCTGAAGCGGCTGGCGGTGCCGGCGAGCGTCGACTCGATCCCCTCCTCGGCGATGCAGGAGGACCACGTGTCGATGGGCTGGGCGCCGCGCGCAAGCTGCGGCGCTGCGATCGACGGTCTCGCGCGCGTGCTCGCCATCGAGCTGCTGACGGCGGCGCGCGCGCTCGACCTGCGCGCACCGCTCGCAGCCGGCCGCGGCGACCGGCGCCGTGCGCGACCTGTTGCGCGAGCACGTCGCCGGCCCGGGCCCCGACCGGTGCGCTCTCGCCCGAGATCGAGCGCGCGGTCGGCTCGTGACCGGAGGCTCGTCGTCGACGGCCGCCGGCCGTGCTGCCGGCGACGGAATGCCCGCGACCGGCAGCGCCCGGGCGAGACGCTCTCGTCGCGCGCCGGATCGCGCGACACGACCGACGGACGATGGAGGAGCGGCGGATGACCGCAGGAGCCCGGCCGCGTGCGCGCGCCGCGGGGCACGCGAGCTGTCGGCGCTGAGCTGGCAGACCGAGGCGCCGCTGCGCATGCTCATGAACAACCTCGATCCCGAGGTCGCCGAGCGCCCCGACGACCTCGTCGTCTACGGCGGCACCGGCAAGCGCCGCGCGCGACTGGCGTACGCTTCGACGCGCTCGTCCGCACGCTGCGCACCCTGAAGGCCGACGAGACGATGCTCGTGCAGTCGCGGCAAGCCGGTCGGCGTCATGCGGACCCACGAGTGGGCGCCGCGCGTGCTCATCGCCAACAGCAACCTGGTGCCCGACTGGGCGCACGTGGCCCGAGTTCCGGCGCCTCGAGCACCTCGGCCTCACCATGTACGGCCAGATGACGGCCGGCAGCTGGATCTACATCGGCACGCAGGGCATCCTGCAGGGCACGTACGAGACGTTCGCGGCGGTGGCGCGCGAAGCGCTTCGGCGGCACCCTTGCCGGCACGCTCACCGTGACCGGCGGCTGCGGCGGCATGGGCGGCGCGCAGCCGCTGGCGGTGACCATGAACGGCGGGGTCGTGCTGGTCGTCGACGTCGACCCGTCGCGCCTGCGAGCGCCGCGTGCAGACGACCGCTACCTCGACGAGTGGACCGACGACCTCGACGACGCGGTCGCGCGCGTGCTGAGCGGCCGAAGGCGGAGCGTCGCGCCCTTGAGCGTCGGGCTCGTCGGCAACTGCCGCGTAGGTGCTGCCGGAGCTGCTGCGCCGCGGCGTGGAGGTCGACGTCGTCACCGATCAGACCTCCGCGCACGACCCGCTCGCGTACCTGCCGCTCGGCGTCTCGCTCGACGACTGGCACGCGTACGCCGAGCGGGACCCGGAGCGGCTTCACGGAGCGCGCGCAGGCGTCGATGGCCGCGCACGTCGAGGCGATGGTCGGCTTCATGGACGCCGGCGCCGAGGTGTTCGACTACGGCAACTCGATCCGCGCGGGCGCCGAGCTCGGCGGCTACGACGCGCGCGTGGGAGTTCCCGGGCTTCGTGCCCGCCTACATCCGGCCGCTCTTCTGCGAGGGCAAGGGCCCGTTCCGCTGGGCGGCGCTCTCGGGCGACCCGGCCGACATCGCACGCCACCGACGAGGCCGTGCTCGAGCTGTTCCCCGACAACGAGCGCGCTGCACCGCTGGATCGCGCCAGGCTCGCGAGAAGGTCGCGTTCCAGGGGCTGCCCGCGCGCATCTGCTGGCTCGGCTACGGCGAGCGCGACAGGCGCGGGCTGCGGTTCAACGAGATGGTCGCCGACGGACGCGCTCTCCGCGCCGATCGTCATCGGCCGAGACCACCTCGACTGCGGCAGCGTCGCCTCGCCCTACCGCGAGACCGAGGCGATGCGCGGACGGCAGCGACGCGATCGCCGACTGGCCGCTGCTGAACGCGCTCGTGAACACGGCGTCCGGCGCGACGTGGGTGTCGATCCACCACGGCGGCGGCGTCGGCATCGGGCGCTCGATCCACGCCGGCCAGGTGACCGTCGCCGACGGCACGCCGCTCGCCGCGGAGAAGATCGAGCGCGTGCTGACGAACGATCCGGCATGGGCGTCATCCGCCACGCCGACGCCGGGCTACGAGCACTGCGCTCGAGGTCGCGCGGGAGCGCGGCGTGCGCGTCCCGATGCGCGAGGGTCGGCGACCGAGCGCCGTGAGCGCCGACGCTCGTCACCGGCATCGGCGAGCTCGTCACCAACGATCCCGCGCTCGGCGACGGGTCTCCGCTCGGCGTGATGCGCGGACGCGGCCCTCGTGGTCGAGGACGGCAGGGTCGCGTGGGTCGGCTCGGCGACGCGGGGTCCGGCGGCCGACGGCGTCGTCGACGTCGGCGGTCGCAGCGGTCGTCCCCGGATTCGTCGACAGCCACACGCACCTCGTGTTCGCGGGCGAGCGGTCGTCCGAGTTCGCGGCCCGCATGGCGGGCGAGCGCTACACCGGCGGCGGGATCGCCGGCGACCGTGAGCGCCACGCGCGCGGCGACCGACGACGAGCTGCGCGGAGGGCGCTCGCTCGCGCCTCGCCGAGATGCGCGTCGCTCGGCACGACGACGGTCGAGATCAAGAGCGGCTACGGGCTCGACCGTCGCCGACGAGGCGCGCATGCTGCGCATCGCGCGCGAGCTGACGCCCGAGACGACCTTCCTCGGCGCGCACGTCGTGCCGTCGGAGTACGCGAGCGACCGCGCGGGCTACCTGACGCTCGTGCGCGGCGAGATGCTCGCCGCATGCGCGCCGTTCGCGCGCTGGGTCGACGTCTTCTGCGACGAGGGAGCGTTCGACGCCGACGAGGCGCGCGTCGGTGCTCGACGCGGGTGTCGCGGCCGGCCTGATGCCGCGACTGCACGGCAACCAGCTCGGCTACGGGCCCGGCGTGCGGCTCGCCGTCGAGGTCCGGCGCGGCGAGCGTCGACCACTGCACGTATCTGACCGACGGGGACGTCGCGGCGCTCGCGGGGTCCGACGACGGTGGCGACGCTGCTGCCCGGCGCGGACTTCGGCACGCGTTCGCCCTACCCGGACGCGCGGCGCCTGCTGGACGCCGGCGTCACGGTCGCGCTCGCGACCGACTGCAATCCGGGCACGCAGCTACGTCACGTCGATGCCGTTCGTGATCGCGCTCGCCGTACGCGAGATGCGCATGACGCCGGCCGAGGCACTGCTGGCCGCGACGGCCGGAGGCGCGGGGGCCCTGCGCCGCGGCGACGTCGGCCACCTCGCGCCGGGAGCGTCAGCGGACTTCGCCGTGCTCGAAGCGCCGTCGTACGCGCATCTCGCCTACCGCCCCGGTTCGCCGCTCGTGTCTCAGACGTGGAAGGCCGGGCAGCGGATCTTCGAGCGCGCGGCCGCGCGCTAGCGCGGGATTCGCGCGTCGGTTTCCGGTGGCGGCGTGTCGGAGCGAGCCGGTAAGGTGTCAGGCATGGACACGGCACCGCACACGCTCCCGCCCCGCGACGACATGCTCGCCGCCCTCGCCGCCCGCGACGCCAGCTGCGACGGGCTCTTCTTCGCCGGCGTGACGACGACCGGCGTGTTCTGCCGCCCATCGTGCCCGTCGAGGCATCCCAAGCCGGAGAACGTCGAGTTCTACCGCAGCGCCCGCGACGCGTTGCTCGCGGGATTCCGACCATGCCTGCGCTGCCGCCCGCTCGAGGACAGGGAACGCACGCCCGCATGGGTGGGGCGCCTGATCGCGCGCGTCGAGGCGGATCCCGCGGAACGCGTGAGCGACGCCGACCTGCGGGCGGAGGGGCTCGACCCAGCGGCGGTCCGGCGCCATTTCCAGCGCACCTACGGCATGACGTTCCATGCGTACTCGCGCGCGCGGCGGCTCGGCAGCGCGTTCGCGGCGCTGCGTTCGGGGAGCACCGTGCCCGACGTCGTCTTCGGGCACGGGTGGGAGTCGGAATCGGGCTTCCGCGAGGCGTTCGCGAAGATGGCGGGCGCGGCGCCGGGGCGGGTCGCGGCGTCGGCGCGCGCGAGCTGGGGAGCCGACGACTTCGTGCGGCTCGCGTGGATCGAGACCCCGCTCGGGCCGATGATCGCGGGAGCGACGCCGCGGGCCGTCTGCCTGCTCGAGTTCACCGACCGGCGCATGATGGACGCTCAGCTCGAGACGGTCCGCGGCCTGTTCCGCCTGCCGCTCCTGCCCGGCGACGGCCCGCTGCTGGATTCGCTCCGCGTCCAGCTGGCCGAGTACTTCGCGGGCGAGCGCCGTGACTTCACGCTGCCGCTCGACTACCGCGGCACCGACTTCCAGCAGCGCGTGTGGGCGGGGCTGCTGCGCATCCCGTACGGGGAGACGCGCAGCTACGCCGACATGGCGCGCGACATCGGGCAGCCGCGGGCGTCACGCGCGGTGGGCCACGCGAACGGGCTCAACCGCATCGCGATCGTGATCCCGTGCCACCGCGTCATCGCCGCGGACGGCTCGCTCGGTGGGTACGGCGGGGGGCTGTGGCGCAAGCTCCGCCTGCTCGAGACTGAGGGCGTCACGGTGCGGTAGCCGCGTCAGGGGCTACAGCTCGACGCTCTCCGGCGTCTCGCGCGTGTCCTCGAACCATTCCTCGGTGAAGTCGCCGTCGGCGATCCTGTCGATCGGCAGCTTCATGTAGCGGCCGCAGGCCTCGACGGCCGCCGAGCCGTCCTCGAGCACGATCTCGCCGCGGCACTCGAAGAGGCGCGACGAGTCCTTGGTGACGCGCGCGACGATGCGCACGTCGCGGTCGAGCGGGACCGGCTTGCGGAAGCGGACGGTGAGCTCGACGGTCACGCCCCAGGCGTCCGGGTCGAGGATGTTGATCGCGCGGCCCATCGTCTCGTCGAGCACGGAGGATGAGATGCCGCCGTGCAGGCGCCCCGGGTAGCTCTGGTGGATCTCGCGCGGCGTGAAGGTCCCGAGCACCTCGCCATCCTCGAGCTCGTAGAAGCGCCCCTTGAGCGACGAGGCGTTCTCGCGGCCGCACACGAAGCACATGCGGCTGACGTTCTGCGCTCTGAGCACCGTGTGCTTCACCGTCGGCCTCCGTTCACGCGCGCGTCCCGTCGCGCCGCCGTCCGGCACCGGGTCCACCGGCACCGGACGGACGAGCGCTCGGCCACCGCCGCGTCAGCTCGCGAGAGCGTCGGCGACGGAATCGTACGATTCCACGAACTGGCTGTGGTACAGGTCGAAGTAGAAGCCCTTCGCGGCGAGCAACTGCTCGTGCGTGCCCTGCTCGACGATCTTCCCGTGGTTCATCACGAGGATGATATCCGCGTCGCGGATGGTCGAAAGCCGGTGCGCGATGACGAACGACGTGCGGCTCTTCATGAGCTCGGCGCATCGCCCTTCTGGATCAGCACCTCGGTACGGGTGTCGACCGAGCTCGTCGCCTCGTCGAGGATGAGGATCTCGGGGTCGGCGAGGAAGGCGCGCGCGATCGTGAGCAGCTGCTTCTCGCCTTGGCTCACGTTGGAGGCCTCGTCGTCGAGCATCGTTTCGTAGCCGTCGGTCAGTGTGCGCACGAAGTGGTCGACGTTGGCGGCGCGCGCTCGCCTCCAGCAGACGTTCTTCGGTGACGCCGTCGATACCGTAGGCGATGTTCTCCCGGATCGTGCCCTGAGAACAGCCACGCGTCCTGCAGCACCATGCCGAACGTCTTGCGCAGCGCGTCGCGCGTCAGGTCGCGCGTGTCGATACCGTCGACCGTGATGCGGCCCGGCGTCGATCTCGTAGAAGCGCATGAGCAGGTTGACGAGCGTCGTCTTGCCGGCGCCGGTCGGGCCGACGATCGCGACGGTCTGACCGGGCTTCGCGTCGAGGTTCATGTCCTCGATGAGCGGGACGGCCGGGTCGTAGGCGAAGTCGACGTGCTCGAAGGTCACGTGGCCCTGGGGCTGCGCCAGCGTGAGCGGCTCGGCGGTGTCGGGCTGCTCCTCCTCTTCGTCGAGCAGCTCGAAGACGCGCTCGGCGGAAGCGACCGCCGACTGCAGCACGTTCGCGATGCTGGCCGTCTGCGTGATCGGCTGCGTGAACTGCCGCGAGTACTGGACGAACGCGAGCACGTCGCCGAGCGACATGGTGCCGGTGGCGACTTTGATGCCGCCGATGACCGCGATGCCGACGTAGTTCAGGTTGCCGAGGAACGTCATCGCCGGCTGGATGGCGCCGGAGATGAACTGCGCCTTGAAGCTCGACTGGAACAGCTTCTCGTTGCGCTCGTCGAAGACTTCGATCGCCTCATCTTGGCGGCCGAAGATCTTCACGATGCTGTGGCCGGTGTGCATCTCCTCCACGTGCCCGTTGAGGTCGCCGGTCTCCTCCCATTGCAGCGCGAACTGCTTCTGCGAGCGCTTGGCGATCTGCACGGTCGTGTACAGCGCGAGAGGGATGACGAGCAGCGAGATCAGCGCGAGCAGCGGAGAGATGAGCAGCATGGCGATGAGCACGCCGACGATGGTGAACACCGACGTGATCAGCTGCGTCGCCGACTGCTGCAGCGAGTTGGCGATGTTGTCGATGTCGTTCGTCACCCGCGAGAGGATGTCGCCGCGGGGATGGTCGTCGTAGTAGCGCAGCGGCAGCTTCGCGAGCTTCTCGTCCACGTGTTTGCGCATCTCGTAGACGGTGCGCTGAGCGACGCCGACCATGAGGTAGCCCTGTGCCCACATGAACAGCGCGGACAGCGCGTACAGGGCTCCGAGCAGGAGCAGCTCCCGTCCGAAGAGGCCGAAGTCCACGCCGACGCCCGGCGTCACGTGCATCTCCCTGATCATGGCCGCGAGGTCCGTCGCCTCTGTCCCGCCCTTCGCCTTGAGCATGGCGACGACCTGCGCCTCCGTGGCCCCCTTCGGCAGGGCCTTCCCGATGACGCCTTGGAACAGCACGTTCGTGGCGTTGCTCATGATCTTCGGAGCCACGACCGCGAACGTGACGCTCACGACGGCGAGCACCATGACCAGCACGATCTTGGCCATCTCGGGCTTGAGCGTGCCGGCCAGGCGCTTGGCCGAACCGACGAAGTCCTTCGCCTTGGCGACCGGGGCCATGCCGGGGCGACCGCCTCCGCCGAAGAAGCCCCCGCCGCCGGGACGGCCGCCGGGACCGGTCTGCGGGCGGGGCGTTGCGGGTGTCGTGTCCTTGGAGTCGCTCACGCGGCTTCCTCCTCGCTCATCTGTGAGAAGACGATCTCGCGGTAGGTGGGCGAGGTCTCCATCAACTCGTCGTGCGTGCCCATGCCGACCACCGTGCCGTGATCGAGCACGATGATGCGGTCGGCATGCATGATCGTGGAGACGCGTTGCGCCACGACGATCGTGGTCGCGTCGGTGATCTCCTGTTTGAGCGCGGCTCGCAGCCGCGAATCGGTCTTGAAGTCGAGTGCCGAGAACGAGTCGTCGAAGACGTAGACCTCCGGCCGTTTCACCAGGGCACGCGCGATCGCCAGCCGCTGGCGCTGGCCGCCGGACACGTTACTTCCGCCCTGCGCGATCGGGTACTCCAGGCCTTCGTCGAGCTCGTCGACGAACTCGTGCGCCTGGGCGACGTCGATGGCGTGCCACAGCGCGGCCTCGTCCGCCTGCTCGTCGCCGTAGCGGAGGTTCGAGGCGATCGTGCCGCTGAACAGGAACGCCCTCTGCGGGACGAATCCGATCTTCGCCCACAGCTCGTCACGGTCCATGTCGCACACATCGACACCGTCGAGCAGGATCGTGCCTCCCGTGGCGTCGTACAGGCGCGGGATGAGGTTGATGAGCGTGGATTTGCCGCTGCCGGTCGACCCGATGATCGCCGTCGTCTCGCCCGGTCTGCTCGTGAAGGAGATGTGGTGGAGCACCGGCTCTTCGGCGCCCGGGTAGCGGAACTCCACATCGCGGAACTCGACTGAGCCGATCCGCTCGGTGACCTGCACGGGGTGCTCCGGGTCCGCGACACTCGGCTCGGTCTCGAGTACCTCTTGGATGCGGTCTGCCGATACGGCCGCGCGCGGCACGAGCACGAACATGATCGTGGCCATCATGACCGCGAGCAGGATCTGCATGATGTAGGTGAGGAACGCGGTGAGGTTGCCGATGGGCATCGCCCCGCTGTTCACCCGCAGGCCGCCGAACCACAGGACGGCGACGGTCGACGTGTACAGGATGAACGTCAGCGTCGGCATCATGAGCGCGAAGATCCGGTTGACCTTGAGCGACACGTCGGTCAGCTCGACGTTCGCGACGTCGTAGCGCTTCGCTTCGTGCTCGGTGCGGACGAACGCGCGGATGACGCGGACGCCGGAGAGCTTCTCGCGCACCACTTGGTTCACGCGGTCGATGCGCTTCTGCATGACCTGGAACAGCGGCACGGCGCGCGAGATGATCAGGCCGATGAGAACCGCCATGATCGGCACGACCACGACGATGATCGAGGACAGCGGGACGTCCTCGCGCAGCGCCATGATGATGCCGCCGACCGCCATGATGGGCGCCGACAGGATCATGTTGAGCGCGAAGACGAGCACCATCTGCACCTGCTGGACGTCGTTCGTGTTGCGCGTGATGAGCGACGGGGCGCCGAAGTGGTTGACCTCCTTCTGTGAGAAGGTCTGCACCTTCGTGAAGATGGCGCCACGCACGTCGCGGCCGAACGCCATGGCCGTCTTCGAGCCCCAGTAGATCGACCAGACCGACACGGCCGCCAGAACGAGCGTCACGAGCAGCATGAAGCCGCCGGTCGACAGGATATAGGCGGTGTCGCCCTTGATCACACCATTGTTGATGATCTCGGCGTTGAGGCTCGGCAGGTAGAGGTTCGCGATCGCCTGGACCATGAGCAGCACCATGACGAGCGTGAGCGCCTTCCAGTACGGCTTCAGGTACTTCTTGAGCAGCGGGAACATGGGGTGCCCTTCGATTTCGAGGGTCGGCGGGGGACGAGCGAGAGGGGCGGGGGCGCCCTTTACGCGGCGGCGCCGGGCGGTGCGCCGTCGGCGTCATCCGTGCGCTCCGGCATGTTCGGGAAGCCGCTGTCGCGCTTGAGCGCCGCCTCCATGTTGTCGGCGAAGACGCCGAGCAGGCGCGCGAACTCGCGACGGTCCTCCGTCGACATCGAGCCGAGCGTCGCGCCGACGTAGTCGGAGAACGCCGCCGAGAGCGGGGTCGCGAGGTCGCGCCCCTTCGGCGTCATGCGGATGCGGGTCACGCGCTGGTCGGTCTCGTCGGTCCAGCGCTCGACGAGGCCGTGCTTCTCGAGTTTCTGCACCATGACCGTCACCGTCGGCGCCGAGACGTGCAGCACGTCGGCGAGTCTGCGCTGCGGGATCCCCTCGTCGGTCGAGCCGAGCGCCAGCAGCATCAGGGAACGCGCCGGCCGTCCGTGCTTCTCGAACCCGAGTATCCGGGTGAAGAGCTGGCGGTTCACGTGCGCGGCGCGACGAAAGCCCTCGAGGACGCTCGCGTCGACGGGGTCGAGACCGGAGGGGATGTCCGGCCTGTCGGTGCTGGTGGGATCGGTGGGCATGGGGTGCGCCTTCCGTGCGGCGCCGGCCGGCGCGGTCCTGCCGCGGCGAGCCGGGTAGTTCGTTGACGAAAGATTAGCACACGAATCATTCGTTTGCAAATAGTTCGTAGGCGAACAAGCTACCCGACCCCTCACCGAACGGTCGCCGCCGTCACGGGTACGTACGACCCGTGGACACGTCCGAGGGCGAGGAGACGCGCGATGGCGACGACGGTCATGCCCGATCGCGTCACGGACATCGTCCGTGACCGGCCCGATGTCTCGACGTTCAACCAGCTGCTCCGTCGATCGAAGGTCATCGCCGAGATCGACAACGACCGGCCCTACACGATCTTCGCGCCGGCCAACGACGCGTTCGAGAAGCTGCCGCCCAACACGCTGGGGGCGCTCGTCGCCGATCCGCAGGCTCTGCACGAGGCCATCCTGTTCCACGTGTGCGAGGGCATCTTCCCGGAGGACGAGCTGCGCGAGGAGACCTCGATCATGACGCTCGCGGGCGTGCGTGTGCTCGTCGAGGCGATGAACTACCGCACCTACGTGGGCGGAGCGATGATCGTCGAGGGCGATATCGCCGCCGAGAACGGGTTCGTGCACCTGACGGACACCGTCCTCTTCCCCGCCTGAGTCAACGGCCCGTGGCGCGATGTACGAGATAACCTCGGAGCCGCTCCCGATCAAGGTCTGGGCGCGCGATCCGGACGCCGGCACGCTCGAGCAGACGAGGCGCCTGGCGAACCTGCCCTTCGCGTTCCATCACATCGCGCTGATGGCGGACGCTCATATCGGCTACGGGATGCCGATCGGGGGCGTGTTCGCCGCGGTCGACGAGATCGTGCCGCACGCCGTCGGCCTCGACATCGGATGCGGCGTCCTCGGATGGTGCACGAACCTGTCGGCCGAGGACGTCCTTCCGGTGCGCGACGCGGTCCTCGACGAGGTCATGCACTCGGTGCCGGCGGGCTTCGAATGGCACCGCGCCACGCAGACCGACGAGACCGGCCTCTTCGACGACGTCCCGGACTCGGCTCCCCTGAAGGCGGAGCTGGCGAAGGCCGCGCGACAGCTCGGTTCCCTGGGCGGCGGGAACCACTTCCTGGAGCTGCTGCGCGACGAGAGGGGTGTCGCGTGGGTCATGGTGCACTCCGGCTCGCGCAACGTCGGGAAGCAGATGGCGGAGCACTACGACCGGGTCGCGCGGGAGGACGACGTGCGGCGCGGTTCCCCGGTGCCGCCGGAGTGGGGGCTCGCTCACCTGTCGCTGGAGTCGGACGGCGGACGCGAGTACCTGGCGGTGATGGGCTGGTGCATGCGGTTCGCGCGTTCCAGCAGGGCGCACATGTCGCGGTGCGCGCGCGACGCGCTGGCGCGCCGTCTGCCGAGGCTCGAGCCCGGCGAGGAGCTCGACGTGCAGCACAACTACGCGGCCGTCGAGACCCACTTCGGGCGCACGGTCGTCGTGCATCGCAAGGGCGCGGTCCGCGCGACGGGCCGGGTGCTCGTGCCCGGCTCGATGGGCACCGCGTCCTACCTGGGACTCGGCCTCGAGAACCCCGACGCGTTCGTCTCGTGTTCGCACGGCGCCGGACGGACGCTCGGGCGCAAGGCGGCCATGCGATCGATCCCCATCGAGCACGTGCGCGCGGAACTGGCGGCCGCGGGCGTGAGCCTGTTCAAGGCGAAGCAGCGGGACCTGGCCGAGGAGGCACCCGAGGCCTACAAGGACATCGACGACGTCATGCGGCTCCAGCGCGATCTCGTCGAACCGTTGCAGCGGCTCACGCCGCTGGGCGTTTACAAGGGGTGAGGCGCGTGGAGCGGGACGAACGCGGGTCGGCCGGTTCGCGGCCGAGCACGGCGGACGGCGGCTGGTCTTCGACGCGGCGGCGCGGCCCGAGGCGGCGCCCCTCGGCGACGGACGGACTGCGCCTCAAGGAGTTCCGGCGGCCGTCGCGCGACCATCACGCCGCCGCGTGGGCCGCCTTCGTGCTCGTGATCGCGGCCGGCGGGGCGCTTACCTGGCATGCCGTGGCCGCTCGGGCACCGGTGGCCGCGGGTCGCGCGCGCGGCTCCGCGCGGACCGCCGGCTCGATCGCGGCCGTGGCGGCGGGGCTGCCGATGCCGGAGCTCACGACGGCCGCAGTATCGCCGGCCCGCTCCGCGGCCGCGTCCGCGGCGGTCGACCTGACGCCTTACAGCTGGGCACGCCGCTACGCGGTCATCGCGCACGGCATGGGCCAGATCCACGGCTACACCGTCACGGACAGTCGCGACGCGTTCATCGCCAACTACGACAAGGGCTATCGCGTCTTCGAGACGGACTTCGTGTTCACCAGCGACGGCGCGCTCGTCGCGCGGCACGACTGGTCGGCCGCGAGTTTCGCCCGTTTCGGCCAGCGGATGCCGCCGAGCGGCGTGCCGACGCGGGCGCGGTTCATGGCCAGCCCGATCCACGGCGACCTCGCGCCGCTCGACGCCGCGGGCGTCGTCGCGCTCATGGAGTCGCATCCGGACGCCTGGCTGGTCACCGACTTCAAGGACGAGGCGACCTCCGCGCACGTGCGCGCGCTCCGGCAGCTGCTCGCGGCCGCCAAGGGTGACCCGACGGTCCGGGAGCGGCTGATCGTGCAGATCTACCAGGAATCGGATCTCGCACCCGTCCGGGCGCTGGGCATCCGCAACGTGATCTACACGTTCTACCGGCTGAAGACGTCGATCTCGCGGGCCGTGGCGTTCGCGGCCGCCCACGGGGTTCGCGTCATCACGATGCCGACGTCCATGGTGACGGCCGCTCTCGTGTCACGGGCGCGCGCCCGCGGTCTCATCTGCGCGACGCACACCGTGAACGAGAAGTCGCAGGCCGCCGAGATGCGGAGGCGCGGCATCTCCCTGATCTACACCGACCACCTGCTGTCGCTCTGAACGCCGCCCGTCCCGACGCCCGCGGACGCGGCGCGAGGGCCCGGGGATCAGCCGCGCTTCCGCGTCGGCAGGGAGCGCAGGTAGGCTCGATCGAACGCGCACAGCTTGAGCACGTTGAGATAGAGCGCCTTCGGCACCTCGGCCAGCGTGCCCGGCGAGCCGTCGGCGAGGTTCGTGACGTGGCCTCCGGCATAGCTCAGCGACGGCCTGAAGAGGTACGAGTCCGTGTAGAACGTGCCGTCCGGCGCGTAGAAGCGCATCTCGGCGACGCGCGGACGGTCGTCGAAGATGCTCGCGCCGATGTGCGGCGTGTTCGAGAGGCTGATGCCCAGGAGATCGGTGATCGTCGGCATGATGTCGGACTGGTCGCGCACCTTGTCGATCCGATGACCGACGGTCTGGCCCGGCAGGTGCACGATCAGCGGGACCGCGCCGAAGTCGAGGGGGAGCGGTCGGCGACCCAGGATGCCGGGGAGCGCCGCCTTTTCCACACGGGTGAGCGGCACCGGGTTGTCTCCCCACGGGCGCACGCCGAAATGGTCGCCGTAGATGACGAGGATGGTGTCGTTCCACAGCCCGTCCGCCTTCAGGCGGTCGACGAACGCGCCGATCTGGTCGTCCGTATAGCGGATGGCGCGCAGGTAGTAGCCGAGCTGCAGGTCGCGGAGTGATGCCGGCACCTTGAGCTCGCTGCGGTGGGCGGCTCCATAGAACGGCTCGTGTGAGGACAGCGTGACGATCTCGGCGAGGAATCTCTTGCCTTTCGCGTGCTCGGCTTCGAGCACGCCGGCGGTCGTGGTGAAGACGACCTTGTCCGACGGGCCGACCCCGTCGACATAGTCGGTCTTGGGGAAGAACGGCTGCTCGTACCAGCGCGTGAAACCGAGCGCCGGGTAGAGCTGGTCGCGGTTCCAATACGAGAGCACGTTGCCGTGGAACGTGAGCGCCTCGTAGCCGACCGACCGCACGAGCCGCGGGAGCGACGGGATGACCTTGTCGCCGTAGAGGAACGAGGCGGGAGCGGCGCGATCGGCGAGCAGCGACGTGTTGACCGTGAACTCCGCATCCGACGTGTTGCCTTTGCCGATCTGCGTGATCGTCTTGGTGGCCGTCCAGCTCTCGCTCACGAGTTCGTCGAGATGGGGCGTCACCTCCTGGCCGTCGATCCTCGCGCCGATGAGCCACCCGGAGAGCGATTCGACCTGGATGATGATCACGTTCGACCCGCGATCCTCGCCGGGGGTGGGCGCGTCCGTCACCCACCCCGAGCCCGCGTAGCCCTGCAGCGCGTCGATGCGCGCCTGGATCGTCGACGGCTCGCGCCAGTCCACCGGGCGGATCGGCGGGGGGCTCGCCGTCGTGACGCTCGTCTCGCCGCTCCTGGTCGCCGCCTTCGCCACCGACGATGTGGCGGTCGCCTCGGCCGGCGTCAGCCCGATCCCGGCTTCGGGGGGCGGCGCGGCGAGCGCGTAGGCGAGTACGCCGCGGATGCGTGCCGCCGCGAGCCCGCTGTCGACCAGCCCGAGCGTCGACACCGAGTAGAGCGACGCGGCGGCCCACGCAACGCCGATCGCCGAGACGACCAGCAACCGGCGGTCGAAGCGGATCGACGAGAGGCGCGGAGCCCGGCGTCCGACCGCCACGAGCACGAGGGCCACGGCGATGTCGACGAAGAACACGAGGTACAGGGGATTGAACAGCTCCCACACGGCGCCGCTCACGGCGCCCAGCTCGCTCGCCTCGCCGAGCGCGGAGATGGTCGGCGCGTCCTGGAACTGCGCCGCGTACATCACCATGGCGACGCACGCGAACGAGAGCAGCGCGTCGACGAGGAGCCACGTCCAGAAGCGGCCGTGCCGTACCGCGAGCGCGGAGAGCGCGAGGAAGGCGACGACGAGCCCGCCTTCGAGCACGACGGCGCGCACCAGGTCGTCGTCCTGCAGCATGAGGGCGCGCGTCGCCCACAGCTTGATCACGATGATGACGGCGAAGACGGTGAACGGAAGCAGCAGCGGTTCCGAGCGGCCCCGGGCGCGTCGCGCCGGCCCCATCTGCGACAGGATCGAGTTGCCCGTCGAGCGCTTGAGCATCTCCGTCACCGCGCTGCGTCCCCCCTTGTCCAGGCGGTGACCAGAGAGGCTGTCGTTCGCGGCTCGAGGCCGCCACCGTGGCTGCGTCTGCTCTCTACCCCTTCGGCCACCGTCGTGGACCGGTCGCCGGCGCGATCGTCGGCACGCGAAGGGAAAGGAACACGGAGCGGCCCTCGGTGTCTTCGGGCCGGAGGTCGCCGATGTCGATGTGGCCGGTGGGCCGCAGCCGGGCCCGCCATGCGGCCCGGGCGCTCTTCGTGAAGGAGGACGCAGCGTGATCGATCTCGCCTCGGCGGTCTCGCGCGCCGCCGACCTCGCCGATCCCGCACTCGCGAGCCATCATCGCGACGTGGCCTTCCTCGCGGCCCGGATCGCCGCCGAGATGGGGCTCGACGCGGAGACCAGCGATCGTGTCGTTTCCGCGGCGATCGTGCACGACATCGGGGCGTTGTCCCTTGCCGAGCGCATGGCGACGCTCCGGTTCGACTTCCGCGACGGCTACGCGCATTGCGAGCCCGGCTACCTGCTCCTCAGGCGGTTCCCGGCGTTCGACCGGGTCGCGGCGGTCGTGAGGACGCACCACGTGGACTGGGCCGACGGGGCCGGCATGACCTATCTGGGTGAGCCGGTGCCCTTCGAGAGCCACGTGATCCACGTCGCCGACCGTGCCGCCGTGCTCCTCGACAGGGGATCGCCCGTGCTGGACCAGCGCGAGGCGATCGTGCGCACGCTGCGCGACAACACGGGCGGGATGTTCATGCCGGACGCGGTGGCCGCGTTCGAGCGGCTCGCGGTCAGAGAGAGCTTCTGGCTGGATCTCGCGGCGCGGCCCGACCCTCCCGCGGGCACGCCCGCCGCCGACGTGCGAGTGTCCAGCCTCGACGGAGCGGAGCTCGACGCGTTCGCCGGGGTGCTCTCCCGCGTCGTGGACTTCCGCAGCCGTTTCACCGCGACCCACACGGCCGGCGTGGCCGCCGTGGCGTCCGCGCTCGCGCGCGTGTGCGGCATGACCGCGGCGGACGTGGCGCGCATCGGTCTCGCGGGCGACCTGCACGACGTGGGCAAGCTGGCCGTCCCCTCCGAGATACTCGAGAAGGCCGGGCCGCTCGACGGGCGCGAGTGGGCGAGGATGAAGACCCACACCTACCACACCTATCGCGTGCTCGACTCGACCGGCGCGCTGAAGAGCATCGCGCCGTGGGCCGCCTTCCATCACGAGCACCTCGACGGTGGCGGGTATCCGTTCCACGTCGGCGCGGCGGACCTCGACCGGGCGTCGCGCGCCATGACCGTGGCGGACATCTTCACGGCGGTCCGCGAGGACAGACCCTACCGGCCGGGCATGACGCGCGAACAGGCGGTCGAGGTGCTGCGGGACGGCGCGGCGAGCGGCGCGACCGACGGCACGCTCGTGGGCGCGCTCCTCGACGCCTTCGACGACGTCGACGCGGCCCGCGTCGACGCACAGGGCGCGCGCCGAGCCGAGTTCGACGCCTTCGAGACCGCCCTCGAGTCCCGCGCTCGCCGGATCGCGCGCGCGAAGCACGGGTAGCGCACTCGCGCGCGGACGCAGCGGCGTCCGGCGTCCGCCCTCGCGCCCATCCCGTTCGGCGCTCCGCCCGTTGCCTCGGGCCGCTGCATATGCCAACATGCGAATGTCGTGATAGACGCGTGAGAGACGCCGGGCTCTCGGAGGCTTCCATGGACCGCGACTTCTACTGCATGCATTCCGCGCTGTGCAAGACGCTTGCGAACGACAAGCGCCAGATGATCCTGGGTGCCCTCCGCGAGGGGGAGCGCACGGTGGGCGAGCTGGTCGAGAGCACCGGGATCGCGCAGGCGAACCTCTCGCAGCATCTGGCCACCATGCGCGCGGCCGGCGTCGTGCGGACGCGGCGCGAAGGCTCGCGGATCCACTACGAGATCGTGAACCCGAAGCTCATCCAGGCCTTCGACCTGATCACGGAGGTCATGCGGGAGTCGATGGAGGAGCGCCGGCTCACGGCCGAGCGCGGGACGGCGCGGCCCGAGACGAGCGATACGGGGCCGACGGCCCCGCGCACGGACCCTACAAGGAGGGACGCACATGAGTGACGTGGCGATCATCGAAGAGGTCCCGGTCGCGGCTCCGGCCGCCCTGATGCCTGCCGAGCGCAAGAAGAAGATGACGCTCGTCGTCATGAGTGGCGACATGGACAAGCTCTTCGGCGCGTTCATCATCGCCAACGGCGCGGCCGCCATGGGCATGGACGTGACGATGTTCTTCACGTTCTGGGGGCTTCGCGCGATCAAGAAGAACGTCGGCACCGGCACGACGCTCTTCGGGCGGATGCTGGGCGTCATGTACGGCGGCGACATCTCCAAGTCGAACCCGTCGCACTTCAGCTTCGCCGGCATGGGCCGCTGGATGTTCGGCAAGATGATGGGCGCCCACAACGTCTCGAAGCTCACCGAGCTGCGCGACATGGCGGTCACGCTCGGCGTGGGCCTGTACCCCTGCCAGATGTCCATGGACGTCATGGAGATGCCGCAGGAGTGCTTCATCGACGGCGTGAAGTCCGCCGTGGGCGTGGGATTCATGCTCGCCGAGGCCGAGGAATCGTCCATCCAGTACTTCATATAGCGGCCGGCGATCCCCCAGCCGCGCCGCACCATGGGACCGACGGGTCGAGCAGGCTCGCCGACGCTTCACCGCTCATGCGCCGTCGTGTCACAACCAGTGGAAGGAGCACCACCATGTCCGACGATGTGCACGTCGATCTCGAGCTCGACCTCAAAGGTCTGCTGTGCCCGCTCCCGATGGTCAGGGTGTCGCAGAACATCGGCAACGTGCCGGTCGGCGGCGTGATGCGAGCCGTGGCGACCGACCCGGGGAGCATGGCCGACATCCCGGCATGGGCCAAGTCGACCGGCAACGAAGTGCTGTCCGCGGAGAAGCAGGACGGCGTGTTCGTCTTTCTCGTCAAGCGCGTCAAGTAGCCCGGCCGCCCGCCCCGCGATCCGAGGGAAGCGATGGACTGGTTCTCGTATCTCACGTGCGCGATCGGCGTGTACGTCGCCGTCGCCGTGTTCGTCGTCGGCATGGGCTGGCGCGCCTACCAGTGGGCGAGCACGCCGCGGTCCGCCGTGAAGCTCGCGCTGTACCCGAAGCCCGCGACGCGCCTCGGCCGCCTCGGCGCGCTCCTGCGCGACACGTTCGTGGCGCCGCAGGCGGCGCGGATCGAGCCCGGCATGTGGGCGATGGCGATCCTGTTCCACGTCGCGGCGCTGGCCGCGTTCTTCGGACATCTGCGGCTCGTCCACGAGTTCACCCCGCTCGTCGCCGTGCTCGGGGTGAACGGCATGAACGAGTTCGCGGGGATCGCGGGCGGCATCGCCGGGATCGCGATGCTGGTGGCCGTGCTCTACTGGCTGTTCCGGCGGACGTACGGGCCGTACAAGAACCTGTCCGTCCCCGAAGACTACGTCCTGCTCGTGCTGCTGCTCCTGATCGTGCTCATGGGAGACCATCTGCGCTTCATCGGAGGGCTGCACGCTCCGACCTACATCGCGTGGTTCCAGAGCCTGCTCGCGTTCCATCCGGCGTTCCCCGCCGAGCTGGCGAACAGCGCGACGAGATGGGCGCTCGACTTCCACATGCTGTTCGTGGATGCGCTGCTCATCTACTTCCCGTTCAGCAAGCTGACGCACGCCGTCGGCGCGTTCGCCACCAACCTCGTGCGGACCGGGGAGTAGGACATGGAGAAGCACGCGATACGGACGCTGGTCGGCACGCTCGACGCGAAGATGAACCGGCAGCTCAAGGAGTACCTCGACATCTGCGCGAGGTGCGCGATCTGCAAGGACTCGTGCCACCAGTACGTCGCCACCGGCGATCTGAAGTACCTGCCGGCGCGCCGCGCCGAGCTCGTCCGTGAGGTGTACCGGCGCTACTTCACGAAGGCGGGCGAGTTCGTGCCCGCCCTCTACGAGGCCCGCGACCCCGACGAACATCTGCTCGACGAGCTCTACGAGTCCGCGTACGCGTGCACCGGCTGCCGGCGGTGCATGTTCTACTGCCCGTTCTCCATCGACAACGCCTGGGTCGTCTCCGTCGCGAAGGCGATGCTGATCGCCGTCGGCCGCGGCAACGAGATGCTCGGCCAATTGGCGGACGCCGCCTTGTTCAAGGGCGACAACATGGAGATGTTCCGCGACGTGCTCGTGAGCGGGTTCGCAGACGTCGAGGCCGAGCTGCGCGCGGAGACCGGCCGCGACATCGAGATCCCCGTCGACAAGCAGGGCGCCGACATCCTGTACGTGGCGCTCGCGGGCGCCCATTCGATCAAGCCGGCGGCGGTCATCTTCGACGCGGCGGGCGCGGACTGGACCCTGTCCATGTTCGAGGCGGCCAACTACGGCTTCTTCTTCGGCGACGCGGCCAAGGCGAAGCTCATCGCCGACCGCTTCATGGACGAGGCGGAGCGCCTCGGCGTCAAGGAGGTCGTGATCACCGAGTGCGGTCACGCCTACCGCGTCGCCGAGATGTTCTACGCGGCATGGGCGGGGAAGAAGCTGCCGTTCAAGGTCCGGCACATCCTCGAGGTCATCGACGAGTACCTGAAGGACTGGCGCATCGCCGTCGATCCGAAGGCGTTCACCGAGCGCGTCACCTACCACGACCCCTGCCAGATCGGCCGCAACGGGGGGATCTTCGAGCAGCCGCGCGACATCGTCCGCGCGATCGCGCCGGACTTCGTCGACATGACCCCCAACCGCGGAGAGCAGTGGTGTTGCGGAGGGGGCGGCGGCATCGTCGCGATGGAGGAGTTCAAGGATCTCCGGCTGGCCTCGGGCGGCAAGAAGGTCGAGCAGATCCGCGCGACGGGGGCGACGGTGCTCGCCTGCCCGTGCGAGAACTGCAGGCTGCAGATCGGCGAGCTCAACGAGGTGCACGGTCTCGGCCTGCGGGTGGTGCCGATCATGGAGATGGTGGCGGAAGCGATACGGCCGGACCGGGAATGAACCGCGTCGTCGCGCCGCCCGCGCGACGCGCGCTCGCCGGCGGAGCGCGCCGCCTCCCCGCGGAGGTCCGAGATGCCGCGCATCCTCATCGGCACGAGCGGATGGTCGTACGACCACTGGCGCGGCGTCTTCTACCCGCCCGAGGTCAGGGCCGGGGACCGGTTGCGCTTCTACGCCTCGCGATTCCCCACGGTGGAGATCGACGGCACGTTCTACCGCCTGCCGAGTGAGACGGCCGTGGCGGCCTGGCGCGGTGCCGTGCCGCCGGGGTTCGTCTTCGCGGTGAAGGGCAGCCGGCTGATCACGCACTTCAGGCGGCTGCGGAACGCGGACGACGCGATCGACACCTTCATGGAGCGGATGTCCTCGCTCGGGGACGCGCTCCAGGTCGTGCTCTGGCAGCTGCCGCCGACCATGCCGCGCGACACGGAAGCCCTCGACGCGTTCCTCTCGCGCATCGGCCGCGGTGTGCGCCACGCGGTGGAGTTCCGTCACCGTTCGTGGCTCGACGAAGAGACATGGGAGGTCCTGCGGGCACACGGGGCCGCGCACGTGAACGTGAGCAGCGACACGATGCCGCGCGATCTCACGCCGACCGCCGACTTCATCTACGTGCGGTTCCACGGCACGGCGACGTACCACGGCGCCTACCTCCAGCCGTCCCTCGAGCCGTGGGCGCGGTTCGTCCGGGCCCAGGCGGCGGACGGACGCGACGCGTACGTCTACTTCAACAACGACGCCGAGGGGCATGCGCCACGCGACGCCGCACGGCTCGCGGGGATGCTCGGCGACCTGGCCGAACGGCCGCTGGGGCCGGCGCTGGTCGGTGGGGGCCGCCACTAGTCGCGGCGCGGTGCGCTTCGCCTCTCTCCCGCGCGGGTATCCATCGGTGTCGTCCATGTGGCCGGGAGGTGCGCCATGACATCGTCGCCGCGGGCGGGCACGCTCACGTCGATCGAGATACCGGCGGGCGCGGTGTCGCTGCCGGGTGATCTGGAGGTGCCGGAGGGAGCGCGAGGCATCGTCGTCTTCGCCCACGGCACGGGATCGAGCCGGCTCTCGCCCAGGAACCAGCGTGTCGCCGCCGATCTCCGCGCCTCCGGCCGGTTCGGGACGCTGCTCTTCGACCTGCTCACGAGCGCCGAGGACAGCGACTACATGAACCGGTTCGACATCTCGCTCCTCTCGGACCGCCTGTGGTCCGCCACCGGCTGGCTCACGCGGGAGAGCGCCGCGGCCGGCCTCGCCATCGGGTATTTCGGCGCGAGCACCGGAGCCGCGGCGGCGCTCACGGCGGCGGCTCGCACGCCGTCCGCGATCGGCGCGATCGTGTCGCGCGGCGGCCGGCCGGACCTCGCGGGGGACGCGCTGGGCGCCGTGACGGCGCCCACGCTGTTCATCGTCGGCGGCGACGACACCGACGTGCTCGCGCTGAACGAGCAGGCGTTGCGGATGCTGGGCTCGACCGAGAAGCGCCTCGAGGTCGTGCCGGGAGCGACGCACCTTTTCGAGGAGCCCGGCGCCCTCGAAGAGGTGTCGCGGCTGACGGCGGCCTGGTTCGAACGCCACCTCGGCGCCTGACGCGAACCATGCGGCGGCGTGCTTGGCGCGCGTCCACGGCGGCCGCGACGGTACCATAGCGCGGTGGCCCGTCCGTGCGGGCCTCGCCGCGACGCGTGAGGAGGGGACATGCCACATCTCGGCGCGCATTCCGAAGTCGGGACGCTGCGCACGGTGCTGGTCCACCGGCCGGGGCGCAGCCTCGAGCGTCTCACCCCGGCGAACAAGGCCGACTTCCTGTTCGACGACGTCGTGTGGGTGGAACGCGCGCAGCGCGAGCACGACGCGTTCGTGGCCGTCCTGCGCGAGCGCGGCGTGGAGGTGCTCGAGCTGCAGGACCTGCTGGCCGAGACGCTCGAGTTCTCGGAGATCGCGCGTCGCACGATCGTCGAGCGGGCCGTGACCTCGCTCACGGTCGGCCTGTCGCTCGTCGGCGAGCTGCAGTCCTATCTGCTGTCGCTCGACGCGCGCGCCCTGGCCGAAGCGCTGATCGGCGGGCTGCTCGTCTCCGAACTCGACGACCTCGACCTGACCGCGCTCACGCGGCACTCGCTGGGCGCGATCATGTCGGAGCCGGAGACGTTCGTTCTGCCGCCCTTGCCCAACACGGTCTTCACGCGCGATTCGAGCGCCTGGCTCTACAACGGCGTCGTCCTGCCGCCGCTGTACTGGCACACGCGGCGGCTCGAGGTCGCCAACATGGCGCTCATCTACCGGTTCCATCCCTCGTTCGCCGCGGGCGAGTTCGACTTCTGGTATCCGCCGGGCGGCGACGACGGCCGGTTCGCGGCCGAGGACGTCGGCCACGGCGCCCCCTCCCTCGAGGGCGGTGACCTCATGCCGATCGGCAAGCGGACGGTGCTCGTCGGGATGGGCATGCGCACGACCGGGCGGATGGTCGAGCACGTGGCGCGGTCGCTGTTCTTCGCGGACGCGGCCGACCGGGTGATCGCGTGCCGCATGCGGCAGGACCGGGCGTACATGCACCTGGACACGGTCTTCAACATGGTCGATCGCGACGCCGTCACCGTGTATCCGCCGGTGACCGACGCGATGAAGGTGTACAGCCTGCGCCCCGGGGCGGACGGCGACACCTTCGACATCGCCGAGGAGACGTCGCTGCTCGACGCCGTTCGCGACGCGCTCGGCGCGCGCGTGCTGCGCACGATCCCGACCGGGGGCGACGCGTTCCACGCCGCGCGCGAGCAGTGGGCCGACGCCAACAACGTCGTCGCTCTCGAGCCGGGCGTCGTCGCGGGGTACGCTTCGAACGCCGCGACCAACGACGCGCTGCGACGTGCGGGCGTTGAGGTCATCGAGATCGAGGGCTCCGAACTCGGCAAGGGCCGGGGCGGCTGCCACTGCATGACCTGTCCTCTCGCGCGCGACGCGGCGGAGTGAGCCGCGCCGGCCGCTGGGGCGGAGACGACCGGAGGAGGAGAGCGGTGAGCGAGACGGACGACCTGGCCGGCGAGCTGAGGTGGTCGCGCGCGGAGACGAGAGCCGCGTTCGAGAACCGGGCGCTCGTGTACGCCTCGATCTACGAGGCGCTCGTGGACGAGATCGGCGTGGAGCGCGCGGTCGACGTCATGCGGCGCGCGATCCGGGCCCGTGGCCGGGGCATCGGCGCGAAGTACCGCGCCGCCGCCGCGTCGGGCGATCTCGACGAGGTCGGGCGCATCTTCTGTTCCGGCTCGCCGTGTGGCGGCGAGCTGTTCGAGCCAGCCGTCGAAGAGCGCACCGGGGACCGCATCGTGCTGAGGATGACCGCGTGCCCGCTCTTGGACGCCTGGCGAAAGGCCGGTCTCGGCGAGGAGGAAGCGGAGGTGCTGTGCGAGGTCGCGTCGGCGGTGGACGAAGGGACGTTCGAAGGCGCGGGCCTCGACCTCGTCTTCCTCGACAAGCTGGGGAGGCCGGGAGCCTCGGCCTGCCTGCTCGAACTCCGGGTGCCGCCCGAGTCGCGCTGAGCACCCGCACGTCCGCTCCCCCGGGCAACGGCCCCGCCTGACACCCATCGGACGGCGGCAGCCGTCCGCGCGCCCGCGCGGGCGGTCGACCGTTCGTCACGCCGCGCGGCCGCGGCAGCCCCGTTCCGCTCAAGCGGCGCGGCCCAGCGCACGACATCCACAGGAAGAGGGTGTGGCGCGGAGGGGGACGCCGGCGTTCCGCGCCCCGTGGACGAGCCCGAGGAGACGCGACGTGGACAGGCTCAGGCAGGCTCTCGCGGTGGCGATGACCGCGACGGTCCTCACGATGATGTGCGCCGCGAACGCGTGGGCGCTCGGCGCGCTCTCCGGAAGCGCTCCCGTGACCACCTCGGACACCGCCGCCAGCTACGTGGGCAGCGCGTCCATCGAGCTGATGGTGAGCGACGCGGACGGCGTGTCGGACATCGCGCACACGTACTACATCCTTGACGGGACACAGCACGAGGCGGCCGGAACGATCGTGGGCACGCATGTCGACGCCTACGTCACCGTGGACGGCGCCGGCTCGCACTCGTTCACCTACTGGTCGGTCGACAAGGAGGGGCATGTCGAGAACGCCACGACGGTGAGCTTCGACATCGTGGGGAGCGGCGGCCAGAGCGACACGACGCCGCCCACGACGAGATCGAACGCGAAGACCTCGTACGCCGGCACGGCCACCATCGTGCTCACCGCCTCCGACAACGCCGGCGGGTCGGGCGTCGCGCACACGTACTACCGGCTCGACGGCGGCGCGGTCACCGAGGGTACGACGATCGTGGTCACCGCCCTCGGCTCCCACAGCCTGCAGTTCTGGTCGAAGGACAACGCCGGGAACACCGAGGCGCCGGTCGCGATCTCGTTCACGGTCACGAGGCCCCCCGACGCGATCGCTCCGACGACGAGCTGCGACGCGCTGTCGTCGTACGACGACAGCGCCGTCATCCACCTCTCGGCCTCCGATAACGCCGGCGGGTCGGGCGTCGCGCACACGTACTACCGGCTCGACGCCGGCGCGGCTACCGACGGCACCACCGTCTCGACGACGTCGGCCGGCTCGCACACGCTGCTGTTCTGGTCGAAGGACAACGCGGGGAACACGGAGGCGGCGCACACGGTCACGTTCGTCGTCCGCGACACGATCGCGCCGACGACGAGTTCCGACGCCACCGCGTCCTACTCGGGCGCGGCGGCCGTCGTCCACCTGGTCGCGGCCGACAACCCCGGCGGCTCGCGCGTCGCCGCGACGTACTACACGGTCGACGGCGGAGCCGCCGCGACCGGCACGACCGTGATCGTCTCGTCGGAGGGCGACCACACCCTGCGGTACTGGTCGGCGGACAACGCCGGAAACGTCGAGCCGGCGCATGTCGCCGACATCGCGGTCACGAATGTGGTGCCCGACACGCAGGCGCCCACGACCACCTGCGACGCACGACCGTCGTACGTCGGCACGGCGACCATCCGCTTCACCGCCGTCGACACGGGCTGGGGCGTGGCGGCGACCTACCACTCGCTCGACGGCGCCGCGGCGATCGCCGGGACCTCGGTGGTCGTGACGAAGGTCGGCGCCCACACGGTCCGCTACTGGTCGGTGGATTATGCCGGGAACACGGAGAGCACCAGGAGCGCGACGTTCGCGGTGAAGCTGGTGCCGACGAGCCTCAGCATCGCGGTCAGCAGGACCGTGATCGCCGTCCGGCACCGGCTGACGATGTCCGGCGTGCTCAAGCCAGGCGTCCAGGGTTCGAAGCTCACGGTGCAGGTCCGCAAGCCGCGCAGCACCAGGTACGTCACGCTCGCGGGCCTCAAGGCCTCGGGCATCGCGTCCGGCGGCGTGAAGTGGGCGGCCTCCTACGTCCCGACCCTGCGCGGCGTCTTCTTCTTCCGCATCACGTTCGGCGGGGACGCCGTGCGGAGCGCGTCGGTCTCGAAGATCGTGAAGGTGACGGTGCGCTGAGCGGACCGCCACCCTGACGCGGCGGCGCGTTCGGCCCGATTCGTGCTACCCTAGCTGCTCGCGCCCGCGCCGCTGCGCGGGCGCGGCTGCGTCCCGATCCCTTCCCGTCACCACCTGGAGTTCTCGTGCGCGTCAAAGACATCCGCAACATCGCGATCATCGCCCACGTCGACCACGGCAAGACGACGCTGGTCGACCGGCTCCTGCAGACGACCCACGTGTTCCGCGAGAACCAGCAGGTGGCCGAGCGCGTGCTCGACAGCAACGACCAGGAGCGCGAGCGCGGCATCACGATCCTCGCCAAGAACATCTCGATCCGCTACGGCGCGACCGAAGATCAACGTCATCGACACGCCCGGGCACGCCGACTTCGGCGGCGAGGTCGAACGCGTCCTCAAGATGGCCGACGGCGCGCTGCTGATCGTGGACGCCTTCGAAGGGCCGATGCCGCAGACGCGGTTCGTGCTGCAAGAAGGCGCTCGAGCACGGGCTGAAGCCGGTGGTCGTCGTCAACAAGATCGACCGGCCCGGCGCTCGTCCCGCACGAGGTCATCGACGAGGTCTTCGATCTCATGGTCGAGCTCGGCGCCGACGACGAGCAGCTCGACTTCCCCATCGTGTACACGAGCGCGGTCGACGGGTACGCGCGCTACGAGTTCGACGACGGCAACGATGGACATGCTGCCCGCTGCTCGACACGATCGTCGGCGAAGGTCCCGGCGCCGGACGTCGACGTCGACGGGCCGGTCGCGATGCAGGTCTGCACGATCGACTACTCGAGCTTCGTCGGCCGCATCGGCATCGGGCGCGTCTTCTCCGGCACGCATCCACAACGGCGAGCGCATCCTCGTCGTCAAGAACGACGGCAGCCGCTACCAGGCCGACGGTGAAGGACCTGCTTCACGTTCGAGGGCATGGGCGCGCCAGCAGGCCGAGAGCGCGCACGCCGGCGACATCTGCGCGGTGGTCGGGCATCGAGGACGCGGACATCGGCGACATGTTCACGTCGCCGCATCGACCCGATCCGGCTCGACCCGATCCACGTGGAGGAGCCGACGATGTCGGTCGTCTTCGCAGCGCGTCGACAAGCCCGCTCGTCGGTCAGGAGGGCGACATCGTCGGCGGCCGGCAGATCAAGGAGCGCCTGCTGCGCGAGGCGGAGTCCAACATCTCGATGCGCATCGCCGAGACCGAGGACAAGAGCGGGCATGGAGGTCGCCGGCCGAGGCGTGCTGCACCTCTCGGTGCTCATGGAGACGATGCGCCGGGAAGGCTACGAGTTCCAGGTCGGCCGGCCGCAGGTCATCCTCAAGAAGGAGGGCGGCAAGACGCTCGAGCCGATCGAGCTGGCGGTGGTCGACGTGCCGCGCGAGTACGCCGGCAAGGTCATCGAGATCTTCGGCCGCCGCGGCGGCGAGATGACCGACATGGTGCAGCGCGACGAGCACGTGCACCTCGAGTTCAAGATCGCCGTCGCGCGGCGTCATGGGGCTGCGCACCCGCATCCTCAACGCCACGCGCGGCGAGGCCACGCTCTTCCACCACTTCATCGGAATACGGCCCCTACCAGGGCGAGGTCGGCGGACGCGTCAGAACGGCTCGATGATCGCGATGTCCACCGACGAAGTCGGTCGCCTACGCGCTCGACACGCTGCAGACGCGCGGCAAGCTGTTCGTCGGGCCCGGCGTCATGTGCTACGAGGGCATGATCGTCGGCGAGCACGCCAAGGAAGACGACCTCGTCGTCAACGTCGCCAAGGCGAAGCAGCTCACGAACACGCGCGCCGCCTCGGCCGACAAGGCGCATCATGCTCGCGCCGCCGGTCACGTTCACGCTCGAAGAGGCGCTCGAGTACATCGAGGACGACGAGCTGGTCGAGATCACGCCGAAGAGCATCCGGCTGCGCAAGCGGCTGCTCACGCGAGAACGAGCGCAAGAAGGCGCGCAGGAACTGAGGGGACCGCCTCGGCGGGCCTCGGCGTGCCGGCGGCACTGCTACCATCGGCGCATGCCCACCGTCCTGCTCGCCACCGTCACCGCCGCGCTGTTCGGCTGCTCCGACTTCTTCGGAGGGCTCGCCAGCCGGCGCGACTCGGCGTTCGCGGTGACCGCCCACGCTCACGTGCTCGGCGCCGCGCTCATCGCGCTCGGCGTCCTCGCGTTCCCGGCGGCGTTCGGCCCGCGCGACGTCTGGTGGGGGATCGCCGCGGGGGTCGCGGGCGGCATCGGCGTGACGGCGCTGTACGCGGCGCTGGCCGTGGGGCGCATGAGCGTCGTGGCACCGATCACGGCGGCTCTCTCGGGCTCGCTGCCGGCGATCTACGACCTGGCGCGAGGGTCGACCATCCGTCCGCTGAGCGTGATCGGCCTCGTCGTGGCGCTCGGCGCGATCGTCGTGGTCAGCGCGACGGGGCACGCCGACGATCGCGCGGCGATGCCGCCGCGCGCGATCGCGCTCTCGGCGCTCGCGGGCGTCGGTTTCGCTGCCTCGTTCGTGTTCTTCTCGCTCGTCTCGAAGACCAGCGGGCTGGTCCCGATCCTCGCGGCACGCGTGACGTCCGCGGCCCTGCTCGGGGCGCTCACCCTCGGCGTGGGCCACGGCGCGCGGCTGGCGAGTGCCGCGCGCCCCGCGGCGCTGGCGGCGGGCGTGCTCGACGCGTTCGCGAACGTCGCGATGTTGGCGTCCATCAGGCTCGGGCCGCTCGCCGTGGCCGCGGTGCTCGGGTCGCTGTATCCGGTCGCCACGATCCTGCTGGCCCGCGCGGTCCTCGGCGAGCGCCTGCGCTGGCCGCAGCGTGCCGGCGTGGCGCTGGCGCTCGTGGCGATCGCGCTGACCGCCGTGCGCTGAGGCGCCGCTATCCCTTGGCGAGGAACGCTTCCCAGCCCGGGACGCCGGCCTGCTTCGCGCGGTACATCGCATGGTCGGCGCGGTTGACGAGGTCCTCGGCGGCCTCCCCGGTCTCGTACACGGCGAGGCCCGCGCTCGCGGTGATGCACACCTCGCGATCGCCGACGGGGATCGGGACCTCGACCGCCTCTTCGAGCTTCCGCGCCACCGTCGCGAAGTCCTCGCGCGAGCTCACGCGCGTCACGAGGATGACGAATTCGTCGCCGCCCAGGCGCGCCACGGTGTCGCACTCCCGGACGCAGTCGCGCATGCGCGCGGAGACCTCGCGCAGGACATCGTCTCCGACCGCGTGGCCGAGCTCGTCGTTCACCGGCTTGAAGTCGTCGAGATCGAGGTAGATGGCGCCCACGAGGTCCCCGTGACGGTCGGCGGCGGCGAGCGCCACGCGGAGGTCGTCCTCGAGGCGCGTGCGGTTCGCGAGCCCGGTCAGGCGGTCGTGGAACGCCAGGTGGCGGATGTGCTCGTGCGCGATCACGCGCTCGGTCACGTCGCGGATGACCGCGACGATGAGATCGTCGCCGCGTGCCCTGACGAGGCGCGCGTTGACCTCCGTGTGCACGAGACGGCGGTCCTTCGCGGCGCCGAGGGAGGCGAAGAGCAGCTTCCCGTGCTCCCGGATCATCTGGACCCGGGCCGCGACGTACTCCAGCGCATCGTCGTGCACCCAGCCGAAGCGGCCGAGGGCGTCGAACTCCGCGCGGCTGTACCCGAGCTGACTCGCCGCCGCGTCGTTGAAGTACAGCACGCGCCCGTCCAGCGTGTGGCAGACCACGCCGTCGGCGGCCCTGTCCAGGATCAGCGCGTCGAGGTCGACGCCCGTCGTCTTCGAGCGCGGCCCGGATCCGACGCCCAGCAGGCGTCGTGACGCCGGCATCGGGCCCGAGGTCGCAGGCTGCCGCGCCGATGGTGCGCGCGCTTCCATGAGACGCCTCCTTCGCGGCTTCGCCCCCGGACGAGAACGGCCGGATCCATGGGCGTCGCCACATGCCGTGTATCGGCATCCACGCCCACCCGACTGATGCGCGCGGCCGTGCCGCCCGTCGAACGGAACGAGGCGCGCGGGAGGCCTCGGCGACCACCGAGGCCTCCCTCCCAGCCGCTCCGTGCACGCTCGTTCGCGCGTCAGTCCGGACGCGCGGCGTTCGCCTCGATCGCGTCGCGCACGTAGCGGGCGAGCCCGGCGCGCACCTTCTCGTAGTTCCGCTCGAAACGGGGGTCGGTCACGTACATCGTCCCGAGACCGACGTGCATCTCCCGCGAGCACGGATAGAACCACCTGTCGATCTGGAGGCGGTGCTCTTCGGCGAGGTCCATGGCGCGCGGGTCGTCGGCCGGGACGCCCTCGTCCATGAGCGCCGCGAGCGCCTCGTTCACCGCTCGGGACCCGGCCTTGATCTTCAGCCAGTCCTCCTTCGAGTAGCGCTTCGTGCGCCGCATCGATTCCGCGTACGCGGCTGTGCCGCCCCAGCGCTCCTCGGCCTCCTTCTCGTACTCCTTGGGGTCGAACTCGCCGAAAGCCTCGAACATGTCCTTGGCGTCCACCGTCACCGCTCCTTCCGTGGCGTCGATGGCGGCGTCGACGGCCTCCACCAGCAAGGCCAGCTGCGCCGCCTTGTCCCGCAGCATCCGGCGCTGCATCCGCAGCGCCTCGAGGCGATCGAAGGTCGGGTCGTGCATGACGCGCGCGATGTCGGCGAGACCGAAACCGAGTTCCTTGAAGAAGAGGACCTGCTGCAGCGCGGCCAAGTCGTCGTCCGTGTAGAGCCGGTAGCCCGACTGCGAGCGTCCCGAGGGCACGAGCAGCCCGATCTCGTCGTAGTGGTGGAGCGTCCGGACACTCACCGATGCGACGTTGGCGACCTCACCGACCGTGAAGCTCATCCCGACCACCTCCGGACGACAGCGTAGACCCTGACGCAACGTCAGGGTCAAGCGCGATCCGTGCCGAATGCCCCGGGCGTCCGGATGGGTACAGGGTCGGTGGCAGGCCGTCCGTTCCGCGAGGGGTGGCAGTGATACGGGTCTCGGCGCTCTGCGGCTCGCTCCGCACGGGGTCGTACAACCAGGCTCTCCTCCGCGAGGCGGCCGCGCGCGGCGGCGCGCACGGCCTCGAGATCGTGCAGGGCGACATCTCCCGGTTCCCGCTGTTCGATCAGGACTTCGAGAAGACCGGCATCCCGCCGGAGGTGGACGCGGTCAAGGCGCTCGTGCGGTCGAGCGCGTGCCTCATGCTGGTGACGCCCGAGTACAACTACGGCGTCCCGGGCGTGCTCAAGAACGCCTACGATTTCCTGTCGCGCCCGCCGCTCGATTCTCCGCTCAGGGAGCTGCCCATGGCGCTCCTGGGCGCGAGCACCGGCATGCAGTTCGGCACGCTGCGGGCGCAGATGGCGTGGCGACAGACCGCCCTGTTCCTGCGACAGCCGGTGTTCATGGATGCCGGGATCACGATCCCGCGAGCCGCCTCGGCGTTCGACGAGCGCGGGGCACTGGTCGACGAGACGTGGCAGGGCCTGCTCGAGGACTACCTCGAGAAGCTGCGCGCCTGGCTGGAGCGAGGCTGCCGGTAGCCGGCGCCGCGACGAGGAGGTCTGAAGATGGCGGAGCGCTACGACGTGATCGTGATCGGCACCGGCCAGGCGGGTCAGGCCGCGGCCGCCGGATGCGCGCGCAGGGGGCTGCGGACCGCCGTCGTCGACCGGCTGCCGTACGGGGGGACCTGCGCGCTGCGCGGCTGCGACCCGAAACGCGTGCTGCTCGCGGGCGTCGACGCCGTCGAGGGGCTGCGCCGTCTGGAGGGCCGCGGCACGGTCGGCCCCGCCCGTCTCCAGTGGGACGCGCTGCAGCGCTTCAAGCGGACGTTCACGGACCCGGTGCCCCGGGACGTCGAGCGGTGGCTGCGCTCCATCGGCGTCACGACGCTGCACGGCGAGGCGCGCTTCGTGGCCGCCGATCGGCTCGATGTGGAGGGCGCCGAGTGCGAAGCGGCATCGGTCGTGGTGGCGACCGGTGCGTGGCCGGCGCCGCTCGGCATCCCCGGCGACGAGCTCGTCACGCGGAGCCACGACTTCCTGGAGTTGTTCGAGCTGCCCGCGCGCGTCGTCTTCGTGGGCGGCGGCTACGTGTCGTTCGAGCTCGCCCACATGGCCGCCGCCGCCGGCAGCGCATGCACGATCGTGCACCGCGGGAGCCGGCCGCTCGAGGGCTTCGACGCCGACGTGGTCGCCATGCTCGTCGAGAGCAGCCGGGAAGCCGGCATCGACATCGTGCTCGACGCGCCGGTGACCGGGGTGCGCCGCGAGGCCGGCGAGCTCGTCGTCGATGCCGGCGGGCGCGCGCTGCGCTGCGACCTCGCGGTCCACGGCGCGGGCCGCCCGCCCGACATCGCGGGCCTCTCGCTCGAGGCCGCGGACGTCGCGCACGGACCGCGCGGCATCGAGGTGGACGAGAAGCTGCGCTCGACGACGAACCCGGGCGTCTTCGCGTGCGGAGACGCCGCGGCGCGCGGGCTGCCGCTCACGCCGGTGGCGGCGCGCCAGGGGCGGATCGTCGCGCGCGTGATCGGCGGCGACGAGACCGCGGCGTGGGACGACCCGGTGACGCCCACCGTGTGCTTCACGGGCCCGCCGCTCGCCTCGGTCGGCATGACGGAGCAGGCCGCGCGCGCGTCCGGCATCGACGTCGACGTGAAGCTCTCCGACACGTCCGCGTGGTACCGCTCGCGCCGCCTCGCCGTCGTGCGTTCCGGCGCGAAGACGATCGTGGAGCGGACGACGCGGCGGATCGTCGGCGCGCACCTGTTCGGTCCGGACGCGGAGGAGACCGTCAACACGCTGGCCGTCGCGATCTCCGCGGGGATGACGGCCGACCAGGTGATCGCCCGTCCGCTGGCGTACCCGACGAGCGCGATGGACTTCGACTTCCTGTTCTAACGCCGCCCCGCGCGGCGGCGTGCCCGCTCCGGTCGCAGGTCCGCTCCGACGGCGTCGAACAGCTCGGCGGTGAGCCGCCCGCGGCCGGCTTCGTAGCCGCGCCAGGGATCCGACCTCGCCGCCGAGAGCCGCCCCGGGACGCTCCGGGTGTCGAACGACGCTGGATCGACGCCCGCCTCGAGCTCCTTCCAGCCGAGCGGCACGCTCACGGGGGCACCGGGCCGGGCACGGGTCGAGTAGGCGCACACCGCGGTCGCGCCGTGGGCGTTGCGCAGGTAGTCGATGAAGACCTTCCCGGGCCGAAGCGTCTTCGCCATCTTCCCCGTGAACGTCGCCGGATCGTCGGCCACCAGTCTGCGGACGAGGGCGTGCGCGAAGGCCCGGGCCTCGTCGAAGTCGCGTTCGGGCTCGATCGGGGTCACGACGTGCAGCCCGTGGCCGCCCGTCGTCTTCACGAACGCGGTCAGCTCGAGCGCTTCGAGCGCGCGACGCACCGTGCTCGCGGCCCGCGAGACACGCTCGAAGGTGGTGCCGGGCCCCGGATCGAGGTCGAAGACGAGCCGGTCCGGTGCCTCGTAGTCGCTCGCGAGGGAGTTCCACGTGTGGATCTCCAGGGCGCCGAGCTGCGCGAGCGCCAGCAGCCCGTCGAGGTCGTCGGCGTGGAAGTACGTGGCGGGGCCGTCCTCGTCCGGCACGCCGTCCACGAGGCGCAGCGCCGTCGGGAACCCGGCGTCCTCCGGGTGCTTCTGGAAGAAGCATCCGTCCTCCCCCGCGCCCTGCGGGCAGCGGAAGATCGTGAGCAGGCGGTTCTCGAGATGCGGGAGCATCGCGCCGGCCACGGACTCGTAGTAGCGCGCGAGGTCGGCCTTGGTGATGCCGGCCGGCTGCAGCCTCTTCGACGGGTTCGTGATCGTCGTGCCCGCCACGTCGATGCCGCCGGCGGATGGGCGCGCGCGCCGTTGCGGGGCCGCGGCGGTCGCCGGATCGCCCGGGTCCGCGGGCCGCGGCCGCTCCCGGACGACGTCCGCCGCCTTCTTGTCCTCACGCAGGCCGAGGAACACCGGCTGGCGCAGGAGGTCGTCGCGCGTCCACTCGCGGAACTCGACCTCGGCGACCAGCGTCGGCCGCACCCAGTGCGCGGTCTTCAGGCGGGGCGGGTCGGCGAACGGCGTCGTGTCGGCCGCACGCTCGCGCAGCTCGGCGTGCACGCGGGCGAGCGTGCGCTCGGTGAAGCCGGTGCCCACCCGGCCCGCGTAGCGCAGCGCGCCGGTCTCGTCGTGGACCCCGAGCAGCAGCGCGCCGAAGTCCGCGCGCGAGCCGGCCGGGTCCGTCCAGCCGCCGATGACGAACTCCTGCCGGTCGAGACACTTCGACTTCAGCCAGTCACGGGTCCGCCCGGCCACGAAGGGCCGGTCGGCACGCTTGCTGACCGCGCCCTCGAGGCGCAGGTCGCACGCCTTCTCGAGGAAGTCCCGCCCATGCCCCAGCACATGCTCCGAGTAGACGATGGGGCCTCCTCCGGCGCGGGCGAGCGTCGCGCGCAGCAGTTCCTTGCGGCGCAGCAGCGGCGGTCTTCCGAAGGTCGTAGCCGTCGAGGTGGAGCAGGTCGAAGACGGCGAACGCGATCGTCCCGCGGTGGCGCTTTGAGAGCGCCTCCTGCAGCAGCTCGAACCGGGAGCGGCCTTCCTCGTCGAAGACGACCGCCTCGCCGTCGAGGAGCGCGCTCTTCACCGGGAGCGCTCCGACGGCCGCGGCGAGCGCGGCGAACCGCTCGGTCCAGTCCTGACCGCTGCGCGTGACGAGCTTCGCTCGGCCGCGTCGCACGACCGCGTGCAGCCGGTAGCCGTCGTACTTCACCTCGTGCAGCCACTCGTCGCCGTCGGGCGGCTCGTCGACGAGCGTCGCGAGCTCGAACGGCATGTCGGCGGGCAGCGCCGCGCCCACCGCTCCGGACTCGGCCGCCGGGCGCGCGGCGACCGTCGCCGGATCGTCCTCCTTCGCACCCCGATCGCTGTCCCAGGTGACCGTGGTCTCGGCGATCTCGTCCATCGTGCGCCCCGAGGCGGCGGAGTCGGGCTCGTCGGCGGTGACGTCGCGCTCGGCGCGCTTCGCGGCGTGCTCGTCGCGATCCTTGATGAGCAGCCAGTCCTCCGCGTCCTCGTCATCCCGCGGCTTCATCCGGACGAGCGCGAACGTGCCTTCGAGCTTCGCGCCGCGCAGCACGAATTTCAGTCTCCCCTCGGCGAGCATCTTCTTCGGGTCCCCGAGCGGCTCGAAGGCGCCACGGTCCCAGACCATGACCGTGCCGGCGCCGTATTCGCCCGCCGGGATGATGCCCTCGAAGGTGCCGTACTCGAGCGGGTGGTCCTCGACGCGGACGGCCAGGCGCTTGTCGGCGGGGTCGAGCGACGGTCCCTTCGGAACGGCCCACGAGACGTACACGCCGCCGATCTCGAGGCGCAGGTCATAGTGGAGGCGGCTCGCCGCGTGCTTGTGGACGACGAACCGCGCGGCCTCGCGCTCGTCTGCGCGGCCGGTACGCCCCTTCGGCTCGGGCGTCGACGAGAAGTCTCGCTTGCGCCGGTATTCAGTGAGCGGCATCCGACACCCTTCGCGCCGTGCGCGGCACCCGGGCTACGCGCGCGCCTTCTTCGCTTGTTCGAGGCTGCGCTTCAGCAAGGAGGCGATGTCGACGACCTTGCCCTCCGCCGGGGCGGCCTCCTCCCTCGGCGCGACGACCGCGCCGCCCTTCGCCTTGCGCTCGATGAGGGCGAGCACGTCGTCGTGGTACGTGTCGCGGTACTCCGCCGCCGAGGGGTCGAACGGCTTCGATATCGTGTCGACGAGCTGTGACGCCAGCTTCAGCTCCGCGTCGGACACGCCGGACGTCTTCAGACCCTCCGCGGGGAGTTCGAGGTCGCCGGCGTCGCGCAGCTCGTAGGGGTACCGCAGCACCTCGAGCAGGAGCAGCTCGCCTTCCGGGATCACGGCGGCCAGGTGCTGTCGCGTGCGGATCACGACCTTGGCGAGCGCGACGCGACCGGCCGTGCGCAGCGCCTCTCGCAACAGCGCGTACGACTTGCGCCCGGACTTCTGCGGCTGCAGGTAGTACGGCTTGTCGAAGTACTTCGGATCGATCTCGTCGGCGCACACGGCGGCGAGCACGTCGATCGTCTGCGTGGCTTCGACGTCGGCGGCCCGCAGGTCGTCGTCGGTCACGACCACCCACGATCCCTCCCGCACCTCGAACCCGCGGGTGACGTGCTCCCACGGGACCTCCTCGCCGGTGGACTGGTTGACCCTGCGATTGCGGACGGGCGACAGGTCGCGGTCGTCCAGCAGGTGGAACGCCAGCTCCCGAGGCTGCTCCGCCGGCATGATCTCCACGGGGATGCTGACGAGGCCGAACGAGATCGTGCCCTTCCATATGGCGCGTGGCATGGCGACTCCCGCGATCGGTCGGCGGCGTGCGCGGTCCGCGGTGGTGTGCCGCGTCCGCCGCGCAGTTCATACCCGCCCGGCCCCGTGGTGGGAGGGGCTACCAGAGCCGATAGCGCCCGGCACGCTCCTCGACCTCGACGGGGATGTCGAACAGCTCGCCCAGGTTGGCGGACGTCATGAGTTCGCGCTTCGCACCGTCGCGGAAGAGCCGGCCCTGCTTGATCATGATCACGCGCTGCACGTCGGGCGCGATGTCCTCCACGTGATGCGTCACGAGCACGAGGGTGTGCCCCGCCGCCGCGACGCGATCGAGCGTCGCCAGGAAGTGCCAGGTCGCGTGGGGGTCGAGGCCGTCGCACGGCTCGTCGAGCACCAGGAACGCCGGATCGTGGACCAGCGCGCGGGCGATCAGCGCTCGCCGCGCCTCTCCGGTCGAGAGCGTGTCCATCCTCCTGCCCGCGAGATGCCCGATCTCGAGGAAGTCGAGGAGCTCGTCGGCGCGGTCGTCCATCCCGGCGGTGACGGTCTGATGTCGATACAGGCCGATGGAGCCGAAGAAGCCGCTGGTCACGGCATCGCGGACCGTCACGCCCACCGTGTAGCTCTCCTGCAGGGCATCCGACACGATGCCCATCAGCCGCCGCGCGGCCATGATGTCCCAGCGCTCGGCGCCGAGCAGCAGCACGGCCGGGCTGCCGTCCTCGTGCGCGACCGGACGGACGTCGCGCGTGAGCAGCCGGATGAGCGTGGACTTCCCCGCGCCGTTCGGTCCGAGCACGCAGACGTGCTCGCCGGTCCGCAGCGTGAGGTCGTCGATGTGCAGGATCGCCCGCCCATCGCGCATGACGGTGCAATCACGAAGGGCGAGCAGGGGGGTCGAGGATTCCATGGATGCCAGAGTACCGCGGCACCCCCGCGGGTGCACATCCGCGGGGCCGGTACCGGTCAGCGGCCGAAACGCCCGGTGATCTCGGCGCTGGCGAGCACGTGGCCCTGCATGGCGTCGCGCAGGACGGTCCACGTGGCGGCCGCCGGAACGCTCAGGCGAGGGACGTCCAACGCGTACAGGGTGGCGACGTAATCGTGCACGCCGCTCCCCGCGGGCGGCAGCGGCCCGCCGTACCCCGTCGCTCCGAACGACGTCGAGAGCTCGATCGCGCCGGCGGGCATGGCGCCGCCGGAGGCCCCTTCGGGCAGCTCGTGCGTCTCCGGAGGGATGTCGGCCACGACCCAGTGGACCCAGCCGTGGGCGACGGGGTGGTGGTCGATCACCGCCAGCGCGAACGAGCGGGTCGCCGTGGGCTCGCCGCTCCACGTGAAGGGGATGGAGAGGTTCCGCCCGCCGGACACCCCCCTCTCGGCGAACCGCTCGGGAAGGCGCGCGCCGTCCGTGAACGCGGGACTCGTGAGTCGCATCCGTTCACCCTCCTTCTCGTGGGCGCGGCGGCCCGTGCCTGCCGGTCGCCGTCCGACGGCGCCGGGGGTGCCTCCCGCCGCCGCGGAGTCGATACCCGCTCGAGTCGAGCTTACTCCGCGGGCCAGACGAGGCGCGGGCCTCGGTCGCGGCCCGCTCGACCGGCGGCGCGACGACCCCGGCGGGAGCGCGGAGCGCGTGCTAAACTTCACACTCCGCCGGCGCGCCGCGCCGGGCCTCGGACGGCGCCACACCGTGAACCTGGTCAGAGCCGGAAGGCAGCAGCCATAAGCGGTCACTGACGGGTGTCCGGGGTCCGGCGCAGGGCGCCGGCGGATGCGTTCGCGGAGCGGGATCGCGTCGGTGCGCGCCTGTATACTTCTCGCGCGGGCCCGGCGCGCGTCGGTCGGCGCACGGGAGAGCGGGAAACGCGAGCCGAAGGTCGAGCGGGCAGCGAACATGGCGCACCAATCTCTGTATCGCAAGTACCGGCCGCAGGCGTTCTCCGACGTCGTCGGTCAGGAGCACGTCACCCGCACGCTGCGGAACGCCGTCGCCGAGGGCGGCGTCGCGCACGCGTATCTGTTCAGCGGGCCGCGCGGCACCGGCAAGACCACGACCGCGCGCATCCTCGCCAAGGCGCTCGACTGCGAGAA
Source organism: uncultured Coriobacteriia bacterium (assembly GCA_963701985.1). Lineage (GTDB taxonomy): Bacteria > Actinomycetota > Coriobacteriia > Anaerosomatales > PALSA-660 > PALSA-660. Next base: position 1,513,401 of record OY969691.1, read on the forward strand.
AGGGCCGACGCCCGACCCGGACCAGACACGTGCGAGTCGTGCCGCGAGATCGCCGAGGGGCGCCACCCGGACGTCTACGAGCTCGACGCCGCGTCGCGCACCGGCGTCGACGCCATCCGCGACGAGGTCATCAGCAAGGTGAACTACGCCGCCGACGCGCGGCGCGCTACAAGGTCTACATCATCGACGAGGTGCACATGCTGTCGACCTCGGCGTTCAACGCGCTGCTCAAGACGCTCGAGGAACCGCCGCCCACACGGTGTTCGTGCTGTGCACGACGCACCCGCACAAGGTGCCCGAGACGATCCAGTCGCGCTGCCAGCGCTTCGACTTCCGCCGCATCCGCGTCGACGACATCGTCGCGACGGCTGCGCGTTCATCGCGCTGCCGCGGAGGCCATCGAGGTCGGAGCCGGGCGCTCACGCTGATCGCGCGCCACGCCGCGGGCGGGCATGCGCGACGCGATCGGGACGCTCGAGCAGCTCGCGACGTTCACCGGCAGGCCGATCGCCGTCGACGGACGTCGAGGGGCTGCTCGGCGAGGTCGACACGGCGCGTCTCGCCGAGGCGGTCTCGCTGCTCGGGGATCGCGACGTCGCCGGTCTGTTCCCGTTCGTCGCGCGCCTCGCGGAGTCCGGCACCGACGTGCAGGAGTTCGTGTCGCGGGCTGTCGGCGCACGTGCGCGACCTGTACGTGTGGCGGCGACGGACGGCGAGCCCGGCATCGTCGACGCGACGGAGGCGGATGCTCGCGCGGCTGCGCGACGCAGGCGCTGGCGCTTCGGTCTCGACAGGCTGTCCCGCCTGCTCGACGAACTCGGCAGGCTCGGCGAGCGAGCTGCGCTGGTCGCCCGACGCGCGGCTCGCGCTGGAGGTCGCGTTCGCCCGGATCGCCCGGCCGCGAGTCGGAGCTCACCCTCGAGGCGCTGGCGGAGCGGATCGCGCTGCTCGAATCGCCGGCGGCCACGGGCGGTGCCGCGGGCCCGGGGACGCCGGCCGCGACCGGGCATGCGCCCTCGGCGCCCGTTCCCGGGCGGCAGGCGAAGGCGCGCCCCGCTCCGATCGAGGCGGCTCCCGCGGCCGAGACGGAGCCGCTCGCCGCGGGACCCGCGCGGGCGCCCGCGCCCCGGCCGGACTCCGAACTCGACGTCGCCGAGCTCAGGCGCCGCTGGAAGGACGTCATCCGCGCCGTGAAGGAAGCGAAGCCGGCGGTGAGCAAGGTCTTCCTCGAGACCGAACCGGACGTGGACGGTGACACGGTCGTCGTCGAGTTCCCGCCCGACCGCAAGGTGCCCATGAAGCGGGCGCAGGAGCAGGACGCGACGGCGCTGCTCAGGCGGGCCATCGGCGACGTCCTCGGGTGGCACGTCGCCGTCCGGTACCAGCTCGGCCGCGGCGCGGTCCGTGCCGACGAGAGCCTGTCCGCCGTGGGGAGCGCGCCGCCTTCGGGAACGCACGTCGAGAAGCCGGGGCCTGCGGGCACCGCGGAGCACGACGATCTCGACCGCCTGCTCGTCGAGGAGCTGGGCGCCGAGATCATCAGCGAGCATCCGGGAGATGGAGAGAAGGGAACGTCGCGGTGAAGCAGAACGCCAATCAGGCACAGGCCATGAAGCAGCTGCAGAGGATGCAGGCCGACATGGCACGCGCGCAGGACGAGCTCAAGAGCGACCTCGTCACCGCGTCCGCCGGGGGCGGAGCCGTCAAGGTGACGATGACGGGCGACCTCCAGGTGAGGGACGTCGTCATCGATCCCCAGGTGATCGACCTCGACGACATCGGCATGCTGCAGGATCTGATGGCCGCCGCGTTCAATGAGGCGCTTCGGCAGGCCCAGGAGCTGCAGAACAGCAAGATGTCCGGGGTGATGGGCGGGCTCGGGGGCCTGGGCGGCCTCGGTCTGCCAGGCGGATTGGGCTTCTAGCGGACATGGCCTACTACGCCGAACCGATCGCCCGTCTCCTCGAGGAACTCGAGCGCCTGCCCGGCATCGGGCCGAAGTCCGCGCAACGGCTCGCGTACCACCTGCTGAAGGGCGACGAGGAGACCGCGCAGCGGCTCGCCGACGCGATCGTGGAAGTGAAGCACAAGGTGCACTTCTGCCGCCAGTGCTTCAACTTCGCCTCCGACGACCTCTGCGAGTTCTGCGCCGACCCGCGACGCGACGCCTCCGTCATCTGCGTCGTCGAGGAACCGCGCGACGTGGTGGCGATCGAGCGCACCGGCGAGTTCCACGGCCTGTACCACGTGCTCCAGGGCGTGATCTCGCCCATGGAAGGCATCGGGCCGGACCAGTTGCGCGTGAGGGAGCTGATCGATCGCCTCTCGGGAGGCGCCGTCGCCGAGGTGGTCGTCGCGACCAACCCGAACGTCGAGGGCGAGACGACCGCCCTCTACCTGGCGCGCCTCATCAAGCCCCTCGAGGTGAAGGTGACGCGCATCGCCTCCGGCCTGCCCGTCGGCGGCGATCTCGAGTACGCGGACGAGGTCACGCTCGGCAGGGCGCTGGAAGCCCGTCGCGAGATGTGACCCGCCGCGCGGCTCCGTGCCGCGCGATCGCCCTTCTCGCCCAGCTGCCGCGTTAACACTCCGTGCGACGTTCTGACGCGCCGAGTTTCCACACTTCTTCCAGCGGTGCAACCATGCGCTGCCACACCCTCCCTAGGATTCCAAGTGTCCTGAGGGCCGCCGTCGTGCACACGGCCGTCCCGGGAGCCGGCGGATCCGCGGCCGGCCTTCATGGAGAGTACCGGCACGTGTAAGGGAGGCATGATGCGCTTCAAGTCCAAGGTCGCGGTGGCTCTCGCCGCCGCGGCGCTGCTCGCGGGGGCGTTCGCCGGCGCGGTGTCCGCATACGCGCAGACCGTTCCGACCCAGAGTGTCGCGCTCGACGTCACCGGCTGGCAGATGAGCCCCGCGGATCGCGCGGGCTACGTGTTCGCCGAGGGAACGTACGGCCAGGCGATCACGCTCCAGCCGACGGTGATGTCGGCGATCGAGCTGCCCGGCGACAAGTTCACCTACCAGGTCCTGGTCCTGGACTCGCCCGACGCGTCCGGCACGCGCACGTGGACGTGGAAGACGTTCCGGGACTTCGAGGATCCGCAGCTCGAGACCACCAACACCATCCCACCGTTCACCTATGCGCTCGGCCAGGACGATCAGGTCCTGCTCTCCGACGGCTCGTCGGTCGAGCCGGTCTTCCCGTATCAGATCCGCGTCGACTACAAGCCGGGCGGCTCCGACAGCCTGGGCGCGCCGAGCTACAGCGAGACGGAGACCGTCGGTCTCATCCGCAACGCTTCCACGAGGGTCGTCATCGCCACGAGCGGCACGGTCCGGCATTCCGGCACGAAGTTCAAGTTCACCGTGCTGCCGGACTCGGGTATCGGCACGGTCCGGGTCACGGTCACGCGCAAGGGAGCCAAGGCGCTCACGTACAACCTGCAGACCGATGACACCGGCACCGTCTCGGCCACGCTCAAGCTCGGATCCGCGAACGGCACGTACGAGGTGACCGCCAAGTTCCTCGGTAACACCTTCGGCGCCACCTCCAAGACGGCTTCCAAGTCCCTGAAGGCGACGCACTAGCGTCCTCCACCCGAGGAAAAGGGGGTTCACCACAATGCGCAGCTCGATGCGTGTCCGTATCGTGGCGGCGGTCGCGATGGTGGCTGTGGCGCTGGCCGCCGCGGCGCCGGCGTTCGCGACCACGTCGCTGACGCTCGACGGCTCCACCACGCTGTTTCCGCTCGCCTCGAAGTGGGCGTCGGTCTACAAGGCCAAGTACCGCTGGAGCATCACCGTGGCCGGCGGCGGCTCCGGCAAGGGCATCAGGGACGCCGAGGGCGGCGTCGTCGACATCGGCATGTCGTCCCGCTCCAAGGCGTCGTCCGATCCCGGCGACCTCGTCTTCACGCCGGTCGCGCGCGACGTCCTCGTCCATCGTGATCAACTCGAAGTTCTACTCGACGTACTCCAAGTACATTTACAGGCTGACGCCGATGCAGGTCCAGCAGATCTTCCGCGGCCAGATCACCAACTGGAAGCAGCTCAACAGCCACCTCCCGAGCCACGCGATCGACCTCATGGGCCGCACCGGGTCGTCGGGCACCTACACGTACTTCAAGCAGATGTTCCTCACGAACGAGACGGCCACGGGCCTAGATCGGCGGCACGATGTACAAGCAGTCGTCGCGCACGCGGCACGTATGCGAGCAACGGCATGGTCCGCTCGGCGGTCGCCGGCGACATGTACGCGATCGGCTACATCTCCTGTCGCGTACATCGATTCGGCCCTGCACGCGCTCAACGATCCGGCGCCCGCCACTACTACGACGTCAACTACACGGGAGCACGTCACGACTCGCCTCGTCCGCGGAGGGCAACTAGATCGTCCCGTCCCTGACGACCGCGCGCAACGGCACCTACGTGTACGTCCGCCCGCTCTACTTCGTCACCAAGGGCGCGCCGACGGGCAACGCCGAGACGTTCATCAACTGGTGTCTGAGCAGCGCCGGCCAGAGCTACTGCGCCGGCCAGCACTACCTGAAGCTCCAGTAGGTCCTCTCCAGACACGCTCGGGAGTGCTGCCGCCGTCCGGCGGGACACGGCGGCGGCACTCCCGCTGCGTGACACCCGCCCCGCTCCGGCCCGCGGCGGCCGAGGCCGACCCAGAGAGCAGTGGTCGCATGGCCGGCGAAGCAGATGGTGCGACGCTCGTGCTCGCTCCTGGGGTCCGCGAGCGCCATCGACGTGACGGGACGGCCCGCAGGGCACGCGAGCGACAGCTACATGCCGTACGTGCTCGGGAGCGGCCGCGATCTTCTCCGGCCTCGTCGTCACGTTCCTCATCTTCTTCGTGGTCCAGAAGGCGTGGCCCGTCTTCCACTCGGAGGGGCTGCGTTTCGTCACCTCGGGCGGCTGGGACCAGCAGCTCGAGAACTCGTGGAGCGGGAAGCGCGTTCTTCGGCGTCAGCGAGCTCATCGCGGGCTCGTTGCTTCCGACGGTCGGTGCGGTCGTCGTGTCGCTCGTGCTCGGGCTCGGCTGCGCGATCTTCCTCGCCGAGCTCGCCCCGCGGTGGATCAGGCGGTCCGTTCGAGACGGTCGTCCAGCTCCTCGCGGGCATCCCCTCGGTCGTGTTCGGGCTCGTCGGCCTCATGGTCGTGGTCCCCTTCATCGCCGAGCAACCTGGTGCCCAGCCAACTCCGGCGACGGCGGTGCCCGGAGATACCGATCAACGGGTCGTGTCTGCTGGCGGCGATCGTGGTGCTCGGCTTCATGATCCTGCCGTTCTTCGTGACCGTCGCCACCGACTCGCTGCGCGCCATCCCGCGGTCCTACATCGACGGCGGCCTCGCGCTGGGCATGACCCGGTGGCGCACGATCACCCGCATCCAGCTGCCCGCGGCGGCGCCGGGACTGGTCGCGGGTCTCGTGCTCGCGGCCGCGCGCGGCATCGGCGAGGCGATCGCGATCTCGATGGTCGGCGGCGCGATCGCCTTCATCCCGAACGCTTGCGCACGGTCCGCTCTACATGCTCCTCGAGCCGATCCGCACGATGGCTTCGGCGATCGTCGAGAACGGCGGCGAGGCCGATGGACGTGCCGGCGATGGCGGCGGCTCTGTTCGGGCTGGCGACGCTGCTGCTGTCTTCAGCGTCGCGCTCAGCCTTCTCGCACGCTGGTCGTTCAGCGATCTTCAACCGTCGCATGGGCGTCGTCAGCGACCGGAGCCATCTAGGAGGAGCGGCATGGCACGATCGATGACGCGGGGACGCCACGGACCGGGGTCGCGCATCGGTACGGTCCTGTGCTGGGTCGCTTCGGTCCTGGTCGCTGCCGTCTGTCTCTTCATCATCGGCTACCTGCTGTGGCAAGGGATGGCATGCGATCAACTGGAAGTTCCTGACGACCGACCCGGTCGCGAGCGTGGTCGAGAACAGGCCGGCGGCATGCGCACGCCGATGGCGGGCACCGCGATCCTGGTGCTGCTCAGCATCCTGATCGGGCTGCCGCTGGCCGTCGGCGCCGCGATCTTCCTCGCCGAGTACATGGACGAGCGCTGGTGGCTAACCCGCATCGTCCGCATCGGTCTCGAGACGCTCGCGAGCGTCCCGAGCGTCGTGTTCGGCATGTTCGGGCTCGCCGTGTTCACGATGGGCTTCTTCAAGTTCCTGTCCGCAAGTGGCACGCGAAGGGCGGGAGCGAGGCGTTCGGCCGCTCGTTCCTCGTCGCCTCGATCGTGATGGCGTGTCCACGTCCTGCCCTTCGTGATCAAGGTCGCGGAGGAGTCGATCCGCAACGTGTCCGCGTCGTTGCGCCAAGGGGCGCACGCGCTCGGCATGACGAAGTGGCGCACGATCACGCAAGGTCGTGCTCCCGGCGGCTCGCTCCGGCATCGCGACCGCGGTGGTGCTGGGCATGGGACTCGCCGCGGGCGACACCGCCATCGTGTGGCTGACGCTTGGGCGGGACGATGACGATGGCGATCGACAAGTGGTGGCAGGTTGGGCAACTGGCTGCCGGTGCTCAAGGGAGCGGGCTCGACGCTCACCACGTTCGCCTACTTCAACTCGCCGGCGGGCGACGGCAACTCCCCGGCGGCGGCGTTCGGCGCGGCCTTCATCCTCATCTGCATCGTGCTGGTGTTCAACCTCTGCCGCGGCGCTGCTGTTCCGTCGCCGCGACATGGCGGGCAGGTAGGCCGATCGACGATCGCGCCTCGGACGTCTTCGAAAGGACCGGACCGATGAGCGACAGCTTCTTGACAGAGCGAGCCCGAACGAGACCTTCGTCGATGCTGGAGGGGATGCTCAACGCGACCGCACCGCGCATCCGTTCCACCGACGTGCCGCCGTCTTCGAGGTGCATGGGCCTCGACGTGTGCGTACGGCAGCAAGAAGGTCCTGCACGACGTCTCGCTCGACATCCCCGAGAAGCGCATCACGGCGTTCATCGGCCCGTCGGGGTGCGGCAAGTCGACCGCGCTGCGCTGCCTGAACCGCATGAACGACGAGATCCCGTCCTTCAGGATGGACGGGCACGATCAAGCTCGCGGGTCAGGACATCCGCAGCAAGGGCGTGAACATCACGGCGCTGCGCCGCGCCGTCGGGATGGTCTTCCAGCAGCCGAACCCGTTCCCGATGTCGATCTACGACAACATCGCGCTCGCCGTGCGCGAGCATCAGCGGGCGCATCGTCGCGGTCCACGCTCGACGGCATCGTCGAGCAGGCGCTGCGGCACGCCAGCCTCTGGGACGAGGTCAAGGACATCCTCAAGGACTCGGCGCTGTCGCTCTCGGGAGGCCAGCAGCAGCGGCTGTGCATCGCTCGGGCGCTGGCGGTCAAGCCGGCGGTCATCATGCTCGACGAGCCGTGCGCCTCGCTCGACCCGATCTCGACCGCCAGCATCGAGGAGCTGCTCCTCGAGCTGTCGACCGACTACTCGATCGTCATCGTCACCCACAACCTCGCGCAGGCGAAGCGCATCTCCGACAAGGTCGCGTTCTTCCTCATGGGGCGGCTCCTGGAGTTCGGCGACGCGCTGCAGGTGTTCGAGGCGCCGCAGCGGCCGGAGACCGCGGAGTACGTCGCGGCGCCTTCGGCTAGCGCCTTCCGTCGGCCCGCCTCCGCGGGGCCGGTACCGCGCCGCGCGTCGGCTCGCCGAGCGCGCGCCGCGGCACGCGGGATGCTGTGTCGGGGGCGGGTGTGTCGGCAGAGGTTTCCAGCATCTGCCTACCGTTCACCGACGATAACGGGTCGTTGACCGCCGCACGACGTCCTTCTGCCGCATCCGCACGGGTAAGGTGAGCGAGTTCCCTGTGTTCCGCCCCTGTGACGCGCCCGCATCCGCGAACGGCGCGTCGGATGCGGGTCGAAGCCGACGGAAGGGACTGCCATGCAGCAGCAGCTGACGGAGATCCGTTGGCATGCGCGCGCCGGACAGGGCGCGGTCACGGCGGCGAAGCTCGTCGCCGAGACCGCGCTCGAGCTGCGACCAGTACATCCAGGCGATGCCGGAGTACGGTCCGGAGCGGATGGGCGCGCCCATCCAGGCGTTCACGCGCATCAGCGACGAGCCCGATCGAGATCCACAACAACATCGAGTGTCCCGGACGTCGTCGTCGTCCTCGACGAGACCCTGCTGCCGATCGTGGACGTCACGAGCGGCCTGCACGACGACGGCGTCATCATCGTGAACACGTGCTCGCCCGCCCGAGGCGCGTGCGCGAGGCGCTCGCGTCCCGGCACCGCACGCGTCGCCACGCGTCGACGCGTCGGGCATCTCGCAGGACACGCTCAAGCGCGACATGCCCGAACACGCCGATGATCGGCGCGCTCGCCAAGGTGACGGGCGTCTTCGACGTCGAGCAGGTCCGGGACCATCTGGCCAAGACCTTCGGCAAGAAGTTCGGCCAGGACGTGATCGACGCGAACTTCGCGGCGGTCGACGCGCGCGTATCGAGGAGGTGACCGTGGCATGAGCAAGACCAAGTGGGACGTCTCCAAGCATGCGACGAGTGGACGAGCGACGAGTTCCCGCGCGGCGCGGTCGATCCCGGACGGCGGCAACTCGCGCGACTACGTCACCGGCGGCTGGCGCAGCCGAGCGGCCCGTGCGCGACGACGACGAAGTGCACGCAGTGCCTGCTCTGCTGGGTCTACTGCCCCGACGCCTCGGTTCGCGTCGAGGACGAGAAGGTCGTACGGCGTTCGACTACGACCACTGCAAGGGCTGCGGCATCTGCGCCAAGGAGTGCCCGGCCGACGCCATCGACGATGGTGCCCGAGGGCTGCGAACTTCCGGAGGTGAAGTAGCCATGGCCGACGCAGAAGACCGTCGCGGTCACCGGCAACATCCTCGTCGCCGAGGCGATGCGCCAGTGCGCGCCCGACGTGTGGCCGCCTACCCGATCACCCCGCAGACGACCATCGTCGAGGAGTTCGCGAAGTTCGTGGCCAACGGCCGCGTCCACACCGAGTACGTGACCGTCGAGTCCGAGCACTCGGCGATGAGCGCGTGCATCGGCGCCTCGGCGGCCGGCGCGCGCGTCATGACGGCGACCTCGTCGCAGGGCCTCGCGCTCATGTGGGAGGAGCTGCACATCGCCTCCGGCATGCGGCTGCCCGATCGTCATGGCGAACGCGAACCGCGCGCTGTCCGCGCCGATCAACATCCACTGCGACCACTCCGACATCATGGGCGCGCGCGACACCGGCTGGGTCATCCTACTTCGCCGAGACGGCGCAGGAGGCCTACGACAACACGATCATGGCGGTGCGCGTCGCCGAGCACCCCGACGTGCTGCTGCCGGTCATGAGCACGCTCGACGGCTTCATCACGACGCACTCCATCGACCGCGCCGAGATGATGGACGACGAGACGGTCGCCGGCGTTCGTCGGCGAGTACGTGCCGGAGTACGCGCTGCTCGACATCGACGAACCCGGTCGAGCCACGGCAGCTTCGCCGGCCTCGGCGGGCCGTACTTCGAGTTCAAGCAGGCGCAGCGGCTGCGCGATCGACCGCTCGCGGCCGTCATCGAAGAGCGTCGGCGCCGAGTGGTCGGCGAGCTCTCGCGGACGGCCCTTCGGCGTCGATCGAGACGTTGGGGCATGGAGGACGCCGACGATCGCGATCGTCGTCGCTCGGCTCGACGGCGGGCAACGCGCGCCACGTCGCGCGCGAGCTGCGCGGCGAAGGGCGTCAAGGCCGGCGTCGTCAAGATCCGCGTGCTTCCGCCCGTTCCCGTACGCGGAGATCGCCGAGGCGCTCAAGGGCGCCAAGGCCGTCGCGGTGCTCGACCGTGCCGAGAGCTTCGGCGCCGAGGGCGGTCCGCTGTTCCTCGAGGTGCGCAGCGCGCTGTACGACCTGGAGGAGCGCGTGCCCGGTCGTCGACTACATCTACGGTCTCGGCGGCGCGGACGTGAAGACTCGAGCTCATCGAGCAGCGTGTACACGCGACCTGTCCGACATCGCCGAGCGGCGCGCGGAGCCCCGGGCGGCCTCGTCTACCTCGGCGCGCGGTAGGGAGGAGGAGCACACATGGCGAACGATCAAGGAGCTCTCCCACCGCGAGGAAGGCCTCGAGGGCGGTCACCGGCTCTGCGCGCGGCTGCGGCGCGTCGATCGCGGTGCGCCAGGTGCTGCTCGGCCGCCGGCGACATGCCGGTCGTGGCGGGCTGCGCGACCGGGCTGCCTCGAGGTGTCGACGACGATCTATCCGTACTCGTCGTGGAAGGTCCCGTTCATCCACAACGCGTTCGAGAACGCGGCGCGCGACGATCTCCGGCGTCGAGGCGGCGTTCAAGGGTCTCAAGCGCGCCGGCAAGATCCCGGCGGACAAGGAGGTGCAAGTTCGTCGCGTTCGGCGGCGACGGCGGCACCTACGACATCGGCCTGCAGTCGCTCTCCGGCGCCATGGAGCGCGGCCACGACATGGTGTACGTGTGCTACGACAACGGCGCGTACATGAACACCGGCATCCAGCGCAGCGGCGCCACGCCGCTGGGCGCGTGGGCGACGACGGCCGAGGTCGGGAAGGCGCAGCAGGGCAAGACGCAGCGCCGCAAGGACCTCACCTCGATCATCGCCGCGCACAACGTGCCCTACGTCGCGCAGGCGTCGATCTCGGACTGGAAGGACCTCACGGCGAAGGCCGAGAAGGCGTTCGCGGTCGAAGGGCCCGCCTTCATCAACGTGTTCGCGCCGTGCCCGCGCGGCTGGCGCATCCCGCACGACTCGACCGTCGAGATCGCGAAGCTCGCCGTGCACACCGCGCTTCTGGCCGCTGTTCGAGGTCGTGGACGGCGAGTGGACGTACACCAAGAGGAGCGTCACGCGCGAGAACCGCAAGCCGATCGAGGAGTTCCTCAAGCCCCAGGGGCGCTTCAAGCATCTCTTCAAGGAGGGCAACGAGGAGCTGCTCGCCTCGGTCCAGACGGAGGTCGACCGCAACTTCGACTACGTCCTGAAGCGCTGCGGCATGTAGCGGCGCGTCCCGATCGAGCGCGACCGAGAAGGGCCCCTCGCGGGGCCCTTCTCTCGTTCCGGAGCGCGAAGCCGGCGCCGCGACCCGCCGCGCGGGAGTAGGGGGAACGTCCGTTCGGCGGCGCGATGGCGTGTGCGCCCGTGGCGCGGAGGCGGCGATGGTGCATCATGGACAGCGTGAGCCCTCTTCGGGGGAGGAGCGTGGCGCGCGCATGAGCTCGGACAAAGTCGCTGGCAAGCGACCGCGACGCATCACGTTCGTGGCGGCCAGCATCGCGGCGCTCGTCGTGTTGGCGGCGGCGGGCGTGATCTATGCGCTCGTGGCCGGGCTCGGGCCGATCGTTCTGGCGCTGCACGTGAGCATCGCGGGCTTCCTCGTCTTCCTCCTCGTCGCCAACGCCTGGCTGATCCCGCTCTCGGCCCTGACGGAGAGCGCGCGCCGCGTCGCCGGCGGCGACTTCGACGTGCACGTCGAGGCGCGGAACGGCGGCGCCGTCGGCCAGTTCGCCGAAGCGTTCAACACCATGACCGATTCGTTGCGCGAGCGAACCGAATCGCTCACGAACCGCGTCGCGGAGCTTTCCGCGCTCTACGACATGAGCTACGCGCTCTCTTCGACGCTCGACCTCGACGCGCTGCTGGACTCCGTGCTCGACGCCGTGCTGCGCATCTTCCGCGTCGACACCGGCTACATCATGCTGCGCGAACGGACGACCGGCGCCTACGCTCTGCGCGCGTGGCGCGGGGCCGGGGAGGTGCCCGACGAGCGCGCGCTCCGTTCGTCGATGTCGGAGTGGGTCATCCACCAGGGCAGGCCGCTCGTCTACAACCCGCCGCAGAACGGCGGCGGCGCGTCGGAGACGGTCGACGGCGTCACCGGGTCGAGCGCGGCGGTGTGTGTCCCGCTCATCACGGCCGACGGCACGGTCGGAGCGCTCGCGATCGGCGGCCGCTCGGACGAGATGCGTTTCTCGAGCCAGGACGTCCGGCTGCTCACCACCATCGCCAACCACCTGACGATCGCCATCGGCAACGCCGATCTGTTCTCGAGCCTGCAGGACGCCTACCTCGCGACCGTGCGCTCGCTGGCCGCCGCGGTCGACGCGAAGGACCCGTACACGCGCGGCCACTCGGATAGCGTCGCGCTGTTCGCGCGGGCCGCCGCGGAGCGGCTCGGTCTGTCGCACGAGCAGTGCACCGCGCTCGAGATGGCGGCCTACCTCCACGACATCGGGAAGATCGGCATCAGCGAGGAGATCCTGCGCAAGCCGGGCCGGCTCGACGCCGAGGAGACCGGCACGATGCGCCACCATCCGCTCATCGGCGCCAACATCCTGCGCCCGGTGGCGTTCCCGTGGCCGATCGCCCCGGTCGTCCGCCACCACCACGAGCACTTCGACGGTTCGGGGTACCCGTCCGGCCTCAAGGGTGAGGAGATACCGCTCCTGGCCCGCATCCTGGCGGTCGCCGACGCGTATGAGGCGATGACCGCGGACCGCCCGTACCGGCTCTCGCGGACGTCCGAAGCCGCTATCGCCGAGCTCGACGGTGCGCGGGCACCGACTTCGACCCACGCGTCGTCGAGGCGATGGTCGACGCCCTCGCGGACATCGACCGCAACGCCGGGGGCACGTCCGCGGTGCAGGCGGTCGTCGAGCCGTCGGAGGCGCACGCCGTCTTCGTCGCCGTGGTCGACGGCATGTTCGCCTCGTTCCGGCGGCTCGGCGGCCCGCGGCTCGCGGGCAATCTGGAGACGTCGCTCGCCGAGTGGCTCGAACGGGAGGTGCCCGCGTTCAGCATGCACGCCGGCCACGTGGCCGCGTCGTGGGACCAGGTCGGGGACGCCGACGCGCAGGCCGCCGCCATGCGCGCCGTCGTGAGCCGCATGGCCGAGCTGATGGCCGCCGCGACCGGCCGCAGCTTGGTCGACGGCTTCTACGCGGACGCCATATCCGGGCTCTCCGAACGCCTCCGCCGGGTCGCTCGCGAGCTCGCGCTCTACGGCACCGCCTGAGCCCCGGGCCGCGCCGCCGCGGCGCGCCGTCCTGCTACACTGGTGCGCACCCTCGGGGCCTTCGTGGGGAGAAGGGCACCGCGCGGGATGTCTGTCCTCGTCGGATCGGGCCGGTCGAGATCCATGGCACTCGTCGTCCAGAAGTACGGAGGCAGCTCGGTGGCCTCCACCGAGCGCATCATGGCGGTCGCCCGGCGCCTGATCGCCGCGCAAGCGAGCGGGGCGACGACGTGGTCGCCGTGGTCTCGGCCATGGGGGACGTCACCGACGAGCTCGTCGGCAGGGCGCACGACATCAGCGCGTCGCCGCCCGAGCGCGAGATGGACATGCTGCTCGCGACCGGCGAGCAGGTGACGATCGCGCTGCTCGCGATGGCGATCCACTCCCTCGGGCACGAGGCCATCTCAGCTTCACGGGCGCGCAGGCCGGCATCGTGTCCGACGCGACACACACGAAGGCGCGCATCCGCGAGGTGCGGGCGGACCGCGTGAGCGCGGCACTCGCGGCGGGGCGCATCGTGATCGTGGCGGGCTTCCAGGGCACGCACCGAGTCCGGCGAGATCACGACGCTGGGACGGGGAGGCTCCGACACCACGGCGGTGGCCGTCGCGGCGGGCCTGCGACGCCGACGTGTGCGAGATCTACACGGACGTCGACGGCGTGTTCACGCGCCGACCCGCGCGTCGTGCCCGACGGCGCGCAAGCTCGACGAGATCTCCTACGAGGAGATGCTCGAGATGGCGGCGACCGGCGCGCGGGTGCTGCAGCTGCGCGAGCGTCGAGTTCGCCCGGAACCACGGCGTGGTCATTCACGTGCGCTCGTCATTCAACGACACAGCCGGGAACCATCGTGAGGGAGGCCGACGAGACGATGGAGCAGGCGATCATCTCGGGCGTCACGCACGACACCTCGGAGGCCAAGGTCACCATCCGCGACGTGCCCGACCGGCCCGGCGTGGCGGCCGAGGTCTTCGGGCGCGCTGGCCGAGGCGAACGTGAACGTCGACATGATCATCCAGAACGTCTCGGAGGACGGGCACGACCGACATCTCCTTCACCACGCCCAAGGACGACCTCGTCGCGCGCGAAGCGTGCGGTCGAGGCCGATCGTCGCCGACGCTCGGGCGCGCGGCTGGTCCGTGGACGAGTCGATCGCGAAGGTCTCGCTGGTCGGCGCCGGCATGAAGACGCATCCCGGGGTCGCGGCGGGCATGTTCCGCGCGCTCGCGGACGCCGGCGTCAACCTCGACATGATCTCGACGTCGCTCGATCCGCATCTCGTGCGTCATCGCCGCGGCGCAGGTCGAGACGGCGGTGCGCGCGCTGCACGCGGCGTTCGGGCTCGACCACGGGCGCGGTCGCCGCCGAGGTCTCTCCGGCGCGGAGGCGCGCGATGAGCGCTCGACGAGCGATGCCGGCGCGGCCCGTGGTCGCGGTGGCGGGCGCCACCGGCGCCGTCGGCGTCGAGATGCTGCGGGTGCTCGAGCAGCGCTCCTTCCCGGCGTCCGAGCGTGCGCGCGCTCGCGTCCGCCCGCTCCGCGGGCAGCCGGTGCCGTTCGCGGGAGGCGAGCTCACCGTCGAGGAGATGACGGAGCGCGAGCTTCGACGGCGTCGACATCGCGCTGTTCTCGGCGGGCGCGGGCGTCTCGAAGCGGTTCCGCGACACGGTCGTCGGCGCGGGCTGCGTGATGATCGACAACTCGTCGGCGTTCCGCATGGAGGACGGGCGTCCCGCTCGTGGTGCCGGAGGTGAACCCGGCCGACGCGCGCGCGCACTCGCGGGGTGATCGCGAACCCGAACTGCTCGACGATCCAGATGGTCGTGGCGCTCGCGCCGCTGCGCCGGCCTCGCGCCGATCCGGCGCGTCGTCGTCTCGACCTACCAGGCGGCATCGGGCGCCGGCCAGGCGGCGATGGACGAGCTCTACGAGCAGAGCGGCGACTTCCTCGAGGGCCGCGAGCTCACGCCGGAGCAGCTTCGCGCACCGCATCGCGTTCAACTGCATCCCGCAGATCGACGTCTTCCTCGAGGACGGCTCCACCAAGGAAGAGTGGAAGATGGTCGTCGAGACGCGCGAAGATCATGCACGCGCCCGAGATGGCCGTGGCCGCCACATGCGTGCGCGTGCCCGTGCTCCGCTGCCACTCGGAGGCCGTGTCAACGTCGAGTTCGCCTCGCCCGTCTCCGTCGAGCAGGCCCGCACGGCGCTCGGGCGCGGCGCCGCGGCATCGTCGTGCTCGACGACCCGGCCACGCAGACGTACCCGATGCCCGCGCTGCTCGAGGGCACGGACGACACCTACGTCGGCCGCCTGCGCCGCGACGACGAGCGTGGAGAACGGGCTCACGTTCTGGGTGGTCGCCGACCAGCTGCGCAAAGGCGCGGCGCTCAACGCCGTCCAGATCGCGGAGCTGTTGCTGCCGTGACGAGCCGCGGCATGAGCGCGCGCCGCGTCGCCACCTCCGCCGTCATCGCCGCCGTGTACGCGGTGGCGAGCTACATCGTGATCGCGTTGCTGCCGCTCGGGCTCGCCGACGGCTTCATCCAGTTCCGGGTGAGCGAGGCCCTGACCGTGCTGGCCGCGCTCACGCCGGCGGCGCTGCCGGGTCTCGCCATCGGCACCGCGCTGGCGAACGTGACGAGCGTCGCGAAGTACGGCGCGATCGGGCTGCTCGACGTCGTGTTCGGCTCGCTGGCGACGCTCCTCGGGGCCGCGTGGACCTGGCGCTTCCGCCGGCGCACGGCGCTGGCGCTCCTCGGCCCGGTGCTCTTCAACGCGCTGATCGTGCCCGCGTATCTGCCGTTCCTCTTGCCTGCGGCCGGGATCACGTCGATACCTTTCATAGGAGTGTCCCTGAGGACGTCGTGGCTGCTGCTCTACGGGCTCGGCGTCGTCGGAGTGGGCATCGGCGAAGCTGTGGTCGTCTATGGGTTGGGCTGGCCGGTCCTGTACGCGCTGCGGCACGTGCGCCTCCCGGGACTGGGCGGCGAGGTGTAGGATGGCGATTCCATCCAGCACGGTTTCCGGAAGCCGCGATCTGCGCGGCTCGGGAGAGCGGGAGAACGTGCAGCGGACGGCGCTCATAGGCACCGACGCGGATGCGTGCCGGGAATGCTGGCGATGCGTGAGAGCGTGCCCGGCGCGTGCGATCCGCGTCGTCGACGGCGCGGTGGAGGTACTCGACGACCGCTGCGTCTCGTGCGGCCTGTGCGTCTCGGAATGCCCGCACGGCGGCCACTTCGTCCGCAACGACGGCGATCTCGTCGACGCGCTCCTGGCATCCGGCCGTCCGGTCGTCGCGGTGCTCGCCACCGAGTTCGTCGCGGCCATGCATCCGCTCACGCCCCTGCAGGTGGAGACGGCGCTCGAGTCGATGGGCTTCCACGCGGTCGAATCGACGCTCCTCGGCGAGGAGATGGTCGCGCTCCAGTACGAGGCGCGGCACGCCGTGCGGAGCGGGTTGCCCGTCATCCGCGCGACCTGCCCCGTCGTGAACGATTGGGTGCGGAAGTACCATCCTGCGCTCGTCGGAGCGCTCGCGCCGGTCGTGCCGCCGTACGTCGCGCAGGCGCGCCTCGTGAAGTCGCTGTATCCGGCGGACACGGCGGTCGTGTACGTCTCACCGTGTTACGCCCGCAAGAACGAATCGAGCGACCCACGCTTCGAGGGCGCGGTCGACGCGGCCATCGACTTCCTCGAGCTGAGATCCGTGCTGGACCGCGCGGGTGGGGCCGCCGAGCCTTCGCGCCGAGCGGCGCGGGCCCGCGTGGGGTCGCGCCGTCCCGAGCCGCTGAAGGAGCTCTCGCTGACGGACGGCTTCCCGCGCTCCACGCTCGTCGCGCGCGACATGACGGCATCCGACGTCAAGGTGGTCCGAGGACTGGCCGAGCTGGACCGGCTGCTGCGTGCCATCGAGGCAGGCGAGGCGGCCCCGGAGATCATCGACGCCCTCAACTGCGAGAGTTGCATCGCGGGCCCCGCCGTGAATCCGGGGATGTCGCTCTTCGCGAAGCGCGACGTGGACGCGAGCGAGCGCCGCCGGCGCGCGCGCTCGTCCGTGCCGAGCCGCGAGCTGCTGAGGCATCTTCCCGCCATCGACCTGCGCAGGGCGTTCACGCCGGCGCCGGTGCGCCGGTCCGAGCCGACCCGGGCACAGATCGACGCATCGCTCGCGGAGGGCGGGATCCGCGGGGCCGACGACGCCCTGGACTGCGGCGCGTGCGGCGACGCGACGTGCTACGCGCACGCCCGGGCGGTCGTGCGCGGCGAGGCGACGTGGGAGACGTGCGTGCCGCTGCGCCGGCGCAGGCTCCGCCACGACGGCGACGACCCGTGCGCCCCGTCGGGCGTGGACGAGCTCACGCGGCTGTTCGATCGCCGCGTGCTGATGGAGCGCCTCGCCGAGGAGGTGGCGCGCAACCAGCGCTATTCGACGGCCGCGTCGCTCCTCGTCATCGACATCGACGGCTTCGAGCAGCTCAACCGGGCGGACGGCCGGGAGGCGGGGGACAGCGTGCTCGTGGCGGTCGCGGACGCCATCCGTTCGGCCCTGCGCACCTCGGACGTGCCCGCCCGTTGCGGCGGCGACCAGTTCTCGGTCATCCTGCCGGGCATCGGCAAGACCGACGCCTTCGCCGTGGCGGAGAAGCTGCGGCTCTCCATCGCGGAGATGCCCGTCGAGGTCGGGCGCAACGGAACGAGACGCGAGGTCTTCGTGCGGGTATCAGTCGGGGTGGCGGCGTGCCGCGCCGGCGTCGACGCGGCCGGCGTGGTGAGCGCCGCCGATCGAGCCCTGTACCAGGCGAAGCGATCCGGGCAGGATCAGGTGCGGATCGCGCCGGGCTAGTCCGCGAGGAGGGCCATGCCGGAGCATCCTGCGGAGCTGTGGGAGCCGGCCGGCGACCGGATCCACTGCCTGCTCTGCCCGCATTCGTGCCGGATCGCGCCTGGCGGCGTCGGCTGGTGCGGCGTGCGCCGCAACGACGACGGCCGGCTCGTCGCGCTCACGTACGGCCGCGTCTCCTCGATCGCGGTGGATCCCATCGAGAAGAAGCCCGTCTACCACTACCATCCGGGCTCCAAGGCGCTCTCCGTGGGCTCGGTCGGCTGCAGCATGCGCTGCGGCCACTGCCAGAACTGGCAGATCAGCCGCGCCGCCGCCGACGACCCGTCGCTGAAGACGGTGCTCCCGGCGGAGCTCGTCTCCCTCGCGCGCCGGTACGGCTGCGAAGGGCTCGCCTACACCTACAACGAGCCCGTCATCTGGGCGGAGTACGTGCGCGACTGCGGGATGCTCGGTCACGAGCAGGGGCTGTACTCCGTGATGGTCACCAACGGGTACGTCACCAGGGAGGGCCTCGACTACCTGGCGCCGGCGCTCGACGTGTGGCGGGTCGACGTCAAGGGGATGACCGACGACGCGTACCGCACCCTGTGCAAGGTGCCGAAGGCGGGCCCCGTCCTCGAGATGGCGGAGCGGGCGAAGTCCGTGCACGGCCTCCACGTCGAGGTCGTCACCAACGTGGTGCCGGGGATCAACGACGACGACGCGCAGCTGCGCGCCCTGACGGCGTGGATCGCCGGCTCGCTCGGCCCGGACACCCCGTGGCACGTCACGCGGTTCTTCCCGTACCTCGAGTTCGCGAACGTGCCGCCGACGCCCCTCGAGACGCTGCGCCGCGCGCGCGATCTGGGGCGCGAGGCCGGGCTCCGGTTCGTCTACCTCGGCAACGTCGCCGACGAAGGCGGGGAGGACACCGTCTGCCCCGCGTGCGGCCGGGTCGTCGTCCGGCGAGACGGGTTCACCGTTCTCGAGCAGACGGCGGACGAGGGAGCCTGCCCGGCGTGCGGCGAGCGCCTGGGCATCCTGACGTGAGCGCGCGCGCCCGCGGCGCCGCCGCGGCAGCCCCAGCGCGACCCCTGGTGCCCGAGCGCCTGCGTGTGCTCGTGTGGTTCGACTACGCTTGACCGTTCTGTTACGTCGACTGGTTCCGGTTCGACGAGCTCGCGTCCCGCTACGATCTCGACATCGTTCCGATCCCGTACGAGCTCAGGCCCGGCATCGGTCCCGAGGGCATCTCCGCCAGCGAGTCCCATCTGCGGCACACGCCACATGTCGAGGACTACCTGCGCCGGGCGGCCCGCGACGCCGGAGTGGCGTTCGAGGTGCGCGACCTGCTCCCCAACTCGCACGCGGCGATCGTCTTGGGCGAGATCGCGCGCGACGCCGGGCCTGCGGTGCATCGCGCGGTGCACCTGGGCGTCTTCGACGCCTACTACGGGCGCGGGCTCGACATCGGCGACCGCGCCGTGCTGCTGGAGGTGGCGGAGCGGGCGGGCCTGGCGCGCGGCGTGGTCGAGGCGGGCTGGCGCGACCCGACCTACGAGAAGCGCGTGCACGCACTGCGCCACCTGGCGGTCGCGCTCGGCGTCTCGGCCACGCCGTCGGCGCTGGTGTGCGACACGCTCATCGTCGGGACCCGGCCGCCCGCGGTCATCGCCGCGACCGTCGAGGAGTGCCTCTCGCGCGCACGCGAGGGCGCGTGAGCGCGCGTGAGCGCGGTACAATGTGAGCCCGAAGGCTCCCCACGAACACATGCCCGGCCGGTCCGCCGGGGTCTCCCTCCCAGAGCGTGGACGAAGGGTGCATCCGACAAGCCATGACTTCCTGCATCGTTATCCCAACGTTCTGGACGCGGCCTCGCGGCAGGTTCAGCGACCGGCTCATCAACGTCTACGACCATCCGACGCCCATCGACGGGGACAGCCCGCTCGACGCCTGCCTGCGTTCCATCGAGGGCGTCCAGGATGCGGGGAAGGTGGTCGTGCTGGTGGCGGCCGCGGACGCGTCGATCGAGAACGAGGCCGAGGACCGCGTCCACGGCATCGTCGACGATTTCCCGTCGATCGACACGATGGTGTTCGGCCCGGCGGAGCTCGGCTCGCTGCACCGGCGGCTCGAGCAGCTCGAGTTCTCCGACATGGTGGCGGGCGTGAGCCTCACCGGATACGGCGCGGTCCGCAACACGGGGCTCGTCGTCGCGGCCACGCTCGGCGCGGAGCAGTGCTTCTTCATCGATGACGACGAGGTCATCACCGACCCCGACTTCCTGCGGATCGGCGGCGAGGGCCTCGGGATGAAGACTCCCGACGGCAAGGTGGTGTTCGCGAAGACCGGCTACTACGTCGACGAGCACGGCAGCCACCATCTGCGTGACGAGGCCCACTGGTACGACGCGTTCTGGCGGGTCTCGGACGAGTACAACCGGGCGATGGGAGCCATCGACGCTCCGCCGCGCGTGAAGCCCGCGAACGTGGCGTTCGGCGGCTGCATGGCTCTGCACCGCGACATGTACATGCAACGTCTCGTTCGATCCGTGGGTGCTGCGCGGAGAGGACTTCGACTACGTCATCAACGCGCGCATGCACGGCGGCGACGTGTTCCTCGACGGTGAGTGGAAGGTCGTGCACCGGCCTCCCGAGCCGCCCAGCCAGGCCCTCGGGTTCCGCCAGGACGTCTACCGCTTCATCTACGAGCACCGCAAGCTGGAGTTCGCCCGTTCCCAGATCGACCTTCGGCGCGTCTCAGCCAACTCCCTCAAGCCGTACCCGGGCGAGTTCGTCGGCAGTTCCGTGGCGTGGCGCGCGGCCGTGACGGCGATACTGCGGGCGCTCGCCGGCAAGGAGAGCGGCGCCCACCTGCGCATCGCCAAGGAGGCGCTCACGGACGCCGCGGAGTACGCCCGCCGCAACTGCGACAACTACTTCGCGTTCCAGCGGCGATGGCCGCTGCTGACCGAGCGCCTCTGGGAGGACGTCGCGCTCGGATCGCTCTTCAGCGGCGAGCGGAGGGTCGATCGCTCGGCCATCACCGGCCGGTTCCCGATCATCCCCGGGCGCTAGGGACCGGCGATGGGCGGCATCACCCTGACCGTCCTGGTCGGTCTGGTCTCCGGCATGCTGTCGGGGGCGTTCGGCATCGGCGGCGGCCTCGTCACGACGCCGGCGATCAAGCTGCTGCTCGGATACCCCGACCTCATCGCGGTCGGGACGCCGCTGCCGGTGATCCTGCCGAGCGCGATCGCGGGCGCGGCGTCACACCTGCGCCGCGGCTCGGTCGACCTGCGCGCGGGGGTTGTCATCGGGCTCGCCGGAGCGCTGACGTCCGTCGTCGGCGCCTACCTCACGCGGGTGGCGGGCGGGGTCGTCGTCATCCTGGCGACGGCGGCGCTCATCGTGTGGGCCGCCGGCGACATGATCCTGCAGCAGCGCGACGCGAGCCGCGCCGAGCGCGAGGCCGCCGCCGGCGCGGAGGCTGCCGCACCCGCCCTCGTGGGCGAGCAGGAGGCCGATCCCATCGCCGTGTTCGCCGAGCCGCCGGTGGTCGGCGCGCGTGACAGCTGGCAGCGCCTGGTGGTCGTGGGCCTCATCGCCGGGCTGTACTCGGGCTTCCTCGGGCTCGGCGGCGGTTTCGTCATCGTCCCAGGTCTCACGCGGTTCTGCGGCTTCTCGATCAAGCGCGCGATCGGGACGAGTCTCGTGACCGTCGCGATCCTGGCGGTACCGGGGACGATCGTGCACGCCTCGCTCGGCCACATCGACTGGGCGCTGGCAGCCATGCTCGCCATCGGGGTGGTGCCTGGAGCGCTCATCGGCGCGCATTTCACCCACGGCGCGTCCGAGCGTCACATCCGCCTCGGCTTCGCCGGCTTCCTCGCCGTCGTTGGGGTGTGGCTGGCCGTCGCCGAGATCGCGGCGTTGCACTGATGTCGGTCACACGTCCCGCCACCGAGCGCGAGCTCATCTGGATCGCCCCCGCGGCGATCTCCTCCCATGTCGTGTCGGGGGTGCGCGAGCTGCTGACGATCGCGCGCGAAGCGCCGTGGCGCGTGCGCGTCTCGACCCGCGGGGAGGCCGCGATCCTCGGCCGCTGGCGCGAGCACCTCGACGATTGCGCCGTGCTCGGCCTGTGGTGCGCCGGCGAGCGGGTGCCCGTTCTCGTCCCCGACCTGTGCGAGGTCGCCTCGGAGCAGGGCTTCGGGCGGCTGCTGGGCCCGCTCGTGCCCGAGTCCGTGGTGCGGCCGTACCTGACGGCCGGGCTCCGCCGGCTCGAGAGCATCGTCGTCATGCGGGTGCAGACCGCCGATCGCGCCGTCGAGGCCCCCGCGGCCCCGTCCGCGGTACGGCTGCGCCGCGCGACCGTCGACGACGTGGCGCCGATCGCGCGCGTCGACGCGGCCTGCTTCGACGACTTCTGGAGATACGACCCGTGCGCGCTGGAGCGCTATCTGGAGCAGGAGCGGGCCGCCGTGGCACTGGCGGAGGACGGCACCGTCATCGGATATACTCTGGCCACCGTTCGCGAGCGCGAGGGCACGCTCGGCCGCCTTGCCGTCCATCCCACGAGCCGGGGGGCGCACGTCGGCACGGCGCTCGCGTGCGAAGCACTGCGGTGGATGGCTCGCAGGGGCGTGCGGGCCGTGACACTGAGCACGCAGGAGACGAACGCGATCTCCCGGCGGCTCTACCGGAAGCTCGGCTTCCGCGAGCTCGACGAAGTCCTCGTCGTCACGGCATCCGAGAGGTTGCGCCCCCTGCAGGACGGGACGTAGCGACGTGCAACAGCGCAGGATGTTCCTCGACGTGATCTCGCTGATCCTCGTTGCGCTGCTCGCCGTCTTCGTGGTGGCGGGCCCCTCCGTCGGCGCGCCCGGCTGGCTGCTCACCATCGCGACGGTCGCGCTCGCGGCGTCGGCCGTGGCGGCCTTCTGGGTGAGGATGGCCGCGCGCCCCGACCACCTCAAGGCGGTGCAGTCCCAGGCGATCCTCGACATCGCCAACGAGTCCCTGTCCTTCATGCGGCAAGGGCTCACGCCCGCGACGGCGCAGGAGGTGTGCCGCCTGGCGGCGCGCGAGACCGACGCCGTGGCGGTGGCGATCACCGACCGCGAGACCGTCCTGGGGTTCGCGGGCGTGGGCGAGGACCATCACACCGTCGGCGGACCGATCATCACGCGCGCCACCCACGAAGCGCTCGAGATGAACGAGCACCGCATCCTGTGGACGAAGGAGGAGATCGGCTGCCCGAAGGCCGACTGCCTCGCTGCGCGCGGCGATCGTCGTGCCGCTCGAGATGCGCGGCGCGCCGGTCGGTACGCTGAAGTTCTACTACTCCAAGCCGACGCCAGCTCGAGTGAGACGCAGGTCACGATGGTCGAAGGCCTCGCGAAGCTGCTCTCCACGCAGCTCGAGCTCTCCGAGCTCGAACGCCAGACCGAGCTCGCGTGCCGCATGGAGCTCAAGGCGCTGCAGAGCCAGATCAACCCGCACTTCCTGTTCAACACGATCAACACGATCGCGAGTCTCATCCGCACCGACCCGCCGCGCGCGCGCGACCTGCTCCGCGAGTTCGCGACGTTCTACCGCCGCACCCTGGAGAACAGCGACGAGCTGATCCCGCTCGCCCAGGAGCTCGACTACGTGCGCCGCTATCTCGCGTTCGAGCGGGCCCGGTTCGGCGAGGAGCGGATCGTGTTCAGCGAGAACGTGCCGCCCGCGTTCGCCCACATCCTCGTGCCCGCCTTCGTCGTCCAGCCGCTCGTGGAGAACGCCGTGCAGCACGGCATCCGCCCCTCCGGCCCTCTGCGGATCCGCGTGGACGGCCACCGCGACGACAGCGGGCACGTGTGCGTCGTGGTCTCCGACGACGGTCTCGGCATCCGGCCCGCGCGACCTTCCGCGTGTCTTCGACCCGGGATTCGGCCGGGGACTCGGCATCGCGCTCAAGAACGTCGACGACCGGCTCAAGGGCCACTTCGGCCCGGACAGCGGCATCTCGATCTCGAGCGTCGAGAACGAGGGCACCATGGTGACGCTCACGCTCGCGACCGACCGTGGCGAGGAGGCGGCGTTGTGACGCTCAAGGCGCTCGTGGTCGACGACGAGGCTCCGGCCCGCAGTGAGCTGCGCTACCTGCTCGGCGAGGCGGGCGGCGTCGAGGTCGTCGGCGAGGCGAGCAACGCGGCCGAGGCGCTGCAGCTCATCCGCGCCATACCCTACGACGCGGTCTTCCTCGACATCGACATGCCGGGCGTCTCCGGCATGCGGCTGGCGGAAGCGCTCTCCGAAGCCGAGCACCCTCCCGCGATCGTGTTCGTCACCGCGTATTCGGAGCACGCGGTCAAGGCGTTCGAGGTCGAGGCGGTCGACTACCTGGTGAAGCCGGTCGAGGTCGAGCCGGCTGCGGCGCGCCATCGAGCGGCTGGCGCCCGCCGAGCCGTCCTCGGGCGCCCGCGTGGAGCGCGTGCCCGTCGAGAAAGGCGGGAAGAAGCTCCTCTTGGCGGTGGAGGAGATCTTCTACGTGATGGCCAAGGACGACTACAGCTACCTGTTCACCGACGGCGAGCGCTATCTCTCGACGCTGTCGCTCGCCGATCTCGAGACGAGGCTCGAGCCGCGCGGGTTCTTCCGGGTGCACCGGCGGTTCGTCGTCAATCTCGCGCAGGTGAAGGAGGTCGTGCCGATGTACGGCGGCACGCTCCTGCTCACGATGAAGGACCGGGCGGCGACGCAGGTGCCGGTCTCGCGGAGGCGGGTGCCCTCGCTGAAGAAGGCGCTCGGGCTATGACCGAGGCGGCCGTCCGCCCGCGCGCCACGCGCGTCGGCGTCGTCTCCGACACCCACGGCGCGGTGCCGCTGTCCGCGTTCCAGGCGCTCGCCGGCGTCGACATGATCCTGCACGCCGGCGACGTGTGCACGCAGGAGGTCGTGCTGCTGCTCGAGACGGTCGCTCCGGTGACGGCGGTGCGCGGCAACTGCGACACGGCCGCGGGTCTGCGCGACCTTCCGGCCGTGCAGAACATCCTGGTCGCGGGCGTGCGCGTGCTGCTCGTGCACGACCTCGGAGACGCCCCGCGCGCGTCGGGCGCCCGCGTGGTCGTCAGCGGCCACACGCATCGGGCGGACGCCACCGAGCGTGACGGCGTGCTCTATCTCAACCCCGGGAGCGCGAGCGGGTCGCGCGGCGCGGGGGCGACGCTCGCGCTGCTCACGATCGGGGAGGACGGCGCGGTGGAAGCTCGGATCCTGGCGCTCACCCCCGACGCGGAGCTCTAGCGGCCTTCGCTCCGCCGGCCGCGCACGTGCCCGCGCTTCAGCGGCGCGAAGCCGCGGCGACGTCGGCAGCCAGCGCCGCGACGGCCGACGGGTCGCACGCGGGCAGGCTGACGTGCACGATCGGCCGGCCGTGATCCGCGAGCGAGCTGAAGTCGCCTTCGGCCTGCGCACGATCGAGGCGTCCGAGGGTGAAGCGCTCCCCGGGGATCGCGAGATCCTCCGCCTCGCGTGAGGTCACCATGAGGAAGCGGCCGGTCGCCGGGCCGCCCTTGTGGTACTGGCCGGTCGAATGGAGGTAGCGCGGGCCGAGCTCGAGCGTCACGGCCAGCCGGCGCGTCTCCGCGATCACGGCGCATGCGTCGCGGAGCGGCCCGAGCACGCGCTCGTCCTCCGGCAGGTAGGCGAGGACCGCGAGGTACGCGGGCGGCTCGGCGCCGTCCAGGAGCGCGGCGACCGCGTCGCAGACGCCGACGATGTCGGCGGCGGAGCCCTCGGGCAGCGACAGGCTGACTTCGACGCCGCCCTGCCGGAGCCGCGGCTCGCTCGCTTCACGCTCGCCGGAGAGGATCGACCGCGTCGCGGCCTTCGCCTCAGCGACATCGGGCTGGTCGAAGCATTCGATCCCGACGAGCGCGCAGAAGAGCGCGACCGCCCACTCCCAGCGGACGAACTCGCCGCCGACGTCATACGGCTCGCTCAGCACCGCCTCGAAGACGGGCTCGCCGCCGGGCAGACGACCGGGCAGCGCCGCGAGCGAGTCGTCGTGCTCGCCGCGGAGCACGAACGTCATGCGGTCGGCGCCGTGCGCGGCGGGGTCGCCCGGCGCCGCCTCCAGCACCGGCAGCAGCCCGCGGCCCGCCTTGCCCGTCGACTCCGCCACGAGCTGCTCGACCCACAGCCCGAACGGCGCGCACGACTCGCGAGCACACGAGCGTGAGCTTGTCGCGGCCGCGTCTCGTACGCGTCGGCCATCCACGCCGCCAGCGCGGCGCGCGGGGTTCTCCTCGTCGTCGACCCGGCACAGCCGCTCCGTCGCTTGCGCCGCGCGCGGCGAGCCGGCGCGACGTCGATGCCGATCGATGCGCGGCGGGCACGAGTCCCGAACGGCGTGAGCGCCGCGTAGCGTCCGCCGACGTCGGGCGGCGCGGGGAGACACGGCGCGAGAAGCCGTCGCGCGCCGCGACCACCTCGAGCGGGAGAGCCGGGGTCGGTGACCGCGGCGAAGTGCGACCCCGTCTCGCCGTCGTCCGACCGGCTCCATCCATCGCCTGAGCACGGACGCGTACAGCGACAGGGGCTCGATCGTCGTGCCCGACTTGCTCGACAACACGATGAGCGTCGTCGCGGGGCGCAGCCGCGCGAGGAGCCCGCGGACCTGGGCCGGCGACGTCGTGTCGAGCACGTGCAGGCGCGGAGCGCCGTCCGCGGGCCCGATCACGCGTCGAGAGCACGAGCGGCGCGAGCGAGCTGCCGCCCATGCCGAGCAGGACCACGTCCCGGATGCCGCTGCGGCCGAGCGAACTCCCCAGGCTGTCGAGCCCGCCGGCGGTCTCGAGGGCGGACGAAGCGAGGCCCACCCAGCCCAGGCGTGAAGCGGCGATCGCGGGATCGGCGAAGAGCGACGCGTCGCGCGCGGCGAGACGGCCGACGGCGTCGATGTCGGTGAGACGGGTCCGGGCGTCCATCGCGGGCCTCCTCGGGAAGGGTCACGGGTATCGTACCCGACCCGTTCTCGCGCGCCTCAAGGCGGGACGGCTCCGGGGTGCGTCAGCAGATCCGGGGCAGCTGCTCGCCCACGAGCATGTCCATGATGCGCGTGGCGCCGAACGCCGTCTTCACGTACACCTTGCCCGGCGGGCCCTCGCGCGACCTCGCCGATGATCGCGGCGTCCTCGCCGTAGGGCGACGCCTTCATCGCGGCGAGCGCGGCGTCGGCCTGCTCGGCGGGCACGATGGCGACCATCTTGCCCTCGTTCGCCACCTGGAAGACGTCGTAGCCGAGCATCTCGCACGCGCCGCGCACCTGCTCGCTGCACGGGCACGGTCGTCCTCGTCGACGGTGATCGAGACGCCGGAGGCCGCGGCGAGCTCGTTCAGCGTAGATCGCGAGACCGCCGCGCGTCGGGTCGCGGAAGCAGCGCGTGTCCGGGCGCGGCGGCGAGCACGCTGGCGATGAGCTGGTTGAGCGGCGCCGCGTCGGTGACGATGTCGGTGTCGAACTCGAGAGCCCTCGCGCGTCGAGATGATCGCGATGCCGTGGTCGCCGAGCGTGCCCGAGAGCAGCACCACGTCGCCGGGCTTGCAGTAGCGAGCCCGAGAGGTCGACGCCCTCGCGCAGCACGCCGACGCCGGCGGTGTTGATGAAGACGCCGTCGCCGTGGCCGCGCTCGACGACCTTCGTGTCGCCGGTGACGATGCGCACGCCGGCCTCGCGCGGCCGACGTCGCGCCATCGACTCGAGGATCGCGGCGCAGGTCGTCGACGGGGAAGCCCTCCTCGAGCACGAAGCCGACGGTGAGGTACAGCGGCGTCGGCGCCGCGCGGTGGCGACGTCGTTGACGGTGCCCGCAGACGGCCAGCTTGCCCGATGTCGCCGCCGGGGAAGAAGACGCGGCGTGCACGACGTAGGTGTCGGTGGACATCGCGATGCGCGCCCGGCGGGAACGTCGAGCGACGCGGCGTCGTCGATGCGCGAGCAGCGCCTCGTCGTCGAACTCGCGCGACGAAGACGTCCTCGATGAGCTCGCGCATCATCGTGCCGCCGCGAGCCGTGGGCGAGCAGGATGCGGTCGGCGCGCATGGCGTGCAGCCTTTCGCCGGGGGCGGTACGGGCGGGGGCGGTCCTCTCGGCCGTAGTCGGTGTAGCGGTAGTACGCGGCGCAGCGAGCCTTCCGAGGAGACCATGCACGGCCCGATGGGGTGCTCCGGCGTGCAGCCCTTGCCGAACAGCTTGCACTGGAACGGCAGGGTGATGCCGCGCAGCACGTCGCCGCACTGGCAGCCCGGGATCTCCTTGGGCTCGGCGGCGGCGTCACCGGGATGCGCTTGAGCCGCGTCGTAGTCGGCGTACTCGCTCGCGGATGCCGAGGCCGGTGCCCGGGATGACGCCGATGCCGCGCCATTCGGCGTCGATCGGCTCGAAGACCTTCGTCGATCGAGCGCCGGCGCCGTCGGGTTGCCCTCCGGCATCACGCCGCGGTGGTAGCGCGATCTCGATCTCGGCGCGGCCCTCTGCGAGCTGCTTGGCGAGCATGTAGACGCCCTGGAGCACGTCGACCGGCTCGAAGCCGGTCGATGACGCCGGGGACGTGGTACTCGGTCGGCGAGGAACTGGTAGGGCTCCGGGCCGATGATGGTGGAGACGTGGCCCGGGAGGATGAACGCCGTCGATCTGCGACCTCGGGGTCGTTGACGAGCGCCTCGAGCGCGCTCGGGCACCGTCTTGTGCACCGAGCAGCACGGTGAAGTTCTCGAGGCCCTGCGCCTGCGGCGCGCTGGATCGCGGCGGCGATGAGCGGGCACGGTCGTCTCGAAGCCGACGCCGAGGAAGACGACGTGCTTGTCGGGCTCTCTCTCGGCGAGGTGAGCGCGTCGAGCGGCGAGTAGACGATGCGGATGTCGCGGCCGTCGGCCTTCTCCTTGGCAGCGAGGAGTAGCAGCCCGGCACCTTCATCATGTCGCCGAACGTGGTGAGCGATGACGCCGGGCTGCGTCCGAGCTCGATGGCGAGGTCGATGTCGCGGTTGGCGGTGACGCAGACCGGGCATCCGGGGCCCGAGAGGAGCGTGACGTTCGGCGGGCATGACGGCGCGCAGGCCGTTCTTGGCGATGGCGACGGTGTGCGTGCCGCACACCTCCATGAGCTTCATCGGGCGGTCGGCGGCCTCGCCGTCGCGATCCGATGCGTCGATCGAGGTCGCCCGCGCGAGACTCGGGGTCGCGCCAAGTCGCGGTCGAGGTCCATGGCGTCCGGCTCCCGTCGAGGTCGATGCGCCTCGTCTGCGTCGTCGATCAGTCGATCTGCTTGATGAGCTCTCGAGCGACTCGTTGGCGAACTGCTCGTCGACCACCTGGATGGCGAAGCCGGCGTGGACGAGCACGAGAGCCGACCTTCGGCGCTCAGGGGTGAGGTCGAGGCGATACCGTGCGCGTGACGCCCATGATGTCGACTGCGGCCATGCGGCTCTCGTCGATCGAGCACGACCGTGCTGGGATGGCGAGACACATCGTCTTGACCCTCCTTCGTCGCAACTGCCGTGCCGGTGGCGCCGGAGGTACCGGCCCGTTATACCGCATCCCGCCGTGCCCACGCCACGACGGCCTGACCGAACGAGACGGCGCCGTCGTTCACCGGCAGCGTCGCGTGCGGCAGCGGCTCAGTCCCGCCGCTCGACGCCGTTCGCGACCGCCCGCCGAGCAGCGAGCCGGTTCATGAACACGCCGCCGGCGAGCGCGACGTAGCGCGTGCCGGCGCGTTCGCAGGCGCGGCGCGCGACTCGGACGATCACGCTCACGACGGCGCGGTGGAAGCGCATCGGAGACCGCGGGCGCGCCGGCACCCGCGCCGCGAGGTCGTCGAGAATGGCCCGCGACGACCGGCTCGGGGTCGATCGACGCGTCGGGTCGGCGTCGCCCGTCAGGGCGAATCGTAGCCGCCCGTCTCGGCGGGGTCGGCGATGGCCTCGAGCTCGATCGCCGCCTGACCCTCGTAGCGGGCGTCGTCAGCGCACGCCGGCGAGCGCGGCGACGGCGTCGAAGAGGCGGCCCATGGACGAGGTGAGCGGGGTGTTCACGACGCCGCTCGATCATGCGCGGCAGCGTGGCGTCTCCTCCGTCGTGCAGCATGTCCCGCAGGATGGCGCGCGCCGGGATGGTCGAGCAGCCGCCGGTCGATGCCGAGAGCAGCCCGAGCGCCATGCGCGCCGGGCGCCGGATCGCGGCCGCCGCCGCCGGGCATCGGGACGTGGCGCAGGTGCGCGAAGCGCTCGAAGCCCTTCCAGTCGGCGAGCAGCACCTCGCCGCCCCAGATGCGGCCGTCCGTCGCCGTAGCCGGTGCCGTCGAAGGCGACGCCGACGACGCGTCGTCGAGATCCCGTGCTCGGCGGTCACGCTCGACGATGTGCGCGTGGTGGTGCTGGACGCCGACCTTGGAGCTCGAGCGCCGAGCGCGAACTTCGTGGAGAGGTACTCGGGGTGCAGGTCGTAGGCGACGATCTCGGGCTCGACGCGGAAGAGCTCCTCGTAGAGGGCGAGCGTGCGCCTCGAAGCTCGCGAGCGTCTCGGCGTTCTCCATGTCGCCGATGTGCTGGCTGACGAACGCGTAGTCGCCGCGTCAGCAGGCAGAACGTGTTCTTCTGCTCGGGGCCGGCGGCGAGGATGTCGGTCGTCGGTCGTGAACGGCAGCGTGCAGCGGGAACGGCGCGTAGCCGCGCGCTGCGGCGCACGAGCTCGATGCGCCCGTCGACGACGCGCACCACCGAGTCGTCGTAGCGCGAGCAGGATCGGCGCGGTCGTGCAGCAGGAACGCGTCGGCGATGCGGCGCGAGGCGCTCGAGCGCCTCGGCGTTGTCGGTCGCGATCGGCTCGTCGGAGAGGTTGCCGCTCGTCATCACGAGCGGACGGCCGCCGACCGCGGCGAGCAGCAGGTGGTGGAGCGGCGTGTACGGCAGCATGACGCCGAGCTCGGCGAGGCCGTCGGCGCACCGACGGCGCGAGGCGCGTCGGCCAGTGGCGCCGGGCGGCGCAGCAGCACGATCGGGCGGACGGTGCCGGCGAGCAGCGCCTCTTCCTCGGCGCCGACCTCGCACAGGCGCCGCGCGGCTTCGAGGTCGGGCACCATGACCGCGAGCGGCTTGCCCCAGCGGCGCTTGCGCTCGCGCAGCGTCGCGACCGCCGTCGGCGTTGGTGGCGTCGCACGCCAGGTGGAAGCCGCCGAGGCCCTTGATCGCGAGGATGCGGCCGTCGAGCAGCAGCCGGCGCCGCCGCGCCACGATCGCGTCGGAGCGTTCGCGCCTCGGCGTCGCGGTCGCGGTGCGGGCGCGGCGACAGCCTCGCGCTCGCGGCGCCAGCGCCACGTCGTCAGGCCCGGTCGGCAGCGTCGCGCCGGCAGGCGTTCAGGTACAGCCGCGGGCCGCAGATCGAGGCAGGCGTCGGGCTGCGCGTGGAAGCGGCGGTCGCGCGGGTCGCCGTACTCCTCGCGCGCACTCCGGGCACATCGGGAAGTCCGCATCGAGGTCATCGGGCCGGTCGTAGGGGACGTCGCCGATGATCGTGAAGCGCGGGCCGCAGTTCGTGCAGTTGATGAACGGGTAGCGGTAGCGCCGGTCCGCGGGGTCGAAGAGTTCGGCGAGGCACTCGGGGCACGTGGCGATGTCGGGGGAGACGAGCGTCAGCGCCGCCTCGGCGCGTCGACGCTCGGATCTCGAAGGAGTCGAGAACCCCTCGGCTCGACCGGTCCTCGCCGCCACGGACTCGACGACCGCCATGGGAGGGGCGAGGGCCGCGACGTCGGCGGGGAACGCGTCGACGCGCGTCCGGCTCGCCCTCGACGACGATCGTAGACGCCGCCGCGGCGTGTTGTGCACCCAGCCGCGTCAGTCCGCGATCGCGCGCGAGGTTGTAGACGAAGGGCCGGAAGCCGACGCCCTGGACGATGCCGGTGATGCGGATCCGCAGCGCCGCGGTCACGGCTCGACGGCCTCCGGCGCGCCCTGCGGCCCTTCGCCGTGCAACGAGACATGCGCCCGCTCGCCGGTGCGGTGGCGTCCGTCGGCGACGAAGCGGTTGTTCATGCAGCGCGAAGAGCGGTAGGCCTGGTCGAGCAGGACGATCGCCTGCGTCGGCCGCGCCTCCCCGAGCGCCTCCTGCACGTCACGGTAGGCGAGCGTCGTGGATGAAGGCGTTGCGCTCCTCGCGGAGCTTGCGCCAGCGCCGCGGGAAGTCGCGGAAGCCCGGCTCGGCGGCGGCTTCCTCGAACTCCACGCCCGTGAGGTCGGGAAGAGCCTGCGAGATGCGCGTGCCGATGGTGCGGACGCGTGTCGAGCAGCGTGCGCGCGGAGCGCCACGTCGGCGCCGTGCGGCGGCCATGATGCGGTCGAGGATGTCCTCGAGGAGCGCCTCGAGGAAGGCGGCGACGAGGATGACGATGATCTCCCACTCGCCGTCGCGGTCGTAGCGGCGGATGCGCGCGTCGAGCCGGCGCTGGCGGTCGGGCGGGAACTGCCGCCGTCCGCCGTCGATGGCGCGGCACTCCGGGCAGACGTCGGCGGCGTCGGCGAACGCGGGGTCCTGCGAGAGGAAACCGCACGACGGGCACTCGCCAGAAGACGCGGCGCCTTGGAGGCCGGCTGTCGGCGGCGTTGCTGCTCGATGCGCACGAGTCGTGAGCGCTTGCGCCGCGCGGGGAGCCGCGCCGCGTGTCCGGCGCGCGTCACCCGTGCAGATGGCCGTGCTCGTGCGGGTGCACGTGGCTCGTGCCGCGCGTGCCGGTGGGCGTGCTCGTGGATCAGGTTGACCGACGAGCAGCAGGTCGCGCTGCGCGAGCACGTCCTCGGGCGTGCCGTCCGCCACGACCGCGTGCTCCTCCGAGAGCACGACCATGCGGTCGCATGACTCGGCGGCCGCCGAGAGGTCGTGGGTGGCGAGGACGACCGTGCGGCCCTCTCGCGCTTCCACGTCGTCGAGCACCTCGAGCAGCCACACCTGGCTGCGCGGGTCGAGCGCGTTGGTCGGCTCGTCGAGCAGCAGCACGCGCGGCCGCATCGTCGACGACGGCCGCCGATGGCGACGCGCTTCTTCTCGCCGCCGGAGAGCGTGTACGGCGCGCGGTCGAGCAGCTCCTCGAGCCGCAGGTGCGCGCGACGGTCTCGTCGACCCGCTCGCGGACCTCGTCCTCGGGCAGGCCCAGCTGCAGCGGCCCGAACGCGAGCTCGTCGAGCACGGTGGCGCAGAACAGCTGGACGTCGGCCTCCTGGAAGACGAATCCGACGCTCGAGCGGAACGTCGCCGCGGAAGCCGGGCTCCTCCAAGCGCGTCCTCGGTGAGCGGCGCGCCGAACGCCTCGACCGTGCCGCGCGGTGCAGAAGACGAGGCCGTCGAGCACCTTGAGCAGGGTGGACTTGCCGGAGCCGTTCGCACCGACGAGGGCGACGTGCTCGCCCTCGTTGATGGTGAGGTCGATGCCGCCCAGCGTCTCGACGCCGGCGCGGTACGAATGGTGGACGTCGCGCAGCTCGAAGGCGGGCCGCGCGAGCGCCCCCGTCCGGCCGTCCGGTGCCGTCGGGTCGAGCGGCGTTCCCGGCGCGGTCATCGGCTCACCAGCCGGTCGATACCGAGCGCCGACGCGGACAGCGCCGCGCAGCCCGCGATCCACGCCCAGTCGCGCGCCGTCGTGCGCAGCCGCGACATCGACGGCCACGCCCCGGAGTAGCCGCGCGCGAGCATCGCGTCGTAGACGTCGTCGGCCGTCTTGAACGACTTGCGCGCCACGAAGGCGATGCGGCCGATCACCCAGCGCGCGGTTCTCCGCGGCGCCGCCCTCGGCGAGCATGCGGCTCTCGCGCGCCAGGTGCATGTTCTCCACGGTGCGCAGCAGCGAGACGATCTGCTGCTGCGTCATGGCGAAGATGGCGACGATCGTGTCGGGCACGTGCAGCCGCGGTGAGCGCGCGCAGCAGGTCGGTCCAGCGCGTCGTCCACACGACGAGCAGCCCGATGGCCGCGCCCGCCGCGACGCGGGCGACGAGGCGGGCCGCGACCGCGACGCCCGGCGCGGTCACGACGACGGGGCCGAGCGCGGCGAGCGCGCGCCCGGGCGTGATCCACGACGTGGCGGCGGGCGCGGCGAGCAGGAGCGCGAACAGCGCCGGCGGACGCCCAGACGCGGCGCGCGAACGCCGCGACGCGGACGTTCGACGCAGCCGCCGACGGCCATCGTGACGAGGAACAGCGCCAGCAGCACCCAGACCGAGTGGATGAGGCTCGCCGTCACGGCGAGCAGCAGGATCGTGCCGAGCTTGACGCGCGGGTCGAGGCGCTGCATGAGGCCCGGACCGGCAGCCGAGCTCCTCGTTCTCGCAGCACGTCGCGGACGGCGCCGCCGACCGCGTCGGCCGTCGGCGGCAGTGAGCGGCGCCTCCGCGCGCTCAGTGCTGTCACCGATGTGCGCGGTGCGATCGCGCTGGCCGCGCCGAGTGCGGCGGCGTCGCCGTCCCGTCGCAGCAGCCGGCCCAGCGCCCAGGTGACGCCGGCGATGAGGGCGACGCCGAGGACGGCGGCGACCACGTAGCCGAGGTGCGGGGTCCCGGATGAACGCGGGCGCGTAGTCGCGGCATCAACGCCGTGTAGAGGCCGCCGAGGCGGGCCATGCCCGGCCGGGATGCGCGCGAGGTGCAGCGCCGCCACCAGCGCCCTGGGGTCCCATTCGCCCCACGCCGAGCCGGGGGCGAGCAGGCCGAGGGGCGTGAGCAGGATGAGGGCGCCGAGCGCGGCCCATGCCCACGTGAGCGGCCTGGACGACGGTCTTCAGCTCGACCAGCGCCGGGTCGGACCTCGCGAGGGCCGCGACCACGCCCATCGTGACGGCGGCTTCGAGCAGCCCGACGAGCAGATGGGCCGCCGCCATCGCGGTCACCGCGACGCCGAGCGGGTAGGGCGCGTAGAGCGCATGTCCGGCCGCGTCGTGCGCGATCAGCGGCTGGATGCCGAACTCGACCCCGGTGCAGATGGCCGCGGCGACGAGGCCGACGTAGGCGCCGACGCCGGAGGCGGCGATCTTGCGCGCGGGTCTCGGCGCGCCTGCCCGCGACGAGCCGGTAGACGGCGTAGCCCGACGAAGGGCATGACGACCGCCATGTTGATGCAGTTGGCGCCGATCGCCGTGATGCCGCCGTCGCCGAAGGCGAGCGCTTGGATGACGAGCGCCGTGGACACCGAGAGCACGGCGGCCCACGGCCCGAGCAGCACGGCGATGAGCACCGCACCGACCGCGTGGGCGGTCGTTCCGCCGAACACCGGCACGTTGAACATCATGATCACGAACGAGAACGCCGCGCCGAGGGCCAGGAGCGGCACCTGCTTCGCCTTGAGCGTCTTCTTGACCTTCGCGGCGGCCGTCAGCCAGATCGGCACGATCGCGGCGTCGAGCACGGCGTATGTCTGCGGTCCCAGGTACCCGTCGGGGATGTGCATGCCGCTCCGCCCGCCGCCTACAGGCCTCGGCCGGTGGTCGTCGGCACGAGCTTGCCGTGCTTCACGCCCTTCGTGCCGAGCAGCTCGTCCGCGATCGCGCGGACCTGGGCGCTGGTGCCGCGCACGACGATGACCTCGAGGCAGTTGTGCGCGTCGAGGTGCACGTGCATCGAGGACACGATGCGCTCGAAGTGCGCGTGCTGCAGGGAGTCGAGCTTGTCGGAGAGGTCGGATGCGTGGTGGTCGAACACCATCGTGATGGTGCCCACGATCTCCTCCGCGCTGTCCTCCCACTCCGCGTCGACGAGCGCGTCCCGCACCAGGTCGCGCACGGCTTCCGAGCGGTTGACTGCCGTGCCGCGCCGGCTCACCAGGTCGTCGAACCGCGTGAGGAGGTCCTCGTCCATCGCGACCCCGAATCGCGCGAGCCTGCCCATCGCGGTCCCTTCGCCTCGAGGAGTAACACGAATGCAGCCAATGTAACACGCCCGGGCCCCCGTGCAAGGGGTCCGGGCGTGTGGAGTGCGGAGACGCGGCCGGGCGCTAGACGAGTTCGACCGTCACCTCATCGGAAGAGCCCTCGGTCTCGAGCGCGGCCGAAGCCCTCTCCAGTCTCCCGCGGACATCGGCGAGCAGGACGTCCGCCTGCGCCAGGGCCGCGCTCGTGTCGTGCTTGTGGCCGTGGTCAGCGAGATGGTGCAGCTTCTCGAGCCACTCCTGGGCCAGAGCGACCGCGTCATCGACCTGTCCGATCGACATGCGCATCTGTTCTACGTTGATACCGCTCTCACACACGTCTGTTCCTTCCTGCCGGTGCACGCGGGCCGTTCGAGGTCCGCGCCGCTCGTCACGAGCGGGCTAGCCGAGCCACGGGCTGAGTTCCTCGAGGAGCTTCTTCTTCGGGACCGCTCCGACGATCTTGCGCTCGACCGTGCCGTTGGAGAACAGCAGGAGCGTCGGGATGGAGAGGACGTCGAACCGCATCGCCGTGTCGGGGTTCTCGTCGACGTTCAGCTTGCCGACCTTGATCGCGCCCGCGTGCTCGGCGGCGAACTCGTCGAGCACGGGTTCCATCATCCGGCAGGGCCCGCACCACGGCGCCCAGAAGTCGAGCACGAAGGGGATGCTGCTGCCGACCACGTCCTGCTCGAAGCTGCCGTCGGTCACCTGTGTGATCTGGTCGCCCATGTTCGCTCCTTCTCGACCTTGCCGGCTCATCACAGCGGAATGCTGACGATGGTACTACAGGGTGCAGACGCCGGAATCGAGGTAGCGGACGGCTTCGAACGCCGCGGTCGCTCCCTGGCCCGCGGCGGTCACGACCTGCTTGAGCGGCGTGTCCGTCACGTCGCCGGCGGCGTACAGACCGGTGACCGACGTGGCCATCGAGCCGTCGACCTTGACCCACCCCCCCGGTGAGAGCTCCGCGAGCCCGGCGGCGAGCTCGCTGTTCGGGTGCATGCCGATGAATTCGAAGACGCCATCCACGGCCAGCGTCTCGCTCTCGCCGCCGCCGGCCGGCTCCAGCACGACGGCGGAGACGCGACCACCCTCTCCGTGGATCTCGACCGGGACGCGGTCGTAGTGGACCTCGATCGCCTCGTTCGCGAGCGCCCGCTCTTGGATGCACATCGTCGCGCGGAACTCGTCGCGCCGATGGACGAGGTGCACGCGGGACGCGAACTTGGTGAGGAACATCGCTTCCTCGAGGGCCGCGTCGCCACCGCCGATCACCGCGACGGTCTTGCCGCGGAAGAGCGCGCCGTCGCACGTCGCGCACCACGAGACGCC
This sequence comes from uncultured Coriobacteriia bacterium, assembly GCA_963701985.1. Lineage (GTDB taxonomy): Bacteria > Actinomycetota > Coriobacteriia > Anaerosomatales > PALSA-660 > PALSA-660. The sequence goes on from OY969691.1 coordinate 1,550,502, forward strand.
GCGGCCGACGTATTCCGACTCTCCCGGGATCCCGAGCGTGCGCGGCAACGCGCCGGTCGCCAGAACGACGGTTCGCGCGAGCACGTCCTCCTCGTCGCACACCAGCCGGAAACCGCCGGAGTCGAGCCGCAGCTCCGAGACGCGCGCGAACGTCCGGAAGCGCGCGCCGAACTTCTCCGCGTGGGCGTGCATCAGCTCGGCGATGCGAGAGCCGTTCAGGCCCTCGGGCATGCCGGGGTAGTTCTCGATCCAGTCCGTGTTGACGATCTGACCCCCGGGCAGTCCGGTCTCGAAGACCACCGTCGCAGCGCGCGCACGGGCGCCGTAGAGGGCCGCGGCCAGCCCGGCCGGGCCGCCGCCGACGATCGCGATGTCGATGATCTCGCTCACAGTCCTCCTTCGGAGCTGGTGATCGTCACCTTCGCGCTCCTGTGTTCCCGGAAGTCGTCGCCCGTCAGCCGCCTCCGCGCGTGCCCGCGTCTGCACAGCGGCACGTCGAGGTCGTTCGTCATGGGCGGGACGCCGGCAGCGCCGAGTCGTCGCGAGTACCGCCGACGGCGATCCTCCTGCGCCGCCAAACATAGAGCAACAGGCCGGCCAGCAATGCCACCATGCCCGTCACCAGGACGATGCGGTCGAGGTATGAAGCCTTGACGCTGGTCGACGCCGACGCGAGGTCGAGGCCGTCCGCGGCGACCCGGATGCCGACGACGCTCCTGAGCGACGTGCCCAGTTCGACGGGCACCGAGACGATGTTCTCGCCGGGCCGCAGCTTCATGTTCAGTCGCCGGCTCGGCGGTCTCACCGCCGAGGAGTCGATGGTGACGGCGACCGAGAGGACCTTCCCCGAGCCGTTCACGACGCTCACGGGCAGCCGCCCCGCGTTCCCGGGCAGCGTCACGTTCGGCGCGTTGACCGACACCTTGGAGAGGACCTGCGTGGCCATCCCGTCGGCTTCGGCGATGAACGCGGCGCCGGCCGACGTGGCGTCCGCGCTGCTCCACACGCCGCTCTCACCTAGGTAGAGGTCCTTCACCGCGAGCCTCGTCGAGTCGTCCCGTTCGCCGGTGGCCGCTTGAAGGGCACGGCAGTCGAGCACGGCCGTCCGCATGCTGTGCCAGTAGGCGGCCGGGGCGGTGCCGGTGACCGACGTCGCTGCGAGCGTGACGCGCGCCTCCGGTCTGCGCGCGGCGACCTCCGGAGCCGTGCTCAGCGCGATCCACGGCCGGCCCGCCAGCCGGGTCAGCGCGGGTGCCAGCGTCTCCACCGCGGCGTGGCCGGGGCCGACGGACACCTCGATGACCACGGGTGACGACGGGTCGCGAGCGTGCACCCGTGAGAGGTAGGTGATGAGCGAGGCTCCGGCGTCGCCCGTGGTGATCAGCGCCGAAGCCTCCCGATCGATCACGAGCCCGACGACGCCGAGGTCGGCCGCCTTCGCGGAGGCCGACGCCGCGATGCGATACGCACCGGGCGCGACCGTCGGCTCGCCGGCGGCGCGGGCGCTGGACGGGTCGAGGAGCACGAAGCTCACCCCCGCGTCGGCGATGGTGCCGCCCGCCGAGTGGGGGACCACGTCGTCCAGGAACGCGGCGCCCGTCGACTCGCTCGCGGCGCCGAGCGCCTTCTCGGTGACGCTCTCGCCGAGCGCGAGCTGGTCGGTCAGTTCGGTCCCGAGCGAGGAGATCGACGAGAGCCCCGAGAGGTCCGGATCGCCGTACCCTTCGCGCAGCACCGGCATGCCGTCCGAGACGGCGGTGTACAGCGCGTCCAGCGCCGTCGCCGCGTCGGCCGCCGTCGCTTCCTGCGACGACGCGGTCCCGGTCGGGTGCGCCGCGGTCTGCCATCCGTCCAGCAGGTAGGGCGCGATCACGCACGTCAGCCGGAGTTGCGGTTGAGCGATGGCCAGCAGCGCGAGCGCGCTCGCCTCCTGGCGGGCGCCCGCGGTGTCCGACGCCGACAGCGAGGCCGAGCCGGCGGGCGTGACCTCGGGCAGCCCGGTGACGCGGACGACCACGCAGACGGGGAGCCGAGCGACCGCGGGGCGCGAGACGGGCTGATCGGCGAGGGCTCGCGCGGGAGCGCACGCAGCGATGCCGGCGCCGAGGACGAGCAGCAGCAGCGACGACGCGATGAGGGTGTTCGAGCGAGACATCTGGGCGATCGGCTTCCGAGGGACGTGCGTGCGCGAGGAGCAGGTAGGTACGGGTACAGTGTCGAACAGACCCGGTACAGTATCGCACCCGCGATCAGGGAGCAGGGCATCATGTCAACGGTCGATGACGAACCGACGAACATCCCGGAGACCATCCCGCTGATCCCGCTGCGCGACCTCGTGCTCTTCCCGAACCTGGTCGTGCCGCTCTACGTCGGCCGGGAGAGGTCGACCTTCGCGCTCGAGGAGGTCATGCGCGGCGACCACATGGTCGCCCTCGTGGCGCAGCGGACTCCCGACACCGCCGACCCCGGACCGGAGGACCTGTACGACATCGGCTGCGTGGGCACCGTCCTGCAGGAGCTCAAGCTGCCGGACGGCACCGCCAAGGCGCTCGTCGAGGGCGTGTCCCGCGTGCGCGTCGTCGAGTACCTGCAGACCGACCCGTACATGAAGGCGCGCATCGAGGTCGTCGAAGAGGCGCAGACGTCCGACGTCGAGACGCAGGCGCTCATGCGGACGCTCGTCAACGACTTCGAGAAGGCGGCGGAGCTCGGCAAGCCGATCCCGCAGGAGGTGCTGATGGCGTCGGGCGCCATCGAGGAGCCCGGCCGTCTCGCCGACTTCGTGGCCTTCCACCTGAGCCTCAAGTCGGACGAGAAGCAGACCATCCTCGAGGCCGTCGACCCCAAGGAGCGGCTCGAGAAGACCTCCGCTTTCCTGCGCAAGGAGCTCGAGATCCTCGAGCTGGGCTCGAAGATACAGAGCCGCGTGCAGGAGTCCATGACGAAGTCCCAGCGCGAGTACTTCCTGCGCGAGCAGCTCAAGGCGATCCAGCAGGAGCTCGGCCAGTACGACGAGGTGCAGGCCGAGATCGACGAATACCAGGAGAAGATCAAGCAGGCGGGCATGCCCGCCGACGTCGAGGAGAAAGCCCTGAAGGAGTTGGGGCGCCTCGAGAAGATGCCCCAAGCGGCGGCCGAGACCGCGGTCATCCGGACCTATCTCGACTGGCTGATCGGCCTGCCGTGGGCGAAGGAGGACACCGAGAAGCTCGATCTCGTCGAAGCCAAACAGGTGCTCGATGAGGACCATTACGGTCTCGATAACGTCAAGGAACGCGTGATCGAGTACCTGGCGGTGCACAAGCTGACGGACAAGATGCGCGGACCGATCCTGTGCTTCGTGGGGCCTCCGGGAACCGGCAAGACCTCCATCGGGCGGTCCATCGCCCGGTCCCTCGGCCGGAAGTTCATCCGCATGTCGCTCGGCGGCGTCCGTGACGAGGCGGAGATCCGCGGCCACCGCAGAACGTACGTCGGCGCGCTCCCGGGCCGGATCATCCAGTCGATCAGTCAGGCCGAGACCCGCAACCCGGTCTTCATGATGGACGAGATCGACAAGGTCGGCGTCGATTTCCGCGGCGACCCAACGTCGGCGCTGCTCGAGGTGCTCGACCCCGAGCAGAACTCGACGTTCCAGGACAACTACCTCGAAGCGCCGTTCGATCTGTCCGACGTCATGTTCATCACGACCGCGAACCTGCTCGACACGATCCCCCCGGCCCTCCGGGACCGGATGGAGATCATCCACTTCCCCGGCTACACCGAGGAGGAGAAGCTCCACATCGCCGAGCAGTATCTCGCGCCCAAGCAGCTCGAGGCGCACGGTCTCAAGCCGTCGAAGCTCGAAGTCGCGGACGATGCGTTCCGCGAGATCGTCCGCCGATACACGCGCGAGGCCGGCGTGCGTGAGCTCGAGCGCCAGATCGCCAGCATCTGCCGCCAGGTGGCGCGCAAGGTGGTCGAGGGGCATGCCGGTAAGACCCGGGTGACCGCCCGCACGGTGCACCGGTACCTCGGCCCGCCGAAGTTCACGTTCGGGATGGCCGAACAGACCGACGAGGTCGGCACATCCACCGGGCTCGTGTGGACGGAGGTCGGCGGCGACATCGTCTTCGTGGAGGCCACCACGATGGCGGGCAAGGGCGACCTCATCCTCACGGGGCAGCTCGGCGACGTCATGCGCGAGTCCGCGCAGGCCGCCGTCTCCTATATCCGGGCTCACGCCGCCGAGCTGGGTCTGCAGCCCGACTTCAACGACAAGCTCGACCTGCACATCCACGTCCCGGCCGCCGCCATCCCGAAGGACGGTCCGTCCGCCGGCATCACGATGGCCACGGCGCTCGCCTCCGCGCTGATGGGATGTCCGGTGCGCCGCGACGTGGCGATGACCGGCGAGATCACCCTCCGCGGTCATGTCCTGCCGATCGGCGGCCTGAAGGAGAAGCTGCTCGCCGCTCACCGCGCGGGCATCAAGACCGTACTGATCCCGAAGGAGAACGTCCGCGATCTCGACCTCCTGCCTCCGCGCGTCGTCGAGGAGATGGAGATCGTGCCGGTCGACCGGATGGACCAGGTGCTGCAGCGAGCGCTCGCGCGCGAATGCGGCCCGAAGGTCTCCCGCCCGCGCCGCTGAAGGCCCGGACGCGAACACCCCCCGCGAACCGTCGGCTCGCGGGGGGTGTCGATCGCTCTCGATGCGCGGCGAGGTGCGCCCGCGGGCGGGAACGGGTCAGAACTTCGCGACCGCGGCCCGGAACGCGGCCAACGTCGAGGAACTCGACGTGATGCGCCAGTCGTGCTCCTTGTTCTCGTCGAACCAGGTCACGCCGATGATGCGCGGGAAGCTCGTCGGGATGACCTTGAACATGTTCGCGACCCACGCCGACTTACTGCCCCCGGTCTCCGAGGAGCCGGTCTCGGCGATGAAGAGCGGCTTCGTGGTGAGATGCGTCATGGTCTTGTAGGAGGAGGAGAACACGCCGGAGAACGACGTCCACGACGAACCGCCCCAGTTGTAGCCGTCGAGCGCCACGTAGTCGACGTACGAGGAACCGGGCCAGTACTTCGTGATCGCGTTGGCGGACGTGTTCGGCACGCTGGTCCCGTTGGGGCACCACACGAACTTGACGTTCGTCGCGCCTTCCGACTTGAAGATCGTGCGCACGTGACGCCAGGCGGCGATGAACTCGGCCGGAGTGTCCCCGTTCACCGTGGCGCCCCATGGGTACCAGTTGCCGTTCATCTCGTGGAAGGGCCGCAGCAGGACGGTCTTCCCGTACGCCTTCGCGCTGAGAGCGTAGCGGCGCAGATAGGTGTCCATCGACCCGCCGGCTATCCGCTTCAGGCTGTACGTCGACTGCTTGACCCCGTTCGCGGGATTCCAGAACTCGAGCGTGATGAGCGGCGTCGAGCCATGGTTGGAGACGTTGCGCGCCAGCGTCGCATCGAAGCCGTAGAGGACGTTGGTGAAGTAGTGGACGACGCCGAGCTTCGCCCCGATCTGGGATTCCAGCGTGGTCAGCGGGCTCATGCTGTTCGGCACGCCGGGCACCCATGCGCCGAACCACCGCTTCGCGGTGGCGGCCTGTGCCGGCAGGACCGGGAGCGCGACCACGAGCAGCAGTGCTGCGACGATCGCTGAGACGAGCAGCCTTCTCTTGAGCATGGTGTCCTTCACCTTCGGATAGCGGGGCTGTGTTCGCACGGCACCGTTCGGACCGGTGCCGCCCCCTGTCGCAGCCGGGCCCGCCCGGGACGGGGAAGGGCGCGACGACCCTCCAGCGTCCAGGTGGTTTATCGGGCGAGTTTCGAGGGTAATAAAGCTAGTTACGCGCCACGGCCGGGTGTGTTGACGGGCGCGCTCGCGGCCGCGCAGGTCAGCGGCGGCACCGTTCGTCGAGGCTGTCCCAACGAACAGCCCCGCGGACCAGCGGGTCCGCGGGGCTTCGTTCTCATCGGCTCGCGCCGATGCTGTGCGTGCGCCTAGAAGTTGACGAGGCCCGCCTTGAACGCGGCGAGGCTGGAAGCGCTGGAGTCGATCCTCCAGTCGTGCTCCTTGTTCTCGTCGAACCACGTCATGCCGATGATCCGCGGGAACTGGGTCGGGATGACCTGGAACATGTTCGTGATCCACGCGGCCTTGCTGCCGCCGTCCTCCGAGGAGCCGATCTCCGCGATGAAGAGCGGCTTGGCCGTCAGCGAGGTCACGGTCTTGTAGGCCGACGAGAAGATGCTGGAGAACGAGCTCCAGGAGCTGCCGCCCCAGTTGTAGCCGTCGATGGCTACGTAGTCGACGTAGCCGTCACCAGGCCAGTAGGCCGAGATCGAGTTGGCCGACGTGCTGGGAGCGCTCGAGGCGTTCGGGCACCACACGAACTTGACGTTGGTCGCGCCGTTGGCCGTGAAGATGTCGTGCACGTGCCTCCACGCGGCGATGAACTCGGCCGGGGTGTTGCCGTTCACGGTGCCGCCCCACGGATACCAGTTGCCGTTCATCTCGTGGAAGATCCGCAGCCAGATCGTCTTGCCGAAGCTCTTGCACGCTTTCGCGTAGCTGGTCAGGTAGCTGTCCATCGAGCCGTTGGCGATGTTGCTGAGGCTGTACTGCGGCTGGCTGACGCCGTTGGACGGGTTCCAGAACTCGAGCGTGATGAGCGGGGTGGAGCCGTGGTTCACGACGTCCTGGGCCAGCGACGCGTCGAAGCCGTACAGCACGTTCGTGAAGTAGTGGACCACGGCGGCCTTCTCGCCGACCTCGGACTCGAGCGTCGTGAGCGGGCTCATGCTGCCCGGGACGCCCGGGATCCACGCGCCGAAGAAGCGGTCCGTCGTCGGGACCGGAGCCGGAGCCGGGGTGGGCGTGGGCGTGGGCGTCGGAGCCGGCGCGGGCGTCGGCGTCGGGACCGGAGCCGGAGCCGGGGTGGGAGTCGGCGTCGGGACCGGTGTCGGCGTGGGCGTCGGGGTCGGGGTGGGCGTCGGGGTCGGGACCGGTGTTGGGGTGGGCGTCGGTGTCGGGGTGGGAGTCGGCGTCGGGACCGGTGTCGGGGTGGGCGTCGGCGTCGGGACCGGTGTCGGGGTGGGCGTCGGTGTCGGGGTGGGCGTGGGCGTCGGGGTAGGCGTCACGGGAACGACCGGCACGGTCGGAGTCGTCGGAACGGTCGGCGCCACGGGGTTCGACGGAGCGACCGGCGGCACGGGCACCGTCGGAGTCACGGGAGCCGACGGCGTGCTCGGCACCGACGGAGAAGCCGGCGCTGACGGCGTCGGAACCTTGACGTGGCCGTGCGCCAACCGCCAGCTGCTCCTCGTGGTGGCGACCATCGAGTATGCGTAGTAGCCGGGTGCCGCCAACGCGCCGGACGTGCTGCGCATGTTCCACGCGGCGGCATAGCGAGAGCCGGACTTGCGCGCCTGGAGCGTGCGGACGACGTGTCCGTCGCGGGTCAGCTTCACGCTGACCTTGGCGGAGGTAGACACCTTCGCCACGAACGTGATGTTCGTCGGCCGGGTGACCGTCATCGCGGAGATGGTCAGCGCGTAGGCCGGGATCGCCGAGAGGACGAACACGGCCAGGGCCGACGCGAACACGGTACTGAGCAGAGCTTTCTTCAACATCTTGGTCCTTCACCTTCGGCAGCCGGGCCGTCTCCCGGTCGGAGACCCCTGGCTTTGCGCCCCCGTCTCACGGCGGGTTCGCTCTTTGTCACGGGAGGGCCTTGGTGCACCTGCGACATCTCCCTCCATGGGTCCTATCGGAGCCCGCGGAACTCCGCTTTAGAGTGACCGCGGCCTTCCTGAAGGGCGCACTTCGGACGAGCGCGTTCACGCAGCTCAGAAGTGGCGCCGTTCGTCGAACGCCGTTCGGCGGAGGGCCCCGCGGGCCCATTTCGCGCCCGCGGGGCCTCGTTCCGCCGGCGGGCGGCCCGTCAGGGGCCGCCCGCCTCGGCATCGCGCCTAGAAGTTGACGAGGCCCGCCTTGAACGCGGCGAGGCTGGAAGCGCTGGAGTCGATCCTCCAGTCGTGCTCCTTGTTCTCGTCGAACCACGTCATGCCGATGATCCGCGGGAACTGGGTCGGGATGACCTGGAACATGTTCGTGATCCACGCGGCCTTGCTGCCGCCGTCCTCCGAGGAGCCGATCTCTGCGATGAAGAGCGGCTTGGCCGTCAGCGAGGTCACGGTCTTGTAGGCCGACGAGAAGATGCTGGAGAACGAGCTCCAGGAGCTGCCGCCCCAGTTGTAGCCGTCGATGGCTACGTAGTCGACGTAGCCGTCACCAGGCCAGTAGGCCGAGATCGAGTTGGCCGACGTGCTGGGAGCGCTCGAGGCGTTCGGGCACCACACGAACTTGACGTTGGTCGCGCCGTTGGCCGTGAAGATGTCGTGCACGTGCCTCCACGCGGCGATGAACTCGGCCGGGGTGTTGCCGTTCACGGTGCCGCCCCACGGATACCAGTTGCCGTTCATCTCGTGGAAGATCCGCAGCCAGATCGTCTTGCCGAAGCTCTTGCACGCTTTCGCGTAGCTGGTCAGGTAGCTGTCCATCGAGCCGTTGGCGATGTTGCTGAGGCTGTACTGCGGCTGGCTGACGCCGTTGGACGGGTTCCAGAACTCGAGCGTGATGAGCGGGGTGGAGCCGTGGTTCACGACGTCCTGGGCCAGCGACGCGTCGAAGCCGTACAGCACGTTCGTGAAGTAGTGGACCACGGCGGCCTTCTCGCCGACCTCGGACTCGAGCGTCGTGAGCGGGCTCATGCTGCCCGGGACGCCCGGGATCCACGCGCCGAAGAAGCGGTCCGTCGTCGGGACCGGAGCCGGAGCCGGGGTGGGCGTGGGCGTTGGCGTCGGAGCCGGCGCGGGCGTCGGCGTGGGCGTGGGCGTCGGCTTCGGGGTGGGAGTCGGCGTCGGCGTCGGGGTCGGGGTCGGGGCCGGCGCGGGCGCTGGCGCGGGCGCCGGTGCGGTCCGATACCAAGAGTGGTGGTGGCGCGTGTACGCGAGCGCCGATGCCGGCGCAACGCTGAGCGCCACCACCAGCAAGGCCGACAGGGCGAGTGCGATGGGCAGCAGCTTCTTCATGCCTTCACCTTTCGGTAGCCGGGCGTTCTCGTGAGAGAGACCCTTGGCTTTGCGCCCCCGCCTCGCGACGGGTTTGCCTTTTCGTGGGAGGGCTCGGCGCCCCGCCGCACATGATCACGCGGTCTATCGGTGACCGCGACGGGGAAGCTTAGCTAGAGATGCGCCGAAGCGGCGCGCCCGCTTCCGTGCGGGCCGGACAGCACTGGTCAGGCGCCATGCCGTTCGTCGGCCGTTTCCTGAGCCCGCGGCGACAGGCGGACGATCTTCGGAGCGGCGACTCGGAAGGGGACATGGGCCGGCATTCTGCGCACACGATGGGACGAAAGGCCCGGGCCTTTTGGACGATCGTCGCGGTGGTCCTGCTCACCGCGGTCGGGTTCGCGCTGCGGTGGATCAGCCTCGACACGCGAGGGCTCTGGCTCGACGAGGCGATCACGGTCTATCAAGCGAGCCAGTCGATCACGGGCATCATCAAGTCGCTGGTCGGGGGGGTCCACCCGCCGCTGTACCACGTGCTGGTCCACTTCTGGATGCGCGCGTTCGGCCGCAGCGAGGTGGCCGTGCGGTCGTTCTCCGTCGCCGTCGGCACGCTGGCGATCCCCGCCGCCTTTTGGGCGGGCAGGCGCCTGTACGATCGGGCCACCGGGCTGATCGCGTCCGGGATAGTCGCGCTCTGCCCCTGTCTCATCTGGTACTCCCAGGAAGCGCGGATGTACTCGCTGCTGTTCCTCGCGGGGCTGCTGTCGACCGCGTTCCTCGCGCTGGCGATAGAGGACAACTCGGTGCGGCACTGGATCGGGTTCGGGTTCTGGACGCTCGTGGGCATGTTCACGCACTACTTCTTCACGTTCCTGCTCATCGGCCAGATGGGGTTCTACACCTTGGGCGTGCTGCTGCCCCAGTACGCGGGCCGGCGCGCCAGCGGGGAGTCCCGCGTGCGGTGGTGGCGTCCGTGGGCGCTGTTCGGCGACGCGCCCACGCTCGGGGGATGGCTGTCCTGCCACCTCGTGATCGGCGGAGCGATGCTGGCGTGGGTCCGCTACTCCGTCTTCGGTTCGACGGGGCCCAACGCCCTCGTCGCCTCGGTCCAGGGAGCCGGGCTGGGCTACGGGCAGCAGGCCGCCAAGCTCGCGCTGCGGTTCAATCAGGTGGCGGCGGTCCTCGTGCAGATGATCGGGGGCTTCCATACGCAGGGCACGATGGACGTGCTGGTCTCGCTGTGGCCGCTCACGCTGACCGCCATGTTCCTGATGCTCCATCTGATGAGGCGATCGTCGCGTCGGACGTGGCTCCTCGTCTGGTCCGCGAGCGGCATGATCGTGATGCTGCTGCTCGGCCAGTGGCAGCAGCAGCTCCTCGTGTCGCGCTATTTCCTCGCCGTCCTCGCGCCCGCCGTCCTGATCGTGGCGGTGCTGCTGGCGAAGATGAACCGGACGGCGGCGGTGATCACGATCGCGCTCGTCGTCGCCTTGTGGGGCTTCGCGTACTACGACCAGTCGTACAACCCGCACAACCTCATGCGCTACGACAACCGTGAAGCGCTCGCCGAGGTCGCCGGAGACTGGCGTCCCGGCGACGTCATGCTCTTCCAGCCCAACTACCTGTTCTTCCTGACGCAGTACTACCTGCCGTCCTACACCAAGCCGATCGGTCTGCCCCTCGACGGGCCGGACAACCTCCCGCGCGACGCTCCGAGCCAGCTCGCCGCCGACCTGACTCGCATCACGGCCTCCTCCGACCGCGTCTGGCTCTTCCTCTCGTTCCAGGACATCCCGGCCGTGCGCAGCGACGGCCTCGTCATCCAGCGCTGGCTGTACGCCAACGGCTACCAGCTCGCGCACGACGACGTGCTCAACAACGTGGAGATCCAGCGCTACGACGCGGCTCCGGTGCCGGCCTCGGCGTCCGTCGTCTCCACATCCGCGGCCTCGTTGCCGGCTTCCTCGGGGGTGACGCGATGAACGACAAGCAGGCGTATCGGAAGCGGTACCTGCGCACCTGCAGGGTGCTCATCGTGGTCTGCATCCTCACGGCGTTGTTCTACCTGCAGTGGCTCTTCGTCGCCGCGCGCCCGGAGAACATGTATCTCTTCGTGTTGCTCCTCTGCGCCGAGAGCTTCAACGTGGCGCAGGCGGCGGGCTTCTGGTACACCGTGTGGATCCAGCGGTGGAACGAGCCCGCCGACGTCGACTTCAGCACGACGACCGAGACCGTCGACGCGTTCGTGACGGTGTGTCACGAGCCGGCCGGCATCGTCGAGGAGACGGTTGCCGCGGTCGCCGCGATCGACCACCCGCGTCTCACGGTCTGGGTGCTCGACGACGGCTCCGATCCGGCGGTCGCGGCGGTCGCGGAGCGCCACGGCGCCCGCTATCTCACCCGCAAGGACCGCACCGGGGCGAAGGCCGGCAACATCAACAACGCGCTCAAGCACGCATGCGGCGATTTCGTGATCATCTTCGACGCGGACCAGGTGCCGGTACCCACCTTCCTCACGCGCACGATGGGGTGCTTCGCGGACCCGCGGATCGCCTTCGTCCAGACGCCGCAGGCGTACCGGAACCGCGACGTGAACCGGGTCGCGGCGGGCGCCCACGAGCAGCAGGCACTCTTCTACGGGCCCATCCAGCGGGGGCGCGACACCGCTGGCGCGATCTTCTCGTGCGGGACGAACATCGTCTTCCGCCGCACGGCCATCGACCAGGCGGGCGGCGTGCCGGAGGACTCGATCACAGAGGACCTGCGCCTGTCGCTCGTGCTGCTCCATCTGGGCTGGAAGTCGACGTACCTTCCGGAGACGCTGGCCGAGGGCCTCGGCCCGACGGACGTCCGGAGCTTCTTCAGCCAGCAGCGGCGCTGGGCTCGCGGAGGCCTCGAGATCCTGTTCCACCGCCATCCCTTCGACCGCCGCATGACCTTCCGGCAGCTCGTCGAGTACGCGCTCGGGTTCCTATACTGGTTCAACGGCTGGGCCTACTCGGTCTACATCACGCTCACGCTCGCATTCCTCTTCTTCGGGGTGAGACCGGTGCAGGTGCAGAGCGAGTACCCGGCCCACTTCCTGCCGTACGTGCTCGCGACGCTGGTGACGATGGTGTACGCGACCGAGTACTCGCTCACGTTCCGGGCGCTGTGGTTCACGCTCGGCAGCTTCCCCGTGCACATCGGAGCCTTCTTCACCGCGCTGTTCGGCCGGCGCCACTCCTTCGTGGTGACCCCGAAGTCCGGTGCCGAGCGATCGTTCGCGCCGGTGACGCTGCAGCTGCTCGTGGCCGCGACGCTCGTCGTGGCCATCTCGGTCGCCGTCCTCATGCGCGGCGTGATCCCGTCGGTCATGAACAACGTCGCGTTCGCGATCGGTCACGTCGTGATCGTGAGCGGCTTCATCTGGCTGGCCGTCCGTCCGGAGCGGTCGCGAGCGGCGGCCGAGGCGAGGAGAGCGGAGCCCGCCGAGGCGCTGCCGGAGGCCGTCGCCGGCGTCGCCGAGTTGGAGCAGGAGGGAGTCGAGTGAAGACGAGCCGTCTCCGAGCCTGGGCCGGTGCCGTCGGGTGCGTGGTGTCGCTCGCGCTGGGCCTGGCGCTCGCGGGCTGCGGACAGGTGCCGACGGCCGGGGAGCCCGGCGCGAGTGGAACGGCGACCTTCGGCCCCGGCGTGACGCCGGCCCAGGTCGCGACGTCGATGCCCACCGCCTCCAAGGTGATGCCGGCGCCCACAGGCGCCTACCTCGGCGTCTACCTCGCCGCCGCGCCGTTCGACCCCGACGCCGTCGCGTCCTTCACCGGGAAGGCGGGCAAGCCGCCCGCGATCGTCATGTGGTACCAGCCGTGGGTCGCGGGGAACCGCGACCTCTTCGACGCCGGCGCATGCGTCGCGCTGTGGCGGGCGGGCGAGGTGCCGATGATCACGTGGGAACCGTGGGACCCGGGGGACAACGCCAGCATGCTGTCCGACCCTCAGGACCAGCCGAAGTACCGGCTCTCGGACATCATCGACGGCCGCTTCGACAGATACATCCGTTCCTGGGCGCGCCAAATCAGGGACCTCGGTGGCCCCGTCATGCTCAGACCGATGCACGAGATGAACGGCGACTGGTACCCGTGGTGCGGCGAGGCGAACGGCAACACGCCGGCGCAGTACGTGGCCGCGTGGCGCCATATCCACGACATCTTCACCGAGGAGGGCGCGACCAACGTCACGTGGGTGTGGAGCATCAACCACGAGAGCGTCCCGCCGACCAAGGCGAACTCGTTCGCGGCGTACTACCCGGGCAGCGCCTACGTCGACTGGACCGCGGTCAGCGGCTACAACTGGGGGAGCGCCGGGCTGGGAACGGTGTGGCGCAGCTTCTCCTTCTGGTACCGGGCCCCGCTCGCGTTCCTGGACACGCTCGGGAAGCCGATCTGCATCGCCGAGATCGGCTGCGTGGAGCAGGGCGGGAACAAGGCCGCGTGGCTCCTCGACGCCTACGAGCGGATCGGCGCGGACCCGCGGATCAAGGCCGTCATCTACAGCGACTCGGTCGATCACGGCGTGTCGAGCACCCAGGACTGGCGGATCGACACCTCCGCCGCCAGTCTGGCGGCGTTCCGTCGCGCGATCGCGCCGGACGTGTTCCTGTCGGGTGCGCCGGCGGCGTTGTCGGGCTGGTCCGACTCGCTGTCCGCGCCGCAGAACGCCTTCCTGGACACGATGAGACGCGTGTACTGACTGCGGGCTCCGGAGACTCTCTCGCGTTGCTTGGGGAACCATCCCAAAGACGGGGTTCCCGATCGCGAAAGGTGCCGGGCCATGGGAGTCTTCTCGCTGACGTTCGGCGAGCGAGGTGGGGAGGATCGGGCCGCGACGCCCGACCCCATCTTCGCGACCGTGATCCTGCCGGCCTACAACGAGGCCGACGACATCGAGGAGAGCTACCGTCAGATCGCTGAGGTGCTGGATCCGCTCGGCTTGGACTACGAGTTCATCTTCGTGGATGACGGCTCGCGCGACGGGACGTGGGACGCGATCCGTCGCATGTCCGAACGGGACCCTCGAGTGCGCGGCCTCCGTCACCGGACCAACCTCGGCAAGGCGAGCGCCCTGGCCAACGCGTTCGCGTACGCGCGCGGCGGCATCGTGGTCACGTGTGACGCGGACCTCCAGTACGACCCCAACGACGTCGTGCGCGTCATCAACAAGGTGCTGGAGGGCTACGACGCCGTCTCGGCCAACAAGGTGGTCCGCCGCGATCCGCTCTCCAAGCGCTTGCCGTCGAAGGTCTTCAACTTCGTCGTGCGGACCGCCACGGGCGTCAAGCTCCACGACATGAACGCGGGGCTCAAGGCGTACCGGCTCGAGGCGGCGCGCGAGCTCATCAGATACGGCTACGGCGAGCTCCACCGCTTCTTCATCGTGATCCTCGCCTCGAAGGGCTATTCCGTCACGGAGATCCCGGTCGAGAGCCGCCCGCGGCTGACCGGACACTCGAAGTACGGGCTCGAGCGGTTCACGCGAGGGGCCTTCGACTTCCTCACCGTCATCTTCCTGTCCGGCTACATGGAGCGGCCCCTGCACCTGTTCGGGGCGCTCGGCCTGCTGGCCGGGGCGGCCGGCGCCGCGATACTGGCGGGCGTCGTCGCGGCGCGCGTGCTCGTCGGCTACACCGCGGGCAGCCTGTTCGTCCAGGTCGCCGTACTGCTCGTCATGTCGAGCCTGCAGCTGCTCGTGGTCGGGCTCATCGCCGAGATGATCAACAACTTGGAGCGTGGAGTGCAGTCACTCGGCAAGATCGTCGACGTCCGCGGCATCGAGCGGCGCGGCGCGGCGCTCCCGGGCCGCGGAGGCGTGCCGATCGAGCGGCGCAACGGGATCGAGGAGGACGCCTCGCCGGCGTTCACCGAACGGCGCTACGGGGGCGGCGTCGAGGAGCGGACCGCGGCGGCTTCCTCACCCCTTGCCATCATGCCGGGTCGCGTACTCCCATACGAAGCCAGCCTGCTGGACAGCGACGCTCGCGCCGAGCAAGGGCAGAATCAGTAGGAGCTTGGCGTCCCTGGCATGCAGCCTGATGATGCGCGCGTAGCTCGTGAGGCGCCCGCGGATCACCGGCCCCGCCGGGGCCCTTCGGGAGAACTGGTAGGCGGCCCTGCCGCGCCGGAAGAACCAGTTCACGAACTCGACGAGGCTGGTGCGCGCCTCGTGCTCGACGATGGCGCACGGCTGGTGCTTGATCCTCATGCCGGACGAGAGCATCCGGTGCGACAGCTCGCCGTCCTCGCCGCCGGCGGTCATCGTCTCGTCGAAGCCGCCGATCCGCTCGAACACGGTGCGCCGGAACGCGCAGTTGCCGGTCGATATGTGGTCGGTGAACCCCTCGTGGTCCACGCGGAACATCACGGCGAACCCGTTGCTGCCCCCGCCGGGGAAGCCCAGCGCGGATATCGCGTCTCCCAGGACCGTCGACGGCGGGATCCTGAGCTCGCCCGTTGCCGCGTCGACGCGCTCGTCCTCGAGCGTGCGGACCAGCTCGTCGAACCAGTCGGCGTCGGGCCAGCAGTCGTCGTCCAAGAAGGCGATGATGTCGCCCCGCGCCGCGTCGAGCGCGCGATTGCGGTTGTAGCCCAGGCCGCGGCCGGCGGGTACGCGCACGAGCCACGACCGCGGCGAGCGTTCCACGGGCTCCGTCACCTCGGCGACGGAGGGGTCTTCGGCGACGACGAGCACCTGAGCGGCAGCCGGCTCGGTCATCGTCAGTACGCGTTCCACGAGATGGTCGACTCGTTCACCCACTCGGCGCGTGATCATCGCGACGGTCGTGTCCATGCCCGCCCTCCGTGGCCGCATGCGCATCGCTGTCAGGCGCCCGGCATGCCGGAGCGATCGTGCCCCGCAGCGTCTTCCCCATCTATCGTCTCGAGGTGAGGGCCGCCCGTATCGACGCCACGTCGTCGGCGTCGATCTCCCTCAACAGCATCAATACCCCAACGTAGACGGCGCAGGCGGCCAGGTAGCTCGGGATGAGCCACACGACGTCCGGGTGCAGGAGCGCGAGACCGCACCCGACGACGGCGGCCGCGGCGGCCGAGCGGCCCAGCGTCCACACGACGCGCCGTCCCAGCAGCCCGCGCAGCCTCCAGCACGCGACCGCGCCGGCCACGAGCGCCGAGACCGCCGCGGAGACGGCTGCGCCGACGAGCCCGAACGCCGGCGTGACGACGACGAGCAGCACGACTTCGGCGATCGTCAGGCCGAACACAATGGAGAGCGCTTCGCGCCGCTGCCCGCGGGCGAGCATGATGTCGGCCGACGTGGCGCGCACGTTGCGGCCGACCGAGGCGATCATGAGGATCGTGAAGGGAACGGCGGCCGCGGCGTACGCGGCCTTGTAATACACCAGGGTCAGCGCCTCGCGACCGGTCGCCGCGATCACCGCGACCCCGAGCATGGTGACGAGCAGCGCCAAGCGGATCCCCTGTCGCGCGTAGCGTGCCACCAGCGCCTCGTCGCCTTCCGCTCCCGCTCGAGCGATCGAGGGGAAGATCGTGCGGCTGAGCGCTGCGAACAGGAACGTCACGATCTCCGTGAGCGCCGCCGCCGCGCCGTACAGCCCGGCCGACACGCTCCCGCGTATCGCTTCGACGAACCACAGGTCGGCGTCGTACGAGATGCCCGCGACCAGGTTGAGGACGAGGAAGGGGATCGCCGCGATCCCCATGCCGCGTGCTTCGTCCACGACCTCGCGGACGCGCCCGCTCCACCTCTGCCAGGGCGCGACCAGGAACGCGAAGCCCACGATCGACGACAGCGCGTTGCCGACGAGCGCGCCCGGCACGGAGAATCCCAGGTAGACCAGCGCTCCGATGGCGAGGAACTTGGCGGTGGCGTACGCGATCATGCCCACGACCTGACGCGTGAAGTGCTGCTTGCCCAGGTGCAGCTGCGCCGCGACCATGAACGCCGCGATCAGCGGCACGTCGAGCGCCGCGATGCGGATGAGCGGTGTCAGGTACGGCGCGTTCATCGCCGACGCGATGAGGCCCGCCGTGGCTTCGAGCAGCACGAAGAGCACGACGCCGAACGTCATCTGCCCGAGGTAGGCTCCGCGTTCGATGCGCGGGGCCTCGTTCGGCCGCTCGGCGAGCCGCTTCGCCGCGATCTGCGCGAAACCGCCCGTGACGAACATCTCGACGTAATTGAGTACCGAGAGGGTGACGAGCCACTGTCCGACCTCGCCGACACCCAGGACCGTGGCGAGGTATCTGCGCAGCAGGAACGCGGTGACGAGCTGCCAAGCCTGGCCGACGAGGCCGAGGATCGTCCCGCGAGCGAGGCTCGTCGTGCGGCCTTCCGCGCGGGTGCGGCGTTCTTCTGCGCCTGTGCGGCCTTCCTTCACGCCCCACCGCCCGCGGACCGCCCGAGGCTCACCCGCTCGTACTCGGCGAACACCGTGGCGGCCGTCGAGGAGAGCAGGTGCCTGGGCTCCCGCGCCTCCCGGCATCCGTTGCGCGCGACGCGCGCGGCGAAGGCCGGTTCGTCGAGGAGGCGCGCGATCGCCGCTGCCAGCCGGTCCGGACGGCCGACCGGCACGAGCAACCCGTTCACGCCGTCGTCGATGAAGGACGAGGGCCCGCCCGAATCGGTGCTCACGCACGGCACGCCGAGGGTCATGGCCTCCAGGATGCTCCCGCCGAGAGCCTCGGAGCGCGATGCCGACGCGTACACGTCGAGGTGGCCGAGGAGTGGGGCGACGGGATCGAGATAGCCGAGGAGGAAGACCCGGTCGCCGACGCCTCGCTCGCGGGCAAGCCCGCGCAGCCGCTGCCGCTCCGGCCCCTCGCCGGCGACGAGCAGGACCGCGCCCGGACGCGACGCCGCCACGGCGCTGAACGCGGTGATGAGGTCGTCGATCGCCTTGAGCGGCTCCAGGAACCCCGCGAAACCGATGGCCGGCCGGCCGGCCGGCAGATCGATCGGCAGCCGCGCGGCCGTCTCGAGCGCCGCGGGCTCGATGTGGCCCGAGACGGGGATGACGCGTCCGCGGATGCCCGAAGCCGCCAGCCGCTCGACCACGACCTCCGAGTCGGCGAAGATCGCGTCGAGCCGCGGCGCCTCGTACCGCGAGACGGCGTTGCGCGCCCGTCGCAGCGGGCCGCGGAAGTGCCGGGCCGCGACGGGGAGCGCCGATGTCGGGTCCACGGTCACGTGCGCGAAGAAGCCCGGCGCCGTTCCCGGCGGCAGGAGCCCGAGCGATCGCACGTAGGCGACCGGGAAGATGCTCATGCCGTGCACGATGTCCGGCCGCGTCTCTCGCAACACCGCGCGCAGCCGCCGCACGGCCTGAGGCGAGGGGGTGAACTCGACGGCCTCCGAGCGGATCCCCTCCGCGCCACATGCGGCGTGGAGCGCGGAGGCGGCCGGTGCCAGGACCGCGACCGCGTGCCCGTGCGACCGCGCGTACGTGCAGAGGCTCAGCATCAGCTTCTCCGCGCCTCGCAGCGTGGGCCACTGCGAATTCGCCAGATACAGGATTCGCACGGAGCCTCCCGGGCAGAATACTCATCGTGGGCCGCACGTACACGTACACGTCCGCGGACATGGGGGACAGGTGCTGTGAACGCTCTGGAACGGGAACGTCCGAAAACGAAGTTCCTGCTCTATCACGACCTCGCGAACCTGGCGCATGGTGACCGGGGGCTCGCGCGGGCGAGATTCCGTCATCAGCTCGGACTCGTCGCGAAGTGGGGCTTCCGATTCAGGAGTATTCCCCAGTTCTTGGCAGGCGAGGCATCGTCGCCGACCGACGTCGTCATCACCTTCGACGACGGCGGGCGCTCGTTCCTCGACTGCGCGCTGCCGGTGCTCGAGGAGTTCGGCGCGCCCGCGACCATGTTCGTCGTCGCGGGCTTCGTAGGCTGCGCGGGACGCGCCATGGAGTTCTTGACTTGGGACGACATCGACCGCATCGCCGCGGCGGGCGTCGACATCGGATCGCACGGCCTCGGGCACCTGCCGCTGACGGGAACGGACTCCGGCGCGATCGCGCGCGAGGTCGCCGGCGCCACCGAGATATTCCGCCGCCGAGGCCACGTCCCACGGACGTTCTGCTACCCCTACGGCCGTTTCTCTGCCGCGGCGAAGGACGTCGTGAGCCGGTCGGGTTTCGAGGCCGCGTTCACGATCAAGCAGGGCGGGCACGACCGTTTCGAGCTGCGGCGCAGGCTGCTGACGCTGGCCGAGCCCGACGCCGTGCTGCGCTTCTACGTGAGCGACCGCTATTTCGGCGTGCGCGCGGCCGTCGTGTCGCTCGTGCCCGCCGGATGGCGGCGCGAGTGGCGGCCGCTGCCCGAGAGCGTCATCGGGCCGCGCGCCTTCGGTCTGGACGGCTGGGAGGCGCCCGATGTCGAGCCGGCCGCCGAGTGGGCATCGGAGGCGGCGTCGTGAGCCGGCCGAACGCTCCGGCTGAGAGCACGTCGGCGGTCCGCTATGCGGTGCACAGCGGAGCCGAGGGGCTGGCCCGCGTCCGCGACGACTGGCGGCGGCTCGAGCTGACGGGCGCCCAGCACGTCTTCCAGACGTTCGCCTACGCCGACCTGTGGCAGCGGCACATCGGCGCTTCGAACGGCGCGACGGCGCTCATCGTCACGCTGGAGGAGGACGGACGCGTCGTCGGCATCTTCCCCGCGTGCCGGCTGTGGGACGGCGCCATCCCCATGGTGGTGTGGCTCGGAGGGCCGAAGTCGATCGACTACGGCGACGTGATCTTCGACGCGACATCCGCGCGCACCTCACTCGACGATTTCGTCGCGACGTCACTGCGCCTGCTCGGCCGCCACGCGCGCGGCGCGGTCCTCTACCTGAGCAACGTGCGCGACGACGCACACGCCTTCGAGCCGCTGCGCTCGCGCCTCCGCGTGTTCAAGCAGACGCGGGCGCCGTTCGCGCCCATCGAGGGCACGTGGGACGAGTACCTGGCGGACCGCTCTCGCACCGTCCGCCACAACTTCAATCACAAGTGGCGGAAGCTCGCCTCGGAAGGCGACACGGACATGCGGCTGCTCCGCCCGGCGGACGAGGGCGTCGAGCCGGCGTTCGCGAGGCTCGTGGAGTTCCAGCGGGCCCGTCACACCGGCGTGGCACGCACGGACCTGTTCGACGAGCGCTACGTCGCCTTCCGTCGCGACCAGGTGATGACCGAGCCGCACAGCCTGCTCTCCGAGATCACGGTCGACGGCACGTGCATCGCCGCCTGCTCGCATGCACTGTTCCGGGGCAGGCTGTACTGCATGGTCACCGGCTTCGACGAGACCTACGCGGTCTACTCGCCGGGCATGCTCCTCGAAGGGCTGCTCGTGCGTTCCTGCTACGAGAACGGATGGAGCGCGTGCGACTTCTGCTGGGGAGACGAGACGCACAAGTATCACTGGTCGGACCGTGATATCGGGCTGACCACCTTCATCAGCGACGACGCCAAGGGCCTGGCGCTGAGCACGGTGGCGGCCATCGCCAGGCGCCTCGGCCCGGCGGGGACCGCCCAGCGCGGACAACCGGAACATCGTGACGGGTGACGGCGCACGCGCGTCTCAGCGCGAGGCGGCTCGGGCCGAAGAGCGCTGCCGCCGCCGGTCGCGCTCGTCCATGGCGCGCGCCAGCCGGCGCACGGGGCCGTACCGGGTCCGCAGCGCGGCCAGAGCGAGTCGTCCCGACACCGGGCGGAGCGACACGTAGGCGCGTCGCATCTCGTTCCTGTTCGGACGCCACTGCCGCAGCCAGTCCGCGTCGCTGACTTCGCTGACGACGTCGATGTCCGGGTCCTCGCAGCTCCATTCGAGCGTCTTGTGGACGATGAGACGTCCCGGCGCGATCCGCCCGTACCACTCGTCGTACCCCGCCATCAGCCCCACGCACTCGCGACCCGTGTAGACGCAGAACTCCGACGCGATGCAACGGCCCTGCGCGTGCAGGGAATGGATCTCGCAATGACCGTCCTGTGACACCCTTTCGAGCAGCGCCCGGTAGTAGTCGACGTGTCCGGGTCGCTGCTTGATCGCGCTGCCGCGCTGACCCTTCCAGCCGGATGCCTCGACGTCGAGGAAGTTGTCGAGCTCGCTGGCGACCTCGTCGCGGGTGACCGCACGGACGCAGGTCGCGTCGGGCAGCTGTTCGAAGCCGCGGGCGGCCTTGCGCAGCGCGGCGCGCGATTTCCCGGAGAGCCGTTGGAGGAACTCGTCGAACGGCATGTCGGTCGGGACCACGTACTCCGCTCCGTCGTCGAAGGCGAACCAGCTCGTCGGCTCGAGGTCGGCGAGCCCGTCCCACAGGGCCGAGCCCGCCCAGGTGCGCCCGAGCACCAGCACGGCCGGTCGCCTGGGATGCTCCCGCAGGTGCGCGACGATCGCCGGCACGAGCGCGCGATGCGCCTCCTCGTCGGCGGTGATCGCGTCTCCCGGCCGCCACGCCTTCGGCCACGGCATCCCCCACACGCGGATCGGGGCCCCGAGCCCGCGCTCCACGTACTCCTCGATCGGCAGGATGGCCCTGACCCGCTCGTCGTCGGACAGGGCCAGGCAGCGGAACGCGTCCGGCTGGGGGCACACGTGGTCGAGGTACGCCGACCACGCTTCGTGCGAATGCCACATGGCGCGGTCCGGCATCGCCGAGTAGAGCCGGCGCCAATCGGGAGCGACCGCGTCGAACCCGTCGCGGCCGACGTGTTCCGTCACAGTCCATCTGGTGTCGGGCAACGTTCAGCGCACCTCCCGCACGACTCATGAGCGCCGGTCCCACCCCGCGTGACAAGAGATTTGCCGTTTCTCGCGCGTCGTAAAACGCCGCTGCTCGGCGCGGTCACATCACGCGGAGGGGCCCGGAGGGCGACGTCGCGTCGCGGCCGGGAGCGCGGGTGCTACCATCGACCAGCGGTCCCGAAGAGCGTCGACGAGGGAGTGGCCATGCGCGTCCTTGTCACTGGCGGCGCGGGATTCATCGGCGGCAACCTCGTGACCGCTCTGCGCGAGGCGGGACACGACGTCGGCGTCGTCGACGACCTGTCGACCGGCTCGCGAGCGGTCGTTCCGCGCGGGCTCGATCTCTTCGAGCTGGACGTTCTCGACGATCGGCTGCCGGCCGTCTTCGCGGGGTTCCGGCCTGAAGCCGTCGTGCACCTCGCGGCGCAGGTCGACGTGCAGCGCTCGATCGCCGACCCCGAGCGCGACCGGGCGGTGAACGTCGAGGGCACCGCCCGCGTCGCCCGAGCCGCCCGCGCGGCCGGGGCGCGCCTCATGCTGTCCGCCTCGTCCGCCGCGGTGTACGGCGAGCCGACCGCGATCCCGGTCGCCGAGACGGCGCCCAAGCAGCCGGAGAACCCGTACGGCGTGTCGAAGCTGGCGGCGGAGAGCGCGCTGGCCGAAGCTCTCGGCGGCTCGGACGTCGACTTCGCGTCGATGCGGTTCGCGAACGTGTACGGCCCCGGTCAAGGCTTCACCGGCGAGGGGGGCGTGGTCGCCCGCTTCGCCGCGGCGCTCGCCCGCGAGGAGCCGATCCGCATCTTCGGCGACGGGTCCCAGACGCGCGACCTCGTCTACGTCGGCGACGTGGTGCGCTTCATGATCGCCGCGCTGTCGGCACCGCGCCCGCTCGCCGCGCCGATGCCCGACGGACCCGCGTACAACGTCTCGACCGGCATCCAGACGTCCGTCAGCCGGCTGGCTGAGCTGCTCGCCGCCGCCGTCGGCCGCTCCTCGCTGGACGCTCGCCACGAGCCTTCGCCCCCGGGAGACATCGCGCACAGCGCGCTCGACCCCGCGAAAGCGGCCCGCGTGCTCCGGTGGCGGGCGTCGACCGCGCTGGACGAGGGGCTGGCGGCGACGTGGGAGTGGGCCGCGACGGCCCTGCGCGCATGAAGGCCGAGCGCCTCGACGCGATCTACCGGGCGAAGGCGCGCGCGGAGCTCCGAGCCGCCGACGAGGAACTGCCCGGTGCCGCCACGGTCCGCTGGCGCGGCAACCCGCTCGCGGACGTCGTGCTGGTCGCGTCCGCGCCGGCGGCCTCCGACCGAGCGGCGCGAGCCGCGCTCACCGGCGAGCCGGGCGAGGCGGCCGCCAAGGCGCTGACGGCGCTCGGTATCGGGAAGGAGCGGCTCTTCGCCTTCGTTTCGCGGCCCGCGTCGGACGCCGAGCCCGGACCGGTGGCGCGGCGCGTCGAGCTGACCGTGGAAGCCGTCGACCCCCGACTCGTGATCGCCGTGGACGCGGACGCGGCGCGGGACCTCGCTCACGCGTACGGCCTGGACGCCCTCGAGCCCGGTCGCGCGGTCCCCGTCCGGGGCCGCCTCATCGGCTTCGTGGGTGACCTCGCCGGGTCGCTCGACGATGTCGAGAAGAAGGCTTCGGTGTGGAAGGCGTTCAAAGCGATCGCGTCCGCCCTGTGACGGCTCCGGCCCCGATCGCGTCACGGCCGTCCGGGGCAGGGCGGCACGCTCGGCGGAGCTAGTCCTCTTCGACCTCGGTGATCGCGCCCATCGGGCACTCCTCGAGGCAGCTCTCACACGCGGTGCACTCGTCCTCGTTGACCACCTCAGCGACGTCGCCGACGAGTTCCAGGACCCCGTTCGGGCAGGCGTCGGTGCAGACGCCGCATCCGGAGCATTCGTCCTGGTCGATGATCGGTCGGGGCATGAGCTGTCTCTCCTCGCGTCGGCGCTCGATGCGGAACGGTCGCGCGTACCTTACCGACTGCCGCGCGCGGTGTAAAGACGGTTCTCTGCCGGTCGCCGGCGAGGATCCGATGCTCGGCGCCGAAGGGCACGCGGCCCGTCGGCGGTACACGGTGTCGCCGGGTTTCGCCGCGCTCCCGGCGGGGGATACTGACAACGCGTCGCGAACAAAACCTGATACTGTTGCACTCAGATTTAGTTGACATCAGGCTGGGCATGTTACTACCATGGAGGCCCGGCGCCTCGCGCCCGTTCTCGGATCCCCCGGAAGGAGACATGACCGACATGGCCAAGGTACTCGGCATCGACCTCGGCACCACGAACTCGGCGATGGCCGTGCTCGAAGGTGGCGAGCCCACGATCATCATCAACGCGGAAGGCGATCGCACGACGCCGTCCGTCGTGGCGTTCCGCAAGGACGGAGAGCGCATCGTCGGCAAGGCCGCGAAGAACCAGGCGATCACGAACCCGGAGAACACGATCACCTCGATCAAGCGCTTCATCGGCCGCAAGTTCGAGGAGACCTCTTCCGAGCGCAAGACCGTCGCCTACAAGGTCGTCAAGGGCAAGGACGGTCGCGCGTCCGTCGAGATCGAGGGCAAGGACTACACCCCCGAGGAGATCTCGGCGATGATCCTGCAGAAGCTCAAGACGGACGCCGAGAAGTACCTCGGCGAGACCATCACGCAGGCGGTCATCACCGTCCCCGCGTACTTCAACGACATGCAGCGCCAGGCCACGAAGGACGCCGGCAAGATCGCCGGTCTCGAAGTGCTGCGCATCATCAACGAGCCGACCGCCGCCGCGCTCGCGTACGGCCTCGACAAGGGCTCGAAGGAGCAGACCGTCCTCGTGTTCGACCTCGGCGGCGGCACGTTCGACGTGTCGATCCTCGAGCTCGGCGAAGGCGTCTATCGAGGTCAAGTCCACCAACGGCGACAACCACCTCGGTGGCGACGACTGGGACCAGCGCGTCATCGACTGGCTCGCCGACAAGTTCAAGGCCGACCACGGCATCGACCTTCGCGCCGACAAGATGGCGCTCCAGCGCCTCAAGGAGGCCGGCGAGAAGGCGAAGATGGAGCTGTCCGACGGCCCAGACGGCCCAGGTCAACCTGCCGTTCATCACCGCCGACGCATCCGGCCCGAAGCACCTCGACTATCAGCTCACCCGCGCCGAGTTCCAGAAGATCACCGCCGACCTGCTCGATCGCTGCAAGAAGCCGGTCGAGCTCGCCATGAAGGACGCCGGCCTCAAGATGGGCGACCTCGACGAGATCATCCTCGTCGGCGGCGCGACCCGCATGCCGGCGGTCCAGGAGCTCGTCAAGAAGCTCACCGGCAAGGACCCGCACATGGGCGTCAACCCGGACGAGGTCGTCGCGCTCGGCGCGGCCATCCAGGGCGGCGTGCTCGCGGGCGACGTGAAGGGCATCCTGCTCCTCGACGTGACGCCGCTGTCCCTGGGCGTCGAGACGCTCGGGCGGCGTCATGACGAAGCATGATCGAGCGCAACACCACCATCCCGACGCGCAAGACCGAGACCTACACCACGGCGGCAGACGGCCAGACATCCGTCGAGATCCACGTGCTGCAGGGCGAGCGCGAGATGGCGGGCGACAACAAGACGCTCGGCAAGTTCCACCTGGTCGGGCATGCCGCCCGCGCCGCGCGGCGTGCCGCAGATCGAGGTCACGTTCGACATCGACGCCAACGGCATCGTCAACGTCTCGGCGAAGGACCGCGGCACCGGCCAGGAGCAGAAGATCACGATCTCCGGCACGACGGCGCTCTCCGACGACGAGGTCGAGAAGATGGTGAACGAGGCCGAGTCGCACGCCGAGGACGACCGAAGCGCAAGAAGGACGCCGCCGAGGCGCGCAACATCGCCGACACGCTCGTCTACCAGACCGAGAAGACCCTGAAGGACCTCGGCGACAAGGTGCCGGCCGACACCAAGGCCGAGGTCGAGGCAGCCGTCTCCGAGGCGCAAGGAAGCGCTCGAGGGCGACGACGTCGATGCGATCGCCGCGGCGAGCGAGAAGCTGCGCGCCAGCCGGCATGAAGATCGGCGAGATCGCCTACCAGGCGGCCCAGGCGGCCGGCTCGCCGAAGCCGGCGCCGAGCCTTCCGCCGCGCCTTCCGCCGACGAGGAGGAAGTCGCCGACTTCGAGGTCGTCGACGAGGAGAAGAAGTAGCCATGGCCGCGACAGTGACGGGCAGGGCTCGACAGCGCCGCACGATTCACGGCGGCCCGGCCCTCCGGCTCGCACCGACATCGACCCCGAGCTCGAGCAGGACATCGGGGCACAGCTCGATGCGCGAGCGAGTGCGGCGCGGCGGAGCTGGCCGCCGCGCGCGAGGAGGCCGAACGCAACCTGGCCGCGGCCCAGCGGTGGCAGGCGGAGTTCGAGAACTACCGCAAGCGCCAAGAGCGCGACATCGAGGAGCTGCGCACGCGGGCCGGCGAGCGCATCGTGTTCGAGCTGCTCCCGGTCATCGACGACCTCGACCGCGCCATCGACCACACCGTGGCGAGCGGCGCGGGCGGCGTCGAGCTCGAACACCTGCTCAAGGGCGTGGAGATGGTGCGCTCGCCGCGTCCTCGACGTCTTCGGGAAGGAGGGCGTCGAGCTCATCGACCCCTTCGGGCAGCCGTTCGATCCGCATCTGCACCACGCCGTCGGCCAGCGCGAGGACCCGGAGGTCCCGGAGCACACGGTCGCTCGAGGTGTACCAGAAGGGCTACCGTCTCGGCGGCCGCGTGATCCGCCCCGCGATGGTCGTCGTCAGCGCCGGCGGCCCGGCGTCGACCCGCTAGCGGGACGGCGGCAGCGCGATGGCGGCGGCCAAGAACTACTACGACATCCTCGGCGTGCCGAAGATCGGCGAGCGCCGACGAGATCAAGAAGGCGTTCCGCCGGCTGGCGCGCAAGCATCACCCCGATGCCGGCGGCTCCGAGGAGAAGTTCAAGGAGATCAACGAGGCGTACGAGGTGCTGTCCGACCCGGAGAAGCGCGAGCAGTACGACCAGTACGGCGCGTACTTCGGCGGCAACGTGCCTCCCGGCGGCGGCACCGCCGGTCCCGCGGGATGGCCGGGCGGGTCCGCGGGACCCGGAGGCTTCACGTACACCAACGTCGATCTCGGAGACTTCGGCGACCTGTTCGGGAGCATGTTCGGCGGCGGGTTCGGTGCCGCACGCCTGCAGCCGCGCCGTCCGCGCAGCGGGGCCGCGACCTGACCTACGAGTTGAAGCTCGGCTTCGACGAGGCGCTGAAGGGCACCTCCACCAAGATCGACGTGCAGCGCACCGAGGAGTGCCCCACCTGTCACGGCTCGGGGGCCGCGCCCGGCACCAGCCCCGTGACGTGCCCGGTCTGCCAGGGGACCGGCCATGTCGCACAGGGTCAGGGCCTCTTCTCGTTCTCGCGCCCCTGTCCGCGTTGCGGCGGCACGGGGAAGATCGTCGAGACGCCGTGCCCGACCTGCAAGGGCAAGGGCCAGGTGGTCCGCAACAAGCCCGTCACGGTGCAGATACCGGCGGGCGTGACCGACGGCGGCAAGATCCGGTTCAAGGGCAAGGGGGAGCCGGGCATCGGCGGCGGACCTGCCGGGGACCTCTATGTCGTGACGCGCATCCAGCCGCATCCGTACTTCACGCGCGAGGGAGCGGACGTGGTGCTGGAGCTGCCCGTGACCATCAGCCGAGGCGGCGCTCGGCTCCGAGGCCGAGATACCGACGCCCGACGGGCGCGTCAAGCTCAGGATCGCCGCCGGCACGCAGGACGGCAAGGTCTACAAGCTGGCGGGGAAGGGCGCGCCCAAGCTCAAGGGGAACGGTCGCGGCGACATGAAGGTGCGCGTGAAGATCGTGGTCCCGAAGGACCTCAACGCCGAACAGAAGGAACTGCTCAAGCGGTTCGCGTCGGCACGGGGCGAAGCGGACGACGTGCGAGCCGGGCTCGCGCGGTAGCGGACAGGAGCCGAGGGCCATGCCACGCAGACGACGCCGCGCCACCGCCGACAGCGATCGGCCTCTCTACATGATCAGCGTTGCGGCCGACCTGGCCGGCGTCCACCCGCAGACGCTGCGCATCTACGAGCGCCGGCGGCTGATCGCACCGCAGCGGAGCGCCGGCAACACGCGGCTGTATTCCGACGCCGACATCGATCGGCTGAGGCTCATCCAGCAGCTCACGCAGGAGGAGGGCATCAACCTCGCCGGCGTCGTCCGCATCATCGAGCTCGAGGACGAGGCCGACCGGCTGCGCGATGAGGCGAGCCAGCTTCGGAGCATGCTGGAGGCGGTCCGCCGCAGGGTCACGGAGTACGAGGCGCTTCGCGCGACGGCGGTGAGGACGGAGATCGTGCTCGCGCCGAGGGGCCGACTGCAACGGCGGATGGAGTAGGCGGCGCGGATCGTGAGACAGGTGACGGGTAAGATTTGGCGACGGGGCGGGCGAGGCCGCCGGCTTCGCGGTTGAGGGTGAACGTGCAGGGATCCTTCGATGCAGGGGGTCGAACGCATGGGTGGGAAGCGCACAGGCATGGAGAGGGAGCGCGTCGCCGGCCGAAGGGTGAGCCGTCCGACGCGACTGACGGTGGCGGCCGTGGTCGTGGCGCTCGCGCTCGCGACGGCGGCCCTGGTCGGATGCGGTGGGACCACGGAGTCGCCGGGCGGACCGTCGGGCACGGGCGCGCCCGCTGCTCTCGCGACGCAGACCGTCCCCGCGAACGTGCGCGGGATGGTGCTGACCCAGCTCCAGGGCATGGGGGTCGGCTTCAACGCCGGGTCCGCGTCCGTCACCTACGTGGGTGACCAGGCGCACGTCAAGGTGCTCGGCACGTTCAAGGCCCATGCGGACCTCGCCACGTCCGCGAAGCGCGGGGCGATCACCACGTTCGCCGAGATCGACATGGCGCAGAGCGGCACGAGCTGGGTCGTCACCAAGGCGATCAAGTAGCGGGCACGACGTTCCGGGACGGCTGGGATCCGACATGGCGGTGCGACTCGACAGACTGACGGTGAAGGCGCAGGAGGCCCTGCAGGCCGCCTACGGTATCGCCGCGGACGCGGGACAGCAGATCATCGAACCGGAGCATCTGCTGAAGGCGCTCATCGACCAGGCCGACGGCATCGTGCGGCCCATCCTCCAGAAGGTGGGCGCGGATCCGGACGCCATCGAAGCGGAGGTCACCGAGGCGATCGCCAGGATGCCCAAGGTGAGCGGGGCCGGCTTGCAGGCCGGCGTGGGGCCGCGGCTCAACAGCGTCCTCGAGCTCGCGTTCAAAGCGGCCGACAAGCGCAAGGACGCTGTACGTTTCGAGCGAGCATCTCCTCATCGGGACGGCCGGCGACGCGGGCGACGCCGGCACGGCCCTCGCGCGCGCGGGCGTGACCGCCGCCGACTCGACGACGCGCGCTCGACGAGCTGCGCGGCGGAACGCGCGTGACCGACCAGAACCCCGAGGCGCAGTTCCAGGCGCTCGAGCGGTTCGGCCGCAACCTCACGCAGGCGGCGCGCGACGGCAAGCTCGACCCGGTGATCGGCCGCGACGACGAGATACGGCGCGTCATCCAGGTCCTGTCGCGGCGCACGAAGAACAACCCGGTGCTCATCGGCGAGCCGGGCGTCGGCAAGACCGCCATCGTGGAGGGCCTCGCCGCAGCGCATCGTCGCCGGCGACGTGCCGTCCACGCTCGCGGACAAGGACGTCGTCGCGCTCGACCTCGCCGCGATGGTCGCCGGGCGCGAAGTACCGCGGCGAGTTCGAGGACCGGCTCAAGGCCGTGCTCCGTGAGATCGAGCAGGCCGAGGGGCGGCTCATCGTGTTCATCGACGAGCTGCACACGCTCGTGGGCGCGGGCGCCGCCGAAGGGCGCGGTCGACGCGAGCAACATGCTCAAGCCGGCGCTCGCCCGCGGCGAGCTGCGCGCGGTCGGCGCCACGACGCTCGACGAGTACCGCGAGCACATCGAGAAGGACGCGGCGCTGGAGCGACGCTTCCAGCCGGTCTACGTGGGCGAGCCGAGCGTCGAGGACACGATCGCCATCCTGCGCGGCATCAAGGAGAAGTACGAGGTGCACCACGGCGTGCGCATCACCGACGGCGCGCTCGTCGCGGCGGCGACGCTCTCGAACCGCTACATCACCGACCGGTTCCTCCCCGACAAGGCGATCGACCTGGTCGACGAGGCGGCCAGCCGGCTGCGCATCGAGATCGACTCGATGCCCACGGAGGTCGACGTCGCCGACCGCCAGCTGCGGCAGCTGCAGATCGAGGAGGCGGCGCTCGCGAAGGAGACGGACCCCGCCTCGCAAGGAGCGGCTCGAGCGCCCTGCGCGCCGAGATGGCAGGGATCTCCGAGCAGCTCGCGGGGCTCAAGGCGCGCTGGCTGTCCGAGAAGGAGATCATCGACGGCGTCCGCGTCGCCAAGGCCGAGCTCGACGAGGCGAGAGCCGACGAAGAGCGCGCGGAGCGCGCCGGCGACCTGCAGCGCGCCGCGGAGATCCGCTACGCGCGGATCCCGCGAGCTCGAGAAGCGCATCGAGGAGGCCGACGCGTCGCCTCAAGGAGCTGCAGGCCGGGCGAGCCGATGCTCAAGGAGGAGGTCGACGAAGAGGACATCGCCGAGGTCGTGGCGTCATGGACCGGCGTGCCCGTCTCCCGCCTCATGGAAGGCGAGATGGCCAAGCTCGCGCAGCCTCGAGGAGCGCGCTGCACGAGCGCGTCGTCGGCCAGGACGAGGCGGTCGCGGCGGTCGCCGGCGCCATCCGGCGATCGCGCGCCGGGCTGTCGGACCCGAACCGGCCGATCGGGTCGTTCATCTTCATGGGCCCGACCGGCGTCGGCAAGACCGAGCTCGCGAAGGCGCTCGCGGACGTTCCTGTTCGACGACGAGCGCATCGCTGGTGCGCATCGACATGTCCGAGTACATGGAGAAGTTCAGCGTCCAGCGGCTCATCGGCGCGCCTCCGGGTTACGTCGGCTACGAGGAGGGCGGCCAGCTCACCGAGGCCGTGCGGCGGCGCCCCTACGCGGTCGTGCTGCTCGACGAGATCGAGAAGGCGCACCCCGACGTCTTCAACATCCTGCTGCAGGTGCTCGACGACGGCCGGCTGACCGACGGGCAGGGCCGCGTCGTGAGCTTCCGCAACACGATCCTCATCATGACGAGCAACGTCGGCTCGCAGTTCAGCCAGATGCTCGTCGAGCAGGGGCAACGAGGAGGAGGCCGAAGCGGCTGCGCGAAGAGGCGCTGCGCGCGACGTTCCGGCCCGAGTTCCTCAACCGCGTCGACGACATCGTCGATCTTCCACCAGCTCTCGCTCGAGCAGATCGAGCAAGATCGTCGACCTGCAGCTCGCGCAGGTGCGCGCGCGACTGGCCGAGCGCAAGATCGCGCTGGAGCTCACCCCCGCCGCGCTCGAGCGCATCGGCCTCGACGGGTTCGACCCGATGTTCGGCGCCCGGCCACTGAAGCGCGTCATCCAGCGCGAGGTCGTCGACCGCGTGGCCAAGGCGCTCATCGACGGCGAGATCCACGAGGGCGATACCGCGACCGTCGATATCGCGCAGGGCGGCGAGCTCGCGCTCGTTCGATGATCGGACGGCGCGGACCGCGCCCTACGGGAACGCGTCGCGTCCGGGAGCGCGCCGGCTCATCGCTTCGGCTCGGTCTCCCGGGCGCCGGTCGGCCTCCACAGGAACATGATAGCCATCTGCGCCCACGCCTCGGCCGTCGCCAGGTAGATGTGGATCATGAGCGTGACGATGAGCAGCCACATCACGAGGTAGTGGTCGACGCGGACCGCCTGTGTGCCGCCGAGCGCGTACGTGAGGGGCTCGAGCGCCGCGCGCGTCGGGCCCCACATCGCGAACCCGGTCAGGCACTGCGCCACGATCGCCACCAGCCACAGCGCGTACGTCGCCTTCTGGAGCGTGTTGAACTTGGCGGTGCGCGGGTGACTGCGTCGCAGGAACAGGTAGTAGCGCACCGTTCGAAGGAGCTGCCCGCGGTTCGCGCGCTCCGGCGCGAAGTGCCGCCAGTCGGGGACGCGGACCGTGGATCCGCTGCCGGCGCTGCCCGCGCCGAGGAACATCCAGTACAGCCGGACGACGACGGTCGCGATCAGGACGAACGCCGCGAGGATGTGTACGGTGCGCATCGTGCGCATGGCGTCCGCGAAGAACGGATAGTGCACGTAGAAGCCCGAGAAGATGAGCGCTGCTATCGCGACCACGTGCACCCAGTGCATCATCACGGCTGGGAGCGGATGCTCTTCGCGGGTCGCGCGGACGACGGCCATCTCGCTCACCGCGCCTCGAAGACGCGCACGCGGCCGGACCTCGCGTCCATCACGTGGACGGCGCACGCCATTCAAGGATCGAACGTGTGGACGACGCGGAGGATCTCGAGCGGGCGCGCGGGGTCCGCCACCGGCGTGCCGACCAGCGCCTCCTCCACGGGACCGCGCACCCCGGCATCGTCGCGCGGTGAGAGGTTCCAGTTGCTCGCCGGGACGGCCGCGTACTTCGAGATGCGGCCGCCCGACAGCTCCATGTAGTGGCATAACGCTCCGCGCGGCGCGTCCCACCCTCCGTGTCCGCGGCCGGTGTCGGGGACGGTGAACGGTGCCCACGTCTCGGTCACGCCGTTGCGCAGGTTGACCGCGAGCTCGTCGGCCCATTGCGCCGCGTGGTCGACGTTCACCTTCGCCCGGACGACGCGGGCCGCGATCCGGCCGAGGTTGCTCATGAGCACCTCCGGATGCCCGGGCTCGCCGATCGCCGCGAGCACCTGGTCGACGAGCGCGACCACCTCGGCGTCACCCCGGCCGTAGGCGACGAGCATCTCGGCGAGCGGCCCGACCTCCATGGGCAGGAGGTCGGCGCCGTAGCGCGCGGCCTGCGTCCAGTCGTACTTGCCGGCGGGGAGCGCCGCGCCGCCGATGGGCGGCAACCCGGTGAAGTCGATCGGCTCCTGGCCGCCGCCGTCGAGCGGGTGCTCGCCGCCCCCGACGGAGTCGTCGTAGTAGCTCGACTTCGTGAACCGGCGCGTCTGGTCGGGGTCGACGTCGAAGACCTTCAGGTCGCCACCCCGGATGCCGCCGGGCGGGATCAGCCGGTCCGCGGGCTTCTGACTGGCGGCGTCGAACGAGCCCCAGGTCAGGTACCGGCTCGCCGTGTGGCGCGGTCGCACCATCGGCGTCGTGTTCCAGTTCTTCCAGCTGCTGCCGACGCTCACGGTGGTCGAGAACGTCATGCTGCCGATGGACTTCTGCAACGTGCACGCGCCCGCGCGAGCGCGAGGCGTACGCGCTCGCGCTGCTCGAGCAGGTCGAGATGGCCGACCAGGCGCACAAGCTGCCCGCGGCGCTCTCGGGCGGCCAGCAGCAGCGCGTGGCCATCGCCCGCGCGCTCGCGAACGACCCGCCCGATGCTGGCCGCCGACGAGCCGACCGGCAACCTCGACTCCGCGACCGCCGAGGCGGTCTTCGGGCTGTTCGAGCGGCTCGTCGACGCCGGGCAAGACCATCGTGATGGTCACGCACGACAACGACATCGCCGCGCGCGTGGCGCGCGCCCTGCACGTGCGCGACGGCGAGATCGTGGACGACGTCCGGCGGGAGCGGGCGGGCCGCGTGAACACCGCCCTCGCTGGCGTAAGGTCGCCCGCGATCTGTCTCGCCCACAAGCTGCGCACCGCGCTCGTGGTGCTCTCGATCGCGGTGGGCATCTTCGCGATCCTCGTGGTCATGGGCGGGCGAGGCATCCTGCTCGAGACGTTCGACACGAACTTCGCGAAGTCGCACCCGCCGACCGCCGAGCTGTACACGGCCGACTTCCAGCAGATACTCGTCGACCGGGTCCGCCGGTCGCCGGGGATCTCCGACGCCGAAGGCAGGCGCGTCGTCACGCTGCGATACCGCGCGGGCGATCGGCGTGGGCGTCGCCGAGCCGCCGCCGGCGGTCGTGCAGACCGACCGGGCGAAGAGCATCCAGATCCAGGCGGCCGACTGGCCAGCCTCGACGCTCGCGCGTGTGGCGCCGCAGGGCGGCGCGCCGTGGCCGCCGGCGCGCGGTGAGATCGTGCTGGAGGAGTCGGACGGCAGGTCGAGCGAGCTCGCGGTGGGCAGCGTCATCACCGTGGACGCGAGGACGACGGCACCGAACGCGCTGCTGCGCGTGAGTCGGCTTCGCGCACGACATCAACGCGTTCCCGGCGAAGTTCGTCGGCCACATCGGCGGCTACGTCTCGATGCAGACGATCGGCCGACCTGCAGCGAGCCCGACGGCCATGAACGAGCTGCTCGTCTCGCTCGACGCCGGCGCTGATCGCGGGCCGGCGCGAGCCGGATCGTCTCGCCGACATCCGCGACGACGTCATGGCGCCGGCGGGCGTCGCAGGTGTACGGCGCGGACGTGCCCAAGCCGGGCAGCCAGCGAGCTCGGCGACATCTTCAAGGCGGTCGCGCTGCTCCTGCTCGCGCTCGGCGTGCTCGCGCTCGCGCTGTCGGCGTTCCTCGTGGTGAACACCGTCTCGGCGCTGCTGGCGCAGCAGATCAGCAGATCGGCATCATGAAGGCGGTCGGCGGCAGTGCGACGCAGATCACGCGCGATGTACCTCGGCGATGGTCGCCATCTACGGGGCGCTGGCGGTGCTCATCGGGCTGCCGCTCGGCGCTGTGGTGCCGTCGTGGTTCGCGAGCTACGCCGCGGGCATCCTGCTCGACTTCGGTCCGGGCGACTCCACGCCGCCCGCCTACGCGCTCGCGCTCGCGGTCGGCCGTCGGGCTCGTCGTGCCGCTGCTGGCGGCGTCGGTTGCCCGATGCGCGCCGGGCACCCGCGTCAGCGTCGTGACGCGCTCGAACTCCACCGGCATCAGCGGCGCGACTTCGGGCACGGCCTGGTCGACCGCCTCCTCGGCCTGGTGCGCGGGCTGCCGCGGCCCGTCGCGCTCGCGCTGCGCAACACGTTCCTGCGCAAGGGCCGGCTGGCGATGACGCTCGCGACGCTCGTTCTCGCCTCCGCGGTGGTGATGGCCGTCGGGAGCGTGCAGGCGTCGATCGGCCGACCGTCACCGACATCGAGACGTGGTGGGACCACGACGTCGAGGTGTACGTTCGCGCGGCCCGTGTCGTCGCAGGTCGCGCTCCGCGAGGCGTCGAAGGTCGAGGGCGTGGTCGGCGTCCAGGCTGGATCGCCTCGACCGCGTCCCTGGAGCGCGGCCGACGGCACCGAGAACACCGGGCTCACGGTGGTCGGACTGCCGCCCGCGACGAACTACATCGTGCCCAGGCTCGTCTCCGGACGGTGGCTGCGGACCGGCGAGACGCGACGCGATCGTCGTGAACACCGACGTCGTGCACGACGAGCCGTCCTTGCGGGTCGGCGACAGCGTCGAGCTCAACATCATGGGCGTGGACCACACGTTCCATGATCGTCGGGATCGTCCAAGGTCAGATGATGGGCGGCACGCTGTTCATCGACGAGACGGGGCTCGACGGCATCCTGTCGCTGCACGGCGGCGATCACGAGGCTCGTCGTACGGACCGACAGCCACACCGCGGCGGATCAGAACGCGGCGTCGGACCGGCTGGAGAACCAGCTGAAGGACGCCGGGCTGCCCGTGTCCGGCATGCGGACCTCCACCGGCATCGCCAGCAACGTCTCGAGCCAGCTGGGGATCCTCGTCACGTTCCTCGTCATCATGGCGGCGATCCTCGCGGCCGTCGGCGTGATCGGCTTGACGGGGACGATGATCATCAACGTCCTCGAGTCCACGCGCGAGATCGGGGTGATGCGCGCCATCGGCGCCAGCCACGGCTCCATCTACCAGGTCTTCGTCACGGAGGGTGTCGTCGTCGGCCTGCTCGCGTGGACGGGCGGTGTCGTGCTGTCCGTCCCGATGAGCTACGGCCTCGTTGAGCTCCTGCAGCAGGCCATCGGGATGCCGCTGTCCTTCGCGTTCTCGTGGATGGCCGTGGGCGCGTGGCTCGCGGTCGTGTGCGTGATCTCCGCGGTCGCCTCCCTGCTCCCCGCGTTCCGGGCGTCGCAGGTCTCCGTGCGCGACGCGATCGCGTACGAGTGAGCGCGCCCGGCGGCGCTGTCCGGCGTGCTGCTAGACTGGCGGAACGGGACGGTCGCGACGGGCGAGGACGACACAGGACATGAGCAGGACGTTCGCATCGGACAACAACTCGGCCGCGCACCCGGCCGCACTGATCGCGCTGGCCGAGGCGGGCGAGGGGCACGCCCACGCGTACGGCGAGGACCCGTGGACCGAGCGAGGCGTTCGCGCCGTGCGCTCGCACGTCGGCGATGAGGCGGAGGTGTTCTTCGTCTTCAACGGGACGGGAGCCAACGTCACCGCGCTCTCTTCGCTGCTGCGCCACGGCGACGCGGTCGTGTGCGCCGCGACCGCCCACATAGCGACCGACGAGTGCGGCGCGCCCGAGCGCTTCACCGGCTGCAAGGTGCTGACCGTGCCCACCGACGACGGCAAGCTGCGGCCCGCCGACGTCGAGCCGCTGCTCGGCGTGCTGGGCGTGGAGCACCACGCCCAGCCGCGCGTGATCTCGATCTCGCAGGTGACCGAGACCGGGACCGTGTACGCGCCCGCGGAAATCCGGGCGCTCGCCGAGCTCGCGCACTCGCGCGGGCTCTACCTGCACATGGACGGCGCTCGCATCGCGAACGCGGCCGTCGCGCTGTCCGAGCCCATCCGCGCGTGCACCACCGACGCCGGCGTTGACGTCCTCTCGTTCGGCGGGACGAAGAATGGTCTCGTGTTCGGCGAGGCCGTCTGCTTCCTGACGCCGTCGCTCGGCGAGCGCTTCCGTTTCGAGCGCAAGAGCGGCGGCCAGCTGGCGAGCAAGATGCGCTACGTCGGCGCGCAGTTCGCGGCGGTGTACGGGTCGAGCATCTGGAGAGAGACGGCCGAGTCCGCCAACCGGCAGGCCGCGCGGCTGGCCGCCGGCGCACGGGCGGCGCGCGTGGAACTCCTGTGGGAGGCCCAGGCCAACGAAGTCTTCGCGCTCCTGCCGGCGCGTGCGGTGCCGATACTGCGAGCGGTCGCGGACTTCTATGAATGGGAATCGCGCGGCGAGGCGATCGTCGCCCGCTGGGTGTGCTCGTGGGACACGACCGACGAGGACGTCGACCGTTTCGTCGCCGCCCTGCCCGGGGCGTTGGAGGCGGCCAGGTGACGTTCGACGAGCTCGGTCTCACGCCCGAGTTGCTCGAGGGCGTGCGCGACCTCGGTTTCGAGGAGCCGACGCCGATCCAGGCCGAGGCGCTCCCCGTCGCCCTGAGCGGCCACGATGTCGTCGGGTGCGCGCAGACCGGCACCGGGAAGACCGCCGCGTTCATCCTGCCGGCGCTGCAGCGGACCAAGGCGGACGGCACGTTGCGGACACTTGTGGTGTCGCCCACCAGAGAGCTCGCGCAGCAGATCGAGGCCTTCGCGGAGGCGGTGGCCAGCCACACCGGCCATCGCGTCGGCATCGCGGTGGGGGGTGTCGGCTACGACTCGCAGGTGAACGCCCTGAAGGCGGGCGTCGATCTCCTCGTCGCGACACCCGGCAGGCTGCTCGACCTCATGAACCGCGGCGCCGCCAGACTCGACCGCATCGAGATCCTCGTCCTGGACGAGGCCGACCGCATGCTCGACATGGGGTTCTGGCCGGACGTCCGCCGGATCATGGCGGCCTTGCCCCGCAAGCGCCAGACGATGCTGTTCTCGGCGACGATGGAGCCCGAGGTGCTGCGCGTCGTCCACACGAGCCTGAACGATCCGGTGCGCGTCGAGGTCGCGCCGCCGTGCGTGCCGATCGAAGCCATCCACCAGGCGCTCTACCCGGTCGACGCTTCGCAGAAGGTCGACCTCATGGTGGCGCTCATGGAGGCGCACGGCGATTTCGACCGAGCGCTCGTCTTCTGCCGCACGAAGCAGCGCGCCGACGCCGTCGCGAGCGCGCTCGAGCGCGCGGGCGTGCCCACGGTCGTCATCCACTCCGACCGGAGCCAGGAGCAGCGCACGCGGGCGCTCAAGCGCTTCCGCGAGGGGAAGGTGCGCGTGCTCGTCGCGACGGACGTGGTCTCGCGCGGGATCGACATCGAGGGCATCAGCCACGTCGTGAACTACGACGTCCCGACGAACCCGGAGGACTACGTCCACCGCATCGGCCGCACGGCGCGCGCCGGTGCCAGCGGGACCGCGTTCACCTTCGTCGACATCCGCGAGTTCCCCGAGCTCGACGCGATCGAGATGCTGATCGACACCGAGATACCGGTCGAGACGCTCGAGGGGTTCCCCTACCGCGAGCGCGCGGTCCCGCGTCCGGGAAGGCTGGCGGCCCGCAAGAAGCGCCGGGCCTTCGGCGGGCGTGTCATGGGGCGGCGCGGGCGGCGCTAGGGGCGCCCGGCCGGTGCCGTCTCCGCGGAGCGTTCCCCGTGCGCCGGGGTATGAACGGCGCATCGGACAACGCCTGCAGGGAGGGCAACCATGCGAATCCGCATCGCGCTCGTGGCGCTTCTGGCCGCCGCGGCACTCGCCGCGCCCGTCGCGGGATGCTCGTCGCCGTCGCCTCCGAACGGTGCGAAGGCGAACCCCGCTTCATCCGTCCAGGTCGTCCTGAAGAACATCGCGGTCGATCCGACGCAGGTGAACCTGACGGCCGGCGGCACGGTGACGTTCCTCAACGAGGACACCGTGGCGCATCGGATCGTCGACGACGGGGGAGCGTACGACACCGGGCTGCTCCAGCCCGGATCGAGCGCCACGGAGACGTTCCCGAAGACCGGGTCGTTCCCGTTCCACTGCGTGATCCATCCCTCGATGATCGGTACCGTGATCGTCGAGTAGTCGCATGACGCCGGTGTCGGACGGGCGGCATATACTGCCGATGGGGGTGTCGACACGCGGGCGCCCACGGAGAGGGGACCGCTCACATGATCGCGTCGCTCATGGGTGGAGTGTTCGGCATCATCGTCATCGTGCTCGTCCTGGTGGCGATATCCGGGCTGCGCGTCGCATACCAGTACGAGCGGGCTGTGGTGTTCCGGCTCGGCAGGATGCATTCCACGAAGGGGCCGGGCCTGTACTGGCTCATCCCGCTCGGCATCGACACCCAGCGGAAGGTCGACATCCGCACGCAGACGATCGACATCGAGAGCCAGGAGTCCATCACGAAGGACTCGGTCACGGTGAAGGTCAACGCGGTCGTGTGGCTCAAGATCGTGGACCCGGTGAAGTCGGTCGTCTCGGTCGCGAACTACTACGCGGCGTCCTACCAGGTCGCGCTGACCACGATGCGCAACATCATCGGCCAGCACACGCTCGACGAGGTGCTCAAGGAGCGCGACAAGATCAACACCGCGTTGCAGACGATCGTGGACCAGGCCACCGAGCCATGGGGCGTCAAGGTCGAGATGGTCGAGATGAAGGACGTCGAGATCCCGGCGCAGATGCAGCGGGCGATGGCCCAGGAGGCCCAGGCGATCCGCGAGAAGCGTGCGCGCATCATCAAGGCGGAGGCCGAGAACGAGGCGGCGCAGAAGCTCGCCGACGCGTCGATCATCATCACGGAGCATCCGCTCGCGCTCGAGCTGCGTCGCATGCAGATGATCACCGAGGTCGGCGCCGAGCAGAACACGACCACGATCGTGATGATGCCGTCCGAGTTCGTCACGATGGCGGAGGGACTCGGCAGGATGTTCAAGGCAGGCGAGCCGAAGTAGCTCGCTGTCGCGAGCCGTTGGCGTAGCATTCCCGCCATGCTCTTCCTCATCGACGGCTACAACGTCACGCGCGCGGACGACGCCACGCGTCGGCTGCTCCCGGACGACCAGCGCGGCGCGCTCATGCGCCGGCTGGCGGCCCGCGGCCGCGGCCTGCTCGGGAACGGCCGCATCGTCGTCGTGTGGGACAAGGGTTTCAACGCCGGCGACGAGGACATCGGAGGGGTGGAGGCGGTCTTCTCTCTCGGAGAGACCGCGGATGACGTGATCGTGCGGATGGCCGAGGCGGAGCCCGGTCCAGTCACCATCGTGACGGCGGACCGTGAGCTGAAGTCGCGCGTCCGCGAACACAAGGGCCGCCGCACCGCGGTGTTGCCGCCCGCGACACTGTTCGAGGCCGCGCCGCAGACCAAGGCGAAGCGCCGCGTGCCGCGCGACGCGCGGGGCGGCCTTCCCGCGGGGCACGACGCGATCACGAAGGAACTCGAGAAGATGTGGCTGCCGAAGGAGGGCTCGCGCTAGTGCCGGGAAGCGGAGTCATCGTCAACGTCGTCACCGTCATCGCGGGGTCGGCCATCGGCCTCACGTTCGGCCGCTTCATCTCCGAGCGGTTCCGCACGATCGCGTTCTACGCGCTCGGTCTGTCCACGTTCTCGATCGGTGCCTACATGGTGGTCGGCGGTCTGCAGCAGGCGGACGCGGCGGGCGCGAAGGCCGCCGTGCTCGTGCTCGTCGGGTCGCTCGTCCTCGGCGGGCTCGCCGGAGAGGCGATCGGCGTCGAGAAGTGGCTGGAGCGCTTCGGCCACCGGCTGCGCGGCCTCGCGACGCGCGTGCCGATCCTCAGCGCGGCCGGAGAAGGCGAGCACCAGGTCGTGGAGGGCTTCGTTGTCGCGTCGCTGCTGTTCTGCGTCGGCACGATGACCATCGTCGGATCGCTCCAGGATGGTCTCGGGTCGCCCAACCTGCTCTACCTCAAGGCACTGCTGGACGGCGTCGCGGCGATCGCGCTCTCGTCCGCCCTCGGGGTCGGCGTCAGCTTCTCGATCGTCCCGATCATCATCGTGCAGGGCGGGATAGCGCTCGGCGCCCACGCGCTACAGCCGTTGCTCACCGTCGACGTCATCCGCGAGATGTCGACCGTCGGCGGTGCGCTGATCATGGCCATCGGCGTCGACCTGCTCGGTATCAAGCGATTGCCCGTGGGCGACCTGATGCCCGCGGTCTTCATCGCGGGCATCCTCGGCGCGTTCTTCCGATAGCCCGGGCGGCCGCCGGCGAGATCTCCGCCGGTGAGATCTAGATCTCGGCGCGCCAGCCGTCGATCTTGAACGCGCTCGGGCAGACGTCGTTGAGCCTGCAGGGGCCGCACGCGGGCCTTCTCGCGGTGCAGATCGCCCGTCCGTGGTCGATGAAGCGGTAGTTCACGCAGAACCACTCCTCGCGCGGGATGACGTCCATGAGGTCGCGTTCGACCTTGTTCGGGTCGTCCGCCTCGGAGAGCTCGAAACGGTGCGCGAGCCGGAACACGTGCGTGTCGACCGCGATGCCCTCGACCTTCCCGTACGCGTTCTCCAGCACGATGTTGGCGGTCTTCCGCGCCACCCCCGGGATCCGCAGCAGATCCTCCATGGTGTCCGGCACGCGCCCTCCGAACTCGGAGACGACCATGCGCGACGCCGCCATGATCGACTTCGTCTTGTTGTGGTAGAAGCCCGTCGGCTTGACGATCGACTCGACCTCCGCGACGTCCGCCGACGCAAGGTCCCGCGGTCCGGGATAGCGGGCGAACAGCACGGGTGTCACCTTGTTGACGCCGGCGTCCGTCGTCTGGGCCGAGAGGATCACCGCTACGAGCAGATGCCACGGCGTGTCATAGTCGAGTGCGATGTGCGCGTTCGGGTACAGCTCGGCGAGCCGCCGCATGATCTCGCGCGCTCGGTCCTTCTGCGCTGTGGTGGCCATGAGCGCCGCTCCCTCCGGGTACATTCACGCTCCGACAGAGGATACCCGGCGCGGACGCGCCGCGACGTGTGGAGGAGCCATGCACGGACCGCCGCCCAAGATCCATCCCACGAGCCTCAGCGACTACCTGGGCGCGCTCGCGCACGCCGTGCTGGAGCCCGGCCTCAGCTGGGAGGTCATCGACGCGAAGTGGCCGGGGATCGTCGAGGCGTTCGACGGCTTCGACCCGGAGAAGGTCGCCGCCTACACGCCGCCGGACATCGAACGGCTCATGCGCGACCCGCGCATCGTGCGCAACCGGCGCAAGATCGAGGCGATCGTCTACGACGCCGGCGAGCTGATCGTGCTCGACCGCGAGAACGGCTCGTTCCGCGAGTGGCTCCACGGCCATGGATCCTACGACGACACGGTCGCCGACCTGCGGCGCCACTTCCGGTTCATCGGCGAGAGCAACGCGTACCACTTCCTCTACGTCGTCGACGAGAACGTGCCGACCCACGAGGAGTGGATGCGCGAGCACGCATCCGCCACCCGCTAGGCCACGACCGCCGCGTTCTTCCCGGCGCCGGTGTCGAGCCGCTCGCGCATGCGCGCCAGGCCGCGCTCGCATCGGTTCCCCCACGCGTCGACCACGGCTCCGCCGCGCATCGCCACGACGATCTCGCACTGGTTGGCGCATCCGCCACAATCCACGCCGAGCGTTTCGAAGTCGTCCGCGCGCACGGCGAAGTCGAACGGCGCGCGCTGCCCGGATCGCTGCGCCAGCAGCGCGGCGCCGATCGCGCCCATGAGATGCCCGTTGGGATCGACGCCCACGTCGCAGCCGAGTGCGTCGGAGAAGGCCTTCACGACGCCGGCGTTCTTGCTCACGCCGCCCTGGAAGACCACCGGCGTTCGGATCTCCTTGCCCTTGCCGACGTTGTTCAGGTAGTTCTCGACGATCGCCGCGCACAGGCCCGCGATGATGTCGTTCGACCGGATGGCCCACCTGCGCCTTGTGCACGAGGTCGGACTCGGCGAACACCGTGCACCTGCCGGCGATCCTCGTGGGCTTGCTCGCCGAGAGCGCGCGCTCGCCGAACTCCTCGACCGGGATGTTGAGCCGCCTCGCCTGCGCGGAGAGGAACGCGCCGGTCCCGGCCGCGCACAGGGTGTTCATCGCGTAGTCCACCGGCACGCCGTCGCGCACGATGATGATCTTCGAGTCCTGGCCGCCGATCTCCAGGATGGTCTGGACGTCCGGACGGTGCGACAGAGTGCCCATCGCGTGCGCCGTTATCTCGTTCTTCACGGTCTGGGCCGAGAGCATCGCCCCGATGAGCTCCCGCGCGGATCCGGTCGTCCCCACGGAGACGACGCGCGCGTCCGCCTCCCGCGCCTGCGGCTCGATCTCGGCCAGCAGGCGGCGCACCGCGCCGACCGGGTTTCCCTCGGTCCACAGGTACGAAGAGGCGAGCACCGTCCCCTGCTCGTCCAGCACGGCGGCTTTGGTGGAGATGGAGCCGACGTCGACTCCGAGGTAGCACTCAGGCATAGATGACCCCGGCCTCTCTGATGCGCAACATGTCACAGAACGCCTCCACCCGCGTGCGCAGGCCCGCTTCCGCCGACTGCGCGTCGCAGCTCACGAACAGGATTGGGAAGGTGTGCTCTCGCGAGATCCGCTGCAGCGCGGCCATCGCGTTGACCTCCGGCATGCACCCGAACGGCTTGAGGTGGACGACCCCGTCGAATCCGTCGCGGATCGCCGCCATCGTCCGCGCGACGCTCTCGGTGCCCTCGGCGCCGATGTGCCTCGTCACGTACGGTGCCGCGCCGTCGATCATCTCGCGGATGTGCGCCCGGTGCCCTATCGCGTGGCGGATGAGCGTGGTCACGTCGAGGGGCCGGTGCACCTCCACGCCGTTGCGTGACAGCTCGTCCTCGATGTGGCAGTTGGAGTACGGCTCCATGACCACGTACAGTTCGCCGACCACGAGCACCCGCAGCGGCCGTTCGGGCCGCTCGAGGGGCACGCGTTCGAGCGTCTCCATCGCGGACGCCCTCAGGTCGCGCACCTGCCGGTTCGTCCGCGTGGCGTCGAGATCGCGCAGGAAGTCGGCCTCGACCTTCTTGAGCGAGCCGGGAACGGCCTCGAACGCGAGATCGCGACGCACCGTGCCCTGGACCTCGTCGATCGCCTCGCCCATGCGGAACGCGTCCAGGAACGTGCGCGCGATGCGCGGCACCGAGCGCTTCGGCGCGACCTTGCGCTGGAAGTCGAGCATGATCTCGAGGATGTTCGCGCCGCCCTGCAGGCTGATGAACTCGCAGTCGTGCCCGAGGTCGTGCAGGATCGCCTCCTGCACCTCGGCGTAGTAGCTGAACCGGCAGCCGCCGCACAGCTGGCAGGCGACGTTGGCGCCCCGCTCGAGCCCCTCGATGAGGCTTCCCAGCGTGTACTTGAACGGAACGCACACGAACTCGGGGCTGTATCGGGCGCCGAGTTCGATGGTGTGCCGCGTGATGCGCGGCGGCACGACGACCTCGGCGCCGCTCTGCTCGGCGATGCGCTTGATGGCGACCCAGTAGTCACCCATGTGGGGGAAGGTGATGCGACGGGGTCCGCTCACGCCGACGCTCCGACCCGAGGCCGCCGGTCGCGCATCTTCACGATGTCGCAGAAGCTCTCGACGCGCGTCTGCAGACCGCCCGTCGCGGTGAGCTCGTCGAGCACGATCACACAGATGGGGACGCCGTCGATCTTGCGCTGCACCAGCTCGGCGACGAGCGAGTCAGGACCGCACGGGAAGCTGAGCAGCACGAGGATGCCGTCGACCGCTCCGCGCATCGCCGCCACCGCTCCGAGCTGCTCGCGGTTGTACGACCACTTCAGCCCGGGCGAGAACTCGAGCGCGTGCTTGCGCAGCGCCCGCACGTCGCCGATCCGGTCCGATCGCATCACCGCGACCTCCTGTCCGCGCAGGAGCCGGATCACCGGGGCGCCCATGAGCTCGTCGTCCAGGATGTAGGTGTGCCCGGCG
The DNA here is from genome assembly GCA_963701985.1 of uncultured Coriobacteriia bacterium. Lineage (GTDB taxonomy): Bacteria > Actinomycetota > Coriobacteriia > Anaerosomatales > PALSA-660 > PALSA-660. The sequence continues at coordinate 1,595,003 of OY969691.1, forward strand.
ACGAGGACGAGCGGCACGTCCGGCGCCTCGCGGAGCTCGCGTGCCTGTCGCTCGACGAGGTCCGCTCGTTGCGCTTTCGCGGCCTTCCGGGCGGCGGCCAGAGCGGACCAGGCCCTCAGCGGAGACGCGCCCAGCTGACGGGCGAGCCCGAGCAGGGCGACCGTCTCGCGGTCTCCGTAGCTGTGGTCGACGTCGTACGTGAGGACCTCGAGGTCGGGGAACACGTTGCGGGTGATGTCGAGCGCCGCCCACATCTTCACGCACATCTCGCCCTGCCTCGACGACAGGACGGCGTAGCGCGGCACGAGCACGGCGTCGACTTTGCCGCGCAGCGCGTCGACGTGCCCGAGGTGGATCTTCATCGGGAGGCACGTCTCGTCGACGGCGAGGGCCACGCCGCGGTCCATGATCCGGCGGTCCGTCGGCGGCGACAGGACTGTCTCGATGCCGAGCGCTCCCAGATAGGCGCGCACGAGCGTCGATTCCGTATGGAAGAACAGTGAGCGTGGGATGCCCACGGTGGGTCCGGCCATCGATGTCCCCTGAAACCTCGAGATGTCACGCCTGCCGTGGCAGTTGTCTACCCAGGAGTATGGAGAAGGGTACCGCCAATGCGAGCTTCGTGCTGCGCACGTTCGTAAAACGCACATGGTTTCCATATCCGCGACCGGCTCGTGCTGGCGTCCGGCACTGGTTCTCTTGACGAGTATAACAATGTGATGTTACGCTGCACCATGCCTCGAAAGGAGCGTGGGCCCCGTGGTGGTGGAGAACGAACTCATCTCGAAGAAGGACCTGCTGCTGGCCACCGGCATCAGCTACGGACAGCTCTACCGGTGGAAGCGCAAGGGCCTGATACCGGAGGAATGGTTCGTCCGCAGCTCGAGCTTCACGGGCCAGGAGACGTTCTTCCCGCGGGAGAAGATGCTCGCCCGCGTGCACAAGATCCTCTCGATGAAGGACGGGCGACGTCTCGCTCGACGACATCGCGGAGGCCGTCTCGACCGCCCCGCTTCCCGACACGTTCGCGCGATCCGAGATCGAATCGCGCGGCATCGCCTCGAGGGAGGCATTGGAGCTGTTCGCGGGGCGGCACCACGCGGCGGCGGACCTGCGGTTCGCCGAGTTGCTGGCCGTCGTCGTCGCCGACGCCCTGCTCCAGAGCGGCGAGGCCGGCACGGACGAAGCGCTCGCGGCCCTGAGCACGCTCGAAGAGGCGTGGGCGATGTGCGAACGCACCAGCTGCGACCTCGTGCTGGTGCGCAAGATGGGTGTGTCGATCGTGGAACTGGTCTCCAGCGGCTGCGAGCTCACGCTCGAGAGCGGCGTGCGGACCGTGGCGCGCATCAGCATCCCGACGCAGATAGAAGACCTCAAGACGCGTTTGAGCGCTGGAAGGGCGTGACGGCAGTGGGCGACACGACGAGCAGGCCGAACACCAGGATCGCCGGCGCGGGGGACATCAGCGGGGGCGTGTACGGCGACGTGACGATCGCCGGATCGGGCAACGTCCGCGGCGACGTGGAGGCCCTGTGCTTCAAGGTGGCGGGCACCGCCGACGTCCAAGGGACGCTCGCCGCCGAGACGGTGACCGTGAGCGGGACCGCCACGTTCCACTCGAACGTCCGCGCCAGCACGGTGACCGTGAGCGGTACGGCGGAGTTGCGCGGCGACCTTTCCACCGACCTGCTGAAGGTCGCCGGGAGCGCGACGATCCTCGGTCGCCTGGACGCCCAACGGGTCGAGGTCCGTGGCAGCGCGAAGATCGACGGCGACGTGCAGGCGGAGACGTTCGACGCCCAGGGCGTCTTCGCTGTCGGCGGTCTGCTCAACGCCGATTCGGTGTCGATCCGGCTGTACGGCGGTTGCGACGCTCACGACATCGGCGGCGGACGCATCGACGTCCAGCTCGCCAAGAAGTGGACGTTCCTGCCGTTCCTCGGCGAGCGGAACCTCACGGCCGACACGATCGAGGGCGACGTGGTCATGCCTCGAGAACACGCGCGCGAAGGTCGTCCGCGGCGGCGACGTCCGCATCGGAGCCGGCTGCGAGATCGATCTCGTCGAGTACACGACGTCGTACGTGGCGACGAGCGGCGTCAAGACGTCGCGCAAGGTGGAGGCCACCGCCTCCGGCTCCTCGAGCTAGCGGCCGGCCGGCTTCTCCGCTTGACCGGCCGGGCGGCCGGGCATACCCTCACCCGAGCGTCGACGCACCCCGCCCCGATATCCGGGACGGGGCCGTCGTGCTGTCCGCATCCGCGTACGCCCGCCGAGGCGGGGCCGAAGGGAACGCCCGTATGTCGCTGCTCGCCGATCTCTCCGACCGGCTCGAGAGCTCGCCGGCCTTCTCGAAGGCGGGGGCCGCGCTGCGCTCCGGCGGCGACTTCACGCTGGCCGCGGCGCCCTCGGTCCGGCCGCTTCTCGTGGCGGCGACGTTCCGGTCACGGCCCGCGCCCGATGCTCGTCGTCGTGCCCGGGGAGGACGCGGCGGCGCGGTTCGCCCGGCAGCTGACCGCCTTCCTGCCGCTCGAGTACGTGTCGCGGCTGCCGGCGCCGTCGGCGCTGCCGTGGTCGCGCGGTCCCGGCGACGTGAAGGTGGCGGGCGAGCGCGCTCGCGCGCTCTATCGCTCTGCAGGAGGACCGGCCCGGCATCGTCGTCGCGTCCGCCCGGGGGCTGCTGCGCCTGCTCCCGCCGCGCGGCGCGTCCGAGGCGTTCGAGCCGCTGGCGCTGAGCGCGGGCGCCACGCTCGACCTCGAGGATGCGGCCGATCGTCTCGCCCGCATGGGCTACGAGCGTGTCGACGTGGCCGAGGACCCGGGCCAGTTCGCCGTCCGCGGCGGCACGCTCGACGTCTACCCCTCGGACGGCACATTCCCGGTACGAGCCGAGCTGTTCGGCGACGAGGTCGAGTCGCTCCGGCGCTACGTGCCGTCGACCGGGCAGAGCGTCGGCGACGTCGGGCGGGTCGAGGCGTACCCGTGTCGCGAGTTCCGCCTCTCGAAGCGCACGGCGAAGGACGTGGCGCACGCGTACCGCTCCGGCTTCAAGGACCTGCAGCGTCGCTCGCTGGGCGAGCCGCAGCTCGCCCGCGAGCTCGAGATGCTCGAAGCAGGGCGTCTACTTCGACGGGGTGGAGGCGTACCTGCCGCTCGTCTACCGCGAGCTGGCGGCCGTGACCGACTACTCTCGGTTGTGAGGCGCTGGTGGCGGTGGCCGAGCCGCGCGCGCTCTTCGACGACGCGGTCCGGGCGCACGCCGAGTACGAGGAGGCCGCGGCGGCCGGAGCGGGCCAGGACGTCTCGCGCCACTTCGTCACGGCCGGCAAGCTCGATCTGGGGGGCGGGCGCCAGCGGCTCACCTTGCTGTCGATCGCTGCGGGCGGGCGCAGCCGTCGACGCGGAGATCGCCGCCCGGCGCCCGGACGTCGCCGGCGGCGAGGCCAAGACGGTCGCCGGGCTGCGGCAGCTCCTCGACTCCGGGCACACGCGTGCTGTTCTTCGCCCGGGACCGCACGGCAGCGCGAGGCTCTCGGGCTCGCGCTCGCGGAGGCCGGACTGCCGCTCGCGACGTACGCGCGGCGTCGGCGCACGTCGCCCCCGGCACGGAGCGCGACGTGCCGGGCGGGCTCGACGCAGCACGTCGTCAACCTCGGCATCGCCGACATCCCGGCCGGCTTCGTCGTGCCGCGACGCGCGGCTCGCGGTGGTGAGCGTCGACGACGTCGTACCCGCGCAGCGGCGCGCCGCTCGCGCGCCAGCGGTCGACCCGACCGCGATCACGTTCGACTTCAAGCCCGGCGACTACGTCGTGCACGCGACGCACGGCATCGCGCTCTTCCGCGAGATCACGCGGCAGCGACGGTGCTCGGCGCCGAGCGCGACTACCTGCTGCTCGAGTACGCGAAGGGCGACAAGCTCTTCGTGCCGGTCGAGCAGCTCGACCGCGTCACGAAGTACGTCGGGCCGGACCAGACGTCGCCGCGCGTCACGCGGCTCAACACCGCCGACTGGTCGCGCGCGACCGGCAAGGCGCGCGCGGCCGCGAAGAAGCTCGCGTTCGACCTGGTCGACCTCTACGCCCGCCGCGCCGCGGCGACCGGCTACGCGTTCGGGGCCGACACGCCGTGGCAGCTCGAGATGGAGGCGGCGTTCCCGTTCGAGGAGACGCCGGACCAGCTCGCCGCCATCGCCGACGTCAAGGCGGACATGGAGTCCGACGAGCCGATGGACCGTCTGGTCTGCGGCGACGTCGGCTACGGCAAGACCGAGGTCGCGATCCGCGCGGCGTTCAAGGCGACGCAGGACGGCAAGCAGGTCATGGTGCTGTGCCCCACGACGATCCTCGCGCAGCAGCACTTCACCACGTTCACCGAGCGGTTCGGCGCCGTTCCCGGTGCGCGTCGAGGTGCTGTCGCGCTTCCGCACGAAGGCCGCAGCAGGAGGCGGCGCTCGACGGGCTTCGCCGACGGCAGCCGTCGACATCCTCATCGGCACGCACCGGCTGCTCTCGCGCGACGTGGTGCCGAAGGACCTCGGCCTGGTGGTCGTCGACGAGGAGCAGCGGTTCGGCGTGGAGCACAAGGAGCACCTCAAGAACCTGCGCGAGCAGGTCGACGTGCTCACGCTGTCCGCCACCCCGATCCCGCGCACGCTGCAGATGGCGCTCGGCGGGCGTGCGCGACATGTCGGTCATCGACACGCCGCCGCCCAACCGCTTCCCCGTGCAGGTCCACGTCGGCGAGTTCGACGCCGACACCGTGCAGGGCGCGATCCGGCGCGAGCTCGAGCGCGGCGGGCAGGTCTACTACGTCTTCAACCGCGTCATGACGCATCGAGCGATGCGCTCGCGCGCGCGTGCCGCGGACTCGTGCCCGAGGCGCGCATCGGCGTCGCGCACGGGCAGATGTCCGAGCAGCAGCTCGAGCGCGTCATGGAGGCGTTCGCGGCCGGGCGAGATCGACGTGCTGGTCGCGACGACCATCATCGAGTCCGGCATCGACAACCCGCACACGAACACGCTCGTCATCGAGGACTCGCGAGCGCCTCGGCCTGGCGCAGCTCTACCAGCTGAAGGGCCGCGTCGGTCGCAGCCACGTGCAAGGCGTACGCGTACTTCCTGTTCACGCGCGGCAAGCCGCTGACCGAGCAGGCCGACCGAGCGGCTCGACGGCGATCGCGCGAGAACACCGACCTCGGCAGCGGCATCAAGGTGGCGATGCGCGACCTCGAGATCCGCGGCGCCGGCTCGCTCCTCGGCGCCGAGCAGCACGGGCAGATGAGCGCGGTCGGCTTCGACCTGTACGCGCAGATGCTGCGCGAGGCCGTCAGCGAGGCCCGCGGCGAGCCCGACGGTCGCGCTGCCCGAGGTCCGCGTCGACCTGCCGGTGAAGGCGTTCCTGCCCGAGGAGTACGTCGCGGCCGTCGACGAGCGCGTGCGCTTCTATCGCCGGCTCGCCGCGGCGGCGACGCCCGAGACGCGTCGAGGCGGTCGTCGCCGACATCGCTGCGGCGCACGGCGCGATGCCCGGAGGCGGCCGCGAATCTGGCCGGCGTCGCCCGCGCCCGCGCGCTCGCCGGCGCGGCTGGGCGCCACGAACGTCGTCGGTCGTCCGCAACCGGGTCGTCGTGCAGCCCGTGGTCCTCGACGAGGCCCAGCGCGGGAAGCTCGCGACGCTCGGCGCCGTCTACCTCGAACGCGACAAGCGGCTGCAGATGCCGCTGGGATATGGAGAAGCCGTGATGAACGGCGTGCTGGGCGCGCTGACTGCTATACTCACAACGCTTTAGGCTCGCGTCGTCAATCGCAAGGAGCGTACATGACCCGTCTCACTCGCCCGGCCGTCATCGCATGCCTCATCGCGGCGCTGGTCCTGGTCGTGGCAGCCGCCGCCGGTTGCAGCTTGCAGCCGAAGGACGCCCTCGCCACCGTGAACGGCGTGGCCATCACGTCGACGCAGGTCGACGGCCAGCTCGCCCAGATGGAGCACGCGTCCCCGCAGACCTTCGAGGGCACCGCGGGCGTCGCCCTCAAGCAGGACTATCGCGCGCAGATCCTCAGCAGCCTCATCCAGATCGAGGTCGTCAAGCAGGCGGGCGCGGGGATGGGCGTCAAGGTCAGCTCCACGCAGGTCGACCAGTACATCGCTCAGCTGAAGTCCCAGTACGGCGGGCAGTCCGGCCTCGATGCCGCGATGAAGCAGTCGGGGATCACCACGGCCGTGCTGCGTGAGCTCGATCGCGAACCGCCTGCTCGTCGACGCCGTCATGGCGAAGGTGACCTCGGGCACGGTCACCGTGAGCGACGCGCAGATCAAGGCGTACTACAACGCGAACAAGGCCAGCTTCGCGGGTCAGACGCAGGTCCACGCGGCGCACATCCTCTTCGCGACGAAGGACAAGGCGCTCGCGCAGATCCGTGCTCGCGCAGATCAAGAACGGCGCCGATTTCGCGACCTTGGCCAAGAAGTACTCGACCGACCCCGGCAGCAAGAGCAAGGGCGGCGACCTCGGTTGGGCGCCGACCACGCAGTACGTGGCCGAGTTCGCGGCCGCGACCGAGCAGATGAAGATCGGTGAGATCAGACTGGTCCAGAGCCAGTACGGGTGGCACATCATCAAGCTGCTCGGGCGCAAGGCGGCCCAGCCCGCAGACGCTGGCGCAGGTCAAGGACCAGATCAAGCAGACGCTGCTGCAGCAGGCGCAATCCGCGGCCTTCCAGAAGTGGGTCAACGCGCAGCAGAAGAAGGACACCGTCGTGATCCTCGACGCCGGGCTGAAGAAGCTGATCGGACAGACCTCGTCAGCCCAGCAGCCGGTGACCACGAACTCCGGCAACTAGTCGTAAGAACCGGGGGCGGCTGTGAGCGGAGCCTCGAACAACTTCGAGGAGCTCGTCCGCATCATGGCCGTCCTTCGCGCGCCCGACGGGTGTCCGTGGGACCGCGAGCAGACGCACATGACGCTGCGGCGCAACCTGATCGAGGAGGCGTACGAGGCGGTCGCGGCCATCGAGTCCGCCGACGACGCCGAGCTCCGGGACGAGCTCGGCGACATCCTGCTGCAGGTCGTCTTCCACGCGCAGATCGCGAGCGAGACGGGCGCGCTTCGACATCGACGACGTCGCGGGAGCGATCGTCGCCAAGCTCGTGAGGCGGCACCCGCACATCTTCGGTGACGCGGTGGCGGAGACCGCCTGCCGACGTCATGACCCGCTGGGACGAGATCAAGCGCGAGGAGAAGCCGGAGCGGGGCATCCTCGACGGGATCGCGCCGACGCTGCCGGCGCTCGCTGTACGCGGAGAAGATCTCGCGGCGGGCGGTCTCGGTGGGGTTCGAGTGGGAGACCGTCGACGACGTGTGGGACAAGGTCGCACGAGGAGATCGACGAGCTCAAGGCCACCGAAGCCGGGGAGCATCCGAGGCGGAGGACGAGCTCGGGCGACGTGCTCTTCACGCGTCGTCAACGTCGGTCGCAAGATGGGCATCGACGCCGGAGCAGGCGCTGCGCGGGACGTGCGCCAAGTTCATCAGGCGCTTCGGCGCGATGGAACGGCCGCGGCGACCGCGCGGGGGCGCGACGCTCGAGGACATGGGCATCGACGAGATGGAGGCGCTGTGGCGCCGCGCGAAAGAGGGGGAGCGGGCATGAGCTTCATCACCGACATCTACGCGCGCGAGATCCTCGACTCGCGCGGCAACCCGACCGTCGAGGTCGACGTCATGCTCGACGACGGCTCGTTCGGCCGTGCGGCGGTCCCATCGGGCGCGTCGACCGGCGCGTTCGAGGCGGTCGAGCTGCGCGACGGCGACGACGGCGCGCTATCTGCGGCAAGGGCGTGCTCAGGCCGCGGTCGAGAACGTCAACGACGTCATCGGGCCCGGAGCTCGTCGGCATGGACGCGACCGACCAGCGCGCCATCGACACCGCGCATGCTCGAGCTCGACGGCACGCCCAACAAGGGCGCGCTCGGCGCGAACGCCATCCTCGGCGTCTCGCTCGCGGTGGCGAAGGCGGCCGCGGAGTCGACCGAGCTCACGCTGTACTCGCTACATCGGCGGCGTCGAACGCCCATCAGCTCCCGGTGCCGATGATGAACATCCTCAACGGCGGCGTGCACGCGGACAACAACGTCGACCTGCAGGAGTTCATGGTCATGCCGATCGGCGCGACCAGCTTCGCCGAGGGCGCTGCGCATGTGCTCCGAGATCTACCACACGCTCAAGGGCGTGCTGAAGGAGCGCGGCCTCTCGACGCGGCGTCGGCGACGAGGGCGGCTTCGCTCCGAACCTGAAGAGCAACGAGGAGGCGCTCGCAGATCATCGCGGAGGCCGTCGAGAAGGCCGGCTACGCGCTCGGGCGAGCAGATCGCTCTCGCGCTGGACCCGGCCTCGACGGAGTTCTACGACGCCGAACGCGGCGTGTACGTGCTCGCGGGCGAGGGCCGCGAGCTGACCTCCGAGCAGATGGTCGACTACTACGCCGACCTCGTCGAGCGCTACCCGATCGTCTCGCTCGAGGACGGCATGGCCGAGGAGGACTGGGACGGGTGGAAGCTGCTGACCGACCGCCTCGGCGACACGCGTCCAGCTCGTCGGCGACGACCTCTTCGTCACCAACCCCGAGCGCCTCGGCCGCGGCATCGAGGCGGGCGTGGCGAACTCGATCCTGATCAAGCTGAACCAGATCGGCTCGCTCACCGAGACGCTCAACTGCATCGAGATGGCGAAGCGGGCCGGCTACACGTGCGTCATCTCGCACCGGAGCGGCGAGACCGAGGACACGACGATCGCCGACGTGGCGGTGGCCGTGAACGCCGGCCAGATCAAGACCGGCGCGCCGGCGCGCAGCGACCGCGTCGCCAAGTACAACGCGCTCCTGCGCATCGAGGAGGAGCTCGGCGAGTCGAGCCGACTTCCCCGGGCGCCGCGCGTTCTACAACATCGGATAGAGGCCGACGGCGCGGCATCGACGCGGCGCCGCCGGCACCGGGCCGGGGGTGGGCCGTGGACGGGGTCATGCAAGCGATCCGGCCGCCTGAAGCCGCGCATGCGGCGGTCGGCCCGGTCATGCGCCGGACCAAGATCATCGCGACGGTGGGACCTGCGTGCGACGTGCCGGGCGTGCTCGTTCGCGTCCTGTCGTCCGGCGCCGACGTGGTGCGCCTCAACGCCTCGCACGGAACGCGCGCCGACCTGTGGCGCCGGTTCGCCGCCGCGCGCGAAGCGGCGCGGGTGTCCGGCCGGATGGTGGCCGTCATGCTCGACCTGCCGGGCCCCAAGTTGCGCGTCGGCGACATCGTCGCCGGCACCGTGCTGGACGCCGGGCGCGAGTTCCGGCTCATCGCCGCCGAGTGTGAAGGCGATGCCGCGCACGCCTGTCTGAGCTACGCGGACCTGGGGCGCGACGTGGTCGCCGGTGACCGGATCCTCGTCGACGACGGCGCGATCGAGCTCTCGGTCACCCGCACGCGCCCCGGGGAGGTCGTCACCGTGGTCGTCCGAGGCGGGCCGCTCGAGCTCGCACAAGGGCGTCAACGTGCCGGACAAGCGGCTCTCGCTCTCCTCCGTCACGCCGGCGGACATCGAACGCGCTCGCTTGGGGCGTGGAGGCCGGCGTCGACCTGGTCGCGCAGTCGTTCGTCAGGGATGCCGACGACGTCCGCCGCCTCCGCGATGCGATGGGGGAGCATGCGGTCCCGCTGGTGGCGAAGATCGAGAAGCATGAGGCGCTGGACGCGCTCGACGGCATCATCGCAGAGGCCGACGCCGTCATGGTCGCGCGCGGCGACCTCGCCGTGGAGACGTCGCCCGAGGCCGTGCCGCCCGCGCAACGGCGCATCGTCATGGGATGTCGCGCCGCGGGGAGGCCGGTCATCGTGGCTACGCAGATGCTCGAATCCATGACCGCCGCCCCACAGCCGACGCGTGCCGAAGCCTCCGACGTGGCCACGGCCGTCTTCGAGGGCGCCGACGCGGTGATGCTCTCCGCCGAGACGGCGGTCGGCGAGTACCCGGTGGAGGCGGTCGCCACGATGGCGAACGTCTGCCGAGCCGCGGAGGAGGCCGGGCCGGCCGCGCCGGCTCCGCGTCCGGCCGGCAGCATGACCGCCGCGGTGGCGGCCGCGGCGTGCGATCTCGCGGCGGACGTCGGCGCGACCGCGATCCTGACCGCCACGGAGTCCGGCACGACGGCGCGGTCCGTGGCCGCCTGCCGTCCGCCGGTGCCCGTCTTCGCCGTCACTCCGGTCGAGACCGTGGGCCGCTCGCTCGCCCTCGTCTGGGGAGTCACGTCCGGGGTGATCGAGCCGGGCGGGTCGATCGAGGACACGACGGCGAAGGCGCTGGCGGCGGCGCGGGCGGCTGGTGTGGCGCGCGTCGGGGACCGCGTCGTCCTCACGGCTGGCACGGCGGTCGGCGTCTCCGGCTCGACCGACCTGATCCGCGTCCTCGGCGTATGACGGCCGCCGCCGCACGGGTTCGCGCGCGCGGGACGCGGGGCGTCCCCTTCAGGCTCGACGTCGGGTCGAACCTCGCGAGCGGGTGCTATAGTGGGCGCGGGGCGACACGTCCCCGCTGGTAGCGCACGCAGGCCTTCTCATAGGAACACCCACGCATGAGCAGCAGCACGTCGACGCAGCGCGGGGCCTCGCGACGCAACGGACCGTCCTCCGGGACGGCGCGGCGTGGCGCCGGTCGCTCTTCCGCCACACGCGGCGGGAACGGATCCGGCCGGCGCACCTCCTCCCCCGTCCCGTCGCGAGCTCCTCGGTCGCGCGCCGCGTCGCCGGCGAAGCGGCGAGCCGGCGCCCTCTCGAAGCTGCCGCTCGTGCCCGTCATCGCCGTCGCGGGCGTGCTCGTGCTCGGGTGGGCGCTCTATCCGGCGCTCAAGCTGCAGTATCAGGCGAGCCGCCAAGTCGGCGGGCTCGAGCAGCAGTACCAGACGCTGCGCGCCCGCAACGACACCCTGGAGGCGGAGGTCGCCGCCCTCAAGACACCGGCCGGGGTCGAGCAGGCCGCCCAGCAGAGCCTCGGCTTCACGAAGGCCGGCGAGCACATGTACGTGGTCATCCCGTCGGCCGGCGCGTCGGCGACATCCAGCGGGCAGCCGTCCGAGTCGGCGATGGGGGGCGGCCAGCGGTCGGCCCTCCAGGTGATCCTCGACTGGGTCTTCGGCGTCTCGGACAGCTCGCCGGACCGCAGTGCTCCCTGACGCCGAGCTCGTGCTCGCGCACCTCGGCCGCCGTCCGCGCGGGCCGTGGCGCGTGGCGGCGCGCTGCGGCTGCGGCGCGCCGATCGTCATCGCCGTCGCACCGCGTCTGGATGACGGCTCGCCGTTCCCGACCGCGTTCTGGCTGACGTGCCCGAGGCTGGTCGAACAGGCCGGTGCGTGGGAGTCCGGCGGCGGGTGCGCGGACTGGTCGCGGCGGGTCGCGGCCGATCCGCTGCTGGCACGAGAGGTGCGACGGGCCGATGAGGCGTACCGTGCCGCGCGGTCGGCGGAGGGCGGCGGCGACGATCCGTGCGCGTCGGTCGGTGTGGCGGGCCAGGCGGACCCGTCCGTCGTCAAGTGCCTCCACGCGCGTCTGGCCGCTGCGCTCGCGGGCGTTCCTGATCCCATCGGGCGGACGCTCGCCGCCGATCCGCGGATACGCGCGATCCTTGGGGAATGCGTGCGTTGTCGCGACCTGACCGAGAGCGGCCCGCGCCCGGCGGCCCGGTGAGACGCGAGACGGCGTGAGTGAGGGAGGAGGTCCACCGATGTCACGATCGACGGTGAGGCGTGCCGCGATCGACATCGGAACGGTGACCACGCGCCTGCTCGTCGCGGACACCGACGGGGAGCGCGTGTGCGAGGTGCTCCGCCGCACCGAGGTCACGCACCTGGGACGCGGCCTGCACGCGAGCGGCGTGCTCTCCGAGGATGCCATCGCCGACGTGGCCTCGGTCGTGCGGTCCTTCGCGCGCGAGGCCGGGGTGCTCGAGGCCGACGAGACCGTGGCGGTCGCCACATCCGCCGCGCGGGACGCGCGGAACCGCGAGGAGCTGCTCTCGGCGCTCGCCGAGGCAGGTGTCCGCGCGAAAGTGATCTCCGGCGACACCGAGGCCCTGCTGTCGTTCGTGGGGGCGACCTACCGCTCTGACGGCGACGACGTACTGGTCGCCGACCTCGGCGGCGGGTCGACGGAACTGGTGTTCGGCGCCGCCGCGAGGAGGGGGCCGCATGGGCTGCCCGAGATCGCCGCGGCGCACTCGTTCGACATCGGCTCGCGCAGGGTGTTGGAGATGTTCCTGTCGACCGACCCGCCGACGGCCGATGAGCTCGCGTCGGCGGCCGCCTGGGTGCGCGCCGAGATCGCCCCGTACTTCGCGTCCCTACGCGCCAAGCCCCGCACGCTGGTGACCCTGGCGGGGACCGGGACGACGCTCGCGGCGGTGTCGATGGGGCTGTCCCCCTACGACGGATCGCTCGTGCACGGACACCATCTTCCGGCCGCCGAGATCACGCGGCTGCGGGAGCTGCTGGCGGGCATGACGGTGGCGGAACGGCGCGGAGTCGCCGGCATGGACCCCGCGCGAGCGGACGTCATCGTCGCCGGAGCGGTCATCCTCGAAGCCATCGTGCGGTCGGCGGGGCTCGAGGACACGCTGGTGAGCGAGCACGACATCCTCTACGGGCTGGTCCTCCTCGGCAGCGACCCAGCGGTATCCTGAGACCGGTGCGACGAGCCTCCGGCAGGAGGCGTCCGCCGCGTCGATGCCGCCGTCGCGGCGGCAGCTCCGGCGGGCGTCACGGATGGCCCCCTACCCCAACTGGCAGAGGGAGCCGGCTTAAACCCGGCATGGTCTGGGTTCGAATCCCAGGGGGGCCACCACCGACGCTCGCGAGCGGGCGGTCCGCCGGCGCGACGCGCGGATCTCTCGATCGGCACGTGAAGCCTGTCACATGCGGCTCGGCGGAAGTGTATAGTGCAGGGCAGCCGAAGGGGGCCCCTTGTTCCTCTGCATGCCAATCGGGGGAATGGCATCAGCATGGATGGCCAGGGCAGCATGAGGGAAAGCGCCGTCGAGCAGTTCGTGGACGCGCACCTCGCCACGTTCGCGTGCTGGGACCTCGCGACCTTCCTGTGCCACAGCCCGAACACCCGGGCCGGCGTGCATGAATGGGGCCTCCTGCTCGCGCGGCAGGAAGAGGACGTCGCGCGCGCCATCGAACACCTCACCGGGTCAGGGCTCCTCGTCGAAGAGAAGGCGGCCGACGCGCCTCCCGTCTACCGGTTGTGCGACGACGAAGCCAAGCGCACGCAGCTGCGCGCCTTCGTCGAGGCGGCCCGCACGAGAGAGCGCCGGCTCGACTTCGTGAGGCGCGTGATCGGCAACCTCTCCGGCGCGTGACGCGTTCCCGGAGCGCGGGATCCCCGCGAGCTGCCCGCGCGGCTCGCACTATCAGCGGCGGCGATGCCATCATTCGTGTAATGTTGTCGGGCAACGGGGCGGTCCCCTCATCGGGGCGTGCCGCGGCTGTCGGCGACGCGACGCGGGAGGAGGGCGCTCATGGATGCGGAGACGGTCAAGCTGACCCAGCTCTCGTCGAAGGCTGGTTGAGCCGCCAAGTACGGTCCGTCGGACCTGAAAGCCATACTCGACACCCTCACTCCCGGCGAGTCGGACAGGCTCATGATCGGCTTCGAGACCTCGGACGACGCGGCGGTGTACCGTCTCGATGAGGACACCGCGCTGCTGCTCACCGTCGATTTCTTCACGCCGATCGTCGACGACCCGTACGACTTCGGGCGGATCGCGGCCGCGAACTCGCTGTCCGACATCTACGCCATGGGCGGGCGGCCCCTGACCGCGCTGAACCTGCTCGCGTTCCCGTGCTCGCTCGGCGCCGAGGTCGTCGCGGACGTGCTGCGCGGAGGCGCCGACGTGTGCCGCGCGGCCGGAGTCCTCGTCGTGGGAGGCCACACGATCGACGACCAGGAGCCGAAGTTCGGGCTCTCCGTCATGGGCACGGTCCGGCCCGACGCGGTCATGCGCAACGTGGGCGCCCGGCCCGGGGATCTGCTCGTGCTGACGAAGCCGCTGGGGACGGGCGTGATCGGGACGGCGCTCAAGCGGGGCCTGGAGGACGAGATGACCGCCCGCCCCGTCATCGAGTCGATGGCGTCGCTCAATCGAGCCGCCGCCGAGGCGGCCGCCGAGGTGGGCGTCCACGCGGCGACCGACGTCACGGGGTTCGGGCTGCTCGGCCACGCGCACGAGATGCTGGCCGGGAGCGGATGCGCCGCGGAGCTCGACTTCGACGAGGTGCCGGTCTTCGACGGCGTGCTCGAGCACGCGGCGCGCGGGGTCGTGCCGGGGCGCACCGCCGACATCATCTCGTACGCGTCCGCGTTCACCGTATGGCCGGGGCACGAGGCTCCGGTGGCGCAGGGCGCCGATACCGAGGACCTCGCGCTGTGGCGGGTGCTCTGCGACCCTCAGACGAGCGGCGGGCTGCTGCTCTCGGTCGAAGGCGCGAAGGCGCCGGCGCTGCTGCACGCGGTCCGCGCGCGCGGCGCGGAGGCGGCGCTGATCGGGCGGGTCGTCGAGGGACCGGCGGGAACGATATCCGTGCGCTGACGTCGGCGCCGGAGACGAAGCGGAGAAGAGGGCGTTCCGACATGGCGAAGACCTTCTGGATCGTGAGCGAGACGATCGGCGACGGTGACGACGACCTCGGCCGCATCCTCATGCGCAACTTCCTGTACTCCCTCGCGCGCGGCGGTGCGCTCCCCGAGCGCGTGCTGTTCATGAACGGCGGCGTCAGGCTCGCGTGCGAGGGCTCCGGCGTGCTCGAGGAGATCAGGCTGCTCGCCGAGAAGGGCGTGGTCGTGAAGGCGTGCGGCACCTGTCTCGACTTCTTCGGGTTGAAGGACCGGCTCGCGGTCGGCGAGGTCGGGGACATGGCCGGTTCGGTGGCCGCGCTATCCGGCGGCACGGACGTCGTGACGGTCGCATGACCCCGACCGGTCCCGCCGGCCACGGACGCGACCGCGCGCCCGCGCTCGCGTAGAATCGGGTGTATGGACAAACAGCAGCTTCTGCGTTCCCTGCCTCAGACCGACGAGCTGATGAAGCGCTCCGACCTCGCGGCGCTCGCGGTCACGTCGCCGCGCGCGGTGGTGCTCGAGTCGGTGCGCCAGGCGGTGGAGAGCGTGCGCGCGAAGGTGCTCTCCGGCGAGAGCGTGCGCTTCGACGCGGGCACGATCGCTGCCGATGCGATCGAGGGCGTTCGAGCGGCGATGGCGCCCTCGTTGCGGCCGGTCATCAACGCCACCGGCATCATCGTGCACACGAACCTCGGCCGGTCCCGCCTCTCCGAAGAGGCCCTGCGCGAGGTGGTGGAGGTCGCCGGCAACTACTCGACGCTGGAGTACGACGTCGCGACGGGGGAGCGCGGCAGCCGCCACGCGCACATCGAGCGCCTCATCTGCGAGGTCACCGGAGCCGAGGCGGCGCTGGCCGTCAACAACAACGCGGCCGCCGTGCTGCTCGCGATCGCGGGCCTCGCCTTCGGGCGCGAGGCGATCGTCTCGCGCGGACAGCTTGTGGAGATCGGCGGGTCGTTCCGCATCCCCGACATCATGGCCCAGTCGGGCGCCACGATGGTCGAGGTCGGTACCACCAACAAGACGCACCTGCGCGACTACGTGCGCGCCATCACGCCGCGCACGGGCCTGCTCCTCAAGGTGCACTCGAGCAACTTCCGCGTGGTCGGCTTCACCGAGGAGGTGCCGCTCGCGGACCTCGTGGCCCTCGGTCGCGAGCGGGGCATCCCCGTGTACGAGGATCAGGGCTCCGGCGTCCTCGTCGACCTGGCGCCCTACGGGGTGGCCGACGAGCCGACGGTCCGCTCGTCGATCGACGCCGGTGTCGACGTCGTCTCGGTGTCCGGCGACAAGCTGCTCGGCGGGCCTCAGGCCGGCATACTCGCCGGCCGGCGCGACGTGATCGAGACGCTGCGGAAGCACCCGCTCGCGCGCGCGCTGCGCGTGGGCAAGATGACGCTGGCGGCGCTCGAGGCCACGCTCCGCGCGTATCTCGATCCGGAGTACGCGATGCGCGACCATCCCCACGCTCGCGATGCTCACGCGCCCCGTGACGCAGGTGGCGGCCGCCGCGCGCGACCTCGTCGACCGCATCGTCGCGGTGACCGGCGACGCGTTCTGGGTCGCGGCGATGCCGGACGTGTCGCGAGCCGGAGGCGGCGCGCTGCCGCATGGCCGACATCCCGACGACGTCGTCACGCTGTCGCCGCGCACGATGAGCGCGAACGACCTCGAGGAGAGGCTGCGGCTCGGCAATCCGACGATCGTCGCGCGCATCCGCGACGGCCGCGTCGTGCTCGATCCCCGGACGCTCGGCGAGGCCGAGACCACGATCGTCGTCGAGCGGCTGGCGGCTATCGCGGCTGAGAGGTAGCGCGCCGTGTCGTCGCTCGTGCTGGGCACCGCCGGTCACATCGACCACGGCAAGTCCGCGCTCGTCAAGGCGCTCACCGGCACCGACCCCGACCGCCTGCCGCGAGGAGAAGGAACGCGGCGTCACCATCGAGCTCGGCTTCGCGCGGCTCACCCTGCCCTCGGGCGCAGACGATGGGCGTCGTCGACGTGCCGGGCCACGAGCGGTTCGTCCGCCAGATGGTGGCCGGCGCCACCGGCATCGACGTCGTGCTGCTGGTGGTCGCGGCCGACGACGGCGTGATGCCGCAGACGCGCGAGCACCTCGCCATCGTCGACCTGCTGGGCATCCCGCGCGGCGTCGTGGCGATCACGAAGTCGGACCTCGCGGACCCCGACTGGATCGCGCTGGTGCGAGACGACGTCGTCCGCCTGCTCCAGGCGGCACGCGATCGACGGCGCTCCGATCGTCCCGGTGTCGCGTCAGGACGGGAGCGGGGCTCGGCGAGCTGAAGGTGGCCCTCGACGCCGTCGGCCGTCGAGGCGCCCTCGCGGCACGTGGAGCTCCCGATGCGCCTGCCGGTCGACCGCGTGTTCACGATCGCGGGCGCGGGAACGGTCGTCACCGGCACCCTGTGGTCGGGGACCGTGCGACGCGAGGACGCGGTCGAGGTGTTGCCGTCGGGCAGGGCGGGCCGCGTGCGCGGCGTCCAGATGCACTCGCTCACGGTGGACGAGGCGATCGCCGGCAATGCGCGTGGCGATCAATGTCGCCGGCCTGGACAAGGACGAGATCGCGCGCGGCGACACCCTGGCGGCGCCGGGCACGCTCGCCGTCACCGACCGGTTCGACGCGCTGTTCGCCTACCTCCGGGGCAACGAGCGTCCCTACGAGAGCGGGCGCGCGTGCACGTCCATCACGGCACCCGCGAGGTGCTCGGCCGAGTCCTGCTCATGGACGATGTCGCCGAGCTGCCGCCCGGCGGGCGAGCGTACGCGCAGCTCAGGCTCGAAGAGCCACTCGCGCCGCGATACGAGGATCGCTTCATCGTCCGCTCCTACTCGCCGGTGCTCACGATCGGCGGAGGCGTCGGTGCTCGACGTGCTCCCGCCGCGAGACGCACCTCGCTGCGCGCGCAGCGAGCGGGAGCTGCTCGACGCGCTCGCGAGCGCGCGACCTGTCCCGGGCGGCATCGCGGCCTGCTCGCCTCGCGAGGCGTGCCGATGACGTCGGCAGAGGTGGCGGCCGCGCTCGGCGTCCCGAGGGCGGGGGTCGCGGACGACCTCGACCGTGCCGATCTCGCACGGGTGAAGGCGGGCGCCGACACGTACTTCGTGACCCAGGACGCCTCGAGCGGCTTCTCGGGAGCCGTGACCGAACTGCTGCGCTTTCCACGAGGAGCATCCGCGCGCGACGGGCGTCGCGTCCGGCGCGCTGCGCGACCGGGTGGACGGCCGCATGCAGCCGAAGGTGTTCGAGGCCTTGCTCGGCATCGCGCAGGCCCGCGGGCTCGTCCGCCTCGCCGGCGGCCAGGTGCGGCATCCGCAGGCGGCGGCCGCCGCCCTCGCCGAGGAGGACGCCGCCGTCGAGACGCTGGCTCCGACGCTCGAGGCGCAGGGCCTCGCGCCCGGGAGCGTGGCGGAGCTCGCGGCGGCGGCGGGTGTGGACACCGCGGTCGCCCGCGCGGCGCTCACCAAGCTCGTCGCTGCCGGGCGAGTGGTCCGCCTCGGGCCCGAGCTGCACTTCGCCGCCTCGGCGGTGGACGCGGCGAGAGAGCGGATCGTCGAGTACCTGCGCGCGAACGGCACGATGCTCGCGAAGGATGCCCGCGACGTGCTCGGGACCAGCCGCAAGTATGTGGTGCCGCTCCTCGAGTACTTCGACGCGCGCGGCGTGACCAGGCGCGAGGGCGACGTCCGGACGCTGCGGTCGGGCTGATGCCGCGGCGACCCGTCCGGGCTAGCCGCCCGGGGGCGGACGCGTGGGCGCCCACGAGACCCCCGGCCGACGGTGGCATGTCGCACACGGCATCGTGACCGCGATGTGCTCCGCGGGCAGCGCGTGGCAGTCCCCGCAGGACGGCGCCGACGCGAGCGTCGGATGCGTGAATCCGAATCCGCCGCTCGGGCTGTGGCAGTTCGAGCACACGCCGAGCGGCTCGTGCGGCGCCTGATGACAACTCGTGCACTTCATGACCGACAGGTCGTGGCAGTCCCGGCAGACGACCGGGCTGTGCGCGGCGGAGGCTGCCTGGGACCCGCCCGAGACGACGACCGCCGGTCTCAGCACACCCGCGGATGCGAGCGATGAGAGGGCGACCTGGTGCCCGGCCGTCGCGTGACAGTCCCTGCACGTCGCCTTGGAGGCGTGGAAGGCGTGTGAGAAGAGGTCGCCGGCCTTCTGCGGGACAGACGCGTGGCATCGTTCGCAGCGGGCGTTCGGCACGTCCACCGGGTAGTCCGGGAAGCGCGGCGTGCCGAAGAAGTGGTCCCAGACCTCCTTGAGGGCGACCGCCTTGTGCTCGACGTCGGCGACGATCCCCGGATCGACGTGGCAGTCGACGCACTGCGCGGCCGTGGCGTGCGGGCCCGCGCGCCATGCGTCGTAGTAGGGGCGCATCTCGTGGCACCACGGACAGAACGAGGACTGGTCGGTGTACACGGACGAGCCGGCGAGAACGACCAGTACGACGAGTGCGATGCCGCCCCACCACGCGATCGGGCGACCGCGGCGGCTCGCGGGAGCCTGCGCGCGGCCGGACGGCCGGTCTTCGGACACCGGGCCTCCTGGCGCGGGCCCTTCGACGAGCGGTCGCTCGTCCACGCGGTTCCCTCCGGTCGGGGCGAAGGTCACCGGAAGCTATACCCGGACGGCGTCGCGAACGGCCCGGCGCGGTGCACGCCGCAGGCTCGGTCGTGCGCGGCGCGCGGCTCCCCGCGGCGGCATCCGTGTTTGACACGGCCTGTGAGCGCCGCCCACAATAGCCCGCTGGAGGCGGATGGGGCCTGGTGGCTTCCGCGGTCTTCAAAACCGTCGTGGGGCGTGAAGAGCGTCCCGGGTGTGTTCGATTCGCACGCGCCTCCGCCAGCCGACACCTCGACGGACGCCGGGTCCCCCGGCGTCCGTCGTCGTTCCAACCGATGCGGCACGCCGGCACATCGGCGGTGACGGATGCGGGTATGGTCGACGTGGCGGACGACGGGAGCGGGCTCGCTCGAAGGAGGCGGTGATGGACGCGCTCGAGACGATCATGACCAGGAGGAGCATCCGACGCTACGACGGCCAGCCGGTGCCCGAGGAGACGATCGACGCGCTGTTGCATGCGGCCATGGCGGCGCCGTCGGCGGGCAACCAGCAGTCGTGGCGGTTCATCGTGGTGCGGGACCGCGAGCGTCTCGAGGAGCTGTCCGAGACGAGCCCGTACGCCGGGATGCTCCCGCAGGCCGCCCTCGCGATCGTGGTCTGCGGCGAGACGGCCGGCGCGCGCCACGAAGGCTTCTGGGTCGAGGACTGTTCGGCCGCGATGGAGAACCTGCTGCTCGCCGCGCACGCGATGGGGCTCGGGGCGGTGTGGCTCGGCTACTACCCGGCCGAGGAGCGCGTGGACCGGCTCCGCGCTCTCTTCGGGGTGCCGCCGACGGTGGTGCCGTTCGCGATCGCGTCGATCGGCCACCCCGCGGAACGGCGCGAGCAGCCCGAACGGTTCGTGCCGGAGTTCGTGCACCGCGAGACGTGGTAGCCGCGCCCGCGCTGCCCCGACACCGAAGGGGCCGCGGTCCCTTCCTGCCGGGTCCCGCGCCGGGTAGCATGGCGGCATGCCGCTGATGTCGCATACCGGACCCGTGCTCGAGGCGCGCGGCCTGACCGTCGCGCGTCCCGGCGACAGCGGACCGGTCCGCGTGCTGGACGGCATCGACCTCTCGCTGGAGGCGGGCACGCTCACCGACGTCGTCGGCCCGTCCGGCTCCGGCAAGACGACACTGCTCCTGGCGCTGTCGCGGCTCCTGCCCGACGTGGGCGGCGAGCTCTTCCTCGCTCGCACGGTCTCGGACGAGATCGACCCCCGCGAGTGGCGCGCCCGGGTCGCGTACCTGCCGCAGCGGAGCGCGCTGCTCGCCGGCACGGTCGCGGACAACCTGCTGCTCCCGTGGCGCCTCAAAGTGCGTGCCGCCGCTCCCGCGCCGACCGCGGAGGAGCTCCGCGCGGCGCTCGACCGCGTCCGCATGGAGGACGTGGCGCTCGACCGGGCGTCGTCGCGCCTGTCCGAGGGGCAGTGCGCCCGCGTCGCGCTGCTCCGGACCGTGCTCACCCGGCCCGACGTGCTCCTCCTCGACGAGCCCGACGCCGCTCTCGACGACGAGTCCGCGGGGCAGGTCGGCGCGCTGACGAGCGAGTTCGCGCGGGCCGGCGGCGCCGTCGTCCGCGTCCGGCATCTGCGCAGCGACGAGCGGGCGAGCCGCCGGCTGACGCTGCAGGGCGGCCGGCTGGAGGAGGCGTCGTGACGGCGCAGGCCTCGCTCCCCGGAGGCGTGATCCCCATCGGCTGGCCGCAGCTCGTGCTCGCGTCCGTCTTCGTCGTCGTCACCGGCGCGCTCGCGCTGTGGATGGAGCTCGGGCTGACGAGGCAGCTCGCCGTGGCCGCCGTGCGGACCTACGTGCAGCTGCTCCTGCTCGGACTCGTGCTGGGCTGGGCCTTCGCCGCCGACCGCTGGTGGTGGGTCGTCGGCATCCTCGTCATCATGACGATCGCGGCGGCGCGCATCATCGTGCAGCGCGCGCCGGACGCGCCGTCCGGCCTGTTCCTCCCGGCGGTGATCTCCATGGCCGTCACCGGGATCGCGGTCACGTTCGCGGTGACCGGGCTCGTCGTCGGCGCGGAGCCGTGGTACTCGCCGCGGTACGTGATCCCGATCGCCGGGATGGTGCTCGGCAACTCCATGACGGGGATCGCGCTCTCACTCGAGCGCGTCTTCGCGGACCTCGACGGGCGGTCCGACGAGATCCGCACCATGACCGCGCTGGGGGCGAGCCCGTGGGAAGCGGCGCACCCCTCCGTCCGCAGCGCGCTGCGCGCCGGGCTCATCCCCACGATCAACTCGATGGCGGCGGCCGGGATCGTCTTCATCCCGGGGATGATGACGGGGCAGATCCTCGCCGGCGCCGATCCCGTCGAGGCGACCAAGTACCAGATCGTCGTGCTGCTCATGATCTCCGCCGCGGAGATCGTCGGCGCGGTCCTCGCGGTGCTCATGACGTACCGCCGCCGCTTCTCCAAGGACGGCGTGTTCCTCGAGAAGGGCCTGCGGGGCTAGGAGCTTCCGGGGGTCTGCTATCCTATGCCGGCCGCGCATCGGGCGCGGGCGCGCGGGCGCGTGGCGAGCTCCCACGGGAGAGCGTGATGACCGGGTTCGAGCTGTATCTCAAGACGAACGCCAAGGCGTTCGACCGCTACCTGTCGTCGTTCTTCGGCGACGGCACGCACCCGGACATGGCGCGCTATCTCTACCGTCCGCTGAAGTCGTTCTCGGACAACTCGGGGAAGCGTCACCGGCCGCTCATCTGCCTGCTGGCGTGTGAGGCGGTCGGCGGCGACCCGAAGAAGGCGTGGCCGGCCGCTGCGGCCATCGAGCATTTCCACACGGCGGCGCTCGTTCACGACGACATCGAGGACAGCTCGCTCACACGGCGCGACGAGCCGTGCATGCACATATCCGAGGGCGAGGGCCTCGCCATCAACGCCGGGGATCTCGCGTTGGCTCTCGTATGCGGGACCGTGGTCAACGACCCGGGCTTGGACGACAGGACGAAGATCCGGGTGCTCGGCGAGCTGGTCGACATGACCACCCGCACGATCGAGGGGCAGGCGCTCGACATCGGGTGGGCCCGCGACGACCGCTTCGACCTCACGATCGACGACTACCTCGTGATGGCGAACCACAAGACGGCCTTCTACTCAGGCGGAGTCCCGCTCGCCGTCGGCGCCATCATCGGCGGCGGCACCGACGAGCAGGTGGAGATGCTGCGCACGTTCGGGCAGGCCACGGGCTTGGCGTTCCAGATCCAGGACGACGTGCTCAACCTGACCGGCACCAAGGAATCCACCAAGAAGGACTTCCGCAGCGACATCACCGAGGGCAAGCGCACGCTCGTCGTGATCCACGCTCTCAGGCACGCCGACGACCGCGACCGCCTGTTGGAGCTGCTGTCGATGCGGACGACCGCTCCCGCGGAGCTCGCCGAGGCGGTCGACATCCTGGAGCGCGCGGGTTCGGTCGAGTTCGCCCGCGCGTACGCGCTCGACCTGGTGACGTCGGCCAAGAGCACGCTCATGGCGGCGGTGCCGAAGAGTCGCGCGCGCGACCTGCTCGCCTCCATGGCGGGGTTCTTCGTGAGGCGTTCCGGCTGACGCGTATCATGTCTCGAGAGTTCCCAGCGCGCGTGCGGAGGGTCCTGTGCCCATGAACGTGAACCAGCTGCGGACGTTCGCCGCGGTCGTCGACCATGGGTCGTTCTCGGCCGCCGCGCGCGACATGGGGCTGTCGCAGCCCGCCGTCACGATGCAGATACAGAGCCTCGAAGCGGACCTCGGCGTCACGCTGCTGGACCGCCGGTACCGCAAGGTCGAGCTGACCGAGGCCGGCCGGACGCTGCTCAAGACGGCGCGGCGCGTCGTGCACGAGCTCGACGAGACGCGCTCGGAGATCGAGCGGCTCTCCGATACCGTGGGGGGCCACATCGATCTGGCCGCTTCGACGACGCCCGGCGCGTACATCCTGCCGCGGCTCCTGGGGCCGTTCCTGCGCCGCTATCCCGAGGTCACCGTCTCGCTGCGCGTCTACGACACCGCGGACGTCGTGTCCCGTGTCGAGGCGGGCGACGCGCAGTTCGGCATGACGGGCGCGCGCATACCCCAAGCGAAGGTCGGCTACGAACGGATGGGCGTCGACCAGCTGCTGTTGATCTGCCCGCCGGACGACCCGCTCGCGGGCCGCGCATCCGTCACGATGGAGGAGATCGCGGAGCAGCCGTTCATCATGCGCGAGAGCGGCTCCGGGACGCGCATGGCGTTCGAGCGCACGCTCGCGGACGGTGGCGTGGACCCGGCCGATCTCAACGTCGTGATGGAGCTGGGGACCAGCGAGGCGATCGTGAACGCCGTCGAGGGCGGCGTGGGGGTCGGGGCGGTGAGCCATTGGATGGCTGACAAGGCCCTCGCTCTCGGAACGGTCACGGCGGTCTCCGCGCCGCACTTCCCGGCGTCGCGCCCGTTCTACGGCGTACTCCCGCGGGGAACGCGGTCCCGCGCGGTCGAGGCGCTCGTCGCGCACTTGGAAGGGGAGTTGGGATCGTGACCGGCGCGGACCGGCCGCGCACCGTGTACCTCGACCACGGCGCCACCTCGTGGCCGAAGCCTCCCGAGGTCATCGACGCGGTCGTCGCAGCGATGCGCGAGCAGGGGGCCAACCCCGGCCGTGGCGCCTATCCGATGGCACTCGAGGCGTCGCGTCTCGTCTTCGAGTCGCGACGAGGCCTCGCCGAGCTGCTCGGCGTGCGCGATCCCCGGGACCTCTTCTTCCTGTCGGGCTGCACCGAGGGCTGCAACCTGATGCTCAAGGGGCTGCTCGCGCCGGGCGACCGGGTCGTCGTCTCCTCGATGGAGCACAACGCGGTCAGCCGGCCGCTGCACGTTCTCGCCGGCACCGGGGTTCGGGTCGTGGTCGTCGATGCCGACGGCTCCGGCGTCGTGGACGCGACACGCATCGCGTCGGCCGTCGCGGCCGACCGCACCCGGGCGATCGTCTGTCAGCACGCGAGCAACGTGACGGGGGCGATCCAGCCGATCGGCGACCTCGCGAACATCGCCCACGAGGCCGGTGCGCTGCTGCTCGTCGACGGAGCGCAGGGCGTCGGTCATCTGGACGTCGACCTCGAGGCGCTGGGCGTGGACGCGTACGCGGCCTCGGGCCACAAGGGCCTTCTCGGGCCCCAGGGCGTCGGCCTTCTCTACCTGCGCCCCGGGCTCGAGGCGCGCGAGCTGACGCAGGGGGGACGGGCGGCGGCTCCAGCGAGGAGCCCGGTCAGCCGGCCACCCGTCCGGAGCGCTACGAGGCGGGGACGCCGAACACCCCCGGTATCGCGGGGCTGGGCGCCGCGGCGCGACTGCTCGCCGCCGCGGGGCCGGATCAGCGTTCGCGCGAGCGGAGGCTGTTCCGTCGGCTCAAGGAAGGTCTGGCCGAGATGCCGGGGGTGCGGCTGTACGGGCCCGGTGCGGACGAGCCGAGCGTGCCCATCTGCGCGATCACCTCGGACCGCATGGATCCGGGCCGCATCGCGTCGGCGCTCGACAGGAGGGCGCACATCGCGGTGCGGAGCGGTCTGCATTGCGCGCCCTGGGCGCACCGCACGATCGGCACGCTGGAGACCGGCGCGGTACGTTTCGGCGTCGGCTGGGGCGACACCGATGAGGACATCGACGTCACGCTCCAGACGTTGAAGGAGATACTGGCGTGACGAGGCCCGAGAAGCTGTACGTCGTTCTGGGCTTCGCCTCGGTGCACGATGCGATAGCCGGAGAGGCGGCACTCAAGGCCGACGGGCTCGAGGTGGTGTCGATCCCCGCGCCGCCGGAACTCGGCGATCTGTGCGGCATCGCGCTCCGGGTCGCGGCGCGCGACGGGTGGCTCGCGTCCAGCATCCTCGCCGATGCCGGGGTGCCGCCGACGAAGCGCGTCGAGTTCGTCGACGTGTGACGCACGATCGGGCCCGGCCCCGCGTCATCCGGCGGTCATCCGGTCCTCTCGGGCGGTGCGGCGTGGCGTACACTCATGGGGGTTCGGCCGGGGCCCGGCCGGCTCGACGTGGTTCAGACCGTGTCCGGACGGTCTCCGCGCGGAGGAGCGGTGCGCTCGCTCTTCTCTCGCGCTGCAGCCGGGCGGTGCCCGACGTGAAAGGCGACTCGCCGACGTGGCCGACGCGCCCGAAGACAGCCTGCAGCCCGGCGATCCCGCGAAGGTGCTCGCCCAGGTCGAGCGCGAGCGTGGCCTCGACCTGTCACGCTATCGCTCCTCCTACATCGAGCGACGCCTCGCGACGCGCCTGCGCGCCCTCGGGTTCACGACGTACCGCGAATACTCGCGCTACCTCGACGCACACCCCGACGAGTACACGCGGCTCGTCGACGCGCTGACCATCAACGTGACGGAGTTCTTCCGGGACGCCCCGATGTGGCGCGTGTTCCGCGAGGAGGCGGTCCCGGCCCTTATCGAGGCGAAGGAGGTCGGCCGCCAGCGGGTGATCCGCGTGTGGTCGGCGGGCAGCGCGACGGGCGAGGAGGCGTACTCGATCGCCATGTCGTTCCTCGCGGCCCTCGGACATCGCGCTCCGAACTTCATGCTGAGCATCATCGGCACGGATCTCGATCCTCGCGCGCTCGAGGTCGCGGCGCGCGGCGAGTACGACGTCTCCGAGCTGCAGCACATCCCGGAGCAGGACCGCGCCCGGTTCCTCGACGTCGGGGAGCACACGTTCCGCATACGCAACGAGGTGCGCGAACACGTGAAGTTCCGCCGGCTCGACCTCATCGGGGATGCTCCGCTCCAGGTCATCGACCTGATCTTCTGCCGCAACGTCTTCATCTACTTCACCCGGCAACAGCAGGAGACGACCATCGCCAAGTTCGCCAAATCGCTCGCGCGGGGCGGCTTCCTCGTGCTCGGGCGGACCGAGAAGATGCCCACCCAGCTCCTGCCGCAGTTCGAGATGATCAACGGCAAGGAACGGATCTACCGGAAGGCGCGATAGCGGCATGCCCGATGGGCGCGCGGGCCGGGTGTTCGGGCAGCGCAAAGAGTAGAATCGAGACGCCATCGAGCCGGCGATGCCGCGCACGCCGGTCCACTGGATCCAAGGAGGGGCGATATCGTGCCGCGCAGCAGCATGAACGTCGAAGAGAGCCTTGCGCGATCCTTCATGCTACAGACTTGGTTCACCGTGGGGCCGGCGGTCCTGAGCGGCCTCATCGTCTCGGCCATCATCGCGTTCGTCCTGTTGAAGCCCGACCTCGGGCACGTGCTCGAGATCGTGGTCTTCGGCGGGATCGCCATGATCATCGCCTCCATCTTCGGGCAGCGAGCCTGGAACCGAGCCTTCAAGAGCCGGGTCCTCGACCCCCTGGGCGAGGTGGGCGGCGTGATGACGAACGCGGGCGACGGCGATCTGACCGTCCGGGCCAAGATCCATCGGCCCGACGAGATCGGCCTGCTGACCGACCAGTGCAACCTGCTCATCGAGTCGCTCGCGGAGATCACCGACGGCGTCCGCCACTCCGCGGAGTCGGTGTCGGCCTCCGCGACCGAGCTGTCGGCCTCATCCGAAGAGATCAACGCGTCGACCATGGAGATCTCCACGTCGGTCCAGCACATCGCGCACGGCGCGGAGCTGCAGTCGCGCAAGGTGGAGGAGACGACGAGCGCCGTCGAGGCCATCGCATCGACCGCGACCGCGGTCGCGGCGCAGGCCGACGAGGCGTGCCGCATCAGCCAGGAGGCGAGCCGGCAGGCCGACCACGGCAAGGAGACGACCGACGAGGCGATCGCGAAGATCGCGGAGATCCGCAGCGCCATCGAGACGCTGGCCGACTCCGTCGAGCTGCTCGGCCACCGCTCCGGCGAGATCGGGAAGATCGTCGACGTGATCACGTCGATCGCCGACCAGACGAACCTGCTCTCGCTGAACGCCGCGATCGAGGCGGCCCGCGCGGGCGAGTCCGGCCGCGGCTTCGCCGTCGTTGCGGAAGAGGTCCGCAAGCTCGCCGAGGGCTCCGGCCAAGCGGCCGAGCAGATCGGGGAGCTCATCCGCGAGGTCCAGCGCGAGACCGCGAAGGCGGTGCGCTACATGGAGGCCGGGACGCGCGAGGTGGCGCTCGGCACCGAGGTCGTCGGCCGCACCGGTGCCGCGCTGTCGGAGATCGACGACGCGGTCCGGCGCACCACCGAGCTGGCCGACCAGATCGCCACTGCCATGAACGACCAGCGCGAACGCACCTCGGCCGTCGATCGCGCCATGCACGACATCGCCGCGGTCGTCGAGGAGAACGCGGCGTCCGCCCAGGAGACCGCGGCCGCGGCGGAGCAGCAGACCGCGTGCATGGAGGAGGTCTCCTCCTCTGCGCAGGACCTCGCCGACATGGCACACCGTCTCGAGGAGTCGGTCCGCAGGCTACGGCTGGAGGGCGACACGGCGTGAGCGACGCGACCCGGCAGTACGTGCTGTTCCGAGTCGGCGACGAAGCGTACGGTCTGCCGATCGCCAACGTGAGCAGCATCATCCGCTACGAACCCACGACTCCCGTGCCGCGCGCGCCGCGCTCGGTCGACGGCGTGATCGACCTGCGAGGGCGCGTCGTGCCGGTCGTCGATCTCGCCAAGCGCCTCTTCGGCACCACGACCGAGCCGGACGCGACGACGCGCATCGTCGTGACCGAGGGGGAGGGGGGCGAAGTCGGCCTCATCGTCGATCAGGCGATGGAGGTCGCGACGCTCTCGAGCGAGGAGATGATGCCGCCGCCAGCGTCCGCGCTGCGCAGCGACGTGGCGGACGCGTTCCAGGCGGTCGTGCACCGCGGCGACCGGCTCGTCATCCTGCTCGACCTGGACCGCGTGCTCCCGCGCGCCGAGTACGAGGTCTCATCAGCCGTCGACCCGGAGGGAGACGCCTAGATGTCGAGGACGATCCTGGTCGTGGATGATGCCGCGTTCATGCGGATGATGATCCGGGACATCCTGTCCAAGGAGGGCTACGCCATCGAGGAAGCGGTGAACGGCCGGGACGCCGTCGAGAAGTACAGCCAGGTCAAGCCCGACCTGGTGACCCTCGACATCACGATGCCGGAGATGACCGGGATCGAGGCGCTCAAGGCGATCCGCGAGATGGACCCTGACGCGCGCGTGCTGATGGTGAGCGCGATGGGACAGCAAGAGCTGATCGTCGAGGCGCTCGAGGCTGGCGCCATGGACTTCGTCGTCAAACCCTTCCAACCCGCGAAAGTCCTCGAAACGGTCCAGAAGTGCCTCGGTTCTCGTCCGCGCTGATCAGAAGAACGTAGAGCCCATGCCTGCGATCCGTGTACTCGTCGTAGACGATTCCGCCCTCGTCCGCCAGATGGTCACGCATGTCCTGACCGGTCAGGCGCGCATCGAGGTCATCGGCACCGCGCGAGACGGTGTCGAGGCGGTCAAGCTCGCACGCGAGCTGAACCCCGACGTCATCACGCTCGACATCCAGATGCCCGTCATGGACGGCCTCGAGGCGCTCCCGTTCCTCGTGCGTGACACGGACGCCCGCGTCGTCGTGCTGTCCTCCGTGAACGACCCGGAGACCACGTACCAGGCGCTCGAGCGAGGGGCGGTCGACTTCGTCAGCAAGCCGTCGCAGGGGCTGGCCAGCGCGCTGGACGACCTCTCACGGCAGCTCATCAGGGCCATCCGCATCGCGTACCGGATCTCACCGGAGAAGCGCCGCGTCACCCCCATGCGTCCCGGCGCCGGGCCCGCGACCGGCGCGGCGGCGGGCGACCCGGACCGGGTGGTCGTCATCGCGTCGTCGACGGGCGGTCCGCTCGCGCTCGAGCACGTCTTCGCGGGCCTGCGCGCGGACGCGCACTGCGCGTACCTCGTCGTCCAGCACCTCCCGCCCGGGTTCTCGGCGTCGCTCGCGGCGCGACTCGGGCGCGCCGGCGGGTTCCCGGTGGTCGAAGCGGAGGACGGCATGCGCCTGCGAGCCGGCCACGGCTATGTCGCCCCCTACGGGACGCACATGACGGTCGAAGGGAAGCCGGGCGCGCAGACGCGCATCGTCCTCTCCGACGGCCCGCACATCCACGGCCTGCGGCCGTCGGCCGATCCGCTGTTCGAGAGCGCGGCGTCCACCTATCGCTCGCGGACCACCGGGGTGGTCCTCACGGGGATGGGCGCCGACGGAGCGCACGGCCTGCTCTCCATCCGCAAGGCGGGAGGCGCGACGATCGCGCAGGACGAGGAGACGTCGGTCGTGTGGGGCATGCCCGGCTCCGCGGTGCGCCTCGGCGCGGCTGAGATCGTGGCGCCGCTCGACCGGGTCGCCGACGAGATCGCCGCGGCGGCCAGGGAGGTGAGGAAGCGATGACCGACGGCCTCGACATGGCGTCCTACCGGGAGGCGTTCCTCTCGGAGAGCGCGGAATACCTCCAGGGCATCGTCGAGGCGCTGCTCACGCTGGAGTCCAATCCCGACGACTTGGAGCCGGTCGAGGCGGTCTTCCGGGCCGCCCACAGCCTCAAGGGCATGTCGGCGACGATGGGCTACGAGAGGACCGCGGAGCTCACGCACACGATGGAAAGCCTGATGGACACGGTCCGCAAGCGCGAGCAGCCGGTCACGGGCGACCTTATCGACCTGATCCTGCGCGCCACCGACACCCTGGGGACGCTCATCAACGAGGAGACCTCGGGGATGCCCGGCTCGGACATAGAGCTGCTGGTCCAAGAACTGAAGGAGCGTACCGAGGCGGCCCACCGTCCTGCGGCGGCGCAGGCCCCCGCGGGAGCGGAGGAGGCGCCGGCCGCCCCCGCCGCTGCGGGAGGCACGCCGCTCGTCGTCGACGTGGTGCTCGACGAGACCTGCGCGCTCAAGGCCGTGCGTGCCTACATGGTGGTCAAGCGGCTGCGTCAGCTCGGCGAGGTGCTGTCGACGACTCCGAGCGAGGAAGAGATCGAGGCCGAGCGTTTCGATGACACGTTCTCGGTGGTCGTGGCCACGACCCAGACGCCGGAGCAGGTCGCCGAGACCGTGAGCAACATCGGCGAGGTCCAATCGGTCTGCGCGGCTCCGCTGGAGACCGAAGTCCCCGCCGTCGCGGGGCCCGAGCCCGAGACGGTCGCCCCGGGCCCCGAGGCCGCGGCCGACGCGATGTCACCGGGTCCGGCCGACACGCCTGCCGGTGAGACCGCGCGCGCGTCGGACCTCGACCGTGACGCGGCCTTCGGGCGCGCCTCGCAGGCGGTGCCGAAGCTCGCCGACACGCAGACGGTGCGGATCTCGCTCACGCACCTCGACAGCATGGTCGACGTGATGGGCGAGCTCGTCATCGCCCGGTCGCGGCTCGAGACCCTCGCCGAGAAGATGGCGGACCGCGATCTGATCGACGCGGTCGAGGAGGTGCATCGCGTCTCCTCAGAGCTGCAGCGCGAGGTCATGGCGACCCGCATGGTGCCGGTCGGCAACATCTTCAACCGCTTCCCGCGCATGGTCCGAGACCTGGCGCGGGACCTCGGCAAAGAGGTCGTCTTCGACGTCGAGGGCATGGACATCGAGCTCGACCGCACGGTGTTGGACGAGATCGTCGAGCCGATCGTGCATCTGCTGCGCAATTCGGTCGATCACGGCCTCGAACCTGCCCCGGACCGCGTGAAGGCGGGCAAGCCCGAGCGCGGCCGAGTGGTCCTCTCCGCCGCGCGCGAGAGGGACCGCGTGCTGGTCACCGTCTCCGACGACGGCCGCGGCATGGACGTCGAGAAGATCTGGGCCGTCGCGTGCGACCGCGGCATGGTCACCCCCGACCGCCGCGAAGAGTTCACCGACGAGGACATCCTCGCCTTCACGTGCACGCCGGGGTTCTCGACCGCCGAGAAGGCCACGAAGGTGTCGGGCCGCGGTGTCGGCATGGACGTCGTGCGCGCGAAGGTCGAGGAACTCGGCGGCTCGCTGCAGATCCGGTCGGTCCTCGGCGAGGGCACGACCCTCTCGCTCGCCCTGCCGCTCACGCTCGCGATCATCCAGTCGCTGCTGGTGCGCAGCAACGGCCAGGTGTACGCCATCCCGCTCGGCGCGGTGACCGAGGTGTTCGGTGTCAGCGACCTCGAGACGGACAGCGTCGACATGCACCCGGTCATGAAGCTGCGCGACGGGCGGGTCGTCCCGCTCGACCGCCTCGACATGGTCGTCGGCGCTATCGACGAAGGCTCCATCGGCGAGCGCACGCGCCAGGTCGTCCTCATGGAGTGGGGCGACGCCGCGCGGGGTCTGGGTGTGGACGAACTCCTGGGCCGGCAGGAGATCGTGATAAAGCCGCTCGCGGCGATGTTCGCGGGCGTGCACGGTCTGAGCGGGGCCACGGTCCTCGGCGACGGCAGCGTCGCCCTGATCGTGGACCCGCGCGTGCTGCTCACCTTGGGAGATGGTTCGAAGTGAGACTCGATGCGCTCAGCGAGATGCAGCTCTCCGCGCTCGCTGAGACCGGCAGCATCGGCGCGGGCCACGCGGCGACGGCGCTCTCGCAACTCGTCGGGCACGGCGTCTTCATCGACGTGCCGACGCTCGACACGATCAGCATCGGCGAGGTGCCCGAGCTCTTCGGCGGCCCGGAATCGCTCGTCGCGGCCGTGCACCTGCGGCTCTTCGGAGACATCGGCGGCAGCATGCTCTTCGTCGCGCCTCGCGCGTCGGCGCTCGCGCTCGTCGATCTCATGCACGCGCGGCCGATCGGTTCGTCCCGGTCGTTCGGCGCCGACGAGGAGGCCCTCGTCACGCACGTGGCGACGATGCTGATGTCCGCCTACATCGCGGCGGTCGGGCGGCTGGCGGACCTGAGCGTGTTGCCGTCGCAGCCGTCCTGGGCGCTCGACATGGCCGGCGCCATCATGGAGGCCGTGACATCGGACGCGGCGATGCGCACGGACATCGCGTTGCTCCTGCGCACGCGGTTCTACGACGCCGACACCTCGGTGGACGCGTGCCTCTTCTTCCTTCCGGACCCCGAGTCCCTCGACGTGCTGTTCGGCCGGCTGGGAGTGGCCTGACGTGGTGTCGGCAGCCGCGACATCGCCGACGTTCCCGGACGATCCCGACCGCATCCTCGTCGGGGTCGGCGAATGCGCGTCCGGCGAGTACCCGCAGGTGCTCGTCACCCAGGCGCTCGGCTCCTGCGTCGGTGTGACGCTGTGGGACCCCCGCACGCGGATCGGAGGCATGGCTCACGTCATGCTGCCGGATTCGAACGGCAGCACGGCCCCGGGCCGGCCCACGCGTTTCGCGGACCTGGCCATCCCCGTCCTCGTCGAGCAGCTCGCCGAGCTGGGCAGTCCCAAGCGCCGGCTCATCGCGAAGATCGCCGGCGGCTCGGCGATGTTCTCGAGCGACACCGGCATCGAGTCGATCGGCTCGCGCAACGCCACCGCGGTCGTCGAGGCCTTGGAGCGGCAAGGTATCCTTGTGCAGTCGAGCGATTGCGGCGGCTCGCATGCGAGGACCATCGAGTTGCGGCTCGACTCGGGCGTCCTCGTGGTTCGCAGCTACGTGTACGGCATCCGGGAGATCTAGGGAGCCGGGGCACGGGCGGGCAAGGGAGGGCCGATGATGTCAGGGGACACAGGAACGACATCGGGCACCGGCGACCGGCGCCGGCTCTCCATCGCCATCTCCGGTGACGGCGAGGAAGCGGCCGCCGTTCTTCGCCTGCTCGCGGACGTCGACCACATGAGCATCGTGGGGCTCGCGACCCGTGACGGCTCGGACCCGGCCATCGACGCCGCGCGCGAGCTCGGCGTGGAGACGGAGCCGGACCTCGGCAGACTCCTCGCGCAGCACCATGTCGACATCGTGCTCGATCTCGATGGCGACGCCTCGTCCCGTCTCGCCGCGCTCGACGATCCTCCCGCATCGCTCGAGGTCGTCGGCATCAAGAGCTCGGGCATGCTGCGCGACCTGCTGGTCGCCCGCAAGCGCGGGGAGGAGCGCGAGCGTCTCTACACCGAGCTGCGGGTGGCCTACGACAAGACCCGCGGGCACGAGAAGAAGCTCGAGGCCGGGACCGAGGCGCTCGAGCGCGCGAACGAGGAGCTCGAGAGCCGTCTCGCCGAGATCTTCTTCACGCATGAGTTCTTCAAGGCGCTCACGGCGTACACGTCCGTCGACGACGTGACCTCGCTGGTCGTGGACGGGGCGAACGGCATCCTCGGCGCCGAGATCTCCTGCGTGTTCCTGCTCGACCGGGGCACCTGGACCTTCCGGTACGCGGCCGCTCAGGGCCGTCCGGAGAGCTACTTCGCCATGTCCGTGCCGGTGGGTCAGACCATTCTCGGTCGGGCCTACCGCGAAGGGGCCGTCGTCGAGACCGACGCGGCGGCGGTACAGGGCTCACGCGACTGGGTCACGCAGCCCGGCGACCTCGTGTCCCACGCGGCGGTCCCCCTGCGCAGCGGGGAGCACGTCATCGGGGTGCTCGCCATCGGTTCGGCCACGCCGCGCGAGTTCAGCCCGACGGAGATGGACCGGCTGCAGGTCATCGGCAACCAGAGCTCCTTGGCGCTCCAGAACGCCCTGCTCCATGAGGAGCTCGAGCGTCTCTCCGTGACGGACAGGCTGACCGACCTGTACAACCACGGCTACTTCGAGCAGCGGCTCGACGAAGAGGTCGGTCGCGCGTCCCGGTTCGGCCACGTGGTCTCACTCGTGATGATCGACATCGACAACTTCAAGGACTTCAACGACTCATACGGTCACCCCAAGGGCGACGTGGTGCTGCGTTCGGTCTCCGACACGATCCGCGGCAATCTGCGCGAGATCGACTTCGCCGCCCGCTACGGCGGCGAGGAGTTCGTGGTCGTCCTCCCCGAGACGGACTCGGACGGCGCCCAAGCCGTCGCCGAGCGCATCCGGGCGCAGGTCGCCGCGCTCTCGTTCACGGCCTCGGACACCGACCCGGACGTGCACAAGACGATATCGCTCGGCGTCGCGACCTACCCGGCCGACGCGCAGGCGGGCGCCGCCCTCATCGTCGCCGCGGACCAGGCCCTGTATCGGGCGAAGCGCAGCGGCAAGAACCGGGTGTGCGTGGCCGGCTGAGGCCGACCCGCGTCCCTTTCACCCGGCGCTGGTCCGCGCGGGCAGCCGCATGTCGTCTCGCATAAGCCGTTCAGGAGTCGATAGAGACCGTCGGGAGCGTCGGTGCCGTCCGTCCGACTCCGACGCCGCGCGAGGGTTTGCTGGAGGGGGTCACGGAGGTAGCATGAGCATGAGGGCCGACCGGGAGCGGCCCGTCCAGCGCGATCGTGGGAGTGTGATCGCACAAGGTGAGTCTGAACACGGTGCTGGGTCACCTTCCGAGCGATCGCGCCACCGAGGATGCGGTGCGCGACGTGCTGGAACTCATGCGCATCCACGTCGGCGAGGGGCTGTCGCCGGCCGAGGTCGGGCGCAGGTTGCAGAGACCTGAAGATGCGGTCCGAACGATACTGTCCGAGCTCGCCGGGGGGTTCGTCCTCACCCGCGAGGGCGAGCGCTATCGCTACGACCGCGACGCGCTGATAGACCTGGACATCCAGCGCTTCCTGCGCCGGTCGCAACAGCACGCCCAGTTCACACAGAACAACGTCGCGAAGTTCCGCGACCGCTTCGGACGCGGCTGAACCGTCGGCTGGTCGGTCGCGACATCACGGCTGAGAGGCGCTCTTGAGACCCATCCGGAAAGGCGACCGCGGCGCGGCGGTCGAAGACGTGCAGCGCCGGCTCCTCACGACCGGCGTCGACCTCGGCTCGACGGGCGTCGACGGGGTGTTCCTCGGAGCCACCTATGCCGCGGTCGTCGCCTTCCAGCGTGAACGGGGGCTGGCCGAGGACGGCGTCGTCGGGCCGGAGACGTGGTCCGCGCTCGTGGACGCCACCTTCAGCCTGGGCGACCGCCTCCTCTATCTGCGGCTGCCGTACCTGCACGGCGCCGACGTCGCGTCGTTGCAGCATGCCCTCAACGCGCTCGGCTTCTCGTGCGGTGCCGCCGACGCGATCTTCGGCGCGTTCACCGAACGGGCGTTGCGCGACTTCCAGACGAACGCCGGCCTCGACGCCGACGGCATCGTCGGGCCCAGCACCGTGCGAGCGATCGAGAACCTGCGTCACGTGTGGGCCGACAAGCCGTCGGTCCCTCCCGCCGAGCTGAGGACGGCGCCGGCGCGCAGCGCGTCGATACTCGCGAGGTCGGCCGTGCGCATCGTGGCCGACAGCCGGACGGAGGAGCTGGCGGCGCGTCTCATCAACCTCGCGCTCGCGAGCGAGGAGTGCGCACGGCTGTCCCTGTCGTCACCGGCAAGCGGGCCGTCGGTCTTGACGCTCACGCTGGAGTCGGCGGTGTCTGCCGACACCGAGAACGTCGTCGCGGCGGGGACGGGCGGGGTCGAGCTGAGCGGCCGGATCGCGGCCGCGATCACGGCCGCCGCGGACCCGGAGCGCCACGTACGGGTGGTGTTCGACGACCCATGCGACGACGAGCACGCGCTGCAGGCCATGGCCGTCGCCGTGCTCGACGGGGTGTGTCTGGGACTCGCCGGGGCCGAGCAGCCTGTGGTACCATGACCGGGTTTCAAGGGGCTTCGCTGCCCGCGGAGGGGCGGAGGGGAATCTGATCCGGTACCGGACACGGCTCATCGCGACGGTGCTCGCCTCGGCGCTCGTTCTGACGGCGGCCGTTCCTGCGTGGGCCGCGCCGCTCAGCAGCAAGCGCGCGCAGGCCGTGGCCGTCAAGGCCCAGGTCGACGCTCTCGACCAGCGGGCCGAGATCGTCACGCAGGACTATGACGCGGCCGCCTCCGCGTATCACAGCCTGAACGTCCAGGTCGCGAAGATCGAATCGAGACTCGCGAGCATCACCGCGCAGACCGGGACGTTGCAGACGTCTCTCGACAGCCGCGTCGACGTGATGTATCGGACCGGCCCGCTCGGCATCCTCGACGTGCTGCTCGGCGCCAGGAGCTTCAACGACTTCGCGACCGCGTGGGACCTGCTCAACGCCCAGAACAAGCAGGAAGCGAGCACCGTCGCCACGCTCAAGGTCCTGCAGGGCGAAGCCGTCTCGGAGCGGGCCGCGCTCACGACCGCTCAAGCGTCGGCGCAGGCCACCTACGACACGATGTCGCAGCGGCGCTCGTCGATCCTGGGCATGCTGGCCCAACGCAAGGCGTTGCTCAACGGCATCCAATCCGAGATCAACGCACTCGAAGCGCAGCAGAACGCCGAGCGGGCAGCCGCCGCGCGCACGTACGGCGGCGGAGGCGGTGGCACCGGATGGAACTGGGGGGATCCGCCCAACGCCCCGCGGGCGGGCGTCGTCAACATCGCGCTCAAGTACCTGGGATGCCCCTATCAGTGGGGGGCGTCCGGCCCGCACTCGTTCGACTGCTCCGGGTTCACCATGTTCGTCTACGCGCAGGTAGGGGTCTCGCTCCCGCACTACGCCGCCAGCCAGTACGGTTGTGGCGCACCCGTGAGCAGGGCGAACCTGGAGCCCGGCGACCTCGTCTTCTTCGGCAACCCGATCCATCACGTCGGCATCTACGTCGGCAACGGCAAGATGATCGACGCGCCCTGCACCGGCGAGTTCGTGAGCATCAACGACCTGTACAGCGACTACTCCTGCGCGTGTAGGCCGTAGCTCGCCCGTACCGGCAGCCCGTCCGGGTGCCCTGAGAGCGTCGTCGCAGTGAGGGGGAACGATGGCGTTCGACACCGTCGTGGCGCCGCTGCGCCGTCCCGACTTCAGGCGGCTGTGGACCGCCCAGTCGATCTCCATCATCGGCGACAAGATCAACCAGGTCGGCCTCAGCCTGCTGGTCTACCGCCTCACGGGCTCGTTGACGCAGATGGGGCTCGTGTTCGCGATCACGTTCCTGCCCGCCGCGCTGTTCGGGCTGGTCGCGGGGCCGTTCGTCGACCGATGGGACCGACGGCGCACGATGATCGCCTCGGACCTGCTGCGCCTCGTGCTCGTGCTGCTGATACCGCTCGCCATGGCCGCCGGGCTGCCCTTCGTGTACCTGGTCGCCTTCCTGGTCGCGACCGTCTCGCTGTTCTTCAAGCCGGCGCGCATGGCCCTCGTCCCGCTCGTGGTCGAGAGGGGCGAGCTCATGGCCGCGAACTCGCTCGACTCGATCACCGAGTCGGTCGCGGAGATCGTGGGCCTGCTGTTCGGCGGCCTGATCGTCGTCACGCTCGTGCCGAGCGGTGTCGCGGGCCTGCGCGTCGCCTTCTACCTGGACGCGGCCACGTACCTCGTCTCGGCCGCGTTCATCACCGCGGTCGCCTACCGAGCCGTGCGCGCCACCGAGCCGCGCGGGGCGTCGTCCATCATGCCGGAGTTGCGCGCGGGCGTGTCGAGCATCGTGCACGACCCCGTGCTCGCCGCGCTCGTCGTGTCGTTCTTCCTGGCAGCGCTCGGCGGCGCCGCGGCCATCACGTTGAGCCTCCTGCTCGCGCTGAAGGTGTACGCGGCTTCGGGACTGCCGGACGCGGTCCGCTACACGGTCGTGGACTCGGCGATCACGGTCGGCCTGCTCGCCGGCGGGTTGTTGCTCGGCGCGAGCGGCACGAGGCAGCCGGGCCGCACGTATCTGGGCGGCCTGGTCGCGTTCGGCGCGCTGTTCTCCGTTCTCGCCTTCGTCACGGACATCCGCGTCGCGGTCTTCGTGCTCGCCGCGGTCGGCATCGCGAACACCTTCTTCTTCGTCCCGATGATCACGATCATGCAGTCGAGGACGGAGGATTCGACGCGCGGTCGCGTCTTCGCGGTGCGGGAGACGGTCGTCCGGATCGCCACCGTCATCGGGCTCGCCGGGGCGGGTGCGGCGGCCCAGGCGTTCGGCGTGCTGCCCGTGGTGGCGGCGGTCGGGCTGTTCGTCGCCGCCGTCGGCGTCGCGGGCTTCGCGCTCCCGCACCTGAGGGACGCCTGAGGGCCTTCCGCGTCGTGCGAGCGCTATCATCGCAGCGACGCGCCGCCGCGCACCAGGGGCGGCAGGTCGCGCACACGCCCGGCGGACGCGAGCGGAACAAGGTGGGACCGCGATGGCCGAGATCGACGCACTCCTCCGGATGCTGCCGGAGAAAGGCTGCTCCGACCTGCACCTGAAGGCCGGGAGCGCTCCCGCCGTGCGCATCGACGGCGTCCTCACGGTGCTCGAAGAGCTACCGGTACTGAGCGCCGAGGACACCTGCAGGCTCGCCCGTGAGATCGTGGGCGAGCGTCATCTCGCAGCCTTCGACGGCGGCCGGGACGTCGACTTCGCCTACACGCTCGGATCCGTCGGCCGGTACCGCATCGACGTCTTCCGCCAGCGCGAGACCGTCGCGGTCGCCGCTCGGCTCGTGGCCAGCGCGTCACGCAGCTTCGAGGAGCTCGGCCTGCCTCCGGCGGTCGGCAAGCTCGCCGAGGAGCCGCGGGGGCTCGTGCTCGTGACGGGCACGGCGGGCTCCGGCAAGACCACCACGCTGGCCGCGATGATCGACTACATCAACCGCACGCGCGAAGGCCACATCGTCACCATCGAGGACCCGATCGAGGTCGTCCACGCCGACCAGAAATGCATCGTCAACCAGCGCGAGATCGGCATCGACGTCGAGACGTACGCCGACGCGCTGCGCCACGTGGTGCGTCAGGACCCGGACGTCATCCTCATCGGCGAGATGCGCGACCACGAGACCGTCTCGGCGGCGCTCACGGCGGCCGAGATCGGCAACCTCGTGCTGTCGACGCTTCACACCATCGACGCGACGGAGACGATCAATCGCATCATCGACTTCTTCCCGACGTACCAGCAGCAGCAGATCCGGCTCATGCTCGCGGCGACGTTGCGCGGCATCGTGTCGATGCGGTTGCTGCCGGCCATCGGCGGGGGTCTCGTGCCGGCCGTCGAGGTGCTCGTGATGACGGGCACCATCCGCGAATACATCGTCGACCCGGAGCAGACCTACAAGATCCGCGACGCCATGAACGAGGGCGCCTACTACGGCATGCAGACGTTCGACCAAGTCGCTGCTGCGCCTGTACCAGGACGGGCGGATCACGCTCGACGACGCGATCGCCATGTCGCGCGAACGCGCACGACTTCATGATCAAGGTGCGCGAGCTCGGTCCGGCGGAGGAGAAGAAGCGGGACATCGGGCTGTTCTAGGGCCCAGCGTCCCGCGGTCCGGCACATCCGTCGACCGAGAAAGGGTGGCTCGTGACGCGCAGGACTGCGTTCGTCGCTGTCGTGGCGTCAGCGGCGTGCTTCGCGACGCTCGGCATCCTCACCAAGTGGGCGTTCGCGCACGGTGCGGAGCCGACGTCCCTGCTCGCCGCCCGGTTCGGGGCGGCCGCCGTCGTGATGGGACTCGCGCAGGCGGTCCGCGATCCGCGCGGACTGCGGGTGAGCCGCGGCGACATCCTGCGCTTCCTCGGGCTCTCGATGAGCGGCTACGGGGCCGCGTCGCTGTGCTACGCCTTCGCGGTGAAGCAGATCGGCCCATCGGTGACGACGGTGCTCCTGTACACCTATCCGGCGCTCGTCTCGCTCATCGGCTGGCTGTTCCTCAAGGAGGCGTTCCCTCCACGGCGCGTCGCGGCCGTGGCCCTCACGTTCGTCGGCTGCGCGCTCGTCGCCGATGTGTTCGGGGCCGGCTCGCCGGTCACGTGGAGCGGCCTCGCGCTCGGGCTCGGGGCGGGGCTCGGGTACGCGGTCTTCAGCGTCCTGTCGTACCGCACGCTCCGCCGGACGCCACGCCTCACCCTCATGGCGTACACGTTCGCCTTCTCCGCCATCGGGATGACGGCCGTCTCGGCGGCGTCGGGCACGCTGCCGGCCATCGCGCACTGGGACCTCACGATGTGGGGCATCCTGGCGCTGATCGTCGCGGTGCCCACGTTCGCCGCAGTGATGCTCTACCTCGGAGGCCTCCGCCGGATGGGCGCGGCGCAGGCCGCGGTCGTCTCGACGCTCGAGCTGCCGTTCACGGTCGCGTTCGCGGCCGTCGCGTTCCCGCTCGAGCGCCTGAGCCCCGTGCAGCTGCTCGGCGCCGCGGTCGTGCTGGGAGGCGTGGTCCTCGCCGAGTGGGGATCCCCCGCCGGCGAGGTCGACGGGATCGCGTCGGTCTAGGGCCGGCTCACGCGCTCTCGGAACCGCCTCGCCTGACGAAGGTCCGGACGACCCACGGCGTCCTGAGCGCGAGCGCGTTCGAGGGGCAGAGCTCCTGGCAGCAGTAGCAGCGGATGCACGCGTCGTAGTCGAAGCGGGGGCGGCCGTCCTCGAGGGTTATCGCGCCCACCGGGCAGTTGTGCTCGCACGTCCTGCACGACGTGCATCCCGACGGCCGCGCGAGGAACGGCCTCGACACGATCCCTCTGCGGAGCCACCGGCCGAGGCTCCGCGGCATGCGGCCTGACAGGTCGTGGGCGGGATGGGCGAAGGTCGCCGGCGCGACGTCGCGCCATCCGACGCCGACGACGTCGACGTCGTCGGCTGCGCGGGGCGCGAGCCCTCGACGCGTCGCGGCCGAGCACGTGTAGACGTCGGCGGGGTCGAATCCGGCGATCGAGGACGCGACGACGTCCAGCGCGAACGGATCGGAGGAGGCGAGGAGTGCCCCCACCTGCTTCGGCACGCCTCCCGACGGACCGTCCCCTTCCATGGCGACCACCGCGTCCATGATCGACAGCTCCGGCCGGCAGGCGAGCGCGAGGTCGACGAGCATGTCGGCGAAGTCGGCGCGGTCGGGCACCTTCACGTGGAACTGCGCCTTCTCGAGCCCGGGGATGCAGCCGAAGAGGTTCTTCACCGCTCCGGTGAACAGCATGAAACCGTGCGTCTTCAGCTTCGGCAGGTCGATCAGGACATCGGCCTCCACGGCTTCGCGGCCGAGATTGAAGGACGTGTAGAGGCGGCCGTCCGGCGAGGCCGTGCGAACGACGTCGTCGTCGAGGAGGGCGAGCCGCGCCCCTTCGTCGCGCGCCACGGCCGCCATCTCGCTCGTCTCGAAGACGGCCTTCGCGCTGGCGGCGCTCGTCCTCCCGCCCGGGCTGTCTCCGATGACGACTTCGGAGGCGCCCGCGGCCTTCGCGGCCCGCACCACCGCGCGCACGAGGGCCGGGTGCGTGGTCACCGCGCGGCCGGGTTCGGCCTTCAGCAGCAGGTTGACCTTGACGAACACGCGCTGCCCGCTCGACACGAAGGCGCCCATCCCGCCGAGCGGGAGGAGCGCCTTCTCCAGCGCCGACGCCACCGTCGCCTCGTCGTAATCCGGACACCGCTCGATCGAGACCGTGGCGCTCACGATCACTCCTTCGGCACGAGCTTCGCCTCCACCGCTCTCACGATCGCAGGATACGACACGGCGCCGTCGTAGACCGGTTCGCCGTCGATGAGCGTCACGGGGTAGAGCAGACCCTCGGCGGTGATGCGCTCCATCTCGGCCGCGTACGCCTCACGACGCGCAGGATCGCTGGTGTCGACGTACTCGATCGACGCAGAATCGCCGAACCGCTGCTCTAGCTCGCCGCGGATGAGTACCGTGATCTCCTCCGGAGACCAGGAGGGGCCTCATCCGCCGCTGAAGCACGAGCTGTCGACCGGAACGTCGAGCACGACTACCTTGACCACGATGACGGCCTCCCATCCACGGTAGGGCCCGCGAGCGCCGCGCGACGGCTCGGCCCGCTCCGCCCGCAGCTCGCATTCTGACACGTACCCAACAGCGCACGCGCGCCTCTCCGCCACGCGTGCGGCGGCACCGGGCAGTATACCCCGAGGGGTATCCGTCACGAAGCGCGGCGAGCCGCGCCCCGCGTCGCGAACGCACACGTGCGCGCGCGAGCTCGCACACGCTGCTTGCGCGCGCACAGGGGTTCCAATAAGGTGGGGCACGACGGTTCAGCCGCGGGGAGGGCGCTGCGTCGAGCAGTCCGCGGATAGAGCGACCGCAGGTGGATCAGAGGAGAGAGGGATATGGCGAAGCTATCCTTGGCGGGGTTCAAGGACCCGGTTCGACGTCCGCGCTATATCGTGTGGACGTTCGTCGTGGTCTTCTGTCTGGCGATCTTCCTGATCTTGTCACTCGGAGTCACCTCCACCAGGTGGTTCTGCGCGGACGTGTGCCACAAGGTGCAGGACGACACGATCCGCGCCTACGAGGCGTCCTCGCACTCGCAGATCTCCTGCATGGCCTGCCACGAGCCGGTCAACGCGGACCCGATCACCTTCCTCATCAAGAAGGCCTCGTCCCTGGGCGAGCTGATCACGACGGTCTCGAACCAGTTCCGCCTGCCGCTCAACCCCGGCTCGGGTCTCGCGCTGAACGAGAAGGAGATGGGCTCCCAGCAGTGCACGCAGTGCCACTCCTCGAACCGCGTCGTGACGCCGTCGCCGGGGATCATCATCAATCACGCGGTGCATGCCGACGCCGGGATCTGGTGCACGGTCTGTCATAACCGCGTGGCGCACAACGACACCGCGGCGCCGCCGCAACTGCACGACCCGTTCGGTGACGCCAACACGCAGCATCCGGACTTCATGCAGATGACCTACTGCTTCCGGTGCCATTCCCTCACCGGCGACCGCAAGGGTCAGTGGCAGGCGCCGGGCACGTGCTCCACGTGCCATACGCCCGACTTCGATCTGACGCCTGACACGCACACGGCGGCGAACTGGGCCACGAGCGGCCACGCCGCGGCCGCGAGCGCCGCCGACGAGGAGTACGGCAAGGGCCTCGCCGAAGCGAGCGACCTCGAGGCCGAGGGCGCGCCGGCCGAGCTCGCCGCTCCCGTCGAGGAGTGCTACACCTGCCACGTGAAGGCGACGTTCTGCGACGCGTGCCACGCGCGGCTGAAGGTCTCCACGCAGTAGCGCTCACACGCGTATCGGATCTTCCGACGAGGCCCGGCATCCCATCGAGGAGCCGGGCCTCGCTGTCTTGCCCCACGGTGTGGCGACCTGTAGGATAGGCGCTCGTCGGGATGTGGCTCAGCTTGGTAGAGCGCTCGGTTCGGGACCGAGAGGTCGTGGGTTCGAATCCCGCCATCCCGACCAGCTGAACCCTGAGGAGAGGCGGGTCCGGTCGAGCCGGGCCCGCCTCGCTCCGCTCGGCCGGCGGGAGGCGGACGCGGATGCTGCAGGCGGTGTTCCATTGGCTGGGCTACGGCCTGTGCCACCAGCTGCCTGAGCGGTCCTTCTTCGCCGGTGGCTATCAGCTGCCCGTCTGCGCGAGGGACACGGGCATCTACTTCGGCGTCGTCATCTCTCTCGGAGTGATGGGGGTGCTGGACGCCGGGCGGCATCGCACCTCTCTGCCGCGGCCGTGGCTGCTCGCCGTGGGCGCCGCCCTGTTGGCGTTCATGGCGTGGGACGGCGTGACGTCGTACGCCGGTTGGCGCACGACGACGAACGACCTGCGGTTGCTCACCGGGCTGTGCGCCGGCTTCGCTCTCACGCTCATCGTCGGCCCGCTGCTCGATTCGCAACTCTGGCGCAGCCGCTCGGACGCCCGCGTCCTGGCGCTGCCGTGGGAGCCGTGGGTCTGGCTGGCCGCGATACCCGTGAGCTTCGTGGTGCTGCGCTGGGGGGCGCCGCTGCTCGGCGTCGTCTACCCGCTCGCGACGTCGGCGGCCATCCTCACGACCTTCACCGCGGTCAACCTGGTGGTCGTGTCGCTCGCGCCCCGGTTCGAACAGCGCGCCGGCCGCGCCGTCGACCTGATGGCGCCGGCCGCGATCGCCCT
Source organism: uncultured Coriobacteriia bacterium (assembly GCA_963701985.1). GTDB lineage: Bacteria > Actinomycetota > Coriobacteriia > Anaerosomatales > PALSA-660 > PALSA-660. The sequence continues at coordinate 1,638,991 of OY969691.1, forward strand.
CGCGATCTCCCTCGCGGAGATCGCCGCGCTCGCGTTGCTGCGGACCGCGCTTCTCTCGCTCGTGGTCTCCCGCTAGAATCGGTCGGAGGCGAGCGGCTCCGCGCTCGCCCGGTGACGGGGGTGGCGTCGCGTGTACCAGCAGAAGCAGAGCATCCGTATCCTGATCCTCACCGACGGTTTCAGCGTCGAGGGCGATCTTCACATCTTGGCGGGGAGCCGGCTGACCGACGCCTTGAACTCACACAACAAGGAGTTCTTCCCGATCACCAACGCGAAGATCAGCCGCATCGGTTCCGACGACGTGCTGCATGAGGCGGGCTACGTCGCCGTCAACCGCGCGGGCATCGACTGCATCATGGAAGTGCCCTCCGACTGACCCGCTCGGTCTCTCGGCCGTCCGCGGCGTTCGTGTCATACCCGCGCCCTACCCTCCTATCGGTACCCGACGATGGGAGGGTTTCATGTGCGCGGGAACGGCGGTCGTGGAGCGGGGAGACCTCGAAACAGCCGTGGCCAGGGCGGTCGCAGCCGAGGTCCCTGAGGCCGTGGTCCGAGAAGCGCGCGACATCGCCCTCGCGAAGTTCGGGCGTGGATCGGAACGCGCGGGAGCCTACTTCTGGGGCGTGCTCAGACGTCGCGCCCTGCGCGGCCAGGCGCCGGCCCTGGCGCGCTGGCTCGTGATCTCGTCGTTCGCCGCGGAGCTGCTCGATGCTGGTCACACGGAGGCGAGCGTGTACTCCGAGCTGGTTCGCGTCTTCGGGCCGAGCGCCGGGCGATGGCTGCTCGAGACGCACCGCCCGACGGCCGGGCGAGCGGCCTGAGGTCAGTTGAAGGACGAGGCCCACAGGATGCCGCCGCTCGAGGCGTCGAACACCCACAAACGGCGATGCACCAGATCCTCTGACGCCTGCCCGAACGCTTCGACGACGACGATCGCGTCGCGGCCACCGACCTTGCACGCGCGCACGAGGACCGGGACCGCCAAGGTCTTGGCCGGGAAGCCGGCCGTCAGCAGGTCGGCGGCCCGGCCGCCCAACGCGCCCTGCCGACGCAGCTGAGCGAGGACCGCCTGACGCAGGGTGTCCGCGCTCGACGCCTTCACGCCGGCGAGCGCGCTGATATCGGTCCTCTGCGCGAGCACATCGGCCTGCGCGGGGGTGAGTGCCGGCCCCGAGGCCTCGAGCCGCGCCCGGAACGGCCCGGAGCACGCCGCGACGCACATGGCGAGCACGAGGGCACCGGCCAGGGCCGCTCCCAGCCGCCACGCTCCGACGCCGCCGCGCTGGAGCGCGGCGCCTGTGGCGACCTGTGGCGGCTGTCTGTCCGAGGGTGTGCGCATGACGATCAATAGTAGCGCCCGGCGGCCTCGGGCCGGCGTGTCAGAGACGGGCGGTAGGCTCTCCCGGACATCGGACAGGAGCGGGGTGGGGCCGGCATGAAGCAGCAATATGCGAGGGACCTGCGTGACGGATCGGCGGTAGACACGGTGTTCGCGCTGCTGTCGCGCGATATCCGCTGCGCGCGGACCGGAGAGGCGTACCTGCATCTCGAACTCGGTGACCGGAGCGGGCGGATCGGCGGGGTCATGTTCCGGCCTTCGTCGTCGGCGCAATCCATCCCGACGGGCTCCGTCGTTCGCGTGCGTGGGACGGTGACGACGTTCCGCGGCGTTCGCCGCATCTCGGCCGAGGCGTTGCGTCTGGAACAGTCGTACGACCGCTCCGACCTCATGGCATCGTGCGCGCGCGAGCGCAAGGAGTTGCTCGCGCAGGTGCGCGACCTCGTGGGGCAGGTCTCCCAGCCCGACCTGCGCCGGGTCCTCCGCCGCGTCTTCGGAGCACCCGGTTTCATCGAGCGCTTCGCATCCTGTCCGGCCGGCCCCGGCCCCCACGCGTGCCTCGGCGGCCTGCTCGAGCACACGGTCGACGTCGCCTCGCTGTGCTGCTCGCTCGCTGAAGCGTATCCGCAAGCGGACCGCGACCTCCTGCTGGCGGCCGCCCTGCTGCATGACGTCGGCACCGTCGAAGCGCTCACGTTCGATGCTGCGATCGATGTCACCGACGCCGGCAGGTTGACAGGGCACGTGGCCTTGAGCGACCGCATGGTGTCGCGCGCTTTCGACGGCCGGCCGCCATGCGACCCGCAGGTGCCATCGCGCCTGTCGCACGCGATCCTGGCGCATCACGCCGCGGTTCAGCCCGACGGTGCGCAGGGTGCGCTCACGATCGAGGCCCTGCTGCTGAGCCGCGCCGACTCCCTCGTCCACGACGCCTCCGCCTTCCTCGACGCGGTCTCGGGAGCCGCGGTCCTCGAGGAGCGCTGGACCGGGGCGGACAACGCTTTCGGCTGCTCGCTGTCGGTGCCAGCTCCTCTCTCGCGAGGCGTTCGAGCGCAGGCGCCGGCGCGGTCCGCCTGAAGCGGGACGGCGGCCAACTTCGCCTCGGGTACAATCCGAGCGTCCGACGTCCGGTGTCATGCGAGCGATGGAGGCGGCTCATGGCGGTCTCGAAGGCCGAGATAGGCGTGTTCGGCGGGAGCGGCTTCTACACGCTGCTCGACGACCCCGAAGAGGTGCGCGTCGAACACGCCGTTCGGACAGCCGTCCGCGCCGCTCACGGTGGGGGACATCGGCGGCCGCGCCGTCGCGTTCCTGCCCCGTCACGGGACCCGGCCACGAGCTTCCGCCGCACGCGATCAACTACCGTGCGAACGTGTGGGCGATGAAGGAGCTCGGCGTCGAACGCGATCATCGGGCCGAACGCGTGCGGCTCGCTGCAGGCCGACGTCAAGCCCGGCGACTTCGTGATCTGCGACCAGTTCGTCGACCGGACCTCCGGCCGGAAGGACACGTTCTACGACGGCCCGATCACCACGCACGTCTCCTCGGCCGACCCGTACTGCCCGGCGATGCGGCAGGTCGCGGTCGAGAAGGCGACGGGACTCGGGATCACGGTCCACCCGACGGGCACCGTCGTCGTCATCCAGGGTCCGCGCTTCTCCACGCGCGCCGAGTCGCAGTGGTTCGCGCGTCAGGGGTGGGAGGTCATCAACATGACGCAGTACCCGGAGTGCTACCTCGCGCGCGAGCTCGAGATGTGCTACTGCGACATCTCGCTCATCACCGATCACGATGCAGGCGCGGAGGGTATCGAACCCGTGTCCAACGAAGAGGTCATCCGCGTGTTCGAGGAGAACAACGAGAAGCTCCGTGCGCTGCTACACGCGATGATCCCGGCATTGCCCAAGGAACGCAGCTGCCTGTGCGCGACAGCGCTCACCGGCGCGGCCTTCTGAGGACTGCCCCGCGACGGGGAGGGACCATGTTCAGGTTCACGGTGCGCGTGGGTCGCGTGTTCGGCGTCCCGATCGAGATCGACGCGTCCTGGGTGGTCGTGTTCCTGCTCGTCGGTGCCCTTCTCTCGTTCGCCTACTATCCGCTGGCGCTCCCGTTCACCCCGTTGTGGGCGGACGTGATCATCGGTGTCGTGACCACGCTCGTTTTCTTCGCCTCCATCGTCGTGCACGAGCTGTGTCACTCCGTGGTCGCGCGGCACTACGGCATGAACGTCGAGCGGATCACGCTCTTCCTCTTCGGTGGTGTGTCGGAGCTGCACGACGAGCCGAGCGAACCGCACATCGAGCTGCTCATGTCGCTGGCAGGGCCTGCGGCGAGCATCGGCCTCGGCCTGGCGCTGTTCGCGCTCACGCTGGCGCTGCCGGCCGTGGCGCCGGGCGGCGTCTTCTGGGTGCCGATCCAGTACCTGGCGTTCATCAACCTCGCGCTCGGCCTGTTCAACCTCTCGCCCGGCTACCCGATGGACGGCGGCCGGGTCGTCCACGCGTACCTGTGGTGGGCCCTCGGCGACCGGCTGAAGGCCACGGCGGCCGCTTCGTGGGCCGGCCGCATCGTTGCGCTGCTCCTGGTGGCGCTCGGACTGTGGGAGGTGGCGGTCGCGGGCCTGATCGGGGTGTGGCCGGTGTTGCTCGGCCTGTTCCTGCTCCGTTTGGCCTCACAGACGTACGCGATGCAGGTCGGCGGGCTGCGCCTCGCCAACGTGCGCGCGGACGAGGCCGTCGTCAGGCCCGCGCCGACCGTCGACGCGAACACCCCGGTGGGAGAGGCCGCCGCGGCGGCGCTGTCCCGCGGCGTCCCGGCGCTCGTGGTCACGGACGGCGACGATGTCGTGGGAGTGCTGCCCACGGAACGAGCCGCTTCGTACGCCCTCGCCGGGGCCCGGGCGGCCGACGTCGCGCTCGACGACCGCGTCTTCTTCATCGACGCCTCGGACTCGCTGCAGACGGCGATCGGCCGGCTGGCCTCGGGCGTCCCGGCCCTCGTCGCCGTCGACGGAGGTCGCGCCGTCGGGCTGTCGACGCCCGACACGGTCGCCGCTTTCGCTCCCTCAGCGGGCAGGCGCATCCGCCGCTGACCGTCGCTCGGTGCCCGCGCGCGGCACGGCCCTTGCGGGGACTTTGTAACAGAAGTTACGATTGAGGCGGGCTCCATCCCTGTCGGCTCGCCTCTCAAGAGGGTTTCGATGCCACAGAAGGACGACCACATCGCACCGGGCGTGATCGAACGCTTGCCCGTCTACCTGAACGCCGCCGTCCAGCTCCGGCAGAACGGCCAGGCGACGGTGTCGTCCGCCAGGCTCGGGGAACTGGCGCAGGTCAACCCCGCGCAGATCAGGCGAGACCTCGCGCATTTCGGGTCGTTCGGGCGGAGCGGGATCGGGTACGACGTGTCCACGCTGGTCGACCACATCCAGCGCATCCTCGGTGCCGACCACACGCACCGCCTCGCGCTGGTCGGCGCCGGCAACCTCGGGTCGGCCATCGCGTCCCACGATGGGCTGCGCAAGCACGGTTTCCTCGTGACGGCGATCTTCGACAACGATCCGGAGCGCATCGGGAGCAGGATCGGCGGGGTGGAGGTCCACGACGTCGCCGACCTTTCGCGGGTCGTGCGCGAGCAGCACATCAGCATCGGCGTGGTCGCCGTGCCGCCCTCCGCGGCGCAGGTCGTCGCCGACCGGCTCGCATCCGCGGGCATCAGGGTCATCCTCAACTACACGCCGGTCGTCGTTCGGGTGCCGGAAGGCGTGACGCTCCACAACACGGACCCGGTGCAGGAGTTGCTCCACACGCTGTACTATCTATCGGCTCGCGACGGAGACGTCACGGTCCGCGAGCGCGAGTCAGGGCCCGCCACCCGTCGGAGCTGATAGCGCAGTCAGGAAGGCGATGCTATCCTAGGCGGCGGTCACGCCGCGGCGAGCCGCGGGGCGGCGCTCGCCGGCGCACTCAAAGGAGCATGAGACTCATGAACTTGGACAAGACGCTCGTCATCCTGCTTCTCATCGTGCTGGTCGTCATGGGCCCGTCGCAGCTGCCGAAGCTGGCCAAGATGTTCGGGAAGTCGGCCAAGGCCCTCAAGGACGGCATGGAGGGCAAGCTGGATGACGACGAAGCCGACGCGCCGGCCAAGGCCGCGTCGAAGAAGGACGAGCCCGAGGAGTAGGGCCACGCTGCCTCCAGCGCGCGTGACCCGCCCCTTGCGAGCCTCTTCGCAGGCGCTATACTCTCTCGAAACTCGTGGGGCCGCCGCATCGATATGAGGCGGCCCGCCGCTTGCTCGGCCGCATCGGACCGGCTGCCGCGGCGCGGTGCGGTCTCACGCATCAGAACGAGTAGGAGCTCTGTCCCATGCACAAAGAGATCGCACTCACCGTCGAGGGTCAGCACAAGCTCGAGGAGGAGCTGCATCACCTTGAGACCATCGCGTCGTCGCGAGGTCGGGGAGCGCATCAAGGAGGCCAAGGAGTTCGGGGACATCTCCGAGAACTCCGAGTACGACGACGCCAAGAACGAGCAGGCGTGGGTCGAGAGCCGGATCATCGAGATCAACCAGATCCTGGCGCACGCCACGATCATCGCCTGCCCCGAAGAAGAACGACAAGGTCGTGCTCGGCAGCAAGGTCGAGCTGCAGGACGTGCGACAACGGCGTGATCCGCCGTGTACCAGGTCGTCGGCTCCGCCGAGGCCGATCCCGCGCCAGGACAAGATCAGCAACGAGTCGCCGGTCGGCCAAGCGATCATCGGCCGCAAGAAGGGCGAGACCGTGACCGTGGCGCTGCCGTCCGGCAAGGTCGCTCGAGTACACCATCCTTTCGATCCACCACTAGGCGGCCCGATGGCCGACGCCGTCCGACGCCGACCTTCCGCAGCGACGACCCGATCGCGGTACGCCGCGCCAAGCTCGACGCGCATGCGCGCGAAGGGCGAGGAGCCGTACCGTCTGCGATTCGACGTGGACGCCCGCGCGGCCGAGCTCGTGGAGCGTTACGCGGGCCTCGGCGACGGCGAGGACACGGCCGACGTCGTGAGCGTCGCCGGCCGGGTCGTGGCCATACGCGACCAGGGTAAGGCGGTCTTCCTGGTGCTGCGCGACGCCACGGGCGACGTGCAGCTCTTCTGCCGCGTGAACGTGCTCGGCGAGGGGGCCTTCGCACGCGTCAAGGACCTCGATCTCGGCGATTGGGTCGGCGCCACCGGGACGGTCGTGCGCACGCGGCGGGGCGAGCTGTCCGTCGCTCCGGTCGAGGTCGTGCTCCTGTCCAAGTCGCTGCGTCCGCTCCCCGAGAAGTTCCACGGCCTGGCGGACGCGGAGACGCGGCTACCGGCAGCGCTACGTCGACCTCATCGTCAATCCCGAGGTGCGCGACACCTTCGGCAAGCGCTTCGCCGATCGATCTCGGCGATCCGGCGCTACATGGACGGCCTCGGCTACGTCGAGGTCGAGACGCCCATGCTGCACCCGATCCCCGGCGGCGCCACGGCGCGGCCGTTCGTGACGCACCACAACGCGCTCGACATGGACGCTCTACCTGCGCATCGCTCCCGAGCTCTACCTGAAGCGGCTGCTCGTGGGCGGCTTCGACGCGCGTGTACGAGATCAACCGGTCGTTCCGCAACGAGGGGATGTCGGTGCGGCACAACCCCGAGTTCACGATGCTCGAGGCGTACCAGGCGTTCGCCGACCTGCGCGGCATGATGGAGCTGACCGAGGGCCTGGTGCGCCGCGTCGCCCAGGAGGTGCTGCGGGACCACGTCGATCGTCTACCAGGGCGCAGGTGCTCGACGTCGGATCGCCGTGGCGCCGAGCGACGATGATCGAACTCACGTCGGAAGCGGCCGGCGAGGACGTCATCGTTCGCGCGCTCGCTCGACGAGCTGCGCGCGCTGTGCGCGCGGCACGAGGTCCCGTGCGAGACGGGCTGGGGCGCCGGGCAAGCTCATCACCGAGCTGTTCGAGAAGCTCGTCGAGCGGCACATCGTCCAGCCGACCTTCGTCACCGACTACCCCCGCGAGACGTCGCCGCTGGCTCGGTCGCAAGCCCGGCGAGCCGGAGCTCACCGACCGGTTCGAGCTCATCATCGCCGGCCGGGAGCTCGCCAACGCCTTCTCCGAGCTCGTCGATCCGATCGATCAGCGCGAGCGCTTCGCCGCCCAGATGGCCGCGAAGGCCGCCGGCGACGAGGAGGCGATGGGCTACGACGAGGACTACCTGCGAGCGATGGAATACGGCATGCCCCCGGCCGGCGGCATGGGACTCGGCATCGACCGCCTCGTGATGCTGCTGACGGACAGCGCGTCGATCCGAGACGTGCTGCTCTTCCCGCACCTGCGCCCTGAGGCTGACGCGCGTCGCATATGCGTCCGAGCGCGCGGCTCGCGACAATCTAGCGTGTGGCACTCACGTTTCTGGCATCTGTCGCTTCCGTCGACCCGCGAGGCTGTCATGGCCGGCGGGTATACTGTCCAGATACGACAGCGTGGTCGCGCATCCGCTGGAGGCGCGACCCGACAGGAGGAGCTCCCATGTTCGAGCGATTCACGGAGAAGGCTCGCCGGGTCGTCGTGTACGCGCAGGAAGAGGCGCGTATGCTCAACCAGAACTACATCGGCACCGAGCACCTGCTGCTCGGTCTGATCCGCGAGCAGGACGGCATCGCCGCGAAGGCGCTCGAGTCGCTCAACATCTCGCTCGAGGACGTCCACGCAGCAGGTCGAGGACCTCATCGGGCGGGGCACGTACGTGCCCAACGGCCACATCCCGTTCACGCCGCGAGCGAAGAAGGTCCTCGAGCTCTCGCTGCGCGAGGCGCTGCAGCTCGGCCACAACTACATCGGCACCGAGCACATCCTGCTCGGTCTCATCCGCGAGGGCGAGGGCGTCGCCGCGCAGGTGCTCCTCAACCTCGGCGCGGAACTGGAGAAGGTGCGCTCCGCGGTCATCCAGCTGCTCTCGGGCCACTACGGCAAGCTCCCGGAGAGCCGGGCGCCGAAGAGCGGGGCGGACAGCCGAACCAGCTGCTCGACGAGTTCGGCCGCAACCTCACGCGCCAGGCGCGCGAGGGCAAGCTCGACCCGGTCGTCGGCCGCGAGAAGGAGATCGAGCGCGTGATGCAGATCCTCTCGCGCCGCACCAAGAACAACCCGGTGCTGATCGGCGAGCCGGGCGTCGGCAAGACCGCCGTCGTCGAGGGCCTCGCCGCAGGCGATCGCGCGCGACGAGGTGCCCGAGACGATGCGCAGGACAAGCAGCTCTACACGCTCGACCTGGCGGCTCTCGTCGCGGGCAGTCAAGTACCGCGGCGAGTTCGAGGAGCGCCTGAAGAAGGTCATGAAGGAGATCCGCGAGCGCGGCGACATCATCCTGTTCGTCGACGAGATGCACACGCTCGTCGGCGCCGGCGCCGCCGAGGGCGCCATCGACGCCGCCTCGATCATCAAGCCCGCGCTCGCCCGCGGCGAGCTGCAGACGATCGGCGCCACCACGCTCGACGAGTACCGCAAGTACGTCGAGAAGGACGCGGCGCTCGAGCGGCGCTTCCAGCCGATCCTCGTCGGCGAGCCGAGCGTCGAGGAGACCGTCGAGATCCTGCAAGCGGCCTGCGCGACCGCTACGAGGCGCACCACCGCGTCTCGATCACGGACGACGCGCTCGAGGCCGCCGCCAACGCTGGCCGACCGCTACATCTCCGACCGCTTCCTGCCCGACAAGGCGATCGACCTCATCGACGAGGCCGGCTCCAAGATGCGCATCAAGATGATGACCGCGCCGCCCGGCGTCCGCGAGGTCGAGGACCGGCTGCCGCACGGTGCGCCAGGAGAAGGAAGCCGCCATCGAGGCGCAGGAGTTCGAGAAGGCCGCGGCGCTGCGCGACCGCGAGAAGCAGATCCTCGCCGAGAAGCGCGCAGATGGAAGAGGAGTGGCTCAAGCCCGACACGTCGCCGCGTGGTCGAGGTGACCGAGCACGAGATCGCCGAGGTCGTGTCGATGTGGACGGGCATCCCGGTCACCGCGCTCACCGAGGAGGAGACCGCGAAGCTGCTGCGCATGGAGGCGGTCGCTGCACGAGCGCATCATCGGTCAGGACGAGGCGGTCTCGCGGTGTCGCGCGGCCATCCGGCGCACGCGTGCCGGGCTCAAGGACCCGAATCGTCCCGCGGGATCGTTCATCTTCCTCGGCCCGTCGGGCGTCGGCAAGACCGAGCTCGCCAAGGCGCTCGCCGAGTTCCTGTTCGGCAGCGAGGACGTCGCTCATCTCGCTCGACATGTCGCGAGTACATGGAGAAGCACACGGTCTCGCGCTTGGTCGGCTCGCCTCCGGGCTACGTCGGCTTCGACGAGGGCGGCCAGCTCACCGAGCTCGTTCGCCGCAAGCCCTACTCGCGTCATCCTGTTCGACGAGATCGAGAAGGCGCATCCGGACGTCTTCAACGTGCTGCTGCAGATCCTCGAGGAGGGCCGGCTCACCGACGCCCAGGGCCGCAAGGTCGACTTCAAGAACACGATCATCATCATGACGAGCAACGTCGGCGCGCGTGACATCGCCAAGGGCAACGGCGCTCGGCTTCGCTCTCGAGTCCGAGACGGCGGCATCGGCTACGAGACGATCAAGGATCGGGTCACCGGAGAGCTCAAGAAGCTCTTCCGCCCCGAGTTCCTCAACCGTGTCGACGAGGTCATCGTCTTCCACGAGCTCACGCACGAGGAGATCGGCCGATCGTCGACCTCATGGTCGACCGACGTCCGCGACCAGCTGCTCGTGCCAGGGCATCGGCATCAGCGCTGACGCGCCGAGGCGCGCGAGCTGCTGGCGCAAGGAGGGTTTCGACCCGGCGCTCGGCGCCCGTCCGCTGCGGCGCGCGATCCAGCGCCTCGTCGAGGACCCGCTGTCCGAGGAGATCCTCGCCGGCCAGTGGCAGACCGGCGACGTCATCGAGCTCGTCGTCGACGAGGACGGGCACATGGCGTTCCGCAAGGGCGCCGGCGTAGCCCGAACGGCCCAAAGCCAAGGCCAAGGCGCGGCTCTCGTCGAGCAGAGCGGCATGATGCCCAGCCGTCCCGGCGCCGATGGCGGAGCCGCGGCCGGCGGCGCCGCCGGCGAGTAGCGAGAAGGCGATGCCGCGAGCGCACACCTCATGGCGCTGTGCCGCAGTGCGGGCACGTCGAGCCCAAGTGGGCCGGGCGGCTGCATGGAGTGCGGCGAGTACGGAACGTTCATCGAGGAGGCCGTCGAGCCAGTCGGCGGCCTCCTCGCGCGTGTCGGGCCCGGCTCGCGCCGTCCGGCTCGGCGACGTCGAGACGGCGGCCGACCGCCGGCTTCCGACCGGCATCGCGCGAGTTCGATCGGGTGCTCGGCGGAGGGCTCGTTCGACGGGTCGCTCGTGCTGCTCGGCGGCGAGCCGGGCATCGGCAAGTCGACGCTGCTGCTGCAGGTGGCCGACGCGCTGGCGCGCGAGGGCGCCCGTGTGCTGTACGTGTGCGGCGAGGAGTCGCCGTCGCAGGTGAAGATGCGCGCGGGTCGGCTCGGCATGCGCGAGCGACATCGGGCTGCTGCCCGTCACCGACGTGGCCGCGCGTCGAGGCAGCCGCGCTCGAAGACCGCGCCGGACGTCCTGGTCGTCGACTCGATCCAGACGATGTTCGACCCCGACGCCCCGGGCGTCCCGGGCTCGGTCGGGCAGGTCCGCGCGTGCACGGCGCGGCTCATGCGTATCGCGAAGGACCACGGCGTCACGACGCTCGTCGTCGGTCACGTCACGAAGGAGGGAGCGATCGCCGGTCCGCGCGTGCTCGAGCACATGGTCGACACGGTGCTGTACTTCGAAGGCGATCGCGACCACGCGTTCCGTATCGTGCGAGCGGTGAAGAACCGCTTCGGCTCGATCTCGGAGATCGGCGTCTTCGAGATGGCGGAGGGCGGCCTGCACGGCGGTCGGCCAACCCGTCGGCGGTGCTTCTCGCCAGCGTCCCGCCGCGGTGTCCGGCTCGGCCGTCATGGCGGCGATGGAGGGATCTCGCGCCCGCTGCTCGTCGAGATACAGGCGCTCGTGACGCCCGTCCTACCTGCAGATGCCTCGACGGCTCGCCACGGGCATCGACCCGCAGCGTCTGCTCCAGGTGCTCGCGGTGCTCGAGCGACGCGCCGGGCTGGCGTTCGGTCAGCACGACGTCTACGTGTCGGTCGCCGGCGGCATGCGCATCGCCGAGCCGGCCGTCGACCTCCCGCTCGCGCTCGCCCTCGCGTCGGCGAGGCGCGACGTCGCGTTGCCCGGGTCCCTCGTCTCCTTCGGGGAAGTCGGGCTCGCCGGAGACGTGCGACCGGTCGCGCACGCGGAGGCCCGAGCCGCGGAAGCGCGCCGCCTCGGGCTCGACTACGTCGTCTCCGGCCCCGTGCGCGGGGGCGCCGCGGCACACGGCGACGGGTCGCATCCGATCCTGTCGCTGTCGCAGGCGGTCGACCTTCTGGGAAACTGAAGAGACCGCGGACGCGGCCGATCGCGAGATCGAAAGGGCGTGCCATGGACCCGAAGAGCGAGCTCCACCCGCTCGACATACTCGTGCGGGTGGCGCCGGGGACGGAGCTGCGCGACGGCCTCGACAACATCATGGCCGCTCGGGCCGGCGCCCTGATCGTCATCGGCGACACGCCGCGCGTGGCGAGGCTGTGCGACGGAGGGTTCACCGTCGACGTCCCCTTCACGCCGCAGCGGCTCTTCGAGCTCTCGAAGATGGACGGCGCCATCCTCCTCGACGAGGAGGCGCGCAGGATCCTTCGCGTCAACGTGCACCTGGTCCCCGACGCCTCGCTGCCGACGTCCGAGACGGGCATGCGCCACCGCACCGCGGAGCGGGTCAGCCGGCAGACCTCGGCGCTCGTGATCTCGGTCTCACGCCGAAGGAACGTGGTCAGCCTGTATCGGGGCGGCGAGCGCGTGACGGTCGAGGACGTGCCCGTGGTGCTGGCGAAGGCGAACCAGGCGCTCCAGACGCTGCAGCGGTACCGCTCGCGCCTCGACGAGGTCACCGCGCGGCTCGCGGTGAACGAGTTCGAGAACAGCGTCACGGTCGGCGACGTCGTCACGGCCGTGCAGCGCTCGGAACTCGTCCAGCGCGTCGCGGCGGAGCTCGCCCGCTACATCGACGAGCTCGGCACCGAGGGCCGGCTGATCGCGATGCAGGCCGAGGAGGTCGGGGCCAACGTGACCGAGGACCATGCGACCCTGCTGCGTGATTACGTCGTGAGCGACGGGGCGCGGCAGGCGTCGGTCGTGCGCTTCATGCTCTCCGACATGTCGCAGGACCAGCTCCTCGATGACGCCGTCGTCGCGGGCGCGATGGGGTTCCCCACCACGGCCGACGTGCTCGAATACCATGTCGAGCCGCGCGGCTACCGCGTGGTCCGGCGCATCCCCGGTCTGCCGCCGGCGATCGTCAATCGCCTCGTGGAGCGGTTCGGGTCGCTCCGGGCGCTGGTCGCGGCGTCCGAAGCACAGCTCGACGAGGTCGACGGCGTCGGCGCGCGCAGGGCGCGGGCCGTCCGGGACGGGCTCAACCGGCTGAGGGCGGCGAACACCCGCTAGGCGGCCGGCGGCGCGATGTCCCGCGGGGGCCGTCCAGCTCGGGCGCGCCGCCCGCCGTCCATCGCGCGCCGTCTCACCAGGCTGCCACGATGCTAGAATGGCGCCGACGACCGGCTCGGACGTGGCGGGCCCCAGCGGCCCGTCGCCCGGAAGGGAGGTGACGACGCGAGCGGTTCTCGAACCGCTCGGGCACGCGTCGCATCCATGCTCGTTCAGCTCTCCAGGTTCGTCTTCGCGACCCTGGGCGCGCTGGCGGGACTGATGGTCAAGGGCCTCATCGACTGGACGCAGACCTACGGACTCCCGGAATACTCCGTCATCATCCTTTTCGTCTTACTGGGAGCTTCGATCGGTTTCATCCTCGGCGGGATCCTCGGCCGCGAGATGCAGCGGTTAGCCGTCCTCTTGGAGGAGAGCTTCCGGCGTCTCTCCGTCAGCGACCTGGTGCTCGGCGTGGCCGGGCTTCTCGTCGGCCTCGTCATCGCGCTCATCGTGTCCGTCCCCATCCGGGACCTGCATCCGGCGAGCATGGCGTTCGTCGGGGAGGTCGGCATCTACGTCCTGCTCGGATACCTGGGCGTTCACGGTGCTCTCGTGAAACGCCGCGACTTCACGCGGCTGCTCTCCCGGTTCTCGGGCGACGACGAGGCGTCGCGCGCGGCCGCGTCCCGTCCCAAGCTGCTCGACACGAGCGCGATCATCGACGGGCGCTTCGCGGAGTTGCGCAAGGCCGGCCTCGTCGAGGGGCCTGTGCGTGTGCCCGCGTTCGTCCTCTCGGAGCTCCAGACGCTCGCCGACTCGGCCGACGACACACGCAGGGCGCGCGGGCGGCGCGGTCTCGATCTGCTCGCCGCGCTCATCGGAGGCCACGACCCCATCGAGGTCTTCGCGGCCGACTACCCCGAGCTGTCCCACGTCGACGACAAGCTGCTGCGTCTCGCCCACGACACCTCCGGTTGCATCGTGACCGTCGACTACAACCTGTCGCAGGTCGCCCGCGTCCAGGGCGTCGACGTCATGAACATCAACGACGTCGCGTCGGCGCTGCGGCCGAACCACCTGCCCGGTGAAGGTCTGCGGCTCAACATCGTGCGGGAAGGCAAGGAGGCCGATCAGGGCGTGGGCTATCTCGAGGACGGCACGATGGTGGTCGTCCAGAACGCCCGTGAGCTGCTCGGCGCGGAGGTGGACACGGTGGTCACGTCGGTCCTCCAGACGTCCGGCGGCCGCATGATCTTCGCGAGGCCGAGGACGGCCGAGTGAACGCGGCGATCATCGTCGCGGGCGGCATCGGCCAGCGGTTCGGCCGCGTGGGCGGCAAGCAGCTCGTCGAGGTCGCCGGCTCGCCCCTCGTGGCACACACCCTTCGAGCCTTCCGGGCCAGCGAGACGATCGACGAGGTCGTGCTCGTCTGCCACCCCGATCGCGTGGCGGAATGCCGAGCCGTGGCCTTCGATCCGCTCGCCGCGCGCCCGACCGCGGTGGTGGCCGGCGGCGACACGCGGCAGCACTCGGTCGAGGCGGGACTCGCGGCCCTCCCGGACGGCTGCGACATCGTCGCGATCCACGACGGAGCACGCGCTCTGGTGCGGCCCTCGACGATCGATGCCGCGGTGCGCGAACTCCTCGCGCGGCCGGACCTGGCCGGCGTTGTGGTCGGCCACCCCGCGTCGGATACGATCAAGTCGGTGGACGCGGACGGGCTCGTGCGCTCCACGCTCGACCGCTCGACGCTCTGGATCGCTCAGACGCCGCAGGTCTTCCGGGCCGCCGCGATCCTGGCCGCGCACGAGCGCGCGACGGCCGACGGTTTCGAGGGCACGGACGACGCGTCGCTCGTGGAGCGGGCGGGCGGAGCGGTCGCGATGCTCGAGGGCCCCCGCTGGAACATCAAGGCGACGGTCCCCGACGACCTCGGGGTGCTCGCCGCTCTGCTCGCCGACGATGCCGGGAAGGTGTGAGACGGATGGTCGAGACCCGCATCGGGCTCGGTTACGACGTGCACGCGTTCGCGGACGGCCGCCGGCTCGTCCTGGCCGGCGTGGAGGTGCCCTTCGAGCGTGGGCTGCAGGGCCACTCCGATGCCGATGTCGTGGCTCACGCGCTGATGGACGCGATCCTGGGCGCGATGCGCGCCGGCGACATCGGCGAGCACTTCCCGGACACCGATCCGGCCTATGCGGGAGCCTCCAGCCTGCAGCTCCTGCGTTCCGTCGGGCAGATGATGCGTGCCGCCGGCTGGAGCCTCGTCGACGCGGACACGGTGATCGTGTTACAGGAGCCGAAGCTCTCGCACCTGCGTGACGCCATGCGGGCGAATCTCGCCGCATCGCTGGGCGTCGAGGTCGATCGGGTCGGCGTCAAGGCGACGACCACCGAGGGTCTCGGCCTGACCGGGCGAGGCGAGGGCGCCGCCGCGCAGGCGGTCGTCCTGCTCGAACGAGGCTAGCCGGATGCCGGAGCGCGTGCGCTTCTCTCCCGCTCCGACGGGCGCGCTGCACCTGGGCGGCGCGCATACCGCGCTGTTCAACCACTTCGTCGCGCGACGCGGCGGCGGCACCTTCACCCTGCGGTTCGAGGACACGGACCCGGCCCGCTCGGACCGCGCCGTCGAGGCGGGGATCGTGCGGGACCTCGAGTGGCTGGGGATCCGGATCGACGAGGGACCCGTGAGCGGCGGCCCGCATGCACCGTACCGGCAGTCCGAGCGCGGCGCCATGTACGCGGACGCGCTGGCACACCTGGCCGGGTCCGGGCGCGCCTACCCCTGCTTCTGCGGTCCGGAAGAGCTCGAGCACCAGCGCGCGCAGGACGCGTCCGAGGGCCGCGCGCCGCGCTATCGCGGCCCGTGCCGGTCGATCGCCCGCGCGGAGGCCGACGCGAGGCGCGCCGCGGGCGAGCCGCATTGCTGGCGCTTCGCGGTCCCGGAGGAGCGCGCCGGCATCGTGGTGGAGGACCTCGTGCACGGTCCCGTGACGTTCGACCCGCAGGAGTTCGGCGACTTCGTGCTGGCGCGCAGCGACGGCGAGACGCTCTACGACCTGGCCTGCGCCGTCGACGATCGCGACATGGGCGTGACGCTCGTGATACGCGGCGACGACCATCTCCCCAACACGCCGCGCCAGCTGCTGCTCTTCGACGCGCTCGGCGCGCGTCCGCCGCGTTACGCCCACCTTCCGCTCGTGCGGGGGGCGGACGGGCGGCCGTTGTCGAAGTCGCGCGGCTCCGAGGCGGTGGAGGAGTTGCGCGCGCGCGGCTATCTGCCGTCCGCGGTGGTCAACCATCTCGCGCTGCTCGGCTGGTCCGACCCGGAGGGGCGCGAGGTGCTCGCTCCGGCGGAGCTGGAGGAGTCCTTCGACCTGGCCCGGGTGTCGCCGGCGCCGTCGGCGCACGATCCCGCCCGGTTGCGCTGGCTGAACGCCCGGCACATGTCTGCGCTGCCGCCCGGACAGCGGGCCGAATCGCTCCGGCCGTTCCTACCGGCCGTGCCGGGCGTCGGCGCGGCGGAGGCGGCGCGTCTCCTCGCCGATGAGGTCGAGGTGGCCGGCGAGGTCGCCGATCTCCTCACGTGGGTGCCGCGCCCGCTGCCGCCGGACGAGGAGGCGCGCGCGGCCCTGTCGGACGCTCGCGCGAAGGACGTGCTCGAGGCCGCCGCGGCCGCGGTGCCGGACGGCGGCGACGCCGTCCGCGCCGCCGTCCGCGCGACGGGGGTTCCGGCCCGCGAGGCGATGCCCGCGCTCCGGGCCGCGCTCACCGGGCGCGCCCACGGTCTCCCGATCGCCACCGTGCTCGCGCTGCTCGGCGCGGAAGCCGCCTCCGCTCGTCTCGCCGCGGTCCTGACCGCCTGACGCTCCGGGTCCCGCCCCGGCGTGACCGTCCGCCCGTGCGTGACGCCGGCGAGCACTCGCGGGTACACTTGCTGGAACATCGGGGCGGCGCCGCGCATCTCGTGCCGCCGCGGCTGCGACCTTTGGAGCCTTGTGTTCGATCGGCTGAAACGCGACATCGGCGCGGTGATGGAGAGGGACCCCGCGGCCACCTCGGCGTGGTCCGCCTACTTCTTCTATCCCGGGCTCAAGGCAGTGCGGTGGCATCGCCACACGCACCGCCTGCAGGCGTCCGGGCACCCGTTCATCGCCAGGGCCATCAGCCAGTGGGTGAGGCATCGGACGGGCATCGAGATCCATCCGGCGGCCACCATCGGGGAGGGCCTCTTCATCGACCACGGCATGGGCATCGTGATCGGTGAGACCACGATCATCGGTGACAACGTGACCATCTACCAGGGCGTGACACTCGGGGGGACGGGCAAGGAGCGCGGCAAGCGGCACCCCACCATCGAGGACGACGTCATCATCGGGGTCGGAGCGACCGTGCTCGGCAACATCACCATCGGCCGAGGCTCGAAGGTCGGCGGCGGGGCGGTCGTCGTGAACGACGTTCCGCCCGACTGCACCGTCGTCGGCGTCCCCGGGCGCGTCGTGGTCCGGGAAGGCGCGCGTGTCGACGTCGTCGACCTCCATCACGAGGACCTGCCCGACCCGGTCATCGAGATGTTCCGCTGCATCCAGCACCGCATGGACCGCCTCGACGCGCGGCTGGGCGGACCCCGGGCCACGGGGACGGGCGGGCCCGACACTGAAGACGACGCGCGGCGGGAGGTCGAGAACGGGCTCGGCGACGGCGGCGAGCGCTGCGACGTCGAGCCGCTTCCCGTTCAGGACGGGCCGCGCCCATGACCCTGCGCCTCTACAACACGATGTCGCGCGCGAAGGAGGACTTCGTGCCGCGCGAGGCCGGCAAGGTCGCCATGTACGTCTGCGGGCCCACCGTCTACAACCACATCCACATCGGGAACGCGCGGACGTTCCTCAGTTTCGACGTCGATGCGTCGCTACCTCGTCTGGCGCGGCTTCGACGTGCGCTTCGTGCAGAACATCACGGACGTCGACGACAAGATCATCCGCGCCGCGGCTGAAGAAGGCGTGGCTCCGGCCGAGATAGCCGCTCGGTACACCGCGTCGTTCCTCGCGGCGATGGACGCCCTCGGCGTCGAGCCGCCGACGGCGCAGCCGCGCGCGACCGAGACGATCGTCGAGATGGTCGAGATGGTCCGAGCGGCTCATCGAGGCCGGGCACGCGTACGTCGGTCGACGGCGACGTGTACTTCTCCGTGCGCTCGTTCCCCGGGTACGGCAAGCTCTCCGGCCGCGACATCGACGAGCTCGAGTCGGGCGCTCGCGTCGACGTGGACGAGCGCAAGCGGGATCCGCTCGACTTCGCGCTGTGGAAGTCGGCGAAGCCGGGCGAGCCGCATTGGCCGAGCCCGTGGGGAGAGGGTCGCCCCGGCTGGCATCTCGAGTGCTCGGTGATGTCGGAGATGGAGCTGGGTACGCCGTTCGACATCCACGGCGGGGCCACCGACCTCATCTTCCCGCACCACGAGAACGAGACTGGCACAGTCGGAAGCGGCCACCGGACGCGGTTCGTCCGCTACTGGATGCACGGCGGGCTGCTGCAGATCAACGCCGAGAAGATGAGCAAGTCGCTCGGCAACTTCCTGCTCCTGAAGGACATCCTGGAGAGCTACCCCGCGCCGACCGTCCGGCTCCTGATGCTCCAGACGCACTATCGGAGCCCTCTGGACTTCTCGACCGACCGGCTCGACGAGGCGGGCACGGCGCTCGGTCGTCTTCAGACGCTCGTGGCCACCGTGGACTGGCTCTCCGGGCGGCCCGCTCCCGGTCCCGGCGCGCCGGCGCGGGAGCGCCTGGGGCTCGCGTCGGCGGTCGCCGCCGCCCGCGAGCGCTTCACGAGCGAGATGGACGACGACTTCAACACCGCGGGCGCGCTCGCCGGCCTCTTCGATCTCGTACGGAGCGCCAACAGCTTCGTGGCGTCGCACGAGGGCGACCTGTCGGCCGACGACGTCGACGCCCTCGGCGGCGCGCGCGACACCGTGGTCGAACTTCTCGGCGTGCTCGGCGTGCGGATCCCGCGAGCCGGATCGGCGACCGGAGGCGGGGAGGGGATCGACCAGCTGGCGGAGCTCGATCTGCCGGAGGGGGTCCTCTCGCTGGCGTCGCGGGTCGTCGGCTACGAAGGCGGCGATCGGCCCGGGGCGGTCCGCGCGCTGTTGGAGGCGCGAGACAGAGCGCGCGCGGCCAAGGACTGGGCACGCGCCGACGCCGTTCGCGACGGCCTCGCGGCCCTCGGCGTCACCGTCGAGGACACGGCGTCGGGTGCCCGCGTCGCCGTGCGTCGCGGATGACCGCGACGCCGCGCGACACCGTCGAGGGACGGAACGCGGTACTCGAGCTGCTCGGATCCGACAGGCGGGTGGAGCGGCTCCTCATCCTCGACGGCGCTCACGGTGACGCGATCGATCGCATCCTCGAGCGGGCGCGCGCTCGCGGCGTGCCCGTGGATCTCGTGCGGCGGCAGGCGCTGGACGCACTGAGCGAGCGTGGCGCCCACCAGGGAGTCGTGGCGCTGGTCGACCCGTTCCGATACGCCGAGCTGGACGAGGTGCTGGCGGCCTCGGGTGAAGGGCCCGCGCTGCTGATCGCCCTCGACCACGTCACCGATCCCGGCAACCTGGGCGCGGTCGTGCGCACCGCCGATGTCGTCGGTGCGGCCGCGGTCGTCATCCCGAAGGACCGCGCTGCCTCGATCACCCCCGTCGCGCTCAAGGCCGCAGCCGGAGCGGCCGAACGCCTCCCGATCTGCCGGGTGACGAATCTCGTCCGCGCCCTCGAGAGCTGCAAGCAGTCGGGCTTCTGGGTCGTCGGGGCGTCCGAGCGGGCATCGGAGACCGCGTTCACGGCGCCGCTGGAAGGCCGGGTCGTGCTGGTGATGGGCGCGGAAGGCGAAGGCCTCGCGCGCCTCACCGAACGCTCGTGCGACCTGCTGGTGCGGCTCCCGGTCCGCGGGCACGTCTCCTCGCTCAACGTGTCGGCGGCCGCCGCGGTGCTGGCGTACGAGTGGGCGCGTCGCAACGGCCTGGTGTGAGGCCCGCGATGGCTCGCATCCTCGTCGACGGCTACAACGTGCTCCGTGGCGTGCCGCGGTACGCGGGGATCGCGGCGACGGACATCGACGCCGCTCGCGAGCGGCTGATCGCCGACCTCGGCGCCCGGGCGGCGGCCGGGGACGACGTCGTCGTGGTGTTCGACGCCGCGGCAAACCCGCTCTCCGACGGCGCCGAGCGTGAGGTCGGCGGCGTCACGGTGATCTTCTCGCCGAGCGGCACCGACGCCGATTCGGTGATCGAAGCGCTCGCGGCGCGAGCACGGCGCGAGGGGGTCGAGACCGAGGTGGTCACCTCCGACGTCGCGACCCGTTGGACGTCGGTCGGTGGCAGCGTGACCGTCAGGCGGTCGCCTTCGTTCGCCGAGGAGCTCGCGGAGGACGAGCGCGGCTGGAGAGGGCATGCGGCCGACCGTGGCGGCCGAAGCACCGTCGAGGACGTCGTGGACGAACGCACGAGGTCCGAGCTCCGGCGGCTTCGTGGCGGCGGCACCGGCCGGACCGGGTAGCCATCCCGCGAGCACGCGCATCGGGCCATCGTTGACAAGGCCGTGCGGTGCGGCTAGCGTCCGATGCGTGGGCGTGTCTGCCGGGACAGCGGCCACAAGGGTGGGGGACGCGCTGCCGGGCGGTTCCTATCGGGGAGGTCGAACGTGGGTTTTCAAACGGGGACTGCCCGTCGAGGCGGGGGTGGAGCGGAGCTCGCGCTCATCCTGGCCGCGCAGGCTGGCGACGAGAGCGCGTCCGCCGCGCTCATCGCGCGGTACCGCAGTTTCGTTCGCTGCAAGGCTCGCTCGTACTTCCTCGCCGGCGCCGATCGGGACGACGTGCTGCAGGAAGGCATGATCGGCCTGTACAAGGCCATCCGAGACTACCGCCCCGAACGTCAGGCGTCGTTCCGGTCCTTCGCGGAACTGTGCGTGACCAGGCAGCTCATCACGGCCATCAAGACGGCGAGCCGCCAGAAGCACACGCCGCTCAACACGTACGTCTCTCTCCAGCGCCCGACCTCCGAGGAGGAGGGCGATCGCGTCCTCTCCGAGATCCTGGCCGCGCGTGGCGTGTGCGATCCCGCGGAAGTGGTGATCTCCGCCTGGGAGGCGGCGAGCATCAAGGAAGGGTTCACGGGAGCGCTCTCGTCCTTCGAGAGCAACGTGCTGGGGCTGTACGTGAACGGCCGCTCCTACAGCGAGATCGCGGACCAGCTCGGCCGTCACCCGAAGGCGGTGGACAACGCGTTGCAGCGCGTCAAACGCAAGGTCGAGTTGCAGATCCAGCGCTGCAAGACCTGCTGAGCCGGCATGCGTACAATGGTGCGCGCGCCGGTGTAGCTCAGTCGGTAGAGCAATCGCCTTGTAAGCGATAGGTCGGGGGTTCGAGTCCCCCGCCGGCTCCACGCACCCTTCGACGGCCCGATCGCGTCGCGGCCGGGCCGGCTCGAACAGCCGCTCGAGATCCCCGGCAAAGGACACGCCCGGTGGCGTTGACGCCGTTGACAGTGGTCCGGCGCGGCCTGTAGTATTCATTCGCCTTTTCGCAGGGTAGTAGGAGACCTTGACATCGCGAATATGGCCTTTTTGTTTGTATGGGGGTGTGCCCGAGTGGCTAAAGGGGACGGGCTGTAAACCCGTTGGCTACGCCTACCTTGGTTCGAATCCAAGCGCCCCCACCACGAGACGCTCGATGCTCGGACGGTGGAATGCCCACATAGCTCAGTCGGCAGAGCACTTCCTTGGTAAGGAAGAGGTCACCGGTTCAAGTCCGGTTGTGGGCTCCACACGACTCACCGGTCAGGTCGAGCGTGCGCGGGAGCCCGCCTCGCGGGTCGTCCGGCCAATCACGGCGGTGTAGCTCAGTTGGTCAGAGCACGCGGTTCATACCCGCGGCGTCGCTGGTTCGAGTCCAGCCACCGCTACCAGGTCATCCACGCCCGAGCCCGACGGCCGGTCGTAGATACGAAAGAAGAAGGTAAGCAGCCGTATCGAACAGCGCAGGCCGTCGCCCGGCACGAAGCGCGCGCCGGCGCGTCGACGCGCCGGCACCGCGCAGCGGTCACCCGAAGGAGGAGACACATGGCGAAGAAGAAGTTCGAGCGCACCAAGCCGCACGTCAACGTCGGTACCATCGGTCACGTCGACCACGGCAAGACCACGCTGACCGCCGCGATCACGAAGCGTCAGGCCGAGAAGGGTTTCGCGGACTTCACGCCGTTCGATCAGATCGACAAGGCCCCGGAAGAGCGCGAGCGCGGCATCACCATCGCCATCGCGCACGTCGAGTACGAGACCGAGAAGCGCCACTACGCGCACGTCGACTGCCCGGGCCACGCCGACTACGTCAAGAACATGATCACGGGTGCCGCCCAGATGGACGGCGCGATCCTGGTCGTCGTCCGCCGCCGACGGCCCCATGCCCCAGACCCGCGAGCACATCCTGCTCGCCCGCCAGGTCGGCGTTCCCTACATCGTCGTCTATCCTGAACAAGATGCGACATGGTCGACGACCCGGAGCTCATCGAGCTCGTCGAGATGGAAGTCCGCGAGCTGCTCTCCGAGTACGAGTTCCCGGGCGACGACACCCCCATCATCCGCGGCTCCGCTCTCAAGGCGCTCGAGGGCGACGAGGAGCGATGAGGTCGCGATCGACGAGCTCCTGGACGCCATCGACACCTTCATCCCGGAGCCGGTCCGCGACATCGACAAGCCGTTCCTGATGGCCGTCGAGGACGTCTTCACGATCACCGGCCGCGGCACCGTCGCCACCGGCCGCGTCGAGCGCGGCGTCGTCAACGTCGGCGACGAGGTCGAGATCGTCGGCATCCATCCGGAGACCCGCAAGACGGTCGTGACCGGGCGTCGAGATGTTCCGCAAGCTGCTCGACCAGGCGCAGGCCGGCGACAACATCGGCGTGCTGCTGCGCGGCGTCGGCCGCACCGAGATCGAGCGCGGCCAGGTGCTCTGCAAGCCGGGCTCGATCACGCCGCACACCGAGTTCAGCGGCCAGGTCTACATCCTGACCAAGGAGGAAGGCGGCCGCCACACCCCGTTCTTCGACGGGTACCGCCCGCAGTTCTACTTCCGCACCACCGACGTCACCGGCATCGCGCATCTGCCCGAGGGCACCGAGATGGTCATGCCGGGCGACAACGTCGAGGTCAAGGCGAGCTCATCGACCCGATCGCGATGGAGGACGGTCTGCGCTTCGCCATCCGTGAGGGCGGCCGCACCGTCGGCTCCGGCCGCGTCACAAGATCATCAAGTAGACCCTCACATACGCATCGCAGTACTGCGGGGCCCGGTCCGCGAGGAGCGGCCGGGCCCCGTGTCGCCTGCTCCGGAGTCGGTTTGACACTCTCCGAAAGCGGGTGCTAGATTACGCTACCGTCCCCGGCCCGCCCCTCACGCGATCCCGGGTGCGAGGCCGCCTACGGAGGAAGCGATACCATGAGGACGCTCGTCACGCTCGCCTGCACCGAGTGCAAGCGCCGCAACTACACGACGAACGAAGAACAAGCAGAACAATCCGGAGCGCATCGAGTACAAGAAGTACTGCAAGTGGTGCCGCTGCCACACGGTGCACAACGAGACCCGGTAGCGCCCGCGGCGACCTCGCGGAGCGGCTCACGCGTAGGCCAGTAGCTCCAATGGTAGAGCGCCGGTCTCCAAAACCGGATGTTGGGGGTTCGAGTCCCTCCTGGCCTGCCACCGACACATATCCGTGCGTGACGGGAACCTGTCGAGACGGGGCCGGCCACGCCGGAAGGCGGTCGCGCCGAGCGACGGAAGAAGAAGCGCGACCGCATGAGAGGACGGATCGAGGAAGATGGCCCAGATCGAAGCGCCAAAGCTGGCCGAAGCCGAACGTATGGCAGCGCTTGATGCGCTACTTCAGCGACGTGCGCGCCGAGATGCGCCGCGTCGTCTGGCCGACGCGCGCAGGAGGTCATCAACTCCTCGTGGATCGTCGTCGACGACGCTCGCCATCTTCATCGTGCTCATCTTCGTCCTCGACTACGTCTGTCACGCCGCGATCATCGACCGCGCTCGCCAGGGTCGGCGGCTGAGAACATGGCGAAGCGCTGGTACGTCATCCACACGTATTCGGGCTACGAGAACAAGGTCAAGGCGAACCTCGAGCACCGGATCGAGTCGATGAGCATGGCCGACAAGATCTTCAACGTCTTCATCCCGAAGGAGACGGTCACGGAGATCAAGCAAGGCGGCAAGAAGGTCACCTCCGACAAGAAGGTGTTCCCCGGCTACATCCTCGTGCGAGATGCAGCTCGACGACGACTAGCTGGTACGTCGTGCGCAACACGCCGGGCGTCACCGGTTTCGTGGGCAGCCAGGGCAAGCCGGTCCCGCTCTCCCGCGACGAGGTGAAGCGGATCAAGGGCGCCACCGGCGTCGTCGGCGCCAAGCCGAAGTCGTTCACGGAGTTCCACGAGGGCATGGCGCGTCAAGGTGACCTCCGGGCCGCTCGCGGAGTTCGACGGTACGGTGTCCGAGGTCAATGCCGACCAGGGCAAGATCAAGGTCATGGTCTCGATCTTCGGACGCGAGACGCCGGTCGAACTCGGTTTCGATCAGGTCGCGAAGTTGTAGACGGTCGCAGGCGCGGTCCGCCGGCGGAGTGATGCCGGCCGGGCTTCTCGGGCCGGCCCTCGTTGCCAGGAACCATCGGAAGCGCAGAACGGCGCGCGGCGAGCGCGCCGAGGACTCGAGGATCGGATGTAGAGCATCATGGCCAAGAAGGTCGTCGGCTTCATCAAGCTGCAGATCCCGGCCGGCCAGGCGAACCCGGCGCCGCCGGTCGGTCCCGCGCTCGGCCAGCACCAGGTGAACATCATGCAGTTCTGCCAGGCGTTCAACGCCCAGACGCAGGGCCAGATGGGCACGATCACGCCGGTCGAGATCACCGTCTACGAGGACCGGTCGTTCACGTTCATCACGAAGACCCCGCCCGCGGCCGTGCTGCTCAAGCAGGCCGCCGGCGTCGAGAAGGGCTCGGGCGCGCCGAATCGCACGAAGGTCGCGAGCGGTGACGCGCGAGCAGGTGCGCCAGATCGCCGAGACGAAGCTCGTCGACCTCAACGCGAACGACATCGAGGCCGGCATGAGGATCGTCGAGGGCACCGCCCGGTCGATGGGCATCACGGTCGTCGACTAGGCGCGACCCGCGGACGTTCGGCGGCCGCGGTCGACCGGAAGACGTAGTGGGAGGCGCCTCAGCGCGGGCCCGCGGACCACAGGAGGCAGGCACGATGAAGGCAGGCAGGAAGCTGCGCGAGGCTCGCGCGCGCTATCGACAAGGACACGCTCTACACCCCGCTGCAGGCGGTCACGCTGGCGCAGGAACTGGCTCCGGCGAAGTTCGACGAGACCGTCGAAGCCCATTTCCGGCTCGGCATCGACACCCGCCAGGCCGACCAGCAGGTCCGCGGCTCCGTGTCGCTGCCGAACGGCACCGGGCAAGACCGTGCGCGTCGCGGTCTTCGCGTCCGGCGACAAGGCGCGCGAGGCCGAGGCCGCGGGCGCCGACGTCGTCGGCGGACGATGACCTGATCGAGACGCATCAACGGCGGGTTCCTCGACTTCGACGCGACCGTCGCCACGCCCGACATGATGGCCAAGGTCGGCCGGCTCGGGCAGGATCCTCGGCACGCGCGGACTCATGCCGAACCCGAAGCTCGGCACCGTGACGCATGGACGTCGCGCCGCGTGGTGCAGCGAGCTGAAGGCCGGCAAGGTCGAGTATCGCGCCGACAAGTTCGGCATCGCGCACGTCGAGCATCGGCAAGGCGTCGTTCGAGACCGCGAAGCTGGTCGAGAACTACGGCGCGGTGCTCGACGAGATCCTGCGCGCCAAGCCGGCGGTCGCCAAGGGCAAGTACATCAAGTCCATCACCGTGGCCACGACGATGGGCCCCGGCATCAAGGTCGACACGACGCGCACTCGCGCGCTCGCCGAAGAGTAGTTCCTCCTTGCGCCGGGGCGCCCGGCGATGGTAGGGTGGGCGCCGTTCTTCTTTGACAGGCACGCGCAAGATCGACAGAAGCCGAAGACAGCAGGTGCCCGGGAACGAGGCCGGGTCCAAGTGGGGTGAACGTCCGCCCCAGCCAGCCGAGGCGGACGTCCACGCCATCCGGTCCCCGGATGGGCATCGTTCGCTCTCGTGGCCTCCGCTGATCCTTCGGCGGGGGCCACGTTCCGTTCTCCCGCGGTGGGAGGACGGGCGACTCCCCGCTTCGGGCGTCGCCGTCGGAAGTCGGGCGGCGCCACGGAATCGAACGGTGAGAGGAGGTAGGAGAGACAAGCCATGCCGAACGACAGCAAGTTCGAATCTGTCGCAGAGATCAAGGACCACTTCGCGAACTCCTCGTCCGTCGTGCTCGCGGACTATCGCGGGCTGACCGTCAAGGAGATGCAGACGCTGCGAGCGGCGCTGCGTGAGGCCGGGGCGGAGCTGCGGGTCTACAAGAACACGCTCACCCAGATCGCGATGCGTGAGCTCGCGCTGCCGGACCTCGGCGAGATGCTCGAGGGGCCGACGGCCTTCCTGTTCGCGTACGGCGATCCGGTGGGCCCGGCCAAGGCACTCGTCGATTTCGCCAAGGACCATGCGGCGATCCAGCTCAAGGGCGGCTTCATCGAGCGGCGCATCACCGACGCGAGCGGCATCTCCGCGCTCGCGGCCCTGCCGTCTCGCGAGGAGCTCTATGCGAAGCTCGCCGGCTCGCTGGCGGCGCCGCTCGCCGGTGTCGCCCGCGTGCTCAACGCGCCGGCAGGGGCGCTGGCTCGCGCCATCCGCGCCGTCGCGGACCAGAAGGCGGCCGCGTAGCACCTGCGCGCTTCCAACGACGAACAGCGGTGCGACGCTCGGGCGCGCGCCGACGAGACATGAGAAGGAGATCAGGAACCGATGGCACTGTCGAATGAAGAGATCCTCGAAGCTCTGAAGGAGATGCCCGCCCTCCAGCTGTCCGAGCTGGTGAAGTCGATCGAGGAGACGTTCGGTGTGTCCGCGGCGGCTCCCGTCGCCGTCGCGGCTGTCGCCGGCGGTGCGGCCGAGGCCGCCCCGGCCGAGGAGAAGGACAGCTTCGACGTCATGCTCACCGAGGTCGGCGCGAACAAGATCTCCGTGATCAAGGTGGTTCGCGAGATCGTGCCGGGCCTCGGGCTCAAGGAAGCCAAGGACCTGGTCGAGTCCGCTCCCGCGGCCGTGCTGCAGGGTGCGAACAAGGAGGACGCGGAGAAGGCCAAGGGCAAGCTCGAGGAAGCCGGCGCCAGCGTCGAGCTCAAGTAGCGACCCTCGCCACATGGTACGAGGCCGGGAGCGGCGCGCGGCGCACGCTCCCGGCCTCGTCGGTTCTCATCCTGACCGTCGGGCCGGTTGGTTCGGGCCACGCGCTGGAAAAGAAAGAGCGCGGGCCGTATTGACCCGGCCGCGTTCGGTGAATAAACTGATGGTTTGCCGCGTTATCTAGCAAGCCCCACGACAGGAGGAGGAATCACCTGGTGTCCCGTGGAGCCGGATCCCGTGTTGTCCAAGCTGGCCTTCGCCAGCGTCGAACGTTCGCGAAGATTCCCGAAGTGCTCGACGTTCCCAATCTTATCGCGTTGCAGCGAGACAGTTTCAAGTGGTTCCTCGAAGAGGGACTGCACGAGACCTTCTCCGACATCTCCCCGATCGAGGACTTCACCGGCAACCTGGCGGTGGAGTTCGGCGCCCACGAGTTCGGCGACCCCAAGTACTCCGTCGAGGAGTGCAAGGAAAAGGACATGTCCTACCAGGCGCCGCTCTTCGTCGACGTGTCGTTCGTCAACCGTGAGACCGGCGAGGTGAAGGAGCAGCAGGTCTTCATGGGCGATTTCCCGCTCATGACCGACCGCGGCACCTTCGTCATCAACGGCACGGAGCGTGTCGTCGTCTGTCAGCTCGTCCGTTCGCCCGGCGTCTACTACTCCGAGGAGCGCGACAAGACCTCGGACAAGTCGATCTACACGACCAAGGTCATCCCGGCGCCGAGGCGCGTGGCTCGAGCTCGAGACCGACCGTCGCGACGTCGTCTCAGTGCGCATCGACCGCAAGCGCAAGCAGCCGGTCACCGTGCTCATCAAGGCGCTCGGGATCGCCGAGACGCGCGAGGAGATCCTCGAGCTCTTCGCATGACGCCGAGTGCATCAAGCGCACGCTCGAGAAGGACTACACGGAGAACCGCGAAGAGGCGCTGATCGAGATCTACAAGCGCCTGCGTCCCGGCGAGCCGCCGACCGTCGAGTCCGCACGGTCGCTGCTCGACGGCCTGTTCTTCAACGCCCAGCGCTACGACCTCGCCAAGGTCGGCCGCTACAAGGTGAACACGAAGCTCGGCCTCGAGCTGCCGATCGACCAGTCCACGCTGACGAACGAGGACGTGCTCGCCGCCGTCCGCTACCTCGTCGAGCTGTGGGGGGGCGCGACCGGCTACGCCGTCGACGACATCGACCATTTCGGCAATCGGCGGGTCCGCAGCGTCGGCGAGCTGATCCAGAACCAGTTCCGGATCGGTCTCGCGCGCATGGAGCGCGTCGTCCGCGAGCGCATGACCACGCAGGACGTCGATCAGATCACGCCGCAGTCGCTCATCAACATCCGGCCGATCGTCGCGGCCATCAAGGAGTTCTTCGGTTCCAGCCAGCTCTCGCAGTTCATGGACCAGACGAACCCGCTCGCCGGGCTCACGCACAAGCGCCGTCTCTCGGCGCTCGGCCCCGGTGGCCTGTCGCGCGAGCGCGCCGGCTTCGAGGTGCGCGACGTGCATCCGTCGCACTACGGCCGCATGTGCCCGATCGAGACGCCTGAAGGCCCGAACATCGGCCTCATCGGCTCGCTGGCGACGTTCGCGCGCATCAACCCGTTCGGCTTCATCGAGACGCCGTACCGCAAGGTCGTCGGCGGCAAGGTCACGGACAACATCGAGTACCTGACGGCCGATCGAGGAAGACCGGTTACGTCATCGCGCAGGCGAACGAGACGTTCGACGCGAAGACCGGCAAGTTCGACCGCGAGCGGGTGCTGTGCCGGCTGAAGGGTGGCGACCCGGAAGAGGTCAAGCCCGACCGACGTCGAGTACATGGACGTGTCGCCGCGGCAGATGGTCTCGGTCGCGACCGCGCTCATCCCGTTCCTCGAGCACGACGACGCGAACCGCGCGCTCATGGGCTCGAACATGCAGCGCCAGGCGGTGCCGCTCCTGCGTCCGCGGTCGCCGCTGATCGGCACCGGCATGGAGCATCGCGCCGTCGTCGACACCGGCGAGATCATCGCGCGCGAAGCGCCCGGGCGTGGTCGAGCGCGTCGACAGCCGACTGATCGGCGTCCGCGCAGCCGACGGGGCCATCGACGAGTACGTACCTGCCGAAGTTCCAGCGCTCCAACCAGGGCACGTGCATCAACCACCGCCCCGTCGTGGCGATCGGACAGAGCGTGGAGATCGACGACGTCCTTGCGGACGGCCCCTCCACCGAGAGCGGCGAGCTGGCGCTCGGCACGAACCTGCTCGTCGCGTTCATGCCGTGGGAGGGCTACAACTACGAGGACGCCATCATCCTGTCGGAGCGCGTGGTCAAGGACGACCTCCTGACCTCGATCCACATCGAGGAGTACGAGGTCGAGGCCCGCGATACCAAGCTCGGGCCGGAGGAGATCACCCGTGAGATCCCGAACGTCGGCGAGGACGTGCTCGCCAACCTCGACGAGGACGGCATCATCCGCATCGGCGCCGAGGTCTTCACCGGGGACGTGCTCGTCGGCAAGGTCACGCCGAAGGGCGAGACCGAGCTGACCGCCGAGGAGCGCCTGCTGCGCGCCATCTTCGGCGAGAAGGCGCGCGAGGTGCGCGACACGTCGCTGAAGGTCCCGCACGGCGAGACCGGCCGCGTCATCTCCGTCCAGCGTTTCAGCCGCGAGAACGGTGACGACCTGTCACCGGGGGTCAACGAGCTCGTGCGCGTCTACGTCGCTCAGAAGCGCAAGATCAACGAGGGCGACAAGCTCGCGGGACGTCATGGCAACAAGGGCGTCATCTCCAAGATCCTGCCGGTCGAGGACATGCCGTTCCTGGCGGACGGCACGCCGGTCGACATCATCCTCAACCCGCTCGGCGTGCCGTCCCGCATGAACATCGGCCAGCTGCTCGAGACGCATCTCGGCTGGGCCGCGTTCGTCGGCTGGTCCGACGACGCCAAGCAGAAGGAACCGGTCGAAGGCGGCATCTACTGCGCGACGCCGGTGTTCGACGGTGCGCGCGAGTCCGAGATCCAGACGTGCTCGAGGAGTCCGACCGCAACATGCTGCTGCGCGCGAAGAAGCGCTACGGCGACAAGGTCATCTCCGATATGGTGCCGAGCGTCGGGCGGACCGGCAAGGCCCGCCTGTACGACGGTCGCACCGGCGAGCCGTTCCGCGAGGACGTCACGGTCGGCCAGATCTACATCCTGAAGCTGCTCCACCTCGTCGACGACAAGATCCACGCCCGCTCGACCGGCCCGTACTCGCTCATCACCCAGCAGCCGCTCGGCGGCAAGGCGCAGTTCGGCGGCCAGCGCTTCGGCGAGATGGAGGTATGGGCCCTGTACGCGTACGGCGCGGCCTACGTCCTCCAGGAGATCCTCACCATCAAGTCCGACGACGTCGTCGGCCGCGTGAAGGCCTACGAGGCGATCGTGAAGGGCGAGAACATCCCCGAGCCGGGCATCCCCGAGTCGTTCAAGGTGCTCGTCAAGGAGATGCAGTCGCTCTGCCTCGACGTGGAGATCATCTCGGAGACCGGCGAGGAGATCGAGCTGAAGGAAGAGGAAGAGGACATCTTCAAGACCGCCGAGGAACTCGGCCTGGACCTCTCGGGCCTTGGCGACGGCGTCATCAGCATCGGCGAGGAGGAAGAGGAACTCGAGGAGCTCCCCGAGCTCGAGGAGGAATCCGATCTCGACATCGGCGAGGCGCTCGCGGACCTCGGCCAAGCTCCGCAGGAGTGACGAGCGGGAACACTGCATCACCGAAACCGGTTCCGGACTGCGATCGCATGAGCACGAGGAACCGTGAAACGAGGAGGAGTCACGTTGCTCGACGTCGACGTCAAGCAACTTCGATAGGCTGCGGATAGGGCTCGCTTCGTCCGAGCAGATCCGCCAGTGGTCGCGCGGCGAGGTCAAGAAGCCCGAGACGATCAACTACCGCACGCTCAAGCCCGAGAAGGACGGACTCTTCTGCGAGAAGATCTTCGGTCCGACCAAGGACTGGGAGTGCTACTGCGGCAAGTACAAGCGCGTCCGCTTCAAGGGCATCATCTGCGAGCGTTGCGGCGTCGAGGTGACGCGCGCGAAGGTGCGCCGCGAGCGGATGGGCCACATCGAGCTGGCCGCGCCGGTGAGCCACATCTGGTACTTCAAGGGCGTTCCGAGCCGCCTCGGCTATCTGCTCGACATCGCCCCGAAGGACCTCGAGAAGGTCCTGTACTTCGCGAGCTACATCATCACGTCCGTCAACGAGGACGACCGCGAAGCCGACCTGCCGATGCTCAAGGACGAGCTCGACACCGATCTCGGCGAACCTCGACGGCGAGAAGGCCGCGGAAGTCGCCGCCGTCGAGGAGGAGCGCGACCGCCGCATCGCCGTGCTCAAGGGCGAGGCCGAGCCGGAGGACGGCGAGGAGGTCGACGATTCCGTGCCGGCCGCCGGACCAGATCAAGCGGCTCGAGACCGAGGCCAAGCGCGACCTCTCCGACCTCGACGAGGAGTACGAGGACCGCCGCGAGCTGCTCAAGGACACGTACGACGCGTTCGTGAAGCTGTCTCCCAAGGCGCTGATCTCCGACGAGACGCTCTACCGCGAGATGAAGCTGCGCTACGGCAACTACTTCCGCGGCGGCATGGGCGCGGAGGCGGTCAAGGACCTCCTCGAGCGCGTCAATCTCGACGATCTCGCCACCGAGCTGCGCGATCAGATCCGCGACGGCAAGGGGCAGAAGCGCCAGAAGGCGATCAAGCGGCTCAAGGTGGTCGCGGCCTTCAAGGCGTCGAAGAACCGGCCGGAGTGGATGATCCTCGACGCGATCCCCGTCATCCCGCCGGACCTGCGCCCGATGGTGCAGCTCGACGGCGGCCGCTTCGCGACCTCGGACCTGAACGACCTGTACCGGCGTGTCATCAACCGCAACAACCGCCTCAAGAGGCTGCTCGACCTCGGCGCCCCGGAGATCATCGTCAACAACGAGAAGCGCATGCTGCAGGAGGCCGTCGACGCGCTGTTCGACAACGGCCGGCGCGGCCGTCCCGTGACCGGCCCCGGCAACCGGCCGCTGAAGTCGATCTCCGACATGCTCAAGGGCAAGCAGGGGCGCTTCCGGCAGAACCTGCTCGGCAAGCGCGTCGACTACTCCGGCCGCTCCGTCATCGTCGTCGGGCCGGAGCTCAAGCTGCACCAGTGCGGCCTGCCGAAGGTCATGGCGCTCGAGCTGTTCAAGCCGTTCGTGATGAAGCGCCTCGTCGACCTCGACCAGGCCCAGAACATCAAGAGCGCGAAGCGCATGGTCGACCGCCAGCGGCCGATCGTGTGGGACGTTCTCGAAGAGGTCATCCGAGATCACCCGGTCCTGCTCAACCGCGCGCCCACGCTGCATCGTCTCGGCATCCAGGCGTTCGAGCCGGTGCTCGTCGAGGGCAAGGCCATCCGGCTGCACCCGCTGGTGTGCACCGCCTTCAACGCGGACTTCGACGGCGACCAGATGGCCGTGCACCTGCCGCTGTCCGCGGAGGCGCAGGCCGAGGCGCGCATCCTCATGCTGTCGGTCAACAACATCAAGTCGCCTGCGCACGGCCGGCCGCTCGCCACGCCGACGCAGGACATGGTCATGGGCGTCTACTACCTCACCGCGCAGCGCGACGGCGTTATGGGGGAGGGCTCGGCCTTCGCGTCGGAGAAGGAAGCGATCCTCGCCTACGACAACCGCGCCCTCGACCTGCAGGCGCGCATCGAGGTGCGCCTCGACCGCGACATCAGCGAGGAGTACGTGGACGCCGAGTCCGGCAAGACGTGCTATCGCGACCGCCACGCAGGCGAGCGGCTGTCCACGACCGTCGGTCGCGTGACGTTCAACCGTTCGCTGCCGGAGGACTACCCGTACATGAACCGCGAGGTCGACAAGAAGGGCATCGCGCGCATCGTCGAGGACTGCTCGAACCGTTACTCGACGACGCAGATGGCTCACATCCTGGACGAGATGAAGCGCCTCGGCTTCCACTATGCGACCCGCGCCGGCGTGACGGTCTCCGTCTACGACGTCGTGATCCCGCCGGAGAAGCAGGGGCTGCTCGACGAGGGCGACAAGAAGGTCGCCGAGATCGAGGACCAGTACGACCGCGGCCTCATCACCCATGACGAGCGACACCGTCAGATCGTCGACGTCTGGACGGAGACGAACGAGGCGGTCGGTGAGGCGATGGCGCGCAATTTCGACAAGTTCAACCCCGTCTACATGATGGCGTACTCGGGCGCACGCGGGAACATCAAGCAGATCCGCCAGCTGGCCGGCATGCGAGGCCTCATGGCGAACCCGAAGGGCGAGATCCTCGACCGGCCGATCAAGGCGAACTTCCGCGAGGGGCTCTCCGTTCTCGAGTACTTCATCTCGACGCACGGAGCCCGCAAGGGCCTCGCCGACACCGCGCTGCGCACCGCCGACTCCGGCTACCTCACGAGGCGTCTCGTGGACGTCGCTCAGGACGTCATCGTGCGTGAAGCCGACTGCGAGACGGACCAAGGCGTCGCCCTGCCGATCGCCGACGAGCGGGGCGGAGACCGCGTCAACCACAACCTCGTGGGCCGCTGTCTGCTCGTGGACGTGGTCGACGCGAAGAGCGGCGAGGTGCTCAAGGCGGCGGGCGAGTACGTGGACTCCGACGCCGAGATCGAGTCCTGGAAGGAAGCCGGCGTCGAGAGCGTCCAGGTGCGCGCGGTCATGACCTGTCGCGCGAAGTACGGCGTCTGCCAGAAGTGCTACGGCTGGGACCTGGCATCCAGCCGCCCGGTCGACATCGGCACCGCGGTCGGGATCATCGCCGCGCAGTCGATCGGCGAGCCGGGCACGCAGCTCACGATGCGCACGTTCCACACCGGCGGCGTCGCCGGAGAGGACATCACCCACGGCCTCCCGCGTGTCACCGAGCTGTTCGAGGCCCGCCGGCCGAAAGGCCAGGCGATACTCGCCGAGATCAGCGGGACGCTGCTCGTCGAAGATGCCGAGAAGGTGCGTAAGCTCGTCGTCCACGGTGAGAACGGCCATGAGAAGAGCTACACCGTCTCGCGCCGTGCGCGGCTGCGTCCCGGCGTGGTCGACGGCGCCGAGGTCGTCGCCGGTCTGCAGCTGACCGAAGGCTCGGTCAATCCGCACGACCTGCTCCTGCTGCGCGGCGAGACCGACGTGCTCTCCTACATCGTCGCCGAGGTCCAGGACGTCTACGCGTCCCAGGGCGTCGACATCAACGACAAGCACATCGAGGTCATCGCGCGACAGATGATGCGCGAAGCTGACCGTGCTGGACGCCGGAGCGACCGACTTCCTCCCCGGCCAGCTCGCGGACCGGTTCGCGTTCGCCGACGAGAACGAGCGTGTGCTCGCCGAAGGCGGGGAGCCGGCGCCGGCCGAACCGGTGCTGCTGGGCATCACCAAGGCATCGCTCGCCACCGACAGCTACCTGTCCGCCGCATCGTTCCAGGAGACGACGCGCGTGCTCACCGACGCCGCGATCGCGGGCAAGGAGGACAACCTCCTCGGCCTCAAGGAGAACGTCATCATCGGGAAGCTCATCCCGGCGGCCACCGGCATGCGGCGCTACCGTGGCGTGCGGCTGACCTACAAGGGCCAGTCCGCGGAGTGGAGCAGCGAGGAGGCGCGTGGCGCGCTCCCCGACTTCGCGCCGGAGGAGCTCAAGGAGCTCGAGGCGATGCTGCCGTCTCCCCAGGATCTGATCGAACAGGGTGGGCTCACGCCCGAGCAGGCGACCGCCTTCTTCGAGGGCCTCGACACGTCCAACCTGGAGTTCTTCGACGTCGGCTCGGTGGTCCCGGTCATCGAGGAGGAAGAGGACGTCGCGGCCGACTTGGTCCTGCCCGAAGAGCGGCCGGCCGACGATCCTGTCGAGGCCACCGACGACGAGGACCGCTGCACGGCGATCACCGGCACCGGCATGCGCTGCCGCAACAAGGCGCTCGCCGGCAGCAGGTATTGCCGGACGCACGAGGGCCTTTCCGTCACCGACGGGCTGTGCAAGGCCGTCATGAAGAACGGCAAGCCGTGCCCGAAGAAGGCGCGCGAAGGTTCGGACTACTGCGGCCAGCACGCGAAACTCGCCGAGGAATAGGTTTCTCGGGCGAGGGCTCGACGAGAACGGGGCGGGCGTCCCGGGTATGTTCCGGGCGCCCGCTCCTTTGTGCTCGGCCGGAGCGTTCCGGAACGCGTGACCGAGGCCCGTGGGGTGGGGCCGCGGCAGGGGTGGACACGCCCGGAGGCGTTGACTGATTGACACGGCGTCCGGACCTTGCTAGAGTCCGTCCTTGCGACTTGAGCACGGCCGCCGCCTCGGCGCGCGTCCGTGAAGCAGCAGAGCCGCGATGGGCGGCTTCGAGTGGCGACGAAGGAGAGGCGTTTCAGTGCCGACGATCAACCAGCTGGTCCGCAAGGGCCGCAAGAAGGCGGCGAGCAAGAGCAAGACGCCCGCTCTCAAGGGGAACCCGCAGAAGCGCGGCGTCTGCACGCGCGTCTACACGACGACGCCGAAGAAGCCGAACTCGGCGCTGCGCAAGGTGGCCCGCGTGCGGCTCACCAACCAGATGGAAGTCACCGCGTACATCCCGGGGATCGGGCACAACCTGCAAGAGCACTCCATCGTGCTCGTGCGCGGCGGTCGCGTGAAGGACCTGCCGGGTGTGCGCTACAAGATCATCCGCGCGGCTCTCGACTGCGCGGCGGTCAGCAACAGGATGCAGGCTCGCAGCCGGTACGGGGCGAAGAAGCCGAAATAACGCCGGATCCAGCGGTCGGCGCGCATCGTCGCCGCTCGACCGCCGACCGCTCGAGTCACGAAGAGGAGACCAGTCATGCCGAGACGCGCAGCCGCTGCCCGTCGGGAGATAGCGCCGGACACCGTATACAACAACCGGTTGGTGACGCAGCTCATCAACAAGGTGCTGTTGGACGGCAAGAAGTCCGTCGCCGAACGCACCGTGTACGGAGCGTTCGGCATGATCGAGGCCAAGACCTCCAGCGACCCGCTCTCCGTCTTCAAGAAGGCCATGGACAACGTCCGGCCGGCCCTCGAGGTCAAGCCGAAGCGGGTCGGCGGTGCCACCTATCAGGTGCCGATCGAGGTCAGCTCGCGCCGCTCCACGACGCTCGCCATCCGCTGGATCGTCACCTTCTCACGCAAGCGTCGCGAGAAGACCATGGCGGAGCGGCTGGCGAACGAGATCATGGATGCCGCGAACAGCGTCGGCGCGTCCGTGAAGCGCCGCGAAGACCTGTTCAAGATGGCGGAATCGAACCGCGCGTTCTCCCACTACCGCTGGTAGCGGACAGCCCCGACAGACCGACGAAGGACTGACACACCCAAGATGGCGCAGCGTTATCCACTGTCCAAGACCCGCAACATCGGCATCATGGCCCACATCGATGCCGGTAAGACCACGACGACCGAGCGCATCCTCTTCTACACGGGGAAGACGCACAAGATCGGCGAGGTCCATGAAGGCGCGGCCACCATGGACTGGATGGTCCAAGAGCA
Organism: uncultured Coriobacteriia bacterium; assembly: GCA_963701985.1. Taxonomy (GTDB): domain Bacteria; phylum Actinomycetota; class Coriobacteriia; order Anaerosomatales; family PALSA-660; genus PALSA-660. The sequence goes on from OY969691.1 coordinate 1,675,781, forward strand.
GGAGCGCGGTATCACGATCACGTCCGCCGCGACGACCTGCTACTGGAAGGACCATCGCATCCAGATCATCGACACGCCCGGTCACGTCGACTTCACCGTCGAGGTCGAGCGGTCGCTGCGCGTGCTCGACGGCGCATGCGCCGTCTTCTGCGCGGTCGGCGGCGTCGAGCCGCAGTCGGAGACGGTATGGCGCCAGGCCGACACGTATGGCGTGCCGCGCATCGCGTACGTCAACAAGATGGACCGCACCGGCGCCAACTTCATGAACGTGGTGTCGATGATGCGCGACCGCCTCGACACGAAGCCGGCGCTCCTGCAGCTGCCGATCGGCGCGGAGGACCGGTTCACCGGTATCGTCGACCTCGTCGAGATGAGCGCGATCTTCTTCAACGAGGACGACAAGGGCATCAACCCCACCGCCGGCGAGATCCCGGCCGAGCTGCGTGACGACGCGGAGCTCTACCGTGAGGAGCTGCTCCACCTGGCCGCCGATTTCGACGACGACCTCATGGAGAAGGTGCTCATGGAGGAGGAGGTCGGCGCCGATCAGCTGCGCGCCGCGATCCGCCGTGGGTGCATCGCCTGCGGCCTCACGCCCGTCACGTGCGGGGCGTCGTTCAAGAACAAGGGCGTGCAGCCGCTGCTCGACGCGATCCTCGAGTATCTGCCGTCCCCGCTGGACATCCCGCCGATCAAGGGTCACGACGCGCGCACCGGTGCCGAGGTCGAGCGGCCGCCCGACGAGAAGGCGCCGTTCGCCGCGCTCGCGTTCAAGGTGATGACCGACCCGTACGTCGGCAAGCTGACCTACTTCCGCGTCTACTCCGGCACCATGACGGCCGGCTCTTACGTGCTGAACTCGACGCGCGATTCGAAGGAGCGCGTCGGGCGGCTTCTGCAGATGCACGCGAACCATCGCGAGGACGTCGACGAGGCCCGCGCGGGCGACATCCTCGCGGCCGTCGGGCTGAAGGGCACGTCGACCGGTGACACGCTGTGCGCGGAGAACGCGCCCGTCGTCCTCGAGTCGATGGTGTTCCCCGACCCCGTCATCGACATCGCCATCGAGCCCAAGACGAAGGCCGAGCAGGACAAGCTGGGCGTCGCGTTGCAGAAGCTGGCCGAAGAGGATCCGACGTTCCGCGTGCATACCGACACCGAGACCGGGCAGACCATCATCGCCGGGATGGGTGAACTCCACCTGGAGATCATCGTCGATCGCCTGATGCGAGAGTTCAAGGTCGAGGCGAACGTGGGCAGGCCGCAGGTCGCCTACCGTGAGACCGCCGGCAAACCGGTGAACGACGTCGAGGGCAAGTTCATACGGCAGACCGGCGGTCACGGGCAGTACGGCCACGTCGTGTTCGATCTCGAGCCGCTGCAGCCGGGAAGCGGCTACGTGTTCGAGAACAAGACCGTCGGCGGATCGGTGCCGAAGGAGTACATCAACTCGGTGGACAGGGGCGTGCAGGACTCGCTCGAGACCGGCGTCCTCGCCGGCTATCCCGTGGTGGACGTCAAGATCACGCTCGTCGACGGTTCGTACCACGAGGTCGACTCGAACGAGATGGCGTTCAAGGTGGCCGCGTCGATGGGCTTCAAGGAGGCCATGCGCCGCTCCGCTCCGAAGATCCTCGAGCCGATGATGGCCGTGGAGGTCGTCACACCCGAGGATTTCGCGGGCGACGTCATGGGCAACCTGTCCAGCCGCCGCGGGCATATCGAAGGCATGGAGCCACGCGGCAACGCCCAAGTCATCCGCGCGAAGGTGCCGTTGTCCGAGATGTTCGGATACGCGACCGACCTGCGGTCCAGAACGCAGGGACGTGCGTTGTACACGATGCAGTTCAAGGCGTACGAAACGGTGCCGAAGAGCATCGCCGATGAGATCGTCTCGAAGGCCCAGAGCACGCCGGCCTGAAGCGTCGAAGAAGGACTGACGTCCGGCTCCACGGAGGTTGAACCAAGTTGGCGAACCAGCAGAAGATCCGCATCAGGCTCAAGGCGTACGACCACGAGATCGTGGACCAGTCCACGAAGAAGATCGTGGAGACGGCGCAGCGGACGGGCGCGCGCGTGTCGGGGCCCATCCCGCTGCCGACGCAGCGCAGCCTGTACTGCGTCATCCGCTCGCCGCACGTGAACAAGGACAGCCGCGAGCATTTCGAGATGAAGACGCACAAGCGGCTGATCGACATCCTCGATCCGACCGCGAAGACGGTGGATTCGCTCATGCGTCTCGAGCTCCCCGCCGGCGTCGACATCGAGATCAAGCTCTAGAGCAGGCGGCAAGCGCCGGCCGCACGTCGGCAGGCGAATGAACGAGGAGCGGTCCTCTGGGGCCGTCCGCGGAGGCGCGGACGGCGAGGGATCCACCGGGACCCACGACCGCGCGAGAAGGAAAGAGAGTGGCGTGAAGAAGATGGGCACGACGATACTCGGCAGGAAGCTGGGGATGAGCCAGGTGTGGAGCGAGGACGACCGGCTGATCCCAGTGACCGTCATCGAGGCCGGCCCCTGCTTCGTCTCGCAGGTCAAGACGAAGAAGAAGGACGGCTACGACGCCGTCCAGCTCGCCTTCGGCGAGATGGACGCGCGCAAGGCGACGAAGCCGGTCGCCGGCCACTTCGCCAAGGCCAAGCTCGATCCCGATGCGCCACGTGCACGAGATGCGCGTGGGCGAGGGCGACTCCTTCCAGGCGCGGTCAGAAGATCACCGTCGACGTGTTCGACGTCGGCACCAAGGTCGATGTGACCGGCACGAGCAAGGGCAAGGGTTTCGCCGGCGTCATGAAGCGCCACAACTTCCACGGCGGCCCCGGCGGGCACGGCTCGCACTTCCATCGCGCGCCCGGTTCCGTCGGCATGTGCGCGACACCTTCGCGGGTGCTCAAGGGTCTGGGCATGCCAGGCCACATGGGCACCGAGACGGTGACGGTGAAGAAGCTGGAGATCGTCAAGGTCGACGCTGAGCAGAACCTGCTGGTCGTCAAGGGCGCCGTCCCGGGCGGCAAGAACGGCCTGCTCGTCATCTGCGCGAGCTAGCCCGCACGGTCCGAACGAGGAGACGTAACTGAGATGGCGACTGTCGAAGTCAAAGACATGAAGGGCGCGAAGGTGGGCACGGCGAAACTGTCCGACGCCGTCTTCGGTGTCGCAGCCCAACACCCACGCCGTGCACCTGGTCGTCCGCAGCCAGATGGCGGGACGCCGCGCCGGCACGCACGACAGCAAGACCCGAGGGCAGGTGTCCGGCGGCGGCGCGAAGCCGTTCCGGCAGAAGGGCACCGGCCGCGCGCGTGCCGGATCCACACGTGCTCCGCAGTGGACGGGAGGCGGCGCGGTGTTCGGGCCGCATCCGCGCAGCTACGGCTTCCGCGTCCCGAACAAGGTCGTGAAGCTGGCGATGCGCAGCGTGCTCTCGGCGAAAGCCGCCGACGGTGTGCTCCACGTCGTCGACGGATTCTCCTTCGGAGAGCCGTCGACCAAGAGCGCGGCCGCGGCTCTCGAGGCGCTCGGCGTCAGCGGTCGCGTAACGGTCGTCGTCCCCAACGGCGATCTCAACGCGGTCAAGTCGTTCCGCAACATCGATCGCGTCCGTGTGATCACCGCGGGCGAGTCGAACACGTACGACCTGGTCGACAACGCCGCGCTCGTGCTCACGAAGCCGGCTCTCGAGTACCTCGAGGGGGTGCTGTCGTAAAGTGGACGCCCGCAGCGTCATCATCCGGCCCGATCATCTCGGAGAAGAGCTACGCCGGGATCGAGCAGGGCCGCTACACGTTCGAGGTGGACAAGAAGGCGACGAAGCCGCAGATCGCGGATGCCGTCGCCGAGGTGTTCAGCGTCACGGTCACCGGGGTGAACACGATGAACGTGCCCGGCAAGAAGCGCAGGGTCCGCGCCGCCTCAGGGATGACCCGCTCGTGGAAGAAGGCCGTCGTCACCCTCAAGCAGGGCGACAAGATCGAGTTCTTCGAGGGCGGCAGATAGGGCCGCTCCGCATGACGGCCGCCGATGCCGGGCGCGTGTCGCTCCGAATGGAGCCGCCCGGCACCGTGTGAGCCCGGCGTCAGGGTCCCGCCGCCATCCAGGCGACGGAGTGAGTGCCGAGGGACCCCGGCCATCGGGCTCGATGAGAGGAGAAGCAGGACGATGGCACTCAAGAAGTACAAGCCGACCTCCCCGGGTCGTCGCTTCCAGTCGGTCTCCGATTTCGCGGAGATCACGAAGAGCGAGCCCGAGAAGTCGCTGCTCGCGCCGCTGCACAAGACGGGTGGGCGCAACAACAACGGGCGGATCACGACGCGCCACCAGGGCGGCGGCCACAAGCGCCGGTACCGCGTCATCGACTTCAAGCGCAACAAGGACGGCGTGCCCGCGAAGGTCGCCGCCGATCGAGTACGACCCGAACCGCTCGGCCCGCATCGCGCTGCTGCATTACGCGGACGGCGAGAAGCGCTACATCCTGCGCCCCGCGCGTCTCTCGGTCGGCGACGTCGTCACCTCCGGGCCTGGGCTCCGACATCAAGCCGGGCAACGCCTTGCCGCTGGCGGACATCCCCACCGGCACGGTCATCCACGCCATCGAGCTGCAGCCGGGCAAGGGCGCCGCGATGGCCCGGAGCGCCGGGACGTCGGCCCAGCTCGATGGCGCAAGGAAGGCGCCTACGCCATCCTGCGCATGCCGTCCTCGGAGATGCGCATGGTGCCGCTGGCGTGCCGCGCCACCGTCGGCGTCGTGGGCAACGCCGAGCACGAGGGCGTGACGGTCGGCAAGGCGGGCCGCAACCGCTGGGCGGGCAAGCGGCCGACGGTGCGCGGTACCGCGATGAACCCGGTGGACCATCCGCACGGCGGTGGCGAGGGCAAGAACAAGACCGCCGGGCGGCACCCGGTCACCCCGTGGGGCGTCCCGACCAAGGGCCATCGGACGCGCAACAAGAAGAAGGCTTCGAGCAGCCTGATCATCCGGCGCCGCAAGAAGTAGCGCGGCCCGTCGTGGTGAAGTCGCTTCGAGTGAGGATGTGGAGTCGCAGATGAGCAGAAGCCTGAAGAAGGGGCCGTTCGTCCAGCCCCAGGCTGCTGGACAAGGTCCGGCAGATGAACGAGGCGGGCGAGAAGAAGGTCATCAAGACCTGGTCTCGCGCCTCCACCATCTTCCCCGAGATGGTCGGGCACACGATCGCCGTGCACGACGGCCGCAAGCACGTGCCGGTGTACGTGACCGAGTCGATGGTCGGGCACAAGCTCGGCGAGTTCTCGCCGACGCGCACGTTCAGAGGTCACGCAGAGTCGAAGAAGGCCCGCCGCTAGGCGGTTCCCTTCCGGGTGGCAGCCGGTCTGATCGGCGCGATGCGACCGGACGCGATGAGCCGAAAGGTTTCGTGAAGGACATGGAAGCAAGAGCAGTCGCGAGGTACGTGCGGGTCAGCCCGCGCAAGGCGCGCCTCGTCGTGGACCTCATCCGCGGCAAGTCCGCGAGCGAAGCCGCGACCATCCTGCGTTTCACCGACAAGGGCGCAGCTGAGGTCGTCGGCAAGGTGCTCGCGAGCGCCGTCGCCAACGCTCGAGCACAACCTGCAGGTCAAGCCGGAGACGCTCGTTCGTCTCCGAGGCGTTCGTCAACGAGGGGCCGACCCTCAAGCGCATCCGGCCGCGCGCCATGGGCCGCGCGTTCCGGATCCGCAAGCGTTCGAGCCACATCACCGTGGTCGTCAAGCAGCGAGAGGAGGCGTAGGAAGCCTCATGGGTCAGAAAGTCTATCCGGTCGGACCCCGACTCGGCATCACCGAGGAGTGGCGGTCGCGCTGGTTCCAAGGCAAGGGCTACGACGCGACCCTGTACGAGGACATCCTCATGCGTCGCTTCCTCACGAAGCGTCTGCGCCGCGCCGCGCTGTCGCGCATCGACATCGAGCGCACGGGCGACAAGGTCGTCGTCACCTGTGCACCGCGCGTCCGGGCATCGTCATCGGCAAGAAGGGCGCCGAGGTCGACATCCTCCGCAAGCGAGCTCGAGAAGATGACGCGACCACCACGTGGCCGTGAACATCTCCGAGATCAAGCGGCCCGAGCTCGACGCGGCGCTCGTCGCGCAGGCGATGGCCGAGCAGCTCGAAGCTCGCGTCGGGCTTCCGTCGCGCCATGAAGAAGGCGGTCACCGCGGCGATGAAGGGCGGCGCCCTCGGCGTCCGCATCCAGTGCTCCGGCCGTCTCGGCGGCGCGGAGATGGGCCGTCGCGAGTGGTACCGCGAGGGACGCGTGCCGCTGCACACGCTGCGCGCGAAGATCGACTACGGCACCGCCGCCGCACGCACGACGTTCGGCGCATCGGCGTCAAGGTGTGGATCTACCGCGGCGACCTGCTGCCCGGTCAGACGATCGCGTCGCTGACCGAGGCCGCGAACGAGCGCCCGTCTCGCCCGTCCGGTGAGCGCCGGCGGCGCCGCCGGCGAAGGGAGGTCGAGGCTAGAGATGCTGCTCCCGAAGAGGGTCAAGCACCGCAAGGTCCAGCGCGGCAGCAACTGGCACGGCAACGCCAAGGGCGGCACCGAGGTCGCTTCGGCGACTACGGGCTCAAGGCGCTCGAGGCGGCATGGATCACCAACCGTCAGATCGAGGCCGCCCGTGTCGCGATGACCCGTTACATGAAGCGCGGCGGCAAGGTCTGGATCACCATCTTCCCCGACAAGCCGGTCACGCAGAAGCCGGCCGAGACCCGCATGGGCTCCGGCAAGGGCAACCCCGAGCAGTGGGTCGCGGTCGTCAAGCCCGGCCGCATCATGTTCGAGATCGCCGGCGTCTCGGACGATGTCGCCCGAGAGGCCATGCGACTGGCCGCCCAGAAGCTCCCGATCAAGTGCAAGTTCGTCTCCCGTGCCGAAACGGGCGGTGAGGCATAGATGAAGGCCACAGAGATCAGGGACATGGCCGACGCGGACCTCGAGGCCGAAGCTCAAGGACGCTCGCGTCGAGCTGTTCAACCTGCGGTTCCAGCTGGCCACCGGGCAGCTCGACAACCCGGGCCGGATCCAGATCGTGAAGCGGGACATCGCGCGTCTGCACACCGAGATGCGCGCCCGCGAGATCGAGGCGGCCCGCAAGGCCGGCGTCGTAAGGCCAGGAAGGGATCGTTCCAGATGACCGAAGAGCGCAACCGCCGCAAGGTGCGGCAGGGCATCGTGGTGTCGGCAGCCGGCGACAAGACCTGCGTCGTCAAGGTCGAGGAGCGCAAGCCGCATCCGCTGTACGGCAAGATGATGACCCGCAGCGCGAAGTACCACGCTCACGACGAGAACAACGAGTGCGGCGTCGGCGACGTCGTGACGATCATGGAGACCCGCCCGCTCTCGAAGCTGAAGCGCTGGCGTCTGGTCGAGATCGTGGAGAAGGCCAAGTGACGACGGCATCCGGCGACGCGGTCCGCACCGCCGCTGATGCGTCGAGGCACCAGGAGGAAGCAAGGTAATGATCCAGGCAGAGACGCGACTGAAGGTCGCGGACAACTCGGGTGCCCGCCAGGTGCTGTGCATCAAGGTGCTCGGCGGCTCGAAGCGCCGCTATGCACGGGTGGGCGACGTGATCGTCGCCACCGTCAAGGAAGCGATCCCGAACGGGACCGTGAAGAAGGGCGACGTCGTGCGGGCGGTCGTCGTGCGCACGAACAAGGAGGTCCGCCGGGCCGACGGCTCCTACATCAAGTTCGACGACAACGCCGCCGTCATCATCGACAACCAGGGCAACCCGCGCGGCACGCGCATCTTCGGCCCGGTGGCTCGCGAGCTGCGCGACCGGCGCTACATGAAGATCGTGTCGCTCGCGCCGGAAGTCCTGTGAGGGAGGCTTCGAGCACAATGGCGAGTTCCATGCACGTGCGACGCGGCGACAAGGTCCGCGTCATCGCCGGCAAGGAGAACGGCAAGGAGGGCAAGGTCCTGCGCGCCTTCCCGGAGAAGCAGCGCGTGACCGTCGAAGGCGTGAGCATGATCAAGCGGGCCACGCGCCCGAGCCAGAAGAACCCGCAGGGCGGGATCATGCAGCACGAGGGCACGATCCACGTGTCCAACGTGATGCTGATCTGTCCGAGCTGTTCGCAGCCGACGCGGGTGGGCCGGCGGCGCGAAGGCGGCGCGCGTCGTCCGCGTCTGCAAGAAGTGCGGGCAAGGACATCGACAAGTAGGCACGATGACGCAGCCGCCGCGCGGGAGCGCGGCAGGTGGGCCAAGTGACGCCGGGTCGGAAATCCGGCGCCCGCGGACAGATGAAGGACCGGAGGAAACGCACGTGGCCCCGAGACTCAAAGAGAAGTACCGAGTCGGAGGTCGATAGCGCGAGCTCATGGAGGAGCTCGGCTTATGCGAACGTGCAACGAGGTGCCGCGCTTGGACAAGATCGTCGTGAACATGGGCGTCGGCGCGGCGTCCCAGGACTGCCAAGCTGCTCGACGCGCGCGGTCGAGGACCTGCGCATCATCACCGGGCAGCAGCCCGCGATCACGCGCGCCAAGAAGTCGATCGCCGGATTCAAGATCCGCAAGGGCATGCCCATCGGCGCCAAGGTGACGCTGCGCGGCGACCGCATGTGGGAGTTCCTCGATCGCCTGCTGGCGACCGCGCTCCCGCGCATCCGCGACTTCCGCGGCATCAACCCGCGCTCGTTCGACGGCCGCGGCAACTACTCCATGGGCGTCGACGAGCAGCTCATCTTCCCGGAGATCGACTACGACAAGGTCGACCGGACTCGCGGGATGGACATCACGCTCGTCACGACCGCGAAGACCGACGAGGAGTGCCGCTCCTTGCTCGACGCGTTCGGGTTCCCGTTCGCACGATAGACCGGACTCGTCGAACCGATCCGCCGGCGCATGTCGTCCGGCACCGCATCCAGGAGGTAGCCGATGGCCAAGAAGTCGATGATCGCGAAGGCGAAGCGCAGCGCCAAGTTCAGCGTTCGCGGCGTCAACCGCTGCAACCGCTGCGGTCGCCCGCGGGCGTTCTACCGGCAGTTCGGCCTGTGCCGTGTGTGCCTGCGCGAGCTGGCCAACAAGGGCGAGATCCCGGGCGTGCGCAAGGCGAGCTGGTAGGGCCGCGCAGCCAGCGGCCCGGCGGCCGGACAGGCGCTCCCGCCACGGGTGGGCGCGAACCTTCCGGACCGGCGTGGCACGAAGTTCCACAAGATGAAAAGCAACAACAGGAGGTATCGACAACGATGAGCATGACCGATCCGATCGCCGACATGCTGACCCGGGTCGGAACGCGAACACCGCGTTCCAGAGCCGCGGTCTCCATGCCCTCGTCCAAGAAGCTCGTCGAGATCGCCCGCATCCTCAAGGAGGAGGGCTACATCTCCGAGTACCAGGTCGTCGCCGGCGAGCCGCAGGCGACGCTGACGATCGATGCTGAAGTACGGGCCCAAGCAAGGAGCGCGTGATCACCGGCATACGGCGCATCAGCAAGCCCGGCCTTCGCGTGTACGCGAAGAAGGACGAGATGCCGCGCGTCCTCGGGGGCCTCGGCATCGCCGTCATGTCCACCTCCAAGGGTGTCATGACCGACAGCCAAGCGAAGAAGGCCGGCGTCGGCGGCGAAGTCATCGCCTACGTCTGGTAGGCGGACGAGAACCGGAAAGGAGCTGACACGCACGTGTCACGAATCGGCAAGCAGCCCATCCCGGTCCCGTCCGGGGTCGAGGTGGCGATCGACGGGTCGACGGTCACAGTCAAGGGGCCCAAGGGCGACGCTCGCGCAGACGTTCAGCCCCGAGATGGCCATCGAGCTCGAGGACGCCGTGCTCACCGTCACGCGTCCCAGCGACGAGCGGCGCCATCGCTCGCTGCACGGTCTGACGCGGACCCTGCTCGCGAACATGGTCACCGGCGTGTCCGAGGGCTTCTCGAAGAACCTCGAGATCGTCGGCGTCGGCTACCGTGCCGAGATGAAGGGCCGCGACTGCAGATGGCGCTCGGCTTCAGCCATCCCGTGCTGGTCGAGGCGGAGGAGGGCATCACGTTCGAGGTGCCCGCGCCCACGCGCATCACGGTCCGCGGGATCGACAAGCAGCGCGTCGGTCAGGTGGCCGCCGAGATCCGCGGCTGGCGCCCGCCGGAGCCGTACAAGGGCAAGGGCGTGCGCTACGAGGGCGAGCATGTCCGCCGCAAGCTCGGCAAGACGGCGAAATAGGAAGGGCTGACAGACACGATGGACAACCTGAAGGCCAAGGCGTTCAAGCTCGCCCGCCGTCAGCGCAGGGTCCGCGGCAAGGTCACCGGGACCGCGCAGCGTCCGCGGCTGCGCGTCACGCGCAGCAACGCGCAACATCTACGCGCAGCTGATCGACGACGTCGCGGGCGTGACGATCGTGTCCGCGTCGACGCTCGACGCGGACGTCAAGGGCGCCGTCAAGATCGGGAGCAACGTCGAAGCGGCGAAGGCGGTCGGCGAGCTCGTCGGCACGCGCGCGCTGGAGAAGGGCGTCTCCGAGGTCGTCTTCGACCGCGGCGGCCGCCTGTATCACGGCCGTGTCCAGGCTCTGGCCGACGGCGCCCGCGATGCCGGGCTGAAGTTCTAAGGAAGGAACGAGGATGGCGCGCAACGTCGCTCCGGTCTCGGAGCTGCAGGAGAAGGTCGTCTACATCAACCGCGTGTCGAAGGTCGTCAAGGGCGGCCGGCGCTTCTCGCTGACCGCGCTCGTGGTCGTGGGCGACGGCAACGGCAACGTGGGCGTCGGCATGGGCAAGTCCGCCGAGGTGCCGGTGGCGATCAAGAAGGGCGTCGAGGACGCCAAGAAGAACATGTTCAAGGTCCCGCTCGTCGAACGGGACGATCCCGCACGCCGTGCTCGGCCGGTTCGGCGCCGGCCGGGTCCTGCTCAAGCCGGCCGCTCCCGGTACCGGGATCATCGCCGGCGGGCCGGTCCGCGCCCTGCTCGAGCTCGCGCGGCATCACGGACGTGCTCTCCAAGTCGCTCGGCTAGGACAACGCGCTCAACATGGTCAAGGCCGCGGCCGAGGGCCTGAGACCCTCGCGAGCGCGGCGGAGATCGCACGCCGTCGCGGCAAGACGGTCGCCCAGGTCTACGGCTGGGAGGAGTAGGCCGCCATGGCGAAGACGACGGCCAAGACGCTGAGGATCACCCAGGTGCGCAGTGGGATCGGTCTTGCCGCGCGACCAGCGCGCGACCGTCCGCGCCCTGGGGATCAAGCGCATGCACGACACCGTGGAGCAGGCGGACACGCCGGCCATCCGTGGCATGATCGTCAAGGTCAGGCACCTCGTGAAGGTGGAAGAGGCTCTAGAGCCGACGCACGGCCGCCGCGGACGCGGCGGCACGTATCGAGGAGTCAGCCGGCGGCGAGCGGCCGGCGACCGGGCGCGGACAGCGACCGGTGGCGTCCAAGAAGGAGATACGAACAGATGCAGCTGAACGACCTCTCCCCGGCACCGGGGTCACGCAAGGACCGCAAGCGCGTCGGCCGCGGCCACGGCAGCGGCCACGGCGGCACGTCGGGCAGGGCGACAAGGGCCAGAACTCCCGCGCGGGTGGCGGCAAGGGCCCCGGGTTCGAGGGCGGCCAGAACGCCGCTCGCGATGCGTCTCCCGAAGCTTCCAGGCTTCACGAACCACTGGCGGCAGGAGTTCGATGTCGTCAACGTGCGGCGGCTCGACGCTCTGTTCGCTGACGGTGACGTCGTCGACGCCGACTCGCTGAAGGCGAAGGGCGTCATCAAGTCCGCCGACGCGGCCGTCAAGGTCCTCGGCGACGGCGAGATCACCAAGAAACTCACCGTTCAGCGTCGACAAGATATCGGCGAGCGGCTCGCGAGCAAGATCGAAGCTGCCGGAGGGACGGTCGAGTAGCCATGCTCGAGGCCCTCGCCAACGCGTTCCGGGTCCCGGACCTGCGCAAGAAGATCCTGTTCACGCTGGGATCATCGCGCTGTACCGCGTCGGTGCGCACATCCCCGTGCCGGGCGTCACGGCGAGCGATGATCGACGTCACTCAGCGACCGCAGACCGCGCAGCGGCCGCACTCGGCCTGCTGAACCTGTTCTCCGGCGGCGCGCTGCAGACGTTCGCGGTGTTCTCGCTCGGGCATCATGCCGTACATCACGGCGTCCATCATCATGCAGCTGCTCACCGCCGTCATCCCGAAGCTCGAGAAGTGGTCAGAAGGAGGGCGAGACCGGTCAGCGCAAGATCGACCCAGATCACCCGCTACATGACGCTCGGCGCTCGGCATTCGTCGAGTCGGTCGGACTGCATCGCTACGTTCCAGAGCCTGCTCATCCGCTCCGGGCAGTTGCCCGCACGGTGGTTCGACTGGCTGACGCCGGATCCTCATCCTGCTCAGCCTCGTCGCCGGCACGGCGTTCATCATGTGGATGGCGCGAGCTGATCACGCAGCGCGGCATCGGCAACGGCATGTCGCTGCTGATCTTCGCGAACATCATCTCCCGCTTCCCGACGCTGCTGGTCGCAGGCGTTCCAGCTCGGCCAGTGGTACTGGGCGGTCGTCATCATCGTCGCGGCGTTCGGCGTCATCATCGCGATCGTCTACATGGAGCGCGCGCAGCGGCGTATCCCGGTGCAGTACGCGAAGCGCGTCGTCGGGCGCAAGGTGTTCGGCGGCGTGGGCACCTACATCCCGCTCAAGTTGAACGCGGCGAACGTCATCCCGATCATCTTCGCCAGCTCGGTCCTGCAGCTTCCCGACGATCCTGGCGCGCTGTCGAACATCACGTGGCTGGCGCCGGTGGGCAACGCACTGGCGAAGCGGGCCGCTCAACTGGTCGCTGATGGCGATCCTGATCGTGTTCTTCACGTACTTCTACACGGCCCTGATCTTCAACCCGATCGACCTGGCCGACAACCTGCGCAAGCAGGGCGGCTTCATCCCCGGGGTGCGTCCCGGGCAAGGCGACCGCCACCTACATCGAGAACGTGCTCAACCGGATCACGCTCCCGGGCGCGCTGTTCCTCGCGGCTGTGGCCATCGTGCCGACGATCCTCTTCCAGCAGACATCCATCCCGCTGCTGCAGGCGTTCGGCGGCACCTCGATCCTGATCATGGTGGGCGTCGCGCTCGAGACCATGACCCAGCTCGAGAGCCAGCTGAAGATGCGGCACTACGACGGCTTCTTCAAGTAGGGCGTCACGCACTGACGACGGAGCCACGGCATCGCGCGGTGACGACGTGCCCGACGCGCGGAGAGGAGAGGGGACACGTGAACATCGTTCTGCTGGGCGCTCCGGGCGCCGGGCAAGGGCACGCAGGCTGCCAAGATGGTGGAGGCCTTCGGCGCTGCCGCACATCTCCACCGGCGACATCTTCCGCAAGGCGGTGGCGGACGGCACGCCGCTCGGCCTCGAGGCCAAGCGGTACATGGACGCGGGCGAGCTCGTCCCCGACGAGGTCACGATCGGTATCGTCAAGGAACGGCTCGCGCAGCGCGACTGCGACCGCGGATTCATCCTCGACGGTTTCCCGCGTACGGTCCCGCAGGCGGACGCTCTGGCCGCCGCGCTCGCTTCCATGGGCAGGCGCCTCGATGCCGTGATCCTGGTCGACGTGCCGCGAGAGGTCCTCGTGGAGCGGCTCACCGCGCGCCGGCAATGCCGGGCATGCGGGCGGATCTACAACGTCATGACCGACCGCCCGAGCGTCGAGGGCATCTGCGACGCATGTGGCGGCGAGGTCTATCAGCGCGACGACGACACGATCGAGACCGTCTCGAACCGCCTCGACGTGTACGACCGCAACACCGCGCCGCTGGTGGACTACTACCGCGGCGCAAGGCCTGCTGAGGACCGTTGACGGTTCGCGTGACGTCGATGACGTCTTCGCCGACGTCGCCGAGATCATCCGCGCGCGGGCATGAGGCGGTCGCGGACATGATCGTGAGGAAGTCCATCGCGGAGCTGGCCCTCATGCGCGAGGCCGGGCGGGTGACCGCGCGGGCCCTGCGGGCCGTCGGAGACGCCGTGCGCCCGGGCGTCACGACGGCCGAGCTCGACGACGTGGCGGCGGCGACGATCAGGCGAGGCCGGGGCGCGCGCCGGCGTTCATGGGCTACCACGGCTTCCCGGCGACGATCTGCGCGTCGCGTCAACGGCCAGATCGTGCACGGCATACCCGGCAGCAGACGCGCTTGTCGAAGGCGACATCATCTCCATCGACGTGGGCGCGATCGTGGACGGTTACTTCGGCGACTCCGCCCGCACGTTCGCCTGTCGGCGCGCATCTCCGGTGAGGCCCGGCGGCTGCTCGACGTGACCGAGCGCAGTCTCGAGGCCGGGATCGCCCGCTGCGTCCCCGGCAACCGGCTGTTCGACATCGGCGCCGCGGTGCAGGCCGTCGCCGAGGGCGCGGGGTTCTCGGTGGTGCGCGAGTACGTCGGTCACGGCATCGGGCGCGCAGATGCACGAGGAGCCGCAAGTCCCGAACTACGGAACCGCCGGCAAGGGGCCGACGCTCCTGGCCGGGCATGGTGCTCGCGATCGAGCCCATGGTGAACGCCGGTTCCGCCGCGGTCCGGCAACTCGAGGACGGATGGACGGTCGTGACGGCCGACGGATGCGCTGTCGGCGCACTTCGAGCACACAGTGGCGATCACCGATGAAGGGCCGAGGATCCTGACCCTGGAATAGGGGATGGGAGGAGTTCCTCCGGCCCCCGCGGCGACACGGGATAGAACAACCGCTGGCTGGACGCACAACCGGGTGTTGATATACTCCCCGTTTGCGGCTTGAGCGACCCGCGCGAGGAAGGGAGATCCTGTTTGGCAAAGCGCGACGACGCCATCGAGATGGAAGGCACCGTGGTCGAACCCCTCCCCAACGCGATGTTCCGGGTCGAGTTGGAGAACGGCCACCGGGTGCTCGCGCATATCTCGGGAAAGATGCGCATGCACTACATCCGCATCCTGCCGGGAGACAAGGTGGTCGTCGAGCTCTCTCCCTACGACCTGACGCGCGGCCGTATCACGTATCGGTACAAGTAGGCAGGCAAGTCCGCGCCGCCGGACAACGGGACACTCCCGGTGGCGTGTGTTCTGGTACGACAACTCACACCTGCGGCTGGGTGTGCACATAGAGCGGATGTCTGTCGAAGGGATCTCGGGCACATGAAGGTTCGGCCCTCTGTCAAGAGGATCTGTGAGAAGTGCAAGGTGATCCGCCGCCACGGGCGCGTTCTCGTCATCTGCGAGAACCCGCGTCACAAGCAGCGGCAGGGCTAGTCCGACTCGAAGGAGACGTACGTTGGCTCGTATAGCCGGAGTCGACCTTCCGCGTGAGAAGCGCGTGGAAGTCGGCCTCACCTACATCTTCGGCATCGGTCTGACGACCAGCCAGAAGGTGCTTCGCGAGACGGGCATCAACCCGACACGCGTGTCCGCAACCTCACCGAGGAGGAGGTCGTCCGCCTCCGTGAGTACATCGACCGCCAGCTGAAGGTCGAAGGCGACCTTCGCCGCGAGGTGTCGCAGAACATCAAGCGGCTGATGGAGATCGGCTGCTACCGCGGGCTGCGCCATCGCAGGGGCCTGCCTGTTCGTGGCCAGCGCACCCACACGAACGCGCGTACGCGCAAGGGTCCGCGCAGGCAGATCGGCGCGAGGAAGAAGGCAGGTAAGTAGCGATGGCAGCCGCTCCCAAGAAGAAGACCGCGAAGACGCGCGTCAAGCGCAGCGAGCGCAAGAACATCGCTGTCGGCCAGGCGCACATCAAGTCGACGTTCAACAACACGATCATCTCGATCACCGATCCCGCGGGCAACGTCATCGCATGGCGCAGCGCCGGCCAGGTCGGTTTCAAGGGCTCACGCAAGTCGACGCCGTTCGCGGCGCAGCTGGCGGCCGAGCAGTGCGCCAAGGACGCCATGGAGCACGGCATGCGCAAGGTGTCCGTGTTCGTGAAGGGCCCCGGCTCGGGACGAGAGACGGCGATACGGTCGCTGCAGGCCACCGGCCTCGAGATCGCGAGCATCCAGGACTGCACACCCGTCCCGCACAACGGCTGCCGCCCGCGCAAGCGGCGTCGCGTGTAGCCGCGCGTACAGGAGGACGACACACATGGCACGTTACACAGGAGCGGACTGCCGCCTCTGCCGCCGCGAGGGCGTCAAGCTGTTCCTCAAGGGCGATCGCTGCTACAGCGACAAGTGCGGCGTCGAGCGCCGCCCGTTCCCCCCGGGCAGAAGCAGGCCGCAAGCGCCCGCGGGACAGCGAATACCGCGTGCAGCTGCGTGAGAAGCAGAAGGCGAAGCGCTCCTACGGCGTGCTCGAGAAGCAGTTCCGCACGTACTACCAGATCGCGAGCCGCCAGCAGGGCAAGTCGGGCGAGAACCTGCTCCGGCTGCTCGAGACACGTCTCGACAACGTGGTGTACCGTCTCGGTTTCGCCGCCTCTCGCGACGAGGCCCGGCAGACCGTGCGGCACAACCACATGCTCGTGAACGGCAAGCGCGTCAACATCCCGAGCTATCGCGTCCGTCCGGGCGACAACGTCGCCGTGGCGGACAAGGCCAAGGACCTCTCGGTCATCAAGGCCGCGATCATCTCATCGGCACGCATCGAAGTCCCGGCCTGGCTGCAGGTCGACGTCGAGAAGCTGCAGGGCAAGGTGCTGTCGCTGCCGACACGCGATCAGATCGACATGCCGGTCCGCGAGCAGCTCATCGTCGAGCTGTACTCGAAGTAGTCCGACGCCACCATCGACCCCGCTTTAGGAGGCTAGGTAGATGACAGAGTTCATGAGGCCGTCGGTCTCGGTCGAGCCGATCGACGATCGCACCGCGCGATACGTCGTCGAGCCGCTCGAGCGCGGCTTCGGGTACACGCTCGGCAACTGCATGCGCAGGGTGTTGCTGTCCTCGCTGCAGGGAGCGGCGGCCACGTCGATCCGCATCGAGGGCGTGCAGCACGAGTTCACCGCGGTGGACGGCGTCCGTCAGGACGTGACCGACCTGGTGCTCAACGTGAAGCAGCTGGTGTTCCGCGAGACCGGCATCGGCGACGACGCCGTGGCCACGCTGTCCGTGACCGGCCCCATGACCGCCACCGCGGCCGATCTCAACGTGCCTTCCGAGTTCGAGCTGGTGAACCCCGAGTCCGTCATCGCGGACCTCGACAAGGGCGCGAAGCTGGAGATGTCGGTGCGCATCGGCGTCGGTCGGGGCTACGTGTCGGCGGACCGCAACAAGCGTCCGGACGACCCTCTCGGCGTCATCACGGTCGACTCGCTGTTCAGCCCGGTCGTGCGCTGCACGTATCTGGTCGAGAACACCCGCGTCGGCCAGCGCACCGACTATGACAAGCTCACGCTCGAGCTCGAGACGAACGGCGCGATCGAGCCGGGAGAGGCCGTCGCGCGCGCCGCGCGCATCATCAACGATCACATGGCGCTGTTCGAGTCGCAGGCCGTCGGCGAGCTGGCCGGCGAGACCTTCGCCGACCTGCCGGAGGAGGGCGAGACCATCCTCGACACTCCGATCGAGGACCTCGACCTCTCGGTCCGCTCGTTCAACTGCCTCAAGCGGCAGGGCGTGAACACCATCGGCCAGCTCGTGGAGTGCACCGAGGCCGACCTGCTCAACATCCGGAACTTCGGCGCCAAGTCCATCGAAGAAGTGAAGGACAAGCTTCAAGGGATGGGCCTGGGGCTCAAGGGCTAGAGAGATTGGGAAGCAAACGATGCGACACCTGAAGAAAGGTCGCGCGCTCGGCACCGACGCGAGCCACACGACCGCGATGCTGCGCTCTCTCGCCCTCGCGCTGCTCGTGAACGAGCGGATCAAGACGACCGAGGCGCGCGCCAAGGAGGTCCGCCCGCTCGTCGAGCGGATCATCACGCTCGGTAAGCGCGGCGACGTGCATGCTCGCCGCCTCATCATCGCCGCGCTCGGCGGTGAGAAGAAGGTCGTCAACCCGGCGACCGGCAAGCAGGACCTCGAGATGAGCTACCGCGTGATCCATGATCTCGCGCCGCGGTTCGCCGATCGTGAAGGCGGGTACACGCGCATCTTCAAGCTCGGCCCGCGCAAGGGCGACAACGCGACGATGGTCATCATGGAGCTCGTCGACTGACGGCGCGCTCGCGACGACGGCCGCGCCCCGTCGGACGGCCGCCGGACCGCGGCCGCTGTGTGTAGTATCTCGGGAGGGCCCGCTCGTCGCGGACCCTCCCGATCCGTCTTCGGACGGGCCGCTCGCGAGGAGTGCTGTCCGTGATCGTTCTCGACTCCGTCTCGCACCGCTACCGTCCCGACGCGCCTCTCGCCCTGGACGGCGTTTCGTTGCGACTGCACGAGAGCCAGCTCACCGTCCTCGTCGGCGCCAACGGCTCCGGGAAGTCGACGCTGGCCCGGCTGTGCGACGGGCTGCTGCTGCCGTCGTCAGGGCGCGTCACGGTCGATGACCTGGACACCTCGGACCCCTCGACGCTATGGGACGTCCGTTCCCTGGTGGGGATGGTCTTCCAAGACCCCGACGACCAGATCGTCGGCACCGTCGTCGAGGAGGATTGCGCGTTCGGGCCGGAGAACGTCGGGCTGCCTCCCGCCGAGATCCGCGGGCGTGTGGACGAGGCGCTCGCCGCGGTGGGGCTCGAGGGACTCGAGCGCAGGGAGCCGCACCTTCTCTCCGAGGGCCAGAAGCAACGACTCGCCGTCGCGGGCGCCCTCGCGATGCGCCCCCGGTATCTCGTGCTCGACGAGCCGACCGCCATGCTCGATCCTGACGGGCGCAGGGCGGTGCTCGCCATCTGCGAACGGCTCGCGCACCGCGAAGGGCACGGGGTCGTGCTTGTCACGCACGACACGGCCGCGCTTTCGTGCGCCGACCGCGTCATCGGTCTCGCTGCGGGCCGCGTCGTCCACGACGGCGCGCCCGAAGACATCCTCGCGCAGCCGTCGCTGCTCGCCGGCCTCGGACTGGAACTGCCGCCCGCGGGCGTGCTCGCCGACCGGTTGCGCGCCGCCGGACTGCCGGTCCCGCTGGCCGCTCTGGACGCGGGCGCGGTGGTGGCGTCGTTATGGCCCTGACACTCGACCACGTGACGTGCACCTACGCGGCGGGTTCGGCCATGGAGTCCGTCGCGCTCGAGGATCTCACGCTCACGGTCGACGTCGGGGGGCTGACGGTCGTCGTGGGGCCGACCGGATCGGGCAAGACGACGCTGCTGCGCGCTGCGGCGGGCCTCCTCGCGACGTCGGCGGGCGAGGTGCGCGCCGATGGCGCGCCGGTCCGCGGGGCCGGTTCGGTGACCGGGCGCGTCGGGCTGTTGTTCCAGCGGCCCGAAGCGCAGTTCTTCGCGCTCTCGGTGGAAGAGGACTGCGCGTTCGGCCCGCGGAACCTCGGACGGACCCGCGACGAGGCCCGTGAAGACGCTCGCGACGCGCTGCGCGTCGTCGGTCTCGCACCGGACGAGTTCGGCGCGCGCGAGCCGTGGGGGCTGTCGGGAGGGGAGGCGCGCCGCGCGGCCCTCGCCGGCGTCCTGGCGATGCGCCCGCGCTACCTGCTCCTCGACGAGCCGACGGCGGGGCTCGACGAGGCGGGCCGCCGGGCGGTGCACCGTGCCGTGGCGGCCGCCCGAGCGGCGGCCGGTGTCGTCGTCGTGACGCACGACCCCGATGAGTTCCTGCGGTCGGCGGACGCGGCGGTCGTGCTCCACGAAGGGCGCGGCATGTACTCGGGGCCGATCGGCGGTCTGCTGGACGCCGTGCCCGACCTGTGGGCGCGCGGCGTCATGGAGCCCCCGGAGATCGCGCGGGCGCTCCTGCTCGCCCGCGCGGCGGGGGCTCGGCTGGACGACGGCCTCACACTCGACGCGGGCCGCGCGGCCGAGTCGCTCGCGCGTGCGGCCCGGGCGGGGGGCGCGTCGTGAGCGCGATGTCCGGCATCGGGCAGTACGTGCCGATCGACTCGCCGGTCCACCGGCTCGACGCTGCGGCGAAGATCGGTGTGGCGGCCGCCTTCACCGTCGCGCTCTTCCTGGTCGGTACCTTCCAGGGGCTGGCGGCGATGGCCGCCGCCGTGGCGGTGGCGGTGGCGATCTCGCGAGTGCCGCCGCGAGCGCTCCTGCGGGGTCTCTCCGCGGTGGGCCTGCTCATGGTCTTGACGCTCGTGGTCAACGCCTTCTTGCCGGTGCCACCCGTGGTGCCGCTCGCACGGTTCGGCGGTATCGTTCTGAACGGCACCGGACTTCTCACGGGCACGTTCTTCGCCGTGCGGATCATGCTCCTCGTGACGGGCACGTCCCTGCTGACCCTCACCACGAGCCCGGTGGAGCTGGCGGGCGGGATCGAGCGGGTCTTGGCGCCCCTGACGTTCTTCCGCGTGCCGGTGGGGGACATCGCGATGACGCTGACCATCGCGCTCAGGTTCATCCCCACCACCGCGGCCGAGGCGGAGAACATCGTGACGGCACAACAGGCGCGAGGGGCCGTGTTCGATCGCGGTGGGCCGATGAAGCGCGCGAGAGCCTACGCGCCGGTGCTCATCCCGCTCTTCTACCAGCTGTTCCGTCGGGCCGACGCCCTCGCGACCGCGATGGAGGCCCGCTGTTATCGCGGGAGCGAGGGCCGCACGCGGCTGCACGAGGTACGCATGAGAGGGCGCGACTGGTCGGTCCTGCTCGTGGCCGGCATCCTCCTCCTGACGGCGGGGTGGTTCCTGTGAACGCTCGGACGACCGTGCTCACGATCGCGTACGACGGCGCGCCGTTCCACGGCTTCGCCCGTCAGCCCGGCCTGCCCACCGTGCAGGGGATACTCGAGGACGCCCTCGCCGTCGTGCTGCGGCGTGACGTCGCGACCGTGGGCGCCGGACGGACGGACGCGGGCGTCCACGCGCTCGGCCAGGTCGTGAGCTTCGAGGCGGCGGAGGGAGATCCCGACTCCGCGTCCCTGCGCCGCTCGGTCAGCGCGCTGGCCGGGCCGCACATCGTGGTGACCGGTGTGCGCGAGGCGCGGCCCGACTTCTCCGCGCGCCGTTCGGCGGCGTCGCGCGAGTACCGCTATCGCATCGTGCCGGGCCCGGTCGCGCCCATGTTCCTGGGGGGAGTCGCGTGGTGGGTGAAGCCCGCGCTCGATGTTCCCGCCATGCGGAGAGCCGGCGCGGCGCTGGTCGGCGAGCATGACTTCCGGTCGTTCTGCGCGAGCGAGAGCGCCGAGGGCCGCCGCACGGTGCGCGACGTGGAGCTCGTGGAGATCGATCCGGCGTGCGAGCTCGGCGAGCACTGTCTGGTCGTGCGCGTGGTCGGGAGCGGGTTCCTGCACTCGATGGTGCGCATCATCGTCGGATCGCTCGTCGAGGTGGGTGAGGGCGACCGCGACGCCTCGTGGCTCGCGCGCGCGCTGGAGGCCCGGGACCGGACCGCGGCCGGCCCCACGGCGCCGGCCCACGGGCTCACCCTGTGGCACGTGTCGTATCCGGAGGAGTGGTGGCTGTAGCCGCTCGGGCGGCCCGAGGTGGGTACGAAGGGGACGCGGGATCGAGATCGGGTAGACACGCCCGGGAGCGTTTGTTCGTTGACGGGCATCAGGCACCGTGGCACACTACGAGGGTTCGTCGTGGCGAACCGCCCGTGGACGCGGGCCGGTCCGCCGCGACGCCGTTTCGACAGGCATGTGTGCGAGGAGATCCTCTTGAAGACGTATCACGCGAAACCCGGCGAAGTCGAGCGCGAGTGGCTGCTCGTCGACGCTGACGGCTTGACCCTCGGCAGGCTCGCGAGCGAGGTGGCTCAGATCCTGAAGGGCAAGCGCAAGCCGCAGTACACGCCGCACGTGGACACCGGCGACTTCGTCATCATCGTCAACGCGTCGAAGGTGAAGGTCACCGGCAACAAGCTGGCCGGGAAGAGCTACTTCCACCATTCGGGACACCCCGGCGGTCTCAAGGAGGTCACGCTCCAGGACCAGCTCGCGAAGCATCCCACGCGCGTGATCGAGCACGCAGTCAAAGGCATGTTGCCGAAGAACACGCTCGGGAGGGCCATGGGCATGAAGCTCAAGGTCTACGCGGGTCCGGAGCACCGGCACCAGGCGCAGAAGCCCCGTCAGATCACGCTGGAGGATCAGCAGTCATGACCGACAAGGCCATCTATCAGGGCACGGGCCGCCGCAAGTCCTCCGTCGCACGGGTGCGGCTGATGCCGGGGACCGGCACCGTCACGGTGAACGGCCGCGACGGTGCCGCGTACTTCGGGCGCGCCGTCCTCATGACGCTCGTGGAGACCCCGTTCAAGGTGACCGAGACGCAGGGACGCTTCGACGTCATCGCCTCGATCCACGGCGGCGGGCTCTCAGGGCAGGCAGGCGCGCTCCGGCACGGCATCGCGCGCGCCATGCTCGAGGCTGGCGAGGACTATCGCACCGAGCTCAAGCGCGCCGGCCTTCTCCGCCGGGACCCGCGCATGGTGGAGCGCAAGAAGTACGGGCTGAAGAAGGCCCGCAAGCGTCCGCAGTTCAGCAAGCGCTAGCACGCGCGCGCTCGACCGGAGACCCGCCCGCCGCACGTTTCGGCGAGGGCGGGTCTCCGGTCGTCTGGGGTATCATGCGTCTCGCCGACGCGGCCCGCGGGATCGCGCGAGCGCCCGGCCAGACTCCCTTCGAACGAAGGAACGATACGACGTGGCGCACGATCGCCTGTTCGGCACGGACGGCGTCCGGGGTGTCGCCAACTCGGAGCTGACGCCTGAGCTGGCGTTCCGGCTCGGCGAGGCCGCCGGCGCCGTGCTGGCGCACGGCGAGGCCGGGTCGTTCGTCATCGGAAAGGACACGCGCCGCAGCGGCGACATGCTGGAAGCCGCGCTCGTCGCGGGCATCTGCGCCTCCGGCTCGGACGCGCTTCTCGCGGGCATCGTCCCGACGCCGGCCGTGGCGTTCCTCACGCGCGACGTCGGCGCGGACGGAGGGGTCGTGATATCGGCCTCGCACAATCCCTCCGAGTACAACGGCATCAAGTTCTTCAGCGGTGACGGCTTCAAGCTTCCTGACGAGGTCGAGGACGGGATCGCCGCGTTCGTCGCCTCGGAGACGCGCCCCATGCGCCCGACCGGCGCGCGCGTGGGCGTCTCGCTCCGCCTCGGCGACGCCGTCGACCGCTACGTGGCGCATGCGATCGCCACGGTGCCGGAGCGGCTCGACGGCTTCACCGTCGCGCTGGACTGCGCCCACGGAGCGTCCTCGACCACCAGCCTCCGCGCTCTGTCCGCGCTCGGTGCGGACGTCGTCACGCTCAATTGCGACTGGAACGGCAGCGACATCAACGCCGGGTGCGGCTCGATGCACCTCGCCCCGCTCGAGCAGCTCGTCCGGTCCTCGGGCGCTGCGATCGGGATCGCGCACGACGGCGACGCGGACCGGGTGCTGGCGGTGGACGAGAACGGCGCGGACGTCGACGGCGACGAGATCATGGCGATCTGCGCGGCTCGTCTCCGCGAAGAAGGGCGTCTGGCCGGCGACACCGTCGTCGGCACCGTCATGACGAACCTCGGGTTCCACAAGGCCATGGAAGCGCGGGGGGTCCACGTCCTGACGGCGAACGTCGGCGACCGGTACGTGCTCGATCGGATGCGCGCGACGGGCGCGGTGCTCGGCGGAGAGCAGTCGGGTCACATCATCTTCCTGGAACACACCACCACGGGGGACGGTCTCATCACGGCGCTGCAGCTGATGCGCGTGATGCGTCTCACCGGACGGCCGCTGTCCCAGCTGGCGCGGATCATGACGCGGTTCCCGCAGGTGCTCGCGAACGTGCCGGTCGCCGCCAAGGGCCGCCTGGCGGCGAACGCGGCGGTCGCCGATGCCGTTTCCTCGGAGGAGGAGGCGCTCGGGGCTTCGGGCCGCGTCCTCGTCCGGGAGAGCGGCACGGAGCCGCTGGTGCGGGTGATGGTGGAGGCGAGCACCGAGGAGTCGGCGCGGGCGGCCGCGGACCGCCTCGCAGCGGTCGTGCGGGGGGAGCTCGGCTGATGCGCCGGACGCGCGAGCCGGCGATCGCCGCGCGGGAGACGTCACCGTACCGTGACCGTGGGTGTCCCGGCGCCGGTGGTACGATTATCGCGAACGGTCGGCCGGCCCGGAGGAGATGGTGACCGGAACACGAGACGCAGGACGCGAGTAACGGGAAGCGCCGGGA
Organism: uncultured Coriobacteriia bacterium; assembly: GCA_963701985.1. Lineage (GTDB taxonomy): Bacteria > Actinomycetota > Coriobacteriia > Anaerosomatales > PALSA-660 > PALSA-660. The sequence continues at coordinate 1,699,919 of OY969691.1, forward strand.
CTGCCCGGGCGAGCGAGCCAGGGCAGTCGACGAGGCGGGAGCTCATCGAAAGATTCGGCGGATGGCTCCCCGGCATCGCCCCCATGTCGTTACCGCACCGACAAAGCCCGCGGGTGACCGCGGAGACAAAACGGTGCGGGTTGGCGGGGTCACAGCGCACATCTGCGCACATCACCGACGACGGGCGTCTCGTCGCGTCCACGCCCACGACTGTCGGCACGTCCTGACATGAGGATCGGACACCCTCGAGCTGGAGGTCGGACACATGTGTGGGATCGTCGGCTACGTGGGCCCGCAGCGGGCCACTGACGTGCTCATCGGCGGGCTCGCCCGCCTGGAATACCGCGGATACGACTCCGCCGGCGTCGCCATCATCGACGGCGGGCTCCTCAACGTCGTGCGCCGCGTCGGGAAGCTCTCGAACCTCCGCGAGGCGGTCGCCGCCAGTCCCCTCGCCGGCGGCACCGGCATCGGCCACACGCGCTGGGCGACGCACGGTCGGCCGACCGAGGAGAACGCGCACCCGCACACCGATTGCAGCGGCAGGATCGCCGTCGTGCACAACGGCATCATCGAGAACTACGCGGAGCTGCGCGAAGAGCTGGCCGCGAGCGGACACATCCTGCGCAGCGAGACCGACACCGAGGCCATCGCGCATCTCATCGAGGCGTACTTCGAAGGGGACCTGACGGCCGCGGTCGCGGCGCGCGCTCAAGGACCTGCGCGGCAGCTACGCGCTCGCGGTCGTCCACCTCGACCGGCCGGGCGAGGTCATCGCCGCGCGCAAGGACTCCCCGCTCATCATCGGTCTCGGGGCGGGCGAGAACATCGTGGCGAGCGACATCCCCGCCGTGCTCGAGTACACGCGGAGGGTGCTCGCGTTGCACGACGAGCAGATCGCGCGCGTCACGGCCGAGGGAGTCAGCGTCTTCGATCTCGACGGCAACGAGGTCGAACCCGAGATCATCACGGTGGAGTGGGACCTCGATGCGGCCGAAAAGGGCGGCTACGAGGACTTCATGCTCAAGGAGATATGCGAACAGCCCAAGGCGCTGCGGGAGACGCTTGCGCGGCCGCATGGGGCCGGACGGCGTCATACAACTCTCCGAGCTGCAGATGACGCCCGAGCACGTCGCGGCCGTCGAGCGTGTCTTCATCATCGCGTGCGGCACGTCGTATCACGCGGGGCTGGTCGCGAAACGTCTCATCGAGACGTGGGCGCGCATCCCCACCGAGATCGACGTGTCGAGCGAGTTCCGGTATCGCGACCCGATCGTCGACGAACAGACGCTCGTCGTCGCGATCACGCAGTCCGGCGAGACCGCGGACACGCTCGCGGGCGTTCGCGAGGCCCGCGCGCGGGGCGCGAAGGTGATCGCGGTCACGAACGTCGTCGGCAGCCGTGTCACGCGCGAGAGCGACGGCGTGATCTATACACACGCGGGACCCGAGATCGGCGTGGCGGCCACCAAGACGTTCACCGCGCAGATCGCCGCGCTCACGGTCCTCGCGCTCCGGCTGGCTCAGGCGAAGTCGGCGCTGCCGGACGAGCGGGTGCAGGCGCTGTGGCAGGAGCTCGTCACCATCCCCGATCTTGTCGAGGCCGAGCTGAGCGACCTCGGCGAGCTCGACGCGTGCGCGGAAGAGTTCGCCGGCGCCTCGTCGTCCCTGTTCCTCGGCAGAGGGTTCGGCGTGCCGGTGGCGATGGAGGGCGCGCTCAAGCTCAAGGAGATCAGCTACATCCACGCGGAGGCGTACGCCGCCGGCGAGATGAAGCACGGTCCGATCGCTCTCATCACCCCCGCTGTGCCGGTCGTCGTGGTCGCGACCCAGGGCCACACGTACGAGAAGGTCGTGAGCAACATCCAGGAGGTCCGGGCCCGCGGCGCTCGCGTCATCGCGATCGCCACCATCGGCGACGACGACATCGACCGGCATGCCGAGCGGGTGATGCACATCCCGCGCGTGAGCGAGGCCCTCTCCGCCATCCCGGCCTGCGTGCCGATGCAGCTGCTGGCGTATCGCATCGCCAAGATGCGAGGATGCAACGTGGATCAGCCGCGCAACCTCGCGAAATCGGTGACGGTGGAGTAGATGATCACCGGCCTGGGCGTCGACATCGTCGAGATCGACCGCATGGCGGAGGCGTTGCGGCGTCATCCGCGCATGCGAGAGCGGATCTTCTCCGAGGCCGAGCGCGAGTACGCCGATGGCCGCAACAGGCCGGAGGTGCACTACGCGCTGCGTTTCGCGGCCAAGGAGGCGGTGCTCAAGGCGCTCGGGACGGGCTTTTCGGGGATGAAGTTCACCGACGTCGAGGTGGTGCGCGACGCCAGGGGACGTCCGGTGCCACGCCTCTCCGGGCGGGCGGCGCAGGTCGCCGAGGCCCAAGGGGTGGTCGAGCTGCACCTGTCGCTCTCGTACACGCACACGACGGCGGTCGCGTCGGCGGTGGCCATGAAGGCGGGTGGGCCGGCCGCCGCGGACGATCCGTCGAGCAGGCGGGCGGCGGCGTTCAAAGAGGCCAGGAGCCTGCTCGACGACCTGGGGTAGCGGGCGGAAGCCGTCCGCGCCGGGACGGGGCGGCGGTCCGGGAGGCGAGGGGAGCCCGTGCGACACGCATTGACCGCGGCGCAGACGCGCGCCGCCGAGCAGGCCGCGGTGGAACGCGGCACGACGTTGCGCGAGCTCATGGAACGCGCCGGATCGGCGGTCGCCGACGCCGTGCAGCGGCGCGTGCCGAGCGGGCGCGTGACGGTGGTGGCGGGCGGCGGCAACAACGGCGGCGACGGCTGGGTGTGTGCGCGCCGGCTGGTGGAGCGCGGGCGGGACGTCATCGTGTTGAGCGCCGCCGACCCGACGCGTTCGGCTCCGCCCGCCGCCGAGGCCGCCCGCGACGCGGTCGCCGCGGGTGTTCCGTCCGTCATCCTCACCTCCCCGGCGGAGGCCGTCCTGGCGTTCGGCGACTCGGCCTGCGTGGTCGACGCGATGCTGGGCATCGGCATCCGCGGGGGACCGCGCGAGCCGTACGCGTCGCTCATCGCGGCCGTCGACGACAGCGACGCGACGGTCATCGCCGTCGACCTGCCCTCCGGCGTCGACGGCGACACGGGCACCGTCGCGGGAGCCGTCGTCGGTGCCGACGCGACGGTGACGTTCTCGGCACCGAAGGCGGGCTGCGTGCTCCAGCCCGGTGCGGCGCTGTGCGGGGAGCTCGAGGTGGCGGACATCGGTATCCCGCCGGAGCTTCTCTCCCCGGACGGGGCCATCGAGGTGTGGGAAGCCAGACGACCTCGCCGACGCGATGCCGCGCGCGGAGCTCATGGCGAGCAAACGCACGCGGGGCCACGTGCTGATCGTCGGGGGCGCGCCGGGGATGACCGGAGCGGTCTGCCTGGCGGCGAACGCCGCCCTGCGTTCGGGCGCGGGCTACGTGACCGTCGCCACGCCGGAGCCCTCGCTCCAGGTGGTCGAGATCAAGCTCACGGCGCCCGTGAAGCGCGCGATCCCCGCGGACGCCTCGGGCGTGCTGTGCTCCTCCGCGGTCCAGGCCGTGCTCGAGGCCGCGGAACACGCGGACGCGGTGGTCCTGGGTCCCGGAGCGGGGCGGGCGCCGGAGACCGTCGCCGCGCTGCGAGCGCTGGTGGAGCGCCTGACCACCCCGCTGGTGATCGACGCGGACGCGCTCTTCGCGCTCGGCGGCGACCTCGCGCTCGTGGCCGGACGCGCCGCTCCGACCGTGCTGACCCCGCACCACGGCGAAGCCGCACGCCTCCTCGGCATCGAGCCGGACGCGATCGAGGCGGACCGGCCGGCCGCGGCACGCGCGCTCCAGCGCGGGTCGGCCGTCGCGGTCCTCAAGGGGCCCGCCACCCTCGTCGCGGGGGACGGCCGGCTGTCCGTCAACACGACCGGCGGGCCGGCGCTCGCGACGCTCGGGACCGGCGACGTGCTCGCGGGCATGATCGGCGCGCTCCTCGCGCGGCGCGTCGACCCGTTCTCCGCAGCCGTGCTGGCGACGCACCTCCACGGCGCGGCGGCCGACGCCGCCTCCCGAGCGCTCACCCCGGTTTGTTGCACCGCCGAGGATGTGATTGGATATCTTCCCGAGGCTTTCGCGCCGCTCCTGTAGCGCGGGGCTCCGCTTCGAGCACACGAAGGGAAGCCGACATGGCCGAGCTCACCGCACGAGACATCATGACGCCGAACCCGGTGACCGTATCGATGGACGTGCCCGTGACCGAGGCGGCGCACACGATGTCGTCCCGGAAGATCGGGGCGCTGCCCGTCGTGGACGAGCACGACGACTTCGTCGGGCTCGTCACGGAGGGCGACCTCATCATGCAGGACGTGAAGGTGCACTTCCCGACCTACCTGAGCCTGCTCGGCGGCTACGTGTTCGCTCCGGGATCCACCGAGCGGTACGAGACCGCGCTGCGCAAGGCCGTCGGCGCCCGTGTGAGCGACGTCATGACGCGCGAGCCGATCGTCGTGGCGCCGTCGGCGCTCGTGACCGACGTCGCCACCCTGCTCGTGGAGAAGGACATCGCGAGAGTGCCCGTCGTCGAGGGCCGGAAGGTCGTCGGCATCGTCAGCAAGTCCGACATCGTGCGCTCGCTCGCAGCGGGCCAGTCGTGACGGAGCGGCGCTGGGCGTGGGCCGAGATCGATCTCGGCGCCATCGCGCGCAACGTCCGACGGCTGAAGGCGGGGCTCGACCGGGGCGTCCTGTTCATGGCCGTCGTGAAGGCGGACGGCTACGGGCACGGCGCCGTGCAGGCCGCTCGCGCGGCCGTTCGCGCGGGAGCCGACCGGCTCGGCGTGGCCACCATCGACGAGGCGATCGAGCTTCGGGAGGCGGGCATCGGGGCGCCGATCCAGCTGCTGTCCGAGCCGCCGGCGACCGGAGCCCGATACCTGATCGAGCACAGCGTCGTCGCGACGGTGTTCAGCCGGCCCTTCGCCGAGGCCTTGTCGCATGCCGCGACGGCCGCGGGCGTGGTGGCGCCGTTCCACCTCAAGATCGACACCGGCATGAACCGCATCGGGGTGCGCGCTGAGGAGGCCGCGGACTTCGTCGAGAGCCTCACCGGCCTTCCGGGCATCGCGCTCGAGGGCACCTTCACGCACTTCGCGACGGCGGACGTGCCGGGCGACTGGGAGTTCGAGCGACAGCTCGACCGTTTCCGCTCGGCGGTCTCGCAGATGCGCGAGCGCGGTATGGACCCCGGCACCGTGCACGCGGCGAACAGCGCGGCCACGATCCTGCATCCCGAGACGCACTTCGACATGGTGCGCTGCGGCATCGCGGTATACGGGCTGCACCCGGCCTCGTCGACGCACGGCCGGATCGATCTCGCGCCCGCGATGAGCGTGAAGGCGCGCGCCACGCGCGTGGCCCGGCTGGGGATGGGGGAGGGCGTCAGCTACGGCTTCACATGGCACGCTCCGGCCCCGACCACGGTGGTGACGCTTCCCATCGGCTACGCGGACGGCGTCGGCCGCTGCCTGTCGAACTGCATGCGCGTGCTGATCGGTGGCGTCGAGTGCCGCCAGGTCGGCCGTGTGTGCATGGACCAGCTGATGGTGGAGCTCCCGCGAGGCGTTCGTGCGGACGTCGGCGATAAGGCGGTCCTCGTCGGCCGTCAGGGAGAGCTCGAGATCGGCATCGACGACCAAGCGGCGGTGCTCGACACCATCAACTACGAGATCGCGTGCGGGTACGGGGCGCGTCTGGAACGGGTGTACCGCGACGAGTGACGCCGGCCGCGGGTGAGAGGCGCGCCGTACGGGGCATTCGAGCTGCCCACGAGAGCCCGCTTGCGCTACTCTTCCAAGTGGATGTTCCGCGTCCCACGGTCGTGACGTTCAGCCGTGCGTCCGAACTCGTGTGCAGGAATGGCGCACGACGTGTGGAAGACTGTATCGGCGCGATAAGACGAGCGCCTCGTATCGGGGTGCCCCGGGGTTTCCGAGGTGTGGGTCCAGCCTTCGGAGAGGGATCGAGAGGAGATCTGCGTGGTCGACGACAAGGTGCTGGAGGAGATCAGCTTCCACCAGGACGTCGTGGAGCACGGCGGCGACTCACCGCTGTACCGCATCCGTGAGAAGGAGATGGAGATCTCCGGCAAGGTGCTCGCCGCGAAGCGGCAGGCGGATGAGATCGTGGCCGACGCTCGGCGGAAGGCCAGCGACGTCGTCGCGAAGGGCGAGGCGGCCGCGACCGAAGCGGCTCGCGCCACCGAGGACGCCGAGCTCAAAAAGGCGGAGAAGGAAGCCGTCAAGATCCGTGAGAAAGCGGTCGTCGAGGCGGCCGAGCTGGAGAAGGAGCTGGCCTCCCGCCGCGCCAAGGCGGCCGAGGTCATCGTGCGGGTCGTCACCAGGGTCTGACCGCCGCACAACGACGGTCCTTCGGAGGGGGTGGGGCACGTGCTCGTCCCGATGGCACGGGTTGAGATAATCGGGCCGAAGAATCGGTTCTTCGAAGTCGTGAGCCTACTGCACGACCATGGCACGCTGCACATCGAGGACCTGACGAAGAAGATCGGCACCGGCGAGATGCCGGTCGAGCCGATGGCGGTCGCGGCCGGCCAGGCGGGCGAGCGCGAGCGGATGGAGGACCTCCTCATCCGCGTGCGCGCGATCATCAAGGCGCTGCACCTGCCGGGCTCGAAGGTCGACGAGGTGTCCCGTCAGAAGGAGTACCTGGACCTCTGGAAGCTGTCCTCCTCCGAACTGTCTTCCGAGATCGCGTCCGTGATCGACGAGGTCGAGGAACGCACGAGCAACCTGGCCCAGTCGAAGTCGGACCTCGAGAACGAGCTCTCCCTCCTCGCACGGTACGAGCCGATCCTCAACAAGATCCAGCCGCTCGCGAAGCAGATCGTGACGACGGGGGCGTTCGACTCCGTCGCGCTGCTGATCGAGCGCAAGTACAAGGGACTGCTCGACCAGCTGAAGTCCGAGCTCGACACGATCACGCACAAGCAGTGCGAGATCGTCTCCACGGACGTCGACGAGGACACCACGGCGGCCATCGTGGTGTTCAGCAAGACGTATTCGGAGCCGGTCCACAAGTTCCTCGCGATGGAGAACGTGAACCAGATCCGGCTCCCATCCGAGATGCAGGACCTGCCGTTCGACCAGGCCTACGACTCGATCCGCGAGCGCCAGAAGAAGATCCCCGAGCAGCTCGAGGAGATCACCAAAGAGTTGGAGGCATGTCCGCGAAGTGGTACCTCCGCCTGACGACCGTCAGGGACGTGCTCACCGACAAGATCGATGAGATATCCGCCATCCCCAAGTTCGGGCAGACGGAGTACGCCTTCGTCATCACCGGCTGGGTGCCCGTGGAGGACCTGCCGAAGCTGCGCGGCGAGATCTCGGCGTCGTTCGGCGACGACGTCATCGTCAACCAGAAGGAGATCACCGAGAAGGACATGGCGGAGACGCCGGTCGCTCTCGACAACCCGTCCTACATGAAGCCGTTCGAGTTCGTGCTCAACGCGCGCGGCACCCGCAATACGGCACCATGGATCCGACGTGGACGCTCTTCGTCTTCTATCCGCTGTTCTTCGGCATGATCGTCGGCGACATCGGCTACGGGCTCGTGATGCTGGCCATCGTGCTGTGGCTGCGCATGCGGTTCAAGGAGAACAGTGGCATCCAGCTCGCCACGGCGATCCTCGGACCAGCGGCCACGATGTGTATCGCCTTCGGGTTCATCTACGGAGAGTTCTTCGGCGACCTGCTCGGCAAGGCCGGCCTGAACCTCATCCACCCGATCTCGATCGGATTCGGGGTGACCCTGCCGTTCGAACGGACCGAGCTCATCATGCCGTTCATGCTGTTGGCGATCGGCGTGGGGGTCGTGCAGGTGCTGTTCGGCCTCGTGCTCGGCGTCGTGAACGCGGCATCCGGACCAAGAACCGCCATCACCTGTTCGAGCGCGCGGGCATCCTGACGCTGCTCGTCTCGATCGGCATCGCAGTGGCGGCAGGGTTCATGACGATCCTCGGCCCGGGCAGGGTCTGGGTGGAGATGCTGTTCGCAGTGATCGCGGCCGGCGGCTTCGTCTTCGCCGTCCGAGGCGGAGGAGTCATGGGCGTCGTCGAGACGGTCGAGTCCGTGTCGCACATGGCGAGCTATATCCGTATCATGGCCGTCGGCCTTGCGGGCGCGATCTTCGCGAACGCGATCAACGGCATCGTCGTCGCATGGCAGACGGGCTCATCGGTCGGTCATCTGGATCATCTGGAGTCCTGCTCCACTCGCTGAACTTCTTGATCGCGGCATTCAGTCCGTCGATCCATGCGATGCGTCTCAACTTCCTGGAGTTCTTCGGGAAGTTCTTTGAGGCAGGCACCAACGCAGTACAGTCCGTTCCACAAGACCACCGGAGGAGAAAGGCAGGCATGATGGACAAGCGGCTCGCGAAGGTTCTGTCCGTTGCAGGCGTGTTCGTGGGAGCATTGGTGCTCCCGGCAGATAGCGTTTGCGCAGCAGACGACCGCCGCAGCGTCGTCGACCAGCGCATGGCAGTTCGGTGCGGCCAAGGCTCTGTCGGCTGGACTCGCGATGAGCGTCTCTGCTCTGAGCGCCGCCTACGCGCAGGCGAAGATCGGTTCCGCAGGCGCCGGCACCCTCGCCGAGCGTCCCGAGCTCGGCCATCTGGGTCATCACCCTCCAGGCTCTGCCGGAGATCATCGTCCTTCTGGGGTTCGTCTCGGCCATCATGATCAGCACGGTCAAGTAGGTCCCTCACACTCGTACATAGGGGGACTTACCCATGGCAATCGAAGACATCTTCATAGCCCTGGAAGAGCAGGGTGACCAGGAGAGCCAAGAGGCGATCGAGGCCGCTCGCGAACAGGCCAAGGGCATCATGGACGACGCCGAGGCGCAGGCCGTGCACACTCGCGACGCGAAGCTCGAAGCCGCGAAGGAACACGCCGACCTGAAGCTCACCCGCGTGCTGAACTCGGCACGGCTCGACGCGCGTCGCACGGTGGCGGCGGTCAAGGAGCAGGCGATCGTGAAGTCGTTCGACGACGCGCTCGCGCTCATGGACTCGCTGCGGTCGCGCTCCGGCTACGCGGAGATGTTCGCCGCGCTCGCCGCGGAGGCGCTCGAGGGACTCACCGGCGACGTCACGCTCATCGTGGCGCCGCAGGACGAGGCGCTCGCACGCAAGGCGCTGGCCGCGAGCGGGCTTTCGGGCGACGTCGACGCCACCGCCACGACGCGGGGCGGTCTCACCGTCTCGGCGCACGGCGGCGCCATGCTCCGGCGCAACACCGTCGAGGATCGCCTCGCGAAGTTCAGCAAGACCGGGCAGTCGGAAGTCTCCGAGGTCCTGTCGGCATGAGTGTGGCGATGCAGACCAAGGCTCCAGCGAAGGGCCGCGACTACGGCTACTGCAACGCGCGCGTGCGGGGCATGCGCTCGCGTCTCCTCGGCACGCCGTTCTTCGAAGAGCTGATGGATGCGCCCGATCTCGGGCGCGATCATCCAGCTGCTCGCGGACACGGAGTACGGTCCCGACATCGAAACGGCGGTCATCAAGGGTCGGACGCCGGCGGCCATCGACGAGGCCTTCAGGGCCAACATGGTGCGCACGTTCCAGAAGGTCATGGGCTTCCTCAACAAGGAAGGCCACGACCTCGTCTCCACGTTGCTCGGGCGCTGGGATCTGTTCAACATCAAGTCGATCGTCCGCGGCAAGCACATGCACCTCAAGGCGGAGGAGGTCGAGGACGGCCTCTACGCCGTCGGCACGCTCAGCACCGTCGACCTCCACTTTCTCGCCGGGCTCGAGGACATGCGAGCCGTCGTGGACACGCTGGTCACGTGGGAGTCGCCGTACGCGGTCCCGCTGCGGGATAAGATGGCCTGCGTACGAGACCACCGGCAACCTGGCGGTGCTCGAACTCGCTCTGGACCGGTATTACACCAGCTGGGCGGACGAAGCGGCTGTCGGGACGTCGTGTGAACGCCGAGCTCGCGCGCAGGATATTGGGGCTGCAGGTCGACTCGATCAACCTGCTCACCACCTTCCGCCTGCTCAAGAGCGACATCGGCGAGATCGAGCCGGACGACGTTCTTCCTGTCCGGTGGCGCGTATGTGACCGAAGAACTGTTCCTCAAGATGGCGGCTATGTCGGACGTGGACGAGGTGATCGCCGCACTCGCGACGACCCCGTACTCGAAGCAGCTCGAGAAGGTCGTGGGCCTGTACGAGGACGAGGGCTCGCTGGCGGTGTTCGAGCGCGCCCTCGAGGACTACGTCATGCGCAAGGCGCTCGATGCCGGGCATGGCGACCCTCTCGGCGTCGGGCATCATGATCGGCTATCTGTGGGCGAAGCAGAACGAGATCACGAACCTGCGGATCATCGTGAAGGGCAAGTCCGTCGGGATGCCCGCCGACCGCATGAGGAAGGAACTCATCCTTGTATAGGCTCGTCGTCCTCACGGACCCCGAGAACGCTGACGGATTCCGCTTGGCGGGATGTGACGTCGTGGTCGCCGACAGCCCGGACGAGGCGCGGCGCACCCTCGCCACACTCGTCGATGACGACACGAGCGGCATCATCGCGGTGAACGAGGCCCTGATGGCGGGCATCGACGAACGGTTGCAGCACAAGATCGACTCGATCTACCGGCCTATCGTGGTCTCTCTCCCCATCAAGGAGACCCTGGCCGTCGGGGAGGACCACAGGGCGTACCTGTCACGCCTGATCCGGAGGGCGATCGGATTCGACATCACACTGAGGCGAGGATAGATGATCGCAGGAAGCATCTCGAAGATCACCGGCCCGGTCGTCGTCGCGTCCGGCATGACCGGGGCGAAGATGTACGACGTCGTGCGCGTCGGGAGCCAGGGCCTCATGGGCGAGGTCATCCGGCTCGAAGAAGACCAGGCGACGGTCCAGGTATACGAGGACACCTCCGGCCTCATGGTCGGAGACCCCGTCGAGTCGACGGAAGCACCGCTCACGGTCGAGCTCGGCCCCGGCCTGCTGTCGTCTATCTACGACGGCGTGCAGCGGCCGCTGCCGGTCATCGCCGAGCAGAGCGGTGACTTCATCCAGCGCGGCACGGTCGCGTCGGCGCTCGACCGCAGAAGAAGTGGCCCTTCGTGGCGGTCGCCGCGGCGGGCGCGGATGTCGCGGGCGGAGACGTTCTCGGCACGGTGCAGGAGGGGCAGACCATCGTCCACCGGGTGATGGTCCCGCCGCGCCTCTTGGGCAAGCTGGCCTGGGTGGCGCCGTCCGGCGACTACACGATCGATGACGCGATCGCGAAGTTCGAGGACGGGACCGAGCTCAAGATGGCGCAGCGCTGGCCGGTCCGCGAGGGCCGCCCGTACACGCGCAAGCTCGACCCGACGACGCCGTTCACGACGGGGATGCGGATCCTCGACACGTTCTTCCCGATCGCCTTGGGCGGCAACGCCATCATCCCTGGCGGATTCGGCACCGGGAAGACGGTCACGCAGCAGTCGCTCGCCAAGTGGGCCGACGTCGACATCATCGTCTACGTGGGCTGCGGCGAGCGCGGCAACGAGATGACCGAGGTGCTCGCGGAGTTCCCGAAGCTCGAGGACCCGCGCACCGGCGCTCCGCTCATGGACCGGACGGTGCTCGTCGCCAACACCTCGAACATGCCGGTCGCCGCGCGCGAGGCATCCATCTACGTCGGCGCCACGCTTGCGGAGTACTACCGCGACATGGGCTACAACGTCGCCATGATGTCCGACTCCACGTCCCGCTGGGGCGAGGCGCTGCGCGAGGTCTCGGGCCGGCTCGAGGAGATGCCGGGCGAGGAAGGCTACCCGGCATACCTGGCCACGCGGCTCGCCGCGTTCTACGAGCGCAGCGGCCGGTGTGAGTCGACCGGCGCCGAGAAGCGCGTCGGATCCGTGACGATGGTCGGCGCGGTCTCTCCGGCCGGCGGCGACATGTCGGAGCCGATGACGCAGAACTCCCTTCGCGTCACCGGAGCCTTCTGGGCCTTGGACACGTCGCTCGCGCATCGCCGTCACTTCCCGGCGATCTCGTGGACGAAGAGCTACACGCTCTTCCTGGGTCAGGTCCGCTCCTGGTACGAGACCAACGTGGCGCCGGACTGGGTGTCGTTCCGCGACCGGGCCATGTTCATCCTGCAGAAGGAGACCGAGCTGCAAGAGATCGTGCAGCTGGTCGGCCCGGACGCCCTGCCGGAGTCGGAGAAGATCATCCTGGAGGTCGCGCGGATGTTGCGCGAGGACTTCCTGCAGCAGTTCGCGTTCGACGAGGTGGACGCCTACTGCCCGCCGCTGAAGGCGTATTGGATCCTTCGCACGATCCTCGCGTTCTCGGACGCGGCCGTCGCGGCGCTGAACCGCGGCGTCTCGTTGCGCCAGATCCTCGAGCTTCCGATCCGCGACACGATCGCCGGGATCAAGACGACGCCCCACGACGAGGCCATCACGTTCATGCAGACCTATGTCGGCACACTCGCCGAGGACATCGCTGGAATCGAGGTGCTCTGACATGACGCCGACCGCCGAGACAGCGGCTCCGCGCCGCTCGCTCCTGTCGACCGACTACCGGACGCTCGAGTACGTGACGGGCCCGCTGATCTTCGTGCACAACGTGCACGGCGTCGCCTACAACGAGATGGTGTCGATCGAGCTACCCGACCGGAGCATCCGCACCGGGCAGGTGCTCGAGATCAGCGAGGACATCGCCGTCATCCAGGTCTTCGAGGGGACCCGCGGCATCGACGCGCACGTGACGTCGGTCCGCTTCCTCGAGGAAGTGGCGAAGGTCGAGGTCGCGCCGGAGCTGCTCGGACGCATCCTCAACGGTACCGGCAAGCCGATCGACGGCGGCGCTCCGGTCATCCCGGAGAAGCGCCTCGACGTCACGGGCTCGCCGATCAATCCGTACCGGCGCGACCAGCCGGCGGACTTCATCGAGACCGGTGTGTCGACCATCGACGGCCTGAACACGCTGGTCCGTGGTCAGAAGCTGCCGATCTTCTCCGGGTCGGGTCTTCCGGCCAACGAGCTGGCGGCGCAGATCATCCGCCAGTCGCGCGTCGCGTCGGGCGAGCAGTTCGCCATCGTGTTCGGCGCGATGGGCATCACCCATCGCGAGGCCGCGTACTTCACCCAGCAGTTCGAGGACACCGGCGCGCTCGAGCGAGTCGTCTTCTTCCTCAACCTGGCCGACGACCCGACGGTCGAGCGTCTGCTCACGCCGAAGGTCGCGCTGACGGTGGCGGAGTATCTCGCGTTCGAGAAGGGCATGCAGGTCCTCGTCGTGCTCTCCGACATGACGAACTACTGCGAAGCGTTGCGCGAGGTCTCCACCGCGCGTGAAGAGGTGCCGGGCCGCCGCGGCTACCCCGGCTACATGTACACCGACCTTTCGACGATCTACGAGCGCGCGGGCCGCATCAAGGGCAACAAGGGCTCGGTCACGCAGCTCCCGATCCTGACGATGCCGGACGACGACATCACGCATCCGATCCCCGACCTCACCGGCTACATCACCGAGGGGCAGATCGTGCTCTCGCGCCAGCTGCACCGCCGCGGCGTCTACCCGCCGATCGACGTGCTGCCGTGCCTGAGCCGGTTGATGAACCTCGGTATCGGCGAGGGCAAGACGCGTGAGGACCACCGCGCGGTGGCGAACCAGCTCTACGCCGCCTACGCCCAGGGCCGCGATCTCCGCCGGCTGGTCGCCATCGTCGGTGAGGAAGCGCTCTCCGACACCGACCGCCGTTACCTGCGCTTCGCCGACGACTTCGAGAAGACGATCGTCGGGCAGGGCGAGGAGGGCCGTTCGATCATCGACACGCTCACCGTCTCGTGGGAGCTGCTCGCCGGTCTGCCGATGAGCGAGCTGAAGCGCGTGCGCGAGTTCATCCCGAAGTACCACCCCAACGCCGAGGCCGAGGCAGTGAAGGGCGGGGACCTGTAAGCCGTGGAAGAGGTACGCCCCACCAGGTCCGAGCTTCTCGATCGGCGAGGCCAGATCCAGCTCGCCGAGCAGGGCATGGACCTGCTCAAGCAGAAGCGCGACGCGCTGCTGATCGAGTTCATGTCGGTCATGGACGAGACGCTCCGCCTCTCGAGCAACCTGCAGAAGGCGGTCTCCGAAGCGCAGTATTCGATCACGGTCGCGAAGTCGGTCGACGGCAACGTCTCGGTGCGTTCCGCGGCGATGGCCACCAAGGGCGAGGTCGCGGTGGACATGACCGGTACCAAGATCATGGGCGTGTCCGTCCCGGTGGTCACCAAGGGCGAGAGTCCGGTCCGCAGTTCGTTCACGCGTGGGTACTCGATCACCGGCGTCTCGAGCCGCATCGATGAGACGGCCGACCGTTTCGAACGGATCCTCGATGTCATCATCGAATACGCCGACATCGAGACGCGGCTCAAGCGCCTCGGCGAGGAGATCCAGAAGACGAACCGGCGCGTCAACGCTTTGGAGCAGATCACCGTGCCGGCCCTGAGGGAACAGGTAGCCTACATCCGGATGACCCTCGATGAGCGCGCCCGCGAGGACCTCTTCCGGCTCAAGAAGGTCAAGAAGAAGCTCGAGCGCAAGAAGGCGGCGCAGGGAGTGGCCTGACGGCTCCTCCCGACGCGCGGAGCACACGCGCTCGGTACCTGTTGAGGCGGTTCACCATCCGGGGGTGGTGGGCCGCCTCATGCGTGTGCGGGAGAACAGAGCGGCACCCGCGCCGGACATGGTCCGACGCGGGTGCAGGGCCGAGCGCGGCGGCAGGGTACCGCTTCAGCCCTTGGCAACGATGATCGCGTGGGCGTCCTGGAGTATGTCCACGCTGTTGCGCGAGTGGTGTGCGAACTCTCGCGCGAGGTTGAGGATGCGGCGGACGTCGGTCACGCCGAGCATGCTGAAGTGCAGCTCGTCCCACTCGGCGTGCGCGATGTAGGCCCACAGCTCGCCGAACATGAAGCCGACGGCCTCGATCTCGGCGTCGGTGAACTTCGCCCAGTCGCCTTTGATGCCCTGACGCACGCGCTCCATGGCGCGCTCGACCGCGCGCGCCTTGCGCATCTGGAACGTACGCATCCCGATCTCTTCGTCGCTCACGTCCGGGATGCTGGTTGTTCATGCCCATCGGCTACCTCACGCTCCTTCCCCTCGTCGCTTGTTCGACACGCGTTGTCCGATTCCTGCTGCTCGTGCGCTCGATCCATCGCCCACTCAACTAGAATGGAGCACGCGCCCCGCGCACGGAAGGCCCGGTTCCCACGCCCGCACGATGGAGGTCCCGCACATCATGGAGTTCGCAGAGGTCGCGGCAGCCCGCCGCAGCGTTCGCCACTTCAACACGAAGCGCACGGTCGCCGACGAGGACCTGCGCGCGCTGATCGCCGCGGCGACCTCGGCGCCGTCGCGCGGGCAACATCCAGCCGTGGAGGTTCGTGCGTCCTGCGCTCGAACGCCGCGCGCGAACGGCTCGGCGCGGCGATCGGGCAACGATGGGCGACCGCGGCGCCCGTGGTCATCGTGGCGTGCATCGACCCGCGGCCGTGCGCGGCGCGATACGGCGACCGCGGCGAGCACCTCTACGCGATCCAGGACATCGGCCGCGGCCGTGCAGACGCTGCTGCTGGCTGCCGTCGACCGCGGGCTGGCGTCGTGCTGGGTGGGCGCGTTCGACGAGAACGCCGTTCGCGACGCCATCGGCGTGCCGCGTCCGATAACGCCCATCGCGGTCCTGCCGCTCGGCTACTCGGCGGAGGCGGCCGCGAAGCCTCTCAGACGGCCGATCGAGGAGGTCACCACGTGGCTGTAGACGGGCGAGAGTTCGAGTCGCTCGAGGAGTTGCGGCAGTACATCGACCGAGTGCCGCAGGTGCCTGCTCGGATCGTCGTGCACGCACCTCGTCTTCGGCGTCGGCGACCCTCACGCCGATCTGATGTTCATCGGTGAGGCCCCGGGGAAGCAGGAGGACCAGCTCGGCGAGCCGTTCGTCGGTGCTGCCGGCAGGCTTCTGGACGAGCTGTTGCGCACGATCGGCCTCGGCCGCGGCGAGGTCTACATCGCGAACGTGCTCAAGTGCCGGCCGCCCGGCAACCGCGACCCTCTGCCCGAGGAGATCGCGGAATGCGCGCCGTTCCTCACCGAGCAGATCCGCCTCATCGACCCGAAGGTCATCGCCACGCTGGGGAACTTCGCCACGCGGTTCATCTTGCACACGGACCGGGGGATCACGTCCCTGCGGGGAAAGCTCTACCGCGTGGACGGGCGCCGGGTCGTGCCGATCTTCCACCCGGCCGCGGCGCTGCGCACGCCGGCGAAGCGGCAGGTGCTCGAGGAGGACTTCCGCAGGCTGCGAGCGGTCATCGACCGGGTCGCCGCGGGCGAGGACGACGCGGCGAGCGTCGAGGACCTGGGGGCGGACGGCCGAGGCGAGGCCGCGGGCGGAGCTCCGGACCCGCAGCTCCCGCTCTTCTAGCCGGAGGGAGCCCATGAAGCCGGACACCATCGTGACCGACGGCGTCGAGGGCACTCGTGCCGTCGGCCGCCTGCTCGGCACGCTCGTCGGCCCCGGCGACGTGGTCGCCCTCTCGGGGGGCCTCGGCGCCGGCAAGACATCCCTGGTGCAGGGGCTGGCCGAGCAGCTCGGCGTGCGGGGCGTCGTCTCCAGCCCGACCTTCAACCTGCTGCTCGTGCACTCGGGGCCGCTCACCCTGTACCACTTCGACCTGTACCGGCTGGAGAGGCCCGAGCGAGCTCGAGGACATCGACTTCTACGCGACGCTCGAGGCCGGCGGGGTCTGCGCCATCGAATGGGCGGACCGCTTCCCGGCGGAACTGCCACCCGACCGCCTCGACGTGTGCATCGAGGTGCTCGACGAGCGGCGGCGCGCTCTCCACGTGAGCGGAACGGGCGAGCGTTCACACCTCCTCGCGAGCGAGTGGCTCGCCGGCCGGCTGGAGGAGAGCTAGGTGCCTCTCATGCTGGCGCTCGACACGGCGACCGAAGAGGTCGCGGTCGGACTCGGCCTGGTGGACGACGACGTCGCCGTGCTCGGCGAGATCGATCTCGACGTCCCGACGGGCGTCGCTGACGCACCTGATGCCGGCCGTCGTCCGGCTGCTCGAATCGGCGGGACGCTCGATCGCCGACGTCGAAGCCGTCGTCGTCGGGCGCGGGCCAGGGTCGTTCACCGGCGTGCGCATCGGCGTCGCGGCGGCGAAGGGCATGGCTCAAGGACTCGGCGTGCCGCTGTATGGGGTCGGCACGCTCGACGCCGTCGCCGAGCGCTTCTCCGGCGGGAGGGCCTGCGTGGGCGTGGTCGGCGACGCGATGCGCCGCGAGGTCTATCCGGCACTGTTCCGCTGCGCCGCCGGCGGCATCGAGCGTCTGACGCCCGACGAGGTGTCGACCCCGGCCGCGACGCGCGGCCGCGTGGGCGCGACCATCGAGGAGCCGGTGCTGCTGCCGGCAACGGACTGCGAAAGTACGGCGCCTTCCTCTCGGAAGCGCTGGACGGCATGCGCGACGCTCGCGCCCGAGGCGCTGTGGACGCCCGACCGGCGGCTCGCTGCTGCTCGCCGCGTGGCGGGCGCGGACGGCCGGCAGGCTCGGGAACGGGGACGCCGGCGCGCTGCTGCCCGTCTACACGCGCCTGTCCGACGCCGAGGAAGCCGAGCGTCGACGGGCCGGCGGCACGGCCTCGGCCTCGGCAACGGCGTCGCCGGACCGTGCGCCGCGCCGGAGTCGCGATGAGCGCGCGCATCCGGCCGATGGAGGAGGTCGACCTCGACCGCGTCGTCGGCGATCGAGCGCGCCAGCTTCGCGTTCGCCATGGAGCCACGGCATGTTCCTGGACGAGCTGCTGCAAGGAGCCAGCCGCGTACTGGGTCGTCGCCGACACCGCCGTGGGGGCTCGTCGGCTATGCGGGGCTCATGGCAGACCGGCTCCGAGGGCCACGTGATGAATCTCGCCGTGCGGGCGGACGCGCGCGGCCGGGGCATCGGCTCCGCGCTGCTCGTCGGCGCTCGTGGCGCAGGCGGCGGCCGGCGTGGCATCAGGCGTCTGACGCTGGAGGTCCGGCCGCAGCAACGATGCCGCGCTCGCGCTGTACGCGAAGCCGGCTTCAGCGACGTGGGGCGACGGCCCGGCTACTACGCCGACACCGGCGAGGACGCGCGTGATCATGTGGACGGGCGACCTGCGCGTCCCGAGATGGAGCGGGCCGCGCGCCGTCTCGCGGAACGAGGCGACCGCGGCGCTGCGCGATTTCCGGATCGACGCGCGCCGGTTCGATGCCCGGTCCGCAGCCGCGACCTCATCCTGGCGATCGAGACCTCGTGCGACGAGACCGCGGCGGCGGTCGCTGCGTGACGGGCAAGGACCTGCTCTCGAGCGTCGTCGCGAGCCAGGTGGACTTCCACGCGCGCTTCGGCGGCGTGGTGCCGGAGATCGCGTCGCGCAAGCACACCGAGGCGATCGTCGGCGTGGTCGAGGAGGCGCTCGAGCGCGCGGGCGTCGCGCTCGCGCGACCTCACCGCGCTCGCGGTCACCCAGGGGCCCGGGCTCGTCGGCGCGCTCGTCGTCGGCGTGTCGCTACGCGAAGGGCCTGGCGCTGGCGACCGGCTGCCGCTCGTGGGCGTGAACCATCTCGAAGGGCACATGTTCGCGAACGTGCTCGCCGACCCGACGCGTCGGGCCGCCGCTCGTGGCGCTCGTCGTCTCCGGCGGCCACACGTCGCTCGTGCACGTCCCGGCGTGGGGCGAGTACCACACGCTCGGCTCGACGCTCGACGACGCGGCGGGCGAGGCGTTCGACAAGGTGGCGAAGGCGCTCGGCCTCGGCTATCCCGGCGGCCCGGTGATCTCGCGGCTCGCCGCGGAAGGCGATCCGACGGCGATCCCGTTCCCGCGCGCGATGCTGCACACCGGCGGCTCGACTTCTCGCTCTCCGGGCTCAAGACGGCGGTCGTCACCTACATCGACGCGCGAGCGTCGCGCGGGCCGCGAGCGTGCTGGCCGCGACGTCGCCGCGTCGTTCCAGGCAGCCGTCATCGACGTGCAGGTCGCCAAGGCGGTGCGCGCGGTCGAGGAGTGCGGCGTGCGAACGTTCGTCATCGGCGGGGGCGTGGCGGCGAACCCGGTGCTGCGGCGGGCGCTGCGCCGCGGCGATGGAGGCGCGCGGCGTGTACGTCTCAGCGTGCCGCCGCTCGCACCTGTGCACCGACAACGCGGCGATGATCGCCGCCGCCGGCGCACTTCCGGCTCGTGGCGCGGCGAGACGCTCGGTGCCGAGCGCGGAGGCGGTCGCCGACCTGCGCCTCGACTGAGGCGCCGCGCCGCGGCTGCGTCCTCGCCGCGGCACTCGTCGAGGGCGGCGGACGAACATCTGAGTGTCACGCACTCATATCCGTGTCACGGGTCTTGCGCGGCGTCGAGCGGTACCGGTATCATCGCCACGGGCGCTGGCACTCGACGGCTGCGAGTGCTAGCACTCGTGGTCACGCGGGTACAAGCGGCATGACATCCGGAGACGGCGCTGCCGTCTCCGTGTGCGTCCGACAGGTGACGGCAGCGACGAGTGATGGAGGGTAGAGCATGAATCTGAAGCCACTGGGCGAGAGCGTCGTCGTCAAGCAGGCCGAGGCCGAGGAGCAGACGAAGTCGGGTCTGATCATCCCCGACACCGCGCAGGAGAAGCCGCAGAGGGCACCGTCATCGCCGTCGGCGAGGGCAAGTTCGAGGACGACGGGACGCGCGTGCCGGTCGACGTCAAGGTCGGCGACACCGTCATCTACAGCAAGTACGGCGGGACCGACGTCAAGATCGACGAGGTCGAGTACAAGATCCTGCGCGCCGAGCGACATCTACGCGGTCGTCGAGTAGCTAGCGCCTCGACGCCGCTTCGCGACCGACCCGACCGAACCGACGAAGGAGGGACGTACGCTCCATGGCCAAGGACATCAAGTTCGACGAGGAGGCCCGGCGCGGCCTCGAGGCCGGCGTCAACAAGCTGGCCGACGCCGTCAAGGTCACGCTCGGCCCCAAGGGCCGCTACGTCGTGCTCGAGAAGAAGTTCGGCGCGCCGACCATCACGAACGACGGCGTGACCATCGCCAAGGAGATCGAGCTCGAGGACCCGATCGAGAACATGGGCGCCCAGCTCGTCAAGGAGGTCGCCACCAAGACGAACGACGTCGCCGGTGACGGCACCACCACCGCGACGCTGCTCGCGCAGGTCATCGTCACGCGAGGGACTGCGCAACGTCGCGGCCGGCGCGAACCCGCTCGCCATCAAGCGCGGCATCGAGAAGGCCGTCGACGCGATCGTCGAGCAGATCAAGAAGGACGCCAAGGAGATCGAGGACCAGGACGAGATCGCGCACGTCGGCGCCATCTCCGCCGGCGACGAGAGATCGGCGACAAGATCGCCGACGCGATGAAGGTCGTCGGCAAGGACGGCGTCATCACCGTCGAGGAGTCGCAGACCTTCGGCATCGACATCGAGACCGTCGAGGGCATGCAGTTCGACAAGGGCTACGTCTCGATGTACATGGTCACGGACCCCGACCGCATGGAGGCCGTGCTCACCGATCCGCTCATCCTCATCGCCAACCAGAAGATCAGCAACGATCCAGGACATCCTGCCCGTGCTCGAGAAGGTCATGCAGGCCGGCAAGCAGCTCCTCATCATCGCCGAGGACGTCGAGGGCGAGGCGCTCGCCGACGCTCGTGCTCAACAAGCTGCGCGGCACGTTCACGTCCGTCGCGGTCAAGGCGCCGGGCTTCGGCGACCGCCGCAAGCGCATGCTCGAGGACATCGCCATCGTCACCGGCGGCCAGGTCGTCTCCGAGGAGCTCGGCATGAAGCTCGAGAACGTCGACGCTCGACATGCTCGGCCGCGCGAAGACCGTCAAGATCACCAAGGACAACACGACCATCATCGACGGCGCGGGCTCCGAGGACGACATCAAGGCGCGCATCGACGCAGATCAAGGCCGAGATCGAGAACAGTCCGACTCCGACTTCGACCAGGAGAAGCTGCAGGAGCGCCTCGCCAAGCTCTCCGGCGGCGTCGCGGTCATCAAGGTCGGCGCGGCCACCGAGGTCGAGCTCAAGGAGAAGAAGCACCGCATCGAGGACGCGCTGCAGGCGACCCGTGCCGCGGTCGAGGAGGGCATCGTCGCCCGGCGGCGGCGTCGCGCTCGTGAACGCCTCCCCGGCGCTCGACAAGCTCAAGCTCGCCGACGACGAGATGATCGGCGTCGACATCATCCGCAAGGCGCTCGACGAGCCGCTGCAAGACCATCGCGGCCAACGCCGGCTTCGAGGGCTCCGTCGTGGTCGAGAAGGTCAAGACGCATGAAGAAGGGCGAGGGCCTGAACTCCGCGACCGGCGAGTACGGCGACCTGCGTCAAGATGGGCGTCATCGACCCGGTGAAGGTCACGCGCTCGGCGCTGCAGAACGCCGCGTCGATCGTCCGCGCTCATCCTCATCACCGAGACGACCGTCACCGACATCCCCGTCAAGGAGGACGCCGGCGCTGCCGCGGCCGGTATGGCGGGCATGGGCGGCGGGATGTACTAGCCGCTCTCTCCGAGCGCGGACTTCGGCACGGGCCCCGGAGGAGACTCCGGGGCCCGTGCACGTGTAGACTGGCGTGTCGAGGAAGGCCCGGTCCGGCCGAGCCGCCGGCCGGATGTCTCCGCGAGGAGAGGGCGTTTGCGCATCCTCATGGTCACGAACACGTACGCTCCAGCCCGCAACGGCGTCGCGGGCTGGGTGTCGATGTCCGTGCGTGAGCTGCGCGAGGCCGGACACGAGGTCGACGTGCTCACTTACGCGCACGAGCGGCGCGAACCCGGCCTCGCCGGCGTGATCGAGGTGCCGGCCTGGGCGGGCCTGGACCGAGACTTCCGGGTCGCGCCCGTGCTGTCTGGGCTGCCGCGCGCGGCGACCGAGCGGGCGTACGACGTCGTTCACGTCCACCACCCGATCCTGCTCGGGAAGGCAGGCGCAGAGCTGGGCGAGCGGACGGGCGCCGCGGTCGCGTTCACGTGCCACAGTGTCTACACGGACTACCTCGAGGAGTACTACTGGGGTGTCGGCCGCGTGCTCGAGCCGCGCGTCCGCCGGATGTGCGCCGCCTTCGCCGACGGATGCGACGTCGTCTTCGCCCCGTCGGCGCGGGCCGCCTCATGGGTGCGCGACTGCGGCGCGACGTGCCGGATCGAGCGCGTGGACCCGCCCGCGGACACCGTTCGGATACGGTCCATGCCGCGCGACCGCGCGCGATCCGCGCTCGGTCTGGCCGTCGATCGCCCGTTGGCGTTCTACGTGGGCCGCGTGGCGGACGAGAAGCGGGTGGGCGACCTGGTCCGCGAGTTCGAGCGCACCCTTGTCGAGGTGCCGGACGCGCTGCTCGCCATCGGCGGCACGGGTCGGCGCGTGCCCGCGATCGCGCGCTACATCCGCAGGCGAGGTCTCGGCGATAGCGTCCGGCTGCTGGGCCCGCTCGACGGCGACCAGCTCGGCGCCTGGTACTCCGCCGCCGACACCGCCGTGAGCGCGTCACGCCGGGAGGCGGGGCCTCTCGTCGTCGTCGAGGCGATGGCGTGCGCGTGCCCCGTCGTCGCTCTGCGCGCGCCGGGGTTCGTCGACCGCCTCGTGGACGAGGTGAACGGGTTGCTGGTGGACGACGTCGAGGGCGCGATCGGTGACGGCATCGCCCGCATACTGCTCGACCCGGAGCTGCGGCAGCGACTCGCGGACGGCGCACGCGAGCGTGCTCCGCTCTACACTCCGCGCGCGGTGACCGACCGGCAGACGCGGGTCTACGAAGAGATCCGCGCCCTCGCCGATGCTCGGCGCCTGAGGCCGGCGTCCGCGCCGACGCACCGCGCGGCCGCGCATCTCGGGGAGGAAGCCTGACGTGTCCGTGTCGATCGGCATCGTGGGGCTGCCGAACGTGGGCAAGTCGACGCTCTTCACGGCCCTCACACGCAAGCAGGTGGACGCGTCGAACTACCCGTTCGCCACGATCGAGCCGAACGTCGGCGTGGTGGCGGTACCGGACGACCGGCTCGAGCGGCTCGCCGAGATCGTGCACCCGAGCCGCATCGTTCCCGCCACGGTCGAGTTCGTCGACATCGCCGGGCTGGTGAAGGGCGCCAGCGAGGGGGAAGGGCTCGGCAACCAGTTCCTCGCCAACATCCGCGAGACGGACGCCATCGCGGAGGTCGTGCGCTTCTTCTCCGACCCGAACGTCATCCACGTCGCGGGCGCCGTGGACCCGGACGGCGACGTCGAGACGATCCGGACCGAGCTCGTGCTCGCCGACCTCGGCACGCTCGAGAAGGCGCTCGCCCGGCTCGAGAAGGACGCGAAGCGCGACGCGGCGCTGGCGTCGAAGCTCGCCGTCGCGCGGCGCCTGTGGACGTGGATGGAGCAGGGCCACCGTGCCGCTCGCATGGAGATGACCCACGAGGAGCGGCGGCTGGCCGGCGACCTGCACCTGCTCACGATGAAGCCGATGCTCTACGTCGCCAACGTCGACGAGGACGAGGTGACGCGCCCGCTCGCCCGAGATCGACGGGGTGCGGCCGATCCCGATCTGCGCGAAGGTCGAGGCCGAGCTCGCCGACCTCGACCCGGAGGAGGCCGCGGCGTACCTCGCCGAGATCGGGCTCGCGGAACCGGGCCTGAACACGCTCATCCGCGCCGCCTACGAGCTGCTCGGCCTCATGTCGTTCTTCACCGCGGGCGAGATGGAGGTAAGGCGTGGACCGTGTCGGCGCGGCGCGAAGGCGCCCGAGGCGGCGGGCGTCATCCACACCGACTTCGAGAAAGGGCTTCATCAAGGCGGAGGTCGTCTCCTACGAGGACTTCGTCGCGCTCGGCGGGGAGAAGGGCGCGCGTGAGGCGGGGCGGCTGCGCATCGAGGGCAGGACTACGTCGTGCGCGACGGCGACGTCGTGCACTTCCGCTTCAACGTGTGACGCCGGGGGAACAGTCCATCGGCGACGGACGGGCCCCGCGCGCCCGCCGGAGCGCCCCGGCGTATGCGTCGGGCGGGTCGCGAACGGTACGGTCTTCCGCGGCTCGTTGACCCCTCACGTAGCGGCGCGATACCCTGTACGCACACCGCAGGCATCCTCGGCGGTTCACGTCCACAGCATTCATCGCAGCATTGAGAGACCAGGCGCACGACCGGCCCCGCGGTAACGCGCGAAGCACGGGAACGCACCTGGTCTTGCCGTATATCCGAGGTGGCCGGAGTGGTCGTGGACGCAGACGCGGGCGGTTCGGCCGCCCTAACGGAGACGAGTGTCGAGGAGGACGCGTCTTCATGGAGATCGAGATCGGACGCGGCAAGACCGCCCGGCAGGGCATACGGATTCGACGACCTCGCGATCGTGCCGTCGCGGCGCACGCGCGACCCGCGCGACGTCGACATCACGTGGGAGTTCGGCTTCCGCGGCCGGACGTACACCTTCCCGCTGCCGATCCTCGCGTCGGCGATGGACGGCGTCGTCGACCCGGCGTTCGCGGTCGCGCATGGGCAAGCTCGGCGGCCTCGCGGTGCTGAACCTCGAGGGCATCCAGACCCGCTACGAGGACGCGAACGAGCAGCTCGACCTCATCGCCTCCTTCGACAAGGACGAGGCGACCGCGCAGCATGCAGGAGATCTACCGCGAGCCCGTCAAGGAAGAGCTCATCACGCGAGCGCGTCAAGCGAGATCAAGGACGGCGGCGTGCTGGCGGCCGCGTCGCTCACCCCGCAGAACGTGCGAGCGCTACATCGACGCCGCGATGGCCGGCGGGCTCGACATCCTCGTCATCCAAGGGCACGGTCGTCTCGGCCGAGCACGTGTCCAGCTACGACAAGCCGCTCGACCTCAACGCGTTCATCAACGAGCCTCGACATCCCCGTCATCGTCGGCGGCTGCTGCAGCTACTCGGGCGCCCTGCACCTCATGCGCACCGGCGCCGTCGGCGTGCTCGTGGGCGTCGGACCGGGCCACGCGTGCACGTCGCGCCGCGTGCTCGGCATCGGCGTGCCGCAGGGCACCGCCATCGCGGACGCCGCGGCGGCGCGGATGCGCCACCTCGACGAGACCGGCACGCTACTGCCACGTCATCGCCGACGGCGGCATGCGCACCGGCGGCGACCTCGCCAAGGCGATCGCCGTGCGGCGCCGACGCGGTCATGATCGGCTCGCCGCTCGCGAGCGCCGCCGAGGCGCCCGGCCGCGGCTACCACTGGGGCATGGCGACCTTCCACCCCGACCTGCCGCGCGGCACGCGCGTCCGCGGCGGCATCAAGGGCACGCTCGAGGAGATCCTGCTCGGCCCGGCGCACCAGAACGACGGCACGCTCAACCTCGTCGGCGGCCTGCGCACCTCGATGGCGACCTGCGGCTACGAGAACCTCAAGGCGTTCCAGAAGGCGGAGGTCATGGTCGCGCCGTCGCTCCAGACCGAGGGCAAGGTGCTGCAGAACGCCCAGGGCGTCGGGATGGGCCGCTAGCGTGCCGCATCGCAGCACGACGAGCAGCCGACCGTCTTCGTCGCTCGACTTCGGCGCGCAGTACGCGCAGCTGATCGCGCGGCGGGTCCGCGAGTGCCGCGTGTACTCGCGAGATCGTGCCGTACGACATCACGCGCGGAGGAGGTCGAGCGCCGCGCACCCGCGGCGCTCATCCTCTCGGGCGGGCCGGCGTCGGTCTACGCCGAGGGCGCGCCGCAGATGGACCCGCGCATCTTCGAGCTCGGGCATCCCGGTGCTCGGGCTTCTGCTACGGCATGCAGCTGATGGCGCTCGACCTCGGCGGCGAGGTGCCGAAGACCGACGTCGGCGAGTACGGCTTCGCGCGAGCTCACCGTCACCGATCCGTCGTGCGCGCTGTTCGAGGGCCTGCCGCGCGACGCAGCAGGTCTGGATGAGCCACCGCGACAGCGTCGGCACGGCGCCGCGCGGGGTTCGCCGTCGACGGCCTCGCACGCCACCACCGGCGGTGGCCGCGATGGCGGACGCGGCGCGCAGGCTGTACGCGACGCAGTTCCACCCCGAGGTCGCGCACACGCCGGCGCGGGCTAGCACATCATCAAGCACTTCCTCTACGACGTCGCCGGGCATCCCGCCGACGTGGACGATGGTCAACATCATCGACGAGGCGGTCGAGCAGCATCCGCGCGCAGGTGGGCGACGCGCGCGTGATCTGCGGGCTGTCGGGCGGCGTGGACTCAGTCGGTCGTGGCCGCGCTCGCTGCACCGCGCCATCGGCGACCAGCTGACGTGCGTGTTCGTCGACCACGGCATGCTGCGGCTCGACGAGGCCGACCAGGTCGTGCACGTGTTCCGCGACCAGTTCCGCGTCCACCTCGTGCACGTGGACGCGCGAGGACCGCTACCTCGCGCTGCTGGCCGGCGTGACCGACCCCGAGCAGAAGCGCCGCATCATCGGCGAGGAGTTCTGGAAGGTCTTCTTCGAGGAGGCGACGAGCGCTCGAGGGCGTGCGCGTTCCTCGCCCAGGGCACGCTGTATCCCGACGTCATCGAGTCGGGGCCAGGACGGCGGCCAAGATCAAGAGCCACCACAACCTCATCCCGTTCCCCGAGGGCGTGCACTTCGACCTCATCGAGCCGCTCGCGGCGCTGTTCAAGGACGAGGTGCGCGCGGTCGGCGCCGAGCTCGGCCTGCCCGGACGAGATCGTGCACCGGCAGCCGTTCCCGGGCCCGGGTCTCGCGGTGCGCATCATCGGCGAGATCACGCGCGAGAAGCTCGACATGCTGCGGCGCGCGGACGCGATCGTGCGCGAGGAGATCGGCGCGTGGGACGAGGAGCGCGAGGTGTGGCAGTACTTCGCCGTGCTGCCCGACATCCGCAGCGTCGGCGTCATGGGCGACGAGCGCACCTACGGGCGCCCCATCATCATCCGCGCGGTCGCCTCGGCCGACGCCATGACGGCCGACTGGGCGCGCCTGCCGCACGAGCTGCTCGCGCAGCATGAGCAACCGCATCATCAACGAGGTCGACGGGCGTCAACCGGGTCGCCTACGACATCACGAGCAAGCCGCCCGGTACCATCGAGTGGGAGTAGGAAGCCGACGCGGCGCCCGCGCGACGCGATCGAGTCGAGGAGGACGCGATGAGTGACGAAGCGCGCGACCAGATCGCGGGTCTGCGTGCGCAGTCGACGAGATCGACTGCCGCATCGTGGACGCTGCTGAACGAGCGCGCCAAGCTCGCGCTGCGCGATCCGCGAGCTCAAGCCGAAGCTGCAGCTCGGGCTGTACGACCCGAAGCGCGAGGAGGAGATCTTCGCGCGCCTCGCCGCCTGCAACGAGGGTCCGCTGTACGCGGACAACCTGCGGGAGATCTACGAGGCCATCCTGCACGTCATGAAGGAGCTGTAGCCGTCATGCCGCAGCAGCCGAAGGCGGCGTCGGCCGTCACGAACGGACGGCCCGATCACGGTCATCGCGGGCCCGTGCTCGGTCGAGAGCCGCGAGCAGATCATGGAGGTCGCGGCCGTCTGCGCGGAGCTGGGCATCCGCGTGTTGCGCGGCGGCGCGTACAAGCCGCGGACCAGCCCGTACTCGTTCCAGGGGCTGGAGGAGAAGGGGCTCGAGCTGCTCCGGGAGGCCGGCGAGCGGTACGGCTTGCTCACGTGCACCGAGGTCGTCGACTCCGCGCACGCGGAGATCGTGGACGCCTACGTCGACATCCTGCAGGTCGGCACGCGCAACATGGCGAACTTCTCCTTGCTGAAGAAGCTCGGGATCGTGACCGAGAAGAGCGGCAAGCCCGTGCTCTTCAAGCGCGGCATGGCGGCCACCATCGAGGAGTGGCTGGCCGCGTCCGAGTACATCACGATGCGCAACCCCAACGTCATCCTGTGCGAGCGGGGCATCCGGACGTTCGAGACCGCGACGCGCTTCACGCTCGACATCACCGCCGTCCCGGTCGTGCACAAGCTCTCGATGCTCCCGATCATCGTCGACGCGTCGCATCCGACCGGGCAACGCGATCTGGTCGCGCCGGTGTGCAGGGCCGCTGTCGCGATCGGCGCGGACGGGATCATGGTCGAGGCGCACCCGGACCCGCGCAGCGCGCTCTCCGACGGCCCGCAGTCACTCGACCTTGCAGGACTTCGCAGTCTCATGGGCGAACTTGAACCGGTAGCGAACGCCATCGGCAGGTCTCTTGCTCCATAGCCGTTCGGGCCACGGCACGCCCGCTCGTTCACGCGCTGGAGGTTGCGGGAACACGAGCGGATGACGGGAGGCGATGGTGCCCGGACTCTACCAAGGATTCGACCGCGCCATGTGCCGCCACTGCGGCGCCCTCGACAAGCACAAGCTGGGGACGTGCAGCGTGTGCGGGCTGAACGTGTGCGAGAACTGCGGCAACGTGCAGCTCGTCCACGGCGAGAAGCGCGTGACGCACGACGCGTGCCTGTCGCGGGACGAGGACGGCTTCACGATGATCAAGTTCGTGAAGTAGAGACGAAGCTCCCTGCGCGGACCCGCGCTGCGGTACAATGAAACTTCCATGACAATCGACCTCAGCGTCCTCAACCCTGCCCAGCGCGACGCCGTCGACCACGATCGAGGGCCCGCTCCTCGTCCTGGCCGGCGCCGGCTCCGGCAAGACCCGCGTGCTCACGTACCGCATCGCCCACCTCGTGGGCGACCTCGGCGTGCCGCCGCATCGCATCCTGGCGATCACCTTCACGAACAAGGCGGCGGGCGAGATGCGCGAGCGGCTCGGCGGCGCTCGTCGGGCCGGCCTCGCGCGGCATGTGGGTCATGACCTTCCACGCGATGTGCGTGCCGCATGCTGCGCCGGGAGGCCGAGCTGCTCGGCTACACGCCGTCAGTTCACGATCTACGACGACGACGACGGCAAGCGCATGCTGAGCGCCGTGCTGGCGGGCCTCGACATCGACGCGAAGCGCTTCCCGGCCGACGGCGATGCTCGCGACGCATCTCCGCCGCGAAGAACGAGCTGATCGCGCCGAAGGCACTACGCGGACAGCGCCGTCACGCTCGCCGCGAGAAGGTCGCCGCGCAGGTCTACGCCGACTACCAGCGGCGCCTGCTCGCGGCCAACGCGATGGACTTCGACGACCTGCTCGTGAACGCCGTGCGTCTGCTCGGCGAGCATCCGGACGTGCTGCGCGCGCTGGCAGCGAGCGGTTCCGCTACATCCTGCGTCGACGAGTACCAGGACACCAACCACGCCCAGTACGCGACTGGTGAACATGCTGGCTGCGAGCCGCACCGCAACCTGATGGTCGTCGGCGACGACGACCAGTCGATCTACTCGTGGCGCGGCGCCGACATCCGCAACATCCTCGAGTTCGAGAAGGACTACCCGGAGGCCGCCGTCGTCGGCTCGAGCAGAACTACCGCTCGACGAAGACGATCCTCGCGGCCGCGAACTCCGTCGTCGCGCAACAACGCGAGCCGCAAGCCCAAGACGCTGTGGACCGCCAACGCCGAAGGCGAGGCGATCACGCGCTACCTCGCCGCGCGACGAGCGCGACGAGGCGCGCTTCGTGGTCGACGAGATCGAGCGGCTGCTCTCGCGACGAGCACCGTCAGCTACTGCGACTTCGCCGTCTTCTACCGGACCAACGCGCAGAGCCGCGTGCTCGAGGACCAGTTCCTGCGCACGGGCGTGCCCTACCAGCATCGTCGGCGGCACGCGATTCTTCGAGCGCGCGGAGATCCGCGACGTGATGGCGTACCTGCGCGCGGTGGCGAACCCGGCCGACCCGGGGTCGCTCAAGCGCATCATCAACCGCCCGCGGCGCGGCATCGGCGACGCCACGCATCGCCACGCTCGAGGACGCCGCGCGCGCGCGAGGGCATCTCGCTGCAGGAGACCGTCGCGCGTGCCGCGCAGGAGGACTGGCTCGGCTCCGGCCCGCGCGCGCAAGGTCGCGGCGTTCGCCGACGCTCCTTGCGCGAGATGCACGCGGCCGACGGCGGCCTTCGGGAACGCGTCGAGCAGATCGTGGCGCTCTCCGGTCATCGAGGGCGCGTTGCGCCAGGAGAGCACCGACGAGGCGCGGGCCCGCATCGAGAACATCCGCGAGTTCTTCGGCGTCGTGCAGGAGTTCGACGAGACGCACGAGGACGCCGGCTTCGACGACTTCCTCGAGTGGGTGGCGCTGCGCACCGACCTCGACGCTGATCGAGGGCGAGCGAGCACGCGGTCACGCTCATGACGCATGCACACCGCCAAGGGACTCGAGTTCCCGGTCGTGTTCATCGTGGGCATGGAGGACGGCATCTTCCCGCACGCGAACTCGATGTTCGAGCCGGCCGGGCTCGAGGAGGAGCGCCGGCTGGCGTACGTCGGCATCACCCGGGCGCGAGAGCGGCTGTACCTCACCCACGCCTATCAGCGCATGCTCTACGGGGCCACGCAGCACAACCCTGTCTCGATGTTCGTGCGCGAGATCCCCGAGGACAAGATACACGCGGAGGGCATCGGCAGCGCAGAATGGGAGCGGGCGGCGGCGGCTCGGGGCGACCGCTACGGGCGGTCCGGCTGGCGGGAGCCGCAGCGTGAGACGGGCGGCCGCGTCTACGGAGCGGGAGCGCCGCGCCGGGAGGCGACGCAGCCCGCGGCTTCGACGTACACGGCCGGCGACGCCGTCGAACACAAGACGTTCGGGCCCGGCCGCGTGGTCGAGGTCAAGGGCGACAAGCTCGTGGTCGACTTCGGCGGTGCGGCGGGCACAAAGACGTTGCTGGCGGGCTTCGCGCCGCTCCGCAAGCTGACCTGACCCGTGCACTCATCGGGAGTGGATGAAGAGATGGGACCCGTTCTCGTCCTCGGACACCGCAATCCGGACAACGACTCGGTCTGCTCCGCCGTGGCATACGCCCATCTGAAGAACCTCACGGACCCGTCGCGCGTGTACACGGCCGCTCGTCTCGGGCCCCTGCCCGCGGAGTCGCTATGGGTCTTGGACCGCTTCGGCGTCGAGCAGCCGCCGCTCGTCGACGACGTCTTCACGCGCGTCGGCGACGTGATGACCACGGACGTCGTCACCGTGGGCCCGGACGAATCGCTGCGAGCCGTGGGCGCGCTCCTCGCGGAGCGCGGGGTGCGTGCGCTCCCGGTCGTGGAGGACGGGCGGGTCCTGGGCCTCGTGACGGTGGAAGCGCTCGCGGCCCGCTACGTGGAGAACCTCATCGTGTCCGGTTTCTCCGAACGGCCGGTCAGTGTCGGGATGGTCGTCGACACCCTTCTCGGCGAGCTCGTCACCGGCCAGCGCGACACGCTGCTGTCCGGGAACGTCGTCATCGGCGCCATGGAGCCCGAGACGATGGAGAAGCTCGTCCGGCCGGGCGACACGCTCATCGTCGGCGACCGGCGCCGAACGCAGCCGCTCGCTGTGGAGGCCGGCATCGCGTGTCTGATCGTCACGGGCGGGCAGGGGCTCACCGACGGCGTCCTCGACCTCGCGCGACGACGCGGCGCGGCCATCGTGACCACGCGCGAGGACACCTACGGCGCGGCGCGGCTCCTCGACCTGGCCCATTCGGCGTCCGAGGTCATGGATCGCGACGTCCTCACCGTGGAGCCGGAGACCTTGCTCTCTGAGGCGGCCGAGGACCTGTTCTCGTCGCCTCAGCGCGAAGCGCCGGTCGTGGACGGCGGACGGATCCTTGGGGTGCTGACGCGCACCGACATCGCGCGCGCCGGACGGCGCGAGGTCATCCTCGTGGATCACAACGAGGTCTCCCAGTCGGCCGAAGGGATCCGCGAGGCCTCGGTCCTCGAGATACTCGACCATCATCGGATCGGCGACGTGGAGACCGCGTCGCCGATCGCGTTCCGGGGGCTGCCGGTCGGCGCCACGGCGACCATCGTCGCCGACCGCTACCGCGAGCTCGATGTCGAGCCGCCGGCGCCGATGGCCGGGCTGATGCTCTCCGCTATCATGACCGACACCGTGCTGCTGAGATCTCCCACGACGACCGACATGGACCGCGACATCGTCGATTGGCTCTCCGGAGTGCTCGGGCTGGACGCCACCGCCTTCGGGATGGAGACGTTCCGCGCCCGCAGCGCCGGGGAGGCGTTCTCGGCCGACAAGGCCGTCACGCGCGACCTCAAGGAGTTCCGCGTCGGCGAACGCACGATCGCAGTCGCGCAGGTGGAGACGGTCGATCTCGGCGACGTGCTCGACCACCGCGACGAGCTTCTCGCCTGCATGGAGGGCCTCGTCGCCGCGCGCGGCTACGAGACGGTCGTCCTGATGGTCACGGACATCGTGCGCGAGGGCAGCGAGCTCCTGGTCGCCGGCAGGCGCAGGCTCGTCGAGAAGGCGTTCGGGGTGACGCTCGACCACGCGTCGGCGTGGTTCGACGGCATGCTGTCGCGCAAGAAGCAGGTCGTCCCGCGCCTCGTGGGCGCGCCGAACGCGTGAGGCGCGGCCCCGTCGCTGGCGGCGGCCGCCCTATCTCGCGCGCGGCAGCCGCAACGTGACGGTCGTACCCTCGCCGGGGCTGGAGGCGACGTCCACCGAGCCGCCGGACCGCTCGACCGCGTTGCGGACGAGCGAGAGCCCGAGGCCCGTGCCGCCGCCGCGCGTGCGCGCCGCGTCCACTCGGTAGAACCGCTCGAAGACGCGGGGGAGGTGCTCGGGGCCGATCCCGATCCCGGTATCGCTCACCGTCACCGTCACCGTCGCCT
Organism: uncultured Coriobacteriia bacterium; assembly: GCA_963701985.1. Lineage (GTDB taxonomy): Bacteria > Actinomycetota > Coriobacteriia > Anaerosomatales > PALSA-660 > PALSA-660. The sequence goes on from OY969691.1 coordinate 1,732,654, forward strand.
CGTCCCCCGCCAGCCCGACGGTCACGCCGCCGTGCTCGGTGTAGGCGATGGCGTTCGCCAGCAGGTTGTCGAGCGCGATCGCCACGTCGGTCGGCTCCGCCGCCGCGTAGAGATCGGCGCCCTCCGCGGCCGAGTCGTCGACCGCGAGATCGAGCCCCGCGGCGCTGGCCGACGCGCGGTGCGCCGCGAGCGCGTTGGTCGCGGAGAGCCGGACGTCGGTGATCGTACCCGGGGCCGGCACCATCTCGAGGCGCGACAGGTCGAGGAGGTCGAGGACGAGGCGCCGGAGCCGGTCCGCCTCGCTCTCGATCTGCGCGACGAACTCGAGCGCCTGGCGCTCGTCGCCGTCCTCGGCCGCCGCTGCCGCCGAGCCGGCGAGCAGCTGGATGGCGGCGACGGGCGTCTTCAGCTCGTGGGAGGCGTTGGCGACGAAGTCGCGCCGCACCTGGTCGAGGCGCCGGCGCGCGGTGATGTCGGCGATCACGACGAGCGTGCGCGGTTCCGGGCCGGGAGCGGTCAACGGCATCGCCGTGACGCGGAAGTAGCGTGCCTCGGGATCCGGGCCGACCTCGCCCGAGTACGGAGCGTCACAGCCGAGCCGGGCACGCACGGCGGCGGCCAGCGACGTCGGCATCTCGACGTCCGCGAGCGGCGTGCCGCGCCAGCCGCGCAACGGGGCCCGGAAGAGCGCGCCGGCGGCTCTGTTCGCGATCGTCACCATCTCGCCCTCGAAGACGAAGACGGCGTCGAGCAGCCCGTCGAGCACGGCGCGCAGCGTCGCCTGGCCGCCTTCGAGCTCGGTGATCGTCTCGCGCATGGTGTCGCGCAACGTCGCCAAGGACGCCGCGAGCTCGCCGATCTCGCCGTCCGCCTGCGGCAGCCGCGCCCTCAGGTCGCCGGACGCCATCGCCTCCGCCGCGTCGCGCAGCTGCGACACCGGACGCGCGATGGAGGCGGAGAGCCGGTAGGCGATCACGGCGGCGGCGACGACCGCGACCCCGAGCAGCGCGAGGGCGGTGCGGCGCGCGCCCGCGGGCCCGTACAGGCCGAGCAGCGACGCGAACGCGAGCACGGCCACCACCGCCGCGTAGCCGAGGGCGACGCGCGTGCGCAACGATCTCGTGGACGCGCGTCGAGGCGCCATCAGGCGGTGGCCACGCCCCCCTTCGCCTTCGCGTCGAAGCGGTACCCGACGCCGTGCACCGTGTGGATGTACGTGTATCCCGACGGGTCCTCGATCGCCTGACGGAGACGCCGGATGTGGACGTCGATCGTGCGCGACGACGTGAGGTGGTCGTAGCCCCACACCGTCTGGGCGAGCTTCTGCCGCGTCATCAGCCGGCCCGGCTCCCTGGCCAAGGCGACGAGCAGCTGGAACTCCTTGAGCCGGAGGCGTGCCGGCTTGCCGTCGACGGTCGCGCGCAGTTGGGAGGGCTCGATCACGAGGTCGCCGACCGTGATGACCTCTTCCGTCTCGAGGACGGCGCGTTCTCGGACTCGGCGCAGGTTGGCGCGCACGCGCGCGAGCAGCTCCTCGATGGAGAACGGCTTCGTGATGTAGTCGTCCGCGCCGGCGTCCAGCCCGCGCACCTTGTCGCGCTCCTCGGAGAGCGCGGTCACCATGACGATGGCCACGTCGGGGTCGAGCTGCCGCATCCGCTCGGCGAACTCGAAGCCGTCGATCCCCGGCAGCATGAGGTCGAGCAGGATGAGGTCGGGGGGCTCCGAGCGCGCCATCTGCAGGGCCTCGTTGCCGTTGTCGCTGGCCCTCGTCGTGAAGCCCGCTCTCCTCAGGGCGTAGTCGACCGTCTGCCGGATGATGGGATCGTCTTCCACGACCAGGATGTTCGACATCGGACGTCTTCCGCTCCCTCGACGCGCGGCTCTCGACGCGCGGCCGTTCCCGGATGCCGCATGGTACGGACTCGCAGGGCCGTTCCCGTGCGCGCGAACGTCCCGTTCCCGCGCCCGCGTACATCATGCACGGCAACCGCCCCGGTGCGAAGCGGATTTCACAGACATGTAACCGAGAGAGACGCGGTTCTTACACCCGTGTAACCACACGTTTGCGAAGAACAGGGAACATCGCGTCAGGGACAGGAGAAGCATCGACGGCCGAGGTGCGTCCCGAGGCAGCCCTGCGCGAGGCAGGGGACCCGTGAGGATGGAGAGATCGTGAGAATGAAACGATACGTGCTGGTGGGGCTCGCAGCCGTGCTCGCGGTCGCGGTCGTGGGGCTGGCCGGATGCGGCGGCACCCCGACGAGCGGCAACGGGACGACGTCGACCTCGACGTTCACGGGCACCGCGCTCAACGGCGCGGGCGCGACGTTCCCCCAGCCCGTGTACGCGGAGTGGGCGCAGAGCTTCATCAAGGTCGAGTCCGGCGCGAAGGTCAACTACCAGGCGATCGGCTCCGGCGGCGGCGTGCAGCAGTTCACCGCCAAGACGGTCGACTTCGGTGCGACCGACGTCTCCGCTGACTCGCGTCGGAGGCGGCGAAGATCACGGCGCCGTACATCGAGTTCCCGACGTGCCTCGGCGCCGTGGTCGTCTCGTACAACCTCCCGGCCGTGACCACGCCGCTGAAGCTCGACGGCCGACGCGTCGCGAGCATCTTCCTCGGCAAGATCAAGAAGTGGAACGATCCGGCGATCGCCGCTCTCGAACTCCGGGCGTGACGCTTGCCGTCGACCGCCGATCCAGGTCGTGCACCGCGCCGACGGTTCGGGCACGACGTCGCATCTTCACCGACGTGGCTGCGAGTGCAGAGCGCCGAGTGGAAGACGAAGGTGGGCGCGGGCAAGTCGGTCCAGTGGCCGACCGGCCAGGGCGGCAACGGCAACGCGGGCGTGGCGCAGGCCATGAAGCAGACCGCCGGTTCCATCGGCTACCTCGAGCTGCAGTACGCGGCTCACGCACCGGCCTGCGGCATCGCCTCGATCAAGGCGCCCGACGGCACGTTCGTGGCGCCGTCCGCCGACAGCGTCGCCAAGGCGGGCCAGCGGGCTGTCCTTCCCGATCACCGAGACGACCAACATCCTGGACTCGAAGGTCGTCCGGCGCGTACCCGATCTCGAGCACGACCTACATCCTGATCTACACGGACCAGACCGACCAGACCAAGGCGCAGACGCTCGTCGACTTCTGGACCTGGGCGCTGACCAAGGGCCAGTCCGGACTCGCGAAGCTGCAACTACGTGGCGCTCCCGGACAGCGTCGCGAAGGACTCGCTCGCCGAGCTGGCCAAGATCACGGTGAACGGCACGGCACGTGACTCCGTCCGCATCCGTGCAAGTAGTCGCATGAAGGAGAGCGTTGCCCGAAGCTCCACCGCCATCAGAGCGCCGGGCATCGAGCGGAGGCGCCGGTTCGCCGGCGCCTCCGCATCGGTGACACGGCGTCTTCAGCGGCACGACCGTGCTGGTCTCGGCTCGGCTTGGTCGTGCTGCTCGCTGCGCTGCTGTGCGTCCTGGCCCAGGACGCCGCCCCGGCACTCGCCAAGTTCGGGCTCGGGCTTCTTCACCGGCACGCAGTGGGACCCGGTCAACAACCAGTTCGGCGCGCTGCCGTACATCTACGGGACGCTCGTCACCTCCATCGATCGCCATCGTGCATCGCCCTGCCGGTCTCCGTCGGGCTCGCGCTGCTCCTCAACGAGGTGCGCTCGAGGCTGGGTGCGCAACCCGCTCACCGTGCTCGTCGACCTGCTCGCCGCGATCCCCAGCGTCGTCTACGGCCTGTGGGGGCTGTTCGTCATGGCGCCGTTCCTCAACACGTACCTCGAGCCCGCTGCTGGCCGCGACGCTCGGCAAGCTGCCCGTGATCGGCGCGCTGTTCCAGCCGACGCCGGCGGTCGGCAACATGCTGAACGCGGGCATCATCCTCGCGATCATGATCATGCCGATCATCACCGCCGTGACCCGCGAGGTCGATCGCGACCGTTCCGCACGACCTGCGCGAGGCCGCGCTCGCCATGGGTGCGACGCGCTACGAGTCGATCCGGATGGCGGTACTGCCGTATGCCCGCAACGGCATCGTCGGCGCGACGATGCTGGGGCTGGGGCGCGCGCTGGGCGAGACGATCGCCGTCGCCATGGTCATCGGCAACGGTCTGGGCATCTCGTCGTCTCTGCTCGCCCCCGGGCTACACCATCCCCGCGGTGATCGCGAACGAGTTCCGCGAGGCGACGCTCCATCGGGCTCCAGCACTCCGCGCTGCTGGCGCTGGCGCTCGTGCTCGTGGCGATCGCGCTCGCGCTCGCCGCGCTGTCCGCGCCTTGCTCGTGCGCCGGAGCTCGAGCGGTGGCGGCCGATGAGCGGGTCGACCGCGCGCCGCGCCGCGCGCGCTCCGTCGCCTTGCGCAAGGTCGAAGAGCCGCCTCTTCATGGGGTCGCTGTGGCTCGCCGGTGTCGTCGCGCTCGTGCCGCTCGTTCTCATCATCTGGCTACGTCCTGCGTCAGGGGCCTGCCGGCGTTAACGGGGACGTTCTTCACGCAGACGGCACCCCCGCCGGGCGTCGCGGCGGCGGCATGAGCCAGGCCTTCGTCGGCTACGGCCATGATCGTCGGGATGGCCACGGCGATCTCGGTGCCGCTCGGCGTGCTGACCGCGATCTACCTGTCCGAGTACGGTCGTGGCCGGCTTGCCGCGGTCGATGCGCTTCGTCGCCGAGATCCTGCTGTCGACGCCGTCGATCGTGGCCGGCGCCTTCATCTGGGCCATCGTCGTGCTCGCCATGCACTCGTTCTCGGCGTTGGCGGGCGCGATCGCGCTCACGGTCCTCATGTGGCCGATCATCACGCGCAGCGACCGAGGAGACGCTGCGTCTCGTGCCCGAACGAGCTGCGCGAAGGCGGCGCTGGCACTCGGCGTGCCCCGCTGGAAGATGGTGCTCCGCGTCGTGATCCCGACGGCCGGGTCCGGGCATCATGACCGCGGTGATGCTCGCGGTGGCCCGCGGGCTTCGGCGAGACGGCCCCGATCCTGCTGACGTCGCTCGGGCAACGACTTCATGAACACGAATCCGCTGCAGCCCACCGATGCGGTGCCGCTGCGGATCTACAACTACGCGCAGAGCGCCTTCACGCAGTGGCACGACCTCGCATGGGGAGGAGCGGTCATCCTGCTCGCCGCGGTGCTGCTGCTGTCGATCGGCGCGCGCATACTGTCGGACCGCCAGCAGCGGAGGCTCGGATGAGCGACGGGCTCGACGTCGACGGACTCAGCGCGTGGTTCGGGGCGGACCAGCATGCTGGCCGACGTCGACATGACCATCCGGCCGCAGCTGCGTGACCGCGATCATCGGCCCCTCGGGCTGCGGCAAGTCGACGCTGCTGCGCTGCATGAACCGCATGCACGAGGAGGTGCCCGGGCGCGCGGGCATCGGGTCAGCGTGCTGTTCGACGACTGGGACATGTACTGCTCCCGACTCGCGATCCCGATCGACGTCCGGCGCCACATCGGCATGGTGTTCCAGCGCCCCAACCCGTTCCCGACGATGACCGTCTTCGAGAACGTCGTCGCCGGGCTGAAGCTGCGCGGCCACTACGGCCACAGCGACCTGCAGCGAGCGCGCCGAGCAGGCCCTGCGGCAGGCCGGCGTCTGGGACGAGCTCAAGGACCGCCTCAACCGGCCCGGCGGCAGGCTCTCCGGCGGGCAGCAGCAGCGCCTGTGCATCGCCCGGGCGCTCGCGGTCGAGCCCGAGGTGCTGCTCATGGACGAGCCCGCCTCGGCGCTCGACCCGATCTCGACGCAGCAGATCGAGGACACCGTGCAGCAGCTGAAGGACACGGTCACCGTCGTCATCGTGACGCACAACATGCAGCAGGCGGCGCGCATCTCGGACTAGACGGCGTTCATGCTCCGCGAGAGCATGGACGCGCCCTCGGAGCTCGTGGAGTACGAGCGAGACGCGGCTCATGTTCACCACCCCGCCGGACCAGCGGACCGAGGCGTACATCACCGGCCGCTTCGGCTAGGAGCCGTCCGGCGGCGTTCGCTCGGCGAACACCTCGGTCGTCCGCACGAAGGCGCGCATGAAGCGGCGCAGGTCGGGAACCGCGGTCTGGCTCGCGTACTCGGCGATGGCGCGCTCCTTCGCCGCGATGTCGGCGGGGGAGAGGGTCACGACGCGCCAGGTCGCGCCGCTCGGGCGCCTCCCCGGCGCGATGGGGCGGGCGGGGCGGTACGTCCAGGGGAATCCGCGCACGCCACGGTGCACCAGGAACGTGAACCACGGTCCGTCGAAGCCGACCTCGTCCAGGGCCGCGCGCGAGAGCAGGGCGGCCGCCCTGTGGTCGGCATGCCGATCGGCCACGTCGGGGGCGATGACGGCCGTCGGCCTCATGTTCGTCACGATGGACGCGAGGTCCCGCAGCACGTTCTCGCGCTCGTACGGCGCGCCCGGCGACAGCGCCCACGGGTACGGCACCTCGCGCGCGCCCGTGCGGCCGGCGACGGGCGACCGACCGTCCGCGCACAGCGCCGCGAGACGGCCGTCCGGGTACCCGAGGCACGTCACCGCACGCTCCGGCACGCCGAGCGCGGCAGCCGCGGCGAGCGCCTCCGCGCGCCGCAGTTCGCCGAGCGCGAGGTAGGCGGCACCCGGGTCGCGCGGTCGCGGGAAGAGCCGGCTGCACGCGCGCCGGTAGGCATCGCCGGCGGTGAGCGACGCCACGCTCACCTGTGCGCCCGAAGCCGTCAGCGCGTGTATGGCGCCGCCGGCGGCGATCACCTCGTCGTCCGGGTGGGGCACGATGACGAGCACGCGCGAGCCGAGGTCGGCTGGGTCGAGGGGGATGGCGCGCACGGGCTTCTCTCCCGTTCGTCTCGTGGCGCGGTGCGAACGCGGGCACGCGTGGCGCGCCCGCCCCACGCGCATCATAGCGCGACGCTCGCAGGCATCAGGACGAAGAAAGAGCGAGCCGCGTTGGGGGAACGCGGCTCGCTATGCAGAGCGGGCATGCATCCGTCTGTGAGGGGGGATGACGGAGCGCCCATGCTCTGCCACGAACGGTAGCAACGGGCGTGCCAAGGCGCGAGGCGCGCGGTCGCCGGATCTCCACCCCGGTGCGCCGGCCGCGTCCGAGCATCGCTGCGCGCGGCGGAAGCCGCGGGCGCGGGACCGGTGCGGGCTACGGGACCGCTACCGCTGCGGTATCCTCGATGATCGTGCGGTGGCGCGTCCCTCGAAGCGCGTCGCCGAAGGATCGGGAACCATCGGAGAGCCGGGGCAGGTCCCGGCGGACGGGAAGGCCCCACGCATGGCCGAACAACCGAGGAAGCTCAGAGGCGCGACGTATGTGTTCGAAGCGACGACGACGAACTCGGGCCTGCGCGACGGCGTCCTGATAGACACCGGCCCCGAGCCGTCCGCGTACGACGGGCACCCGATCGCGGAGCTGCTGATCACCCACGGCCACGCCGACCATTTCTCGAGCGCGGCGGACCTCCGCCGCTCGGGGTCCAGGATCACGGCGCCTCGCGAGGAAGTCTCTCTGGTGGAGAACCCGGAGGTCAACATCCGCGGGATGTTCTCGTGGGCCAGGCCGAGCGACGAGATGGTCACGAAGCTCTTCCGCGGCGAGGGCGTGACGGTCGACGCCTACGCGGACGAGTGGCACGGTGAAGGCGTGGACGCCGTTCCCCTGCCGGGCCACACACTGGGGCACACGGGCTACCTGACCGCCGACGGCGTGCTCTTCAGCGGAGACGCGGTCTACGAGCGGCAGGTGTGGGAACGGCATCCGCTGCCGTACGCGATCGATCCGGGGCTCGTCGCGTCCTCGCTGTCGGTGATCGAGTCGCTCGGGTTCGACTGGCTCGTGCCCGGCCATGGCGTAGCGCTCGAGCACCACGAGGCGCTCCAGCACATCGCCTTCCACCTCCGGCGTATCGAGGAGATCCGCGAACGCCTCTACGCGCTGCTCGCCGAGCCGCTCTCGACGGAGCAGGCGATCGCCGCGCTCTCCCACGAGGTCGGCCTCTCGCAGAACGCCGCCCAGTACTGGCTCGCCGTGACGACGGTGAAGGGCTATCTCTCCGACCTGCTGAGGCAGGAGCGCATCGAGTTCTTCGTGCACGACCACGCCGGCTGGTGGCGCGCGCGGTGACGGCGCGTGCGGCCGACCCCACATCCTGCGCCGATCGGTCGGCTGACGGACCGCATGCGGTAAGGGCTCGGTAAGAGCCCCGAGGCACGATCGGCCCGCAGGGTCGCGGATCGCTCATCTCCTGAGGCTGGCCGGCCTCCAACGGTCCCGGCACGGTCACGGTCGTCTCGCGCGGAGGAGGAGGCGGAAGCGCGCGTGACGGCGGAGCCGGCGAGTCGTGTCGCCGGTCGGCCCCGGAAGGGAACGCGTTCCGGACAGCAGGAGGTTCCAGAAAGCCATGCGCGCATGTGTCACGGCCGCTCTCGCGGCCGCACTCACTTTGTGTCTCATCCCGTCCACCGCCATCGCGGACAACGTCTCCGTGCCGCCTCACATCGATCTCGCCCCCATCGGCGCGGGAGCCCTGGTCACGAACTCGGGCACGAACAAGGTCGATTTCTCGACGTTCGGCGACGGCGACATCATCGTCTGCACGGATCCGACCAGTCTCACCGGGCACGCGGGGCTGTTCGACGCACGCTATTACTCCGGCATCGATTCCTACGCCGTCATCAGCGCGAACGTGACGCCGCGCAACGGCGTGCAGCGTGAGAAGTGCGCGAAGTTCCGCTCCTTCGACCGCGCCTACGGCCTGCGGGTGCCGTCATTCGCGTCACGTCGCACACAGGCGCGCGACTTCGCGTCCAGTCAGATCGGGAAGCCGTATTCCCTCATATGCTCGAAGACGGACCTGCGTTCCTTCTACTGCTCGAAGGTCGCGTGGGTCGCGTGGCACTACGCCGCCGGGATCGACCTCGACGGCGACGGGGGCTACTGGGTGTGGCCGATCGATCTGGTGACGAGCCGCTACACGAAGATCTTCGGGTTGTGGACGTAGGGGGACATGGGCGGCGCCCCTTGGAGCGCCGCCCTCCCCGTTCGGGACCGGGCGCGATGCGGTCGCGTCGGCCAGTCGAAAGAGGGGATGGCGTGAGCGTGAGCGCACACGCGAAGGTGGTCTTCGCGATCGCGGTGTCGGCGTTGCTGGTGGGAGGGGCTGTCGCCGTCGCCTTGGCCGCACGAGGCGTCGGATCGCCGCGCGTCTCCGTGGGGCCGTTCGCGGCCGTGCTCGTGCCGACAGGGGGCAACGGAAGCGAGATCGTGGTCGTCGACGTCGGCGAACGCCGCGTGGCTCGACGTATCCGTCTCCGGTCGCTGGCCACCGACATCGCGCTCGACGCCTCGAGCGGCGTCGTGGTGTCGGCCCAGGCCGGAGGCCCGGACGGTGCCAGCGACCACGTGTTGGGAGTGGTCGATCCCGTCTCGGGGCGGGTCGAGTACGTCGAACTCGGGATGGCGGATCCCGGGGATGTCGCCTGCGTCGGCGACCGGGCGATCGTGTTGCACGGGATCGTCGACATGTTCGGGATGGCCGTGACCGAGGTCGACGTCACGCGACAGCGAGTCGTGGCCCGGGGCCACGTGCCGGACGGCCCCGGGCTCTGGTCCGGGGGCGACTCCGCGGTCTGGACCACGGGCGGTTTCTTCGGATCGAGCGACTCCGACATCGTCCGATTGAGGCCGTCCGATCTCGCCACCAGCGCCGTCGGCCCCGCCGGGCAACTGAACGACATCGTGGCCGAGGACGGCGGATCCCTGTTGTTGCTCCGTGGCGGTGACGACGGGTCCCCGAGGGCGAGCGTCGAGCGGGTGACGGCCAGCGGCGCGGTCGTGACCAGTGGGTTCCCCGCCGGTCTCGCTCACGGGGCACGCTCGGCCGTTCGGGTCGGTGACCAACTCGTCGTCGGCGACTGGAGCGGCGCGATGCCGGAGACGCCGAGGCTCTCGCTGCTGGACGCACGAACCCTCGAGCCCTCAGGGACACTCGCCATCGGAGGGTCGCCGTGCGCGTTCGCATCGGTCGGCGGCGACCTCGTCGTCATCGATCGGGCATCGGGCGACCTCGTGCTGGTCGATTGCCGGAGTCGCCGCGTGCTGGCACGAGTAGGCCTCGGTGTCGGCGATCTCGCCTTCGCCAAGGTGGTCGTCGTTCCCCGGCGGCCGGCACGCCGATCAGCGAGCGGTCACGCACGTCCATGCGGACCGCACGGTGGGGAAGTCCAGATCGCCTTCCACGTAGGCCCGCAGCCGCCAGGCGCCCCGCCGCGAGAGCTTGGCGAGGGCCGAGTATCCCGACCGGTCCGCCGACAGATTCGAGGTGGTGGCGTGCAGCGTCGCGCGCGTGACCCATTGGCCGCGTTCCAAGTGCTGGCACTCGACGAGGACGGTGCTCGTGCACGGGCGTTCGGCGGGCGAGAGCGTGCCCGTGGTCTCGAAGACCTCGCCCGCCCTCACGGATGAGGCAGGCGTTCGCGGTGAGTTCAGCTGGGAAGGCGGCGGGACCCACGGCACGTGCGTCCGGAGGAACGCCGCGGGATCGACGAACCCGTACGTCTGCGGTATGAGCGCGCCGCTCGCGTTTGTGCTGTATTCGAACGTGTGTCCCATGAGGATGCTGACCGTGCCACGGAACTTCGCCGGAGTCGATTTGAGCGGCTCGGGGTACCCCGAGCCCACGTGGATGCCGAAGTGGAGGTGAGGCGGATCGTAGTCGTTGAGCGTGGCGAGGAGCGTCCCGGGGGAGACCCTCCGGCCCACCGGGAAGCTCTTCAGATCGATCACGATGTGGCCGTACAGCGCGTCGAAGTACGTGCCGTCGGCCGAGCGATAGCGCACGACCATCGCGCCGCCGTCGCCGCCGCCCGGGCCGTAGCCGCTGATGCGCATGCTGGAGATCATGACGCGCCCCCACGCGAGCGCGTACACCGGGTGCTTGTAGGTGAGCACATCGTCCCAGCCCACGTGCCAGGCCTTGTCCGACAGGGCGTACCAGTCGCGGAACTGCAGCCACGCCGGTGTCGGGCCCGTGATCACGTGGTCCGTGGGCCAGTACCACCCGTTGGGTGCCGGGGTCGGGGTGGCGGCGGGGGATGACGCGGTCGCCAGCGGCGCGCGTGCCGCGGCGAACGCCGCCGTCGGCGTGGCGAGCGCGAGAAACACGGCGCATCCCGCGACGAGCGAGAACGCCACGCGCCGCTCGCTCCGCGTCGCGCGTGGAGCGAGCATCCGATGGAGAAGACGGGTCTTCGGCATCAATCCCCGTGCGATGTCTCAGGTCTACGAGTGGAGGTATCGGGACGCCAGCGGCCATTCTATAGCGAAGAGGCAAGGGTATCCAGCTCGCGGGTGGGCTCCCGCGGCCGTCCGGTTCGTCGCCGGGCATCGCGACGGGGATCCTCGCCGACATCGTGCGGGCCACTCGTGCTAGCGCGAGCCGATCCACGCTTCGACGGCGCGCTCCGCGTTCTCGCGGCCGACACCGATGGTCTCGGTGAACCGCACCGGGCGCGATCCGACCGACGCCAGCCCCTCGGGAACGGGGGTCGCGTGCGGCGCGAGCCGGCTCACCTCGCCCAGCAGCTCGAGGCCGGAGAGGGACGCGGCCGAGCCCGGGAGAGGCGCTCCATGGCCGATCCGGTTCAGCGCGCGGTACACGTCGCCGCCGAACTTCGCCCAGTGCGCCGTGGACACCACGAGCACGGGGTTGGCGGAGCGCATGCGCTCGGCGACTTCCCACGCCACGGCCGTGTGCGGGTCGAGCAGGTAGCCATGGTCCTCGTACACGCGGCGGATCACGTCCAGCGACTCGTCGTTGCTCACCCAATCACCGGCGAAGAGCTCGCGCAGCGCGGCGAACGTCCGGCGATCGATGAGGAACCGCCCGTTCTCATGGAGCGACGTCTGCCAGTGCCGAACCGCGCCCGCGTCGCCGGACAGGTCGAAGAGCAGCCGCTCGAGATTCGACGAGACCAGGATGTCCATCGACGGCGACGGCGTGTTCACGAACGTCCGCTCCGAGATGTCGTACGCGCCGGTCGCGATGAAGTCGGTCAGCACGTTGTTCTCGTTGCTCGCGCACAGCAGCCGCGCGATCGGCACGCCCATCCGCCGCGCGTAGTAGCCTGCCAGGATGTTGCCGAAGTTGCCGGTCGGCACGCACACGTCGATGGGCTCGCCCGCCCGCACGCCGCCCGCGGCCGCCATGTCGGCGTAGGCGCGACACGTAGTAGACGATCTGCGGCAGCAGCCGGCCCCAGTTGATCGAGTTCGCGCTCGAGAGCGAGAAGTGCCGCCGATGGAGCTCTCCGGCGAACGTCTGGTCGGCGAAGGCCGCCTTCACCGCGGTCTGGCAGTCGTCGAAGTTGCCGCGCACGCCGAAGACGGCCACGTTGCCGCCGCGCTGCGTCACCATCTGCCGGCGCTGGATGTCGCTCACGCCGTCGGCCGGGTAGAAGACGACGATCCCGACGTGGTCGCGGTCCGCGAATCCTTCGAGCGCCGCCTTGCCGGTGTCTCCGGAGGTCGCGACGAGTACAAGGAAGTCGTCGGAGGCCCCGTTCGCCGCGATGCGCATCGTCGACGGCCTCGGAGAAGAAGAGCGGCATGCACTGGAGCGCCATGTCCTTGAACGCGCTCGTCGGGCCGTGCCACAGCTCGAGGACGTGCATGTCGGCATCCACCTCGACGACCGGCGCCACGTGTGGATGGTCGAAGTGCTCGGCGTACGCGGAGCGCGTCAGTGCGTCGATGCGGTCGCCGTCCACGTCGGTGGAGAACCGCCGGAAGACGGTGGCGGCGCGAGCGGCGTACGGCTGCCCCGACATCCCCAGGATCTCGTCCATGGTGAGCTGGGGCAACCGCTCGGGCACGTAAAGTCCGCCCCCCGGGGCGATCCCCGAGAGCAGGGCCTCCGTGAACGTGCGCGGGCGGACGTCGGAGCCGCGGGTGTCCACATACAGGATGGCGTCGGTCATGCGCGCATCGTAGCATCCGCCACCGGCGACGGCAGCGTGCGCCGGGTGGCCACGTGCGTCATCATGCGAGTGGCACCGCGACGACGCGGGCTGGGGAGGCGAAGGCTGACGTGAAGTACGCGGTCGTGATACTCGATGGGGCGGCCGGATGGCCGCTCGACGTCCTCGGCGAGCGCACGACGCTCTCCGCGGCGCGCACCCCCGGTCTCGACCACCTCGCCCGGGAAGGGACGCTCGGTCTGGCTCGCACCGTGCCCCCGGGGATCGAGCCCTCGTCGTCGGCCGCCTGTACGTCGATCCTCGGCTACGATCCCATCGCCGACTATGTCGGACGAGGCGCGATCGAGGCCGCCAGCATGGGGATCGTGCTCGCACCCGGCGAGGTGGCGATGCGGATGAACCTCGTCGAGGTCCGCGATGGTCTCATGAGCAGTTACTCCTGTGGCGGGATCGGTACGGCCGAAGCGCGTGAGATCGTGGCGGATCTGGCCGACGCGCTGGGCTCGAAGGTGTTCGCGTTCCATCCCGGCGTGGGCTATCGCCACATCCTGGTCGTGAAGGGCCACCCCGAGGTGCTCGAGGGCCGGTTCACGCCGCCTCACGACATCACCGGCCAGAGTGTCGCGGGTCATCTGCCGGAGGGGCCCGGCTCCCATCTGCTGCTCCAGCTGATGACACGCGCTCGCGACGTCCTGTCCGTCTCGGAGGCGAACGCGGCGCGGGCTGCACGCGGAGAGACCGCGGCGACGGACATCTGGCCGTTCTGGCCCGGCACCGCGCCGGCGGCGATGGCGCCGTTCCGGCAGCTCCGCGGCGTGAGCGCGGCGCTCAGTTCGGGCGTCGACCTGCTCAACGGACTCGCGGTGCTCACGGGCATCCGTCGGCTGGACATCCCGGGAGTCACGGCCGGACCGGACAACGATTACGCCGGTCAGGCGGCGGGCGCGCTGGCGGCGCTCGAGAGCGAGGACCTGGTCGTCATCCACGTCGAGTCTCCCGACGAGGCGGGGCACGCCGGCGACGCGAGCGAGAAGATCGCAGCCATCGAGGCCATCGACCGCCATGTGGTCGCCGCGCTCGTGGACCGCGACGACCTGCGCGTCCTGTGCATGCCGGACCACCCGACGCCGATCGCCCTGAAGACGCACGCGGCCGAGCCCGTGCCGTTCGTCATCCGCGGTCCGGGTATCGAAGCGAACGGCGGCCTGTCGTTCGACGAGGTGAGCGCGAGCCGGACCGGTCTGCTGCTCGACCGCGGGCGGCTCGTGATGGACCGGCTGCTCGCGTGACGCGCGCGTCGCGCATGCCGCGCGCGATCGGTCAGGCCGTACGAGCGATCGCGGGCAGGCCGCCCCGACCCCGATGGGAGTTCCGAGCGGCGCTCGCCTGAGGGACCGGAGCGACCCGCGTCCGCCTGACCGCCAGCGCCGAGACCAGCCGTTCGGCGATCCGACTCGTGCGGTCCCAGGCGGCCGGCCCCGACCACCGGGGATCGGCGATCTCGCAGGCGATGACGTCGACGCCGCCCCGCTCGAACGTGTCCCAGATGCCGTCCAGACCGACCGGCGGCAGGCCGAGCCGCAGCGGGAGGCTCGCGAGCGGCGATGCGGAGCACACGAGCGCGGCCCGGCGATCGCTGCGTGAGCCGGGACCCGCGTGGCCGCGCTCCACGCCACGCCGCGTCTCGACGTGAGCGAACGCGCCGGTGAGACGGACGAGGAGCGCCTTCGCGCGCGGATCCGCTCCGCCGAGGTGCGCGGATACGCCCGCCAGCAACGTGTCCGCTGCGGCCAACCGCGCCAGTGCGGCCTCGATCCGAGCGTGCCGGCGGGTGCAACGTCCGTTGCCCGCGCACGCCGTGCACCCGTCGCAGACGCCGCAGAGCAGGTCGTAGACCCGTACCGGCGACGACGCGCAGCCGGAGCGCCGCGCGGCGAGCGCGAGTGACCGGGCGACGGGCCCGCCTCCGACGGGTGACGCGTCCAAGACCGCGATCGTCATCGACCTTCTCCTATCACAGTGTCCTCGTTCGCGGGAGGCAGACCGCCCGCGAGCCTTTCCAGGCAGTCGTCGATCCAGTCGATCGCGGCGCGGGCGTTCCCGATGGCCGCCGCGAGGGTCATCCGATGGAGTTCCGCGTCACGCGCCGTGTGCGCCGCGCACTCCGGGGTGGGCCCAGCGCTCTCCGCGCGCAGGCGCACGAGTCTCGCCTGGTAGTCGTCACGCGCCGATCGAAGGAGGCCGGCTATCTCCCGGTCGGGGAGGGCGCCGGCGAGTGAGACGTGCAGCAGCAGCGGGTCTCGCAGTGGGACCGGGGATTCCGCGGTCCGGAGCCAGGCGTCCAACGAGACGCGTCCAGCTCGTGTGATGCTGAAGAGCCGCCGATCGGGCTTGCCGCGCTGGGTCATCAGGCGCGAAGAGACGAGACGACGGGCGGCCAGACGCTCGAGGGTGCGATACACCTGAGCCTGGTCGGCCGTCCACAGGTGACCGGCCGCCTCGTCGAAGCAGCGTGTCTTGAGGTCGTAGCCGGTCATCGGCTCGCGGTCCAGGAATCCGAGTATGGCGTGCTCGAGCCCCACGGCGGCCCTTCGCTGCGGGATAAGAGACAAGTCGAGTATATGACAAGTCTACTACCGGCGGAACAGGAAGGACGTCTCAGTTTCTTCGGAGAAGGGACGTGCGGACGGGGCCCGAGAAAAGAAGAAGCGGCGGGACCCGGGGCAGGTCCCGCCGCTTTCTGGTCCTTCGTGGGAGGGGCATCCCAAAGAAAGGACCACAGGGAGGGGGGAGGGGAGATATGGAAGACGTTTGAAGGTCTAGCGCGTGCCTGTCAGTCCGGAGACGAGCCTCGTGTACTCCGCCGCGTCGATCTCGCCGCGAGCGAAGCGCTGGCGGACGATCTCGAGCGCTTCGTCCAGGTGGCCGCCTCGTGCCGGCACGCGCGCCACACCGGTCCTGGCGATCATCCAGAAGACCACTGCGGCGAACAGGACGGGAACGATGAACACGGTGCCCACCTAGTCTCGGAGGGTTCTGCCTGACACGCACGGCCGTGGTTCCCTGGCCGCAACGCCATCATGCCTGCGAGGGGTGCAGGCATGATGTCCGGGATGTGGAGAAGGTGTGGAGCGGCGCGGAGCCGTCGCGGCGGGGACGGTCCGGGCAGGTCGCGCGGCCGGAACCACTCCCGCGTGCCCGGCGATGGCGGCCCGGCGGAGCCTCTGTCCACGACGCCCGCGCGACACCTATATACTGTCCGCACGGTCATGATGCCCGGTCGCTCGGCGCGACCGATCGAAAGCGATGCGATGCCCGACATCTTGAGCAGGCTCGGACGTGAGGTGCTGGTCGTCGACGGGGCGATGGGCACGATGCTCCAGCGCGCCGGGATGCCCGCCGAGCAGTGCCCCGAGGAGCTCAACGTCATCAATCCCGAGATGGTCCTGGGCGTTCATGCCGGCTACGTGACCGTCGGCGCGGATTGCATCACGACGAACACGTTCGGCGCCTCGCGCACGAAGCTCGCGTCGCACGGTCTCGGCGACCGCGTCGAGGAGCTGAACCGCGCCGGGGTCCGGCTCGCCAGGCAGGCGGGCGCGCAGCACGTGCTGGCGGACGTCGGCCCCACGGGGTTGACGATGGAGCCGCTCGGCTCGGCGACGTTCGACGAAGTCTTCGCGATCTTCGCCGAGCAGATCGCCGCACTGGTCTCCGAGCGGCCGGACGCCATCGCTCTCGAGACGTTCACCGACCTCGCCGAGATCCGTTGCGCGGTGCTGGCGGCCCGCAGCGTGACCGACCTGCCCGTCATCGCGTCGATGACCTTCGGCCTGTCCGGCCGCAGCGACCTGTCGGCGACCGACCCGGAGACGGCGGCGGTCGTGCTCGGGCGGTTGTGGCGCGACGGTGGTCGGAATGAACTGCGGTCTCGGTCCCGAGCAGATGCTCGCCGCTCGTGCGGGCGATGGCGGAGGCGACCGACCTGCCGGTGATCGTGCAGCCGAACGCGGGCCTGCCGACGCTTGTCGGCGGCGAGACACGCTATCCCGGCACGGCGGAGGAGATGGGGCGCTACGCGGCACGGTTCGTCGGACTCGGCGCCTCGCTCGTGGGCTCGTGCTGTGGCTCTTCGCCTGCGTTCACCGGAGCCATCGTCGACGAAGTGAGGGGTCGCGCGCCTCTGACCGGCCGCACCCGGCCCTCGGGGGTCGCGCTGGCGAGCCCGCGCGCCACGCTGCGCATCGGCGCCGGCAGGCCGCTCACCGTCATCGGCGAGCGCATCAATCCCACGGGCAAGCAGGCACTGGCCGATTCGCTCCGTGCGGGTTCCGTCGAGGTCGTGCGCGCGCTGGCGATATCGCAGGAGCACGCAGGCGCGGCGGCGCTCGACGTCAACGTGGGCGCCGCCGGAGTCGACGCCGCCATGGTGCTGCCGAAGGCCGTGCTCGCGCTCTCCGCCCTGTCGGAACTGCCGCTGTCGATCGACACGACGGACCCGGCGGCGCTGGAAGCCGCGCTCAAGGTCTATCCCGGCCGCGCGCTCGTGAACTCCGCGAGCGGCGGAGGCGGCCTCGCTCGGACGGGTGCTCGCGCTCGCGTCGCGGTACGGTGCCGCGGTCGTCGTGCTGGCACTGGACGACGACGGGATCCCGTCGACGGCCGAAGGCCGCGTGGCGGTCGTCGAGCGCATCCGTGACGCCGCGCACGCGGCGGGGCTGATCGACGGCGATCTCCTGGTCGACTGCCTGGTCCTGACCGCCGCCACCGACCCCGCGGCGGCGGAGACCACGCTCGCCGCGGTGCGCGAGGTCCACGGTCGCGGGCTCGCGACCGTGCTCGGCGTCAGCAACGTCAGTCACGGCCTGCCCGCGCGCCCGGCGCTGAACGCCGCGTTCCTCGCCATGGCGGTGGGCGCCGGTCTCGACGCCGCGATCATCGATCCGGCGGACCCCGCGGTACGACGCGCCCGCGTCGCGTCCGACGTGCTGCTCGGTCGCGATCCGCGCTGCGAGCGCTGGATCGCGCTCTCGTCCGCCGAGGCGGCTGACGCGGCGCGGCGGCAGGCGTCGCCGGACGGTGGAGCGGCCGTGGCCTCGCGGGGCGAGGTGCCGGAGCCGGCGCCGGCTCCCCTCGATGCGGCGGGCGCCTTGGCGGACGCCGTGGAACGAGGCGACGTCGACGGCGCGCCGCGCTTCGTCGACGAGATGGTCGCCGACGGTGCCGACCCGCGCGACATCATCGCGGCCGTGTTGACGCCGGCGATCCAGCGGCTCGGCGACGCGTTCGGCAGGGGCGAGGTGTTCCTGCCGCAGTTGATGGTCGCCGCCGAGGCGATGAAGGCGGCCGTCACCGAGGTGCAGGACCTACCTCCCGGCGGGCGAGGAGCTCTCCGCCGGCCGCGTGGTGTTCGCGACCGTGAAGGGCGACATGCACTCGATCGGGAAGGACATCTGCGTCTCCATGCTGCGAGTCGCAGGGGTTCGCGGTGAACGACCTCGGCGTCGACGTCCCCGTCGAGACCGTCGTGCAGGCGTCCGCCGGCGCGGACGCGGTCTGCCTGTCGGCGCTGATGACGACGACGCTGCCGGCCATGGAGCGCACGGTGGCGGCGGTCAAGGCGGCGGAACCCGGCCGGCCGGTCCTCGTCGGCGGTGCCGTCGTCACGCGGGAGTACGCGCGGGCGATCGGCGCGGACGGCTACGCGGCCGACGCGCCGGGGTGCGTGGACGTCGTGTCCCGTGTCGTCGAGGAGGCGAGCCGATGATCGTCACCAAGCCTCGCGACTGGGCGCGCGTTCGCGCGCAGCTCGCCGACTTGTCGGCGAAGCGCGTCTTCATCATCGGGTGCGGGTCAGTGCGCGACGACCGCGGGCACCGGCGGCGAGAAGGAGGTCCTCGCAGGCCAAGGCGCGGCTCGAGCAGGAGGGCATCGAGGTCACCGGCTGGTCGGTCGGCGACGTCGCGTGCCACGCGGGCGGTCAGCGCCTCGAGGTCCGGAAGCACCACGGCGAGATCGAGCGCGCGGACGCCGTTCTCGTGCTCGCGTGCGGCGCGGGCGTGCAGACGATGGCCGACGCGACCGCAACGCCGGTCACGCCGGGGCTGGAATCGGTCTTCCTCGGCAACATCGTGCACCGGGGCGTGTTCGAGGAGCGCTGCCCATGTGCGGCGACTGCGTGCTCGACCGCACGGGCGGCATCTGCCCGGTCACCACGTGCCCGAAGGGGCTGCTCAACGGGCCGTGCGGCGGCATGTGGAACGGCAGGTGCGACGTGCTCGTCGATCAGGAGTGCGTCCACGTCCGGATACGGCGGCGTCTCGCCGAGCAGGGCCGCGCGATCCCGCGCGAGCCGTTGCCGCCGAAGGACTACTCCAAGAAGCTGAAGCCCGGAACCCTCGACCTGCGCGAGCGCGGCCGTCGCGGCCGCGGGCGCGACCTCGGCACCTCCGGCGACGGCGGTGGACGATGAGCGGGCTGCGGCGGGCTCTCGAGGCCGGGCGCTTCGTCGTCACCGGTGAGATCGCGCCGCCCCGCGGCACCGATCTCACCGGGCTTCGCGCCACGATCGCGACGCTGGCTCCCGCGTGCGACGCTCTCAACGTCACCGACAACCAGGGCGCGTCGCTGCACCTCTCGAGCCTCGCGGCTTCGCGCGTGGTGCTGGAGGAAGGCGCCGAGCCGATCTTCCAGCAGACGTGCCGCGACCGGAACCGCCTCGCTCTGCAATCCGACATGCTGGCGGCGTGGACGCTCGGGCTGGAGAACCTGCTCGTCGTCTCGGGGGACGACCCTCGGGCGGGCGACCATCCCGAGGCGAAGGGGGTCTTCGACCTCGACTCGACGCAGCTCGCCGCCGTCGCCGCCGGCTGCAACGAAGGCCACGACATGCAGGGGCGGCCGCTCAAGGGCGGGACCGGCTTCTTCATCGGCGCGGCGATGTTCCCCGAAGCCGAACCGTGGGACGCGCAGCAGGCGCGTATCGAGCAGAAGATCGCGGCCGGCGTCCGTTTCTTCCAGACGCAGGCGGTCTTCGACCTCGACAAGCTCGCTCGTGCCGTGGACCTCGCGCACGAGCACGGCGCCAAGGTGATCGCCGGCATCCTGATCCTCCGCAGCCCGCGGGTCGTGCACTTCATCAACGAGCGGCTGGCCGGCCTCATGGTGCCCGACGCCATCGGCGCGCGGATCGAGTCCGCCGCCGACGCGGAGTCCGAGGCGGTCGCCCTCGCGGTCGAGCAGGCCCGAGCGTTCCGCGACATCGCGGACGGGATCCACGTGATGGCGCTCGGGCTCGACAGCGCGGTGCCGCGCATCGTCGCCGAGGCCGGCATCCGCTAGCCCGGCGACCCGGCCGCGGGACGATCCGGGGCCGGTCCCCGCGTCCCTCCTCGCCCCATCCTTCGTTCCGCCCGCCGTCCGTTCGCGCCGTCGATATACCCCCCGGGGGTATATGGCGCGCTATGTGCTGTGCGAGAGGCGGCGCGCCGACGGAGCGTGTCTCCCCATGTCCCGGACAGCGAGGCGCGAGAACGAGGATGGCTGCAGTGAACGAGAACGTCGAGGGTGCTCTGCGCGGCATATTCGGCGATCGCATGCGGACGGACCGCGTCGAGCGCCTGCTGTATTCAGCGGACATCGGCGAGATGCCCCGGCTCGTGAAGCCGTTCGTCCCGGCCGGCCGCGCGGGCGCGGTGGTGCGTCCTCTCACGGAGCGAGACGTCATCGCCGTCGTCGATCTCGCGAGGGAGCGCGGTCTCAAGCTCGTGCCCCGGGGCGCGTCCACGTCCGGCTACGGCGGGGTGCTGCCGGTGGACGGCGCCGTGGTCGTCGACATGTCGGGGATGCACGAGGTCTTGGCGATCGACCTCGCGGCCAAGACGGCGCGCGTGCAGCCCGGGCTGATCTGGGAGGAGCTCGAGCGCGCGCTCGAGAAGCGCGGACTCGCGCTCCGCCTCTACCCGTCCTCCACGCCGTCGTCGACCGTGGCGGGCTGGCTGTCGCAGGGCGGGGCGGGATTCGGCTCCTACGAGTTCGGCATGTTCAAGGAGAGCGTCGCGGCGGCGCGTGTCGTGCTGCCTGACGGCGAGGTCCGTGAGTTCTCCGGGGACGAGCTCGCCACCCTCATCGCCGACGCCGAGGGGATCACCGGCATCATCACCGAGGTCACCGTGCGTGTGCGCGACCTCGAACCCGAGGTCCACCGACTGTTCGCCTTCGACGACGCCGCGGCGCTGACTGCGGCGTTCGTCCGCGTCTCGAGCGCAACGCGTCCCCATCTGGTCGATCACCTTCCTCAACCCTGAATCGGTGCGGCTGAAGAAGCGGCTTCCGCATCAGCACGGGCACGCCTATGAAGAGGAAGGCGCGCCTGCCGAGGTCGAGCTCCCGGAGGCGTACCTCGCCGTGGTCGCCTACCCGGCGTCACGCCGTGACGCGGTGGACGGGGCACTGCACGGTATCGTCGCGGCGGAGGGCGGCACGGAGCTGCCGGCGGAGGCCGCGGAGGACGAGTGGGCGGAGCGGTTCGCGCCGATGCGCCTCAAGCGCATCGGCCCCTCGATCATCCCTACGGAGGTCGTCGTGCCGCTCGCCGAGCTCGATGGCGTGTTGCGCGAGATCGACGCGAAGATCGCCCAGCCGTTCGTGCTCGAGGGCATGGTCGGCAAGGGGGACCGGGTCGTGCTCCTCGGCTTCATCCCACACGACAGCCGCACGTTCGCCTTCAACGCCGCGTTCGCGCTGTCGCTGTCCGTGATCGCGATCGCGAAGCGCCATGGCGGCGCGGCGTACTCGACGGGCCTCTACTTCCGCCGCGAAGCGCCGACCGTGCTCGGCGAGGATCGCCTGCGCGCACTCACGGCGTTCAAGACGACGGTCGACCCGGGCGGGCTCATGAACCCGAACAAGGTGCTCGGACGCGGTGTCATCGACGTGCTCATGGGAACGGCCTCTGCGCTCGAGCCGCTCGTGCGGCCGATCGCGAACCGCATGAGGCCGCCGGCGAAGCAGCGGCCGAAGGAGCGCCACGGCATACCCGCCGACGTCGGCTATCTTCGCGTACGCCTGCGCGCAGTGCGGCTACTGCGTCCACACCTGCGAGGAGTACTCGGGTCGCGGCTGGATGAGCCATTCGCCGCGCGGCAAGTACCTGTACCTGCGCGAGGTGATGGAGGGGAGGGAGAAGTTCGACCAGCACATGGTCGACACGTTCCTCGTATGCACCACGTGCGAGGTCTGCAACACCCGCTGTCAGCTGCGGCTGCCGGTCGAGCATTCGTGGATGAGGATGCGCGGCAAGCTCGTCAAGGAGGAGGGGCGGATGACGTTCCCGCCGTTCGAGATGATGGCGGCCTCGCTCCGAGGCGAGAACAACATCTGGGCTGGCAAGCGCGAGAAGCGCGCAGACTGGGTCCCGGCCGATATCGCGCCCAAGATCAAGGAGAGCGCGCCGGTCATCTATTTCGCCGGCTGCACGGCGAGCTACGTCAACACCGACGTCGCGCGAGGCCACCGTCGAGCTGCTCGACCGGGCGGGCGTGGAGTTCACGACGCTCGGGACCGACGAGGCGTGTTGCGGCATCCCGATGAAGGTCGCCGGCAAGTGGGACCTGTTCGAGGAGATCTACCTGCACAACACGTCGCGAGGCCCGCAAGCGCGGCGTGAAGACGATCGTCACGTCGTGCCCGGCCTGTGGGCTCGTCTGGAAGGAGATGTACGCCGACCTCGCGCGCCAGCGCGGGGAGACGTACGAGTTCGAGGTGAAGCACTACTCCGAGATCGCTGCCGAGAAGGTCGCCGACGGCTCGCTCGTGTTCGACCACGAGGTCGATCGCACGCTCACGTTCCACGATAGCTGCCATCTCGGCCGCGCGCAGGGCGATCTACGAGCCGCCCGCGCGAACTGCTCAAGGCCATACCGGGCGTCGAAGCTCGTCGAGATGGAGCACAACCGCGAGGAGGGCCTGTGCTGCGGCTCCGTCCTCACGCTCATCGGTGAGACTCCGGTGGCGCCCGTTCTCGGCAAGCATGCGCCTCGACGAGGCTGTGGATGCGGGCGCCGACGCCCTGGTCGCCCTGTGCCCGTGCTGCCAGGTGCAGCTGCGTGACTCGGCGGCGAAGAACGGGATGACCTGCCGGTCGACGACCTCGCACGCATCGTCATGGAGGGCCTCGGACTGCACATCGAGTCGAGCGCTGCCTACTCGATGGAGATGTGGGGCTACTTCGAGAAGTTCATCTACCTGATGCGACCCGAGGCGATGGCCGACCTCATGGCGGCGCTGCTTCCCGCAGATGATGGACGCGATGCCGAGGGGCATGGTGCCGATGATGAAAGTCGCGCGCGCGATACCGGGCGGCCTGGCGCTCATGGGCAAGATGATGCCCGCGATGATGCCGATGCTCGTGCCGGGCATCATGCCGAAGGTCATGCCGGACATGCTCGCCGAAGTCTCGCGCCGCGTCGGCCCGCTCCCACCGGACATGGAAGAGCTGATGCCCGACCTGCTCCCCAAGACCATGGACGCGCTGATGCCCAACATGCTGCCCCTGCTGATCCCCTCTATCACGCCGAAGATGCTCGACTACGTCCGCACCGGGCTGTGACGCGCCCCCGCCGCTCCTCCAGGGAGCGGCGGGCGGCCGCGCGGCTCGACGTGGCGGACGAGAGCGCGCTCGCGGTACCATGACGCGGTATAGGGCGGGGTCGGCCTGCCCCGCGTGACGGCTCGCGATCAGGGGTAGACGACGTGGGGACCGCGACGGCAGTGCTCGTGATGTTGTACGGCGCGGCCGCGCTCCAGATCGTGGCCGCCGTCGTCGCCTTGCTGCTCATCCCGCTCAGCGGCATGCGCGTGTCGTGGATGCTCATCTGCGCGGCTCTCGTGCTGCAGGCGTATCGGCGCGTCGATGCGGTGACGTCGCACGCCACGTTGCGGGAGGCGATCACCGCGCTCGCGGTGTCGATCCTCCTCCTGGCGGGCATCGTGGGCATCCGTTCCGTCTTCCTGTCCATGCGCAAGACCCGCGGGGTGCTGGACCGGGAGATCGGCCGCGATCAGGTCGTGAGCAACCGGGCCGGAGCCGCGATCGTGGTGCTGGACACGGATGGCCGCATCCGCGAGATGAACGACATGGCCAGGGAGCTGACCGCCTCGCGAGGGCGCGATGCCGTCGGCGAGGACTGGTTCGCGACGTTCGTGCCGCCGGGCATCCGCGACGACGTCCGGAAGGCGTTCGAGCGGCTCGTCGCGTCGAGCCAGGGCAACGACGAGTACGTGCAGAACGAGCTCATCGACCTCGCGGGCAACAGGCACGTCGTCATCTGGCACCGCCGCACGCTCTCTGACGCGGACGGGCGGATCACCGGCGTGCGGAGCGCAGGCATCGACCTCACCGAGCGCTCCCTCCTCGAGAAGGACGTCGCGTTCCGCTCCGTCCTGCTCGACAAGACCAACGATTCGGTCGTGGTCTACCGCTAC
This sequence comes from uncultured Coriobacteriia bacterium, assembly GCA_963701985.1. Lineage (GTDB taxonomy): Bacteria > Actinomycetota > Coriobacteriia > Anaerosomatales > PALSA-660 > PALSA-660. Next base: position 1,757,106 of record OY969691.1, read on the forward strand.
GACGGGACCATCGTGTACGCCAACAGCGTGGCCTGCGACTACCGGGGCGCCTCGCGCGACGCGATCGTGGGGTCGAACATCCGCTCGCTCATGCCGGAAGGCGACGCGGAGCGCCTGTCCTCCTTCCTCCAAGGCCTTCGCGGCGGTGCGTGCGTGACCTTCGACACCGAAGCGGTCGGGCGAGACGGCGTCGTCCGCCCGCTCGAGTCGCACACGTGCGGCGTGTGGCTCGGGGACGAGCAGCTCGTCGTGGATGTGTCTCGCGACATCACCGAACGCCGGGAGGCCGAGTCGGCGCTGAGGCGCATGGCGTACACGGATCCTCTCACGGGGCTGGCGAACCGGGTCCGCCTGGCCGACCGCGCCAGCGTGTCGCTCGCGCGCGCCCAGCGTTCTGAGGAGCACGTCGCGTTCCTGTTCATGGACCTCGACCGCATCAAGACCGTGAACGACACGTTCGGGCATGGCGCCGGTGACGGGCTGCTGCAGCAGGTCGGCCAACGCCTCGCGGGGGTCTTCCGGGAAGAGGATACCGTCGGCCGGGTCGGCGGGGACGAGTTCGTCGCGTTCGCCCGCGTCGGCGGCACGGAGGACGCGGAAACGGTCGCTCGCCGGCTTGTGGAACTGATGGCCGAGCCCTTCGCTACCGGCGACGCCACGATGAGCGTGACCGCCAGTGTGGGCGTCGCGCTCTACCCGAGCGACGGCGAGGACTTCGACGAACTGGTGAGCAAGGCGGACGCCGCCATGTACGTGGCCAAGGGTCGGGGCCGCAACGGATATTGGCTCTACTCCTTCGGGGACGGCTCGGCGGAAGCCTCGGGATAGTCGTCGCGCGCTGGTGCGGCCCTTCAACCGGGTACGCTATCCTTCGTGCACCGGATCCCGGCTGGTCGGCGTAGGAAAGGACCGGACAAGATGCGCGTCGTCGTACTCGGCGGTGGGCCCGGCGGCTACTCCGCGGCGTTCGAGGCCGCCCGCCTCGGAGCGCGGGTGACCCTTATCGAGAAGGAATACCTCGGCGGCACGTGCCTGAACTGGGGCTGCGTGCCGACCAAGACGCTGCTGCGCAGCGCGCGCGTCGCGTGGGACACGCGCAACGCCGCCGATCTCGGCGTGCGCGTGCCCGCGGCGGACGCGGACGAGGAGCGGTTGCTCGATCGCAAGGAAGCGATCGTGGAGGAGCTGCGCGGGCAGCTCGAGCAGACCGCCGCGCGCCTGAAGGTCGACGTCGTCTACGGCGAGGGGCGGCTCGTCGGTCCGAAGACGGTCCGCGTGCAGGTGGGCGAACAGTCCGTCGACCACGCGGCCGACGCCCTCATCCTCGCGACCGGCAGCGAGGTGTTCAGGCTCCAGGGCATCGACCACACCTGCGAGCGGCTGTGGACCAGCGACGAGGCCACATCCATCGTCGCCTGGCCGCGCTCCATCCTCATCATCGGCGGCGGCGTCATCGGGCTCGAGTTCGCCTGCGCGTACGCGGCCTTCGGCGTGGAAGTGCACGTCGTCGAGCTCACGCCGACCGTTCTGCCGGGCATGGACAAGCGCGTCCAGCGGACGGCCCAGGAAGCGCTCGAGCGGATGGGCGTCGTCTTCCATCTCGGGCAGGCCGCGAAGAGCGTCGGGCAGTTCGGAGAGAAGATGGAGACGGTCCTGCCCGACGATTCGATGGTCGAGACCGACTACGTTCTCGAGGCCGTCGGCCGGAAGCCTCGTTCGGAGAAGTGCGGCTTCGCCGAGGCCGGGCTGGAGATGGATCGCGCGGCGGTCAAGGTCGACGCGCACCTGCGCACGAGCGTCCCCGGTGTGTACGCGATCGGCGACCTCATCGGCGGCGTGATGCTCGCGCACGTCGCCGAGGAGGAGGGCGTCGTGGCCGCGCGCAACGCCGTTCGCGACTACGAGTTCGCGGGCGACGAGGGGCTGCTCGCCAAGCTCGGGAACGCGACCGCGCTCGAGACGGTCGACTACCTTTCGGTGCCCGCGTGCGTGTACGCGTTCCCCGAGATCGGGACGGTCGGGATGAGCCGGGACGACGCCAAGGAACGAGGTATCGACGCCGCGGTCTCCGTCGCCAAGTTCGCGGGCAACGCGAGAGCGCTGTCCGAGGGGGAGCCGGAGGGGTTCGTCCAGGTCGTCGCGGAGAAGGGCACCGGCCGGATCCTCGGGTGCCAGATCATCGGCCCGCACGCCGTCGAGATCGTGCACGAGGTCGCGGTGGCGATGCGCGGCGGGCTCGGCGTGCGCGACATCGCCAGCACGGTGCACGCGCATCCGTCGGCCAGCGAGGTCGTGCGGCTCGCCTGCGAGGACGCCGCCGCGAAGTGCGGCTGCTGAGCCGAGCCGCGTCGCCGACGCCGTCGGCCATGCCCGGCGTCGCGGCGGGATGCTAGAATCCGCCGCATGCCGTACGAGCACGGGACAGACGCGAGAAGGATGCCGTCGTGGATGCGGCGTCCTCTGTCGCCGCCCGGGCGCAGCGCCGAGGTCGGCGCCATGCTGCGGGAGCTTCGGCTGAACACCGTCTGCCAGGGCGCGCGATGTCCGAACCGGGGCGAGTGCTTCGCGTCGGGCACGGCGACGTTCCTCGTGCTCGGCGAAGCGTGCACGCGCGACTGCCGCTTCTGTGCGATAGCGACCGAACGCCCCGCCGCTCCGGACCCGGACGAGCCCCGCCGTGTCGCCGAGGCGGCCGCGCGGATGGAGCTGCGGCACGTGGTCGTGACGATGGTCACCCGCGACGACCTCCCGGACGGCGGTGCCGGGCACGTGGCGGCGGTCGTCGCCGCGGTGCGCGGACGCCTCCCCTCGGTTCGGGTCGAGGTGCTCGTGTCCGACTTCCGGGGAGACGAGGCGGCGGTCGACGTCGTCACGGCCGCGCATCCGGACGTCTTCAACCACAACGTCGAGACCGTTCCCCGGCTGTACGACTCGGTCCGGCCGCAGGCGGACTACGCCCGCTCGCTGCGCGTGCTGGCGCGCGCGGCCGAGGCGGGGGAGGGCATCCCGACCAAGTCGGGCTTGATGGTCGGCCTCGGTGAGGAGCCGGCCGAGGTGGAGGAGGTCCTTCGCGACCTGAGGCGCGCGGGGGTCGGGATCGTCACGATCGGCCAGTACCTGCGCCCGAGCGCGGCGCACCTGCCGGTGGCGGAGTTCGTGACGCCCGAGCGTTCGCGTTCTACGCCGACACCGCGCGGGAGCTCGGCTTCACGGGAGTGGCGAGCGCGCCGTTCGTGCGCTCCAGCTATCACGCGGCGGAGATCGCGGGCCTCTGAGGGCGCCGCGGGCGCCTACTGCGCCGGCTGCCTCACGAGGACGACCGGGTCCGCGAGCCGGTCGCGGCCGGCCTGCTTCGCCGCGTGCAGAGAGCGGTCGGCGGCGGCCAGCAGCTCGTCGGCGCTCCGCGGCTCCGAATCCGGAGGATCGAACGCGCTGACGACCCCGATGCTCACCGTCGGCGTCACCGACGTGTCGTCCGCGCCTCTCACGCGAAGCGGGCGGATGGCGTCCATGAGGCGCTCGGCGAGCGTGCGCGCGCCGCCCGGTTCCAGCTCGGGAGCGAGGATCGCGAACTCGTCACCGCCGTAGCGCGAGGCGAGGTCGGCCGCTCGGATGGTGCTCGAGATGGCGGCCGCCACCGCCATGAGCACCCGGTCCCCGGTCAGATGCCCGTGGGTGTCGTTGATCTCCTTGAACGTGTCGACGTCGATGAGCAGCACCGAGAGGGGGTTGCCGTAGCGGGCGGCCCACGCGGCCCACTGGGTGATCTGCACGCTCAGCTGCTGCCGGTTTCCGAGCCCCGTCAGGGGGTCGTGGGTGGCGTAGCGGGACAGGATCCGATTGTCGTACTGCGAGCGACGCAGTACGCGCGTCATGAAGCCCTCGATCGATCGGGGCGAGAACGTGCGCGTGAGAGCCTCGATCAGGCGGTCGACGTGGTGTGTGTACGCATCGTGGCGGCGACGGCCGACGCCCGGCTCCGCCAGGTCGAGAAGCTGCGCGAACACGGGGTCGAGGGTGAAGAACTCGAGCCGCGCCGCGACGGTCAGCGCTCCTTCCGCATCCAGCGGCTCCTTGCCGCCGAGTGCGTTCAGCTTCACGTCGGCGATCATGTCGTCGAGGGTGCGCAGGACCTCTTCGGACCCCGCCCACACGTCGGGGAGCAGGCCGGCGTTCCACGCGTCCAACAGCTCGCTCCACCACGCGACGTGCTCGGTCTCCTCCGCCGCCATCTGGCCCATGAGCGAGGCTGTCTCCGGATCGGAGCACCGGCGCTGCATGTCCGCGTAGATGTCCTCGGCCATCTCGTCGATACGGATGCATGCCTCGAGGATCTCCCGCATGTGTCACGGCTCCCTGTGCGCGTCTCGCTGCCCGACCCACCGCCTACTACTCGCATCCTACCGCTTCAGTCACAATCAGGAACGGGAACGGCGTGTTCGCGAGGATCGAGAGCGCGTTCGCGACGATCGAGCCGACGGAGGGGAGCGGGTACATTCCCCAGGCGGCTGCCAGGACCGGCGAGAGGGAGCGAGAAGGTCAGCGATGGACGACATCGACGAGCTCGACATGCACGAGGCGCAGCTGCGGATGAAGCTCTACGACGAGTACCGCGACGCCGTCAAGGTGTTCTCGTACTACGTCGAGACCGAGCTGCGCGCGTATCTCGCGAACGACGTGAAGGTCGAGCCGCACAGCGACGCCGGCGGCCTGTTCTTCAAGGTCACTCTCACCGACGTGTGGATCTACGAGGCCGAGCGGATCAACCGATTCGTTCCGGAGGTCGTCGTCTACTCCGTGAACGACGTGCACGTGCAACGGCTGCGGGACGACGAAGAGTGAGCCCCGTCCCGGCCAGCGAGGAGGAGGCGCGCTCGCGCGCGGAGGCGCTGCGCGACGAGATCTACCACCACGCCTACCGCTACTACTCCCTCGACGCTCCCGAGATCTCGGACGCTGCCTACGACGCTCTCGTGCGCGAGCTCGAGGAGATCGAGGCTGCCTATCCGGGTCTCGTGACGCCCGACTCGCCGACGCAGCGGATCGGTGCACCGCCGTCGGCCGCGTTCGCGCCGGTGCGGCACGCGAGCCGCATGTACTCGCTCGACAACGCGATGTCGCTCGAGGAGCTCGACGCCTGGTTCGCGAGGCTCGGGCCCGACGTCATCGAGCGCGGCTGCGCGTTCGTGGCCGAGCTCAAGATCGACGGCAGCGCGCTCGCGCTCACGTACGAGGACGGGCGTTACGCGCGCGCCGCCACGCGCGGCGACGGTGTGACCGGCGAGGACGTGACGGTGAACCTGCGGGCCGTGAACTCCGTCCCGCTGCGGTTGCGCGATGAGGCCCGTCCCGGTGCCGACGGTGGCTCGCTCGTCCCCGGCGAGGGCCCCGCCCGGCGGACGTGGCCGACGATCGAGGTCCGCGGCGAGGTGTACATGCCGAAGGCTTCGTTCGAGAGGCTGAACGCCGAGCAGGAGGATGCCGGGCTGCCGACCTTCGCCAATCCGCGCAACGCGGCCGCGGGATCCGTGCGGCAGAAGGACCCGAAGGTGACCGCCTCCCGCGACCTGTCCACGTTCATCTACCAGATCGCGGACCCGCGACCGCTCGGCCTGAGGGCGCAGTCCGAGGCGCTCGCATGGCTGCGGACCGCCGGCTTCCGGGTGAACCCCGACATCGAGGTGTGCGACACGCGCGAGCGGGTGCACGCCTTCTGCGAGCGGGCGATCGAGCGGCGCCACGAGCTGCCGTACGAGATCGACGGCGTCGTCGTGAAGGTCGACTCCTTCGCGCATGCAGGACGAGCTCGGCTACACGTCCAAGGCGCCCCGATGGGCGATCGCGTTCAAGTTCCCGCCGGAGGAGAAGACGACGATCCTGCGTGAGATCCGCGTGCAGGTCGGACGCACGGGGGCGCTCACGCCACTGGCCGAGTTCGATCCCGTGCTCGTCGCCGGGTCGACCATCGCGAGGGCCACGCTGCACAACGAGGACGAGGTCCACCGCAAGGACGTGCGCGTCGGCGACACGATCATCGTGCGCAAGGCCGGCGACGTCATCCCCGAGGTGGTCGGCCCGGTGCCGGGGATGCGGCCCGCCGGCGCCCCGCCGTGGGTGATGCCCGACTGCTGCCCCTCGTGCCACAGCGAGGTCTGGCGTCCGCCCGGCGAGGTGGTGGCCCGCTGCACCAACGTGGCGTGCCCCGCGCAACGATGGGAGCGCCTGATCCACTGGACGAGCCGCGGCGCGCTCGACATCGAGGGCCTCGGCTACGAGATCGTCGGCCGGCTCATCGATACCGGCGCGGTGCGTGACGTGGCGGACTTCTACACGCTCGACGAAGAGCGGCTCGCCGGCCTCGACACGGGGCGCACGAAGAAGGACGGCTCGCCGGTCGTGCTCGGCCACACGGTGTCGCGCAAGATCGCAGCGAACATCGAGGCGAGCAAGGACCGCCCGCTCTCGCGCGTGCTCTTCGGGCTCGGCATCCGTCACGTCGGCGTCGACCGTCGCCGAGCTGCTCGCCGAGCGGTTCGTGTCGATCGAGCGGCTCGAGGCGGCGAGCGAGGAAGACATCGCGCGCGTGGAGGGGGTCGGCCCGAAGATCGCCGCGAGCGTCGCGGCGTTCCTCGACAACCCCGACAACAGCGCGGTCCTGGCGCGGCTGTCGAGCCTGGGCGTGCGGATGAGCGACGAAGGCCGGCGAGACAAAACGAAGCCGCAGACCCTCGCGGGGCTCACGTTCGTGCTCACCGGCTCTCTGGCCGGGCACAGCCGCGACGAGGCGAGCGCGGCGCTGAAGTCGTACGGCGCGAAGGTGTCCGGTTCCGTGAGCTCCAAGACGTCGTTCGTCGTCGCGGGCGAGGATCCCGGCAGCAAGCTCGAGCGCGCGCGGGAACTCGGCGTGCCGGTGCTCGACGAGCGTGCCCTCGACCGGATGATCGATACGGGGATGGAGCCGGAGGGCGAGGGGCGATGAGCGGGGAGACCGCTCCGGTCGCCGCGCCGCCGGGGCCGACCACGCCGTTGCGACCGCGATGGGGCGGCCACCCGGGGGTGCCGCTCACCGAGGCCCCGCTGCGGCCGGGCGGCGCGGTCGCGTACGCGATGTACACGATCGTGTTCAACCTGCTCATCTCGATCGTGGTCGCAGTGCCGTCCGTCATGGCAGGTCTTCGCGGCGTGCTCGTCGCGATCGCCGGCGCCACCGGGATCCCGCGGGTGACCGTCGCGATCGCCGGCTCCGGCGTGCTGCTCGTCGTGGCGTATGCGCTGATCTTCCTTCCGGTCCCGATCATGGCCGCCCGGCGCGGCGTGCGGCTCGCCGATTTCGTCGGCATGCGGCGCGTCAACCTCTCGGCCGTCGTGGCCGGGGCGCTCGGCGTGATCGGCTTCGGGACGGTCATCACGATCGCGTATGGGGTCGCGCTGCAGCTCTTCCGCGTGAGCCCGGTGAGCAACGCGTCTCAGATCGCGAGCGCCTTCGGCGCAAGCCCGTTCGGTCTGGTCGTCGCGTTCCTGGCCGTGTGCGTCGTGGCGCCGTTCGTGGAGGAGATCGCGTATCGGGGTGTCCTCTTCTCTTCGCTCCGCGAGTGCTGGGGTCAGCCCGTGGCCATCGTCGTGGCGGGATGCCTCTTCGGCATGGCTCATCTCGTCCCGCTCCTCATGATCCCGACGGCTCTCCTGGGGATGGCCCTCGCCTGGGTCTACACGTCGACGCGCTCGCTCTGGGCCTCGATGGCCGCCCACGCCTGCTACAACGCCTTCACGCTCCTGCTGGCCTTCTCGGCGCTCGCCCGGGTGCGCTGACGCGGACGAGCCGCCCGCCGGGCCGCGCGGTGGCGTTGCCCGGGCGTGACGCGTCGGTGACGGCGGAGCGTCCGCCGTGCGGGGCACGGTAGACTGCGAGCATGAGCGCCCGCCACGCAACGCCACTCCGGCTCGATCCCTCCGCCTGCGACGGGTGCCTTCGCTGCTCCACGGTGTGCGACCGTCGCGCGCTGAAGATCGGACCCGGCTACATCTTCGTGGACTGGGAGCGCTGCGACGCCTGTGGCGCGTGCGCGAAGGCGTGCACGACGGGGGCGATCGAACGGCGAGGGACGGCCGCGGCGGCCGACGGCCCTCCGGTCGTTCCCAAGCCGCTCACCGAGGCACCGGCGGCGGCCGTCGCGCACGCGAACGACGCGAAGGCGAACGGAGCGCGGAAGCCGGCGCGGGCCACTGTCCTCGGCCTCGAGGCCGGCTGGGGGCTCGCCGAGGCCGCCCTCGTCGTGGTGACGGCGTTCGCTCTGCTCGTACTCGTGCAGGTGTTCGGCCCGCTGGCCGGCAACGCCGGCTCGACGCTGCTCGCCTACGACGCCGCGCTCGCGGCGCTGCTCGTGTTCCTCGCGGTGCGGAGACGGGCGGGGTCGTTCGCGCGGTTCCGCCTCGATCGCCGGCCGGAGGTCTCGTCCGCGTTGCTCGCCGTCGGGCTCGGTGTCGGGTGCTGGGCCTTCGCGATAGCGTACCGGGTCTCGGCGATGGGCCTCGGGTTCCGCCCGCCCGCGTCGGACTCGGTCAACCTGGCGTCTCTCTTCGGCCCGGGGATCGCCGGCGCGGCGGCCACCATCGTCGTCGTCGGCCTGATCGGACCGGTCGTCGAGGAGGCCGCCCTGCGCGGGGTGCTGGCGGGGGCGCTGAAGAGCAGGTTCGGGCGCGCCGTGGCGGTGATCGTTCCCGCGGTGGTGTTCGCGCTGCTCCACGCCAGCCTGTGGTCGTTCGTGCCGCTCACCGTTCTCGGCCTGGCGCTGGGATGGCTGTCGGTGCGCAGCCGCAGCCTGTGGCCGGCGATCGTCGCGCACGTCCTCTACAACGCGGTGCTCGTGGTCGCCGCGCTCTACGCGGTCTCGCGAGCCTGAACGCGGCGCCGCGGCCGGCGCGGCGCGGGTCGCGGCCGGGAGGGCGCCGCACGGGCCCTGCCAGCCGTGTCGGGTATCATCTTCGGGTCACGTCCCGGTATGCCCGTTCGCACGGGCTGCACCCCGCGCGCGGCGCCGAACAGGAGAGAGATGGCCATTTCCGAAGAGCAGGTCCGGCACGTCGCCATGCTGGCGCGGCTGGGGCTCACGGACGGGCAGGTCGCCTCGCTCACCCACGAGCTGAGCGACATCCTCGTGCAGGTCGAGCGCATCGGCTCCCTGGACCTCGAGGGCGTGCGGCCGACCGCGCACGCGGTCGCCGTGACGAACGTGACGCGGCCGGACGTGCTGCGTCCGTGCCTGACGCAGGAGGACGCGCTGTTGAACGCGCCCGAGAAGAGCGACGGCGCCTTCCTCATCCCGAAGTTCGGCGGGTAGCGCGATGGCCGTCCACGACCTTTCGCGCCTGACCGCACGCGACATCCGTGCCGGGCTCGCGTCCGGTTCGCTCACCGCCGCCGACATGGTCGAGTCGGCCTATGCCCGCGTGGACGCCGTCGACGGCGAGGTGCACGCGTTCAACTCGCTCACGCGCGAGCTGGCCGACGCCGCGGCCCGCCGGGTCGACGGCATGGTCGCCTCGGGCGAGGAGCTGCCGCCGCTCGCCGGTGTGCCGGTCGCCTTCAAGGACAACATGAACCTGGTGGGCACGAAGACGACGTGCTCGGCGAAGATCCTCGCGGACTACGTGAGCGTCTACGACTGCACGGCCGTGCGGCGTGTGCTCGACGCGGGCGCCATCCCGATCGGGAAGTGCAATCTCGACGAGTTCGCCTTCGGTTCCTCGACCGAGAACTCCGCGTTCGGACCCACGCGCAACCCGTGGGACGTGACGCGGGTGCCCGGCGGCTCGTCGGGCGGCTCCGCCGCGGCCGTCGCGGCGGGCGAGGTCGTGCTCTCGCTCGGATCGGACACCGGCGGCTCGATCCGCCAGCCGGGCTCCCTCACCGGAACGGTCGCGATGAAGCCGACGTACGGCCGGGTCAGCCGGTACGGCGTCGTCGCGTTCGCCTCCTCACTCGACCAGATCGGCCCCTTCTCGAAGACGGTGGAGGAGTGCGCCCAGGTCATGAACGTCATCTGCGGCGCCGACGAGATGGACGCCACGAGCGTCGAGCGCCCCGTGGAGGACTTCACCGCCCGGGTGAACGATGGCGTCGAGGGGATGCGGGTGGGCATCGTCAACGACCTGTGCCGCCTCGAGGGTTGCGACGAAGGGGTGCGCGATGCCGTCTACGCGGCGGCGGAGAGGCTGCGCGTGGCCGGCGCGGACGTCGGCGAGATCGACCTTCCGTCCACGCAGTACGGCCTGCCCGCGTACTACATCATCGCGCCCGCGGAGGCGTCCTCGAACCTCGCGCGATTCGACGGCATCCGATACGGCTACCGCGCGCCGGACGCCGAGGACGTTCAGGACCTGTACCTGCGCACGCGCGCCGACGGGTTCGGCCCGGAGAGCATCCGGCGGATCATGCTCGGCACGTACGCACTGTCCGCGGGCTACTACGACGCGTACTACGGTCAGGCGCAGAAGGTCCGCACGCTCATCATCCGGGAGTTCGAGGACGCGTTCTCGCGCTTCGACGTCCTGCTGACGCCGACGTCGCCGACGACGGCGTTCAAGCTCGGTGAGAAGACGGCGGACCCGGTCGCCATGTACCTTTCCGACGTCTACACCATCCCGGTCAACCTGGCCGGCATCCCCGCCGTGAGCGTGCCGTGCGGGTCTCTGGACGGCCTGCCCGTCGGGTTGCAGGTCATGGGCGCGCACTTCGCCGAGTCGGCGGTGCTGCGCGTGGCCAGGGCGGTGGAGGAAGCGGCCGCCTTCGAGTGCGTGCCGCCGATGGCCCGCGCACTCGGTGGTGGCGCGGGCGCGTAGCCGTGCGCGCGCGATCGGATCGCGCGCTCGAGCCGAGACGCCTCCAGACGGGAGTGCTCGTCGCGGTGGCGCTCGGCATGGCGGCCAGCGTGGCGGTCGTCGCGTTCACCGGAGGGCGCCAGCTGCTCGCGGGCATCCTCCAGCTGCCGCTGTGGGCGTTCGCGCTGACCGCCGCGCTCGTGGTGGGCTCATGGCTGGGGCAGGGCGTCGCCTTCGCCGCTCTGACGCCCCGCGGCACGCGCGGCCAGCTGCTCGCCATGACGCGTGCGTTCCTCGGCGGCGACTTCCCGGCGCTCGTCACCCCGTTCGGCTCGGGCGGCATCCCCGGCGGCATCTTCGCGCTCGGCCGCGAAGGGCTGTCCGCCGGTGAGGCGGGCGCGGTCGTCGCGTTGCACAGCCTGCTCACCAGCGTGTTCTTCACCGCGACCGGCGTCTTCGCGGCGTTCATCCTGCCAGCCCATCTCGCGCATTCGACGGTCGCCGTCTGGTCCGGCTTCGCGGCGGCGACGCTCGTGCTCGTCGTCATCGGATGGCTGGCCCTCGCGCCGCGGCACGCGGTCGGCCTTCTCGAGGGCGTGGTCTCGAGCCGGGTGGGCAGGCGCTTCGTCGGAGAGGAACGCGCCGCCCGGATCGTCGCGGCGGCGGAGCACGAGGCGGGGGTCTTCACGACCGGCGTGAAGCGCCTCACGCGGGAGCGGCCCGGCGCGCTGCTGCTCTCCTTCGCCGGCCTGGCGTTCTCGCGCATCTGCCTCGCGGCGGTCCTGCTCGTCATCATGTACGGCCTGGGGTGGCGCGGGGACCCGGTCGCGGTCGTGGCCGTCGCGATCGCCGCGATGGTCGTCGCGGTGGCGTCGCCCACGCCGGGCGGCAGCGGCGCGGTCGAGCCCGCGATGACGGCCCTGCTCGCCACGATCACGACGGCGCCGGTCGCGGGTGCCGCGGCCCTCCTGTGGCGGGCCCTCACCTTCTATGTGGAGATGCTCGTCGGCTGGCTGGCGTTCTCGCGCTACGTCGCGAGACGGTGAGGCCGAAGGGGCCGCCGGCCGGGGCGGGGGTGTACGGTGATGACGGGGCGACCGGTGATGGAGGTGGCACGATGGCGCAACGACCGACGACGCTCACCGTCATCGGAGTGGTGGCGGTGCTGACGGGGTTGCTGCAGGGCGCGTACTCCGTGGTCCCGCTCGGCTATCGCGTGCTCGGAACGGCCCCGGAGACGCAGGTCTCCGGAGGCCTCGCGTGGGCGCTCGCCGCGGCGCTGTTCGTGACCGCGTTCGCGGAGGTGGTGTTCGGCGTGGCGACGGTGGCTCGCACCCGCTGGGCGTGGGCCCTCGGCGTCTGGGCGCTCGTGCTGTCGGCGGTGCTCGATCTCGCCGCGACGTTCGCGAGCACCAACCTCCTGTTCTACGGCGGTCTCGTGCTCTCGGCGGCGCTGCTGGTGAAGATCACGCAGCCGGCCACGAGGTCGCTGTTCCGCTTCTAGGAGCCGGGGCCCCGCCGCGATCGCCCGGCGTCCTCGAGAGCCGCTCGATCCACGCGCGCCGAGGATGACCGTCGGCTGTGCTCACCTGCGGCGACGCAGGCGCGCGATCGCCTCGGCGAGATTCGCCCGCGCCTCGCGGACCGCGCTGAGCTCGGGCTGTCGCGTGCGGAAGCGGCCGATGACGCGGCTGCCGGTCAGCGCGATGGCCACGCCGAGGGCGGCGAAGCCGGCCACGACCGCCCCACCGATGATCGACGCGGCGCGCATGTCGACGATGACGCGCGAGTCGTCGGAGAGCTCCAGCTGACGCGTCGCCGCGAGGCCGACCCAGCCGCGGGCGACGGTCGCGCGATCGGCCAGCACCACGCCGGCGCCCCCGCCGGTGAGCTCCACGTCGTGAGCCGTCAGGAGGGCGGATCCAGCCTGCGTGAGCGTGGCGTCGCCCTCCGCCATCACCGCGACCGCGCCGCTCTGGTGCATGGTCACGTCGCGGGCGCTCAGCATACCCGCCGCCGACGACGTCAAGCTGGCTTCGTTCTGGACGGTCGCGGAGCCGATCGCCGATTGGGTGGTCGTGAGGTCGTCCGTCTCGGCCGCGCCGATCGCCGTCATGTCCGCGTGCAGGTTGTCCACGGTGAGGACGGTGCTCTCCTGGGAATCGAGCATCTCCTTGATCTCGCTGTCCGTCATCGTCTCGGTGGCGGTGGCGGTGGTCCCGCGTCCGGTGTCCGACATCGTTCTCATCTCCCTCGTGCCCGGGCCGGCGCCCGCACGTGCGCGGCTCGTCCGGCGGAGTTGCCTCATCGCCGGGGGTATGTACCCGCGCGTGGCGCCGCGGGACAGCGCGCGGCGTTCCGATACAATCCCGAGGGTGCGCGGTCGACGGCGGCCGCGCCGTTCGGACGGAGGGCGGAGCGGACGTGGCGAAAGACCGGCTGGCCGAGGTGCTCGGACGCTGGGAGGCCGTCATCGGCCTCGAGGTGCACACGGAGCTGACGTCGCTCGATACGAAGATGTTCTGCGGGTGCCCCGTCGCCTTCGGCGGTGAGGTGAACACGCGTGTCTGCCCGGTCTGCCTCGGGCTGCCGGGCGCGTTGCCGGTGCCCAACGAGAAGGCGATCGAGGCGACGATCCTGGCCGGGCTGGCGATGGAGTGCGAGATCAGCCGCTTCTCCCAGTTCCATCGGAAGAACTACTTCTATCCCGACATGCCGAAGGACTACCAGATCTCCCAGTACGACATCCCGTTCTGCGTCGGCGGCCACCTCGACGTCGACGTGGAGGCCGACGGCGCCGCGGAGCGAGCCGACCGCGACGGGGTGACGCCGACCGAGGACGGCTACTCGACCCGGGTCGGCATCACGCGCATCCACCTCGAAGAGGACACGGGCAAGATGGTGCACGTCGGCGGCGCGGAAGGCCGTATCGCCGGCGCGACGCATTCGCTCGTCGACTTCAACCGCGCGGGGACAGGGCTCATGGAGCTGGTCACCGAGCCCGACATCCGCACGCCGGAAGAAGCGCGCCGCTTCGCGACCAAGCTGCGGCTCATCCTGCTCACGTTGGGCGTGAGCGACGTGAACATGGAGGAGGGCTCCCTGCGCGTCGACGCGAACGTGTCGCTTCGCGAGCGCGGCGCGTCGGCGTTCGGCGTCAAGGCCGAGGTCAAGAACATGAACTCGTTCAAGGCCCTGCACGACGCGCTCGCCTACGAGATCGCGCGCCAGGCCCGGATCCTCGAGGAGGGCGGAACGGTCGAGCAGGAGACACGGCACTGGGACGCGGGGGCGAAGCGGACGAGCTCGCTGCGGAGCAAGGAGTACGCGAGCGACTACCGCTACTTCCCCGAGCCCGACATGGTCCCCTTCACGTTCGACGACGCGTACATCGACGCCCTGCGCGCGACGCTCCCCGAGCTGCCGGACGCTCGCAGGGCGCGCTTCATGCGCGAGTATGGGATCCCGGCGCACGACGCCACGGTGCTCACCGGGGACCTCGCGCTGGCCGCGTTCTACGAGGAAGCGGTGCGGCACGGAGGACGGCCGCTCGCCAAGCAGATCAGCAACTGGACGCTCGGCGAGTTCTGCGGCTATCTCAACGCGAACGGGCTCGCCGCCGACGAGACGTGCATCGCCCCGGAGGCCCTCGCGGGGCTCGCGCGGCTCGTGGAGAGCGGCCGCATCTCCGGCAAGCAGGCGAAGGACGTCTTCGCCGAGATGGCGCGCTCGGGCGAGATGCCCGACACCGTGGTCGAGCGGCTCGGGCTGGAGCAGCTGAGCGACGCCGGAGCGCTCGAGGCCGTCGTCGACGCCGTCATGGCCGCGAGCCCCGGGCAGGTCGAACAGTACCGGGCCGGCAAGGCCGGTCTGCTCGGCTACTTCGTCGGCGCGGTCATGCGCGAGACGAAAGGCCGAGCCAACCCCGCCGTCGTCAACGAGGTGCTGGCCCGCAAACTGAAGGCGTAGGCGCGGCTCCGAAGCTGGATCCGTGGGCGGCGGTACCCCGAAACCGTGGGCCCGGCGCTCGGGTACATTCCGAGAAGGAGGATCGCCACCTCGAGCGAGCGATCGCCGAGCGGCGGCGACGCCAGCGAGGAGTGTCCGAGTGCCGCAGCGGCTTGGAGAGTGGCTGAAACGCATCTGGAGCCCGCCGGTCTTCCCCGACGAGGACACGACGGCGTCGGCCCGGATGCTGTACGCGATCGCCGGCACCGTCATGCTGGTGGGGGCGCCGGTCTTCGTGGTGGTGCTCCTCTTCGCCGGCGTGGACTCGCGCTGGTGGCCGTTCGTGCTCGCTACGGTCGTGGTCTCGATCGTCCTCGTCATCGCGGTGCGCCGCGGTTGGGTCGGTCCGGCGTCTTGGCTCGCGACGGGCGCCGCGTGGGCGCTGCTCACCGGGGCGGCATGGGAGGCCGGCGGTGTCGCGGCTCCCCTGATCGCCGCCGAGCTGATCGTGGTCGTGCTGGCGGGCATGCTCCTCGGCTGGCGGGACGGGGTCGCCGTCGGCGGCCTGAGCGTCGCCACGATCCTGGGTCTCGCGTCGCTCCAGGCGAGCGGTCTCGCGCGTCCGCCGGCCGCCCCGCACAGCGTATGGCCGGCCGCGATTGCCATCTCCGTCGGCGTGGTCGTGCTCACGTTCCTGCAGGCGCTCATCATGGACACGCTCCGCGGCGCGCGTGACCGCGCCATCCGCGAAGTGGGGGAGCGCAGGGACGCCGAACGTCGGTTGAGCGACGTGATCGACAACGCGCCCTTCGGGGCGTTCGGCCTCACCCTGGCGACCGACGGGAGGCTGCTCGTCACGAGTACCAACCACGCCGCGGACGCGATCCTGCGCGCCCACGGGGCGAGCCTCGTGGGCAGGACTGCCGAACACGCATTCCCGCCGTTCGCCGACGCCGGCGTCATCGACGCGCTCCGGCGGGTCGTCGCGCTCGGCGGCGTCTACGAGGCGACCAGCTTCGTCTACGAGGACGCCGTGTTCGAGGGCCTGCTCGACCTGCACGCGTTCCGGACGGGACCCTCGTCGCTCGCCCTGTTCTTCACCGACGTCACCGAGCAGCGCCGTGCCGAGGAGCGCATCCGGCATCTGGCCTACCACGACACGTTGACCGGGCTGCCGAACCGCCAGATGTTCGTCGACCAGACGCAGATGGCGCTCGCCAACGCGGAGCGGCGGCGCGACCGTGTCGGCGTGCTCTTCGTCGACCTGGACGGGTTCAAGCCGATCAACGACCGTTTCGGGCATGCGGTCGGCGACGCGGTGCTCGTCGCCGTGGCGGAACGTCTTCGGCACTCGGCACGGCTCGGGGACACGGTCGCGCGTTTCGGCGGAGACGAGTTCACCGTGTTGCTGCCGAACATCGAGAGCGTGGTGCAGGCCGAGGCGGTGGCGCGTAAGCTTCTCTCCATCATGGAGGAGCCGTTCGACGTCGCTGGCCACTCGCTCGTGCTCAGCGCGAGCGTCGGTGTCTCCGTCTCGGTCGACGGAGAGCGGAGCGCCGACCAGCTGCTGCAGCACGCGGACAGCGCCATGTACCGCATGAAGGACGAGGGAAGGGCCGGCTACCGGCTCTGGCACTGAAACGCCGACCGTTCGGGAGACGGGGATGCGGCGAACCATCGTCATGTCCGATCCGCAGGGTCGACCCGAGGTGCTGGAGCGCATCCTCGAGTGCTCCGGATACGAGCGGGGCACCGACCGTCTCGTGGTGGCGGGCGACATCGTCGGCACCGAGCCGGGGGGTCTGCGCTGCGTCCGCGAGGTCGAGGATGCCGGCGCGGAGGTCCTGGTCGGCAACCACGAGCTCGCGTTCGCCCGCGGAGAGACGATCGACGAGCGGGACGACGAAGTCGACCCCGAGCTCTTCCGGCTTGTCGAGGAGCGGATCCGGTCGGGCGACTGGCAACTCGCCACGCTCGTAGAACCCGATATCGTCGTCACGCATGGGGGGCTTTCCAGCGCGTTCGAGCCACTGTTCGCGCAGGTCAGATGCGATATTCCGACCCTGGTCGAAACGCTTAACCAGAGGTGGAGGTCCAGTCTTGAAGAGGGCCATGGCGGAGCGAAGTGGGACTGGACGGAGTTGCTGACCGGTCCCATGGGGCCGCTGTGGTGGCGTCCGACCGACCCGCAAGGTCCGCTACGCGGGCTCGCCCAGATCGTCGGCCATACGCCTCGCGAAGTCCTGAGGGACGCGGCGCTCGCGCGGCGCCTGGAGAGCCAGGGCTTCTACCTCGTCGACCCGTTCACGCGTGGCTGGCTCCTCCGCGGAAGCCCGGATCCGGCGCCGTGCCGCTTCGCGGTCGTGGAGCACGGCCGGGTCCGCGTGGAGGAGGCGTGAAGCCTCGGCCGGCCGCCGCGAGCGCCGACGGCTGGGCCTCGACCCGTGGCAGCAGCTCCGCGTTGATCCGCGCGATGCGCTCGCTCCACCACTCCTGGTCCTCGACGGGATGGCTCGCTTCGTCCGGTTCGAGCTCGCGCTCGACCGTGAAGCGGTAGCACGCCCTCAGCTCGCTCGTCCGCGGCGCGTCGTGCACCTCGAACGGGGCGGTCCCATCGAAGCGGCGCATCTCGTAGCGGTCGCCGAACTGCGTCATGTGGAGCACGGTGTCGGGATCGAGCTCCCGGCAGTACACGATCCGACGCTGGGGCTGCTCGTCAGAGGCCATTTCTCACTCCTTTCTGGAGACCGTCCACCGAGTGCTTCTTGCCCGTCCAGGCGGGTCGTGGTGCCCGTCGTCGCCCGGCTCTTCTCGCCCGTCGGCGACCGTTCGGCGCAAACCGGGTTGTCAACTCGTGCTCGGGCGCGCAGAAAGTGCAGGTCGGGGGCTAATCAGGGCCGTACCGTCTGTCGAGAAACCGGGTGGAAAACATAGGCGATTCCCAGGCCCTGTTGTAGGCTCGCATGGGGTGTTCTGGATGCGCTGGCGGGGGGACGGGCCGCCAGCTCGTCTGCCTGTCGTGAGGGAGAGACGGGAGTGGCGGTGACGAAGACGGCCGGATCGGCGAGCATTCCCCGCGCGTGCGCGCACGAGGATGGTTTCACGCTGATCGAGTCGATCATCGCGGCCGTCATCCTGCTGGTCGCGGCGGTCGGCGTCATCACCACGCTGTCGGCGACCGCCAACTGGTACGGCCAGTCCAGCACGCGGACACAGGCCACGGCTCTCGCGGAGCAGGTCCTGTCGCTCGTCCGCGCGCGCGACTACGGCTCCCTGAACGTCGACCCGGCCGCCACGGGCGCTTCCTTCCCGACGCTCATCCCGTCGACCATGACCACGCTGACGGCGGCGGGCAGCTTCACCGTGACGACCACCATCGACACGGTCACCGTCGACGCGACGCCGACGACGCAGCTCCCGATGAAGCAGATCACCGTGACGGTCGACTCGATCGGGCGCTCGATGGGCGCGCCGGTCGTCGCGACCGCCTACTCCAGCGGAGCGAGCCGCAGCGGCAGCCAGTTCCTCGTCCCCATCGAGATCCAGTGCGTCGTCAACAGCATCACGAACCCGAGCGCGCCGATCGACTCGGCCGGCACGCAGGTCGAGCTCGTCAACGCCGACGATCCCACCAACGTCATCACGGCGGACACCGACTCGAACAACGTCGCCTACTTCGACGGACAGTCGGGTCATGGGCCGTTGGTCCCCGAGACTCCCGACGGCTACTGGTTGACCGTCACGCCGGGCCAGTTCGTGCATGCGATCGACTTCCCGCAGCGCGTCTATCCGGCCCACGGCGGCACGGACAGCAACCCGATCCTGGCGCTCAACATGTACAGCCTCAGCGTGAGCCAGCCGTGGAGCGAGGTCGCTCAGGCCTACCTCTCCGTGGGCGTCTTCCGCGGCAGCAGCCAGACGTTCAACGGGACCGTCCCCGGTCTCGTCGTGTACGCGTCTCCCAATCTGGCGGACACCACGGACTCCGGCGGCGGCTCCGCCTGGAGTTACTACTACGGCTACGGCGCGGGCTCCCGCTATCAGGACGGCTCGTCGATCATCTGCTCCGGCACCGTGAACGGCTACGGCGTCGCGATGATCAAGGTCCCCTACGTGATCGACCCGGGGCTCGGCCAGTCGTGGACGGTGTGGTTCCACACCCGGGACAGCGGCGGCAACCTGATCTCCTACGGCCCGTCGACGAGTTCGGCGACGGGCGTGTGGTCGGACGAACCAGCGTTCGCGACGGCGTACACCACGTTGCAGCCCGGCGATCTGTCCTTCCAGCAGGTCGTCGGCGACGCGGTCAACGATCCGAACCCGACGCAGTAGCGGGAGGCGGCAGGCACGGCGAACGGCGCCCGGACAGAGCGGGCGCACGAGATGACGGAGGGAGGGCGAGCAGTGACGAAGGCCATGACGGCGTCGGAGGGGAAGCGGGCGATGGCGCGCGCCGCTGCCCGCCGCTGTGACGGGTTCACGCTCGTCGAGGTCACCACCTCCGTCGTCGTCCTCCTCATCGTGCTCACCGCCGCGTGGGCGCTGCTCACCTCGACGAACACGAACCTGAATCGCATCCAGTACGGCGGCGAGGCCTCCGAGGCCAACCGTGCGGCGCTGGATGCCTTCCAGCGCGATATCAACCATGCGGTCCAGCTGCAGGTGGGCGCGAGCCCGATCCTGGTCGACCAGCCCCGTTCCTGCTCCATGGCGGCCGACGTGAACGGCGACGGCGTCGCCGAGCTCGTGACCTGGCAGGCCGACGACGTGCACCACACGCTGGTGCGCACCGTCACCCTCGCCACGACGCAGACGCCGCAGACGCTGGCCGACTTCCAGGGCACCACCACCACGAGCACCGTGGTGGACGGCTTGGCCGACACCTCGTCGGACGTCATGTTCACGTACGCGACCCAAGCCTCCGATTGGCAGGCCGGGCAGAACGGGCAGGCTCCGGTGCCGTCGACGGTGGGACTCGTGACGCTCCGGGTCCGAAACGCTCTAGGTCCGGTCGAGAGTCAGACTGTCATCGACCGTTCGGTCTCGTGTCGAGTGACGGCTTTCGTCGTCAACGCGGGCAGCAGCTACTGACGCCGCGCGGCGTCACACGGAAAGGGCATTGATGTTCGACTGGCGGACAGGACGATCGAAGCGGAGCGAACGGCTCGGCTCGCGCGTCCACGGGAGCGACCACGGCAGCGCGCTGCTCGTGGTGCTCGCTGTCGTCACGGTGCTGTTCGTGACGGCCGCGGCCGTCGTCGGCATCGTGGTCTTCCAGGAACAGCAGCAGAGCTACGCTCGGTCGGTGATGCGGGCCACGCAGCTCGCCCAGGAGGGCATGGGCGTCTATCTCGCGGAGATGCAGAGCAACCCGCAATACTGGGAGAGCACGCCGACGATCGCCGGTGGCGGCCAGGACGGCACGTGGACCGTGGCGGCGGTCGCGGCGACGTCGAGCACCGTGCCGTCGTCCGCCGTCAGCATCACGGCCGTCGGACACGACCAGCAGAGCGGCCTCGACCACATCATCAAGGCCACGACGCGCGCCGACACGTACTCCGACTACACGATCGTCTCGGACGAGGCGTCCCTCACGCTCGGCAGCTCCTCACCGGGTACGGACATCAAGATCAACGGCACGGTCCGCACGCCGACGCAGCCGACACTCCAGAACCTCACGGGCGTCAACGTGGACATCGGGAACGTCGAGCTGAGCCAGTCGCTCGCACGATTCCCGGGCATGTTCACGGAGGCGAACGTGCGCGAGCCGTGGACGCCGACGGCGACGGGAACCGTCAACATCGCGACGCCGCTCACCTTCTACCGCGACCCGACCAATCCGTCGTGGAACTACTGGGGCGGCGTGCCATCGGGCGATACCACGACCGCCTACGACACCGAGCCGGACCGCGTCGGCGTCGGCATCGACTTCAACAACGGTGCCGATCCGAGCACGGGACTCCTCTATATACGCGCGATCTGGCCGCCCGCCGTCTCGCCCTCGGTCGACCTGACGACGATCGATCGCACCACCCTGGAGAACTTCGCACACCACGACCCGGTGTGGGACACCGGCGTCATCGGGCAGATGCAGTACGCGCCGGGCGGCCGCGCGGTGCGCGACGCGTTCACGCAGGAGTGGCTGAACCCGAACGGCAACAACGTCATCTATGTGGGCGGCGACTACGACGTCTACGTGAAGGGCACGTACTCGCGCTCCCTCACGATCGTGTCCGAGCATGACATCTATATCATGGGCTCGGTCACCCGGGCGCAGGGCACGACCGCGACCCTCGGGCTGATCGCCAAGGGCAGCATCCACATCTGCGCCGACATGCCGACCGGCACGGTGACCGCTTCGTCGCCGTACAGCAGCGGCACGTACCAGCGCGGGACGACCTCGTGGAAGTATCACGGCGAGACGCTGCCGGCGAACCAGGACCTCACCGTCCAAGCGGCCCTGATGGCGGTCACCGGCCAGATCACCGTCGACGCGACGTCGTCGGCCTCGCCGAAGGCCGCCACCCTCGCCATCCAGGGCTCTCTGACCGCCCACGACGGACTCGACATCGCGAACACGTTCAAGTCGGGCGGCGGCTACCAGCACACGACCATCAACTACGACAAGCAGCTGCAGTCCACGCCGCCTCCGCTGTTCCCGTCACTCGGCGGCATCTACATCATCAGCTGGGACGAGTCGACGAGTCACGTCGACCCCAACGCCGGTCTCACGATCACCCAGAACGTCGGGAACCCGTATTGGAACCAACAGCTGCAGGCGGTGTGGGCCTGGGAGCAGCAGATCGCCGCCAACGGTTCGGGGACGGCACCTTCGTTCAACTCGACGCCGACGGTCACCAACGACCTGAAGAGCCCCGACACCAACGGACAGATCATCTACTCGGGTGACGCGCGCGTGGACCTGGTGCCGCAGGGGGTCGGGGACCAGAACCTCGTTCCGTGGTACCAGGTCATCACCGCCGCCTCCGACGGCACGACGCTCTCGGTCGGCGCGCCGACGCAGGGCACGACGATCATCATCCCGGCGCCGGACGCGAATACGGCCGTGTACCACCGCATCGACACGTGGCTCGCTTCTCCGACCGACAGCACGGCGAAGTCGCCGGGATCCGAGTCGATCACGAGCACGTTCAGGGTCGTCGGCGTGGACACGATCGCGCCCACCACGACGGTCTTCGACTCGTGGTACCCGAGCGTCGACCACCTGATCCCGGACGGCTATCCACGCCCCGGGGATCCGAGCTACGTGGTGTGGGGGACGTTCAAGCCGATCTTCACGTGTGACGACGGGGCGAGCGGGTCCGGCGTCGACCGGATCGAGATCGAAGAGGACTACAACCCGTCACTGATCTGGAACCAGGCGAGCGCCAGTATCGCGCTGAACATCCTGCCGCCGGTGTCGGGGTCCGCGACGCACTTCTTCCAGTACTACGGCGTCGACAAGTCGGGCAACCGCGAGGCGACGAAGTCCTTCAGCGTGACGATCCACGCACCCGACATGATCCCGCCGACCACGTACTCCGACGCGCAGACGTCCTACGTCGGGACCGCGACCATCCATCTGAGCGCGGCCGACGACATCCAAGGGCGCGGCCTCCGCTACACCTACTACCAGCTGGACGGCGGCGTCTGGCAGCAGAGCACGTCCAACCCGACGACGTTGACGGTGGGCCCGCCGTCGAGCGGCACGCTGTCGCACACGCTGTCGTTCTACTCGACCGACGTCGACGGCAACACCGAGCCGATGCACACGGTGACGTTCGTGGTCGGCCAGCCGACCGCCGGCGATACCACGCCGCCGCAGACGTCGTGCGACGCGACCAGCACCTACTACGGACCGGCGGTCATCACGCTGTCGGCGATGGACAACGTGGGCGTCGCCTCCGTCTACTGGAAGCTCGACGGCGGAGCCACGAACACCGTCACCACCATCAACGTGCCCTCGCCGTTGTCGGGAAGCGTCAACCACAGCCTGCAGTACTGGGCGGTCGACCTCGCGGGCAACGTCGAGACCGCGCACATCGCGACCTTCACCATCTATCCCGAGAACATCCCGCCCACGACGGTGGCGCACAACCTGTCGCTCTATGCGGGCGCCGCGATGTTCCAGCTGACCGCGACGGACAACCCGGGCGGATCGGGCGTGGCCTCGACGTCGTATCGCATCGACGGCGGCCCGCTCGTGACGACCAGCACGGTCGGACCGGTCTGGGTGACGGTGACCGGCGACGGCCTGCACACGGTGACGTTCTATTCGGTCGACGTCGTGGGCAACCAAGAGACGCCGAAGACGACGACCCTTCGCATCGATACCACGCCGCCTGTCACCTCCACGGACAACACCGGCACGTATGTGGGGCAGGCGGTCATCCATCTCAGCGCGACCGACGTCAACGGGTCCGGCGTGAAGGCCACGTATTGGCGCAACACCGCCGACGGTTACGTGCAGACGTTCAACCCCGTGCTGCTCGGACCGGCGTCGGACGGCACGACCGGCACGTGGGACATCCAGTACTGGTCCACCGACGTCGCCGGCAACGTCGAGTCGGTCAAGACGATGCACGTCGTGGTCATCCCGGGCGCCGACACGAACGCGCCGATGTCGTACGACGACGTGCGGCCGTACTACACCGTCGACCCGGCGTTCATCGATCTGTACTCGTGGGACGTTCAGAGCGGCGTCGCGACGATGTCCTACGTGCTCGATGGGGTCCCCGGCCAGCAGGCGGGGACGAAGAGCCCGCCCTACGGCTACCAGGTGCAGGTGTCCGGCGAGGGCTCGCACACCATCGACTACTGGGCGACGGACAAGGCCGGCAACCAGGAACTCATGCACGTGAAGTCGTTCTTCATCGACTCCGTCGAGCCGTCCACCTCGATCGACGCGATGCCGGGACGCAGCTATTGGGCGAACCAGACGTTCACGCTGACCGCCAGCGACCCGTCACCCGGGTCCGGCGTCGCTGCGACCTACTACTCGCTCGACGGCGCACCGGCCGTTCTCGGCACGTCCATCTACGTGCCGGCGCCGACCGACGGCAATCCGAACCAGCACACCATCCAGTTCTGGTCGGTCGACAACGCGGGTAACATCGAGTACCCGGCGAAGTCCGTGACGTTCACCATGCGTCCCGCGGACACCATCGCGCCGGTGACGACGTCGGACGCGCAGAGCACCTACGCGGGCCCCGCGACGATCCATCTGACAGCGCACGACAACTACGGCGGCTCGGGCGTCGCCCACACCTACTACCGGCTCGACAACGGCGTGCAGGTCGAGGGGACCGTCATCGGCGTGACGGGCGGCGGGAGCCATACCCTCGAGTTCTGGTCGGTGGACCTCGCCGGCAACATCGAGACCCCGCACGATACGGTGACCTTCTCGATCGACCAGACACCTCCGACGACGACGAGTGACGGCAAGGCGTACTACAACGGTCCCGCGACCATTCATCTGACGGCCGCGGACGATCCGGGCGGGTCCGGCGTGGCGTACACCTACTACCGCGTCGACGGCGGTCAGACGACCACCATCACCGTGCCGAGCGTGGATTCGAACGTGGTGGGCCTGTGGCGCTTCGACGAGTCGAGCGGCACCTCCGCAGCGGACTCGAGCCAGTACGGGAACGCGGCCACGCTCTACAACGGCGCGACGCAGGTGATCCCCGGTAGGCTCGGCAATGCCATCAATCTGAGCGCCGCGTCCAGTCAGTACGCGAACGCGCCGAACATCCCGCAGTACGACACGGGTGGCGCGCTCACCATCGAGAACTGGTTCAGGACCACGACCGCGCAAAGCGGCAAGTTCATGGTCATACACGACGAGTCGACCTACAAATACGGCTTGTACCTGACGGGGAACTCCACCGGGCTCATCGTCTACGTCCGCACGGCCAGCGGGGTCACGAGCGTCGGGTACACGAAGTCGGCCGGCTACAACGACGGCCTGTGGCACTACGTGGCCGCGACGTACGACAAGACGCTCTCGTCCAACCGCCTGAAGCTCTATGTCGACGGGGCGCTCGTCGCCCAGACGAATGGATATGCCGAGGACATCCTCGCGGGCACGGGCGGGATCTCGATCGGCAAGTGGGGCAGTGCCTACTTCGACGGGCAGATCGACGACGTCCGTATCTCGAACGTGGCGCGCAGCGCGGCCGACATCGCGACCCGCTACAACGAGGTCAGCAGCTCGCTCACGGTGTCCGGTGCGGGTTCGCACACCGTCGAGTTCTGGTCGGCCGACAAGGCCGGCAACGTCGAGAGCCCGCACCACGTCTGGCCGTTCGTGATCGACATGACCGCGCCGCACACCGTCTCGGACGCGGCAGGCCCGTATTCGGGCGGAGCGACCATCCATCTGACGGCGACCGACACCGGCGGGTCGGGCGTCGCAGCCACCTACTACACTGTCGATTCCGGGCCGCAGACGGCCGGCACGGTGATCACCGTCGCGGCGCCGTCATCGGGCTCGGCGTCGCACACGATCCACTTCTGGTCGGTCGACAACGCGGGCAACATCGAGTCCCAGAACAGCGCGACGTTCTCGGTACTGGCGGGCGACACCACGCCGCCGACGACGACGTCCAACGCGCTGTCGTCCTACATCGGAGCGGCGAACATCTCTCTGACGGCCACCGACAACGTCGGCGGGTCGGGCGTCGCCAACACGTACTACCAGGTCGACCCGGCCACAGGTCCGAGCAGCGCGTTCACCGTCAGCGGCGGCACGCAGTACACGTCCGGCCCGAACACCATCGTCGTGTTCAAGTCGAGCGGCACCCTCACCTGCTCCGGTTCGCTCGCGGGCGCCACGGTGCTGGTCGTGGCCGGCGGCGGCGGCGGCGCGGCCAACCTCTCGGGCGGCGGCGGCGGCGGCGGTGTCGTCACCGGGAACGTGACGCTGTCCGGCAGCATGCCCGTCGCGATCGGCGCCGGCGGCGCCGCGGGCGGGATCCCGACCAACGGCGGCAACTCGTCCTTCGGCAGTCTCACCGCGATCGGCGGCGGCGCCGCGGGGCAGCGCGACTACGCCAACATGGCTGCCGTCGGCGGCTCGGGCGGCGGCGGTGCGGGTGCGTACCAGGGTAACTACGCGGGCGCCGCGGGGACCGCGGGGCAGGGCCACGCGGGCGGGAACGGCACGGGCTCGCCGACCGACTTGGGCGCCAACGCCGGCGGCGGTGGCGGCGGCGGCGCCGGATCGGTCGGAGGCAACGGCGCGAGCCAGGTCGGCGGCGCGGGCGGCAACGGCATCGCGTCATCCATCAGCGGCGCGCTCACTTATTACGGTGGTGGCGGCGGCGGCGGCAGTTACTACACGCCTGGGCTCGGCGGCGCGGGTGGCGGCGGCAACGGCGACGGCGCCAACGGCGGCGGGTCCGCGGGCATCGCCAACACCGGCGGTGGCGGCGGCGGGAGCGGAGCCGGCAACGGTGGGTCCGGCATCGTCATCGTCAGCTTCCCGACACAGAGCGCGAACGTCACGCAGAGCGGCACGCAGATCGTGGTCAACCCGGTCGGCGATGGCGCGGTCACGCACACGATAGCGTTCTGGTCCGTCGACAACGCCGGCAACAAGGAAGCCACGAAGACCGCCTCCTTCACGGTCGCGCAGGCGACGTCGATGACGTTCTCCGGCCAGACGCCGACCCCGAACTCGACATTGACCACTTCGCAGGTGACGGTCTCCGTCACCGCACAAGCCGGCGCCAACATCACCGCCGCACAAGCGACCGTCGACGGCACGCCATACACGCCGACGCTCGCGTACTACACGTACTACGTCTCGAGCGGGTACTGGGCCGACGACGGCTGCGGGTCGTACTGGGTCGACACCTCGTACTGGGCGACCGACTACACCCACGCGACGGCGAGCTTCCCGGTCACGGCTCTCTCGAGCGGGACACACCAAGTGGCCGTGACGTTCATCACCGCCGCCGGGAGCGCGATGAGCTCGTGGAGCTTCAACGACAACGTGGACTCCACGCCCCCGACGACGACCTCGAACGCGCAGGCGCTCTACCAAGGGACCGCGAACATCTCGCTGACGGCGACCGACGGGCCGACGGGCAGCGGCGTCGCGGGGACCTTCTACAAGGTGGACGGCGGCGCGCAGACGTCCGGCACCGCCATCGCGATCGCGCCGCCCAGCTGGGGCGGCACCACCGAGGCCAGCGGCACGCTGCTCGATTACGGCTTCCAGAACGGTTCCAACGGCGCGAGCCTGGCGTCACCGCCGTGGCAGATCGGGTCGGGCACGACGGCCACGTACACGAACGCGACCGCGGCGGTCGGCGGCATGGCCGCCCAGCTCAACCTGAGCGGCAGTGCCACGGTGATGTCGCTCAACGAGACCGCGTCGGCGGGCATGTCGAGCAACGGAGCGGAGTATCGCTTCTGGTACCAGCCGCCGAACACGCCCGGCACGCACTACGGCTACATCCTCGACAACAACTGGAGCAACCCGGCGTGGATGCTCACGATCGCGCCGGGCACCAATGGCGCGCAGGTGAACACGAACCGGAGCGTGACCGGCTACACGCAAGGCGGTTTCACCACCGTCGCCACGCCGCCGGCCGGCTGGCTCGAATGGCGCGTCGTGCTCAACTTCAGCGCGCAGACCTACCGCCTCTACTACCGGGCGACCACGTCCGATCCATGGACTCCCTGCAAGGCCGCCGGGGCTGTGGACTACAACATCCCGTTCTGCAGCTCGACCACGGTCAGCCACACGTCCGGGTTCGCGGTCTGGAACAACGGCCGCACGTCGACGCAGTACCTCGACAACGTGCAGTACGCGAACGGCGGCATCCTCGACGGCGTCCAGCACAACATCGCGTTCTGGTCCGTCGACAAGACGGGCAACGTCGAGAACCCGGCCAAGGGCGCGACGTTCACGGTGTGCGCGCTCCCCGACACGACTCCGCCTTCCACGACCTCCAACGCTCAGGCGACGTATCCGTACTCCAGCATCATCAACCTGACCGCCACGGACTCAGGGTGGGGCGTCGCCCATACGTACTACATTCTTGACGGCGGCGCGCAGACGGAGACCACGTCCGACGCTATCCCGACCGGCGGCATTGGAGCGCACACGCTCTCGTTCTGGTCCGTCGACCGCGCGGGCAACGGCGAGGCTCCCCACACGGTGTCCTACACCATCACCTCTTCAGACGTGACGCCGCCGACGACGACGTCCGATGCTCAGGCGACCTACATCGGCCTGGCCACGATCCATCTGACTGCGACGGACAACACCGGTGGGTCCGGTGTGGCCAACACCTCTTTCAAGGTCGACGGGGGAGCCGTGACCAGCGGCACGGTCATCACGGTGAACCCGCCGGTCGGAGGCTTCGTCGTCCACCATATCGACTTCTGGTCCACGGACAACGCGGGTAATGTCGAGACGCCTGCGAAGGGCGCCACCTTCACGGTCTACGCGAGCCCGGCACCGATGACGTTCTCTGGTATGGCGCCCGCGCCGAACACGACCGTCACGGTCAGCAACCCGACCGTCTCCGTGACGGCAACGGGCGCGCCGACCAACATCACGAGCGTCCAGGCCCAGATCGATGGCGTCCTCGTCACGCCCGCGCCGACCATCACGTATGGCGGCTCGTGGGTCGACGAGGGCTACTGGTATGACGACGGGTGCAGCACCTACTGGGTCCCGAACCTCGTGTGGGTGACGGACTACACACAAGCCAGTGTCACCTTCCCGACATCGGGCCTGGGCTTCGGCCAGCATACGGCGGCAGTGACGTTCTACCTGTCCGACGGCCGGTCGGCGACGGAGATGTGGAACTTCGGCGTCAACGTCGACACGATCCCGCCGACGACCAGTTCGGACGCGACCTCGTCCTATACCGGTACGGCGACCATCCACTTGGCCGCCGTCGATAACCCCGGTGGCGTGGGCGTGAAGGCCACGTACTACCAACTGGCCAGCGGCTTCGCACGCTATACCTCTGGCGCGAACACGGTCATCGTATGCAACTCGTCCACGAGCATCGTCTGCTCGGGCACGCTTCCCGGCGCCAGCGTCCTGGTCGTAGGCGGCGGCGGTGGCGGCATGCCGAACGGGTCGGGCGGCGGCGGCGGCGGCGGCGTTGTCAGCGGATCGCAAACCCTCTCGGGGACGATGTCCGTCGTGGTCGGTGCGGGAGGTACTGCGGGCAGCTATCCCACTGCGCCCACGAAGCAGCCCACGAATGGCGGTAGCTCATCCTTTGGCTCGCTGACTGCGATTGGTGGAGGGTACGGGGCTTCCCGCGACATCAGTGGCGCCGCCGGTACCGGAAGCTCGGGCGGTGGCGGTTCTGGCTGCCAATGGGGGCCTGGGAACTATGCCGGCGGCGCGGGTACCGCGGGACAAGGTTACGCTGGTGGCAACGGCACCGGCGCTTCCGGCGACCTTGGAGGTAACTCCGCGGGCGGTGGCGGCGGCGGCGCGGGTGGCGTCGGTGGCGCTGCGAGTTCCCAGCTCGGCGGCAACGGCGGCCCCGGGATCTCGTCTTCCATCAGTGGGGCAGCCACGTACTACGGCGGTGGCGGCGGCGGCGGTTGCTGGGTATCGGGCGCCGGCGGTGCGGGTGGTGTCGGTGGTGGCGGTCGCGGAGACGTGCTCACCGGTTCGCAGGTTGCTGCCGGAGCTACGAACTCCGGTGGTGGAGGCGGTGCTGCTCCGACCGGTAACGGCGGCTCGGGCATCGTCATCATCAGCTATCCGACGACCCAGGCTGCTGCCGCGGGCTTCTCGATCACGCCATCGCAAGCGACGGCTCCGGGCAGCACGTGGACGACCGGGACGACGGTCGTCGTCCCGCCGCCCACCTATGGCAGCCAGACCTACACGCTGTACTTCTGGTCCGCCGACAACGCGTCGCCGAGCAACGTCGAGACTCCGGCGAAAGCCGCGACATTCACGGTGAACGCGCTGCCGGACACGACGCCGCCGACCACGACCTCGGACGCGACGGCCACATACGCGTTCGTTAGCACGATCCACCTGACCGCGACGGACAACGTCGGCGGCTCGGGGGTGGCGGCGACGTACTACAAGCTGGACAGCAATGCCACGCAGACGGGCACGCCACCTATCACGTCGGTGGGGACCGGCGGCGCCGGGGCTCACCAGCTCAAGTTCTGGTCGGTCGACAATGCGGGCAACGCCGAGACTGCGCACACCGCGAACTACACCGTCGCCGCGGCGGATACGACGCCGCCGGTGACATCGTGTGACGCCACGGCGTCGTACACCGGTACGGCGACGATCCATCTGTCCGCGGTCGACAACACGGGTGGCACCGGAGTCGCCGGGACCGATTTCACGTTGGACGGCGGGGCGACGACGAGTGGCACCGTCATCATCGTGACCGCGCCGTTCTCCGGCAGCGTCGTACACCACATCACCTACTGGTCGTTCGACAAGGCCGTCCCGAGCAACGTCGAGACCGCCAAGGGTGCGACCTTCACGGTCAACGCGCTGCCGGCGCCGATGACGTTCTCGGGCCAGACGCCGGCCGCGAACACGACGGTGAGCGTGAACAACCCGACCGTGTCGGTCTCCGGATCCATGCCCGGCATCAACATCACCGGCGCGGTCGCGAACCTCGACGGGACGACCGTCACACCGGCGCCGACCATCACATACGGCGGCAGCTGGGTCGACGAGGGCTACTGGCAGGACAACGGCTGCAACAGTGTGTGGATCCCCGACCTGGTATGGGTCCCGGACGACACGAACGCCACGGTCAGCTTCCCGACGACGAACCTGGCGTACGGGCAGCATGTGCCGTCCGTGACCTTCACGCTCGCCGACGGGCGGACCGCCACCGTGTCGTGGAACTTCGGCGTCAATGTGGACTCGATCGCGCCGACCACCAGTTCTGACGCGACGGCCTCGTACGTGGGAACCGCGACCATCCATCTGACCGCCGTCGACAACCCCGGCGGCACGGGCGTCAAGGCGACGTACTACCAGGTCGACGCCGGGACTCAGACGACCGGCACGACGATCACGGTCGCGCCGCCGCAGTACGGCAGCGCCGTCCACAACATCCACTTCTGGTCGGTCGACAACGCGTCGCCGAGCAACATCGAGACTCCGGCCAAGTCCGCGACGTTCACGGTCAACGCCCCGCCGGACACGACGCCGCCGGTGACCACCGCCAACATCCAGACGACGTACACGGTCCCGGCGACGATAACGCTGGTCGCCGTCGACAACGTCGGTGGCTGGGGGGTCGCGAACACCTACTTCATCATCGACAAGGCGAGCGGGGGCACGACGCAGACCGGCACGCCTCCGACGTCGACCGTCGGCACCGGCGGCCCCGGCACACACACCATCGAGTACTGGTCCGTAGACCGTGCGAACAACGTCGAAACGCACCATGTCGCGACGTACACGGTCTCCGTGAACACCTCGATGACGTTCAGTGCGATCACGCCGCCGGTGAACGGATACACGACCACGACGAGTCCGCTCGTCTCCATCACCGCGTCGGCGGCGCCCAACACGATCAGCGGCGTGAGCGCGACGCTCGACGGCCTTGCGATCGCGCCGACGCTCACGTACGCCTCGCAGGGCGGCGCGGGCCATTGGCAGACGGACTGGGCCACGGTCTCCAGCTCGTTCTATGGAACGTATCAACCATCGTACGCAGGCAGCCTGTCTCCAGGCTGGGGCCCCGACTATTGGGACGAAAGCGACCCGAACGAATGTTGGGAGGTCGGGGCCGGCTTCAACCTGTCGCCGTACGCTGGCGACACCATCTCCAACGCCACACTGTCGTGGTCGTATGGCAGCTTCGGGTGCGGATCGGGAGATGAGGGGGACGGCAGGTACGTCGACGGCCCGGACGGCTCCCAGCTCGGCTGGTGGGGTGTGAACGATGCACCCACGAGCGCCGGGCTCGGGAACTACTTGAACTCGTATGCGGGCAACAGCAGCGTGACGTTCAATTGGTATTCCGACAACGGCGACTACTGGGGTGACGAGTGGGGCGTCGAGTTCAACATGAGCGCCCCGACGCTGACGTTCCAGTACACGCACTGGGTCGCCGGCAACCAGGTCACTGATTACACCAACGCCACGGCGAGCTACCAGTCATCGCTGCTGAGCCAAGGGATGCACACCGCCTCCTTCACCTTCACGTGCGCGAATGGACAGCAGGCCAGCAAGACGTGGTCGTTCATGGTCGACTCGATCAAGCCGACGACCACGGCGACGATCTCGCCGAGCTACGTGGGGACCGCGTCGATCTCGCTCGTCGCGACCGATAACGGCGGGTCCGGCATCTACGGCACCTATTACAAGGTCGACAGCGGGGCGCAGACGACCGGCACGGCGCTTACGGTGACACCACCCGCGTCGGGTATCGCCACGCACACTCTGCAGTACTGGTCGGTGGACAACGCCGGCAACACCGAGACCGCGCACACCGCGACCTTCACGGTTGCGGCGTCGCCCGACACCACACCGCCGACGACGACGTCGAACGCCGTCGCGACGTACCCGAGGCCGGGCACGATCACGTTGACAGCCGTGGACAACACGGGCGGTTGGGGCGTCGCGAACATCTACTTCTCGCTGGACGGCGCAGCCACGCAGACGGCGTCGCCTCCGTCGGTGCAGATCGGCACGGGCGGGGCCGGACCTCACACGTTGAAGTTCTACTCGACGGACATCGCGGGCAACACGGAAGCCGTACACACCGCGACGTACACGGTGACACCGGACGTCACCCCGCCGGTCACCACGTCGAGCCTAGTGGCCTCGTACACCGGCAACGCTTCGATCTCGCTCGTCGCGACGGATAACGGCGGCTGGGGCGTCGCGAACACGTACTACAAGCTCGACACGAATGCGACGCAGACCGGGACGCCGCCGACGACGACGCTCACGGTGACCGCGCCGGTCACCGGCTCCGCGAGCCACACGCTCACCTACTGGTCGGTGGACAGCGCGAACAACACCGAGACGGCGCACGTCTCGAACTTCACAGTGAACGCGGTGCCGGCGACGATCACGTGGTCCAACCAGTCGCCGTCGCCGCTCGCCACGATCAACCTTCGCAACCCGACGGTCACCGTGCGCGGCACCGCGAGCGCAGCGATCACCGCGGCCACCGCCACCATCGACGCGACGGCCGTCACGCCGACGGTCACGGGGCTGAACTCGACGGTCGCCACGGCCTCGTTCTCGACGGCCGGGCTCGCCGACGGCACGCACACGGCCAGGTTCACGTACACCGTCACGGGCGGTGCCCAGAACACGGTGACGTGGACGTTCGTGGTCGACGCGACGCCGCCGTCCACGACCTCGAACGCGCAGTCCAGCTACACCGGCAACGCGGTGGTGTCGCTCGTCGCGACCGACACCGGCGCGGGCGCCTCGGGCGTGCGCTACACCTGGTACCAGGTCGACGGGGGAGGCTGGACGTCGGTGGCCTACGCGCCCACCGTCACCGTCAGCTTCACGGCGCCGTCGTGGGGCTCGGCGGCTCACACGCTGAACTACTACTCGACGGACTGGGCGGGCAACACCGAGACGTCCAAGCAGGCGACGTTCACCGTCAACGCGCTGCCGGACACCACGGCGCCGCTGACGACCTCGAATGCCGTCGCCACGTATGCACG
Source organism: uncultured Coriobacteriia bacterium (assembly GCA_963701985.1). Classification (GTDB taxonomy): domain Bacteria; phylum Actinomycetota; class Coriobacteriia; order Anaerosomatales; family PALSA-660; genus PALSA-660. Next base: position 1,790,538 of record OY969691.1, read on the forward strand.
GCCGGCCACGATCACGCTGACCGCGACGGACAACGTCGGCGGCTGGGGCGTCACGACGATCGACTACTCGCTCGACGGCGCGGCCACCGTCGCCGGGTTCTCCAGCCCGGCCAACCCGGTGGGCACCGCGACATGCCAGGTCGGCACCGGCGGCGCAGGTCCGCACACGCTGAAGTTCTGGTCGATCGACGCGGCGGGCAACGGTGAGACGACCAAGACGGTGACGTACACGGTCACGACCGACACGGTCGCCCCGGTCACCGTCTGGAGCGGGCAGACGTACTACATCGGACCGGCCACCGGCTCGTTGGTCGCCACCGACAACGGCGGCTGGGGTCTCGCCAACACCTACTACGAGCTGGACGGCGGCTCCTGGGTGCAGTGCCCGCTCGCTCAGGCGACGAACTCGATCAACATGACGGCGCCGATCTCAGGCTCGGTCACGCACAACCTGTACTTCTACTCGAAGGACGCCGCCGGCAACGTCGAGGCCACGAACACCGTCACCATCACGATGCAGGCGCTGCCCGAGTCGATGAACTTCAGCAGTCTCAACCCGACGTCGGGCGCGACGGTGCCGATCCTCAACCCGACCGTGTCGGTCACCGCCCAGGACACGGCCGCGCACAACATCACGGTCGCGACGGCGACCCTCGACGGCGTCGCGGTGACGCCGACGGTGGTCGGCCTGAACTCGACGGTCGCCACGGCGAGCTTCCCGACGTCCAACCTGAGCAACGGCACGCACACGGTCGCGGTGACCTTCACCGCGAGCACGGGCGCCCAAGCCACCAAGACATGGTCGTTCACGGTCGCGGGCGATGTCACGCCGCCGCACACGATCTCCAACGCGCAGGCATCCTACGTCGGCACGGCCGCGATCTCCCTCACCGCCAGCGACAACGTCGGCGGGTCGGGTGTCTACGCCACCTACTACAAGGTGGACGGCGGAGTCACAACGACGGGCACGTCTATCACCGTGCTCGCGCCGGCGACCGGCCAGGCGTCGCACACGATCCAGTTCTGGTCGGTCGACAACGCGACCAACAAGGAGACGACCGAGAGCGCGACGTTCGTCGTCAACGCCGTGGACACGACGCCGCCGACGACTACGTCGAACGCGGTGGCGTCCTACGTCGGCACCGCGGTCGTCACGCTGACCGCGACCGACGGTCCGACGGGGTGCGGCGTCGCCGCCACCTACTTCAAGCTGGACAGCGGCACGTACGTGCCGGGGACGGTGATCACGGTGCTCGCGCCGGCCAGCGGCACGGCGACGCATACGATCTCCTTCTACTCGGTGGACAACCAGAACAACACGGAGACGGTGAAGAACGCGTCCTTCACCGTGTCGGCGATCGACACGATCCCGCCGACGACGAGTTCGGACGCCACGTCGTCGTACACCGGGACCGCCACCATCCACTTGACCGCGAGCGACAACGTCGGCGGGAGTGGCCTTGGCGGCACGTATTACACCGTGGACGGCGGGACCGTCACCAGCGGCACCACGATCGTCATCGCGCCGCCTCTGACGGGGCAGGCGTCGCACACCGTCCAGTTCTGGTCGGTCGACAAGGCCGTGCCGACCATCAACAAGGAAGCGACACACACCGTCACGTTCACGCAGTACCCGGCGCCGGACACGACGCCGCCGACCACGAGCTCCAACGCGACGGCCAGCTACACCGGCACGGCCACGATCAGCCTGACCGCGACCGACGGCCCGTACGGTTCTGGTGTGAAGGCGACCTACTACACGGTCGACGGCGGCGCACAGACGACCGGCACCGTGATCACCATCCTCGCGCCGACGTCGTTCCAGACGACGCACACCGTGTCGTTCTGGTCGGTCGACAACGCGGGCAACAACGAGTCGGCACACAACGTGTCCGTGTGCGTCCATGCGCTGCCCGACACGACGCCGCCGACGACCCTGTCCGACATCGTCGCCCTGTACGCGGCGCCGAGCACCATCCACCTGTATCCGTCGGACAACCCGGGCGGCTGGGGCGTCGCGCACACCTACTACTCGCTCGACTACGGCGCGCCGGTCGAGGGGACGTCGTTCGGCACCGGGCCGACCGGAGCCCACCACGTCGAGTGGTACTCGGTCGACGCCGCGGGCAACCAAGAGGCCGTGAACAAGGCCGACTACAGCGTCATGGGCGCCGACCTGACGCCGCCGATCACGACGTCGAACGCGCAGGACAGCTACGTCGGCCCCGCCAACATCAGCTTGACGGCGACCGACGGCCCATACGGATCCGGCGTGCGCATCACCTACTACGAGATCGATGGCGGACCGCAGACCGCCGGTACGCAGCTGACCGTGAGCGCGCCGCAGTACGGGTCGACCGCCCATACCCTTTACTTCTGGTCGGTCGACAACGCGGGCAACACCGAGGCGACGAACACCGCGAACTTCACGGTGGCGGCTCTGCCCGACACGACGCCGCCGCTCACCCTGAGCGACGCGAAGAGCACGTACGCCGTGCCAGGCCTCATCACCCTGACCCCCACGGACAGCGGCTGGGGCGTCGCGCACACGTACTACCAGCTCGATGGGGCCATGCGCGTCGACGGCACGCAGATCAGAACGGGCGGTCCGGGCGACCATACCCTCGTGTTCTGGTCGGTCGACCGCGCCGGCAACACCGAATCGCACAAGACCGTCACGTACCACGTGAACGGCAACGACACCACGCCACCGGTGACGACGTCGAACGTCTTGGCGAGCTACATCGGGCCCGCGGTCATCTCGCTGACCGCGACCGACGACAGCGGTGTCCCGCCGGTCACGTACTATCGCCTCGACTCGGGGGCCACGACGACCGGCACCGTGGTGACGGTCCAGCCGTCGCTCAACTCCACCGACACGCACACCCTGAGCTTCTGGTCGGTCGACATCAACGGCAACACTGAGACGGCCCACAGCGCGACATTCACGGTCTCGCCGGCGCCCGGCAGCATGTCCTTCAGCAACCTCTCGCCGGGCGACGGGCAGACGATCTACGCGCGCAACCCGAGCGTCTCCGTCGTGGCGTCGAGCTCCGTACCGCTCACCGGGGTCTCGGCGACGTTCGACGGCATCCTGCAGCCGGGGGCCACGCTGTCGACGATCAGCCCGACGCAAGGGACCGGCTGGTTCGCCACGACGGGCCTGTCCAACGGGCCTCACACCGTGTCCTTCACCTTCATCGACCAGCTCGGCGAGACCACCACCAGGTCCTGGTCGTTCACGATCTCCGCGCCGGACGACCACACGCCGCCGACCACGACGATCGTGAACAACGTGTCGAGTCTCTCCACGGGCGCGGTCACGATCGTGCTGGCGGCGCAGGACGACAGCGGAGGTGTGGGCGTCGCCTACACCTACTACAAGATCGACGGCGGGATCCAGCTGAGCGGCACGCCGCCGACCACGACGATCACCGTCGGGACCGCGGGCTCGCACACGATCGAGTACTGGTCGGTGGACAACGCCGGCAACGCCGAGAGCCCCCACCACGTCGCCACGTTCACCATCGACGTGACGCCGCCGACGACGCACGACGACGCGCAGGCCGCGTACTCGGGCGACGCGGTCGTGCACCTGACCGCGACCGACAACAGCGGCGGCTCGGGCGTGGCGCACACCTACTACACGCTCGACACGAGCACGACCGTCTACACCGGCAACGTGGTGACCGTCCCGGCGCCGTCCAGCGGCTCGCAGTGGCACACGATCTACTACTGGTCGGTCGACAATGCCGGCAACGTCGAGATCCACCATTCCGTGACGTTCAACGTATGGGCGCCCGACGACAACACGCCGCCGACGACCACCTCGAGCGTCGTGCCGACCTACACGTCGCCGTCCACGATCATGCTGACCGCGGTCGACAACCCCGGCGGCTGGGGCGTGGCCGACACCTACTACATCCTCGACGGCGGGCCGATCATCGAAGGCACGCTGCTGGGCACGGGCGGCCAAGGAAGCCACACTCTCGAATTCTGGTCCGTCGATCTCGCCGACAACGAAGAGACGCACCACATCGTGTCCTACGTCGTCACCGGCCCCGACACCACGCCACCGGTCACGACGTGCGACGCGACGTCGACCTACGTCGGTCCGGCGACGATCCACCTGTATGCGACCGACAACAGCGGCCCCAACGGTGTGAAGGAGACCGACTACTGGCTCGACAGCGGCCCGATGGTCCAGTACAGCGCCGGCTCGCCCATCACGGTGGCGTCGCCGCCGACCGGCTCCGTATCCCACACGCTGTACTTCCGCTCCATCGACAACGCGGGCGCGAACCCGAACGTCGAGGCGACGAAGTCCGTGACCTTCACGGTGAAGGCGCCGCCGGACACCACGCCGCCGACCACCTCGTCTGACGCCACGGCCTCCTACGTCGGGACCGCGACGATCCACCTGAGCGCCGTCGACAACGTCAACGGGTCGGGCGTGGCTAACACCTTCTATCGCATCGACACCGGCGCGAACACGACCGGCACCGTGATCACGGTGGCGCCGCCGGCGTCGGGCACGATCACGCACATCATCTACTTCTGGTCCAGCGACGTGGTCGGCAACGTGGAGAACCCGAAGAGCGCCCAGTTCACCGTTTCCGCAGCCGGAGTGGTGAGCCAGACCGGCACGATCACCGTCACGACGTGGGACGGCTACACCGGCCAGGGCATCGGACCGGGCCTGTACCCCGGCGGCGGCGCACCGAACGCGTATCCGCCTCCGGCGACGAACCCCATGTTCACCGTCACGATCACCAACATGGGCACGGGCCAGACGACGACCTATACGGCCGACCCATCCGGTGCCGTGTGCAACGTCGCGGTACCCTACGGCACGTACCACATCGTGGCGCACGCGAACAACTGGACGGAGCTGAACCCGCCGACCGTCGACGTGACCATCGACGACACGGACCGCGTCTACACGACGATATTCAAACTCGACAGCGGCGCTCCGTAAGAGACGAGGCACGTGTCCACCTTCGAGATGATCCTCGCCGGTATCGTGGCTTTCGGGGTCGCGGCGCTCGCGCTGCGCCCCGTCGGCCATCGGTTGAAGGCGCAGCACGGCGTCTGGACGTGGGTGGTCGGCGTAGTGGTCGTCCTCATCGCGGCCGCCGTGCTCTGGGCGGGTACGGCGCCGGGCCTCAGCGTCCTGTGGGGGGTCGGCATCGGCATCGGCTTGGGCGGCCTGAGCGGCCTGCGCTACGGGCGCGGCACGCTCATCGACATGCTCGGCCGGAAGCGGTAGGCGTCACAGATCGCCGAGCGTACGGTCCGGGCGCGACGCGGTTCCCGCCCGAACGCCACCGTGTGTCTCACCGGGCAGCCGCCATCCTTCCGCGAGCAGCCTCCGAACGGTAAACTTATTGGCTCCGGGCGTGGCGGTTCGAGTCACGCCCGCTGCGAATCATGAAGGAGGTCAGTATCCGTGGAGCACACCGTGCCGCACGACATGCCGGTCGACAGTCACCTCGGCGAACGTCCGGTCCAGATTGACGACACCACGCTCCGCGACGGCGAGCAGACCGCGGGCGTCGTCTTCGCCAACAAGGAGAAGGTCCGTATCGCGCGCCTGCTCGACGAGATCGGCGTCGACCAGATCGAGGCCGGCATCCCGGCCATGGGCGGCGACGAACGCGACGTCATCGAGGAGATCGCGCATCTCGGCCTGCGTGCCTCCGTGCTCGGCTGGAGCCGCGCGAACACCGGCGACATCGGGATCACGCTCGAGACCGGCGTCGACGCGCTCGCCATCTCGCTGGCGACCTCCGACATCCACATCGAGACGAAGCTGCAGAAGGACCGCGCCTGGGTGCTCCAGACGATCGCCGAGTCCGTGGCGTTCGCCAAGAGCACGAGGCCTGGCGTGTATGTGTCCGTCAACGCCGAAGACGCCTCGCGCACGGAGCTCGGCTTCCTCATCGAGTACGCGCGCACCGCCAAGGCCGAGGGCGCCGACCGGCTGCGCTTCTGCGACACGATCGGGCTCATGGAGCCGTTCCGCACGTACCAGGTCATCAAGACGCTCGTCGAGGAGACCGGACTCGACATCGAGATGCACACGCACAACGACTTCGGCATGGCGGTGGCGAACGCGATCGCCGGGATCCACGGCGGCGCGACGTGGGTGAACGTGACCGTCGGCGGCCTTGGAGAGCGCGCGGGCAACGCGGCGCTCGAGGAAGTCGTCATGGCGCTCAAGTACGTCGAGGGCTTCGAGCAGATGCAGTTCGACACGACGCGCTTCCGCGAGCTCGGCGAGTACGTCGCGCAGGCGGCGGGGCGCACGATCCCCGTGTGGAAGTCGATCATCGGGACGAACATGTTCGCGCACGAGAGCGGCATCCACGCCGACGGCGTCATCAAGAACCCGAAGACGTACGAGGTCTTCGCGCCGGAGGAAGTCGGGCTGTCGAGGCAGATCGTCATCGGCAAGCACTCCGGGAGCAAGGCGCTGCTGCTCAAGTTCGACGAGTACGGCATCAAGCTCACGCACGACGAGGCGGCCTCGCTGCTGCCGCGCGTGCGGACGATGTCGATCGAGCTCAAGCGTTCGCTCTACGACAAGGAGCTGCTCTACATCTATAAGGACTACCAGCGTGAGAAGGGTGCGTGATCGTGGCCGGGAAGACCATCGCCGAGAAGATCTTCTCCGCCAAGAGCGGGACCGACGCCCGCGCGGGCGACATCGTCGTCGCGGGCGTCGACTTCGTGATGGGGCAGGACGGCACGTCGCCCCTGGCGATCAAGGCGCTCGAGAACATGGGCGCCGAGCGGGTGTTCGACCCCGCGAAGGTCGCGCTCGTCATCGACCACTCCGCGCCGTCGCCGCTCGAAGGCGTGAGCGCGCTGCACACCATCATGCGCGAGTTCTGCGACCGCACCGGCGCGAAGCTCTACGACATCGGCTGCGGCGTGTGTCACCAGCTCATCCCGGAGCAGGGGCATGTCGTGCCGGGCGACCTCATGGTCGGCTGCGACAGCCACACATGCACGTACGGCGCGCTCAACGTCTTCTCGACCGGCGTCGGCTCGACCGACGGCGCGGCGGCGATGGCGTCGGGCAAGCTGTGGTTCAAGGTGCCGGAGACGATCAAGGTCATCTTCACCGGGGAGCCGCGGCCGGGCGTCTTCAGCAAGGACCTCATCCTCGCGCTCGCCGGGCGCATCGGCGCCGACGGCGCGACGTACAAGGCGCTCGAGATCGGAGGGCCGGCGATCGACGGCCTGTCGGTCGAGGCGCGCATGACCATCAGCAACATGGCGATCGAGGTGGGCGCGAAGGCGGGTCTCATGCGCGCCGACGCCAAGACGCTCGCGTGGTACGAGGGCCGCGGCGCGCGCGTGCCGGCGCCGGTGGAGCCGGACGACGACGCGGTCTACTGCGACGAGGTCGTTATCGACGCGAGCGGCCTCGGCCCGCGCGTCGCCCGTCCGCACAGCGTCGACAACGAGTGCGCGATCGAAGAGGTCGCCGGCACGCCGATCCAGCAGGGATTCCTCGGTACGTGCACCAACGGGCGGTTCGAGGACCTCGAGATCGCCGCTGCCATCCTCGCCGGTCGGACGGTGCACCCGAACGTGCGCTTCATCGTGGCGCCCGCTTCGCGGCGGATCTACCTCGACGCGATGGAGGCCGGCCTCATCCAGACGCTGGTCGCGGCCGGCGCCGCGGTCGTCACGCCGGGCTGCGGACCGTGCGTCGGCACGCACAACGGTGTGCCCAGCGACGGCGAGAACGTCATCTCCACCGCCAACCGCAACTTCAAGGGGCGCATGGGCAACTCCGACGCGTTCATCTACCTGGGGAGCCCGGCCACCGTGGCCGCGAGCGTCATCGAGGGCGTCATCACCGATCCGCGGAAGTACTTCGTCGGGGAGGGGGTCGCCCGATGACCGTCGACGCCCGCGCCTTCAAGTTCGGCGACGCCGTGAACACGGACTACATCATCTCCGGCAAGTATAAGTTCAAGTCGATCGACCTCGACGACATGGCCACGCACGCCATGGAGGAGCTCGATCCCGACTACTTCGCGAAGGTGCACGAGCGGGGCGGCATCCTCGTGGCCGGCAGGAACTTCGGCATGGGCAGCAGCCGCGAGCAGGCGCCACTCGTCCTCATCCACTCGAACACGAAGGCGGTGCTGGCGAAGAGCTTCGCGCGCATCTTCTTCCGCAACGCGATCAACACCGGGCTGCCGGTGGTGGAGTGCGACACCGACCTCATCGACGACGGCGACGAGCTCTCGCTCGACCTCGGCGCCGGCGTGGTGCGCGACGCCACGAAGGGGATCGAGATCCCCTTCGCACCGCTGCCGCCGGTCATGGCTCAGCTGCTCGCTGATGGCGGGCTCGTGGAGCACTTCAAGAAGCACGGCGGCTTCGCGCTGTAGGCCGCGCGGTCAGCAGATGCGCTCGAGCAGGTGGTCGAGCGCGTCGTGGCTCTCGTCCATGCCCGTCCGCATGCCGGAATGCAGCATGCCGTCGCGCTCCTCGGGGGTGTAGAACAGCACGTCGATCGTGACCTTCGTGCGGCCGTCGCTCGCGTCGCTGAGCGTCACGGTCTGGATCGAGGGATAGCCGGGCAGCCCGTCCCATTCGAACGTCTCGGTCACGGACCTCAGCGGCTCGATGTCGCGGAAGCGGCCTTCGAAGCCGCTCGTGGTGCCGTCGGGGGCGTGTTCGACGAAGCGCCAGTGCCCGCCCTTGACGAGATCGAGCTCCTCGACGTCGACCGCGCGTGCCCGCGGCCCCACCACTGGGCGACGAGGTCCGGCTCGGTGTAGGCGCGCCAGACGCAGTCTCGCGGCGCGTCGAAGACGCGTTCTATGCGGATCGTGCGGTCGCTGGGCGTGGTGAACGTGGACGTCTCCGCGGTCCTTGTGGCGTTCATGGTGTCTCCTCGCGCGCTCTTGGCGCCGCCGGTGCGACGCCCGAGAGTGCGTGTACCCCGGTCGCGCTCCCGCCGTTCGCACGCGCCGCGATCTGGCGATCGTGCGGCGGATTCGGCTCCCGAACGTCCGCAGATCATGCATGAGGAAACCAAGCCGAAACAACCGATGCACTAGATTCGACATACGAGCGCGCTGTGGCGCCATGCCGACCTTAGGAGAGACGAATGGAGAAGCCGGACATCAGGATCTCGAAAGATCAACACGTGTGGGCGTTCTCGTCGGACATGTCGCCGGTCGTGACGGTCGACCCCGGCGCGGTGATCGAGTTCGAGACGTGGGACTGCTTCACCGGCCAGGTGAAGGGCGAGGCCGACACACTCGATGAGCTCGACATCAACCACCTGAACAGCGCCACCGGCCCGGTCTTCGTGCGCGGCGCGGAACCGGGCGACACGCTCTCCGTCACGCTCCTCGACGTCGTCCCGGGGCCGATCGGCTCCGCGATGGTCATCCCGGACACCGGGCAGCTCGTGGAGTATGCCAAGGCGCCCGTGACCCGGATGATGAAGATCGCGGACGGCATGATCCGCATGAACGACAAGGTGTCGTTCCCGACCAAGCCGATGGTGGGCGTGATCGGCGTCGCTCCCGCCGAGGGCTCGATGGGCACCTTCCTCGCGGACAAGCACGGCGGCAACCTCGACGACACCGTGAACGGCATCGGCTGCACCATCCACTTCCCCGTCCGGCAAGCCGGCGGGATGCTGGCGATGGGCGACATGCACGCTTCGATGGGCGACGGCGAGATCTCCGATACCGGCGTCGAAGTGCCGGGGACGGTACTGGTCAAGGTCGAGGTCATCAAGGGCAAGGCCGCGGAGTGGCCGGTCACCGAGACCGCCGACGCCTGGTACGCGCACGGGACGTCGCAGGACAGCCTCGAAGACGCGATCAAGTTCGCGTGCAAAGACGCCGCCGACCTTCTGGTGCGCGAGTGGGGCTTCACGATGGAGGACGCCTTCATCTTCCTGTCCTGCGTCGGCGACCTGGGCATCGCACAGGCCAGCCTTCCGTCGAGCGGCAGCAAGATCGCGCGCATGCGTGTGCCGAAGCTCGCGGCCTGCCCGGCGCCGTTCAGCAGGTAGCGGTACCCGATCGGCTCCAACCGTGGAGTGCTCCCACTCAACGGCACGATCATGAGGGACGAGAGGAAGGGGTGGGGATGTCGGACTCCGGTTCGAATCCGACGCTGGCTCGGAACGCCGTAGGATTGGCTGATGTGCTCTTCCAGTCGATCACCTCGATGGCGCCCGCCGCGGCGATCGCCGCGTCGATCCCGTTGGGTGCGGCGTTCGCCGGCGGGGCTCTGCCGTTGGCGGTGCTGATCGCCTTCATCGGCATACTGTTCACCGCGTGGAGCATCGGGCAGCTCGCGACGCACATCCCTGCGGCGGGGTCCGTCGCCACGTATACCGCGAAGGGGCTGCACCCGTCGGTAGGGTTCCTCGTCGGCTGGGGCTACTCGGCCGTCGAGGTGCTGATCGTGCCGCTCGTCATGCTGCAACTCGGCTTCACGCTCTCCGGTGAGCTGCACACCATCGTGCCGGCGATCACGCCGTCGTGGTGGTGGCTCTTCACCGTCGTGGGGACCGTGATCGTCTGCTGGCTTGTCTACCTGGGCGTGAAGACGTCGACGGCCGCGGGCGTATGGCTGGGCGCGATCGAGATCGCCGTGTTCGTCCTGCTGAGCGTCGTGCTCGTCATCAAGGCGGGCAGCGCGAACACGCTCGCCGTGTTCACACCGCACATGGCGAACGTGAAGGGCTACACCGGCTGGAGCGGCGTGTTCGCCGGCGCCATCGGCGCGCTGCTCGCGTTCTCCGGGTTCGAGGCCGCGGCGCCACTCGCCGAGGAGACGAAGAACCCGCGGCGGAACATCCCGCTGGCCATCATGGGTGCGACGATCGGCATCGGCATCCTGTACATCTTCACGACGTACGCCGCGGCCGTGAGCTCGGGGCCGGTGCTCCACTCGGTCTCGGCAGCCAACTTCGGCGGTTTCGGCGGGTTCAACAACGGTGTGCCGTGGGACGCGCTCGCCAAGGGCATCTCGCCGATCTTCTGGCTGCTCGTCCTGCTCGCGATCGTGAACTCCACGCTGGCCAACGCGAACTCCGGCACGAACGTCTTCACGCGCACCGCCTACGCTTTGGGCCGCGTCGGCGTGTTCCCGAAGGCGTTCGAGAGGCTGAGCCCGAAGTACAAGTCGCCGTCGTTCGCGACGCTCGTGCAGCTCATCCTCAGCCTCGCGGTCGCGCTCGTGCTCGGGTTCTGGACGACGCCGGTGGCCGCGTTCGGCATCGTCGCCACGGCTCTGGTCGTGGTGGTCGTCCCGGTCTACATGCTGGCGAACCTCGCGTGCATCGGCTACTTCGCGAAGCACCGCAAGGCGGAGCGCAACCTGATCCTTCACGTGCTCATCCCGATACTCGGCCTGGCGTTCCTGGTCCCCGGCTTCCTCAGCGTCGCCGGCATCACCGGCATTCCGGGCTTCGGGTTCGTCGCGGCGCTCACGGCTCCGATGTCGTACGCGCCGTGGGCGATGCTCGTATGGATGGTCCTCGGTATCGGCGTGCTGTTCTGGCTGCGCTCGAAGAGCCCCAAGGCGATCGAGGCCGTGGCCGACATCCACCTCGACGAGACGGGCGAGGCGGCGCCGAAGTCCGCCGCACTCTGATCCAGAGGCGTTGCGCGTGGTGCGAAGGGCCGGAGGCAGCGTCCTCCGGCCCTTTCGCGCCCACCGCCTCGGCCGCGCATGAGGAGCGATCCCGATGACGAGTTGGACCACCGGAGTCTGCGACGCGAACGGCGTCGCCATCCACTACCTGCGGACCGGCGGGGCCGAACAGCCGCTGGTCCTGCTCCACGGGCTGATGGGGAGTGGAGCCTGCTGGAGTCCGTTGGCTCGTGCGTTGGAGGACGAATACGATGTGGTGATGCCGGACGCCAGAGGGCACGGGAGCTCGGCCGCTCCGCTTCATGGCTATCGGTATGAAGATCATGCGAGCGACGTCATCGGGCTCATACGAGGTCTCGGACTCAGCGCTCCGATCCTGCTGGGGCACTCGATGGGGGGCATGACGGCCGCTGTGGTCGCGAGCCGGGGCGTCGCGACGATCCGCGGCGTCGTGCTGGCCGATCCGTCGTTCCTGAGCCCCGAGCGCCAGCGCGAAGTGCGCGACAGCGACGTCGCGGACCAACACCGCCGAGTCTTGGGCTCCGATGGGCGCGACGTATCGGCTGAGGCGCGATCGCGACACCCGCGACGCTCGTCCGAGATCGTCGGGCTTCTCGCCGATGCCAGGCGGCAGACCCGGATGAGTGCGTTCGACGTCCTCACCCCGCCCTATCCCGAGTATCACCAGCTCGTGCGTACGATCGATGTCCCGACGCTGCTCGTCATCGGAGACGACCCGGTCGTCTCGCTTGAGACCGCAAGAGAGCTGCAGAGCCTGAACTCGCACGTCACCGTCGAACAGATACGCGACGCGGGACACGGGGTCCCGTATGACCAGCCGGAGCGCTTCGGGTCGGTCGTCCGATCCTTCCTGCGCACGGTCGTCGCGTCCTCGCCGAGCGCATGACGGCTCATCTCCGATGCGGACCAGCTCGCGGGTCGAGCCGCCGCCGGCCAGCGCTATCCTGACGCAGGCGCGCGAGCATGGCTCGAGCGCGCCGCGCCACGTCGCCACCGCGAGAGGGGCGGTTGTTCGACGACCCTTCGTGCAGAGCTCCCATGATCCGCGAGTGCCACCTGAACATCCTGTGTACGGTCGTCGACTCCACGCCCGTGCGGGGGTTCGAGGTGTTCTTCGGCGAGATCGTCTCGACGTTCTTGGATCCGGAGTGCTTCAGCGACGGTGAGCCGGATCCGTCGAAGACCGACCCGCTGCTCGGGATCGGCGGCGAGTATTTCGCGCTCGGGGCTCATGTCGGGGGAGTCTTCCGCGCCGGACGCGAGGCCATGCAGCGCTGATCCGAGCCGATCCGACCCTCATCCACCCTTCGGGCCTTGACGTTGCGCGCCGTTGAGGGTATGTATTGCATGTCAAGTCATACTAGTGTGATTGGTGTGATGTGAGATGAAATTCGGCGACAGCCGCTACTTCTTCGGCGCCACCAAGGTAGGAGAGCGCGGCCAGATCGTCATCCCTCGCGAGGCCAGGGACGTCTTCGACATCAATCCGGGCGACTCGGTGCTGGTACTCGGCGACGAGAAACGCGGTGGGCTCGCGCTCGTGAAGGCGGATCTGATGAAGGAGTTCCTGGCCAAGATGTTCGGTGACGCAACGCCTGAAGATCTTGAGGATCTCGGCTAGGAGACACCATGGCGTGCTCGGCTGCGGGGCAGACCCGCAAGCGGCTCATGCCGCCGACGTACTTCCTCATCGGGCTGGTCGCGGTGATCGCCAGCCGCTTCCTTCTCGGGGCACTGGCCTACTCCGATCGGCTCACGTTGGCGGTCGGCGCGGTGCTCTTGGTCGTCGGAGTCGCGCTGAACCTGCTGGCGGACTCCGCGTTCAAGAAGCGCGCTACACCGGTGAGCCCCGACGCCGTGCCCGCGGCGTTCGTCGTATCAGGTGTGTTCCGCCTGACACGCAATCCCATGTATCTCGGGATGACTCTCATCGTCGCCGCCGCGGCACTGCTGGTCGGGGAGCCCATCGGGATCGCGGCCGCGGTCGCGCTCCTCGCGATCATGGATCGCCTGTTCGTGCCCGCCGAGGAGCGGAACCTGCAGGCTGCTTTCGGGAGCGACTATCTGGAGTACAAGGCCGAAGTGCGACGCTGGATCTAACCGCGGAGGCCTCGATCCACATGCGTGATCGTGGCAGCATGCGCAACGCCCATCGACTCGCCGTCGTGCGGGCCGTCCACACGGCCATCTACGTGGTCATGGTGGCGGCGATCGTCGTCCTGCTCTTCTCCGGCGTGACCGGCTACGCGGGTCCGGCTCTCTGGGTGGCGCTCGGGCTGCTGGCCGTTGAGGCGGTCGTCTTCGCGGGTAATGGGATGAAGTGCCCGTTGACGACGCTCGCGGTCAGGTACGGCGCCGAGCGCGGCGACGCGTTCGACACGTTCCTGCCTGAGCGACTGACGCGACGGACGTTCAGGTTCTTCGGCGCGCTCATGGTGCTCGGTCTGGTGATACTGGCACTTCGATTGGCCGGCGTGGTCAGGTGACGCGAGCCTGATCCGCCGTGCGTGACGGCCTGAGGGGCGCATTCGGCCTGAGTCGCCGAAGCCGGCTGCGATCGGAGGAATGATGCCGACCCCGAGTGCACTCATCGACGAGATGATCGCGAGCACGCGGGACTGGCGCGGGACGACCCTCGCGAACCTCCGCAGGATCATCCACGAGGCCGATCCTGAGATCGTCGAGGAAGTGAAATGGAAGCGCCCCGGCAACCCGATGGGCGCGCCCGTCTTCGAGCACGGCGGGATCGTCTGCACCGGCGCGATCCTGAAGGAACGCGTCCGGCTCAGTTTCCCGGCAGCCCAGACCCTCCCGGATCCGCAGGGCATCTTGAGCGCCGTCACGGAAGGCAACAAGACACGGATCATCGACCTGCGCGAGGGCGACACGGTGGACGAGAAGGCGCTGATCGCGCTCGTGCGCGCGAGCGTCGAGCGCAACATGGCCCGGGCGAGGCCGGCCCGTTCCGCGAAGTAGGCGCTGACGGCTCAGCCCATCAGCCCGATCATGTTGCCGTCCGCGTCGGCCAGGATCGCGACGAGGCCGCCGCCGCCGACATCGTGCGTGTCTTCGATGATCGTCGCTCCCGCCTCGACCAGCGCGGCCACCGTTCCCCTGATGTCGTCGACCGCCCACGTCGCGGTCGCGCCCGTCATGCCCCGCTTGTGCCCGTTAGGATCGAGCCCGAGTATCGGCGCCTCGCTGTCGCCCTGTTCGGCGGTCCTGTATCCGACGTAGTACGGGGTGTCGTAGGCGGGCTCGACGCCCATCAGGCGGGTGAAGAGCGACTTCGCCTTCGCGAGATCCGACACCGGATAGACCACCGTGCTCACGCCCTTGTTCATGACGGACTCCTTCTCATCGTCTGTCGGGGATGGGACCGCCGCTCCGTGCACCGTGAGCTCATACCCCCGCGGGCCACTCGGCCAGCGGGGCGCGCAACGGTTCCGGACGCGTGCCCGCCGTTCGCGGTCCGCGGATGTCCTGCCCCATGCGGCGGTGCATAATTGCGTGAGGCGGCTGGAAGGCGAGGCGGCTCACGGTGGATCCGTTGCTGGTCCTGCTCATCGTCGCGTTGGCGATCGTCGTTCTGGCGGTCTGGTTCGTGTTCCGTCGTCCGCGTGAAGGCATGGACACGCCGCGAGATGAATTCGCCATGCGCGGCAAGACGAGCGTGTGGTGGGCCCATGACATGCTCGGTAAGGACGCCGCGCACGATCTCCTCGATGATGCCGCCGATCCCGAAGGGCACCAGGAGTCGGAGCACAACATCGACGGCGTGCCCGACGACTGGGAGGACTAGCCCCGAGCCGCGCAGGCCCACGAACAGATCGCACGATCGGAGGAGAATCTCGTGGTGATGACGCGTGAGCGCGTACGAGCGGCCATGGCTGTGGGGGCGCTGGCGTGCTGCGCGCTCACGGTCGCGGCGCTGGCCTCGGGCTGCTCCTCCGCTCCTTCCGGCACCGATGCGGGGATGGCATCGCAGACCGTCTCCGCCGCGCAGGCGCTCAGCGGCAGCCAGGGCCTCAAACTGACCGCGAGCCTCGCCACCACGGACGTGGTGTTGCCGCGGTCGTTCGCGGGGACGCCGTGGGCCGCCGTCCAGGACAGCCTCGCGCTCACCGGCTATGACCTCACCACCTATGAGGGCCAGCAGGTGACGCTCAACACCTACGGTATGGAGGCGGCGGACGGTAGCCGGTCGTCCGGTTACGTCGTCACGGTCACCTACCAGGACATGGTCGTCGCGTACTACACGCTCCAGCCGGGGGCGTCGCCGAGCGTCGGCGGGCTGCCGTAGGCTGCCGGTCGGCGCAGCGGCCCGGGAACGTGGCCGGCACGGCTGAGCCCCGGGGCAGACGGGGAGAACAGGGGGTGCCGGGTGACGAGCCTCTATGACGACCTGGCCGCACGGATCGACGCCGATCCACGGCTCACGAAGATGAAGGGCGCGCGGTTCGATCTCACGCTGCTGCTCTTCAACGCGCGCGGATCCATCCGCGAGCTGTGGGCGGCAGCCGAGGCGACGGTCGCCGGAACCGGGAACGAGGGGAATCCGGCCACGGAGCGCCTGAAAGCGTCGGTCGAGGCGCTCCGGCCGATATTCGGCGAGAGGAACGCGTACGGCTGATCGCACGCGCGCGAATGTCGCGGATCCCTACCGGACGCCCGCCAAGACTCGCTCCGTGGTCGCCGCGGCGCGATCCTCGTCCGACATCGCGGCCAGCCGTCGCACCGCACTGATGTCGACTTCCACGCCGTCGGCGACACGCGTCCCGTAGTCCGGGTCGACCTTGTAGAAGACGGCGCACTGCCGCAGCCGGATGCGCTCCTGGGCATGCCCGAGGTGCCCGACGACATTGCTCACCAGATGGTCGCGGTCGATCTCGGTCATCACATCGCGGTACAGTGCCCGCGGCTGCACGAAGTCGTCGTTGGGGTGCAGGTACTCCGTGCGCCCCGTCTCTCCCTCGAGCGGCATGCCGGGCTCGGCCGCTCGAGCGTCAGGCGCCGGCCCGTCGAAGCTGTTCGGCCAGTAGTTCGGGCCGCGCCCGCCGTTCGCGTCGAATCGCATCGCCCCGTCGCGTTCGTAGTTCGCCGGCGCGGCGTTCTTCGGCGCGTTGATCGGCAGCAGCTGGTAGTTGGGTCCGAGGCGGTGCAGGTGCGTGTCGTGGTAGCTGAACAGGCGCGCCTGCAGCATCTTGTCCGCCGACGGGCCGATGCCCGGCACGAAGTTGCTCGGGTTGAACGCAGCCTGTTCGACCTCGGCGAAGTAGTTCTCGGGGTTGCGGTCGAGCACGAGTCGCCCGATCGGGATCGGAGGGTAGTCCGCGTGCAGCCACACCTTCGTGACGTCGAACACGTCGAAGCGGTATGTGGCCGCCTCCGCCACCGGCATGACCTGTATCTCGAGGCGCCACGACGGGAAGTCGCCGCGCTCGATCGCGTCGAAGAGGTCGCGCGTGGCGTGATCGGGATCGCGGCTCTTGATCGCCTCGGCCTCCGCAGCCGTGAGGTTCCGTATCCCGTGCTCGGTCTTGAAATGGTACTGCACGTAGAACTGCTCGCCGGCGGCGTTGTACCAGACGTACGCGTGGCTCGAGTAGCCGTTCATGTTCCGGTACGTCGCCGGGATGCCTCGGTCCGAGAAGAGGATCGTCACCTGGTGCACGGATTCGGGTGTCAGTGACAAGAAGTCCCAGAACATGTCCGGATCCTTCAGGTTCGTGCGCGGGTCCCGCTTTTGCGTGTGGATGAAGTCGGCGAACTTGAGCGGGTCTCGGATGAAGAACACCGGCGTGTTGTTGCCGGTCATGTCGTAGTTGCCTTCCTCGGTGTAGAACTTGAGCGCGAACCCGCGCGGGTCGCGCTCGGCGTCCGCGGAGCCTCGTTCGCCTCCCACGGTCGAGAAGCGCGCGAACACCTCGGTCCGCTTCCCGACTCTCGAGAGGAACGCGGCCCGTGTGTAGCGGGTCACGTCCGCGGTGACCTCGAAGTAGCCGTGAGCTCCGGCGCCCTTGGCGTGCACGACGCGCTCCGGGATCCGCTCGCGATCGAAATGTCCCAGCTTGTCGAGCAGATGGACGTCCTGCATGAGCAGCGGCCCTCGCGGCCCCGCGGTCAGCGAGTGCTGGTCGTCGGCGACGGGCCTTCCGAATCCGGTGGTCAGCGTGCCTTTCTCTCCCTCGTATCGCTCGGCCATACCGGGCACTCCTCCCTGAACGGAACGAACGCGGTCCTGCCTCGAATACCCGCATGACGGCGAGCGAAACGGACGGAGTGGACGCTTCTTGTCGGCGGTTGGACTTCCTCGGCGTGGGGAAGACCGACTCGGGGCGATATCGAACGCGATCCGATCGATGACGGCCATCCGCGCGTGCGGGACGCCCCTCTTCGCCCTCTCCGGACCCGTCTCCCCACCGGCAGGCAGGTGCGCCATGGCGACACGAACCGGCACGAGGTCGGTCGACGCCTACATCGCCCAGTTCCCGCCTGAGACGCGCAAGCGGCTCTCGCAGCTGCGGCGCCTCATCCGCGCCTGCGCGCCGGAAGCGACGGAGACGATCAGCTACTCGATGCCGACGTTCGACCTCAACGGTCGGCATCTCGTGCACTTCGCCGGGTACGCGAACCACGTCGGCTTCTATCCGACCGGGAGCGGCGTGGATGCGTTCAGGGAGGAGCTCAAGCCGTACGTGAGCGGCCGTGGTTCCGTGCAGTTCCCGCTGGACCAGCCGCTGCCGCTCGGACTGATCCGCCGCGTCGTCGAGTTCCGCGTCAGGGAGACCCAGGCGGAGGGACTGAGCTGAGCTCGCGCGGAGAGGCGACCCTAGGCGCTCTCGCTGCCCGTGGCGGCCGGCGTCTTCAATCGCAGTGGACGTCCGCAGCACGCCAGCTCGTCGGAGCAGCAGCTGCCCTCGCAATCGCCCGCCTCGATCACCCGGATCTCGAATCCGCATTCGTCGCACACATAGACGTCTCCCGGCTTGGTGTCACAACATGCGGCCACGTCCGCCCCTTCCCTCGCATCCAGCCCGTCCGGTCTCGCGGGCCCGAGCTTCCATCCCCTCGGTTTACCCGTGGGCTCAGGACCGGAAACTCTCGTCCGATCGCGCCGTGTCGCGCGGCGGAACGAGGTCCTGGCCCTTGGTTTCCTTGGTTTCGCGGCTTTTCCACTGGGGTACGCAAGTCCGCGGGTTCGGATGGCGGGGTCCAACGGCGAACACGTACGGGGGCGGCGCGATGCTGAGATTCCGACGAGACAACAGCGCTGCGACGAACTTCTTCCTGTCGGCGGGTGTCTGGCTTGTCATCGGTGCGCTCATGGGCGTGATTCTCACCATCGAGTTCGTGTTCCCGGATTTCGCCCATGGGATCTCGTGGCTGGTGTTCGGGCGCCTCGGCAGGCGCACGTCAACGTGATGGCGTTCGCCTGGCTGTCGGCCGCGATGATGGGCGCCTGGCTGTACTTCGTGCCGAGGCTCACCGGACGCAAGATGTACAGCGAGCTGCTCGGTAACATCTGTGTCGGTGCTGTGGAACCTGGCGATGCTCGTCGGCATCATCGGCCTTCTGACCGGCCACACCCAGAGCCGCGAGTACGCCGAGCTGATCTGGCAAGTCGACGTCGCGGTGATGGTCGTGTTCATCCTCAACGCCTTCAATGTCCTCATGACCATCGACAAACGCGTGGAGTCCAAGCTCTACGTGAGCCTGTGGTACATCACGGCGGCCGTCGTTCTCTTCCCGATCGTGTACTTCATCGGCAACGTGATGTGGAACCCGCCGACCGGCGCGCTGACGGGCATCAACGACACGATCTTCAACTGGTTCTACGGGCACAACGTGCTGGGGTTGTGGTTCACGATCGGTCTTCTGGCGGTGATCTACTACATCGTCCCGAAGGAGACCGGCACGCCGATCTTCAGCACGGCGCTGTCGCTGATCGGCTTCTGGGGCATCCTCCTCTTCTACACGGGCGTGGGAGCGCACCACCTGCTGTGGGCGCCGATCCCGCACTGGCTCAAGACGGTCGCTGTCGCCGAGAGCGCGGGATGGTGATACCCGTGCTAGCGGTCATGTTCAATATCTTGCTGACGATGAGAGGCAACTGGTCGCACGTTGCGATCCAGCGTGCCGCTGCTCTACACGCTCACCGGCTGGGCGCCTACATCGTGGTCTCGTTCCAAGGGCTCGCAGATGGCGCTCCGCGGCATGAACCAGCTCAGCTCACTTCACGCAGTACGTGCCGGCCACGCGATCTGGGCCTTCTGTTCTTCGGCGCCTCGGTGTGCATCGGCGGCGCCTACTACGTCATCCCGCGCGTGCTTCAACTGCCGCTCTACAGCCGCCGGCTGGCGAGGGCCCAGTACGCGTTCTACGTGATCGGCTTCATCGCCTTCTTCCTGGGCTTCGTGCGTCGCCGGCGCGATCCAGGGGTCGGACTGGGTGCACGGCTCGGCCTGCCGGTCTGGATCGTGCTGCCAGGCCTCGTGCCGTGCTTCGCGCTTCGCATCATGGGCGGTGCGCTGCTCGTGATCAGCTTCATGATGTTCGCTCTACAACGTCATCGCGACGGTGGTCGTCCGGCGACCGTCCGAGGAGCCGGACGCGGCTGTGATCGTCGCTCCTGCGGCGCGGATCACCGCGCCACCTCGGGACGCTGAGACTTCCGGGGGTGATGCCGTATGAAGATGACGTTCAAGCTGGTCTTCTGGGGCGGCCTCGCGGTGTTCTTCGCGGTCGTCGCCGTCGTCGGTGTTCACGCCGGTCGCCGTGTGGAAGCCGGCGCCGACGGACATCGCCCATCCGTACACGCCGGACTGAGGCACCGGGCGTCAGCTGTTCTATCTCGAACGGCTGCAACTACTGCCACACGCAGTACGTGCGCGACGTGCGACAACGGCATGGGCCCGGTCTCGCAGGGCGGCAACTACAACTACGACAACCCGATGATCCTCGGCTCCGAGCGCACCGGCCCCGATCTTTCCTACATCGGTCGCAAGCGCAGCCATGCAGTGGGAGATCGACCACATGCAGGACCCGCGGCAGTACTCGCCGATGTCGATCATGCCGGACTTCACGTTCCTGTCCGACTCGCGACTGCGGGCGATCGCGACGTACCTGTTCTACCTCGGAGACCGCAACGCCGCGGAGTTCATGATCAGTCGCCGCAGACGTACGCAGGCCAAGACGGTGCCGCCGATCGGCAGCGCGGTGAAGGCGACGGCGACTGACCCGCGCGCACCCGCACAGGGCTGGCCGACGTTCAAGGCGTCCGGCCTGTACGAAGGCAAGGAGATCTACGCGTCGCACTGCCTGACCTGCCACGGGTGCGCCGGCAACGGGCTCGGGACGTATGGCGGGACGCTGATCGTCACTCCCGCGAACTTCAAGGTCGACCCGTTCCGCACCATGCCGGACGACCAGTGGTTCTGGCACGTCTCGGAGGGCGTGCAGGGCACCGTCATGCCACCGTGGAAGGAGAGCCTGACCGTGCAGGCAGCGCTGGGACGTGATCCGCTACATCCAGCAGATGTACGCCATGCCGATCGAGCGGGACCCGGACGAGGGCGATCCGCCGACCGGCCTACCAGATGAAGAACCCTGCCCGTCACGATCGACAAACATCGACGCCGGCAAGCGGATCTGGACCCGGGAGTGCGCCGTCTGCCACGGCGACGCAGGCCAAGGGCGAGGGGATCTACCGGGACGGGCATCGAGCCGGTCCCGCCCGATTTCCCGAACGCGTCGAGCGCCGTGTACCAGGACACCGTCGACGCCGACTACTTCTGGCGCATCAGCGAGGGCGTGCCGTGGACGGCGATGCCGACGTGGAAGCTCGTCTAACCGGTCGATGCAGCGCTGGCAGCTCGTCCAGTACCTCCGAACGATGTTCACCCAGACGCTGCCAAGCCGCCGCTTCTGCCACCGAAGCCAAGAAGTTCGACGATCACCGCCGTACTGGAGCGCAGCATGACCGTGCCGAAGGGCATGAGCTACGACGTCGGACGGCAGCAGTTCCTGCGTGCAGTGCGCGCATTGCCACGGCCTCGCCGGCGACGGCAACGGCTGGGACGGCGGCTATCTGAACCCGAAGCCGGCCGACCTCCAGCAGAAGCTCGCCCCGTCGCAGCCGGGACATCACTGACGGCACGACCTTCGCCAAGGTCACGAACGGCATGCAAGGACATCGGCCATGCCGATCTGGGGGGAGTTCCTGAACACGCGCATGCGGCTGGAGGACGTCGACTTCCTGATGGCGTCCTTCACCACCGGGTTCCGGACGGCGGACACGACGTCCCACTACGGGACGGGCGCCGTCTCCGATGCCGTACGTTCGCGCCGATGCCGGCGATCTTCCAATCCGAGCAGACGACCATGATCGGCCGCAGGACGGCAAGGCAGTCTACGAGCAGTACTGCATGACGTGTCACGGCGCGACGGGCGCCGGGCGACGGGCCCGGCGCTCGAGGGCCTGCTCGGTGGCGGGCCGGCGCCGCTGCCCAAGAACATGAAGCCGGAGTACGTGTTCGCCGTGGTGCGGTCGGGCATCCACTCCCGATGATGTACGGCTTCCAGCCGCTGCTCTCGCGAGAGCGATATCTGGAACGTGACCGCGTACACGATCGAGATCTGACCGGCGGAAGCTTCGGGGGGTGAGCGAGCGATGCTGCTCGGATTGGCGATACTGATCGGGTGCATGGCGTTCGTCGCGCTCTTCGCGCCTCGCCCTGCTGGGTGGGCGCTGCGGGACGGGCAGCTCGACTGACATCGACGAGGTCAACTACATGGTCCGTTCACGAGAACCAGCACCTGCAGCCTGGCCCGGCCGCGAACACGCACCCGAAGGAGATGTAGCCGATGCCGGTCAACGTCGTGAGCGTCGGCCGCGCAGATCTTCTCCGTCATCGCGGGCCTGATCGTGCTGCTCGGCGCGGCGCTGGTCGTTCTCGTTCAAGTACCGCGCCACTCAACGAGGATGCCGGGCGCGTCGGCACGCGGCAGGCTGCGGACCGTCGGGGCACGACGAGCGCGTGAGCCCCGACGGCTTCATCGACAGCTTCGCCGGTGTGGTCTCCGAGGCAGGCGGCGGGGTGCCCGTTCATGGTCGCTTGGATCATCATGGGGGTGACGCTGTGCACCTACGTCATCTATCTGTTCCTCCACTGGGTCGAGGTGATCGCGATGCCCTACGTCTACGAGGTCTCCTTCGACGTACCGAGCGCGACAGATGTCGGAGCTCGAGATCGAGCGAGTCGCTGCGAGCGGCTCGTCGGCTACCTGAAGGTCCGGCTGCCCTGTCCAGCCGGCTTCGTCTTCGCCGACGCTGTCTACTCCGTAGACGACCCTGAGAAGACCACGGGTCGTGACGCGCAGCGAGTGGAGGACTGGAGGACGTCCGACGCCATCGGGATGCCGCCGTCGTCGTCGAGGACCAGGTGTTCGAGGAGTTCGATCCGCACGTCGAACAGGGACAGCGATCACGGTCCGAACCTATGCCGAGTTCGGCAGCGGGCCGTTCTCGGCCGCCGATGAGCGACTGCAGCGAATGCTGCGTGAGCTGTGCGGCATGGACATCGTCGACGGCCCTGTGGTCGGGTCGTCAACGGTCGTGAGCATGCTTCGACACCGAGGACTGCGCGCGGCTCTACAGCAACGCGCACGATGCGGGCATGCTCGAGCAGCGTTCTCGCCGACCCGCCCGAGCACCGCTCGGCGCTCGATGCGGAGCGGCTCGGGCTGCACCACAGCGACCGCGTACTTCGTGACTCGACGGGATGTGGTGTGCGGCGTGCGCGAAGGTCGTCGGAGCGCGTCCTCAAGCGCGGCGAGGGCGTCGTCGACGCGCAGGTGAGCTTCGCGGCGGGCAAGGGCCGCATCGACTACGACCCGCGCGTGACCGACCTCGACGAGCTGCTGCAGCCGCGTCGCGAAGCTCGGCTACATCGCGCGGCTCGACGGGCGACGACGCGAGTCGGGACGAACGCGGCCGCCGAGGAGCGGCTGCTCATCCAGGTGATCGTCGCCGTTCGCCTTCGGCATGCAGGAGATGGTGCTCTACATCGTCAGACTCTACCCCGCCTACGCGGCAGGGGACTTCGCGCGCCAGCAGGTGCGGCTGTTGCAGGTGCTCGCGCTGATGCTCGCGACCCCCGCGCTGTTCTACGGGGGGCTCACGTTCCTGCGCGGCGCGTCGTCAGGAGCTCCGCGCGCGCACGCCCGGGATGGACACGCTGGTCGTGCTGGGGACCTGTCGGCGTACGGATACAGCGTCTGGGCGACCGTGCGTCGGCGGCCACCCGACGTATTTCGACTCGGTCGACCATGATCGTGCAGTTCGTGGTCATTGGGCGGTACATCGAGATGGCCGGCGGCTCGCGGGCGCGCAAGGACGTGCGTGGGCTGATGGAGCTGCAGCCCGAAGCGTGCGTGGGTGCGCGCAGCGAGGACGGCTCGCTCGACGAGACGCCCGCGTGGCACGTCCGCCGGGCGCGCACCATCGTGGTGAAGCCGGGCGAACGCGTCCCGCTCGATGCCGAGGTGGTCGGAGGGCTCGGGCCACGCCGACGAGTCGCTGCTCACGGGCGAGTCCGCCGCGGTCTCGAAGGGCGCCGGCGACACCGTCTGGGCCGGCACGCTCGATCGACGGACGGCTCTCACCAGCGCACGGTCGTGCGCGACGTCGGACGTCGTCGCGGCTCTCGAGCATCCGCACGCTCGTCGAGCAGACGCTCTCGAGGGCCGGCGCCGGTGGAGCGGCTCGCCGACCGTGTGTCGCTCTACCTCACGCTCGGCGTGATATCGCTCGCGGTCGTCACGGGCATCGGCTGGGCGCTCGCCGGCGCTCCGCCGCGCAGGCGCTCATCACCGCGGTGGCGGTGCTGGTCGTCGCCTGCCCGTGCGCGCTCGGACTCGCCACGCCGCTCGCCATCAGCGTCGCACTGGGCGGCGCCGCGCGCGACGGGCGTGCTCGTGCGCAACGGCGCGGCGCTCGAGACGGCGGGACAGAACCACCGTGGTCGTCCTCGACAAGACCGGCACCGTCACGCTCGGACGACTCGAGGTATCGCGCGACGGAAGGGGGACCGCGGGAAGAACTGCTCTCGCTGGCCGCCGCGGCCGAGCAGTTCTCCGAGCATCCGCTCGCCCACGCGATCCTGGCGGAGAGCGCCGCCTCCCGCGGCGGCCCGAGAGTTCGTGGCCACTCCGGGAATGGGTGTGTCGGCGCCGTGCTGGAGGATCGGCGGAGCGAACGGTCCGGGTCGGCCGCGCGGAGTTCATGCCGTCGGCTGTGGCCGCGGAGCTGCTCGCGAAGGCGACCGCTCGCGAGCGGGATGGCGAGACGATCGTCTGGGTGAGCCGCGGAGCCGACACAGAGGGTTTCATCGCCTTGCGGGACGAGATCGACCCGACGGCTCGGCTGGCTGTGCGCGCTCTGGCCGCACGGGGGCTCGGGCCGGTGCTGCTGTCCGGCGACTGCGACGAGACGACGCGCGCGGTGGCCGCGGAGTTGGGCATCGAGCGCTACGCGGGGCGGCTCACGCCCGAACAGAAGGGCGAGCGGATCGCGTCCCTGCAGGCCCACGGCTCCAAGGTCGCCATGGTGGGGGACGGGGTCAACGATGCTCCGTCGCTCGCTCGCGCCGACCTCTCCATCACCGTCGCCGGCGGCGCCGACGTCGCCGGCCAGACATCGGACATGGTCCTGAACCGCGCGAACCTGGAGCTCGTGCCGTGGTTCATCGACGCGTCCACGGCGACGAGGCGGATCATGAGGCAGAACCTCGGATGGGCCTTCATGTACAACGCCGTGGCGCTGCCGCTCGCCGCGTTCGGGGTCATCACTCCGGGGATCGCCGCCGCCACGATGGCTTCCAGCAGCCTGCTGGTGGTGGGCAACTCGCTTCGGCTGAGACGCACGGTGCGCATGCTCGAGGACGAGGCCGACCGAGCCGCCGTCTCGATCCCCGTCTAGCGTGCCGACACTGCCGCGGACCAGGCGGGCCGGCGGTCAGCCTCGTCGCTCGGAGGCGGTATCCTGTGGCGCAGCGGGTCGCACGACGGCCCGATGTCCGGCATCTCGACCCGCGGGGACGTGACAGCGTTCGATCGGAGCCAGTCATGGGGCATGGATCGCGCAACGTAACGACGGCGGAGGCCGGTGGCACCGTGCCGCCGGTCGTCGACGCGGCGGGCGTCCCGCGGGGCGAGGAGCGGGCGGCGTGACCGGCGAGCCGGAACGCCACCCATCGCGGGACGCGGACGTCGGCCGGTTCGGCCGATGGGCCGACACGTACGACGAGTCGGTGATGCAGCGCATCCTGTTCTCGCCGCTGCAGCGAGCCGTCGTCGATCTCGCCGCGCGGGACGTCCCCGCGCCCGGAAGCGTGCTCGACATCGGATGCGGCACCGGCCAGTTGCTCCGGCGCGTGGCACACCGATTCGCGGATGCGGAGCTGGTGGGCGTCGACGCATCCGAGGACATGGTCCGGGTCGCGCGGGCCGCGCTGCCGGAGGGTGCGCCGGTCCGCTTCGTGCACGCTTTCGCCGAAGACCTGCCGTTCGGTGACGGTTCGTTCGACATCGTGGTCACGACCATGTCGTTCCACCACTGGGCGGACCAGGCACGGGCGCTGCGCGAGGTGCGCCGCGTGCTGTCCGCCGACGGCGTGTTCGTGCTCGCGGACGCGCTGCCGGCCGGGCTGCTGCGCTGGGCGTTCACGCACAGGCAGCATGGATCGTTCAACACGCCAGCGGTGCTCGAGCGCATGCTCGCGCAGGCCGGGCTCCGGGTCGAGCGCATCGAGCGGATGGGCCGGTTCGGCGGCACGATCCAGCTCTTCGCGGCCAGGCCCGACCGGCGCTGAGCCTCGCGCGAGGAAGCGCGGCGCGCGAGAGGCACGCCACGCGTGCCGGGCAGGCCGACCGCTCTTCACCCGCGGCCGTCTCGGCTTCCATGTGGGAAGAATCACCGTGTCGGAGGTGTTCTTCGTGGCACCGCCCAGGGCGGTTCGGGAGGAAGGGATCTCGGTGAGACTCGAAGGCAAGGTCGCGGTGATCACCGGCGCGGGTTCGGGGATGGGCCGCGCGATGGCGAACCTCTTCGCGGCGGAAGGGGCCAAGGTCGTGGCGGCGGAGTGGAACGCCGACACGCTGAAGGAGGTCGTGGACGAGGTCACGGCGGCGGGCGGTGCCATCACCGGCGTGGGGGGCAACGTGGCCGTCGAGGACGACTGCGCGCGCATCATCGACACCGCGCGGACCGCGTACGGACGCCTCGACGTGCTGTGCAACAACGCGGGGGTGATGGACCTCGATCAGGGCGTGGCCGAGCTGAGCGACGAGCTGTGGCAGCGCGTGCTCGGGATCAACTTGAACGGGCCCATGTTCCTGAGCCGGCGAGCCGTCCCGCTCATGATCGCGGGCGGCGGCGGCTCGATCGTCAACACGGCGTCGCTCGCCGGGCTGGGCGGCGGATCCGCCGGCGCGGCCTACACGGTCTCGAAGCACGGTCTCATCGGGCTCACGCGGAACACCGCGTTCGTGTACGGGCCCGACGGCGTCCGCTGCAACGCGATCGCCGCGGGCGCGGTGCGGACGAACATCATGCAGAGCGTCGACGCCTCGAAAATGGACCCGAAGGGGTCGGCCCGGTACCAGACGTACTACGCCGCCATCCCGGCGCAGCTCGAGCCCGTCGACATCGCGCGCCTCGCGCTGTTCCTCGCCTCCGACGAGTCGAAGATGATCAACGGCGCGATCGTGCCGGCCGACGCCGGGTGGAGCGCCGCGTAGCGCGGTGGCCGAGCCGCCTACTGCGTGTTGTCGGCCCAGCGCAGCTGCGCGATCGTCGCCGCGATCCCGGCGAGGAAGGTGAGGGCGACGACGAGGTAGCTCCCCCACGGCAGTGTGGCCGCGGGGCTGCCGACCATGCCGATCAGCGTCGGGACGATGGAGTACGGGAACCACACCGACCATCCCGTGTGTTCGAACAGGTTGCCGAGCGCGAGCGTCACGAGGGCGAACGCGAGCGGCGGGAGGTAGCCGCGGCCGAGCGTGGCGATCCACGCGACCGGGGGCACGAGCAGGTACGAGATGCCCGCCGCGAGCAGGGCGTTCGCCACGCCGTGAACGGCCAGCGCGGTGGAGAAGCCCGGCAGTGCGAGGGCCGCGCCGACGGCGAACGACTCGGCGAGGACGGCGAGCACGAGAGCGAGCCACCACACGGCGGCCACGATCAGCTTGGCGAGGACGAACTCGTGGCGCCCGACCGGCAGCCCGAGCATGTTCTTCGCGGTGCCCTCGCTGTACTCACGCCCGAACACGTAGGCGACGACGAAGGCGAGCAGCAGCGTGCCTCCGACCCCGACGATGAGCGTGAGCATCGAGAAGAACGACGGCCACGTCGCGGTGATGCCCGAGAGGTCGGCCTTGGTGCCCAGCAGCCCGAGCCGCGCGGCGCGACCCGGCTCGCGCACGATCCACATGAACAACGCGATGGCGAGCGGGGCCATCGAGAGCACGAGCAGCGAGCCCCACGTCGTCTTCGCCCGGCGCAGCTTGAGGAACTCCGCGGCCAGGACCTGGCCGAACATCACTCCTCACCTCCCGTGAGCCGCAGGAAGTAGGTCTCGAGGTCCTCGTGCGCGGGCGTGAGGCGGCTGAGGCGCAGCCCGGCGCCGACGAGGAGCGCCGCGATGTCCGCCGCGCGTTCGCCGGCGTCCATGACGCGCAGCGTGTCCGGTGCGTCCGGGTCCCGCTCGATCGTCGGCGAAGCCCGCCTCGCGCAGCAGGGACTCGGCGCGCCCCGCGTCGGAGGCGCCGACCTCGACGTAGGAGGCGCGCCTTGCGCTCCAGCTCGTCGCGGTCGAGCTCCTCGAGCAGACGGCCGCTCGTGCACGATGCCGATGCGGTCCGCGAGGTGCGCGACCTCGGCGAGGATGTGGCTCGACATGAAGACGGTGACGCCGCGCTCGTCGGCGAGCGAGCGCAGCAGCTCGCGGACCTCGACGATGCCGGCCGGATCGAGCGCGTTGGCGGGCTCGTCGAGGACGAGCACGTCGGGGTGGTGGAGCAGCGCGCGGGCGAGCGACAGCCGCTGCTTGTTCCCGAGCGAGAGGCGTCCGGCGCGCCGGTCCGCGTATTCGTCGAGGCGCAGCAGCTCGATCGCCTCGGCCACGGACGCGCGCGGCGCGCCCGTGAGCCGCCGCTGCACGTCGAGGTTCTCGCGGACGGTGAGGGTCGGGGTAGGCGGTCGCCGTCTCGACGAGGTAGCCGACGTGGCGGAGCACGCCGCTGCTTCCCGGGCCGATCGGCTCGCCGAGCACCGTGACGTCACCCGAGGTCGGGCGGATGAGCCCCAGCAGCATGCGGATCGTGGTCGTCTTGCCGGCGCCGTTGCGGCCGAGGAAGCCGTACACCTCGCCGTGCCGCACGTCGAGCGAGAGCGCCTCGACCGCGGTCACGCCGCCGTACCGCTTGCCGAGCGCGCGGGTCGCGATGGCGGTGTCGCTCATCGCGGTTCTCCGTGGCCGAGGGCACGAAGAGCGAGGCCGGTCATCGTGGCGATGGCTCTCGGCATGTCGCGCACGGGGGTGCCCGCCATCTCGGCGCCGTGCAGACCGCCCAGCACGAAGACGGCGGCCGCGCGCGTGTCGGTGACGTCGAAAGCGCCCTCGGCGACGCCCTGCGCGACGATGGACTCCATCAGCGGCAGCAGGCGCGGCATGAGATCCTGCTCCAGCCTGTCGTGCAGCGCCCGGTTCTCGGGCCGGTGCAGGACGGCCGCGAGCTCAAGGGTGGTCTCGTCCTGATCGAACGCCGCGAGCGCGTCGCGCAGGCCGAAGAGCTTCTCCACCGCGGTGGCGCCCTTGGCGTCCACCCGTCGCTCGATGCCGTCGAGGATGGCGTCGCCCGTCTGCTCGACCACGGCGAGGAGCGCGTCGTCCTTCGTGTCGAAGTAGAGGTAGAAGGTGCCTTGGGCGACGCCCGCTTCCTTGACGATGTCGCTCACCGTCGCGTTCGCCACGCCGTCGCGCGCGAAGACGGCGGCCGCTGCCGACACGATCCCCGCGCGCCGGGCGGCGCGATCCGCGGTTCGAGCCACGTCCCCTCGCTCTCGTCGTGCGCCGGCGCCGGTCCCACCCGGCGAGGCGTCGCCATAACGCAGATGACTGACTGTCAGTCAGCATAGGTTGCCGCGGATCGGCGGTCAAGGCGGGTATCGTCGTCGGGGGAAGGACGTCATCGGCGACGGCGGAGAGCGTCTCGGCCTGCTGGGTGTATGCTGGCTGGGACCCGTGTCGCCCGTGCCAGCCCCATGCTGGCGTCAGCATTGTCTGTGCCCCGTCCGGCGTTCGGGGAGCGCACGCGTCTGTAGCGCGCTCGAAAGGAGGAGCAGCCGACCGATGGCTTGAGTCGCCCAAAGGCACGCCCGCACACCGTCCGTCGGTCGGTATTCAGGGGAGAAGGTCTGACAGGGGTAATGGCAACGCCAGAGACACCGGATTTCGAGAAGCTCTCGGTCGAGGAGAGCCTGCAGCATCTGCACGTGGATCCCGCGGCGGGTCTGAGCGAGGACGAAGCGCACGAGCGGTTCGAGCGCTACGGCGCGAACGAATGCCCCACCAAGGAGGAGACGACCCTCCACCGCATCTTCCGCCGGTTCTGGGGTCCGATCCCGTGGATGATCGAGGTCGCGGCGATCCTGTCGGGCGCGGTCAAGAAGTGGGAGGACGTCGGCATCATCCTCGTCCTGCTCTTCGTGAACGCCGGGATGGACTTCTGGCAGGAGAGCAAGGCGCTCAACGCGCTCGCGGTGCTCAAGGAGCAGCTGGCGCGCTCGGCGACCGTGAAGCGCGGCGGGCGGTTCCGCGAGATCGATGCGCGCGAGCTGGTTCCCGGCGACATCGTGAAGCTCAAGATCGGCGAGATCGCGCCGGCCGACGTCAAGCTCATCGAGGGCGACTATCTGCAGGTGGACCAGGCCGCGCTGACCGGCGAGTCGCTGCCGGTCTCGAAGACGCGCAACGACGTGCTGTTCGCCAACGCCATCGTCAAGCAGGGCGAGATGACCGGCGTCGTCACCTGCACCGGCTTGGACACCTATTTCGGCCGCACCGTGGCACTCGTCGCGCAGGCGGGTCGCGAGCAGCACAGCCACTTCCAGAAGATCATCATCAAGATCGGCAACTTCCTGATCCTGGTCACCGTCGTCATGGTGGCGCTGATCATCCTCGCCGGTGTCTACCGCCACCAGAACATCGTCGAGGTGCTGCGGTTCTCCCTCGTTCTGACCGTCGCGGCGATACCGGTGGCCCTTCCCGCCGTGCTGACGGTCACGATGGCCGTCGGTGCCATCTCGCTCGCCAAGCGCAAGGCGATCGTCAGCAGGCTGGCCGCCATCGAAGAGATGGCGGGCATGGACGTGCTGTGCTGCGACAAGACCGGCACGCTGACCCAGAACCGGATGACGGTGAGCGACCCGGTCACGTTCGGCGGCGTCACCGCCGACGAGCTCATGCTGTTCGCCGCGCTGGCATCCAAGGAAGAGAACCGAGACCCGATCGAGGCTCCGATCTTCGAGTACCTGAAGGAGCACGGCCTCCGCGATCGGTTCGAGACCTACCGCCAGGAGACGTTCATCCCGTTCGACCCGGTCATCAAGCGCACCGAGTCGGTGGTGGTCCACGGAGAGGAGCGTCTCCGCATCCTCAAGGGCGCTCCGCAGGTCCTGCTCGGACTGTGCGGCGACGGCGTGGCGGCACCGGAGGAAGTCAACGCGCCGGTCCTCAGCCTCGCGGAGCAGGGGTACCGCACGCTCGGCGTGGCGATGAAGCGCGAGGGCGAGGAGGACTTCCACTACCTCGGGCTGATCCCGCTCTCCGATCCGCCGCGCGACGATGCGCGTCAGACG
Source organism: uncultured Coriobacteriia bacterium (assembly GCA_963701985.1). GTDB lineage: Bacteria > Actinomycetota > Coriobacteriia > Anaerosomatales > PALSA-660 > PALSA-660. Next base: position 1,822,132 of record OY969691.1, read on the forward strand.
ATCGAAGAGGCCCAAGGGCTCGGCATCAACGTCAAGATGCTGACGGGCGATCACGTCGCCATCGCGCGGCAAGTGGCGGGGCTGCTCGGCCTGGAGCCGAACATCCTCGAATCCGACGTCCTCGTCGAGCAGCCGTGTGATGAGGCCGAGGAGTTCGCGGCTGTGGCGGAGGTCGTGGGCAAGGCCCTCTATGAGGAGTTCAAGGACGAGACGCCCAAGCGGGAGGCCGACGCCTTCGCGGCCGCCATCGCGGCCCACGTCCGCAAGGAGTTCAGCCTGCGCGGCCTTCCACACGGCGCGGCGAAGAGCCACGAATCGCAGATCATCGAGCTCATCGAGCAGGCCAGCGGCTTCGCGCAGGTCTTCCCCGAGGAGAAGTACCTGATCGTGGACGAGCTGCAGAAGGCCGGCCACATCGTGGGCATGACCGGGGACGGCGTCAACGACGCACCCGCACTCAAGAAGGCCGAGGTGGGCATTGCCGTGTCCGGCGCAACGGACGCCGCCCGCGCCGCCGCCGACCTCGTGCTGCTCGAGCCGGGCATCTCCGTCATCGTGCACGCGGTGGAGCAGGCCCGCATCATCTTCGAGCGCATGAACAGCTACGCGGTCTACCGGATCGCCGAGACCATCCGCGTCATCCTGTTCATGGCCCTCGCGATCCTCGTGTTCAACTTCTATCCGATCACGGCGATCATGATCATCGTTCTGGCGCTCCTGAACGACGTGCCGATCCTGACCATCGCGTACGACAACACGAAGGTCAACGACGAGCCGGTCCGCTGGAACAACCGCGAGTTGTTCGGACTCTCGAGCGGGCTGGGCATGGCGGGCGTGATCTCGTCGTTCCTGCTCTTCTTCCTGCTCGAGAAGTACTCGGGTCTGCCCCAGACCGCGATCCAGAGTCTGATCTTCCTGAAGATGGTCGTGGCGGGCCACGGAACCATCTTCAACACGCGCACGACGGACTGGTTCTTCAAGAAGCCGCGGCCGGCGTCGCCGCTGCTGTGGGCGGCGGGCGTCACCGCGGTGATCGGCACGCTGCTGGCCGTCTACGGCATCTTCGTCCCGGCCGTCGGGTGGGGTTGGGCGCTCCTGGTGTGGGGCTACGCGGCGATATGGTTCCTGTTCAACGACTGCGTGAAGATCGTGTTCTACCGCAACGTCATCAAGGAGAACAAACTGCTCGGGTTCGCCTTCAGGAGCCAGCAGTACGAGTAGCGAGCGGCCAAGGCCGTTCGACGGACTCCTGTGAGGGGTGGCGCCGCCATCGGGCGGCGCCACCGACGCGGCCCCGATCGACGAGCGAAGGGGACCACACACGGTGCCATATGCGCGCGCGGCGGACGGCACCAGGCTCTACTACGAGGTGAGCGGGGCGGGCGAGCCGCTCCTGCTCATCGCCGGCCGGGCCTCCGACCACCATCTCTGGAACGCGGTGCGCGGCGACTTCGTGAAGCGGTTCCGCACGATCGTGTACGACAGCCGGGGCACGGGCCAGAGCGACGCGCCTGAGGCGCCGCCGTACTCCACGCGCGGCTTCGCCGGAGACGCCGCGGCGGTGCTGGACGCCGTCGGCGTGGGGCGCGCGCACGTCTACGGCGTCTCGATGGGCGGAGCCGTCGCGCAGTGGCTCGCGATCGACCACCCGGAGCGCGTCGGCGCCCTCGTGCTGGGGTGCAGCACGCCCGGGGGCGCGCACGCGGCGCGTCGCTCCGACGAGGTGCAGGCGCTCATCGACGAGGGGAACAGCTTCAAGGTGCTCGACACCTTCTTCGCGCACCGCCGCGCGCTGCCGCGCTTCTTCTCGAGCATGCGCGAGGCGCAGAAGCATCCGATGCCCGAGTATGCCGAGCGTTTGCACGGCATCGCCGCGCAGCAGCACGACGCGTGGGACCGGCTGCCGTCGATCGCGGCCCCGACGCTCGTGCTGCACGGCGCCGACGACCCCGTCACGCCCGTGGAGAACGCACGGCTCCTCGCCGAACGCATCCCGGACGCGCTGCTCGAGATCGTCCCGGGCGGGCGCCACATGTTCTTCATCGAGTACCGCCGCCGCGTCGACCGGGACGTCATCCGTTTCCTGGAGCGCCACCCGATCGGCTCGTCGGGTGCGACCGGGGCGGGCGGAGAGGGCGCGGCCGCGCGCTAAGCGAGAGGCCGTTCCCGCCGACGCCGTCGGCCATGGTGTCGAGGGGGTCGAGATCGCGCCGAAAGGGTAGACTCGCGGGCGCGGAGGTTTTCCACGAGGGGCGGCGGGGCGGACGTCCGCCCCCCCGGCGAGTTCATCGCGGCCCTGAGAGGCGAGGAAGATGAAGGCTGTCGTCGTGTACGAGTCGCTGTGGGGGAACACGGCCTCGGTGGCCGATGCGATCGCGGAGGGCATCGGTCCCGACGCGGTGGCGATGCCGGCCGCGCGCGCGTCGGCACACACGATCGACGGAGCCGATCTCCTGGTCGCCGGGGCGCCGCTGCTCGGCTTCGATCTCCCGACCGACCAGATCCGGGAGAGCATCCGCACGACTCGCGGCGCGGGCCCCGCTCCGGACATGTCGAGCGGCTCGATGCGGCATTGGGTCGAGATGCTCGCGCCCGGCACCGCCGCCTTCACGACCTTCGAGACGCGCATCTGGTGGTCGCCGGGCAGTTCGGCGAAGAAGATGGCGAGGATCTTCGCGGCGAAAGGGTTCCGCGCGGCCGCTCCTTCCGAGAAGTTCCTCGTGACCGGCCGGTACGGCCCCCTGAAGGAGGGCGAGGTCCAGCGGGCGCGTGCATGGGGAGCCGCGCTGGCGCGGCTCGTGGACTGAGGGGACCGACGGCGCGGCGGCGGCTCCGGGCCGACGGATCGAGCGCGGGTCGCGCCCTCGTGCACTAGACTGGTGCGACCGCGCCCGTCATCCGTGAGCGGCGCGGCCCGACACCCGGCGTAAGGAGCACGTCCGACATGGCGAAGCACACCGTGACCCTCATCCCCGGCGACGGCATCGGCCCCGAGATCACGAGCGCGATGCGGCGCGTGGTCGAGGCGTCGGGCGTCGACATCGACTGGGAGGTCATCGAGGCGGGCGCCGCCGTCGTCGAGCGATACGGCACCCCGCTGCCGGAGCACGTCCTCGCGTCGATCCGCCGCAACAAGGTCGCCATCAAGGGTCCGATCACGACGCCCGTCGGCTCCGGCTTCCGCTCGGTCAACGTCGCCATCCGCAAGGAGCTCGACCTGTACGCGTGCCTGCGGCCGGCCTTCTCGATCGCGGGCAGCGGCGCGCGCTACGACGACATCGACCTCGTCATCGTGCGCGAGAACACCGAGGACCTCTACGCGGGCATCGAGTTCGCCGAGGGCACGGCGCGCACGCGGGAGCTGATCGACTTCGCGACTCGCGCGGGCGCCGGCGTCATCCGACCCGACTCCGGCATCTCGCTCAAGCCGATCTCGATCACGGCGACCGAGCGCATCGTGCGCTATGCGTTCGACTACGCGATCGCCAACGGCCGCAAGAAGGTCACCGCGGTGCACAAGGCGAACATCCTCAAGCACTCTGACGGCCTGTTCCTTCGCGTCGCTCGCGACGTCGCCGCCACGTACGCGGACAGCGGCATCGCGTTCGAGGACTACATCGTCGACGCCACGTGCATGCAGCTGGTCCTGCACCCTGAGTGGTGGGACGTGCTCGTTCTGCCGAACCTGTACGGAGACATCGTGTCCGACCTGGCGGCCGGCCTGATCGGCGGGCTGGGCATCGCCCCAGGTGCGAACATCGGTTCCGACTATGCCGTCTTCGAGCCCACGCACGGCTCGGCGCCCAAGTACGCGGGCAAGGACATGGCGAACCCGACGGCCGAGATCCTGTCGGCGACGCTCATGCTGCGCCACCTCGGCGAGGTCGAAGCGGCCGACCGGATCCTGAGCGCCGTGCGGGACGTCATCGGGGTGGGCGACAAGGTCACCTACGACATCCGGCGTTCCGTGACGGGGAGCACCGAAGGCGCCGTCGGCACGCAGGCGTACGCCGACGCGGTCATCGAAGCGCTGTAGCGCCTCGCCGCGTCACGCGTCGAGGAGCGCGCTGTCTCTCGGCAGCACGAGCGAGGACACGCGGTTGCGGCCTTCGGCCTTCGCGCGGTACAGCGTCGCGTCGGCCGCGCGGACCATCTCATCGAAGCTCGCCGGCGGCGTGGAGAAGGTCACGCATCCGATGGAGACCCGCACGCTCGTGTTGTACAGAGGGGTCAGCTCGTCGAGCGCCTCGCGGGCGTGCGACATCGCGACCGCCGATTCCCATTCCCCCGTGTGCGGCATGAGGACGGCGAACTCGTCGCCGCCCACGCGGGCGATGAGATCGACCTTGCGCAGACGGTTCACGAGCGCCTGCGCGACGTCGCGCAGCAGACGATCGCCGACCAGATGCCCTTGCGAGTCGTTGACCTCCTTGAAGTGATCGAGGTCGAGCGAGGCGATCGTGAACACGCCGCCGTAGCGGCGCACGCGGTCGAGCTCGCGCTGCGCCTGTTCTTGGAAACTGCGAGCGTTCGGCACGTTCGTGAGCGCGTCGGTGCGGGCGAGCTGGTGCTCCGTCTCGAGCGCACGATGCAGACGGGTGAGCATCTCCCCCAAGGTGGAGGCGAGCAGGAACAGCGTGAAGAGGCCCCATGCGATGATCGCCGGCGGCGTCGGCGGCGTCGAGAAGACGTCGGCGACCAGCTTCCACACCAGAGCGACCGCGGTGCCCACGTATCCGGTGAGACGCCCCAGGTACCAGGCGAGCCCGGCCAGCGGGAGCAGGTAGAACGCGGTGATCGACCACTGCGGCGGCGCGAGGTGGTCGATCCACGCGACCGTGGCGAAGACCGCGAGACTGAGCACGACGAGCCCGATCGGGTGCACACCGGGTTCGCGCCATCTGCGCTTCAGTTCGTCGACGTGCGATTCGGCCGTGTTCTCGAGAATCCCCATGGCTCCAAGTCCGGGCCGGTTCCGGTGTCGCATCCGAGTCCAGATGCGTTCCCGCGACGACGAGCGCACGTCCCGCCCGCGGCAGCGCGTGTGTGCTCGACAAGTGTAGTGCATACGGGCAGGTGCGCGCGCGGGTGGTTAAACCTCTCTGACCTCGCCTTGTGCGATGCGTGCCGCCTCGTCTATACTCACGCCCAATCGAACAGCGCAGTCAGGCGTTGACGGGGAGTAGTAGAGGTCAATCCCAGCACGCAGAGAGCCGGGGGCGGTGGAAACCCGGCGCGGGACGCTTCGAATCTGGCCCCCGAGCCACCCGGAAGAACGGGCCTGCTCTGACTCATGGCGGACGACCTCCGCACGGAGCAGGTGCCAAGTAAGCCGGGTCGGTCGTGGCGACCGTTACCAAGCCGCACGAGTGGGCGCTCGCCTCATCTCCGCACGCGGGGACCGGTGAGCGCCAAACGGGGTGGTACCGCGGGAGGAAGCTCTCGTCCCTGGCCGGGGGCGGAGTGTGTCCTCATCCGCGGTTCTTTCGTCTTTGCGGGCGAAGGGTCCGCCCGGCCGAACCCGTGCACGACCACTCCGTGCGGTGACGGCGGCACCGTCGCACCCCTGCGCGATGAGCGGAGGAGAGTGTGATGGAGCTGCGCAGCGATACGCATGAAGTCGGGGCCGTCCAAGGCTCCGCACCGCAGCCTGCTCAAGGCCGACGGCCTCACCGACGAGGAGATCGCGCGGCCGCTCGTCGCGGTCGTGAACTCGGCGAACGAGATCATCCCGGGCCATCTGGGCCTGCGCAACGTCGCCGACGCGGTCAAGGCGGGCATCCGCATGGCCGGCGGGACGCCGCTCGAGTTCTCCACGATCGGCATCTGCGACGGCATCGCGATGAACCACGACGGCATGCACTACTCGCTCGCGAGCCGCGAGGTCATCGCCGACTCGCGTGGAGCTCATGGTCCAGGCGCACGCGTTCGACGCGATGGTGCTCATCCCGAACTGCGACAAGGTCGTGCCGGGCATGCTCATGGCCGCGGCCCGCGTCGACATCCCCACGATCGTCGTGTCCGGCGGGCCGATGCTCGCGGGACGCTTCGCGGGCGCGGACGTCGACCTCGACACGGTGTTCACCGCGGTGGGCAAGCACGCCGCTCGCGCGATGAGCGACGAGGAGCTGTGCGAGCTCGAGAACGACGCCTGCCCGACATGCGGCAGCTGCGCGGGCCTGTTCACGGCGAACTCCATGAACTGCCTCACCGAGGCGATCGGGATGGCGCTGCCGGGGAACGGCACGATCCCCGCGGTGTATTCGGAGCGCCTGCGCCTCGCCAAGCACGCCGGCATGAAGATCATGGAGCTGCTCCGAGTCCGGCATCACCGCGAAGCGGGTCATGACGCCCGGGGCCATCCGCAACGCCATGACACTCGACATGGCGTTCGGCGGCTCGAGCAACACGGTGCTGCACCTCACGGCCATCGCGCACGAGGCGGGCGCCGACATCACGCTCGAGGACTGGGCCGCCGTCAGCGCGGCGACGCCGAACCTCGTGCGCATCTCGCCGGCGAGCGAGTACCACATGCAGGACCTCTACGCGGCGGGCGGCGTCCCGGCGATCATGGCGGAACTCGCGAAGCGTGGACTCGTCGAGGAGGACGTCCTCACCGTGACCGGCGCGCCGATGCGGGACACCGTGCGCGCGGCCGTCAACGCCGATCCCGCGGTCGTGCGGCCGATCGACGACCCGTACGCTCAGGTCGGAGGGCTGCGCGTGATGCACGGCGACATCGCGCCGCGCGGTGCGGTCGTGAAGCAGTCCGCGGTCTCGGCGGAGATGCGGGTCCACACCGGCCCCGCGCGCGTGTTCGAGTGCGAGGAGGACGCGACGGCGGCCATCCTGGGCGGCGGGATCGCATCCGGCGACGTCGTGGTCATCCGGTACGAGGGCCCGAAGGGTGGGCCCGGCATGCGCGAGATGCTCACGCCGACGAGCGCGATATCGGGCATGGGCCTGTCCACGAGCGTCGCTCTCATCACGGACGGGCGGTTCTCCGGCGCGACGAAGGGCCCGGCGATCGGGCACGTGTCGCCGGAAGCCGCCGAAGGGGGACCGATCGCGCTCGTGCGCGAGGGCGATCGGATCGCGATCGACATCGACGCGGGCACGGTCGACCTGCTCGTCGACGAGACGGAGCTCGCGGCGCGCCGCGCGGCGTGGGTGCCGCCGGCGCCGCGTGCCACCTCCGGGTACCTCGCGCGCTATGCGGCGCTCGTCACGAGCGCGGACAAGGGGGCGGTGCTGTCATGAAGATGAACGGCGGAGAGGCGATCGTCCGCGCGCTGGAGGACGCCGGGGTCGACGTGGTGTTCGGCTATCCCGGCGGCGTCGCGCTCCCGATCTTCGACGCGCTGTACGACGCGACGAGCGTGCGCACGATCCTCCCGCGGCACGAGCAGGGTGCCGTCCACATGGCCGACGGCTACGCTCGCGTCACCGGCAAGCCCGCCGCCGTGATCGTGACGAGCGGACCGGGCGCGACCAACACGGTGACCGGCATCGCCAACGCGTACATGGACTCGATCCCGATGGTCGTGCTCACCGCGCAGGTGGCCACGCCCGTCATCGGCACCGACGCGTTCCAGGAATCCGACATCACCGGCATCACGCTGCCCATCACCAAGCACAACTACCTGGTGAAGAACGCCGCCGATCTCCCCGAGACGCTCGCGGAGGCGTTCCATATCGCGTCGACAGGGCGCCAGGGGCCGGTGCTCGTCGACATCCCGGCCGACATCAGCAAGGCCGAGCTCATGTACCGCTGGCCGGCTGTGGTGAACCTGCCCGGCTACAAGCCGACGATCCGCGGGCACGCGCGCCAGATCAAGGAGGCCGCGCGCCTCATCTCCCGCGCGCGCCGTCCGCTGCTGTACGCGGGAGGCGGCGTGCTCGCCTCCGGCGCGTGGAAGGAGCTCAAGGAGCTCGCCGAGCTGATGCAGATCCCGGTGGCCACCACGCTGATGGGCAAGGGCGCGTTCCCCGAGGACCATCACCTGTGCCTCGGCATGCCGGGCATGCACGGCCCGAAGTACGTGAACTACGCCCTCACCGAGACGGACCTCCTGATCGCGATCGGCGTTCGCTTCGACGACCGCGTCACCGGCAAGCTCTCCGCGTTCGCCACGAAGGCGAAGGTCATCCACGCCGACATCGACCCGGCCGAGATCGGCAAGAACAAGCCGGTCGACGTGCCGATCGTGGGCGACGCGCGCTCCGTCCTCACGGCGCTCGTGGCCGAGCTTCGCAAGACCGCCGCCGAGCCGCGCACCGAGGCCTGGATGCGCGTGTGCGACGACTGGCGGACGCGTTTCCCGCTCCACTACCACCACGAGGGCGACGCGATCATGCCGCAGTTCGTCGTCGAGCGCGTGCGCGAGCTCACGAAGGACCGGCCGACGATCATCGCCACCGAGGTCGGGCCAGAACCAGATGTGGGCGTGCCAGTACGCGCGCATCCGCGAGCCGCGCACCTGGGTGAGCTCCGGCGGCCTGGGCACGATGGGCTTCGGGCTGCCGGCGGCCATCGGCGCGCAGGTCGGCCGGCCCGATCACCTCGTCGTCGATATCGCCGGCGACGGCTCGATCCAGATGAACTCGCAGGAGATGGCCACGGCCGCCATCGAGAAGCTGCCGGTCAAGGTCGTCATCCTCAACAACGGCTACCTCGGCATGGTGCGGCAGTGGCAGGAGCTCTTCTACGAGCACCGCTACGCGGCGTCCGTGCTCTCGCAGGACGTGCCCCGACTTCGTGAAGCTCGCCGACGCGTACGGTTGGCACGGCGCGCGGGTGAGCGAGCCCGACAAGCTCGACGCGGCGCTGAAGAAGGCCTTCGACCACGACGGGCCCGCGCTCGTCGACTGCCGCGTCGTCGGGGAGGAGAACGTGTACCCGATGGTCGCCCCCGGCGGCTCGATCGACGAGATGCTCGGCGGGATGCCCGGCGGGCCGGTCTCCGAGATGCTCGACGACGGCGCCGATCGACGGAGGTGTGGGAGTGAAGACCCAGCACACGCTGTCGGTGGTCGTCGAGAACCGCCCGGGCGTGCTCACGCGTGTCACGTCGCTGTTCGCGCGGCGCGGCTTCAACATCGACTCGCTCGCGGTCGGCGTGACGGAGGACCCGACGCTGTCGCGCATCACGATCGTCGTCGGCGGCGAGGAGCACGCCGATCGAGCAGGTCACCAAGCAGCTGCACAAGCTCATCAACGTCATCAAGATCCAGGACCTCGGCGCGGACGACATGGTCGACCGCGAGCTCGTGCTCTTCAAGGTGAACGCGCCGCCCGACCGGCGGCACGAGATCATCGAGATCGCGAACGCTGTTCCGGGCCAAGGTCGTCGACGTCGGCCGCAACTCGCTCACGATCGAGGCGACCGGCGCGGTCGGACAAGCTCTCCGCCATGGAGGACCTGCTGCGCGCCTACGGGATCAAGGAACTCGCGCGCACGGGCAAGATCGCGCTGTCGCGCAACGCGCGGGAGGGGAGCGGCTAGGCGGCGCGGGCGCCCGTGACGGCGCGCGCGCGGGAAGCATCGGATCGGACATCCGCTCGACCGAAGGCATGACGGCATGGGGAGGAGCTCGAACACAGAGATGGCTCAGGTCTACTACGAGAAGGACACGAACATCGAGGCGCTGCGCGCCCGCAAGATCGCGGTGATCGGCTACGGGAGCCAAGGCCACGCGCACGCGCTCAACCTGCACGACTCCGGCTGCGACGTGCGCGTCGGCCTCCGCACGGATTCGAAGCACTGGGAGACCGCCAAGGACGCCGGCCTGCGCGTGATGACGCCGCGCGAGGCGGCGCAGGAGGCCGACGTCGTCATGATGCTCGTCCCGGACGAGCTCGCGAGCCACGTCTACTACGCCGAGATCCACGAGGCCATGACGGCGGGCAAGGCGCTCGCCTGGGCACACGGCTTCAACATCCACTTCAACCAGGTCGTCCCGCCCGCCGACGTCGACGTGATCATGATCGCGCCGAAGGGCCCCGGCCACATGGTGCGCCGCATCTTCACCGAGGGTTCCGGCGTGCCGGACCTGATCGCGGTCTATCAGGACGCGACGGGCACCGCGAAGGAGCTGGCGTTGGCGTACGCGGCCGGCATCGGCGGCGCGCGCGCGGGCGTCATCGAGACCACGTTCGAAGAGGAGACCGAGACCGACCTGTTCGGCGAGCAGTGCGTGCTGTGCGGCGGCGTGACCCACCTCGTGGAGTCCGCGTTCGACACGCTCGTGGAGGCCGGCTACCAGCCCGAGATCGCGTACTTCGAGTGCTTCCACGAGCTCAAGCTCATCGTCGACCTCATGTACGAGGGCGGGCATCGCCAAGATGCGCGACTCGATCAGCAACACGGCCGAGTACGGCGACTACGTGACCGGCCCGAAGATCGTGACCGACGAGACGCGCGAGGCGATGGCGCAGGCGCTCTGGGACATCCGGTCGGGCAAGTTCGCCCGCGACTGGATCCTCGAGAACAAGGCGGGCTCGCCGCACTTCAAGGCGATGCGGCGCATCCACGCCGGCTCGCTACATCGAAGAGGTCGGCGGCGAGCTGCGCGGCATGTTCAGCTGGCTCAAGCGGGACTGAGCGGTCCCTGGGCCACGTCACCCCGGCGGCGTCGAGCGGACACCCCGCGCCGCGCCGCCGACGCACTACCCGGAATGCCGGTGCCGACCAGAACGGGTGAGATCGATGCAGAAGAAGTACCTGATGACGCCGGGCCCGACGCCCGTACCGGCCGAGGTGCTGCTCGCGCAGGCGCGGCCGATGATCCACCACCGCACGCCCGACTTCTCCGCGATGCTCATGGAATGCGTGGAGGGTCTGAAATACATCTTCCAGACCGTCGAACGACGTCCTCATCCTCGCGTGCTCGGGCACCGGCGCGATGGAGTCGTCCTTCGTCAACCTGTTCTGCGCCGGCGACACCGTCATCGTCGCCCGCAACGGCAAGTTCGGCGACCGGATGGTCACGCTCGCCAAGACGCTACGGGCTGGACGTCGTCGATCTCGAGCTACGAGTGGACCAGGTCGTGCGACCCGAAGACATCGCCAGAGCCCTTGAGAGCACCCTGAGGCCCGCGGCGTGGTCGTCGTGCAGTCCGAGACCTCCTCGGGCGTGCTGAACGACGTCGAGGCCATCGGGCGCGATCGTCGCGCGGCACCCCGACTGCGTGTTCGTCGTCGACTCGATCACCGGGATCGGCGCGGTGCCGTGCCTGACCGACGAGTGGAAGCTCGACGTCGTGATGACCGGCTCGCAGAAGGGGCTCATGCTGCCGCCGGGGCTCGCCGCGGTCACCGTCTCCCGAAGGCGTGGCGTGCCTACGAGCGCTCGACGCTGCCGAAGTTCTACTTCGACTGGAAGAAGTACCGAAGAACCTCGAGAAGCAGACGACGCCGTTCACGCCCGCCGGTCTCGCTCGTCGTCGGGCTCGTCGAGGCGCTGCGCATGATGCGCGCCGAGACGATCGAGAACGTCATCGCGCGTCACGCGCGTCTCGCCGAGGCGACCCGCCGCGGCTGCGAGGCGCTCGGGCTGAAGCTCTTCGCGCCGCCCGAGGGTCGCGGCAGCGCGGTCACGCCCGTGTGGGTGCCCGAGGGCATCGACGGCAAGAAGATCGTCAGCATCATGAAGAACAAGTACGGCGTCACGATCGCCGGCGGCCAGGACGACTACGCCGGGCGCATCTTCCGGGTCGGCCACCTCGGCTACTTCGGCGAGTTCGACATCATCACGACGCTCGCGGCGCTCGAGATGACGCTGGCCGAGCTCGGCTACGAGTTCGAGCGCGGGCGCCGGCATCAAGGCCGCCGAAGCCGTCTTCATGGGGGAGTAGGGCATGACACAAGGTACTGATCAGCCGACAAGATCGCGGACGCGGGCATCGAGAAGCTGCGGGACGAGGGCTTCGAGGTCGACGTGCAAGCACCGGGCTGCTCCGAGGACGAGCTGGTCGGGCGTCATCGGCGCCTACGACGCGCTCATCGTGCGCTCGGCGACGCGCGCCACGCGCCGCGGTGATCGAGGCCGCGGACCGCCTCAAGATCATCGGGCGCGCGGGCGTTGGGATCGACAACGTGGACGTCGCCGCCGCCACCGAGCGCGGGCGTCGTCGTGTGCAACGCGCCGACCTCGCAACGTCGTGTCCGCGGCCGAGCACACGTGGGCGCTGCTCATGGCGCAGTCGCGCATGATCTGCCAGGCGAACGCGTCGCTGAAGTCGGGCAAGTGGGAGCGCAGCAAGTTCACCGGCGCGGAGTTCTACGAGAAGACGCTCGCGATCATCGGGCTCGGCCGCATCGGCACGCTCATCGCCGAGCGCGCGCGCGCCTTCCAGATGCGGCTCGTCGGCTACGACCCCTACATCTCCGAGGAGCGCGCCGCTGCGCTCGGCGTCGAGCTGTTCCCGGCGATCGACGACGCTGCTGCCGCAGGCCGACTTCATCACGGTGCACCTGCCCAAGACGAAGGAGACCATCGGCATGTTCGGGCCGGAGCAGTTCGCGAGGATGAAGGACGGCGTCCGGCTCGTGAACACGGCGCGCGGCGGCATCTACCAGACGGAAGCGCTCGTCGACGCGCTGAAGAGCGGCAAGGTGGCGAGCGCCGCGATCGACGTCTTCGAGGTCGAGCCGACGACCGAGTCGCCGCTCTTCGCGTTCGACAACGTGATCGTGACGCCGCACCTCGGCGCGTCCACCGAGGAGGCGCAGGACCGCGCGGGCGAGCAGATCGCCGAGCTGGTCGCGGCCGGGCTCCGCGGCGAGATGGTCTCGACGGCGGTCAACATCGCGCCGGTGCCGCCCGAGGTCATGGAGCGCGGTCGGGCCGTACCTGCGGCTCGCCGAGCAGGCAGGGCTCGATGGTCGCGCAGCTCGCGCGCGGCGGCGTCACGAGCTCGAGGTCGTCATGATCGGCGGGCTCGCGGACACCGACACGCGCATCCTGCGCACGGCCGTGCTCAGGGGGCTGCTCGAGATCGGCGACCGACGAGCCGGTCAACTACGTCAACGCCGACTACTTCGCCGAACAGCGCGGCATCCACGTCGTCGGAGACGCGGAGGCCCGAGACGCACGACTACGTCTCGATGATCGTGGTCAAGGCGCAAAGCGCGGCCGGCGAGCCGGTCGAAGTGGCGGCCGCGCTCATCGGCAAGAAGAACGAGCCGCAGGCTCGTGTCGCTGTTCGGCTACGACCTCGACATGCTGCCCGACACGCTACATGGCGTTCTTCCGCTACCCGGACCGGCCGGGCATGATCGGCAAGGTCGGCACGATGCTCGGCGACGCCGGCATCAACATCGGCTCCATGCAGGTGGGGCGTCACGAAGCCGGCGGCACCGCCCTCATGGGCATCACCGTGGACACCGCGCCGTCGCCCGAGCTGCTGAGCAGCATCCGCGAGCACGCGGGCATGGACGACGCGTGGAGCGTCGAGCTATGAGCGCCGACCGGGTCCTCGTGTTCGACACGACGCTGCGCGACGGCGAACAGTCGCCGGGCGCGAGCATGAACACGGCGCGAGAAGCTCGAGATCGCGCGCCAGCTCGTGCGCCTCGGCGTCGACGTCATCGAGGCGGGGTTCCCGGCGTCGAGCCCCGGCGACTTCGAGTCGGTGCAGCGCATCGGCGCGGAGGTCGGCGACGCCGTCGGTCGTGTGCGCGCTCTCGCGCGCGGTGCCCGCGCGACATCGAGCTGGCGGCGGAGCGCGCTGGCGACCGCGAAGCGGCCGCGCATCCACACCGGCATCGGCGTGAGCGAGTCGCACCTGCGCGACAAGCTGCGCATCCGCGAGGAGACGGCGCTCGAGCGCGCGGTCGCGGCCGTGAAGCTCGCGCGCACCTTCGTGGACGACGTCGAGTTCTACGCCGAGGACGCCGGCCGGGCCGAGCCCGCGTTCCTGTACCGCGATGATCGAGGCGGCCGTGGAGGCGGGCGCCACCGTCGTCAACATCCCGGACACGACCGGCTACACGTATCCCGACGAGTTCGGCGCGCTCATCGCGCGGGCTCATGGAGCAACGTCGCGGGCATCGAGGGCGTCACCGTCTCGGTGCACTGCCACGACGACCTCGGGATGGCCACCGCCAACGCGCTCGCGGGAGTGGCCGCGGGCGCGCGCCAGATCGAGTGCACCATCAACGGCATCGGCGAGCGGGCCGGCAACACCTCGCTCGAAGAGGTCGTGATGGCGCTGCGGCAGCGCCGCGACCTACTTCGGCGTGGACACGCGGCATCAACACGCGCGAGATCGCGCGCACGTCGCGGCTCGTGAGCACGATCACCGGCATCGCCGTGCAGCCGAACAAGGCCATCGTCGGCGCCAACGCGTTCGCGCACTCCAGCGGCATCCACCAGGACGGCGTGCTCAAGGAGCGCATCGACCTACGAGATCATCGATCCGGCCGACGTCGGCGTGGCCGGCTCGCTCCATCGTGCTGACGGCGCGCAGTCGGGACGCCACGCGCTCGCGCACCGGCTCGCCGAGCTCGGATACGAGCCGACCGGACGCCGAGTTCGCCGCAGGTCTACGAGCGACGTTCCTCGACGCTGGCCGACAGCAAGAAGGAGGTCTTCGACGAGGACCTCGAGGCGCTCATGTCGGACCGCGACCGCGCGCAGGAGGAGGTCTACCACCTCGAGCAGGTGCACGTGACCTGCGGCGATCCCGGCATCCCGACCGCGACCGTCGAGCTCATCGCGCCGGACGGCGAGCACCTCATCGACGCCGCGCACGGCGACGGCCCGGTCGACGCGGTCTACATGGCCATCAGCCGCATCGTCCGGCGTCCCGGTCGAACTCGTCGAGTTCGCCGTCAAGGCGGTCACCAAGGGCATCGACGCCCAGGGTGAGGTCGCGGTCCGGGTGCGCAGCGAGGACGGCCGCATCTTCACCGGCCGCGGCTCGCACACCGACATCATCGTGGCCAGCGCGAAGGCCTACGTGAACGCGTTCAACCGCCTCCTCGTGAGCGTGAAACCGCTCCGTGCACCGAGGAGCTGTGAGCCGCGATGCCGCGACCCATGACCATCACGGAGAAGATCCTCGCGGCGCACGCCGGGCCTGCCCGAGGTCGACGCCCGGGCAGCTCATCGAGTGCGCACTCGACCTCGTGCTCGCCAACGACGTCACGGCGCCGATCGCCATCCGCGAGTTCCGCACGACCGGCGTCGGACGCGGTCTTCGACCGCGAGCGCGATCGCGCTCGTGCCCGACCACTACACGCCGAACAAGGACATCAAGTCGGCCGAGCAGGCGAAGATCGTGCGCGAGTTCGCGCGCGAGCAGGGCATCACGCACTACTACGAGGTCGGCTGCATGGGCGATCGAGCACGCGCTCCTGCCCGAGCAGGGCGTCGTCGTGCCCGGCGACCTCATCATCGGCGCGGACTCGCACACCTGCACCTACGGGGCGCTCGGCGCGTTCGCCACGGGCGTCGGGCTCGACCGACGCCGCGGCCGGCATGGCCGTCGGCTCCGCGTGGTTCAAGGTCCCGGCGTCCATCCAGTTCGAGATCTACGGGAGACCTGCGGCCCTGGGTCGGCGGCAAGGACATCATCCTGCACGTCATCGGCATGATCGGCGTCGACGGCGCGCTGTACCAGGCGATGGAGTTCACCGGCGACACGATCGCCGCGCTGCCGATGGACGACCGCTTCACCATCTGCAACATGGCGATCGAGGCGGGCGGCAAGAACGGCATCATCGCGTTCGACGACACGACCCGCGCCTACGTCGAAGGTCGCGCGGAGCACCCGTGGAAGGTCTACGCCTCCGACGCCGACGCGGAGTACGCGCGCGTCATCGCGATCGACGCCGCCGACATCGAGCCGACCGTGGCGTTCCCGCACCTGCCGAGCAACACGCGGCCGGTGCGCGAGGCGCGCGACGTCACCGTGGACCAGGTCGTCATCGGCTCGTGCACGAACGGGCGCCTCGAGGACCTGCGCGTCGCCGCTGGCATCCTGCAAGGGCCGGCAAGGTCGACCCGCGGGTGCGGCTCATCGTCATCCCGGCGACGCAGGCGATCTGGACGCAGGCGATGCACGAGGGGCTGTTCGACGTGTTCGTCGAGGCGGGCGCGGCGGTCTCGACGCCGACGTGCGGCCCGTGCCTCGGCGGGCACATGGGCATCCTCGCCGCCGGCGAGCGCGCGCTCGCGACCACCAACCGCAACTTCGTCGGCCGCATGGGCGACCCGGCTTCCGAGGTCTACCTCGCCTCGCCCGCGGTCGCCGCCGCGACGGCCGTGGCCGGGCACATCGCGCTGCCGGACGACCTGGACTAGGGGAGGAACGCGAACGATGCGCTTCGAAGGCACCGCACACCGATACGGCCGCGACGTCGACACCGACGTCATCATCCCGGCGCGCTACCTCAACACGTCGGACGCCGCCGAGCTCGCGAAGCACTGCATGGAGGACATCGACGCGAGCTTCGTGGCGAAGGTGCGTCCGGGCGACATCATCGTGGCCGACGAGAACTTCGGCTGCGGGTCCAGCCGCGAACACGCGCCGATCGCGATCAAGACCGCGGGCGTCTCCGTCGTCATCGCGAAGAGCTTCGCGCGGATCTTCTACCGCAACGCGATCAACACCGGCCTCGCCATCATGGAGGCGCCGGACGCGGTCGACGGCATCGGCGACGGTGACCGGGTCGCGGTGGACGCGGACGCCGGCACGATCACCGACCTCACGACCGGCACGACCTTCCACGCGCAGCCGTTCCCGCCCTTCATCAAGGCCATCATCGAGAAGGGTGGCCTCGTGGCCTCGGTGAAGGACCGGGTGAAGAAGTGACGGCGCGCCGCGTGCGCATCTGCCTGCTGCCCGGTGACGGCATCGGACCGGAGATCACCGACGAGGCGGTCAAGGTGCTGCTCGCCCTCGGCGAGGAGCACGACGTGGCGTTCGACTTCCACGAGGCGCTGCTCGGCGGCGCCGCGATCGACGAGACGGGCACGGCGCTGCCGCCGGAGACGCTGCGGGAGGCCAAGGAGGCCGACGCGGTGCTGCTCGCCGCGATCGGCGGGCCGAAGTGGGACACCACCGACCCGGCCCGGCCGCGCCCGGAGCAGGGGCTGCTCGGTATGCGCAAGGAGCTCGGCCTGTACGCGAACCTCAGGCCCGTCACGGTCTTCGCACCGCTTGCGGACGCGTCGTCCGTCAAGCCCGACGTGCTCGAGGGCGTCGACATGCTCATCGTGCGCGAGCTCACCGGCGGCCTGTACTTCGGTGCTCGCGGCCGCGAGAGCGGCGTGCCCGGCGCGGGCGCGGACGGCGGCCCGGGGCGCCGCGCGTTCGACACGCTCGACTACCGCGAGTTCGAGATCGAACGGATCGCCCGCGTCGCGTTCGACGCGGCGCGAGGCAGGCGCCGGCTCGTGCACTCCGT